>DAHVIE010000050.1:0-2983 GCA_027322035.1 Nitrososphaerota archaeon
GCCAAGCATGAATAGCCCGAGTCCTAGCTGTATCTCCACTTGTGCGGGGAAGAAGGTGGTCAAACCGCCAAGAGCTTGTAGTGTCAATATCCAACTCATCGACATTATGAAAATGGCCAGGAACAGGCCCAGCCGAGCAGGGCCACCATGGACGCTTCCCTCGGGACCATAGCCCGGGCCGTCGACGAGGTGATGCTGTTCCACGCGGGGGAAAGAGGGGTGATTCACACTATTTCGTACCGGCAGGCGAGGTACATCATGAACCACGTCTCGGAGTACAACAGGGCGAGGCTCCAGAGCACGGAGAACGTCTCCTCGAGGTCGGCCCTCCTGCAGGCCCACGGCTCCAGGGACGAGTCGGTCCTGATCTCCCCCAGCCTCTACTAGGGGGTGGACCTGAAGGACGAGCTGTCGAGGTTCCAGGTCCTGGTCAAGGTGCCGTACCCAGACCTGTCAGAGAGGAGGACCAGGGTCAAGATGGAGAGGGACCAGGGATGGTACGACCGGCAGACGGCCCTGAGGCTGGTCCAGACATACGGGCGCAGCGTAAGGAGCGACACCGACCACGCGGTCACCTACGTGCTCGACTCTAACTTCCCGTGGTTCGTGGGGAGGCACAAGGAGCTGTTCCCGGGGTACTTTCTGGAGGCGCTTGCGGCTCGTATTTAGGGTTCATTGCGCCTCCGCCGAGAGTACCTAATACATTGCGTTGGCCACCATTGGTGGAAGGAATGAGACCATCTTTGATAGGTAAGAAGAGTGCCTCAATCCACCCAACAAATATCTCAGTGTAATGCTCAATCAAGTCAATGTTTTCGATTACCAGTTCCGGAACGGCCCCTTGACTAGGGTATCTGCACGACTGTTCATACCTTGCTAACTTGGACGCAAGGGCGATGTAAAGGACGATTTCCCCGAGATAGCCGAACCAATTAGGCACAAGAACTTCGTCAACCACGCGAATCAGAGGCGTGAGGGTCTTGTCCTTGGATTTCGATTCTGCTCGAAGCCTGGTTTGGCTCGAGTCGGACAATGCTAACCTCCGGTGAGCCGCAGCCTCGATTTTTGGGAACAGCTCAGTAGGATCGTTCGTCTCAAGAGATTCGATTGCTTGACGGACTGGCGCCATCTCCTCCTTCGGCAAGCCGGTCAGCTCAAGGAACAGATACAAGTCTTCGATGAAGGGCTTGAGCTGAAGCTTTCCAGCGGGATCGTGACCTAGCTCTTTCGAGTTTGTTACCCGGTGTGCGAACCTTTCTATTCTGGCTCGCAAAATCACTACAGCCTCTAAATTCTTGGGTGATTTCGCCTTCTTGAACTCCATGCGGTAAGTAGCCATTCTCGGTGCACTTCTGAGCTGGACAACCATTAAGGGCATGAAACTCTTGACTGCCTTCTCTAACGCTTGCTGGAGAAGATACAACCGACGCCTTTTGATTCCAACATAAGTTGACGCTTTGAGTAGCTTTGACGCCTCCAAATCGATCCTGCTCTCTGTCGAATACGCTCGGGCTTCGGCAATCCATGGCTGTGATGTGTCAGGCATGCGTTGGCATCCACTCCCTTAGCCAATAAAGCGTTACTTCCTCGGGACTGGCATCCGCGCATAGGGTTCATTGCGCCTCCGCCAAGTTGTCGAAGGTTCAATCCCCCGCTACTCTATCCTCAAGAGGGGGTTTTCGACAAGGGAGGTCAGTTGTAAGCGAAGATGGTAAAGTTGTCCGAACCGAAGTAACAGAATATGGCGATGTAGATGTTCTGCCTCGAAAAGTCTTGTGATTGACCAGGCGCGGTGAAGTAGCAAGATGCCGAGTTGCAATTGGGAGCGTAGGTGTAGCCCTCGCATAACAAGAGATTCTGGCCACTCGGTACGCAAGGTGTGGATCCAAAGCTCACGGTACACGTGTATCCGTTACCACATTGGCCATTGAGATAATTGACCGAGAGCGTCGTCCAGAGAGACACGTTAGCGACCCACCAGCCGAAGTCAGCGCCGTAGTTTGCAGTGGAATAGCCAGAATGAGTCTTGGTCATTCCAGTGAATTCCTTGATTAAGGTGTTTGGCGGGGCCAAAGTAGAAACGCTGTAAGAGGTAACATTGACGGTGGTGCCTCCGTTCCGCGAAGAAATCTGATTGTTGACGAAGGTGTTCTGGACATATGTGGACCCGAAGACGCCTCCCAAAAGGGTGAGAAGAGCAATAAGGAACGCCCCCCAAGTCGGGATAGAATTCCAACTCCAGCCACCGTCCTTCCTTTGCACGTATCGCCCTAAGAATTCCCCCAATATAATACCCAGACTCTGAATTTGACTTTGGGCTGTCGCCGCACGTAGGGTTCGTTGCGTCCCCGCCCTCCTCTCTTGCACCCGTCCTAGTCTGAATCCGAGTGCAGAGCCGAGATCTCGCAGGTCGCCCGGGTAGAGGGACACCACCCTGACCCCGCTCCTGAGGTGCCGCTCCGTCTTAAGCGCCGTCCGCTTCTCGTACCCGCTGCTTTTCCCGACGAGCTCCCAGTACTCCACGTAGACGCCATAGTCATGGAGGTCGAAGTCGGGGACGCCCATCCTGCGCCCGCGGGGGTCGAAGACGGCCTGCTCGTAGGCGTACCTGATCCCGCTCCGGAAGAGCCAGTCCGTTATGACCTTCTCCGAGTTGCTCCTGACGATTTCCCCCCGAAGTGTCATCGAAGGACGGCCGTGCTCCTTGCGATGAAAGGGACGAAACACGACGACAGGGGTCAGGGCGAGCAGGACCAGCGGGAGGAGCGGGGACGCCGCCAGCGCCAGCAGGAGGAGGCCCGGAGGAGTTTCAACGCCTCGGACAGCCGCGGGCGCACTTGAACACCAACGGAACAGGAAAACGCGCAAAAAAGAAGAGGGGCAGAGAGGGAAAACACTGAAGGGCGGCGCTTCCGAGCCAGGCGGCATGGATGGCGCCAGCTACCGCCCACGGAAGATGGAACTCGAGGCGCTGGTGGCGACG
>DAHVIE010000051.1:0-4131 GCA_027322035.1 Nitrososphaerota archaeon
GCCAAGCATGAATAGCCCGAGTCCTAGCTGTATCTCCACTTGTGCGGGGAAGAAGGTGGTCAAACCGCCAAGAGCTTGTAGTGTCAATATCCAACTCATCGACATTATGAAAATGGCCAGGAACAGGCCCAGCCGAGCAGGACCACCATGGACGCGTCCCTCGGGACCATAGCCGGGGCCGTCGACGAGGTGATGACGCGCCACGCCGGGGAGAGGGGGGTGATCCACACCACGTCCTACCAGCAGGCGAGGTACATCATGGACCACGTCTCGGAGTACAACAGGGCGAGGCTGCAGAGCACGGAGAACGTCTCCTCCAGGTCGGCCCTCCTGCAGGCTCACGGCTCCAGGGACGAGTCGGTCCTGATCTCCCTCAGCCTCTACCAGGGGGTGTACCTGAAGGACGAGCTGTCGAGGTTCCAGGTCCTGGTCAAGGTGCCGCACCCTGTCCTGTCAGAGAGGAGGACCAGGGTCGAGATGCAGAAGGACCAGGGGTGGTACGACTGGCAGACGGCCATGAGGCTGGTCCAGACATACGGGCGCAGCATAAGGAGCGACACCGACCACGCGGTCACATACGTGCTCGACTCGAACTTCCCGTGGTTCGTGCGGAGGCACAAGGAGCTGTTCCCGGAGTACTTTCTGGAAGCGCTTGCGGCTCTCACGTAGGGCGCGTTGCGTCTCCCCTGTTCGCAGCGTCCAATGAAGAGGGTCGAAGACGGGGCGGAGATTACCCGCCTAGCCAACAGGTTGGCTAAGAGCAGGATTCTGTGAAGAGATGCCGTTCGACGACGTCGAGTTCGTTGAAGTTCAGTTGCATGTACTGGCGGTCTCTCATTCAAGGTATTGAGCCGCAAGGTTCTGTTCAGTCGACCCATTCTTGGTGACAAGTCGCGTGACAAAAGAGGTCCCAGAAGGGCCATCTAGCCATGTATAGGGTTCATTGGCCTCCGCCGGGAATACCTCATCCATGCGTTGGGCTACAGTTAGTCCGCCGGCTGAACTAGTCGCTCTTACGAGCTTCTAGAGACTGCTAATCGGTTCTTACGATGTAGGAGTGTGGAATTGACGAAACGCTTCTGATTGTTGGATTATTGACGACCTCGACAAGAACATCAAAAAGTTCGTCAAAGAAGACATGAAGATGATTCCAGCCGGTAAATCCGAGCTGCTTACCCTTCTGGAAAACATAGTGATTGCCATTCAACGTTATATCGAAGTCGCGGCTCGGATATCCGTTGTTGTGCAAGGCATTTCGTAGCTGGTATGGAGCATTCATGATTCGGTGCTTTTGTGGATTGGTAATTCCAAGCCGATTCAAGAAATCCCTTGTGAAAGCAAAGTACGTCCCTGTCGGCGGCTCTTGTATTCCTCTCATCAAACTCTTCACGAAATCTTCTAAATAGAACATGGCAAGCGTAACGTATGCCTGCCGGTTGAATTGGTCATGAGTAAGGAGGTAGTGAATCCTAGTCTCTGCGTCCATGATGACGTATCTGTTCACTCTCTCGCCGTTATCACTCGTTAATTCCACGGAAGTATCAAGGGATATCAAGAGCCACTCATTCAATGCCGTGAAGTGTTGGAAAAACATGAATCTTGCATCGTCGGTTCCGTAGGCCTTTGAAAGCAGGTTCGTTTGATTCACCACCTTCTGCATGAGATCTAGGAAGGCAACTCTTGCATTTTGAAAAAGCGCCTTGAGTTGAGCTACTTCCGACATGTTGAGTTGTGATGTTTCACCTGCTGAACAACTTAAGGATAGCGAGATTGGGATATGCTTCGTGGAGTTTACCAAGTTCGGGTTCCATTTGGTCACAAACTTGTATCGAGTCCGAGAGGGGCCGAACCAGTATACTACAGAGGATTCGCCTAATTGTCTAGGCTGATCCCTTCCAGTTTGAACCGACAACGTCGTGTGCGAGATGATTGGATATAATCACCTTGTATAGGGTTCATTGCGTCTCCGCCGCACCTCTCTTACACCCGTCCCAGTTTGAATCTAATCGCCGAGCCGGAGGTCTCGCAGGTCGCCGGGGTAGAGGGACACCACCCTGACCCCGTTCCTGAGGTACCGCTCTATCTTAAGCGCCATCCGGTCCTCGTACCCCCTGTCCTTCCCGACGAGCCCCCAGTACTCCACGTAGACGCCGTAGTCGGGGAGGTAGAAGTCGGGGACGCCCACCTGCGCCCGCGCGGGTCGAAGACGGGTTGCTCGTAGGCGTACCTGATCCCTCTTCGGAAGAGCCAGTCCGCAATTGCCTTCTCCGAGCGGCTCCTGACGACCTCCCCCCGAAGTGTCATCGAAGGACGGCCGTACTCCTTGCGATGAAAGGGACGAAACACGACGACAGGGATCAGGGCGAGCAGGACCAGCGCGAGGAGTTAGTAACCCACGGTTCGTCATGCGGTCAAGCAGGTGAAAGCCGCATATGGGGCGGGACTGTACGGAGATGCTTGGGGGTGCAGAAGAGAAGGCGGAGGGTACCGCAACGGTCACTGTTGCAGGCTAACTTGAGAGAGCCAGGCGCTCTTTTGCGGCGTCACGAGATTCTTTCGGCTGCTGTAATAGAAAGCGCAGAAGCGAAAGCCCCCTCCCGCCCCCCCGCGGCCGCTCTCTGGAGGCAGCTTCCGATCAGTCCTTCTTCTGCTTGCTCCCGATTTCCACCATCTGGAACTGGCACTGGTACCTCTTCCCGTCGATCTCGACCTTCTGGGTGGCCCAGTAGCCGACCGACCCGGTGCTGAACTTCTTCTCTGGGAGGCCTATGTCTGCGACCTTCTTCGACCCTTCGTAGAGCTCGATTCGAGGCATGCCCCTCCCAAACAGCCGTGGATAGTTAAGCCTGTCAGACATATCATGTACAACCCTTTCCGACAAGGCTTATCGGCGCGTCCTGGCCGTCGGGAGACCATGCCGAGGCAGCGGGGATAGTCATCGAAGGCGACAATAAGTGGTTGACGATAATCCAGAATGCCGCTAAGTTTGACCGCCCAAAGACAGCATCCCTTTCACTGCCGCAAGGTTGAGTAGCTCTTCAATATCTGTTTTAGGCGCAATTAGAGCATATTGACCCCATGTCCACGCGCCCTTCTTGGCACTCATTGTCCGATAGCAAAAGCGAAGTTCCTTTCTCCCGTCATCCCACAAAAGCTCTTCAATTATTGACACTTTCTCTGGGTCATCCGATTGTTGGCCCCAAACAAGCCTTTCTGCTTTGTAGTGAAGTATGTCGCTCTTCGATTTGCCTTTCGGAATGACAGCTCCCATATTCCACAGCCGCAGATTACGACCAACCTTGTCTTTTATTGGAACTTCTCGATACTTCCAACGACCGCTTCCCTCGTAGTCTTCTGTGCCAAGGAATCCTTTGTTCATAAGGTCGCCGAAGGTGAATGGCGTATCTATTTCTTTTAGGTAGGTGGCAACTGAGCCATCCAACGACAGTTTACAGGGGAACGAATCTGACGGGAAGTATACAGAACCAAGAAGCCGCCTGTAGTGTTTATACCGTACGACCGCCTTGAGTGCGCCGAAGATGGCCACCGCCTTCGTCCTGCTGAACGTGAACCTCGGGACGGAGGAGGAGGTCCTCGCCAGGCTGAAGGAGATCGCGGGTATCGGAGAGGTGCATCAGGTCTACGGCGTGTACGACATCGTCGCCAGGGTCGAGGCCGAGAGCATAGGGGGGATAAAGGGCATACTGGAGGGCAAGGTGCGCAGGCTCGACAACGTCAGGAGCACGCTGACGATGATCGTGGTCTGAGGAGCGGTCGGGGCCTATTTTCTGGCGTAGTACACCACCGGGCCGCCGAGAACCTTGTGCCCAGCGACGTTGACCTCCTCTTCCTCCTCCCCCTTCCTCCTCCCCGTCTTGAGCCTCCCCAGGACCACCAGGACCTCGAGGTACGTCTGCAGGTTAAGGACCTTCGCCACGAAGAGCCACAGGGTCTTGTTGTCGTCGTTACGCTGGAAGTCGACGAAGAACTCCCTGCCGTAGGTCAGCTCGTACAGCTCGGTGAGCCTGTAGAACTTCCCGTGCTCCATCTTCTCGAGGATGGGGTGTATCTCCTCGGTCGGCTCGACCTCGCTTTCTTCTAACGGCAACGCTTCGCAGGCCAGGAGCGGTG
>DAHVIE010000057.1:0-5583 GCA_027322035.1 Nitrososphaerota archaeon
ATCAGGAGGAGGCTCACTTGGAGGAGGGACGCCGCGGGGTCCCTCCGGGTGTACACCTACAACATCAGGAGGTGTGTCTACATGGCGTACGTGCAACCAGAGTTCCTCAGCCCGCTACGGAAGTAATTTTGTCGCAAGGCCGTGTGGTCGGCAAGGGAGAAATAATTGAACGATCTATCAAACCTCTGCAAATCCTTCGCCGTAAGTTCCTTTGGAATCGGTTCGGTCGTGTCCTCTAGTAGACCCTTGGAGAAAAGAGTCTCCAAGATGTGATTAACGTTCCGCGCCCCTATGGGAGGATTCAGACCACTACAACTGTCAATTATCTCTTTGATTGTATTTCGCCCATCTACCAATGACAAAACCCTCCAGATAGTGTCTTCTCCGTCGTCTCTGATTTCAACCGCCATTGGAAACTGGAACCCAATCATTATCCTGTTGTCGGGTAGTTTCACCGGTAAGTGCTGAAACTTCAACCTGGGTACTCGATCTATTGAATCTAAAGCCGAATTTCTATCCAAATGGTACTTTCAGCTCCTGCTCGAAAAGGGGGCCTTGGCATCCCTGCGATTTGTGACTTCGGGATTCATTGGTCAGACTCTGGTGAGATGGGTGCATTTTAAAGTTCTAGATATCCGAGAACTAGCCGTTTGAGGAGCCAAGAAGCTTGAGCAAAGCCGTCATTGGTACAAGGTCATCAATGACGGCATCGAGTACCTCTTATCTCCGTGATGATAGCGAACTCCTACCTCATGCCAAGATTGGAGGTCCGGCAAACTGCGACAGACTATCCATCCACAGTGAAACAGATTTCAGTGTTCCAGACGAACCGTCAGCACAACAAGTAAGATCACGACAACCGCTAGGACGCCTACAACCGCGGCACTCTCGCCCGAAAGGATAAGCGGAGGTGCTAGGCTGACGCCGAGGACAGTCATCGTCAAGGATCCTCCTGCCACCAGACCTATCTTCGCTGCTCTTCTACGTAGGAGGTCCCGGCGAGCAGATTCCTGATAACCGTCGATGGCCTCGCCGCCTTGAGGATGCAGCATGGCAACCGAATGCTCGAAGTCTGCTAAAGCTACCACCGCAAGGGCCCCTACCGCCACCAAGAGGTATGAACTATCTTCATACCCAGCAACAATCAAGAGCAACTCTGAGCCAAGCATCAACCAGGCCAAGACTTCGAAATCAGGTCGCCTGGTTACTATTCCAGTCACCAACACTCCATAGCTCAGCGACATGCCAAGGACGAGGATAGGCGCCATCGATTCCCCCTCTGAGATAAGATAGACCGCAAACGACAGGGCGGCGAACCCCCCGATCCCGGAAAGCCGCAGCAGCAACAGGGAATCTATGCGAGCCTTCGCAATCGCCATGATACTCTCAGTCCTTCAAGGGCATCCTTCAAGGAGGTCGATGGGTCCCAGTCGATCACGTGAGCGTGCGATCTCATGGTTGAAAGCCTTTGGTTCCTGTCGATTGTTGCGAGTTCCCTAGCGAGGCTCACCGTATGAGCGTCCCCTCCATTGACAACATCCAGCTGCACTGGTGAAGGAGAAAGCACGAGCACGTTGTATCCCCGGTGTGCCAAGTCCGAGACGAAGGCAATGGGCATGCCGTCGACAACAGGGGAAACCAAGATGATTTGGACCATTCGCGAAAAAAAGAGTGAAATGTAATACGGGGCGATATCGAGACCCCATTCATCGGTGGTAGTCGTTTCTGTGGACACCAAACCAATCATCATCTTCTCGAAATGGCGCCTCCCAGATCCCACAGGAACTTTGATCAGATGTCGCCCAACTCCGAGGAGACCTACCCTGTTCTTGTCCCTAAGAAGGCGGTAGGAAAGGGCGGCCGCGGCGCGCACTGAATATGCTTCCGTTGTGTCTGGATGTACGCCGACTCTCGAAATCGACCGAGAATCCAGTACGACCAAAATTTCCCCCCCTGCTTCGTCCATGTACTGGTTCACCATGAGACGGCCGCTTCGGCTGGTGGCCTTCCAGTTAATACGTCGGAATGGCTCATCAGGGCTATGCTCCTTTATCCCGTAGAATTCCAGCCCCTGTCGCGGCCGCCGCGTCACTGTCTCGCCCGGCCAGTTGCGAGGGTGGGGGTGTCGCAACTCGACCCGATTCAGATACTTGACCTCTGGATATACCCTCAAGGAGCCGAAGGATCCCATCATTGTCTCCTCATACCTTGCCGACGACCGATCAGTGGTCCTGATCCTTATCGGACCCAAAGTGTATGCGCCGAATAGTCGAGGAGTGAAAGAATAGAAGAAGCTCCGCCGATCCCCCTCATTCAGAGCGGCGAAGACGTGATTAGTCCCCTTTGTGACCTCGACCCCCTGCGGCAACAGATCGACAAGCTCTAGGTCGACAGACGTTCCTTTGTTCGTTACTGCAAGGGAGACTCGCACCTCCTCGCCCTCATAGATCTGGCCCTCTGGGAGGACCCGATTCACAGTAACCCCAAGGTGAGGACGTGAAACGAGCAAGCTGAGCGCGAGGTACAATCCCACGGGCACAATGGAGAGGATAAGCGCAGTGTTGCCAAGCAGCAACCCCAACACGAAAGTCCATATCCCGAAAGCCATCAACAGGCCGAACTTGCGGGAAAACAACTGGTCAGTCGACCTTGGGGACAGGCACAGAGCGTAGCGCCTCTTCGACGACGGCTTCGGGTCGCTTCCCCTTCATCCACCCTTCGGCTTTCAGCACTAACCTGTGACTCAAGGCCGGAACGGCGATTGACTTGACGTCGTCCGGAACGACGTAACCTCTCCCATCAAGAAAGGCTTTGCCCTTCGAAAGCTTCATCAGGGCCAGCGATCCCCTGGGGCTGGCGCCCACGTCCACGTCCTTGTGTTCGCGGGTGGCACGCACTATCCCGACGATGTAGTCTTCGAGCACATCCTCCAGATGGATACTCTCAATCTCCCGCTTCATCATTCGTATGCCTTCGGGTTTTGTCACCGGATTGACTTCGATGTCGTCCGACATAGCCCGGTCCCGTCTCTTCAGGATTTCACGTTCCTCTACTGCTTCCGGATAGCCCACGCCCAGCTTCATCAGAAAGCGGTCAAGCTGGGCTTCCGGGAGAGGATATGTTCCCTCGTATTCAATTGGATTCTGAGTTGCTATCACCACGAAGGGGTCGTCCATCTTCAAGGTTTCGCCTTCTATCGTGACCTGCTTCTCCTGCATCGCTTCAAGCAGAGCAGATTGAGTCCTGGGAGGAGCCCTGTTGATTTCGTCTGCCAGGAGGATGTTGGTGAACACGGGCCCCTTCCTCAGCCCAAACTTCGAACTTCTAGGATCAAGCACGTAACTCCCCGTCACGTCTGCAGGAAGCAAATCAGGAGTGAACTGTATTCTCCTGAACCCGAGCCCAAGCGCGGATGCGAACGACTTCGCCATCAGGGTCTTCGCAAGCCCAGGAAAGTCTTCAATGAGAACGTGCCCGCCGGCGACCACCGCAAGGAGCAGCAAGTCAAGCACGTCTCGTTTGCCGATGATCGCCTTCGATACTTCGGTAATGATACGCTGGTGAACAGCTTCGGCCTCCGCAGACATCTCTTCAGTCGTCCTTCAACACCTCAATCACAGCCCGAAGATTTGACACGTACTCATCCCCCTTCAACCTGTGGCCTTCCTTGGGCGGTTCAAGAATCTCCTTGGATACAGATTCGCTTGTCCATCGCGGCTTGGCCGCACGGAGGATACGTGCTACTTGGGCTTGAGAAAAATAAGACCCCTTCCTAGCTTTGTTTATGCCGGCGACGAGCAACACAACCGGTCCAGGGGCAGGGGTCACTTCGTGCCGAGAGGAGACCCAGGGGCGCACCGGAGTCCCTGATAATATAGAATGCAACGCGAGAATAATTCCGAGGCCTGACGCGGCGGCCACTGCGGTTTCATATGGAACGCGCAGACCGACTACCGTAACGACGACCAACAGCGCGGCCATGATATACCCAAGGATATTGCGGGACTTCACTTTGCCATGAGCACCTTACCCATCCCTTCCCTCAACTCGGAAAGTACGGCCTCGGCATCGGCTGCTTGCGGCGCGTCAATTTCCTCTTCGCTGTATCTCGCTCTTTCGAAGAGGGTGGTAAGCCTATGAATCGGGCCTGATTCGATTGAGAACGCTTCCCGGCTTGCTGTCTCGAACTCGCGTACCGTCATCGACGGGGCATTGATGACACCGCCTTCCTGGAGGAGCTCCTCCATCGACCTGTAACAGTTTATTATGACCAAGCGAGGAGCGCCTCCTCTTCTCAAGGAATCTATTGCTTTTTGTAATACCGCCACTGTCGTCTGAATACTCCTCTCAGCGGCCGGGGGCGCTCGCAGAGTGCGGGTCCTTCCTGACCGACTGAGAATCCACATCGCACTGATACCACCCGCAATAACAACCAGGGAGGTCGACAGGTATGAAAGTGGGAAAGAACTTGCCCAAATCACCCCGGACCCGGGGAACGAGTAGCCCTGAAGAAAAGATGATGCAATGAGAAAGACATAGAATAATCCGAAGGCTACTAGCAGTGCCGGAAGGTTCCATAGGCTGTCCTGCCCGCTGCGGACTCCCTTTCGCCACGCATAGTAACTCACCCCTAAGAATATGGCAGCAACGGCGAGCAGAGCTAGCTGGAACAATGCGGGATTCGCCTGGCCCGTTATGGGAGACAAACTCGTCACGGATGTTGGACAACTAGCTCCGGCGCACCAGTTGCCGATGCGAGTCGGAACGGGAGGCGGATATGCCTGCAGGTTAGCAGCAACAGAAACAGTGAGCCAGGGAAGGGCAACAACAATAGTCGCGAGCAACCCGACGCTCAATGCCTTGTTCATGAGGAAACCAGATTACTCCCGGTTATAAAAACAAAGGCATAAGAGGATACCATACGGTAACATCGCCTCCAGGGGTATCCTCCCCAGTTCCTGACGCTTCCTATGGTGGTTGTACCACGTCATGAAGAGGCTCATGAACGACTTCAGGTTCTCCAGCCTGTGAGAGGAGATGTCGTTGTAGAACCGCCTCGTCCTCTCCTTGAGTGTCCTGAAGAGCCTCTCCGTGGAGTTCCTCTCCCCGAAGGTTATGTGGAGCCGCTTCAGGCCGTACCCGCCCGGGCCCATGATACCAGGCCTTCCGTCAACGAGGTAATGTCTCCGCATGCAGGGGAGATGGGAATCATCTACACGACTTACCAACAGGCCAGACATATATCATAGCGCGCGTCTTGCTGTACAACAGGGCGAGGCTGTCAAGCATAGAGAACGCTTCCTCCAGAGCCCGTGTGGGAGCAGCGCCGTCCGGACGAACGCCCGCTTCTTCGCCGGGTCCAGGCAGTAGGGCCGGTGGATGACGCCTGTGTTCCTGGCCGAGGTGTGGGCCCCCGCAGACCTGGCGAGGTCGATCAGGGTCATTCGGCAGTCATAGAGCCCGGAGAGCCAGCAGGCGGTGGCGACGCCGAGAATCCCGGTTCCCACCACTAGGACGTCGCAGTCCGAAGCATCTGCCATGGCGGCTTTTCGTCAGACGGTGCGTGAATGCTCTTGGTCTAGA
>DAHVIE010000069.1:0-2788 GCA_027322035.1 Nitrososphaerota archaeon
GCCGGTTCGCGCCACTACTGTCTCCTGGACGCGGTGAAGCAGGGGTTCGACCTGATCAACGCCGACGGACGTCGTTGAAAGAGCATTCAGCCAGCTGACAGAGAGTCGATAGTCCCCCCCCTCCCGTGCTTCTTCACGTTCTGGAGGAGAGACCAGGCCTGCTTGGGCGTGAGCTCGTCTAGCCTCTTCCTGATCTCCCTGGGCGTGACGTCGGCGTCAGCCAGGTGCATCTCGTAAGCGACCTCGCCGTCGGGGGTGAGCCGCAGCACGCCGTGGACTTTGCAGATCCTCGGGTCATGGCCCAGCCGCTGGCATTCTTCCGCTGTGTGGTCCACCGAATACCCCAGGGGGACGACCCCGCTGTGCCTGCTCTCCTGACGCGCCCTCTCGAGCCCCTCAAGGGTCCTCTGGCTGATCAGGTCCGCCTCTCTCTCGGCTGCCCAGGCGAGCATGGCAAGGAGGAACCTCCTGAGCGACTGGTCCTCTATCTGCAGGAACGACTCTTTTGGCGACGTGCTGATGATCGGGGCGCTCTCCTCCAGGGCCCTAACGACTTCGAGCATCTCCCAGAAGCTGCGCCCCACCCTGGAGAGCTCGTAGACAAGGACGTTGGACGGACCGGTTCCCTGCTTCCTTAGCTCCGCCACCAGGTCGTACATAGACCTGAACCCGTCCCTTTCGAGGGGCGGGACCTTCCTCCCCGACACCGCGTGATCCACGAACCAGCCTCCAGGGTCGACGTCGACGGCGTGCTCCTGGGCCCAGCGCCCGATCTGGATCCTCTGGTTCTCCTCGTCCTGCTTCCTGCTGCTGACTCGCAGGTATGCGAAGGCCGTCCGGCGCTTCAGGGGACTTTGATTCTCGCTCGCGCTCAACTTTCGAACTGGCCTCTGTTCAATTTCCTCATTCGGTCGTTTGAGGAAAAACGACGCTCAGCCCCGCGTTCAAACGCGGAGATGTCAATCAATCGTCCATAATGGTGGTGGTGGGAGTCTATACAGCCACTGAATGAATGAACGCTCACGGCTCGGGCCCCTCCTCGGCCTGGTCGCATAGGCACAGCTTCTCCCTGTGCGCCTTGACCTCGTTATACGCGGTCCCCTGGGATATCTTGACGGATGCCTGCGGGTCGACGTCGTCCCCCACCTCCATCTTGGCTATGGCGCTCGAGTACGACATCCCTTCCTCCAGGATGAGAGAGACGACCCTCTTGTGGACGCTATCTGATACCTTCCACTTCCTGGTCGCCGGGCCGGCGTCGCCTTTCCCTTCGTCGAGAGCGCTCTGCTCAGTCCCGTCCTCAGCCTCGTCTTTCTGAGGCCTCTTCGACCTTTCGTTGACGACGACGTCTATTCCGACTTTCCCCATGATGGCCTCTCCCCTCTCGATGTGCCAATCTACCGGCTCGTTGACCCCGAAGAAGACGTCATCCTCGTCCGTGTACAAGCAGAACTGCCCCTTGCGCATCCGGCGCAGCCAGCGGGGGGCGGCGAACCTCAGGACGTAGTTGAACTCCCTCGGGAGTTTCATCTTCCCCAGCTTTTTTATGAATGTGAAGTGCGTGATATCGCGGACCTCAGGCGTGATCGACATGTACCGGAGCGAATCGAAGGCGAGGGCTACCCCGGTGTGGAACGCCTTGTCGACAAGGTCGATGAGGTCCATCTCGGCGTCCTGCCTGCTCTGTATCTTCCCCGCATAGTACCGGCTCGCAAGAAGGACCTTCGACTCGCGGACGGCCAGGCAATAGATCTCCCTCTTCCCGTCCCTGCTCCAGACGACGCGCCCCCTCTGCTTGAGCAGTTCTATCAGGTCGCTTAGCGAGTTGAACATCTCGTTCGCGTTGTAGAAGAAGGCCGGGACGGTGAGGACCACCTGGTACTCCGAAAGTCTCGCGTAGGACGCCCTTACGTCGTCGGGGTTCCTGGACTTCAGCTCCCCGATGTGGGACCACTTGAGATTCCCTTCCTCCTCCAGCTTCCTCGCGACAGAGCCCTCCCTGAACGCCAGGTCGACTTTGTTTCCACAGAGCAGCAGGACCTTGTGTCCTCTGTCCCCCCGCTCAAGGTGCTTCAGCAACCAAAGCAGCCATCCGAGCCCTTCGTCGTCGTCGGCGCTGAAGATGTCGATGGCCTTCCCTCCGTGGTCGATGTACTCCAGCATTATGTCCTCGATGAGGGTGCTCTTCCCTGCGAACTGCTTCGCGGTCACCCAGAAGACCGCCGGCCAGGTGAAATCGAAGACGCGCTTCAGCTTGGAGGAGTAGAACTTCCTGCTGACCTTGATTGGACCGCGAGGGACCCCATATTTGTCGAAGGGAGGATAGCGAGGGACGCTCAGCCAGCGGACGAGCTTGATGCGGGACGGCTTCTCATCACGCTCTCCCTCCTCGACGGCCTGGACCTCCAAGACTACTCCTTCTTCTTCTCTAGGATGTCGTCCCCGAACTCGTCGTCGCCGCCGGAGAATCGGTGGTCTCCCATGTAGCCGCCCAGCGTCATCATCACGATGGGCAGCTCCGGCTCGACGTTCGCCTTCCCCCAGCTGGCGTCCGCGATCTTCTCCATCCAGGGGATGAGGTTCCGCTCAGCCCAGGCTGTGACCCTCTTCCGGACCGTCTCGCGGTTCTTGACGATGGTGTACTCGTCAGGCTCTTCGTAGAGCTCCCTGCGCTTGTCGGCCCACTCCGCCAGGAGCATACGGTAATGCTTCAGCACCTCCCGGGCCCCTGAGTCATCCATGGCCATCAGGTAAGGGACTGCGACGGCGTTGAGCGCCTTGATGCCTA
>DAHVIE010000071.1:0-7164 GCA_027322035.1 Nitrososphaerota archaeon
GGGTTATCCCTGAGGAGCGAAACGAATGTGTGCATCACCGAGGAGAAATCGAAATACTTCTCCTTGTCAAGGAGCGTCCTGTAGTTCGTGTAACACTCTGCGAATCTCCTGTCAGTAATCCTTTCCGGGCTTACATCCTCCGTCATCACGATGTCGGCGCTTTCGATGAACCTGTCGATTGTCTGGTAGTGCCAGAGGTGGTGGGTCTTCTCCAGCCTCACCAGGCCGATGTTGTAGTAATAATTGGCCCCCTTCGAGAGGAACGCCACCCTTTTCGCGTCGTCCAAGACGTCGTACGATCGGTACTCTGGGACCAGCTCCTTGAGCATCTGGAAGCAGAACGAATGAATGGTCCCGACGAACATGTCCCCGAAGTCAGCCCTGTCCGGGTACCTCTCCTCGAGGATCTGGCGGATCCTGAACTTCAGCTCCCCGGCGGCCTTCTCTGTGAATGTGAATGCCACTATGGTCTTCGGCGCAACACCCCCTTCGATGAGCCGCACTATGCGCTGTGAAACCACCTCGGTCTTTCCCGAGCCGGGGCAGGCTATGATTCTGAGGTGCCCGTTCCCTTGGGAAATGATCTTCCGCTGCTCTACGGTGAAATCCAATCCGGGACTCTGAGAGCTCATCTCGCTCGCCTAGGGCACCTTCAGCCTCTCGATTATCTTCCTGCTCCGCAGGTACCTCTCTGTCTCCTCATCGCTGCTCGCAGCCTTCATCAGCGTCCCGAGCTCGCCAATCATCATCTTTCCCACCCTTTCCCTGAACCGGTCTCGTGCCCTAGGTTCCGCACTCCGGAGCAGGGACAGGCTATGCACGATGCGGTTGATCTCCCCCTTGAGTCCCGGCGAGTTTGTGTCTATGTCTTTCCCGAAGTTCCTTGGGAGGCCGGCGCTGATGGTCCTGAATCCTGTCTCGTCGTTCAGCGCTGCCATGAGGCGCCTGCTGTCTGTCACGAAGCGCGCGTCGAAGAGCTGCCGGAATTGCTTCATCCCGTTCTCGTCCCTGTCGTTGACCATCTTGCTGAGGGCGGTGACAGAGGCCTCCATGTCCTCCCAGATCTGGTCGTAATCAACCACTATCCCCTCCGGGTCGTACTTCTCCCTGATCTTCCTTACCTCGGCAAGGGTGTCCTCATAGGTCAGCTTTGGAAGCAACTCCCTGAGCCTCGTGAATTCCTCCTTGGGGACCCCCAGTGCTTGCGCGAAGTCGGGGTCCAGTACGGGGAGTACCTCCCTGAGCTTCCCGTAGCTGATCCCTTTGCTGTAATCCAGATAATCCCTGTCGGAGGCGAAGGCCCTCCGCGCTGTCAGGGCTTTCTTCAGGAGGGCCGGCTGGAACCTGAGAAGGCCCGGCTCGAAGTGTGCCAGAATCTCGGTTATTGCCTGTTCCTCGCTTCGCGTTAGGGCGGCGTATTTCTGGACCGCGTCGCCGAGTGCCCACATGTACTTTGTGTCATAGGCCTCTATCGCGCTTCCGACCTTCGCCTGCCCCCTCTGTATCTTGGGCACTATGGTTGCTATCGCGGACAGCGCTTCCTCCTTCCCGGACATCTAGCTCACCTCGAAGAATTCGTACTTGGTATTGAGAAATGTTTCCATCACGGGGAACTCGCTGTTCTTCCTCCCGGCAAGCTTGCAGATCTCCCAGATGTAGAGCTCCGCTAGATAGGCGAGCAGGTCCTTGTTGATGGGGTCGTCGGGGTTGTCCCTTGCCTTGTATCTCTGGTGGCCGCTGTTCACTATGACCGTTGAGGTGAGTTCGTCGAAATCCGAGAGCCACTCCGAGAATTCGTTGTCCTGTGTGATGATGTTGAACCCCCTCGGCTTCCTCCGCCTGTAGGTCTTTGCCCCTGCGGGGACCCCATCTCCGGGGGAGACCTGCTGTTCGGTGGTCTGGATTTTGTTCAGTTCTCCTGCTGCGTCCCTGTAGCCGTCCTTTCCATATCCCGCCTCCGATCCCGGCCCGCCGGGGCCGCCTTCCTTTTTGTCCGCCCCCTCGCCTCCGGCGCCCCCGAAGTCGGTCTGCCCCGTATGGACGCCGTCTTGGCTGCCCGGGACGACATTCGGGAGCGGCTCCACCTGCGTGGGAACGCCCGTTACCACCGTCTCGCCTGCCGCCCTTGGTGACGCTGACGCTGCATCCGTGCCCGGTGATGACGATCCGCGTAGTATTTCCACGTCCTCCCCGGTGGAAATCGACCCGGACTCCCTGGCCATCTTGAAGTCGAAAATTTTCTTCGCTTTCAGGAACGACTGGAGCTTGTTTACTAGCTGGTTGATTTCTTGGCTCCGTCTGATGTCGATCAGCCCCTTGGCGTGCTCCTTGATAGCCGCCGCAAGAGTCCCCTCCACGTTGAGCAGCTGCTGGTAGAGGAAGTCCCTGGCGGCTCCCGGCTTGAGCGCGAGCCTGAGTTCGTTGATTTCACAGAAGTTCGCCCTGACATAGCCTGTCAGGTAGGAGCTGTTCCAAACCGCGTCCTCCGCGAACTCCCCAATCAGGGTGATTGGCGAGTCGCCTACCGGCCTGTCCTTGTACATGAGGAAGGGCCTGTAGTCCCTGTCCGACTTCGGCCCCGGCATGAGGTAGAGATCGAAGACCACCTCGCCGTTCGTGGCTCCATCGCTGTACGGGACGGGAGGTATCTCTATTTTCGTGTATTCGGTGTAGTCCTTCGGACTGCACTCGTAGAACTCCTTCCGCGGGACCTTCTTACCAGTGACGAGACCTTCGCCCTCCCATAGGAGGATCTCGATTTCGCCCTTCCGTATGAGTTCCCCGAAGTGGCGCTCTATCCTCCGGACGAGCCTTTCCTTGCGGAGCTTGGCGAACTCCCCCTGCTTCCAGTCCTCATAGAAGGCTACGGCACCCTGGTTGAATTCCCCCCAGCTCCACTCTTGGAATAATTCGTCAGCGGTCACAGAGGCGGCAACCTCAGGTCTGCTCGCCCTGAAGTCCAGCGACATGGTGTTGCCCGACCGTCCGCCGAACTGTTCTCCAGCAGGGATGTCCCGGCGGCGCGTCAGGAACCTAAGTGTCTCGCAGTATGAGCGGAACCCTTGGAGGCCCCTAGCGAACTTTCCGGTGAGGTCGGGGTCGTACTTCTTCAGTGAGTCGAACGGCTTTTCACAGATGTGCCGTGGGTCGACAAAACCCAATCCGTTGTCGACGATGACGACCCGATTCCTGTCTCTGTCGATGAAAATCCTGACCACTCCCTTCCCCCTGAAGCCTGACCTCCTCGCCTGGATGATCGAGTCGACGCTGTTCTCGACGGGTTCGGTGAGCATTAGAGAGCTGCCTCCGAGGGCTTCGAATCCAGCCCCCGTGCTGGCGAGTGCGGCAAGCAGCTGGGAGCTCTCGGTGATTCTGGGAACGATCAATTCGCCTGGTTCGGATTCGGAGGAACTCATGCCACCACACCGGACTGGTTGGCACCCACCACGGATGTTTCATAGTGGGCGAGGATGACTGCCCCGATGTTCCTGAGGGTCACCTGCGTTATCCCGAAGAAGCTCGCCAGTCTGTCCTGGCTCATGTAGACTTTCAGAGATCTGGCAGCGACATAGAGGGCAGCGGCCACAATTCCTTCAGGAATCCGCCCCTCAAGGTTGACTTCGGAGATGAAGGCCGTCGCTACCGATTTCATTTCGTCGGGGAGTCCGAACTTCGCCTTCAGGACCGGCCACCTAATCTCAAGCAGCTGGGAAGCGGACATGGGTTTCGCGGGGAAGAGGCCGGCCTCCTTGTACAGCCTGCTCATGTTGAGAAGGGCCGAGCGTCCGATTGGCACGTCCTTTTCGGAGCATGCTTTGACGAAAGTCGACGCCGAAGCCGGTTGCTTACCGGAAGGAGGCCACCTCAGGTATTCGTACACTCCGGTCAGGAGCAGCTGGGTAAGGTTCCGGCCGCCCGAGAGCTTCTGCCTGAGTTTGTAGAAGCGCTCAAGGATGAGGGGAATCTCCTGGTCCCTGATGCCGAAGCTCCCCGCTATCCTGCTGACGACCTCCCTAGGGCTCATGCCGTTGAGCTTCTTGGCATCCATCCATGATATTGGCTCGTTGCCCAGCCTCACTGGCAGCCCAAGCTTCCTCCTCCAGTCCCTCGCGGTGCCGTCGCCTATTCCGAGAACCTCGCAGATTTCCGAATAGGGGACGTCGTCCATGTACATCTCCCTGAATCTGGACTGCAGGTCGTCGAACTTTTCCACCATGCTACATCGCCACCTTCCTCTGGGGGGACAGCCCAAGGAGAAAGTCGTCACTCCGGAAGCTGGACTTCCAAACGAATCCCTCCCCGAGCCTTGCGTAGTTGACCAAGGTATCCCAGGCGACATACCTGTCAGGAGGAAGTCTCTGGTTGATGCATAGGTACATTCCATACCCTGAGACGTATCCAGCCTTCTGCAGTGTCTGGAAGGCATCCAAGATGGCATTGCGGAGCTCCTCCTGTGATGCCTCGGCGGGCACCGACCCGAAGGTCGCCTTCTTGATTCTAGCGAAAGAGTCGGGCGGCATCCTGTCGGAGTCCTCCGTTCCATGGAACTGGTCGGCGAGCCTTCGCAGCACGTCGATGTTAAGGGCCAGGCCGTCCATCTTGTTGAGGAACCGGATCCTCGCGCTCGCATGGTGGAGCAGCGTCCTGTTGGTGACCTTGGCTGAATCTGGAAGGGGAGGCTCGAGCGCCATGAGGTCGTGCCTGTGCCTTTCCCAGATCTCCTCCCATACCTCCCTCGCAAGACCCTCGAGTCCCACAAACCTCCCCCTGCCGAAGTCGTAGTCGGCCTCGACGAGCCTCGTCAGGAAGGGGATGGCGAAGGTCCTGTCGTGGGTGAGGAACTGGTGGAGCAGCTGCTCCGTCTGCCTCTCCTTTGCCTCCCATAGGGTAAGGAAAGTCCTCCCGGCCCCGAAGGTGACGTCCCACCTCTCGAGCCTTCGTCCCTCGAGAAAGTCCAGCTCCCTCGCGAAGCTGAAGTGGGGTTCGGCCGACCTCCACTCTGAGTCGAGCAGGCCCCTCTTCCGGGGGCCCTCCACAGTCAGCTTCCCGTACCGCTCTATGAACAGCTCGCAGAGCGGGCGGATGCTCAGGGCCCTGTACTTCGAAGCCGTCAGGACAGCCAAGTATGTGCGCTGGAGGTGGCCGGCGTCTCCCACCAAGTACCTCATCCAGTGGACCTTCACAACGAAAGCCCCTCCACGACCTCGTCGCTGACCTTCCGTATGACGTCCTTGGAGACGAAGGGCTTCTTGTTGAGGAGCGCCACCCTCATCCCCTTGTCCATCAGTTCCAGCAGTTCCTTCGGCCTAGCCGCTTCGATCTTGTTGTTGGCAGCGAAAAGCGCCACCGAGCTGACTATCTCCTTCACGGCCTCCTTTGAGAAGGGGTAGCTCTGGGAATCGACCGTCTCGTCGGTCTTCAGGCCCGCTAGGGCGCCCTTGATGTCGAACTTCTTGTCCCTCCTGTACTGGATGGCTTCGTACACGAACTCCTCGAGTTCGTTCTCGTTGTAGTCCTTGAACTGTATGTAGTTGGTAAGGCCGATCCGCCTCCTGACGGGCTCGTAGTCGATGGGCCCGGGCATTTCAGCGAGGGCCCTGGCCGTCACGGCAAAGACCACGCCCACCCTGCTGCTCTCATCAACGAGCGAACGGACGGCCTCGGTGAACACCACCCTTGCGTCGCCGCCGATGTTGCTCGTGCTCTCGAACTCGTCGACCAGGAGCAGCAGGGGCTTCCCGCCCGCTTCCTCGTTCAGGGCGCCGAGGGCATTCAGTATCGCGACTGCATCGTCGGGAGCCAGCTCCGTGTGGATTGTCTCCAAGTCGTCAGCTTCGCTCGACTTGAGCCTGATGCCGCTGAGGAACTTCCAGAGGAGGAAGGTTTTGTCGTTCTTGATTGCGTTTTCAACCACGAGCGCAAGGTCCTCGCTCATCCCCAGCTTCCTGAGCTTGCCCGGCTTGCCCGCCCCCCTACCGAGGACGTCCATCACCCTCGTCCTCCCGATCTCCGATAGCACCGCCCCGTAGAACTCAGTAAAGGACGTCCTCCTGTGCGACGGAGGCGTCTGGAGGTAGATGGGCTCGGACACGTCAGAGACCAGTTTCTTCAGGTGGTACAGGAAATGGGTCTTCCCAATGCCGAACGACCCGTAGACGACGTACTTCGGAACCTTTCCGCTATTGAGCGTCCCCAGCAGGTCCTGGTAAAACTCCTGGAACTCCTTCTGCCTGACCAGGAAGACGTCGTATTCCTCCTTCGGGTTGATGCTGTAGTGCTCGGCGGTCAGTCCGAACAAAGCAACTCCTTCCTCGTTATTGATGGTTGGCGGTTCATGGTTTTTGGTTGACGACCCATGGCCTATTTAAGCACCACGGTTATCCAAGATAGGTGACTCGTCTCACGCGCTCCGCGACTTAAATGCAAAAGCAAAATGACGGGAGGATGAAGGGCCCTGGCGCGAGGCAGTTGTCATACCAGTCAGGTCCGATAGGGTCACCATCCGTTGTTGATCTCTTCGCCGGGCCCGGCGGGCTCGGGGAGGGGTTCAGGCAGGCGGGCTTCTTCATCGCGGCTGCCGTGGACAATGACGAAACCGCTTACCAGACCCTTTCCCTCAACGCCAAGCAGGCGGGGAACCTTGTCCTCAACGAGGACGTCAGGAAGCTGAGGATGAGCGGGAAGGTTGACGTGGTGGTGGGAGGACCCCCGTGCCAAGGATTTTCGAACGTCGGGATTCCTAGAATCAGGCACCAGAAGCTGACAGAGGAGGGCCTGAAGAGGGTGAGGGATCCCAGGAGGGTACTCTGGAAGCACTTCGTGCGGATTGTTGGGGAGATCCAGCCGCAGTTTTTCGTCATGGAAAATGTGCCGACCATCCTCTCTTTCCGCGGGGGGCAGGTCAAGGAGGAGATAGTAGAGGCGTTCAAGTCCGTCGGGTACGAAGCGAAGGAACCAGTAGTGCTGAATGCTGCGCGCCATGGCGTCCCTCAGATACGCAAACGCGCCTTCTTCATAGGCAACCGCATGGGGCTCAAGAACCCAGTCCCCGAAGAAACGAACATGGACTGGGAGGCCGAGCCTCAGCTTAAGCTGGGGACTAACGCCCTTCCTCTTCCCGACTTCGTCCACGTGGATGATGCCATCAGCGACCTGCCTCCGCTG
>DAHVIE010000063.1:0-2794 GCA_027322035.1 Nitrososphaerota archaeon
ACTGCAGGGCGTCGGCGATCCTCGGGCCTGTCCCCGGGGAGCTGACCACCGAGGAGGGGACGCATGTGATCGACCAGGTAAAATCCTTCGGCGGCCGGCCCCCTGTATTGGTCTTCACAGGGGGGGACCCGTTGATGCGGAACGACCTCCCCATGCTGTTGGCGTACGCCAGGGACTCCGGGGTGCCGTTCGCGGTCTCCCCGGCTGTGAGCAAGAGTCTCACCAATGGCTTCCTGACCGGCCTCCGCGACCTGGGGGTGTCGTCTATCTCCATCAGCCTGGACGGTGCGCGCCCCGTGACCCACGACGCGATACGACGGGTCGCCGGGACCTTCGAGTTGACAATCGAGAGGATCAAGGCCGCGATAGAACTCGGGGTGAACGTCCAAGTCAACACCGCGGTCATGAAAGCGAACCTCCGTGAGCTCCCCGAGATGCTCGGCCTGGTCAAGGGACTGGGGGTGAAGATATGGGAACTCTTCTTCCTGATTCAAGTGGGGAGGGGGTCCGGCGTCGCGGATCTGACCCCCTCGGAGTACGAGACCGCCTGCAATTTCGCCTACGACGCTTCGCGGCTGGGGATGGTCGTCAGGTGCGTCGAAGCACCCTTCATCAGAAGGGTTGCGAGCAGGAGGAGAACGGAAGGTGAATACTGGCACGACGGGGCCTATCTGGAGATGAAGGAGGGACTCGGCAGCGCCGGGGGCGAGTTCACGGCTTCGACTCTCGGTCCAAGGGGGACCCTGGATGGAGACGGAATCATCTTCGTCGCTCACGATGGGACTATCAATCCTGGGGGCCTGCTCCCGGTCCCCCTCGGCAACGTGAAGAATGACGACCTGGCTGCTGTCTACAGGACGGACCCGCTCCTGCAAAAGATACGGGGGAGGGAGTTCAGTGGTCCATGCGGGAGCTGTGCCTTCTCCGATGTCTGTGGCGGGAGCAGGGCCAGGTCTTATGCTTGGAGCGGAGACCCCCTCGGGACGGACCCGGCATGCTCCCTCGCGGGTTCTTCCTTCTGACGGTGTCAAAATGTCCCTGCTCTTCGCCCTGATCCTCTGGGTGCACCTGTTCTCAGCGATTGTACTCGTCGGCGGCTCGTTCTTCATCTGGCTCGTCGTCTGGCCCGCTTCTTACAAGATAGCCAAGGACGAGGCCGACCGGACCCGGATGGTCGGGAGGATAGCCAAGCGGTTCGCCTACTTCACTCACGGCACCGTCGTAGCACTCGTCCTGAGCGGGCTGTATCTGGCTGCGCCCTATATCGAGGCGCCTGCTCTCCTACTCTCGACGTTCGCGGGAGATGTGTTGCTGGTAAAAATGGTCTTGGTGGTCTCGGCCGTTTCGCTCATGTACGCCAACAACATCTACCACGGCAGGAAGATAATGCGCCTCGTCGCCGAGGGACGGCTCGATGACGTGAAGAGGGTGAGAAGACTCACCCACGTCGCGTCCTACGTCACCCTCGGCTTGCTCGTCGCTATCACAGTGCTCGGCGCCGTCCTCGTATCTGGCTAGTCCTGACCCGTCCGTTGAAACGAACATCCGACCGAGACAGAGGGCCGGGTGTGACTGGAGCGTTCATATCGCTTCGAGAGCCGAATCAAGGCGCCGGCTGTTTCAGCGGAACCTGGTCATCCTGGAGCGGCATCCCGAGAGCGGTAGCCATTATCCTGCGCTCTGCGCTTCTGAGTATCTCGCTCAGGGTAGAGGGCCTCACCCCCACGAGTTCGCTCAACCCGGTAAGGCTGATCCGCCTGGGGAACTCGAAGTAACCTCGCGCCACGGCCTCGGCCAAGATCTCCTTCTGTCTCGCTGTGAGGGTGGCTCTCGTTTCGAGAGGCGCCACGTCCTCTATCTTCGCGTCGACCCCTTCTTTGTCCAGCCTAGACATGACCTGGCGGAAGTCGCTGGTCTTCCTGACGATGAACCTCCACGAAGACGGGCTCGCATCGAAGTTCAGGGGGCAGTCGAGGCACACTATGGCTGCGTCGCTTGATGCACGGCAGACCGCGGGCTTGTCGAGGACCACGAGGAGCGGGTACACGTTCCCCTGCCCTTCCCCCTCCACGGCCTGCCTGACCCCTCTTGCCTTGCGTATCCCCGCGACGGCAGCCCTGACCCTTCTGGCGTCCCCGCGCAGCTCGAGGAGCAGAGACATGCCCGTCCCGTTGAAGGGTTTGCAGTCCACGACCTCAAGCTTCACTCCGTTCTCTTTCGCAATGTCCTGCAGCTTGTTCTCTGCCCTGATCTGAAGCGTGAATTGCCTGAGCATCTGCAGGAACCATGCTGGTGGAGTATTTAACGCGGAAAGGCGATTCTCAGAACTGGAAACGCGTCCTACGGGGGGTTCCTGGCGACCCACTAGGTGGGGTTTCGTCGCCCCGGCTCGGTCTTTGTCGCCTCATACACTGCCAACTCTTCGTAGAAGAGTCTCAACGAGGAGAGCCGACGGATGCTGAAACCGCGATCGGCGCAGATGGCTCTCATCTCGGCCAAGTCGGCCTGGTCGTTGAGAAGGAACACGACCGCGCCGTCCTTCTTCACGGCCCTGAGCGCCTCGCGCAGGAACCTCTTTGGGATCTCGAGCCCACCGCCTCCCTCTACTGCGGCGTCTCCTGTCCCTCCCTCCTTCAGATAGGGGGGGTTGAAGGCCACCAGGTCGAAGCTCGAGTTACGGATGCAGGAAGCTCCGTCGGCGAGTAGGAAGCTAGCGCCAGCCCGCCAGTCATCCATCGACGGCCTTACGAGATCTGTTCCTGCTACGGTGTTGAACCTCTTTGAAAGGACCGAG
>DAHVIE010000038.1:0-2182 GCA_027322035.1 Nitrososphaerota archaeon
ACCTCCCTTACGCCCACTTTGCGGTTCTTGATGGCGTAGATGTACACTCTCAGAGTGTTGCCTTTGAGTTCGGCGTCCACCGCGCCAGGAGTGCGTTTCTCAGTGGGCGGGGACTTCTCTTGACTCGCTGGCTTGCTCAAGTTTCGACCTGTTCGGACCTAACTTCTGGCTCCACGTTCAAAAACATTGGTTGATAATCCCTTGGCGGGGCATCTCACATATGAGTAGCAAGGCGGATCAGGATTGAAACTGAAGACGAAGGCGACGGCCTACGGCGTTGCTGGGCTGGCGCTGGCTGGCGCAATCATCTTCTCCGGCTCGTCACTGGGGCTCCTGGGCGTCGGCGCATCCGGGATCCTCTCGGTCCTCCTCACGGACCCCCCATCGGTCCCTCCCGGAGTCACAGCCGTCTATATCACCTACTCCAACATAACGCTACACGCAGAAGGTTTCGGCAATTCGGGTTGGATTGCCTTGTCCGGTCACGGGACCGTAGACACGATGGAATTGGGCACGTTGAACCTGAGCGAAACGATATCCACCGGTGTGATTCCCTCCCTGGTCTATAATCAGATGGCTTTCACAATCGCCGGCGCGGCGGTCGAGTTCCACCATCAGAACTATTCTGTCACGGTGACCTCAGGAAGACTCGTGACTCCATTTGTGGGAGCACTGACGATCAACTCCTCGAACCCTGCCGCCGCCCTCGTCGATATCCAGCCGACCATCCTCAACCTCAGGGGGAGATCGAACCCCTCGTTCACTCTTACCGCATCTGCCAAGGTGGTTCAGGTCCCGTCTAACGAAGTGAGTTCGTCGACAAGAGTCGTAGGGCGCGAGTTTGCCCTAGAAGGCCATAGCTGGTTTGCCGCTTTCAAAGCGAACCACTCTGACAGCCTGAACAGCTCGAGCGCGGTATTGACTCCCACTTCGCTGTCGCTTCGGGTCATGAACCCGGGGCAAGACCCAGTAACCCTCCGCATGGTCATGGTGGCGTCCAACACAACCGGCTCCGAGGGCGACGACGGCTACCTGAGCTCAATCATTAGCAACGTGCTCTTCGCCGTCCAGCCCGACGGCTCACTGCAACTACTCGCCGGTCCTCCAGGGCAGGTCCAGTCGTCTTTCGAGGAGCCTGGCTTCACCCTCGCCCCAGGAGCGACGCAGGTGCTCTCTTATTCTGGAAACCTGACGACCATCTTCGGGGGGCAGATAGTCTCAGGGGATACCTACTATGTTGTGGCAGTAGGGGCCGGAGTGATCAGCGTCCAGGCTGTAACCGCGTCTTAGCTCCTGTAGCGGAGGATCGCGGCTATCCCGCCGAAGCTCTTGAACATACTTCCCTCCTCCGTCCCCGAAGAAATCACTTCGACCTTCGAGCCTACCTGGAACGCCATCTCCTCGAGCACGTCGACTAGGTCCTGTTCCGTCACATCGTAGTCGGTCGCTCTGCAGTTGACGCAAGGAGTCGCTGCCATTTCCTGGCGTTCCAATACCTTCCTTGACGCCTGGACGGTTCGGGTGTTCACCGTCCCGCATCTCTTGCAGGCCGCATCGAGCCTGATCATGTCAAGGTCGTCGGAGACCAAGACTACTTCGGCGCTGGCCTTCTGAAGCGCGTCGGTAACCCTTGGGAGCCCGTAGACGGCCAATCCCCCCTGCCTGTTGACCTCACCCAGGAATCTCTGGACGAGCCGTTTTTCCTCCACAAGCCTGACGTCCTTCAGGATGTCCGTCGACTTCTCGACCAATTCTCTGATTCCTTCCCTTCCCGAATAGCCGAGGTCTAGGACCCCCAGAATCTTCTTCTGCAACTCGTAATGCAGATACCCTCCCTTCAGAAACTCGTCCTTCGTGGGCCCGGGGCCGCCAACTATGAGCCCCGTGACCTTGTTGTTGTTCAAGAACGCCTGCGTGGCGTGCTCACCAACCCTGTTGAAGAAATATGTCAGCTCCATCTCCCTCCCCCTCTCATAACGCCTGGCCGATTGACCTCCCTTGCGTGTCTTGCCTGAAATCCCAGACGTCATAACGTCGATTACCTCGAGGCTTCCTCCGCTCAGTATTCCCATCCCTACATCACTCGTATCCAGGGTGAGGAGTCCGTACACCTTGTCCTCTCTGAGCATTTCCTTGAGGTACTCCACCCTGAAATGGTCGTCACAGGCGTAGAGGTACTGGA
>DAHVIE010000040.1:0-23613 GCA_027322035.1 Nitrososphaerota archaeon
CGCCCTCGTGGCATCCGCTCTCGTGGGCGTAGGCTCGCTCGCGTCCGGGCAGTCGGGTTTCTCAAGCAAGCAGATCAGCGCTGAAAGCACGATGGCGGCAAGGCAGCAGGAGCTCTCAGGACTCTCGGCCACCCCATCAACGGGGGGCACAATCCAGCTGGCCCAGAGCTCGGGGGTTCAGACTTCAATCGTGTACGCGCTCCTGCAGGAGAGCAGCGGCCAGACTATCTCTTCGCCGGTCAACTACGTTGTCTCTGCGGGGCATGCCACCACGATTAACATCACTTCGCTGGCCGAATCGATAACCGGGGGCACTCTGCCAAGCCTGTCAAGCGTCACCCTGGTGACCAGCCGGGGTCTCTACATCACCTCCCAGGTCCAGACGGTGCAGCAGACTAAGCAGGTCACCACCACCCAGCAGGAGCAGGTCCAGCAGACCGGCCAGAGGCTTGCTGGATACAACGTCGTTGAGACGAACGATACCCTGGTCGGCTACACTGTGACCGAGACCACCACGTCGAGCGTGCTGTCGGGCTACAACGTCATGGCGCACTAGGAACTTCGGCAGAGGTCCCCATTCGTGGCTCTCCGGCGCGGAGCCTCATAGCACCCAGGCTTGCATCCACCTTCTTGTCGTGTACATGTCAGACGAGGTGATTATGGCCGACGCAACTAATGCTAGGGCCAGGCTCTGCAGCATGGCCGCTGTGGCTATCTCCACCCGCAGTTCTCCGTTATTCCCTAGTTCTTGGGAGTGTTCCATCTGCCTTTGCCAGACGGCTTGCCCGTCGTACTAGGGTAGTTAGGATCCGGCTTTGGAGGAGGCGGAGGAGGACTCTTGCTCGCACCTTTCTTTGTTATGCACAACTGGAAAGTCGCCTTTTCTTTAAGCGTAATGATACGGTGGTATTCTGGCAGAGTGCGTGTAGCGAAGGAGGAATTGCTCCCCTCACTTACCAAGACCTCGAAATCAGGCTTCTTTCGACAATCTGAACACCCACGTTTTAGGAAGACGAACCTACCCGAAAATCCAATCAGAAACGACAATGCGGGAGAACATGAGAAGCTTCCCGTCACCCAAGGGGTTCCAGCATTCAGACTTTTCTCAAATCTGGGCACTAGCCCAGTGGCTGAACCGGGTGCAATCCGGGCTCTTACCCAGCCAGTGACGGGTATTCTGACCCATTTTGTACAGTGCGGGGGGTGAGCATCGCACAGTAGGTTCAACTCGGTCATATCACCTCCAGGCTATACGAGAAAAAGGAGGATTTCGAAAAAATCTGCGCCATCGACCGTCGTTAGAGAATTGGACTGCGGTCGCAGGCTCGCAAACCTAACGAGGTTCAGATTTTCCCAATCTCTTTCAAACTTGATGAAGGAAGAACGACTAGGTGGCTTCGCGGGACAGTCTTACGCTTTCGCCGAACGATAACGTATCTGCACGGCCCCAGAATCATAAGACTTGGAATTGACGAATTCTAGTCTCATCTTGTTAATAAAAAGAGGCTTGCCATACGCCATTGCAACCGGGTGCACCATCAAGATATACTCGTCAATAAGGTCTAGTCTTGAAAAATTTTGCGCGGTACGAACACCCCCCAGAATGCAGATGTTCCCATCTCTGCTTTTTCTTATGTCGTTCACCGCAGAGGTCAACTCCTTGTCACTCTTTGCAACGACAAGCTCCGCATCTGCCATGCTCAGATTTCCATTCTTGCTTGAGATTACAAAAACGTGCTTGTTATCCATTGCCGCTGCGATGTCAAGCATCCACTTTGGTTTCGACTTTTTCTCTCCCACCTCCTTCCAGTAGGCCATCATTCTCGGGGCGGTGGGATAGCCCATCAGCAGAGAATTTGCGCTATCCAATATCCGCAGTATATCTTTGTTCATCTCGTCGTCCTGACCCGGCTTGAACCAGTCGAGCTCGTTATGCGGGCCAGATAGAAATCCGTCAAAAGTCATGTTCATGTACAAGAATACTCTTCTCATGCCGTCACCGTCTTCTCATGGTGGAGTAATGAACTTCTCGGCTCTAAATGCTAGGCGTGTCCAGCTACACAATGGGGTGCAGCCTTATGGATTTTGAAATGTGCGGTCGCGGCGCACGTCACCTTAGGTTCAGTGCGGTGACATGTATGCGGGGGGTAGGATTTGACCAAGCCTACCCCCGACAGCGGACATGATTGATGGGGATTAACTGACGGATCGATTCCTCCCTGCGCGTTCTCGTGGTTTGTTCATAACTTGGCCGTGAACGTGGCGGTCATGTTAAGGAGCTCGCCTGCGTCCACGCCTGCCGGCTCGATTGCAGTTCGCTCGTGGTATTCATTCCATGAATAGATGAGGACGATCTTCACGCTCTGGTGGTTGGCAATCACCCAATTCCATTCGTAACTGTACAGGCCCAGCCGCAACGTTGGGTCGAACCTGAGGTAGCCATCCTGGTAACCTGCCCTGAAGTTGGGGTAGGAGTCAATCCGGGGGACAATGGTGACTTCCCCGTCTGATGAGAGCTGCGGCGTTCCGACGTCGTTCGCCATGTCCACACCTGTCCCACCTTCGCCAGCGGAGAAATTGGCGGGGGCGTCCCAGAATGTCCAGTCGACCACGTTCGGACGGTTGCCTATTGTCCTGACCGTGAAGTTGCCGCTGGTCCCTGGCTGCAGCGGGTTGAAAAAAAGCAATAGGGGCTTGTTGTCCCAGCCGAAATACCACTTGGCGTAAGGAGAAGCGAAGTTGTTCTGTACATAGGCGTAGATTTGTGACGTGGGGACGTCTGGGAGGGGAGGGCCGCAGGTACCCGGGAACGATTCGACCATGATAGCAACCTGGAAACTGCTGTTCGTGCTCTTGAGATACCTGAACAAGTCGAAGGTGGCATTGTTAATCGCGCCGGCCTCGCCCGCCGTGAAAGGACCCCACCAACTAACTACCGCGAAGGTGATGCCTGCATCCTGCATCTCGCCAATCTGACGCTGGAAGGTCACATTGCTGTCAGACACGTAATAACCCGCCGCGGGCGGGTCGACGACCACGCCCCCTCCAGGGCAGCTTGTGCTGTTCCAACCGGGAAACTTCAGCCCTCCCGCGCTGGAAACGGGGTCCCCGTACCAGAGATAGAGGAATGCTCCGACTGGTGTTGACTGGTGGGGCTGACTGAAGTAGATGTATGCGTAGGTTGATACGACGACGATGGAAACAATAACGGCAGCCCAAAGCACTCGTCTCAAGGATTGGCCAACCCCCTTGAACCCCAGTTCACTCGGAAGTCATCTTAAGATGCGTACGAAACCCGATTTAAGCGTCTCATAAGGGCAAACTGGATTTCAAGGTGCAAAGAGACCAATCTCGGCAAGGACCGGTTGAATCTGGCTATCATTGCAGGAGTCGTGGGAGCATCCCCAACAAGATAGGGGGTCCGCCATACACAAAATCCTCCGACCCAGTCGATTACCGGGTAATCAAATGGGGTGATTTCCTGGCTGGTTTCGGTCAGGAGCACCCCAAATCAGGCTGGAAATCAGGATGCGGGGGGTGGGATTTGAACGTGCCTACCCCGGCCAGTGGACAAAGTTGACGGGATGCTTCTTCGACCTATGTCTGCGACTGTTTGGGCTTCACCTTATGCCATCAGTAGGTGTGGCAAACAGACCCAATTCTTCTATACCTGGCGATTGCTGCACCTTGTTGGCCGTTTTGGTAACTGGACTTATACGCCCGCTCGCACGCTTGCACGTCCTGTCATGATGGCAGGAAGTCTACTGGCCGTGCTGTTGCTTCTTTCTGCCTCCCCAATCACCACTGCCCCTCGGCAGCAGATATTGTGGCACGTCGTGACGCCAGGCGCCGCGAACTCGGTTGCGGTCTCGGGCGACGGTGCATACGTCGCAGCGGGGGTTCAGACCAACTCTACTGCGGGCAGGGTCTACCTCTTCGCCAGGCCAGGTCAGACGCTCTGGTCCCGCATCACCGACAGGGCGATAGCTTCGGTTGCCATCTCCGCAGACGGTTCCTTGATCACGGCGGGAGGATACAGAAGCATAGGAATTGCGCAGGTCTACTCTCAAGGCGCGGTCTACCTGTTCGGCAGGAATGGCAGTCTCCTTTGGGAGAAGAGCACGGGGGACGACCCGGTCTTTGAGGTCTCCATTTCTACGAACGGGTCAAGAATAACAGCCGTCACTGAGACAAACATCGTCCAATTCAGCGACAAGGGCGGCGTCTTCTGGAACTTCTCGACCCCCTACTCCATATGTTGCGCCAGCGCTGGTCCCATGGAGTTCACGACCAACGAGTCGAGCTTCTACCTCCTCAATTCCGATGGCCAGCCCGTTCGCAACGGGACTGCCCAGGTCGCCACTGGCGGCGCAGTGCTCTCTTCCGATGGTAAGTATGTTGCAATCGGCGGGGGCAACAGCGGCTTCAATGGGACGCTGTACTTCTTCAGCACTATGGGGCGACTCCTGTGGAAGAGTCACATCAACAGTGCCATTCTGCCAATCGCTATCTCGGCTGATGACAGCGTTATCGCAATAGGTACCAACTGGGGAACGATAGCCTTCAACACCCAAGGAAAGGTCCTTTGGACCTACACGGGAGGCCCGCCAATGTCCGTCGCAATATGGGGGAATGGCTCGCGAATCTTTGCGGGCCTCTGGTCATATCAGGAACCAACCCTATTGGTCTTCAACGCCTCTGGTAGCGTGGTCCAGACCTTTTCATTCGGCACCATCCACAAGATTGCATTATCAGCAGACAGCGAGTATCTGGCGGTAGCTGCGGGCCCCCCCGACACGGGCCCTCTCACGGCGACAAGTGGATCTGTCTACCTGATAGGAGAGGGTCCAGGGCTCTCTCAGGCCATCTCCTTCACATTCTTGGCCGTAGCATCAGTGGTGCTGGTTCTCGGCGTGGTAGGATTGCTGGCATATAGGCGAAAGACGCGGCAGCCAAAGATCTAGGCAGGAGCGCACTGCCAATTGCGAACGGGAGATTCTCCAGCGATACCAATTGAACTTGAACCATTTAATTGGTCAAGGCGGTGAATTTTGGCTACAACCCAACTCGAAGGGGTCCGTGGGTACGTGCTTCTCTCATCGCATCCACCGCATTCGATGAAAGGCATTCCGTCACCGAAGGGGTTCGTCTATTCACAATCCTCTCATTGCAACCCCTTTTCCCCATGAGAGGGCCTTCCGTCCCAAAGGGGTTCCAGCCTACAGACTTTTCCCAATCTAGTCGATAACCCAGTCACTGAGCGGGGCATGAACTGGGCCCCTATCCGTCTAGTGACCCCTATTCTGACCCCGTTACTACCAGTGCGGGGGGTGGGATTTGAACCCACGAACCCCTAAGGGACGGGATGCCCCATCCGAAGCGAGGCCGGATCTTGAGTCGGGTTCTGCATGTCCCGCACGGTTGACCAGGCTTCGTTACCCCCGCGCCGAAGACGCCGTTCAGGGTTCCGATAAAGAGTCTATCACTGCTGGACCACCGCGACCCTACTGGTCTTCCTGAGCAGCCTGTGGGATGCAATCTCGATTATGATGTTGCAGTACCTGGCGATCTGGCCGAAGTAAGATGCGAGCACCCTGGCGTTCCCGAACTCCCCAGACGCCAGGAACTCGTCCGTCACCTCTCTCTCCAGGCTCATGGTCTCTTCCACAAGTGCCAGAGACCTCCCGATGAGCTTGACGTCAGGGGTCAGCAGGCTCTCCACCGTGGTGTTGAACGCTTCCCCTGCCTTTCCTGCCAGCCGCTTCAGACTCGCAGCCACCTTCGGGTGCATCTTCGACCCTTGCCCCCTCAGCCTTACGAGCTCTTCTGCGATGTCCTGGATGATCCCGCCTATCTCCTCCAACGTCTTCGCTGAGACCCTGTCCCCTGACGCATGGAGCGGAGACTCTATCCCAATCTCCGAAGCCAGCTCCCTCCTGTTGAGCGCGACCAGAAGCTGTCTGAGGATGAGCCAGTATAGGTCGTCGACTTCGTCCCTGACCCGCGCGACCTGGTTCAGGCTCCCGGTCTGCTTGAGGTCCAGCGAATCTGTGACGTACTGTAGGCTCCTGGAGACGAGTATCTGGAGGCGTTTGATGAGCGAGTCCACGGGGAACTTCGTCGGGTCGATAAGGCTCCGGGCGACGATCCGCCTTTCATCCGACTCGACCACCTCAAGACCCCTCAGCCTCCTGACTGTTTCGAGAACCCCATCGACGGCCGCGCGGTCGAGCGGCTCCTTGCCTGCGACTTCGATGGTATCGTAGCCGAGGGCGTATGCTCCCACGACGAGCCCTGTCAGCATCTCCACGCTCCCAGCCTGGTCTGCCTTCAGGGTCACGCGGGAATCCTCCCTCGACCTGGTCGTGGGGATGAGCCGGAGGGTCCCGTCAGAATCCTCTCGAAATAGTATGCTGTCTCCCTTCTTCAGATTGATTTCTTCGGCATACTCTTTCGGGATCGAGATCGACAGAGAGTTGTACCCGACCTTCTGCACCCTTCTTGTTTCGTTCGTGGTTCCAGCCTGGCAAATAATCGCCTGTAAGCACTATAAGAACTATATTCTTAAACGACTATCTTCAACTAAACGGTCAGGCAAGATTCCGTTGAAGAGGGGCGACTTCTCATGGATGATTGGCGGGGTTCAGGGGAGCGGAGTCGACACGTCGGCCATCGTCTTCTCGAAAGCCGCGGCCGCCGGAGGGCTCTACGTCTTCGGCAAGAGGGAGTATTATTCTAACATCAAGGGGGAGCACAGCTACTTCCAGGTCCGGGTGTCCAAGGACCTGATCAGGTCGCACGTCGACACCGTCGACATGCTGGCGACCTTCGAGGAGGAGACAATCTTCAGGCACGCCCTGGAGGTGAGGAGTGAGGGTGCGATAATCTACGACCCGGACCAGGACACAAAGCGTCTCGACCAGTTACCGACCATCGAAGTGCAGGTCAAGGCTTCGCTGGGGGCGGAACTTGCCAAGGCAGGCCTCTCGACCGACGTCAAGGGCGTGCTCGAGCTGGCGAGGAGGCGTGGCGTCCACATCTATCAGGTCCCCTACAACACCCTTCTGAAGGAGGTCGGCTCGAAGCACGGTGAAACGTCACTCAGCACCTTACAGAGGATGCTCAACGTCATGGCCGTCGCTTCTTCATTTGCCCTTCTGTCGTTCGACGAGGACACGGTGAAAGACGCGGTCAGAAAGCAATTCAAGTCGAAGCCCAAGGTCGCCGAGATGAACGCCGATGCCGTCAGTGCCGCCTACGACTTCATTGAGCAGAAGTACGCCGGGAGCTTCGCCTACAAGCTCTCCCCGGCCAAGTTCGACGGAACCCGGCTTTTCGTGAGGGGCAACTCAATCGTGGCCATGGCCAAGGAGCTGGCGGGGTGCAGGCTCCAGACCTACTACCCCATCACTCCGGCGAGCGACGAGAGCGAATTCCTCGAGGAGCACTCTGAAATCCAGCTCGACGGACTCGCTGGTAAGGACAATCCCCAGGTGTCAGAAGCCACCGCCATGAAGAAGGGAAGTATCGCAGTGGTCCAATCTGAAGACGAAATCGCTGCAGTGACAATGGCCATAGGGGGAGGGTTAGCGGGCGTTCGTTCCTCAACCTCGACCTCGGGCCCTGGTTTCTCCCTCATGGCAGAAGGGCTCGGCTGGGCGGGCATGAACGAGATTCCGGTCGTCGTTACGCTCTACTCCCGCGGCGGGCCTAGTACGGGCCTCCCGACCAGGCACGAGCAGGGGGACCTGAGGTTCGCGGTCCACGCCGGCCAAGGCGAGTTCCCGAGGTTCGTCCTTGCAAGCGGGGACCTAGAAGAGGCGTTTTATGACACGATAAGAGCCTTCAACTACGCAGAGAAGTATCAGACACCAGTGATCCACATCGTGGACAAGGCCCTTGCCAACTCAGACTCCACTCTGCCCATGCTCGACGTAAACAAGGTCAAGATAGACAGGGGCGCATTCATCAAGGAAATCACCGACGCCGTCAACGGCGAGTTCAAGCGCTTCCAGCACACGCCGACTGGGATTTCTCCCAGGGCTCCGGTCGGAGCCAAGGGAGGAGTCTACTGGCACACCGGAGACGAACACGACGAGCTGGGACACATCAGCGAGGATCCCACGAACAGAGACTACATGATGGAGAAGAGGATGGGGAAGCTCGACCTCGCGGACAGGGAGATCCCTATCTCCGAGAGAGTCAACTTCTTCGGCCCCGAGAGCGCCCCCATCACAGTGGTCAGCTGGGGCTCAACCAAGGGCGCGATTCTGGACGCCATGGAATGGCTGAAGCAGGATGGGATCGAGGTCAACTTCCTGCAGCTGAGACTCATCCATCCGTTCCCGACGGCATATGTGACCAAGGTCCTTTCGAAAGCGAAGAAGATCGTAGGAATAGAGATGAACTACTCAGGGCAGCTCATAGGGATTCTGCGTGAGGCGACATGCATCCCGGTCGAACAGCTGGTCTTGAAGTACAACGGCCGGCCGATGTCCTCCGAAGAGATTTACGACGCACTGAAGAAAATCCACGAAGGAGACGCACCGAAGCGGATAGTGTTGAAACATGGCGCTTAAGCTGACAGACCTGAAGACGTCGGCACACAACGACTGGTGCCCCGGCTGCGGGGACTTCGGCATCCTCAACGCGGTCCAGATGGCGTTGGCCGAGATGAACGTCGACCCGTCAAGCACGGTGATCGTCTCCGGAATCGGCTGCTCAGGGAAGGTGTCCCACTTCGTCAAGACCTACGGGGTCCATACGCTCCACGGGAGGGCCCTCCCGTTCGCTACGGGGATCAAGCTCGCCAACCCCAACCTCAACGTCATCGCCGAAGGCGGAGATGGGGATGGTCTGGGCATAGGCGCAGGGCACTTCGTTGGCGCCGGAAGGCGCAACCTGGACATACTCTACATAATCCACGACAACGAGGTCTACGGTCTGACCAAGGGCCAGGCGTCCCCTACACTCGGGCTGGGGAAGAAGACCAAGTCGCTCCCCTCCCCCAACATCAACCAGGGGATCAATCCTCTCATGCTTGCGATAGCCGCTGGATATACGTGGGTGGCCAGGGGGTATTCCTACGACGTCCGGCACCTCAAGGACCTGATAATGAAGGGAGTTCGCCACAAGGGGTATGCGTTCCTCGACGTGCAGCAGCCCTGTCCAACCTACAACGACGTGCTGACCAAAGAGTTCTGGGCGGGTGAGGGGAACCTCGACGCCAAGGGCAACCCACAGCCGAGGACCTACAAGCTCGAGGATACGGGCTACGACGGGGTAGTCCACAGCAATGATGAGGCTGAAATCGAAAAGAAGGTGCAGCAGGCGATTCTGAAGTCGTTCGAGTTCGGGGACCACACCCCCATCGGGGTCTTCTACCAGAACGAGTTCGTCCCCACCTACGAGGAGCGCCTCGCGGGTCGTAGCCCCTCCTACAAGACCAACCCGCCGGCCGCCCAGGAGATTGCCCGCCCAGACGGGACCCCCCTGACCAACATCGACAGACTCCTCGAAGACCTCAGGGTATAGGCGGACGCCTACTCTCCAAAATCCAGGGAGGGGAAGGACAGGCCTTCCCCTGCTCTTCTACCCAGCGCTAGTCGAATTGCAGTAATCCCACAGGTAGTCGTGGTAGTACAGGTGGCTGTAGTTGTAGTCGTACAGGTGGGAATAGCTATGGTCATACTGGTGCATCAGATGCGGAGGGTACTGCTGCGAATAGTTGCCCAAGTACTGGACCGTGTGCTGGAACATGTTCTGCTGCATGTACCGGTTCATCCCCTGTTCTCCCCCGGCTGCCCAGCCGTTCATCATGGGGCCCGTTCCTGACCCGGACATCATGGCGCTCCCACCGTTGGCGTAGTTGTAGTCGCAAGCTGCCGGATGGGCAAGCCCACTCGTGGCATAGGCGCCCCCGGCAAGCACGAGCACGGCCGCTGCCGCAGCCAGGGCGACCATCACCGCCTTCTTGTTCTCCATTCTTCTCACCTCCTCGCCCGCACCATGCACGGGAGGGGTTATCGCAGTTCGCTGAAACGAAACCCTGAAACCGTTTCAGGCCCTGGATGAAACCGTTCTCGTTTCATCGGTCGCGGCGGTCGGGGTCGGCCTCCCCTTGACCCATGGAGCCAGCGATACCTGGTTGGTGTTCCCGCTCTTCTCCACCATCACGACGCCCCTCTCCGCGAGCCTCGCCACTACCCTGTGGGTCTTCAGCTTGCTCAGACCCGTCTCTTTTACCACGAACTTCTGCAGGTAGCCCCCTCCATGGGCGGCCAGGACGCCCAGCACCTTCCTTTCGTCTTCCTTCGACGTCCTGAAGAGGACATCCCAGCTCACCTCCGCCGCGCCCGAGCTGGACGGGGGGGCGGGTTCCGGTGTTGCAGGCGCCTGTTTGATCTTCGGATACGCCAAAGAGTATGCCAGTCCGGCGACCCCCAGCACCCCCAGGGCCACAATCACCACGAGGACGACCCACGAGCCTCCAGGCGCAACCGTCGCCCCTCCAGCCGGTCCGCCGTTACCGTTCATCTGGCCCATCATCCACCCGTAGAATCCCCCCGGGGGCGACCCGGCGAACAGGTATGCCACGACGAACGCCACGATGGCAACCAGGTCCGCAGCTATCAGCAGCCCAAATGTCTCCGCTCGGTTCAACCTCTCCTCTTGCCTAGCCAGTTCGGGCTCCATCCTGTATTTAGCGGGGGACGACGATTGTCATTCTTGAGACCACGAGGCGCCTGTGGTCAGTGCCATCGGGAAGACTCCCCTCGGGTAGCGGCAGGGACGAGAGCCTGCTGACAGTCTGGGAGGTCAGCAGCGGCTTCCCGGAACATTGCCCGGCAACGGAACCTGCGCAGTCTTCCCGCTACTGTACCAGCGCCAAGAACACGAACAGGAAGACAGCGGCCGAGCCTGCCATGACGTAGTAGCCTCTGACCCCTTCTCCCATGCTCCCTCTCCTTGCCACATAAGATACGATCGAGAACGCCACCAGGTCGGATGCCAGCAGGAGGGCGAACGAAGCCTGGCTCTGCTGGCCGACCGGGTTCAGGGCCCACATGAGGAGGACGGAAACGAGCTGCAGCACCAGAAGGAGCACGACGAGCAACTTCCGCCTCCCCCACTCCTCGTCGTTCATTCTCTCCACCCTGCCTCCAACGCCCTGATGCGCTTCCGCACCGCGCCGTTCCCCAAGTCCAGCCTGTAGAGGAGAAGTATCGTCAGGAACGCCGCGAGCGTCAGGACGGCTGCGGAGGCGACGAACCCAAGCAACGACCACGCCGTCGCTCCTCCCGAAAGCATCCCCACGAACGAGTTGACCGTGCTCCCCGTCGCCAGAGTCCCGAGCCCCAGGAGGAAGACCAGCGCAGCCGCAACCCACATGGCCGCCTTCCTTTCCTTCGGCTCGCTGGGGACGGCTCCGGTGCGCAGCCTTCCGGCCACCTTCCCGAAGAACAGCTTGTATGTCATCAGCGTGATGATCACCACGGCGAGAGCGGTTCCCCCCAGCACGAGCGCGGCCTGCTCGTCAGGGATGGCCCTCCCGGGGGTGAGATATCCCCAGACGGTGAGGACGCTAATCTCTGACACAAGGACTGCGCCGAGCGCCACGAACACGGGCCTCCGGTCGATGCGCCTCGTCTCGCCCCTGTCGATGAACGGCAGGACGAGGAGGACGATGAAGACGAGGGTGACCAAGGTCAGCGCCACCGGGAGGCCGTACGTCGAAAGTGGCCCGTTGGACTCGAAGGCCGAGATCTTCAGGACCTGGTATATCCAGAGGAAGTACCAGTCGGGCTGGGCCGTATACTGTCCGGCCGTGGCCGCCGAATACACCGGGGGCAGGTTGAGCGGGAAGACCGCGGAGATCAGGAGCATCGCCGAGCCGAAGAGGGCCGCCAGCTCGACCAGATAGAAGGAGACCGTGGGGAAGATCGGTATGATCCTCTTCTTCTCCTCCGGGAGTTGCTCCGGCCCGGTCACAGGCTCGGAGATCCCATGCGCTTCGAGCATGTACATCTTGACCACGAGCAGGACCAGGAGGATCGCAGGGAGCACGACCACATGCAGGTCGAAGAACCGCAGGAGCGTCGCCGTGTCCCCCCCACCTCCGACGACCAGGAAGGTCAGGAACGTGGATAACGGCTGAGGGAGGGCCGAGATCATCCCGGTCCCCACGTCGGTGGCAGACTTCGACACCACCGTCCAGGGGAGCAGGTACCCTGTGAACCCGAGCCCCAGAGTGACGAACCCCATGGCCATGCCCGTGATCCACATGATCTCCCTCGGCTTCTTGTGGACAGACACGAAGTATCCCCTCATCATATGCATGAAAGCCAGCATGATCATCGCATAAGCAGTGTAGAGATGCACTGTCTCGAGGAACCGGCCGTAGCTGACGTTCTGGAAGATGTACTGCGTAGTCGCATAAGCCTGGGGAACCGTCGACCCGACGGACGGCGAAGGGTCGGGCACGTAGTAGAGCATCATCAGCATCCCGGTCACGGCCTGGATAACGAAGGCGACGACCGCCAGGGCGCCGAGCCAGTAGAACGGGCTGATGGCGTAGGTAGGGGCCGGCCTCAAGAACGGGTGGGAAAGCCCGAGCCTGTTGTCGAACCATCCTGCGAGGCGCGCGAAGGGGCCCTGGTCTTCGTCCTTCTCTCCCATCGACTAGCTCACCAGGGTCCCGCCCTGCAGGTCGGCAGAGACGTCCGACGAACCTGTGTCATGACCGAAGATGGTCGGGGGCCCCATCCCCACCGCGTAGATATCTCCGGTTGAACCATCGAACTGCAGTGTCACCTGGGGCAGCGGGCGTGGAGCCGGACCGCCAATCACCTTGGCACCGTTGACGAAGTCGTAGACGCTGCCGTGGCAGCAACAGTACCCCACGGGCCCCGGCGCTGCGAACGACGAATTGCAGGGCGGGGAGCTCCCTGGCGCCTGGTACCCCAGAGGGCAGCCGAGGTGCTGGCAGACGATGCTGAACGCCACTATGTCCCCGTCAGGCCCTACGCCCCCGGCTGCCTGCTGACCCAGCTTGACGAGGACGTTCGGTTCGTCGTCCAGGGGATAGTCGAACGTGACAGGCGCGTTCAGAGTCAGGTCTGAGACATTGGCGACCTTCACCTTGGGAAAGGTCAGCGCAGCGGAAGGCGCGGGCGGCGGGGTCCAGAGGGACTTTGTGACGGCAGCCACCCCCGCCACGACGAAGACCAGACCGACCCCCAGGGCCCATTTGAGGAAGTTCCGGCGGGGGTTCCCATCATTCGCCGCATGGTCGGCTTCGTCGTCCTTGCTCATCTCCTGCAGTCTCCAAGAGCCGCATCTTCAGCGCTTCGGGAAGATATCAAGAGACGTCTAGGTTGCCCGTCATCCAGCCCGGTTCGGCCATCGCACCTTCGAGGCCGGTATTTCCACTCCCACACGTGGTCTCGCACAGCCAGACGTACGATCCGGCCCTGTCTATATGGATAAACGCTGTCACGATGGATGAAACAGGCACGGGGATGTTGATCCCGAGCGAGGGGATTGTGAACGTATGGGCTATGTCCGCCAGGGGGACGCTGTTCACGGTATCGCCTCCCTTCACAACGATGCCGCCGGCTCCCTGAGACGAATTGACGTTGTCGTTGTTGACGTAGGTGATGGTCCCGTTGACCGTCCCCTGGACGTTCGCATAGCTCGGGTTCGTCAGGGTGGCGTTCCCGTCGTCGTAGTTGATGATCGTGAGTTCGATTAGCCTGTTGGCGGGGAGCGATATGTTCGCGCTCGACTCCAGCCCATGCGACGTCAGCACATAAAACGCAGGCTGGTCGCCCACAGTGGAGTTGAAGATGTTGTTCGTCGTGAGGACAAGCGTCAGCAAGTACGGTCCCTGAGCCCCGCTCGTAGTGGTCGTCGTGACCGTTCCGGTCCCCTGGGCGACGGTGGTTTGGATGCCCCAGCCTATCCCTATGCCAATGGTCAGAAGCACGACCATGGCTGCAACTGTGATTAGGTTAGTGTTGGCCGTCATTGCCTAACACGTTGGACCTTTCGAGCCTATTTAGCGGGTCCAGACGATTCTCATAATTGAGAACCATGTCCGATGACGAAGTCTTGACGCGAAGGAGGAAGCGAGGCCCTCCCTCTTTCCTAGAAATATCCCAATTCGGGAGCCGATATCCGCCGTCTCCCCAAACCCATAACAACCGTCAAATAAGCCCCGGCGTGAAGTGATCATCGCAGTCGGGACCCGGAACCCTGCCAAGCTGGAAGGAGTCCGCCTTGCCTTCGCCAAGTACTACGGCGTCGTCGAGTTCAAATCAGTGGACTCGTCGTCTGTGTCCAAGGCCCAGCCGAAAGGCCTTGAGGAGATGGCCTCCGGCGCCACTGCCAGGGCCAAGTTCGCCATATCCAAGGTCTCGGCCGAGTTCGGGGTCGGGGTCGAAGCCGGGATATTCACCATCGGCGACGTCTACTTCGACAACCAGGTCGCCGCGATAGTCGACAGGACCGGGAAGGCCTCCCTGGGGCACTCCGCAGGTTACATGCTGCCGCGGGGAGCGATGGAGGAGCTGTTCAGAGACGGGAGGGAGCTGGAGAGGTGGGCGGAGGAGGTGAGTGGGATCAACGAGGTCGGAGACAAGGGAGGGGTGATAAAGTACCTCACCAAAGACAGGATGACGAGGACCGAGCTCACCGAGCAGTGCGTGGTCACCGCCCTCATCCCCTGGCTGCACCGCGGCCTCTATGGGTTCTGAGTGGTTACACCCTTAAGAGGAGTCTGAGGAAGGCGTGTCCCGCTTCTGCTTCCAAATGCAACCGAACAGGACGTCCAAGGGAGCCTCCGGCAATTCAGTCATAGGCCAGATTGAATCTGGTGAGATATCCAAGTCCACCCTCAAGGTCCTGGCTCTGTCGGGCGCGGGGGTCTTCATGGATGGCTACGACCTCTTCATAATCAGCGTTGCCGTTCTGCAGATCTATCCCGCATTCAACATCGGTTCCACCTCTGTCGAGGCTTCGACCATTCTGTCGGCTGCGCTGTTAGGCGCTGTGTTCGGTGCCGTCCTCTTCGGAAATCTGGCTGACAGGCTGGGAAGGAAGAGGCTCTACGTCATGGACCTGGTCTTTTTCGTCGTCTTCGGAGCGTTCTCGGCGTTCTCCCAGAACGTGTGGGAGCTCGTCCTCACCCGCTTCCTCCTGGGAGTGGGGATCGGCGCGGACTATCCAATCAGCGCTTCCTACATCGCCGAGTTCGTTGGGAACAAGCATCGAGGGAAGCTGATTGCTTCCGTCTTCGCATTCCAGGGGCTGGGACTCTTGAGCGCGGTGGGGGTCAGCATCGCCCTGATTCCGTTGGGTCCTGACGCATGGCGCTGGATGCTGCTCTCCGGCGTCGTTCCCGCCCTGATTGCGCTGACCGCCAGGACCGGGATGCCCGAAACCCCGCGCTGGTACCTTTCACACGGCCAAGTTGACAAGGCCCAGAAGGTCATGTCTGACTTCTTCGGCTATAATGTCCCCACGGAGAGGCTCGAGATCATCACCGAGAAGGTCTCCATCAGGGAGCTCCTCCTGTCCCCCTACGCCCGGCGGGTCTTCTTCACCGCGGCGAGCTGGTTCCTCGTGGACGTCGGTGTCTATGGCATAGGGATACTCACGCCTACTCTCATCCACTCGATATATGGGGCATCCACCCCCGTCCTAGCTTCAGCAATCACTTCAGGGGAGCTCTATGTCGTCGCCGGCTTCGGATACCTCGCTGCCATCGCTCTGGTAGACACCGTGGGGAGGAAGCTCCTTCAGGTCGTAGGGTTCCTAGGCATGGCGCTCCCTCTTCTCGCGGCGGCCCTCCTTCACACACCCTCGTTGGCCGTTCTCGCGTTGCTCTTCGGGATATTCTACATCTTCGAGAACGCCGGGCCGAACACGACGACCTGGATCTACCCCGTGGAGCTTTTCCCGACCAGGCTGAGGGGCACAGGCCACGGCCTGGCCGCAACCATGGGGAAAGTGGGCGCCGTGGCGGCTACCTTCTTCCTTCCGCTCATCCTCGGCGCCGTGGGCGAGGCAGAGATGCTGGCCATCGTCGGGGTCGTGTGTCTTTTCGGCGCCGGCCTGACCCTCTACATGGGGATAGAGACGAAGCGCATCTCCTTGGAAGACATCTCGGAGATCTTCAAGGGATTCTACGACACCTTCGACAAGATTTCGGCCAACCTCGAGGCCGCCGCCCAGCTCCTTCACGACACGGTGGCAGCAGAATCGGTGCCGGGTACGAAACCTGACGTCACGGGCCTGGCGGCAGGCGTCAAGGAACTGGAGCACACCGGAGACGAGCTGGTCCACGAGGCTTTCGTCAAACTAGACAAGAAGTTCCTCGCCCCCATCGACAGGGACGACATAACCAAGCTCCTCAAAACTCTCGATGATACCATCGACTTCATCGACGCTTCCGTGTCGAGGATGGACATCTACCAGGTCAGCACCTATGCTCCTGAGACGATCAGGTTCACCGACTTCATACTCGGCCAGGCGAAGGAGATCAGGACAGCTGTAATCGCCCTGAAGGGGTCCAACGCCCCGGTGGTAATCGACGCAGCCGCCATCAAGATACACGAGCTGGAGAACCAGGCCGACGAGCTCCTCCACAGGTGCCTCGCTAGCCTGTTCGCCAATGCCGACCGGAGCCGCTCAGCCTACGACTTCATCAAACAGAAGGAGATCTACGAATACCTGGAGACCACGACCGACAAGGCCGAAGATGTGGCCGACGTCCTGCGGAGTCTCCTGATCAAGTACTCCCTGTAGTCTGAAGCTCCCTGGTCACATAACGGCAAGAGCTACGAAGCTCAACCCTGCCACTACCGCCGCCGCGGGAATCGTCACCAGCCAGGCCCAGACTATCCTCCTGGCCACCCCCCACTTCACAGTCGCCGCCCCCGTGGTCGCGCCCGACCCCATCACACTTCCGCTTACCACGTGGGTCGTGCTCACTGGAATCCCCAGCAGCGAGGAGCCGATTATCGTCACGGCAGAAGCGGTCTCAATCGAAAAGCCATGTACGGGGTCGAGCCTGGTCAGCTTGAACCCCAGGGTCTTCACTATCCTCCACCCTCCGAAGAAGGTCCCCAGCGCGATGGACGCGGCCGCAGCCACGGCCACCGGCACCGGGACGTCGAATGACGGTATCCAGTTCACCGAAACCAGAAGGGCTGTCACCACCCCCATCGTCTTCTGGGCGTCGTTGGTGCCATGGCTTAGGGAGACAAGGGCCGATGACACGAGCTGGAACCGCCGGAAGTAGCGGTTCACAACTTCCAAGGAGACTCTGAAGAAGCTCCGTATCAGCCCTGTCATGAGGGCGAAGGCCAGCACGAACCCGATTACCGGAGAGAGGACCATGAATGTCAGCGTCTTGTCGAGTCCGGACCACACCAGCGACCCGAATCCCGCCTTCACGACCGCCGCCCCCACGAGGCCACCGATCAGCGCATGGGACGAGCTCGACGGGAGGCCTAGATACCAGGTGATGAGGTCCCAGACTATTGCGCCGACCAGCGCGGCCAGGACCAGGTTCGGGGTCACGGTGGACGAACTGATGATTCCCTTCCCAATGGTGGTCGCCACGGCCACTCCGAAGACCGCGAAGGCGACGAAGTTGAAGAACGCCGCCATGGCCACGGCTCCGACAGGAGAGAGCACCCTGGTCGAAATCACGGTAGCTACGGAGTTCGCCGCGTCGTGGAATCCATTGACGAAGTCGAAGGAGTACGCGACCGCTATGATTCCTAGGATGTAGACTGTGAAAGAATCCACGGCGCGCCCCTATGAATGCTTGATCATGATGTCCCTGATGACGAAACTCAGGTCCTCGCACTTGTCGGTGACTCCCTCCAGGTACTCGTAGATTTCCTTCAGTTTGAGGATTCCGATTACATCACGGCTCCTGAAGAGGGCTGCGACCGATTCGTTCAGGAGGACGTCGGCCTCGTTCTCCAGGCTGTCTACCTCCCTGCACGCTCTTTCAATCTCGGTCTTGTCGGCCTTGCGCATAGAAACCACCGCCTTGTGCGTTTCCTCAACAGTAGCGCGCACAATCTCGGCGAACCTCTTCATCGGGTCAGTCGGCCCGGCTATCTCGAAGAGGACAATCCTGTTCATCACCGCATACATGAAGTCTAGCACGTCGTCGTACAGAGATGCGAGCTTGGTGAGGTCCTCCTGGTCGATCGGGGTGATGAAGCTCTTGTTCACCCTTTCGTAGACCTCATGCACTATTTCGTCCCCCTCATGCTCTAGCTCCTTGAACTCCCTCCTTCGAACCCCGACGTTGTCGAACGTCCTGATCGCCTCTTCCAGCTTCTTGGCGCCTATCAGGATGTTGGCGGACTCTCTTTCCAAGAGGTCATAGAATACGCGGTCTTGAGGGATAATCCACTCTTTCAGGCCCATGATTCGTGGTCAGGCACACGTGATATACAGGCAGACACCCCCCGTGCCACTTCTGAGAATCGTCATCACCCGTTATTAGAGCACGAGACACCAAACCTGTCGATGTCGGTCACCGAGCTCGAGCTGCGTAAGCAACTGAAGGGCCTCTACAGCCCGCCCGCCGGAAAGGCCGAGCTCGTCAGTGTGCCCACCATGAAGTACATCATCGTTGACGGAGACGGCGCTCCCGGGGGTGAATCCTTTCAGCAGGCCATGGTGTCACCTACAACCTCGTCTACACCATGAAGTTCAGGGCGAAGAGGCTCCTGAAGAAGGACTACGACGTGATGGCTCCGGAAGGCCTCTGGTGGATGAAGGGGAAGACCATCGACCCCACCAGGCCGGACAGGTGGCTCTGGTCGCTCATGGTCATCGTGCCGGACTTGGACGACAAGCTGTTCTCAAAGACCGTGGAGGAGGCGAGGCACAAGAGGAACCCGCCCGGCCTTGAGAAAGCGCGACTCGAAACCTTCGAAGAGGGCCAATGCGTCCAGATATGCACATCGGCTCCTACTCGGCCGAGCCGAAGTCAATCAGGAAGATGGAAGCCTGCGCCAGGGAGAACGGCTGCAAGTTGGTCGGCAAGCACCACGAGATCTACCTAGGCGACCCGAGGCGAGCGGCCCCTTCGAGGCTGAAGACCATCCTCCGCCACCCAGTCGCGAAGGCGTGAAAGCCTGGGACGAAGCCTCCCCCGTGCGATGCAGCCTAGACGCTCTCCTTTATCGCCTGGAAGGCCACGCAGGTCTCGGTCTTCTCTATCCCTTTCAGGGCCCTCAGCCTTTCGACCACCAGCCTCCCTATCTCCTCAACTGAGCCCGTCCTCACCTTGAGGAGGATGTCCCACTCTCCTGATATCACCGACACCTCGTAGATCCCTGGCATTCTAGAGATTTCTTCGGCCAGCCTCTGCTGGGAAAGGCCCCCCTCGTTGCTGAACGCCACGAAGACGTACGCCATCACCTGCTTCCCTATCTTCGCGTAGTCCGGGACGGCCGCGAACTGCCTGATTACCCCTGTCCGCACCATCTTCGTCAGCCTTTCCTGGACCGTCGCCCGCGGAAGGCGCAACCGGTCTGCGATTTCGACGACAGACTTCCTCCCGTCGCGCATCAACTCGCCAAGAATCCGCTCGTCCTTCTGGTCCACCATTCCGGCACTTTGCCGGAATACTGGCTGATATATGAGTTATTGTCGAGCAGAATGCCAGTCACTCCGGTCAAATGCTTATAGTCGCCGGAACCCTTGAGCGCGCGCATGTTGGGGCCCCAGGAAGCTGAATCTGCCGCGGTGCCGGCTCCGCTCGAGGGGCTCGGCGGAAGGGAGCTGGCGAGGAAACGGGAGATCGCCAGGGTCTCGACCGCGGCGCTCACCTGTCTCACGGGCGCCCTGACTCGGAGGGGCTTCGAGTGGCTCCTCCCCGTGGTGTTCTCAAAATCGACGGACCCTCTATGGCCAGACCCGGGCGCATCCATAGAGAAGAGGGTCGAGGTAGAGATCTACGGCGAGACAGTGAGGACGACGCAGAGCATGATCATACACAAGCTGGTCGCCTGTTCCACGGCGTATCCGAAGCTCTTTGTCCTCTCCCCTAATGTCAGAATCGAGAAGAGGGAGAGGAGGGCGACGGGGTGGCACACCTTCGAGTTCACGCAGCTCGACTTCGAAGTCCGCAGCGCGAGTTCCGAAGAAGTCAGGAAGCTGGTGGAAGAGATCGTCGCCGACCTGGTCCGCCGCCTTAAGGGGAAGAAGGGGGTTCTTTCGTCGCTGAGGAGGGACGGAGGCATCAGGGTTCCCTCCCTCCCGTTCAGGGTCCACGACAGGAACGACCTAGTCGAACACTTCGGCCCGGCGTGGGAGGAAGAGCTCCCGAGGAGCATTGCCGAGCCCGTGTGGGTCACGAACATCCCCAGGGAGTTCTACGACTTCGAAGACGCCGCAACGGGAATCTGGGACAACTACGACCTCTTCGTCCCTGGGCACGGGGAGATACTGTCCGGGGCAAGGCGCGAATGGGAGTACGGCAAGATAAGAAGGAAGATGGAGAGGGACGGCGTGAGGAAAGAGAACTTCGCCCTCCTGCTCCGGCTGGCCCGGGAAAGGAGGCTCAGGCCTTCGGCCGGGGGGGGTCTGGGCATGGAGAGGCTGATTGGCTGGATCGTGGGTGCTGACCACATCGGCGAAGTCCAGCCCTTCCCGAAGGTCCCGGGCGTGGTCTATGACCTGTAACCCAGGAACCCTTTAATCGCCACCGAAGGCCGAAGCGAACGTGAAGTTCTCCCAGCTCTTCCTTGATAAGCCCATCATCGGCATGATCCACGTGCCCCCGCTCCCGGGCGCGCCGGGGAACGAGCTGTCGATGAACTGACGGAGTTCGCCCTCTCCGAAGCCGACAAGCTCGAGTCCGCGGGGCTCGACGCTTGCATCGTGGAGAACGTCGGGGACGTGCCGCTCTTCAAGGAGCGACTCCCTCCCTACACCGTTGCTGCCATGGCCACAGTGACCAAGGCGGTTGTGGGCCAGACGAAGTTGAAGGTCGGGGTCAACATGCTCCGCAACGCCTGCGAGGAGGCCCTCTCGGTGGCGCACGTCGCCGGCGCCCACTTCATCAGGTGTAACGTCCTCATCGGAGCATACGCCACCGACCATGGGATAATCGAAAGGGTGCGCCGCCAGGGTCGCGCGGCTGAAGAAGGAGCTCGACTCGAGCGTCCTCGTCTTCGGCGACGTCCACGTCAAGCACGCCTACCCAATCTTCAACGTCGAGATCGAATACGCTGCCCAGGACCTCGCCGAGCGCGGGGGTGCAGATGCGGTCATCGTCTCTGGGCCGAGGAGCCCGGTCCCTCCCAGCTTCGAGAGGGTCAGGAAGGTGAAGGACGCCATCAAGAAGCCGGTCCTCATAGGGAGCGGCATCGGCCTGGCCAACGTCAGGCAGTTCTACCAGAAGTCTGACTGTTTGATTATAGGTGAGCCTGACTTCAAGGTCGGCGGAGTCTGGGCGGCCCCAGCGATGGGAAGGCCTATCAGAGGGCTGTCAGGGCGTGCCGGCCATGAGCAAGACTCGGGCGAACGCGAGCGTCATCATCCGCGTTACCTTCCTCATCCTGATGGGGCTCGTCGCCCTCCTCTTCGGCTTCATCTTCCTGGCGACCTTCGTCCCCGTGGTGGGGTGGTTCATCTGGCGCCTCATGGACAGGGTTTCGGAGCTGGAGGCGAGGCTGGCGCCACCCCCTCCGAAGACGACCAACGAGAGCTAGGCCTCATAACTCGGTTATCTGCTGCCGCGCGCCTGCGGCAATCTCGGGTCCAGGCGTTGGGCTCCTCTCAGACGGTGGAACCCGACCGCCGCAACAAGGGCCGTCCACGCCGAGATAACAAGTCCGCCGCCATACGCCAGATAACTGACGGTTTCTCCCACCACAGGCTGAAAGTTCGACGCCGACGCTACAAGTGCCGCCCCTGCAATGGGGGACGCCACGAACCCGATGGCCAGAAGATACACCGCATACGCGAAAAGCCTGACCTGGAACGACTTCGCCGCGGTGTAGAACGCCAGGAGCTGCGCCGCGAAGTAGACTGGGGAGACTATCGCTTCTGCTAGGGAGAGAGCGATCGATGCTACCGTCAGAATCGGCAAGGTTTCCAACGGAATAATCAGGCTGAGGACGGCGCTCGCCCCTCCGAAGACCCCTACGGCCAGGAACCATGAAACTCCCTGGCTGCGCCCCAGCTGGATCCAGGCAACCGACAGGAGAAGAGTGATGGCTGCCGACACGAAAGTCTCCGCCCACCCAAATGCGAAGCCGGCTTCGTGCAAGGTTGCCAGCAGGACCACGTTAGCAAGGGAGAACGCGGCCGAAGCCGGGTATCCCGCCTCGGCGAGCTGCACGTAGGGTCTCGAGCCAGGCATCACCGTGGCTCTGCCCGCCTGCGGGCGAATCCCGGCCCCACCGTCTGCCGTCACTACCTCTTTCTCCTCGCGCACGGTCGCTCTTACGGCTTGCCGGACCTCTGAGAATTCCCCTGCAACACTCCGTGGGAGGGTTGGCTGGGGGGTGCGATTTTAACACGGGAATGCATATATACGAACCCCAGACCGTGGGCGTTTCTGCGCATTAATTGGCGGCGTCTGCCTCGAGCAAAGGGCCGAGCCCTAACGCCATGAAACGCACGACCTCCAGATGCGCGCACAGAAATGGAGATCTGACTTCGGTTAGATCTGACGTGGGTTGTGCTTTACACCTCGCAGAAATGCGTGGTCGTACTCCTCGATAATCGACTCCGGTTGATCCTGCCGGACCCGACTGCTATCGGATTGGGATTTAGCCATGTTAGTTGCGCGTCCTTGGCTACAGGGACGCAGCGTACGGCTCAGTAACACGTAGTCAACCTGCCCTGGAGACGCGGACAAACCCGGGAAACTGGGGCCTATCCGCGATAGATGACCTCATCTGGAAGGAGAAGTCGTCGAAAAGGGCGCACGGGTATGCTCTGTGCGAACCGCTCCAGGATGGGACTGCGGCCGATCAGGCTGTTGGCGGGGTAATGGCCCACCAAACCTGTAACCGGTACGGGCTTTGAGAGAAGGAGCCCGGAGATGGACACTGAGACAAGGGTCCAGGCCCTACGGGGCGCATCAGGCGCGAAACCTTCGCAATGCGCGAAAGCGTGACGAGGCTAGTCCGAGTGCCGCCTGCTAAAGGTGGCTTTTCTCGGCTGTAAAAAGGCCGGGGAATAAGGGGAGGGCAAGTCTGGTGTCAGCCGCCGCGGTAATACCAGCTCCTCGAGTGGTCGGGACGATTATTGGGCCTAAAGCACCCGTAGCCGGTTCCGTAAGTCCTCTGTCAAATCCAGCTGCTCAACGGCTGGCCTGCAGAGGATACCGCGGAACTAGGAGGCGGGAGAGGCGGACGGTACTCCGCGTGTAGGGGTAAAATCCTTTGATCCGCGGAAGACCACCAGTGGCGAAGGCGGTCCGCCAGAACGCGCTCGACGGTGAGGGGTGAAAGCTGGGGGAGCGAACCGGATTAGATACCCGGGTAGTCCCAGCCGTAAACGATGCGAGCTAGATGATTCGATCGCAGTTCGCGATCGAAGTGTCGCAGGGAAGCCGTTAAG
>DAHVIE010000044.1:0-5884 GCA_027322035.1 Nitrososphaerota archaeon
CCTCCGAATTAGGTCGGTCACCAGGGAGAGACTCCCCACACCGTCTCCGACCCGGAAGGTCACAGATCTTCGTGCGGGGTCGACGTCGAGGGTCCCGTCGCTGGCTACTTGCCTTAGTGGTTCCGCTATCCCGGCGAAGTCGCAGCCGCAAGAAGCCTTGAACGCCTCGAACTCTACCCTCACGAGTTCCCTGCCCAGGGACGACTTCAGCTCGTCAAGGGTACCCATCGCCTTGACCTCGCCCCGGTCCAGGATGGCGATGCGGTCGGCAAGCTCCTCCAGCTCGTCAAGGTAGTTCGTCGTCACTAGCACAGTCATGCGCTCCTCTTTCAGCCTCTTGATGTAGTCCCAGATCCTCCTCCGGGTCTTGACGTCCAGCCCGAGGGTCGGCTCGTCGAGGACCAGCATCCTGGGCTTGTGCAGGAGGGCGGTCGCTATGTCCAGCCTCCTCTTCATCCCTCCGGAGAAGGTCTTGGTCTGGTCGTCCGCCCGGTCGTCGAGCTCCACTACGCTCAGCGCCTCGCCTATCATGGACTCCAGGCTGCTCCTGGGGACATGGTAGAACGTCCCGAGCATGCGCAGTATCTGACGCGGCGTCTGCCACTTGTCTACCGAAACGTCCTGTGGAACGTAGCCCACGAGCTTCCTGACCTCGTAGGATTGGTTCGTGACGTCGAGCCCGAACACCCGGGCGGTCCCCCTGGTGGGTGCCATGAGGGTCATGAGCACCTTTACCAGCGTGCTCTTTCCGGCTCCGTTCGGGCCCAACAGCCCGAACGCCTCCCCCTCGTTGACCGAGAGCGTGACGTCGTCCAGGGCCGTTATCTGCCCGTAGACCTTCCCCAGGCCTGCGGTCTCCAATGCTTGCGAACTCATAGAACCGGGTTTATTCCGGGGACGGATTAGCTTACTGCCCCACCTGTTGGGCACAAGGATAATAGGCGGGTTGCCCGCTGAGCTTGCGATGCGCAGGGCAGTGGTCGAGATGCCGCTCCGAGACCTCGAAAAGCTCGGAGGCACGGGCCTCCCCGAGCAGGTTTCATCCTGCGAGATCATCCACTTCTTCGCGTGCGATTCGAGCGGATGCGCCGGGATAAGCAGGATGACCCTGAAGGAAGGCGGTGGTGACTTCGAGGACCTCGTCCGGTCAGGTAGGTTTTCACGCGCAGAGCGTCTCTCTCAGGCAGAGGGCTCCTACGTCGTCTACTATGAGTGCGAGCCTGTGAACTGCGTGGCCAGAGGGGAGCGGTGGCCCAGGGTGTATGTCGGCCTCCCCACCGAGTTCGGTGACGGGCGGGCGAAGATGACGTTCTTCGGGAGTGCGGGCGAGATCAAGAAGCTGTTCAAGCTCCTGGAGAAGCTGGGCGTAAGGACACGAGTCCTGTCCCTCACAGACGAGACCCTCGATCCGAATTCCCCTATGACGTCTCTCACCGAGAAGCAAAGGCGCATCCTCATGGCGGCTTACAAGATTGGGTACTATGACGTGCCGAGAAGGGCCGACTCGGAGAGGCTCGCTGAGGCTCTCGACCTCGACAAGTCTACGGTCGTCGAGCATCTGAGGAAGGCCGAGAAGCGCCTGATGAAGCAGATGGTCGGGTTCTGACGGTTTGGGTGAAGCCTAGACGGCCCGCATAGTAGGTGCCACCGCCGAGAAGACTAGAAACGTAGTTGTCGCAGACCCCAGCGAAAAGGCTTACGTGCGCTGTGGCGCTGATATACTATTGAGCGGGTTACACCAGGATGTCAAAGGCGAAGCCGAATGCCCTGTTTGCGGAAACAAGATCGACGTAGCAATCGAGGGCGAGAAGGTGGTTTCCATGTCTCCCAAATCCGCGCTGTTACACTACGTCGTAGAAGACGAAAACAGATTCAGCATCTGTTGCTCCGACACCATACTATTCGATAGAGAGCTTTGCCTTACGGACTGGCTCAAGTCGTATGAAGGGCCCAAGGGGAGCGTTGCGCCGCCCCAGGGCTTCATGGACGAAGCCCTTTCACGCAGAGGCGGCCGTCAGCGCGCGGTTAAAAGATGACAAGAAGAGGACGCGACCGAGCCCTGGGCGTAACCCTCAGAGCGGAGCGTCTACTCTGTGCAGCAGCTAAGGGCCCCCACGTCCTTGTAGAAGGACTGGGCTGCCAGCTTAATCGCCTCGGAGAGGGTCGGGAACACATGGACGGTGTCGATGATATCATCTATCGTCATCCTGAATTTTACCGCTAGCACGCCCTCGTGGATTAGGTCGGCGGCGTGAGGGGCGAGGATGTGCAGGCCGAGTACTCGCTTCGTGTTCCTGTCTGCGACGAGCTTTATCACTCCACGTGTATCTCCGATTATCTGCGCCTTGGGGACCAAGTCTAGCGGGAGCACGCCACATGCGCACTGAATCCCCTTCCCATTGGCCTCGGCGTCCGTCATCCCAACGCTTGCAACCTCCGGGTACGTAAACACCGCCCGAGGGACCTCACCGAAGTTTATCCTCTTTCTAACTTCTCCGAAGGCGTTGTTTATGGCCACCGCCCCCTCCTTGGCCGCGATGGTTTCAAGCATCGGTTCGCCGATGACGTCCCCTGCCGCCCACACGTGGGAGGCGGAGGTCTGCATCTCCTCGTTCACCTTAACGAACCCCCCTTCGTCCAGCTCGACCCCGGCCTTCAGGGCGTCAATGTAGCCAGTGTTCGGCTCCCTCCCAACCGCCAATAGCAGTTGGCTAGCTCGGTATTCTTTCTCCTTGCCGTTGACAGTGCAGCGAACAACCTTGGTCCTCCCCTTCTGAGAGACGCTCCTGAGCTCAACTCCCGTCTGCATTTCTATGCCTTCATCCTGCAGGTACCCTTGAAGGGCAAGCGAAATCTCCGGCTCGCCCTCCGGGAGTATTCTATCGCTCCGCTGGAGGACGGTCACCTCAGTCCCGAAATGCGAATACATTTGAGCGAACTCAAGACCCAACGCCCTCCCGCCCACCACGATTAACGAATCAGGGAGCTCCTTGAGGCTGAGCGCTTCCTCGTTTGTGAGGTAGTCCACGTCTTCGATGCCCTCCACTGGGAGGACCTTCCCCTTCGCACCGACCGCGATTAGAAACTTCTTCGCCGTAATGACTTCGTCTCCTACTTTGACCTCGTTCTTGGAGACGAAGCACCCGCGCCTTGGGATGTATTCCACGTTGCGGAGCTTCCCGAGGACCTCTGTGTACTTTGCCTTCCTCATTCTCCGCACGAGGGCGTCCTTTTCTGCAATCGCTCTTTCGAAATCCAGTTTGGTCCTTCCGTAATTGATGGCCCTGAACAGGGGTTGAGCGGCTCCGTGGAAGGTGCCGCCGACCGTGATAAGGTTCTTGCTTGGCACGCAGCCGACGTTGACGCAGGTGCCTCCAATCGTTGCTCCCTTCGTCGCCTTCCCCCCGACCATCGCGGTCCTGATTCCTAGTTCGTCCGCCCTAATTGCTGCTGCAAATGCGGCTGACCCTTGCCCTAGGATTAACAGGTCGTAGCTCTTCGTCCCGCTCACTGCTCTGTTGGCGCGCCATTATTGTGGGATTATCTTAGTCTTCCCGGCTATAATCCTGAATATGTCTCTCACTTCGTCGGGCCTGAGAACGATTACCCCCTTCGTTTTGGAAGCGTACTGCTCGGCTGTTTCGGCCGATGTGAAGAAGTGTGTGACGTCGCAGAAGGCCCTCCTTACGTCATCGCCATTGGGGTGGGCCGGCCACGAAAGGACAGTGGTCTTCGGCTCCACGGCTTCGACCCCTTGAGGAGTCGTCGTCAACACAACGCCGTCCCCAGACACAGGGTCTTTCGACATCACTTTGGCATTCTTACCGAGGATCATCGGGAAGATGAGAGTGTCCCCCGCGCACCATGTGTAGAGCCCGTGTCCATCCACCTGAAATGAATGATTGGTCGGGACCATGGTCAGCCCCAGGCCAACCAGGCCGCCAGCTTCGTCGAACTCTCCTCCGAACCTCTTGAGGAACCCTTTCGCTTCTTCTGGTTTAAGATGCAGACTTTCAGCCACTTCTTGGACCGCGACAGGCCGTCCCCTAGCTATAAGGCGCGAGACTTGCGCTATCATGTTGAACGAGTCAGTGCCTATTTCTTTCAACAGCTCCGACGCGAGCGTTTCTGCATTGTAGTTTTCCCTATTCACGTTCTTTCGCTTCTACTAACCATCGCAATCCCCAGGCATTTTAGATTGACACCCGCCAGGAGGGGTAGAAGATTAAAGGGCCCAGTGTGGTCTTGACTCCACATGAAACGGCTGGTGGTGGACATCCCCTACGAGAAGCTGTGGGCGGGGTTCTTCGGACGAAACAGGGCTAAAGTGGAGGTCCTGGAAGCGATCAAGTGTTTCAAGTGCGACTACGAGGGTTTCGCGATAATCTGCAGGATCTCCTTGGACGGGAATATCACTCTGGATGAGTTGACCGAAGGGGGCTCCATCAAGAAGGTCGAACTCCTCTACAAGCAGAATGACGGATCAATGGTAATCTTCATGTCTGGGCGATTCCCAGAGGCCCTGAAAAATGGGAAACGTCTGCAGGTCGACAACCTGTTCCAAGCGAGGCCCCCGGAGTTCGTCGGAGTCGACAAGATGAGGGCAGAGATTATCGGAGACGAAAGCAACCTTCAGGGGTTCCTGAAGACGGGAGAGGTGAAGTTGGGAGCGCTGAAGATTCTCTCCCTGACGCGCCTCGAACCGAGGCGCAAGGGCGAATCGGCTGATTCGACCTTGTCTCCCCAGCAGCGCCGCACCTTGCTCACGGCCTACGGTCTAGGATACTATGACCTTCCAAAGAAAGTCACATCCGACCAGCTGGCCAGGCTACTCAAAATCGACAAATCCACTCTAACAGAGCATCTGAGGAAGGCAGAGAGGAAGCTGGTCAGCTCAGTAATTGGTGGGTAGGGTGATACCGTACCGGAATTGCGACGACAGGACGAAAGGATGCCATGACCGCACCTATTGTCAGTTGCGACCCACAATTGGACACCATACGCAAGATGACAAGTCATGCCGCTCGTTCCAGAACGTCCTTGGTCACCCGCCAATCAACCAAGCGCCCCCCATGTTTGACAGAGTTTCGTAGCTGACCGTAGTGACAACGGGGACTGTTTCAGTGACCCAGTAGGTGTAAGAGCTGTAGACAGCCGAACAGGAGTACTGCGGGCCTGACGGGCAGTAGCTCATCTGGCCGAGGCTGACCGTGTGGGCCTGGTACACCGGCGAGCAGGAGTACTGCATAGTCGAGCTTCCCGTGGGACAGTATGAAAGCTGGCCGAGGCTGGTCGTGGTCGTCTGCTGGCGGTACACCGGCGTGCAGGAGTAGTAGGTTCTCGTGTAGGAGTTCGGCGTCGGACAGTACGACAGCTGGCCTAGCGACTCGCTCTGGTAGGTCGTCTGAGTGGTGTACACCGCGTAACATGTTATCCCGAGCTGGTAGGCGTAGGAGGGGCAGCTGGAAGAGAAGCCCTCGTCCTGGGTCGTGTAGTAGGTGTTCACCGTGGCCGAGGCGTAGGTCGTAACCGTCTCGGTCCTGTAGATGGGCACCAAGTATGTGTACATGATGACCTTGGGGAAGGTGACCAGAGATAGTAGCTCGTTGCCGCATATGAAGAAGAGCGGAAAGTAGCAATAGTGCGCCCAGTACTGCTCGCCGACCAGGACGGTCTGGGTCGTCGTGATACTGCAGAGGCCGTCCTGGTAGTTGGTCCATCCGGAGGGGCACGTGTAGACGGTATGGGCCACAGTCATGTACAGGTCGTAGCCTGAGAGGACTTGGGTCGTCACCGGGTAGTGGGCGGTCACGTCGTAGCCGGCGAGCACGCTCGAGGTGGTGGTCTGCGTCACGTCATAGCCCGTAATGGTCCTCGAAGTTTC
>DAHVIE010000073.1:0-6862 GCA_027322035.1 Nitrososphaerota archaeon
GAGGCAAGGCTCCTCCAGAAGAGCATAGGCTTCGGGAAGGACATCGCCGGCGCCCTGGACGACCTCGCTTCGACCCACCCCGACGACTCCTTCAAGCACTTCCTCTACGGCTACACCGGAGTTCTCAAGTCGGGCGGGGATGTAGTCCTCTACCTTTCCGACCGGACCAGGGAGTACCTCGCCTCGATGAGGTTCAGGTGGCAGAGCTACGCGGAAAAGGTCGGGACCATCGGGGAGATGCTGATCATTGTCTTCGTCCTCCTCCCCCTCCTTCTGGTCGTGGGGGCGATCACGATGCCTCCCGAGATGGTGGCCGAGATCGCCTACGCCAGCGTGGCGGCGCTGCCGATGATCGCGCTGGTGATGTATTTCATGGTGAGGTCAGCCCAGCCGAGGACCTACGACATCCTCGGAGGAGACGCGAGGCTCGGATTGGTCGGGCTCGCCGGCGGCCTTGTGGCCGCGTCATTTACAGGCCAGGTCTGGCTGATCGTCGCAGTGGGAGGGGCTGCGGGAGCCGCTCTCTACGGGCTCCCCGTCAGGGCGCAGATGAGGGAGGTCAGGATGACCGAGGCTGCCCTCCCCGACTTCCTCAGGAGCATAGCGGAGTACAGGAAGATAGGATACAACATGAGGAAGGCGGTTCTGGAGACGGCGGCGAAGACGAAGTTCAACCCCGTCTTCGACTCGATCCTGGAGAGGATGGCGGCCCAGATGAGCCTCGGGGTGAGGCTCGGCGAGGTGAAGGTGGCCATGAGAAGTTGGCTGGGGAGGATGACCGTGTTCATACTCGACCAGATCACTGAGAGCGGCGGGGGGACGCCTGCGAACATCGAGGACCTCTACAACTTCATCTCGGGGTACAACCGGCTGAAGAAGGAGGCCACCTCGTCTGTGGGGCTCTACAAGATGCTGGGATACGCGGTCCCCGTGGCCATCCCTCTCCTGGTGAAGGTCATCAGCGGGGTGATAGGGAGCTTCGGCTCGTCGACGGCAGGAGCAGGATTCTTCGGCGGGGGGACGGCGTCTCTGGCCATCATCAACAGTGCGGTAGACATCGTCACCGTGGTCGCGGCGGGCGCCATAGCCTTCACAATGACTAGGGCCACTGACTTTACTGCGAAGAACACCCTGAACATGACGATTCTCTTCGCCCTGGCGGTGGTGGCGGTCACCCTCACCCAGTACCTTCCGAACTTCTCCCTCGGCTTCTGAGTTCGTTAAAAGCGAATCCCGACCCGGGCTTCGATGAAGACCAGTCTTCAGACACACCGAAGAAAAGCAATCTCCACGATCATCGCTACCATCCTCGTCGTCGCCATGACCATAGTCGCGGCAGGGGTCCTCTACACGTACTTCACGACCACAGCCAGCAGGGCCCAGAACACGGCGCAGGTCCAAATCCAGGCGTCGCTCGCAGTCCCCAACGGCAAGGGCCTAGGGCAGGGAGCGATAACCGTGACCAACTCCGGGTCGATCGCGGTGACATCTTTGACAGCCACCGACCCCGACGCAACCAACTGCGGGACGTTCGCACTCACGGCGTTCCCGGCCGGAACTATCGCTCCCGGAGGCGGGACAAGCACCACGTTCACCTGCAGCGCTGCCACGTCCGGTACTTCCACCCCCATAACCGTCACAGCGATATTTGCGAACGGCGCCACTCAGGCCCAAGTGGTCACGGTAACTGCGGAGTAGTGCAAAGATGAAGCAGGGTCTGCAGAACAGGCAGGCCCTCCCTTCCTTTTAGCGGGGAAAATTCTCTTCGTGAGATGAATGCTCAAGGAAGGCCCAGAAGGGCCCAGGCTGAAGTCATCGGCGCCCTGTTCTTCATAGTCCTCGCCATGATCGTGTTCAGCCTCTTCAACGCACTCATGGCAGCACAGTATTCTATGGCGAGGCAGGCGACCGAAGCCCAGCTCGTGGTCGGCGGCAAAGCGGATGAAAGCCTGTCTGTGAGCCTGAGTTCAGGGACAGTGACCGTCCGGAACAACGGTCCAACTACTGCCGCGATTTCATATTACATGGGTGTGAACGGTGGCGGTCAGCAGCAGATTGTAACTCTGGACCAAGCGGTGACAGTCGCCCCGCGAGGGACTTCGACATTTTCTGTTAGCCCTTCCTTTCAGAGTGTTGGGGTGGTGACTTCCTACGGAAACGTTTGGTGGAGCGCCTAGAAGGCCCTTTCGCGTTTCTCCGGTACAGGTTATGAGACAGTGCGAGAATAGTGTCGAACCCTTGACCCATTCATCAGGCCGAGAACCGATTACCAATCTTCCCCTAGAACGATGTCTTCATTTGCCTTCTGATTCTTTCTTGCTAGTCCATCTCTGAGATGTCCACTAAAATAAGATTGACTTGGGGCAAGGCCCGTTGTAGGCTTGGAATTTGCGCTCCTCTAGCCGGGAATACAGATCTAGCTGACACGGACCCTCATGGCGAGAGTTCTAAGGTTCATCTTTGATACGACAGCCTGAAAATTAGGCACTTCACGTATCTAGACTCTCGGATGATAAATAGCGGGCCAGTTCGCCACAGTCCATGGCACAATACAAGGCGATAATGGCTGCTCATAGGGTCGACGACTTGAAGGCCGCGGACAAGGCGATGCCACCTGAGATGAAAGCAGGAGGGCATGCAGGCCTACTGATACCGAGGAACTTCGAAACCCAGATCAATGGTTTGGCAAAGGAGGGCTGGAAAGTCGTGTTCTCCAACTCCACCAGTTATCTCAGCGATGGCGTCATCCTCTACGCACTTCTGAGCAAAGACTGAGTGACCGTCTGGGTGCGTCGTGGCTGGCATTCCCTTCAGGCCGGGTAGCGACTTGCTTTGTGGTCTGTTACGAATAGGTAAGCTGGCCTGAAATCCTTGAAGATGCTCGCTATTTCTTCAGCGACTTCTTTCCCCATGGCAACAGCATCCCCTGGTTCGATAGTGTAGTATATGCTGAACCATGGTTTCCTGATTTTCGAAAGAAAGTCCACCAAGCGCTTTAGCCTCTCTGTCGTCGCATAAGCAGACTGAACAGTCATTCCAGAAGCTTCTTCAGTCTTGTATGGGCCGGCTGTCTCTCTCTCGTATACTGTGATTTCGTAGTCTCTCCCTGATCTTCTAAGCCGCTTGAGGTGTCTGATGAACGTCTCACGGCTTGCCGTGTCTCGTAGTTTCGTCCGAAGACCCCCCAGGTCCGGGCCTCCGCCTATGTGCAACTTTACCCCCACTCCGTAATCTTCGCGATCCTCAAAAAACGCGAAGTGAGCTAGCTCAAAACACCGGTAATTCTTGTATCGCCTCACATATCCATGCCAAGTCTTGTCACCCCCAGGATAATGATGCAGATTCCAATTTGAAATCTTGGGGGCTACTTGTTTGGCGAGCAGTTCGAACTTATGGTGAACGTATTCTTGCTCTTCCGGGTCCACGGAATACATTCTTGTGAAATCTTGTGATTCAAATCCCGCGAAATCTGACAACCTCGATATCTCCAGGTAGGCACTGAATTGGGAGATTAGTAGTTTATCCCTTTCATTCAAATCCTTCGAATTAGCGAACGAATGTACAATCGGATAGACCTGATTAATCCAGCTTCGAGTAATGACCTTGCTTGTTCGAAGGATTTTCTTGTACCGGATGAGTTGACCGGAGAGTAACTCTCCTCGCGTCTTGTTCTCAACTAGAATTGCGAAATCTTTGCCCCAAATCCAGGCATCCGGGGTATCGCGCTGCTTCAGGTTCGAATCCGAGTGACGTATCTTCCCTAATGGAGAAATTCCGAGGAGAATGCGCGATTTCATAGCTGCAATTCTCTCTGCCCCAATTGATCCCTCGTGAAGTGCAAGGTGGAATTTCTCGTTACCTTGAGTGATTTCGAATCCAACCAAGGCGTTCAGCAATCTCACTGAAGCCCAATTCGAGCAAGAATCAAGGACATTGACGAGGGCCTTGGTTGTGTTGTTCTCTAGCTGAACATCGACTTGAGATGGGGAAGAGCTGGGTCCCCGATAGTAGTAGAATAGGTTGCGGTGAAGAGTTCCCAACAGATCTGGGTGCAGGGTTGTGTGATTTATTTACAGCGCGTCTGAATTTCTGAGAATATTCTGAGGCTGCACGAGACAATGCAATTTTCGCGTCTTCCAAGGGTTTCCCAATTTACGAAACGAGTGTGACCACTATCTTGCGTTAGATGAAGATCCGCTTCACCATTACTCTCGGCTCAGCCCTAACGTGCCGAAAGAAAAGGATTCGAACCCATTATGGGTCTGAACCCTTCCTGCCCCTTATACGCTGTGCGAATAATGGCAAGTCACCGCCCTGGCTTTAGCAGCGCTCCTTGCTCATCCGCCAATCAGCCAAGTGCTCCCCAAGGTCGACAACGTTTCGTAGCTGACCGTGGTAACGACGGGGACTGTTTCAGTAACCCAGTAGGTGGAAGAACTGTAGACCGCCGAACAGGAGTACTGCGAGCCTGACGGGCAGTAGTTCATCTCGCCAAGGCTTGTCGTGCGCGACTGGTATACCGGGGCACAGGAATACTGCGTCGCCGAGCTTCCAGAGGGGCAATAGGAGAGCTGGCCGAGGCTGGTCGTGGTCGTCTGCTGGTGATAGACCGGCGAGCAGGAGTAGGTGATGGTGACTCCCGTATACCGGTTCGTGAGCGGCCGCGGACAGTAGGCGAGCTGGCCGAGGGATTCGGTCTGGTAAGCCGTCCGCGTCGTGTACACCGAGTCGCATGCGATCCCGAGCTGGTAGGCGTAGGAGGGGCAGCTGGACGAGAACCCCTCGTACTGCCGAGCGTAGGTCGTGGTTGCCGTAGCTGAAGTGTAGGTCTTGATGAGAGGAACGACGGTGTAGACCGTGTATGGCGTGTTCACCGGCCAGCACCAGAGTGCTCCGAAGTGGCAGAAGGGCAGCGCGTGGCAGCCTATGCCGAAGTCGAAACAGTAGTAACCCCACCATACGGTCTTGTACTCGGTCGTGCTGCCGATGATGTCGGCATTAGGCGGTGGGTTGGTGGTCTGGTAGGGCGCGCCGGTGGTGTACGTGTAGCAGAGGCCGTTCCCGGCGTTGCTCCACCCTGAAGGGCAGGTGTAGGTGGTGTGGGCCACGGTCATGTAGAGGTAGTAGCCGGAGAGGACCTGGGTCTTCACCGGGTAGTGGGCGGTCACGTCGTAGCCGACGAGTTGGCTCGCCGTTGATGTCTGTATTACGTCATAGCCTGCAACGACGCTCGTTGTCTCGGAAACATCGTATCCATCGAGACGCTGGTCAGTCTCCTGGACTTGTTTCTGCTGGTAGGTGGTGACCTGCTTGGTCTGCCGCACCGTCTGGACTTGGGAGGTGATGTAGAGCCCCCGGCTGGTCACAAAAGTGACGCTCGTCAGGCTCGGCAGGGTGCCTCCGGAAATCGACTCTGCCAGTGAAGTGATGTTGATGGTGGTGGTTTGCCCTGGGGCAACCATGTAGTTGACAGGCTCTGTGAAGGTCTGGCCGCTGCTCTCCTGCACGAGCGCATAGACGACTGACGTCGTGACCCCTGAATCCTGGGTCAGTTGGAGGAGCCCGCCCGCCCCCGGGGAGGCAGACAACCCCGAGAGTTCCTGCTGTCGTGCCGCAAGGGTGTTCTCCACGCCGATCTGCTTGCTGGCGAGGCCGGACTGGCCCGATGTCAGCGCACCAACCCCGACGAAGGCTGTGGCCACGAGGGCGACGAAGAAGATAGACACTGGCAGGGAAGCTATCCCCTTTCTCGTGCGGCCGATGGGCTTCATTGCCTGCGGAATGGGCCCCGACTTTTAACGCGGGTCAGCCGGAAAGCTGGAACTCGAAGTTCTTCCCGATGCTGTCTATGATCTCCACGTAGAATGAGCTTGGAACGTTCCCAAAGGTCAAGGTCAGCTCGGCGAGCTTCTGCGTTTGTATCGTGTTGATGGGACTCCCCGAGGAAGCGTCGGTGAGGGCGAAGCTCTGAGCGGCCTGCTGTGAGCCTGACGCCACCAGGAATGCCTGTTCCGGCGGGTTCAGGGTTATCGGCTGCAGGCCGTAGTTGTAGAGGTAGAGGGTGACTGTGCTCCCCTGCACCTGGTAGCTCACCAGGCTCATCAGCTCCCCCGTGGCCTTGGCCGAGTCCTGGATTCCCTTTGCCACGCTCCCGCCTGACGAGTTCAGGCCGCTGATGTAGTAGGTGTAGAAGACTCCGAAGATCCCCACTGTGATGGAGAGGAGGAGCAGGGCCGCGACGACTTCGCTGACTCCGACCCTACCGCGTGACACCTTCATCCCTGTAGGACGGAGTTCTTGGATAAAACGTCAGGGAAACGCCTCGACCCCGAAGGCCTGGCTGTACGTCGCTCCGTTGCTCAGGGTCCCGTCGATGATAACCGCATAGGAGGAGCCCGCAGTGGCGACGAGGTTACCCGATACGGTCGTATCCTGGGTAATCGCGGAGTACGGTCCGCCTGAAAGCCCGCTGACGGCGATGGTAGCCGTTCCCCCGCCGCCGGAGATCACCGACGAATACGCAAGTTGAAGCTGAGAAGAGCCTCCTGTAATAGAAATCGACAGCGAGGTGAACGGAATCCCGCCGGTGTTGACGATCTGGGCGCTGACAGTGGTGAAGCCCGACGCTCCAACAGTAATGGAAAGCGAAGGCGAAAGCCCTGCTTGGGGCCTCATGTACGACGTGACCGCGACGTAGTATACTGCCGAACCCACAACGGCGAGGGAGATGGTCAGGATGGTCGCTATGATGGTGCTGACGGCCTTCTTGTCACATGACACGGCAGAGTTCGTGGGAGAACATTCCGTCAGGATAAAACGAGAGACCCACTTTCGCGGTCTCTCCGCCCTTCCGCCGGGGTAT
>DAHVIE010000075.1:0-15344 GCA_027322035.1 Nitrososphaerota archaeon
CCGTCCTGAGGACTGCGTGATTGAAGCGAGGAGGGCGAAGAACGGGAGCTCGTCCCTGACGTTGGTCTTCCTCTCCGACACCCTGTTCTTGGCGCTCAGGGAGGGCGTGTAGAGGATTATCGCGGGGATCATCATCAGGGCTAGGAGTGTGGGGCTGACGAGGACCGAGAGAGCGAGAGAGACGGGAACGAAGACCGCAGCGAGCGCGACAGAGTAGAACGAGTACTTCGCGGCGAAGGCGTAGGGGTCGAGCTGCATCCCTCCCTTCACGACGTCCCCTCTGATGCCCTGCTCCACCCGTTCAGCGAGCCTGTTCAGCAGGGGGACGCTCCTCGCAATCCAGACGGCCCTGTCCTCCCTGACCCTCCTCACACGGATGATGCTTCCGCGCCCAAGGGCTTCGAGGACGGCCGCCAAAATGACCTTGCTGTCGAAGTCTGCATGCAGCAGGAACAGGAGGCCCGAAAACCCGACCAACAAGACCGCATCTCCGAGCACGAACCCGAGCGCAAGGCCGGAATAGGTCCCCGAGAGAGGGGTGATGTCCCGGACCGAGAGCACGAGGACGACGGTCGAAGCGAGGGCGAGGACGCCGAAGTAGACCTTGCCCGCGGATGCCCTGAGCACGCCTCCGAAGGCCGGGCCGCCTTAAAACCGGAGGAGTCCTCAGTGAACGTGAAGCGCAGCCTTCCTGCCCTCGCCCTGATTGTCCTGATTTCACTGTCCACAGCCTGCCTCGGCGTGCGGCCCTCCTACGCACAAAGTCCCGGCAGCCTGCTCCCTCCGACCTCAATTGTGCTCGCCCCGGTCCCGGCCGAACTACCTCCGGGGGGTTCCGGCGTGGTCGTCGTCCAGCTGGTAGACGCCAACGGTGACCCCTCTCCGGCGAGGGCGAACCTTACGGTCAGCCTCTTCTCCTCCGACCCGTCGGTGGCGACCGTCTCAGGGCAGGTGACAGTCCCCTTCGGCAGTTCCCACGCCGAAGCCCAGTTGAAAGCAGGAATCGAGGGCTCCGCCACCCTGACTGCGACCGCCGGCGGGTTCTCTTCAGGCTCCGCCAAGGTCTCTACGTCGATCTTCAGCGACTACGCGCTCCAGCTCGTCCCCCTGAACAGCCCTGTCGCGCCAGGGGACCTGCTGCACCTTATGGTCGGGCTCCTTGCCGCAGGGCAGCCCTACGAAGCACCGGCCGGCGTCCAGGTCTCTATTGCAACCTCCCTCCCGGGGATCCCGCAGCAGACCGTCGAGGTCCAGCAGGGGGAGTCGGCCGCATACGCCGCCGTCCCGATACCTTCGGGCGTCTCCGTACTAGCCTCGCCTTTCGTAACCATGACAGCGGCAGCACCAGAGTTCACTGCCGCCCAGACTTCGGTCCCCCTGTCCCCGCAGGGTTCCACCGACGAGGAGGCCCTGGTCGGGCCCCGTGGGGCGAACCTGACGGCAGGAAGCTACGGATACCTCTCGGTCTCCCTCTTCAACGGCACCTTCGCGCCCGCGGCCGGGACCGCCACCCTCAGCCTCTTCTCGAGCAACTCGAGCGTCGTAACCCTCCCGGCCCCTCAGGTCTCCACCGGGGGCTCAGACAGCGCGACCTTCGAGGTATACGCGAACGCCACAGGGACCGCGGAGATAACCGCGTTGGCACCTGGCCTGACCTCCGTCCCTCTGACCGTGACCGTGGTGGCGCCGTTCAAGCCGTCGCTGGGGTTATCGCTCCCGGCGAAGGTCAGGGCTGGGGAGCAGTACAGCTTCGCAGTCGGCTTCTACTACGGAGGGGAGCCCGTCCCCTGTGGGCCTGTACCTGTCTATGTGTCCTCCTCGAACCTCAACCTCACGGTCCCCCCGAGCGTTGAGGCCACAGCGCTGGGGTACGGAATCGGCACGCTCACTGCGGGAGGGACTGGAGTGGCCATCATCACTGCGGTCATGGAGGGGGCGACGGGGGCCGCAGAGACGGTCGCCTCATTCTTTTCTCCCGTTGTCGCGCCGGTAACGTACGCAGTAACGGCGTCGTCCTACACGGGGCCGCTGGCGGGAGTGCAGGTCAACTTCACCTATGACGGCCGGGTTTCTGTTACGGCCACAGGCCCCTCGGGATCCTCCAGGTTCGCCGCATTCAACGATACTGTGACGACGGCGTCCGTCCCGTCCTCCATCGTAATGGAAAACGCGACGTACTACTTCACCGGCTGGAGCAACGGCGTGAAAAGCGAGAACGCGTCCCTGCTCTCCTCGGCTCCCACCTTTTCCATCACGGCCCAGTACTTTAGGAGCGTCGTCCCGACCGCATATTCCCTCCTCGCGCTGTCGGACGGTCAGGCGCCAGTCGGAGGGCTGAGGTTCAACGTGAGCAGCAGGGCCCTGGGGGAGAACCTCACGCTGACCACGGACAGCCAGGGCGAGGCCGACTTCATCCTCCCCAACGCCTCCTCGTTTTCCATCTCGGTGCCGGAGCTCTACCAGCCTTCGGGCCAGACGAGATTCTCCCTCCTCAGCTTCGGTAACTCGACCGAGAACGTGGTCAACGTGACCGCCGCGACCACCACGATCGAAGCCGCCTACGCGACTTACTACCAGTTCGAGGTCGCCAGCCCCATAGGGAACACCACCGGGTCGGGCTGGTACAGGAGCGGCTCGACCGCGGCATACTCCGTCGGCGAGACGTCCTCAGGGGGGCCCCTTGTCTATCAGAGGTTCTCGGGGTGGACCGGCAGCTTCTCCTCGGGACAGCCGAGCGGTTCGGTGGTCATCACCTCACCCGAGTTCATCACGGCTCAATGGGGCACAGACAACAGCCTACTCTTTGCCGCAGTCGGGGCCTCCTTAGCTGGGGCGGCGGTCGTAGGATTGTTCGTGTTTAGGCTGAGAAGGAAATCTGCCCCTTCTTAGTCGTTTGACAGTATGAGCAAAGTGGTGAACGAGTCCCCCGGGCTGTTTTATTCATCACTCCCCTTCTGAATCGTTGTCAGGGACCAAGGACCCCGTCCGCAGGGCGCTCTCCGGTTTTTCTCTGCACACTCTAGGCGACGACCAAAGATGGGGGAGCTCGATAGCCATCCCCGGAAAGGAAATCGAACGGTACGAGGTGGGCCCGGCGTCGGTAGTCATCGCCAACGAGGAGGACATCGGAAGGTACACAGTCATCGAGCCTGCGCTCACGGAACGTGAAAGGGAGAGGCTGAGCAGGCTCCTCGACCACCTCTTCATGAGCATCTCCCCGGAGGACGCCACCGACCCTTCGAAGCGCCTCATCCCCAACATGGTGGAGGCCGCCCGGAGCCTCGGCTTCCTGGACGAGGTGACACGCTCCCTCCAGAAGTACGAGTACTACGTGAAGAGGGAGCTGAAGGGGTACGGGAGGCTCGACGTACTGATGAACGACTTCAACATCGAGGACATCAAGTGCACCGGCCACGGGAAGCCCGTGGTAGTGCTCCACAAGAACCACAGCGAGCTGGGGTGGATCAGGACCAACGTGGTCTTCCCCACCGAGGAAGACGCCCAGGAGTCCACCCAGAAGATGCTGCAGAGGTGCGGCACCATGGCCACCAACGCCATGCCGATAGTGGACGCGAGGACCCCCACCAACGACAGAATCGCTGTGAGGTGGTCGACGGACGTCTCGATGACCGGGACCGCCTTCACCGTGAGGAAGTTCCCCACCGAGCCCATGCCGATAACGACGCTCGTAGAGCTGAACACAGTCTCCCCGCTCATGGTCGCCTACCTCTGGCTGATGCTCGAGGCCAGGGGCTTCCTCATGGTGGTGGGCCCGACGTCTGCAGGGAAGACGACCTTCATGAACACCCTCGCCTCCCTCATCAACCCGAACTCCGCGGTCTGCACAATCGAAGACAACCCAGAGATCAGGCTCTCCCACGAGGTCTGGGACCAGCTCACGTCGAGGCACAGCTACAGCATCGGTCAGACCAGCCTGGAGATCACGCTGCAGGACCTCGTAAAGCACTCGCTAAGGCTGACCCCCGACTTCGTCATAGTGGGGGAGGTAAGAGGGGAGGAGGTCGCGGCCCTGATCAACTCTGCGGCGTCGGGGCACGGAGCGCTGACGTCCATCCACAGCGACAGCGTCCAGAACGTCATGATCAGGATGAGCGCACCCCCCATGCTCGTCCCCGCCGGGAACATGATGCTCATCTGGGCTTTCGCAGTCATGAACAGGGTCAGGAGGGAGCACGGGAGGGTGGTGAGGAGGGTCCTTTCGATAACCGAGCTGGACCCCAAGCCTGGCGGCTTCGACCTGAAGGAGATGTTCACCTACAACATGGTTGACGATACCTTCTCGCCCTCCGCCCCTGAAGAGCTTGTCAGGATGAAGACCGAGAGGCTCAGCCAGATCTCGCGTCTGTTCGGCTGGGACGAGGGGCGGCTCGAGACCGAGATAGCAGAGAGGGCCAGACACGTCGAGGCGATGGTGGCCAGCAAGCTCTTCACGCTGGGCGAGGTCGCAGAGTCGGTCAGGAAGTTCTATGTCAGGAAGTACGGGCTCTGACGAGCTTCTGGCTTCGTTATTAGCGACTCTCACATCTTCATCCAATGCCGGACTTCGACGACGCCCTCACCGAAGTCTGCAGGTCTGTCCTCCTGGAGGTCCTCGGTGAACGAGGAAGGCATTCTGCCTCATGGTGGCTTGCCAGGTCCGGCGTCAGCATGGCGGACTGCGCAAGGAAGCTCCAGGAGTTTGACGACGCCCTGGTCGAGCTGTTCCAGCCCATGGGGGCACTGATTCTCAAGGCCCGGATCCTGTCAAGGTTCTACAGGAGCCGAGGCGCACGGTACGAAAGGGGAGAAACCCTCGCCTTCACAGACGAGGTTGCGGAGGCAAGGCGCCTGTACAGCGCTACCATGCCAATCTGACGCATCGATCTACCCAGAGTCCATCTTCCGCTAAATCGGCCCCTCGTTCTCTCAGTTTGCTTTGCAGGACCTCGATGGCCCGGATTCACCCGAGCTTTTCTCGTTTTACCCTCCATCCAGGAGCTACGTTCTCGGGAGACGGTCGAGGACGGAGATGATGGTGGATGTCCTGAGTGCCGTCCGTGGGGGAGCCGTGCTCCCGACACGGGTGATGTACAGGTCGAACCTCTCCTCGTCAGTCTGCCAAGGCCTCCTGAAGCACCTGGCAGCGAAGGGCCTCCTCGAAACCCGTGCAGAGGGGGAACGTAGGGTGATCGTGCTTACGCCTAGGGGTTCGCTCGCTCTGAGCGGGTACTGCAGGGCTGCCGAAGAAATCGCGGTCTAGGCCGGACCTGGGCTTACCACGTGCCCGCAATCATGGCACGTCCCTTCGATAGCCTCTCGCAAGTCTTGCCACAACGGCACTTGCGGTGGCCACGGCACCTGTAGCACAATCCAGGGCAGAGATGCAAGACCGGGTAATTAGATGACTCGGAAAATCTGGTGGTGTCCCCGTTCCATTAGTTGCGCCTCCATCTGAGGATTTTGTCCCAACTCATCGGTCTGGGCGCTAACCCCTGGGCCATAGCTGGTGTCCTGTGGATGTGCTTCTCTTTCATGGTGAGCCCTCCGTGCAGCTTGATGAAGTTGAACCACGCCTGGAGTATCTCGAGGTAGGAGTCCAGGTACAGCCCGTCCTTCGAGACTGCGCTGGCGGACTCGCTCTACGCCAACAGGGTCGCCTGCGACATCGCAGCCCGCCATGGGGTGAAGCTCTACTCCCTTCCGAGGACGGACGCCACCTTCGGGAGCCACGGCGTCCCCTCGTGGAAGGAGATGGCCTACGAGTTCGTCGAGGACCCACAGAGGTTCCTGGAGGTGTACCACGGCCGCTCGCTGGCAGAGACCTCGAACTCTATAGACAAGGCCAAGTTCCCGTGGAAGATCAGGAAGAGGATACCGCACAGGAAGGACGCCGCCTCGCTGCTCAGGAGGTACCTGCACAACATCAGGAGGTACGGCTACCTGGTCTACCTGAAGCCGGACCTTGTGAAGACGCTGCCCGGCTAATAATATCGCAGGGCCGGGTCTTGGGCAAGCGTTAAATCGATGCCATAGCTCAGTTTGGGTCCTGCTTCGCGTTGAAGTGCTACAACCACCTTGATGCTGAAGCTAGGGGGGTGTGCGTTGCCTGCGGGAAGGGCCTTTGCGAAGTCTGTGCAGTACCTATGGATACGCGGCTTTACTGTAAGGAGGACATCGCAAAGCTGGCGGCCGGGAGAGACATTGCCAGCGACCGCGTGAGACTTACTGATGATGTGATTCAAGAATCAGCGGAGAAGCCGACTCCTTCGCAAATTGTCTCGCTTACCGAGAAATTACCCTGGCGGAAGTCCAAGAGGTTCGGAGAATGGGTTTACGCTTTCTATGAAGATGGTCGTATGAGACCCGAGGCGGCACCTATCATGCCTGTAGTCGAGAAACTTAGAAGCGAGGAGAAACTCGTTATTGGAGGCTACGAATATGCCCTTTCTGGTGACAGAAAACAATTCTTAGTCAGGACACCTGTTGGGCAGAAGTCTAATGCGGAAGACAATCAGGAATCAGTGACGAGTGTAGCGCCCCGACCGACGATTCCCAATTCCCACACCTCACCCCGGGAAGATACCAAACCCCAGTCAGGGGCCTTCGTCTTTCAAGATGACACCCGTGTCGAGCGAGAGCGTTTTGTCGAATGGATGAAGCTCGAGCTCGCTAGGTCCTCCCCCCTATCGTTCATAGACAGCCGGTACGGGGTCATGGCAACTAAGGCTCTGCTCCAGACGCCCGGATTCGATGTCTCCAACGGGAAAATCCAAGCCAGTGAGTTTGCCGCTCTAACCCGCATCCCCAACTACTACAAGCGGCTCAAGGTGCCGAGCACGGCGGCCAGAGAGGAGATTGTGGAAGCTCACAAAGCTTACCCCGCGGAGAAGGAAGCCTACGAAATACTCGGCTCCGATGAGAAGAGAGTAGAGTATGACCAGACCGTCCAGAGGATCAGCGAACTCTTCGCGGAGCAAGCAAAGCTACCCTCCTTCAGGTTCGTCGCTCTCGGCGGCGGCAACGAGGTAGGGAGGTCGTCCTACTTCGTGAGGGTCGGCAAACACTATGTCCTGTTGGACGCAGGACTCAAGCAGGGACCCGACCTTATCCCAGCCTTCGAGTGCCTGAACCTCCTCCCTCCCGTAGAGGCAGCAATCGTGAGCCACGGCCACACGGATCACACTGGGGCGGTTGCTGTGCTCCACGAGTTGTACCCCGACCTCAAGTTCTTCATGTCCGCGGATACGAAGAAGACACTCGAATTCGACCTTGAGGACCAGGTGAACAAGGGGACTCTCATGGAGAAAGTTTTGCATGGGATACTGGAAAGATGCATCGCCACAGAGGGAGAGGGGATTGACGGGATGAAGTTCCAGTTCTACAACGCCGGACACATCAAGGGCTCAAGGATGACGTACTTGGAAGCCGACGGCGACACGGTTCTCTACACAGGCGATGTGAATTTCGAGTGGACCAGGTTTCAGGCTCCTGCAGAGCCTGTCGCCAAGGGTGCAGCCGTCCTCATCACAGAAGCTACCTATGCGGGAAAGAAAGGAAGGACCGACAGGCAGCAAAGGGAGAACGAACTTGTGGAGGTAGTCGCCGAGGCCGTAGGGAGAGGCGACAAAGTCATAGTTGCGGCCTTTGCAAAAGGAAGGACGGGTGAAGTTCTTGATGTGCTCGACGACGCCTTGGAAGCTGGTTCGATTCCGGATGTTCCTACCTACGCGATAGGCTTAGGTGCTGCATTGGCGACGGAAGTCGACCGCGTAGAACTGAAGAAGGTCACTGTGCTTGAATCAGGTCCGGGTCTCTCGATGAACAGTATTATCGTGGGCCTCAAGGAGCGTTTGTACGGAGATAAATCCTTCGTGGTCGTCGCGGGCGCAGGGTTCCTGGATCAGGGGGCAGGTTCCCAGCTTACTGCAGACGCGAGACTTCGGAAAGATGCGACAGTAGTGTTGACTGGTTATTCGACTGGTCAATCCACTGCTGGGATGCTCGCGGACCTCGCCAGTAACAAGGAGGTAATGAGAAGTGGGGTGAAAATGAAGGCGGAGTGCCACGTCGTAACCGTCTCCCTGACTGCTCATGCGTCAGGTGAGATGCTTCTCGACTTCATATCGAAGGTCAACCCCAAGATGGCGATAGTCGTGCACACTGAAAAAGGCCGGGAGTTTTCAGATGAATTGAGAGCCAGGAACATCTACAACGTCTACTCTAACAACCTCGAGGTGGTGTTCGACTACCCCCACACCGGGTTCAGACTCATAACGGGATGGGAAGGCGAAACGCTGGCCGGTGAGAAAGGAACCACAATCGAATGCGAGTGCGGCTTGACGTTCGATGGCAGCACAACGGCCGAGAGGCACGCGGAAACGGAAGGGCACAACCTTGTACAGCCCGTGAGATCATACGTGTTCGCAATCGATGAAAAACTTCGACGGAAGGGAGTCGACAAGATTCTCTCACGCGTTCATCTGAATCTTGGACAAGAGTTCGAAGGCGGTAGACTTCTGGGGGACAGAGTACTAGTCAGGGGGAGGCTCGATGACGACTCCATAAAGAGAATGGAGAGCGCTGGGCTCACACTCGTAAACTTTGACTATGTCTATGTCCCCCCCAAGGTTAACCTAAGGGAGTTGGCTCCCTCCATCAAGGAGAGCTTCTGTGAGATTACGGGTAAAGGCGAGAAGGTCATCATTCCCCTAGTCAAGGAGGGAACGGCTTCCGAGGATGTCTCAGGATTCTACTCTCCGCTTAAACAGATGATCATAATTCCGCTTGATAGGCTCCGGGGGGTGGAGGACGCGAAACTCGTCCTCAAACACGAGATGACTCATCATTTCCAGTACAAGTTGAATGAATCCTTACCTCCTCTTTGGCTATCTTCGATGAAGGATCCGAGTTTCCTTGAATTTGTCGAGGGGTTCGCGCAGTACATGGCTCTGAAGATGGGGGGAAGCAGGAAGATCCTGATGGTATATCATGAGGAAGGAACCGCCGAGCATTATCGAAAAGGGAGGGTGAAGTATGAAGACGTGGAACTCGTATTTGGGAAAGAGGCTGCGCTGAACGTGGCACTCAATCAGAGGCCGGAGGACCTTCGGCTGGTGTTCCGTGAGGCGACTGGTATACTAGCCGGGGCCGCCACCAAGAAATTGGGAAAGTTCTCCTACGTGCGTGAGATGTTGAACCTGCTAGAGAAGAACCGCGTTTGGAGAAGGTACTGGATATTCTGGAAGGGGTTCCCTTCATCGACAAGGAAAGAGATGTTCGATTACGTGAAGGCGAACTGGAAAGAGACTGTGAAAAGGGAAATGGACAGCTGGGAAACCCTGACCCGCGAAGATGCGCAAGAGTTGCTCCTGCTCACCTTGGCAGACTACATTATTCAGAGGTGTCAAGAGGATAAGCCTGAGAGAGAAAGGCTCAAACTCGCCCTGAAGTTCATCTTCGTCTACGCTAAGAAGTACAAGAAATTCCACGAGAAGCTTGTCAGACTTATATCACCGCCCAACGGAGAAGAGTAGCAGAAAATTGAACCAGGTCGCTTCGGCCAAGACCAGGGTCACAAGATTCGGGGTGTACCCACTCGACAGGAGGGCGTTCATGATGAAGCAGGAGCTCGAGCAGAACACGGTTTGGCGGAACGTTGGGTTGTTGAGCCAGACAGCGAATCAGCCAGAATTGGCTGTGGCTCTTATCATTAGGAATCAGCAAGGCAAGATGCTTCTGGTAAAGTCCCACCGATGGAACAATCTCTACATGCTGCCTAGAGGGCGTGTGAGACACGGAGAGAAGGCAGAAGAGGCCGTAAAGAGAATGGCATATGAAGGAACTTCCCTTCACGTCGATGAGGCGAGGTACTTTGGGGTCTTTGAATACGTGCAAGAGGAGGAACACGTCGAACAACGAGGTCAATTCGTCGGTCTCCTTTACCTGTGCAAAACTGGCGGTAGCGAAGTCAGGCTCGATGACAACGCCGAGGAGTTCGCTTGGGTGTCTCCTTCAGAAGCCTTGAAGTTACCTCTTGTTCCCGCCTTAAGGAGTCTAATTTTTAGTCTCCCTCGGACCTTCTCGTCATTGTGAGAATTTCCTAATTGTCCCCAAGATTGGTGAAATTCGTTCATGCCGTTGGAACCAAGTATAATCACAATATGGGAAATTTACGGGATGCACTTGTCGCCCACGCACACCGAACTAATCTTGTCGCAAAAGCGCTGAGTGGAAAAGGCGCGGTGATTGTTGATATACAATCATTAACCCTTCCCGCCTCGGAGAAATCTCTTCAAGGAGCGATTGTCTCCTTAATTATGTACGAATCGAACGTATCAATAGACCTTCCTCGGGAGCTCGTCTGACAAACTATTGCGTGGCTTTGAGGCATCGGACCACACTGTGATTCTGAGAAGAAAAGCGTGGAACTTCGATTTGAACCTCCCCATGTTCATGCAAGGTGATCCCCAGTCATATCATCTTTCCCGATTCGACCCTTCTGGTTTCCCTCACTTGAAAAGTGTGTGATTGGGTCTAATGCATGATGGAACTCGCTGTTAGTCTCCCATTGTGTGCAAGGAATGCCTGCCGAAGAAATGCGGTTATGATTATGTTCTTGAGTTGGGAGGATATCGCGAAAAGCGAGGCACTACAAGAGACTAGACTTTGGCAGTCAGCACTATTGGGTTTGGACAGCTGTTACGAGTACATCGGATTGAAGGGGGTTTGTCTGTATATTCTAGGAATCCTTGACATGAAGGGCACAAGAGCACCCTATGAAGATTCTTGACAGCGTCGAAAAAGGACCTTACTTCTGCAAGCGAGAGGTTCTGAGCGAAGGGGTTGCTATGTGAAAGCAGATTACCAAATATCCGTGTCTTCCTAACGTCTTCAAAGGCTTCAGAAAATCTCTTCTTCCCGTTTTGCTCCAACTTGGTCTTTGAGACCATCATGCTGTAAAGTGGATCAAAGAGGTAACCAACTTCGTACCGTCCGTCTTCCCGGTATCTTACTGGGACCTGCAAGTTGTTGCAAGCTGTACTTAGTACCGATTCCAAGTATTGCCTAACTTCGTTTGCCGCTGCACGAGTATCTCCCTCACTTAGGTTTCGTTCAATGCCCTCTTGGAAAGTCCCCAATTCCGAACTGCGTAGCCTAATCTTTGGGCCAGAATTGATGTCCCAGCCAACTATTTCCATATTCTTGAAGTTGTTTTCCAAATGGTAGACTCTTTCGAGATTCTTCAATTGCTCAAACCAAATTTGATCGTGCGTGGTTATTATAAGCTGCTTATCTCCGAATTCTTCAAAAAGCAACTCGACGAGTTCTTGTCTATGTTCTGCGTCAATTGTAGTTACTACATCGTCCAATATTAGGAATGGACATGGCTCTCCCAACTCCTTGACGAATGCGAGGAATATGCAGACTCCCAACAAATCGAGGTTCCCTTCGCTCGCGTATCGTCGTGGTTCGACACCCACTACCCCAGGCCAATCCATCGCTACCTTAGCGCCGTCGGAGACCATAAGAAGCCTGATGTTTTGCATGGGAGCCTCCATCCCTGGGTTGAGTTTTCGAACGTACTTCTGGACGATTTTTCCCACCGATTCATAGACACCGGTGATTGTCGCGGCTTTCTCTGCGTTCATCATTTCAGATAAAAGAGGGATACGCTGGGGAGAAGTACTATTCACGAAGTTAAGGACTTCGGCCCTTCGAAGCAAAAAGTTGCCGGTAGGAAATTGCTGAAGTTGTTCTGGCAATCCTGAAACAAGATTGATTGTTCGCCTGACGAGAAAATCCCCTGGATCGAACACACCCTCTACAAGCATATCCTTCTTCCCGTGTAGAGAATGGGCCACAGCTGAACCATACGGGTTTGCGAATTTCAGCCCAACATCAGGAGTGCCCAGGTGACGGATTCTTCCAGTGATAAGGAATTCGATGGCTTCAACGATTGAGCTCTTTCCTGTTCCATTTCCCCCTTTCAAAACAACACTCTTACCATCTAGGTCTAGTACCAGGTTGGGTATACCACGAAACGCCCTAATCCTGAGGGATTTCAGTTTCATACTCAGAGATTCACTTGTGAGACCTTGATTAACTCTTCATAGGGGGTCTTTGTTTGTCTTACGCGCGCGCGGCCTCGCTGCGCTCCTCCTCTCTGGCACAGGGAGGCGGTTGGCCGCCTCCTCCACGAGCCACCTGATCAGGTAGAGCATGTCAGCGAACTCGTAGGCCTGGGCCTCATCGTAGGAGGACCAGTCGAGGGACCGCTTGGGCCTCCCCTCGTAGTGGAACGTCCCGTCCCTCACGGAGGAGACGAACTCCCTGAGCTCCTTCTTCGTGTGCCTCATCCGACCGATGGTGCGGGAGGGCCGTCTTTTAGCATCGAGAGAGACAGGGCCCTGACCAACCCATCAAGGGTTCGAGGGTGAGGGGATTGAATCGATGAGGATGGAGGAAGAAACATGGACGAAGCTAATTACGTCCCAAAGCCTTGCGAGGCTTCAGGAGGTGGACAGGAGCAGGCAGAACAAGCAGAACACCCTTTTCGCCATTTAAGCAGCGTCATAACAATAGGACTTCGCAAATCTTGCAGGTTCCCCGTCAGCCTCACGTGAGGCTGACGGGAGCTTTCTTCGCCTGGTCCTCGGCGGCGAAATTCGTCAGGAAACAACCTTCCGGGCCTTGCCTTGAACCCGCTTTTAGCTGGCATGAAGTGTAGCAGGCAACCAGTCGACCATCGAGACACAAATCAAATCGAGTCGATGAGGAAGCAGGTCAGGCAGAAGGAGAGGAGCAAGAAGAGATGATAAGGGCCGACGAGCTCGTCGGCGAGCACGGACCTCGATCGCGATGAAGATGGCGGCGAGAGGTACGTCTCGGTAGTCCAGAACCCTGAGACAAGGCTCTGGGTTTCGAAGCACGTCGGAGGCAGGGAGAAGGAGGACTGGCTCGCGACGGTCTACGACATGGACTCGAGGCTCGACCACAACAACTCCCATCCTCTCCCGTTGATGGTCTCCGACGACTGGGACCCGATCAGGGACGCCATCGAGGAGGTCTACGGCATCGAGTACCTCCCTGTGAGCCGCAGACGGGGGAGACCCTACTCGAAGAGCAGATTCGCCGTGAGACCCGACCTGAAGTACGCCCGGGTCGTCAAGGTGAGGGACGGGCACGGCCATGTGGTGAGGGTCGAGAGAAGGATTGTCCACGGAGACCCGGCAGAGGTGAAGGCGTCGTTCGTCCTCTCGGGAATGAGCAGCGTGAACACCAGCTACGTCGAGAGGCAGAACCTCTCGCTCAGGAACGCGGCCAAGAGGCTGGTGAGAGAGACCATCTGCTTCTCGAAGGACGGGCTGTACCTGGACTCCTACCTCGAGATACTGCAGGCGTGGTTCAACTTCGTCAAACTGCACGGAGGGCTCACCGTCAAGGGGACGCGCTACATCCACAGGACACCGGCGATGGCTCAAGGATTGGCGTCCAGACCGATGAGTTGGGATGAAATCCTAAGATGGAGGCGTAACTAATGGAACGGGGACACTACCGAAAATCTCAGGCCTTTCGAATTCACACAGAGGGATCACAGCGTGTCTTGGCGGGACCGCGCCCTGGCGGAGTCGGTGGGCTCGTAGGCGTTTCCCTCCTTCGTCAGGAGTCCCTTCCCGACGAGCGATTTCAGGACCCGGGAGACCGACCTGGCGCTGATCTTTACCCCCTTCCCGCGCAGTTCCCTGGCCACGTCGTCCCTGCTCCTGAACCCGCGGTCCACTATGCAGGAAAGCACGGCCTCCTCGGCGTCGCCGAGGCGCTCGCCCGGCCCGGGCGCCTTCTGGGACGCTCCCTGCTGGAAAACCTTCGGTTCTATCACGTTCAGGGTCCCGTACTCGACCACGTCAATCCTGTACTTCGCAGGGTCGGCCGTCCCCTCCCTTCCCAGTATCTCGGCGAGCTGCCTGGCGTGGTCGTCCGTCGTGACCACGAACCTGATCAGGGCATAGAACGCCTTGTTCTTGCGGTAGTTCTTCAGCACCTGCTCCCTGCTCTTCTGCGGGGACATCTCCACCTCGACGGCGACGACCGAGGAGTAGTCCCAGGCGTATGCGTTGGGACCCCTCAGTTCGTTCCCGTTCCTGTCGACCGTGACCGCCGTCGCGGGCTTGAGCACCGCGATGTCCGGCCTCTCGTGCGCCGTCTCCCCCCGGTCCACCACGCAGTAGTACCCCATGGGCCAGTACTCCTCCTTCAGCAGCTTCTCGATCACCCGGACGTGCTTCGCGTCCCCCATCTTCGCTGGTCCTGGATTGACCTCGAACCACTGCAACGCCCTCACCGTCAGGCTGTAGATTATCGTCCTCGCCCTGTCCATCTCGTCCCTGTTGCCGGGGTTCGGAGGGACCATTATCGGGTTCCCGTAGACGTCCTTCCCCTTCATCACGTACTCCTGCCTGTCGAAGGTCTGGGTAAGGTACCCAGTGTTGACCAGCTCGTTGAGGGCCTGCTGGACGGTCGACGTCTGCCACGAGTACTTCGCGTACAGCTCCGACCTGAGCCTGGAGAACTCCAGTGAGTAGGCGTCCGAGATGAGCTTGAGGTACCCGATGGTGAGGATCCTCCAGTGGATGGGCATGAACGGCACCCTCGAGCTGTCCTTGGTCTTCTCCCCCGCGCCGTTGATCTGCTCCCAGATGGTCTTGTAGACCAGGTCGGTCGCCTCCTGGGCGCCTCCGTACCTCTCCTCCATCTCGTTCTTCATGTAGTCGATCGCCCCTTTCATGCCGCACAGCGGCTTGTGGACCTTGGGGAACCCGCCGTCCACGAGCAGGGGCCTGCCGAGGGCTTCCCCTTCGCGGGGCCTGAGCCTCACAATGCAGCTGTAGTCGCGCAGCCTGATCAGGTCCTTCCTCACCCTTTCCGCCCTCTGCGGCGAGATCAGGTCCGCCATCCTCGAGGCGTCGTCCGGCCCCACCCTGAAGCAGAATATCGTACCTACATTCCCGCTCACCGAGCTGAACAGAGGCCCCCGGATCTGCTGGATGTTCTGGTTGACCATCCAGAGGTAAAGGCCGTACTTCCTCGACTCCGACAGGATCGTGTCCAGGAGCTTCAGGTCGCTGATGTTCTGGAATTCGTCCATGGCGAGGATGACCGGCGTCCTCGCCGAAGGCTCCTCCCCCGCCGCCTCGAGCCTGGACGCCCTCTTCTCCATCGCGAAGTAGAACCGCATCACGACGGACGCGGAGAGGAGCCGCCGGAAGTCGTGGGGAAGGGACTTGGGGAGCCTGAATATCGTGAGCCTCCCCGGGGTCATCATCTCCTCGAAGTCGAGCTTGCTC
>DAHVIE010000093.1:0-5280 GCA_027322035.1 Nitrososphaerota archaeon
TGAAGCACCACCCTGGTGCAATGTGGAGGTTACGTAAGCTTGGTGGACGGGTCTGAGGGTCGGTTTCATAGAATGGAATCGTGAGTCTCGCGAGATGCGATAACACCGCAGGAGAAGTAGTGGCCTGTTCGGAGTTCCCGAGCGATTTGCCAGCAAATTACTCGTATAATCCGACCCGCGGCACGCCTATGCGTGTTCAAATCGCCTCTATTATAGTAATTTTGCTATCATATTATAGCATTCTTGCTATATTGATATAGGGCATGGAGAGCGACAGCCGGCGAGGAAGATGAACGGCACCGAGTTCAGGGTCTTGGATGCCATGTCGAAGCGAGTGGGCGACCCGATCTCTATCCGCCAGCTGACCTCGGGGATGAAAAGGGAATCCGGCCCCGCCTATTACACGAACATCTATCGGGCGTTGTCGTCGCTCGAGAAGGAAGGCATCGTGACGATGGAGAAGCGTGGGAGGGCGTCTATCCCCACCCTCAATTTCGCTAGCTACCTGCTCCTAGACACCCTGACCGAAATGGAGCTCCAGAAGAAGCGGGAGTTCCTGCGGAAGCGACCCCATGCCTGGCCGTTGCTCGAGGGCCTGGAGAGGGAGATCGGGGACCTGCCCTCCGTGGAGTCGATCCTCCTCCTCGATCCCGAGCGCAACGAGAAGCTGAACCGGGCCGAGCCGCTGGTCCTCATGGACGGGAAGGATAAGGCATGGGAAGGGAGGGTGGAGAAGGCCGCCCGTGAGATAGGGGTACGGCTCAACGTAAGGGTGGAGCCGCTAGTCGTGCCCGACGCAGAGCTGATCGAGGAGTTGAGGTCCCCTCAGAAGAACCCGTTCAAGGAGATGCTCTCCGTAGTGGTGGTCCTCTGCATGCCCCAGGATTTTTGGAAGTTAATCCGGGACGCAGTGGTACGCGGGGTGCGCATCAGGTTCGACCCCGAAAGGACCGACCCTTCCAAGATTGGCGAGAAGGACCTGTTCTACAACCTCGCAAGGTTGGGGTACCGAGAACTTGGGTCCGAGGCTGAGAGAGGGCGGGACTTTGCCGTCGAGTACATCGTCTCCTCGGCGCTCCTGGGTGAAGACAAGAGGCGGATTGCGGCCGTCCCCGTACTCCTTGTGAAGAACAAGGTTGACTACTCCCTCCTCGTCTTCCTCTCCCGGAGATACGGTTTCGCCGAGAAACTTCTCGGGGTCTTGGTTGCGCTAATCAAAGTGGCGCCGTCCAGAGAAATCGACCATGCTGTTGCGGCCATGAGCGGCGCCGGCATCAGTCCCGCCAAGATGGAAGAGGCTCACGTTAGGCGGGCGCTACGCCTCTACGGAAGCTGAGCTCGGTGGCACAACGAGCCCACAGATAAGAAACTGGTATTTCTATTTGGAGAATGATCGTTCGCCTAATAGAAATGGGGGTTTTACTTTGGGCACTGAAGCCGCGGTGGTCCGCACGCGGAGTTCACGCCAAGTCACGGTCACTCACTCCTTTCATCTAGGCTCTGGATTCCGTACTACAGCAGTGTCGGTCGGAAATCAGATGGGAAGCGCGATCTATGGTGGTCCTAGAGGTGGTCGTGTTGGTGGCGCTGGCGGAGCGACTGGTGGCGGAGCAGGAGGTCGCCAACAGTTGCACCTCGAGTGAGACCCTGTTGGGATTGCGGGGCTAGGGCACCCGGAGGCGAGTGAAGTAGAAAGTCATACGTTGTCGTAAAGCGCCTTCACCCTTTCGATCATGGCGTCGTAGTCGAAATCTCTCTTGAAGACAAGGTGAGCGAGCCCGCTCTTCTTGTTGGCGTTCAGCTTCATGGTGTCGAGCTGCCGCCTGCACTCACGGATGTGCTCCTTGGTCTTCAGGACGTGGCCCTTTACAGCGTGTTTCTCAGCCCGCTGGGCAAACAGGTTTCTGACCAGCTTCCAGTCCAAGCCGGGGTTGCTTTCAGTGATTCGAAGTGCGTCGTAGGCGTCGAAGTGGTTCCTCTTCCCACGTCTCAAATCGCCTATTATGAAGAGCTTCGATGCCAGCTGCTCTTCCAGGCCAACATGTTTGATGATGAGCGGTTCCAGCCCAAGCAACTTCAGGTTCATGATCGTGGCCATCTCGTTCTCTTCAGGCGGCTGGAATATCCTGCATCTCTTGCACAGCTCAATCTTCGGCCTCTCTTCGATCGTGTAGCCGACGCGACGGAGGATGTCCCTGTAGTTCAGTTCTAGGAACAGCAGCCGGTCATCGTTCTTCGCCAGGTCGACCCGGACGTCGCATCTCCTCAGACTGGCATACCTCGTCAGGTCCGTCCTAATTTCGTCGACGTCCCCGAAGCTGTAGCCAGCCATGGAATTGGGGTCGTAGTCGGCGTCAAAGGAGAACCTGTGATCCAGCAGGGGCACATGGTTTCTGACAGACATGCCGCCCTTGAGGACCAGCCTCCGGTCATAGTAGCCATTCTTCATCCGGGCGACGCTGTATATCATGTCTAGGGCGCATATCTCGGAGTAGATCTTCTGAACAGACTCTGCGTCTGCGAAGTACTCCTTGTACTCGTCCTTCACCAGGTCTCTAGGGTCGGTGCCGATGACGGCATCGTCGGCTATGTTGAAGAAAATCCCCACGGCAGCTACCCTGGCATCCTCGCTTTCGCGTTGAACGGGAGCCTGTCCACCCAGGTGACCTTGGCCGAAGGATTGGCGACCAGGACCTTGACGTTCTTCTGGTATTCGAGAAAATACCTTACCCCGTTGACGATAGATTCCCAGAAGCTAAGGTAGGGGGCCCACGTCGCGATGACCATGTCTGCCCTGCCGATCGGTCGTCCGACCTCATGGTGAAGGGCGAAGTAGGCCCTCGGCCCGTCAATGTATGCCGGTACCGCCCGGAAGAGAACCGAGATGTCACCGGTGACGTTGACGTGTGTCTTGCAGGCGTCTAGATATCCAGACAGCCATGCCTGCGCGCTCCCTGAAGACGATATTTCCATACCGTTCCTTTGAAGCAGACCTGTCTTGAGGAGTCTAGAAGCCGCGTGATAGGCGCTGCTTCTGCTCAGAGCAAGCGCTCTTGACAGGTCTCCGAGACGCCTCGACCCAAGCACGGAAGCCAGGAATATCTTGAATGGTACTTCGTCGCAGAGCATCTCTCTTTCCTTCTGCCCGACCATCTGCGGCAACTCGGCCAGCCAGACGTTGGGTGCGTTCTCTACGAACTTTCCGTTCGAGTCTAGAATCCCTTCTTCCACTAGCAGCTTCTTTACCGCGTAGAACTGGGTACTGTACTTCGCGTACCCCAGCTCTTGAACGAGCCCCGTGGAGACCCTGTTGCTGGTCCGGCCCCGAAGCTTGTAGAACACTCGCGCCGCTTCTGCGTACCTGACTTGGTTGTAGAGCATCTGTCCAGTTGGAGTACCAAGACTATATAAGAACTCGTCTGTCGTAAGGAACACCAACGCGACGAATCCCATGGAGGCGCAGGTCAGGAAGATTCCGCGAAACTGCCGATTTCGACCTGATCATGGTCGTGCATAATCCTGATTTGTCTCGTCTCGAAGTCCACCAAAGCATAGTGGCGTTCAGCAGGACTGCTGTCGATTCTAAGAATGGTCGTGTCCCGCAGCTTTGACAGGGCGTACGGCCCGCTGAGGTGCCCGCTTATCGAAAGCGGTGGCTTGACAAGCTTCAGAACTTCGTCCAAGACTTCGAACTCCTCGCTCGCATGGTAGCGGCCGCCGTATTCTGGGAGGTTGGGACTCACATGTGTGGCCAGGGCATCTACGCCGACAAGCTTCGCGGCGGCCGAAAGGAAGTCTTCGGCCGATTGCCTCGGGACGCCGTCCTTGACCTTCAGCTTCCCCTTCTTCGCCATTATGCCGTTGATGAAGCCGAACCTCAGCCCACCGATGGTCCTGATTTCGCCGTCATCGGCCAATACCTTGGTGCTGTCCCTGTTCACCGCCGTACGAAGGACATTAAGGTTGTCGTGGTTTCCATAGATAGCGTGAACCGGTACCAAGTCGGTAAGGCTCTGCCAGTCGATGGGCAACCACGGATGCCCAAGGTCGCCCAACGCGATAAGGGATGCCGGCCTGGCGTTCCTGACCATCCTTAGCAGCCAGTCGTACGCCTCCCCTTCCCAGATCCCGTGATGGTAAGTCTGCTCGTAATGGAGGTCACTGACGACCATGACCGATTGACTCTCCTTGACCAAGGCCTCTCGCCATTCAGAGGATGTCGGAGGGAGAAGAAAAGGCTCCCCTTCAGACGACGTCTGTTACAGCAAAGAGCGCCTGCGGCACGCCTGTGTAGGCTCACACACTGGTCGTTATATATCCTGGTCAACTAATAGGGCGTGAACCAGACAGAAGAGTCGTCGATCGCGACACTCAGGCTTCGGGGAAGCTCGCGGCTCAGGCCAAGGAGAACTACATCCTTAGGATAAGGGCGCATCCCAGGCGGTGGGCATGTCCCTTGATCAATTCATCCAAACTGTCAGCGGCACGCCTATGCGTGTTCAAATCGCCCGTTATGGCAGTATTCCCTACCATATGGAATATTTTTCTACCAGTATCCCTGACCTGCGAAATTGTGTCCCTCCACGACTACCTGACCGAGGTCCTGGGCAGCAAGGCCAGCATCAAAGTGCTCAAGACTTTGGTCCGCTACAGGGGGAAGGTGTTCACCATGAGGGACTTGGCGAGGACGGCTGGCCTGTCGCACCCCGAGGTCGCCCTTGTAGCCAGGACTCTGGAAAGAAGAGGGGTTGTGAGGCTCCAACCTGTTGGGAGGGCCCAGCAGGTCATCCTGAACGAGGAGAGCTACGTGCTGAACTCGATAGTCTGGCCCGCGATCAAAGCCGAGGAAGACACCCTCGGTGCGATCTTGTCCACGATCAGGCCGTTCTTTGACCACAAGTCGATCAGATTGGTGGCCGTCTTCGGGAGCGCTGCGAAGGGACTCGAGGGGAAGCAGAGCGACATCGACATATTCATCGTAGCAGATGACAGAGAGCTCGCCAGCGAGCGCGTTGCTGACGCCTCCGCCGATACGGTTTCGAAGTTCGGATTCGGGTTGTCCCCCTTGATTATGGACGAAGCCACGTTCGCCAGAAAGAAGAACAAGGATTTGGGCAGGTCGATCCTCGAGTCCTACAGGATGGTCCGGGGCAAAGACCTGAGGAAGATAGGAGATGTCCAAGCCCGTCAATAAGAGCCTCTACAGGAACTACCTGCAGAAGGCAGAGGAGATGCTCGACGTCGCGGAGTACGCTGCGAAACAGTCGAAGAACAATGCCG
>DAHVIE010000013.1:0-5027 GCA_027322035.1 Nitrososphaerota archaeon
CCACTTTCGAGCGGATGTCCCTACCCTGAAAGCATTGCGTTTGATCCCAGTAATCTATCTACAATCCTATTGGGGTTCACCGGGTGCGTGGGTGGGACTATCCTCCGTAGCATCAACTCTGGCGTTTCGTTCTCTGACATAAGTGGAAATCTGAATCCCAACGGTCAGAATTACTTCGCACATGGAGCTGTACTCTCTTTCGAACCGAATAGCAGCTACCTTGCAGTGGCAACCACCAGCGGCGTCTATGTGTCGTCTAATTTAGGTGACACCTGGGTGGACATAACTCGCAACGCCATAACAGCGGCGTTTTCTGGGGTTCAGTGGTCGGGCTCGTACCTCTACGCTTCGACCTATGGCGAAGGCGTACTCCGAATGCCCCTCCCACCACAGCCGCAGGGCCTTCGAGCGAGTGGAGCCAGCAGTACGTCGGTGTCTATTGCGTGGCAGCAACCATCAGCCGAAATCTGGAGCTACACGGTCAATTATGGAACAACCTGTGGCTCTTGGCTTGGATCCGCGACAGCCATAGGATCAAGCACTAGTTTCACGGTATCGGGCCTTGCATCCGATACCAAGTATTGTCTTGCGTTATCGGATTTGGGCCCCGCCGGGGAGGGACCCATAAGCACATACCTGTCGGTGAACACTTTGTCTGCCGCATCGACGACTTCGTCTACCTCGAGCACGACCTCCACCCTCTCGTCTTCCTCTGCGTCAAGTTCGGTATCGACGTCGGCAACAACCGTCTCGACAAGCACCGCCCCTTCCACAATCGTCTCAATCAGCTCGTCATCGACGCAAACCACCGGGCCAAGTTCGACGTCAGGTAGCACGGAGACCCAAACCTCACAGCTTCCCTTGGGCGAGATAGCCATCGGAATCGGGATAGCCGTTACTGGAGTGGCCATCGCAATTGCACTGGTCATCAGAAAGCCAAGGGCGCATGCATAGACCACGAAAATCGTTCAAAAAAAGAAGAGGGGCGGAGAGGGAAAATACCCGCAATGGCAACCCCGGTCAGGGCTGCGCCGGAGCCTCGTAGATGAGGTCCAGCACCCTCTTCGCCCGATCGAGGACCCGCAGGCACATGCGCCCGACCTGTTGCGGGCTGGCTGACTGGGCCTGGGTGGCCAGGTACGTCCATGAGAAGCTGTCGTCGGGCCTCCCGTAGAGCCTGGCAAGCGTGGCAGCGACTAGCTGGGCTATGGTCTCCGCCTCGGGCTCCTGGTCGTGGCCGCTCTTGGGCTCGAAGCTCCTGTGGAGGGCGTGGGCGAGCTCGTGGAAGAAGACGGTCCAGTCTTCTGTCGCCAGGGTGATGACCTGCCTTTCGTAGTCGGTTATCCCATAGACTCCGGCGGAGAGGCGCAGGTAGTTGACCCGCATGCCGAACCGTTCTGCCACGTCCAGGAGAGGGGGAGGGTTCTTGGGGGTGTATGTGGGAAGTTCTTCGCCTTCGGTGTCTTCGTATCTGAAGACGGGGATGGCCCGGAAGCCTACCAGGACTTCCACGGTCTCTTCTTCGCCATCAGAGCCGACGGTTTCGAGGGGCTTCTCGACGAGGACCGGGCCTAGGATTCGGAATGCTTTTGCTCCGGCTCTGACGTGCCGCCCGACTTCGTTCCACTGCTTGTAGCCCCTTGCGTCCTCCGTCCCCGCTAGGATCATGAGGATTTGGTTCCCCATCGACCACTTGGAGCTGGGCTTCTCGGGAGCATTGATCAGGGCCGTCGCGCACATGTCGGGCAGCTGCGTGGAGGAGAAGAGCCGGACAACCTTGTCCAGCTCCTGGCTTGCCTTCTCCCTCCACGTCTCCTTCTGGTCGATGGCTCGCGCTGGGTTTTCTGCAGTTTGCACAGAACCCGCCTGCCCCTATGCGCTCTGTCCGGAGACGGGGAACCGCTTCAGGAACCTGTCCCTGAGCCGGTACTTGTAGCCGCCCACGACCAGGTCCTCCCCGGCCCTGAGGGCGTCGAGGAAGTCCTTGGCCGGCTCCAGCTCCCCCACCGGGGACCCGTCCTGGTTGACGACGAAGGTCCATTCCCCGTCGCCGTTGTCGTACTTCTTCCACGGGCGGTTCTCGAGGACGGCCGGGTCCACGTCGGGCGCGCCTTGCATGATGTTGGTGGGCTCGGGCTTTGGCTGTGCAGGGTGTCCGTTCCCGTTCCCCTTCAGCTTGCCCAGGATGTAGACGATGGCGCTGGACTGCCTCCCGAGGGGGTCGGTTTCCCTCTTCTCCACGGCCTTGATTAGGACGAAGCCGCTACCGAGGCACTCGTTCGCCTCGCCGCTGGTCCCGACCTCCCGGATCTCGGTTATGCGCGCGTAGGGGGTTTCCACCTTTCTACGCCTCTTCCCCGTCATGCCATACAGGGAGGGGCCCGCATTTAACGGGCCCGAACTCCCGGTCCGCCAGGGCGGCGAACTCGCGGACAGTGTACTCCGCCACGTCCACGATTTCAGCCACCTCCCTCTGCGTCACCGCCCTCGGGGCGACCGTCTGCGATGCGAGGTAGACGGACACCGCGGCTATGGTCCTGGGGTTGCGGCCCTCCCCCTTCTCACGGAGGGAGGCAAGGACGGTCTGGGAGGCCTGCAGGAGCCTCCTGAAGTAGGGCCCTGGCTCGGCCCCCCTCTTCCTCAGCCTCTTCAGGACATCCTCGTTCGACTCAAGGCCCCCCATAACGGACCTGAGCAGGGCCGCGGGGTTGGCAGGCCTGAGGGGGACAGGGGACTCCATGCCGAGGTGCAGCAGGGCCGACTTCGTGACCTTGCGCCCCATGTCGTTGTGCGCTCTGATGACGCCTTTGGAGCCGATGTGGTCCAGCCCGGCTGTCCTGCAGGCGGAGAGGATGGAGTAGGCCGATATTGCCGGGATTGACGTTCTCCTCTTTCCGAGGGGGCCGTTCCTGCTGTCGGCCAGCATCTTCTCGGACACCGCCACCGCGTTCTCTGTGGCGAAGGCGGGGAGCGACAGCTTCTCTGCCACCCTCCTGATCATGGCGGCGCAGTTCCACGCGGCCTGGTCGACGCCCATGTTGTCGGAGACGAGTTTGGCGAAACCGACCGTCGACGTGCCGTTGAAGTCGGCGCCGGAGTTCTGGTCCTTCCTCGTCCCCATGTAGGAGCCGAGCCTGCGGCTTGCGCTCCGTCCTGCGTAGTTAGTCTCGGTGCTTGTTTTCTCCGTCTTCGCCACCAGCCCGCAGCTGGTGCAGGCCCACTCCTCACCCGCTTCGACGAGGTGGCCCCTGCACTCGGGGCACCTGCGGAGGATGGCGTACTCCTCGTAGGCGGCGGCCTTCGCGCGTACGTTCGTCGGGATTGCTTGAACCCGGTCCATTTGCATCTGCCTCCTGCCTTCGTCCTGGCGCGCAGCCCGTGGTTCGTCGGGGCTCGCTGCGCCTGCTCCTCGGTCTCCGCCTCAGAGAGAAACGGCGGATGGCGGATGCTCCACTTGGTCCCCGTCTGGGATACCCAGGGCGGACAATAATTTGCCCTGAGAATCTTTCGAGTCGGCCCTCTAATCGCAGTCAGCTTGTGCTACGATCCAGACCGCCAAGGAACGGGGGTGAAGCTACCGCTTCCGTCGTTTTCCCGAAGGTAGATGGGAGAGAAGTTCTTTCGCATCCTTCCGGGTGGACTGATGGCAACTGTCTGCCCAGAGGATGGCCGTTGGATCCGGATCTTCCGTCCGGGTGGAGAACGGTCAACCAAAGACCGACCCTCGCCTTCACGCAGAAGAATTCAGGCGAAGCGTCACCGTGTATTCCGTTCTCTCAGGCAGTTGGTCACTAGGACCGAATCGTGTTGCGCCGTAGCGCCGTTACATCGCGTGCGTTCCGCAGGCAGAGAGAGATAGATGGAATACGCGGGTGAAGGGCGGGGCGGTATTTAACGCGGGCAGGCAAGGTTGCCATTCTCGGACTGCGCTTTGGCAACCCTGTGATTCCGGTTGGCAACCCTGGGGGCTGTTTTGGCAACCTTCGCTGCTAGGGTTGCCACAAGATTGCCATTTCCAATCCCCGTTAAGAGTCATGAAACCCACAATGCAGGATGAATCCAGCCGAGGTCGAATTCCTCTATCTGCCGGTCTTCTACTGGGGCGCCTTCGTTCCCTGGCTCTACAGGCATGACCTCTCCAGGCTGCACCATCCCTTCAGAGAACGGAGCGGCCCCCTGGGTTGGTGGTCAGCCTTCCTGAGCTCTGGCCTCTTGAGCCCGGAGCAGGCGGCTCACAGACCCGAGGGCAGTAGGCAAGCGCTTCCATACGTCGCGTACCTTCTCGTCGCTAGTGTTCTGAGCCTGTCGTGGGCCATCCCGGCGTTCCCGCAAGATTGGTACTACCTCCTCGCCGCTCAAGCGGCATCAGGGCTGGTCCTCGCAATGGCCACTGTCAGGCACCTTGGCACCCCTCCAAGAAGGCCCTTCGTCGACGTTCTCCGCTACCCGCGCCTGGGGTCCAGGTTAAGGCATCTCCAGAACCCCGATCCAGTGACGCCCGGGGCAAAGAAGTCAAGTCCAAGGGCCAAGCCCAAAATCAGGTTCTTCAACGTCTCGCTCAAGAACGGGACCGTCGTATCCACCCCCTCTTACCCCGAGAAGCAGGCCTTTGTGGCCATGCTCATCCGTGCCATCGAAGCAGCCAACCCCGATTTCGCGTGGATACAGTTCCTGTTCGTGAAGTCGATTCACGGCCCGGCGCTGGTGGGGCTGAAGAACTCGCTGCAGAGGGCGAAGGCAGAGATCGAACGGTCGTCTCTTGACCTTGTGAGCGGGAAAGAGAGGGTGAAGAGGGAACTGAAGCGGGACTTCTACAACAAGGCCGACTCCAGGATGAAGAAGGTGGATGACATGGTCACGAAGCCGCTGGTCACACTTGCAATCCAAGGGATGTGGGTCTCCAGCAAGGAAGGCGCTTCGGTCGATGCCCTGCCCTTCGACCATTGCACCGACGAGCACGACAGCCTCGCCGTTTTCCAGTACCGGGACCCCAGGATGTTGCGCGAGCTCGTCGAGAGGAGGATGGT
>DAHVIE010000003.1:0-12086 GCA_027322035.1 Nitrososphaerota archaeon
GTAGTTGGCGTCGAAGGAGCTCACGGGGATGGACGTGGACCCTGCAGGGACGGTCTGGCTGACGGTCACCACCTGGGTGTTGGTACCCGAGACCAAGGTCAGGCTCTGGCCTGACAGCAAGGGGGTCGGAGTCGCGTTGACTGACAGGGTGGTGTAGGCATTCCCGCTGGTGAGCGCCGAAGTCAGCGTCGTCTCGAAGTTGGGATTCACTGCAGGAACGTTGCCTACATTGACGTTCAAGCTGACAGAGCTCGCCTGGATCGAGACAGGTATGTTGCCTGTGGTGGAGGCGATGTTCACCTGAGCGGTCCCTGAAACCGCCACGGTCACTGTCGCGGAGCTGGCGGCAATGCTCACAGGAATGTTCCCTGTGGTGCTGGCGATGTTGACCTGAGCGGTGCCCGAGACAGAGACAGTCACTGTGGCAGAGGATGCGGCGAGGTTCACGTTCAGATTTGTAGTGGTTGAAATCGCGGCGAGATTTACGGTGATGTTCCCTGCGCTGTTGGCTGCAAGGTTCACGTTGAGGTTCCCTACCGACTGGGCGGCGATGTCGATGTTCAGGTTCCCCACCTGCTGGGCGACGATGCTGATCGGGATGGACTGGTAGGTGGTGGTCCCGATGGTGATCGCCACGCTTCCCTGGACATCGAGGATCGAGTTCTGAATGGTGACGTCGAGGTTCGAGTTAGAGACCGAGACAGTAAGGGATGCGTTGGACACCGAAACGTCGAGCGTGATCGCAGACGCCGCCAGGTTCACGTTCAGGTCGCCATTCTGAGAGGAGATGTTCACGTCTGCTGTCCCGCTCACGACGACTGTCAGGCTCGCGTTCTGCACCGACACGTCCAGGGTGACCCCTGAGGTGACGCTGCTGAGGTTGATGTCCAGGGTCACCGAGGAGGCGGCGAGGGCTACGTCGATGTTGGCGCTCTGCGCCGCGAGGTTGACGTTGAGGTTGGCCGTGGTCGCTATGGCAGCGAGGCTCACAGCCAGATTGCCGACCGACTGAGCTGCCACGTTCACGGCCAGGGTCCCTGCGGTCCATGCCGCAACGTTCACACCCAGTTGGGAGATCGTCTGGGCGGCGATGTTGACGTTGATGGAAAGGGGCGCGATGGAGAGATCCACGCTCGGAGGGATGCAAGACAGGTCGGCATTGGAGCTGTAAACTTCTCCCTGGATCACCATGTAGATCTGGTAGCTGTTAGGGTCGGAGAAGGTCACCTTGCGATAGTTGGCGTTCTTGGCGATGATCTCGATGCCTGAAGTGACGGCTATAGGTTCCTGGGCGCTCCCCTGGGAGTCATAGAAAACGACCGTGTTGTCAAGGGTCTCGGCGTACAGGTACAGCTTGATGTTGTACCTCGTGTACGGGTCGGGATCGAAGACGTACTCGTCGCTTGAACCCAGGGTCACGATCTTTGGGATCGTGTAGCTGACCATTCAGGACCACTCGCTCATTCAGGCAGGCTCTAGGACCACCGTACCGCCGTCGCGGAGATTGCCCGACCAAGTCTGGTAGCCTGGAAGAGTGACAGTGACCGTGCCGTACGCGGGCGACAGGTTGTTGCCGAACGAAGCTGCCTGAGCCGCCGAGACCGGACCGAACTTGAACGCAGGGACAGCGCCTACAGGTCCGCTGGACATTCCCGTTGCCTCCACCGGATAGATCACATACGGCGGATTACCCATGAAGAGCCCTGACACCTTGACCGTGGCGCCCTGGGCCGACCCGTCGTCAGCCAGAAGCACGGAACCTACGGTGAAGTAGACGTAGTTACTCGGTACGCCAAGCCCCGAGACGGGGGGAGGATTAGATCCGGTCTCCTGCCCTGTCGTCTGCAGGTCTGGCGATTCAGACCCCGTAGAGGGAGGAGCGCCAGAGCTGGTCCCTTGCCCTGTCGCCTGCTGGGCCTTTCTGCTGCTGTAGTACAGGTAGACGAATACAGCCGCGACGCCCAAGATCCCTAAGAGACTCGCCACGATTTCTTCTGCACGTAGTTTGTCCAAGCTTTCACCCTAGTGCCTGTACCCGTGGACCCACACGTCCACGAAGATGCCGGCCGCCATGATCGAGATCAAAACGGACGCTAGCAGGATCCCCTGGCCTTGAGCTTGCGTCGCCACATAGAGAGCGGCCAAGATGATCAACATCGCCCCGTAATAGACGTGCGCTCTGCCAGAGAGGAAGAAAGCCGTGTCGGGTCCCATTCAACCCCTCAACCCCTGTAGCGCTCCCGTCAGCAGGCTGCTCAATCGAGCCGCGCCCCCAGCTGGTTCTGTAGGTAGGACTTGATGCGGTTGAGGAGGGCCATGTTTCTCCAACTGATTCCCAGGAGGACACCCACCATCCCTCCCACTCCGGCGATCTCGTACTGGATCACGCTGATGTCGACGTTACCTAGCGCGCTGCCTACCTGCAGAGCAGTGGGGATCATGCGACCCCCTCCGCCAGGAGGAACGCAAGCTGGACCGTCCCGGTCCCTGAAGCGATCTCGACTTCTACCGTGGCGTTCGCTTCCAGTTCGATCTCCTGGTTCTCGTTGAAGGCGGCGAAGTCGATCTTGTCGATCATCGGGATGGCGACCGGAGTCTCGCCTACGCCCGTGGGCGACCCCTGCTGGACGGCGGACCAATAGGACCCGTTGACCTTGACGTATACGCTGACGGTGCCGGAGTACGAGATGGTGAACCGCTGGATCCACTGCCTCTGTCCGCTCAGGTTCCGGTACACGAAGGTCCCCGATGCAAGGGGCGCTGCGATCGGCTTGTGCCTGACCTCAGAGACTGCCTGTCCGTGGAAGGTCGTCACGAGGGCTGCACACCTCCACAGGCGCACGTCGGTTGGCTCAACATGGACTGCAGCATCGGGATGGCCGAGTTATCGGGCTCGGCGGCCTGAAGCGCGGCGACCTGGTCCTGCAGCTGCTGCTTCTTCTGAACGGCGATCACGTACAGTATCCCCCACATGGCGACGGCCCCGAGCGCAAGTCCGACGACCAGAGAATATTCGGCCTTCATTGCGCAGCACCTCCTGCACCGCGGACCGCGCCGACAGCAGAGGCGAAAGACTTCGGCCTCCACAGCATGGCCGCCACCAGGGCGACGACCAGGACGAGGACCGTGATCAGCAGCCAGTTGTCCTGTATGATCTGCCCTACATTAGCGAGGAGGTTCGGTTGCGTCTGTTGTATGCATTGACCTGTGGTCGGGTCCTCGACGTAGCCAAGGGGACAGCTCCCTCCCGAGGTCGCTACTGCCGGCATGGATACCTGGACCGTCCCCGACGACGTCAGCCCTCCGAGCGGACCGACGCCCCAGGTGCCTGACTTGCTTTCGTAGCCTGGCAGTTGTGCGGACCACGTCCCTGTAGCCTGGAAGGGGCAGCCGTTATCCAGTGTGACCTTGCCGCTCGAGTCGGTGTATCCGTCGACAGGGGAGCTCGTGCACGTCCCTGGGTTCGTCTCCTGGTGGATATGGACGCTTGGCAGGGGGTTTCCCTGTCCGTCTGTCACCAGGTAAGGCACCTTGCCCATTACAGCTGCAATCCCCCGATGGTGGGTTTGACTCCGAAGACGACGACCAGGACCACGATCACGATGATCAGCAGCACCAGGTATGGCATCACCGCCTTGATGATGCCGGCCGGGCTGTATCCCGACGCCGCGTCTACCGCAGTGGCAGGGAGTGACATCTTGTCAACCTCCCTACGCCTGCGTGAAGTACTCCGGATAGACTGACACCAGGTATGGATGATTGAGCAGCCAGGTGGAGGGGTCGTTGCTGGCGCTCGCCTGCTGGCTCGAAGTCAGCTGACCGAAGTACCCAGAGTCCTTGAACGCCTGCAGGATGCAGGCAGACGGCGAAGAGCTGTCTACCGGGTATGTGCAGCCTCCGGTGGTCGACCCGCTGCCAGAGCTCCCCGAGGAGCTTCCCCCGACTGTGGCGGCTATGGCGTCCTTCTCGAGGTAGATGGCGACCCCGATGGCCGCTGCAACCAGGATCAGGACGATGTAGAGGACCCGCTTCTCCATGGCCTACGCGCCCCCTCCCGATGAGGAGGCTGCGGAGGCGGAGACTCCGGGTCCAGCCGGCGTCAGTACCAGGTAGAAGGTCGGCGTCTGCGTGGCCGAGTAGTTGTTGATCAACTTCGGCGCGTTCTGCGCGGCACCCTGGGTCGGGAAGACCGTGGCCCTCTTGATCAGCTGCTTGAGGAAGCCTGTGACGTGGTAGAGCCCTGGGGCAGGCGCCTCTTCCACGCTGAGGGTGGTCGGATCGACCTGGTTGTAGATGATGGTCTGCCCTACGGAGAAGGTCTGGTAGTTGAGGCTGCTATCGGCCGTCAGCTCCACCCAGACTTCGTCCACAGGCTTGTTCTCGCTGAACTGCGTGGCGATGTTGATGTCGGTGCTCGCGTTGAGGGCTGTGGGGGCGACGACGATCTTCATCCTGTCGTCGGCCACAGGGAGGTCGCTGTAGGCGAAGGTGACCTGGAAGGTGATCGACCCTCCTGTCGTGTTCGAGCCTGCGGCTGTGAAGGCGTTGGCCGTCAGGATGATCGACAGAGGGAGGCCGGACCCCACGAAGTGGAGAGGGATGTATGCGGCGAGGGTGTCGGTGCTGTTCCCCACTGCGCCTGCGCTGCCTGGGTCGCTGTAGTAGGTCGGTCCTCCGGAGTTGAAGGTCGCGCCCTTGGTCATGCCTGTGTAGATGTGGAAGACCTTCTCCAGCTGGTCGGACCCGTTTATGTCCATGAGGACATCTGATCCCCTGGCGAACTTGAGCTCCTTCAGGAGCGCTTCGACCGACCATGCCTGGGCCGCAGTGGCCTGGGTGACGGTCGCCGAGATGTTCAGCTTCAGCCCGATTATGTTCAGCCCGTTGGACTGCGTGGGCTGGATCGTCGGGACCTGGACAGGGGCGCCGGCAAGGGTGGCCGATTGAGCCCCGGAGAGCTCAGTGGACCTCGGCTTGACGAACTGGCGGAACCCCATCAGCTGCTACCCCCCGTGGGAGATGAGGTCGGGGTTGCGGTTGCCGCTGGCGCTGACTTCGCCCTCCTGATCCTGAAGAGCATGGCCCCGAAGGTCAGCGCTCCGGAGATCACAGTCAGCACATTCGCCCCCACCGGGGTGATGAAGCTGGCTGGCAAAGTCGCCACCGCTCCTGCGATGGCGTAGACGATGACTGAGACAGCTCCCCCTTCTGCAAGGGATTCTCCGATGTCCCAGCCGTCTATCGATTGAACGATCGAGCTCATTTCCTAACAAAACTCCTAGTCAGAGCTCACTTTCGCCTTCGCGATCTGCTGGTCGAGCCCCGCGAAGTAGAAGACGGCTAGGCCGGCGACTACAGCGAGGACAGCCAGGACGAAGGCCAGTACTTCCTTCTCCATATGCTCCATGCCGAAGGCTCGGGAAGGACAGTAGAAGTGGCCTCAGGCTGCCAAGCTGACGTGAGACGGGAACGGGGTTGGGTATGAGACCTTTTTTCAGTAGATGGGGACCCAGCGGCGGGGACGGATCTTCGGCTGGCCGTCATGGACCATGCCGATGTGCGTGTTCAGCCCTCGTACTGACCTGAAGTTGTGCCTGTTGCAGTAGGGGCAGGCGAAGCGGAGGGGTGCTCGCCTCGGCTTCGCCTTCTCGTGCCTGGTCAGAGTCCGAACACCCCGAGATAGTCGTCTTCTTCCTTGCGGCGCTTCTCCTCGGCCGCCTTGCGGTCCTCTTCCTCCTTCGCCTTGCGCTCTGCTTCTGCCTTGGCCTCGGCTTCGCGCTCTTCCTTGAGCACTGACCTGATCAGGTCCTTGGCCTTGGCTTCCCTCTCGGCCTGTCGCTTCGCGTCTTCGCTCAATCTGATCTCACCTCCCAAAGCTTCGTCCCTGTCAGCTTCGAGACTAACCGCAGCTCATCGAATTTCAGGCTGGCAGCCCTGACCAGCTCCCTGAACTCCTGGTCGACGCGTCGGAGCTCGTCCAGCAGATGGTGGTGGAACTTCACTGGGTCCTCGTAGCGCCGACCGCAGAGAGGACACTTCACAGCCTGGCGACCCCCCGGTAGTTGGTGTCCTTGTTGTAATAGACGAAGGCATGCTGAGGGAGGATGGGAAGTTGCCTGTACGCTGCCTTGCGCTGGTCAGGGGGAAGGAATCCCCACACCTGGGGGCCGACCCACTTTGACATGAACTCCACGTCGCCGGGGAGATCGAAGGCGAAGCAGAAGACGTGGTTGGCGGCGTGAAGGATGTCGTTATGCAGCTGCTGGGGCCTCCTGGCGATGGCGACCCAGCAGAGTCCGCGCGGCCTGCCCCCGTTGACGATCTGGGCGAAGCTCGGGGACCTGATCTTGTACTTGCCGACGTAGTACTCGGCTTCGTCCACCACGAGGGTAAGGTTCGACAGGTTGTTGGCTCGTTCGCAGAAGCGCTCGAACTCGTCGATGGACCTGTCCCTGGGATAGATCAGTCCCCGTCCGTACATCAGCTGGTCGATGTCCCGGACCACATGCCATCCCCTGGACTTCACGAACTCGGGGAGCCTGTCGTCGCGCTGCTCGGGGTACCAGATCCAGGCCTGCCCCTGGAGGGCGGGGATGATCATCTTCTTCAGGGCGTGCGTCTTCCCTGACTTCGGGAGGCCCACCAGGACGATGTTGTCGTCGAACTGGTCGTACTTGAAGTCCAGCATGGACCCCTTCTACTCCTCGCCGAGGGCGTTCAGTTCCTTGATCTTGTCCAGGCCCAAGGTGGCGAACTTCACCAGGGCGTCCAGGGCTTCCTTGTCCTCGACTGTGACCTGGGCGTAGACGGTGAGGGACTCTTCGTCAGTGTCGAAGCTCGCCTCCTTGACCTTCAGCTTCGGGATCAGGTCGAAGAACTCGTCGGGGACCCCGAGAGGACCGGCCATGCTCTTCAGGGCCTTGAACATGAGGTCGCTCGGTCCGGGGAGCTTCATCTCTTCGCTCCCAGCTTAGGCAGGCCGAGCTTCTCGCGCTGGATGGGGTCCCTGACCACGTCGCCGAGGCAGTCCCGGCAGTAGTATCGGCCCTGGTAGAGGACGAGCTCGGAGGTTCCGCACCTGGTGCAGTTCACTCCGTCTCCCCCTTCAGTTCACCCATGGCAAGGCCGGCATCCTTCAGGGCCTTGTCGAGCTCGTCGAGCCCGATTGTGCAGCTGAAGCGTCCATCCCTGACTTGGAGAACCCCATATTTGGGGTCGCCCCCGTGGAGCTCCACCCAGAGAGTCATGCGCCTGGCGCCCCCGCAGTGGTTGGCTGCTTCTCCTTCTCCTTGGCCTGCCTCTCGGCCTCCTCCTTCTCCTTCTTCAGGCGCCCGGCTTCGGCCCTGGCCATCACCAGCGGGGAGGCGATCACCTGGCCTGTGTTGACGGTCGCCATCAGGAGGACCAGGACCTTCGACATCTCGATGTCGTAGGCATCGATCACGTCAGCCCACATGGACCCTGCGGAGAAGTAGGGGTTGGCTTCGTCGGTGATCGGGATCACCTTCCCGTCGCGTACGTCTGGCCTGAGGATCTTGACGCCCCAGGCAGCTTCGGCCAGGTTGTACAGGAACTCTGCGGTCCCTTTGTGCATACCTGCGAAGAGCTTCGCGGCTGCCTCGGTGGCGAGCCTCTTCTTCTCCTCGGGAGGGACCTGGGATGCCGCACCCTGCGCCTGCTTCTCGGCTTCGGGAGGAGGGAGGCTCTTGGGTCTCCCAACGGACCGTACGTTGACATCGCCAACTCGCGAAGTTACCTCCTTGACGGCCTCCGGCTTCTGTCCTGCGTCCCGCAGGACCTTGTCCCAAGCCTTCTTCGCCGTGTTGTAGTCGACGGAAAACTCCTTGGCGAGCGCCTTCACTTCGTCTGGGTAGACCTCCTTCGAGCTGGGGTCCTTGTTCTCCAGCTGCAGCCTCGGCAGGACCACGTCCTTGATCTTGGACCTGATCCTGGAAGACGCGGAATTGTCAGTGGGCGGGGCCGGGGCCTCGGGGGCGGACAGCTACAGTCACTTCTTGCCCAGGATCTTGGCGACGGTCTCTTCGGCGCTGACCCGCTGAACCTCTTTGCGGACCATCGCCTCCAGCTTCTTCTTGCACTTCGAGCACGACACCCGGTAGATCTCCATGATGTCGATGTTCAGTGACGCTCCTTCTGGCATGGACAGCAGCAGCGGGGATGGGGATATTTGTTCCAAAATACGTGCAGAACCGGGTGAAGACCCTCCTGCGAAGGGACCGCGGCCTCGTCCTCAGCTTCTGGCCGCATCTGGTACACCGGAGGACGGACTTCGAGTACCATAGGCGGCAGCCGGTGCAATAGCTGCAGCTGTCGTAGGGGCTGGTCAACGCCCGAACTCCCGGTGCCACCACCGGCAGACCGCGCAGGGCATCCCTCTCCTTTGTGTGTGGCAGTTGCATCTGCAGCGCGGCTTGACCGGCTCGACCATCATTGCAGGATCGCCCTGGCGACCTGGCTAGCAGGGATGGAGAACTCGGAAGGTTGGTTCTGCCTGAGGTCGAGGGTCTTCGTCTCTCCGGCCTTGATGAAGGTGATCGAATCGCACCGCTTGATGGTGAACCTCTTCCCTGTCGTGAAGGTCCCGACCTCCTCGAAGACCAGGGTCAGGCCATGAGTGGTGAAGAGGATGACCTGGGTCAGCGCCTGTGCCCCTCCTTCGGGTGATAGAGCTTCGCCCTGCGATCGGTGGCGGCGACGCAGGCGCCGTCCTCCTTGCACTGGTAGAACCCTCCGAAGCGGCTGTGCTCGGACCAGCTCCATCTCTTCAGGAGCTTGCGGCCTATCCTGGCGATCGGGTTCACGTTCTGTGCTCCCTTGCGTTGACGTGGCCGTTCGGGCAGACCCAGCCCCTGACTACCGTACCAGCGGCAGTCAAGTGTGAGCCGTAAGAATTGAGGCTGAGCGGAGCTCCGCAGAGGTCGCAGAGGCGGAAGGAGATGCTCATTCCGGCTGTCCACTCCACTTCAATGCAGGTTGCCCTCCCTGGTACCAGACGCCTTGCGAGTAGGTGACGCCTTTGGACCTGTCTGAGTAGCGGTCGTTGTGGTATTCCTTCAGGTGGGTGTTCAGAGCGTCCATGTTGGCGAAGACGACGCCAGACAGGGGGCAGTCGGGGACTTTGCAGCGCTGCGGGACCGTCTCCGGGGCGTAGCGCTTCTGCAGGCGCAGGACCTGGACCCTCTTGATCACCATGTCTGCCTGGTGGGCCTCCTTCTCCATGGCCAGCTTCTGCTCGGCGATCTCGCGCTTCCAGCTGTCGCTTCTGGCCTTGGTCGCGAGCTCTGTGATCTTCTCCTCGGGGTGGTATTCTGTGTAGACGGGCTTCCCGAGGGAGCGGTCGACCTTGTACAGCTTGCCGTCCTGGATGGCGTATCGGCCGTCGCTGGTTATGGCGTCGGCTGGTTTGCCTTCTTGCTGCATCGACTCCAACCCTGCCTTGAAGACCTGGCGGTAGAACTCGCTGAGGTTTCCGGGCTCGATCTGCTGCTTTCGAGCTAGCCCTGCGGCTTGTTCGAAGAGCTCGTCAGACCTGAAGCGGATCTGTGTCTCCCTGGTTTCTTCCTTGGTCATGCCTTCACCTTCTCGCTAGTTACGACCCGATGGCCGCAGGCCAAGATCACAGTGTGCAGCTGGACCCTGAACTGGTTCGGAGGTCGACCCATCGCCCTGCCCGTGGACCTCCATGACTTCACGACCCGGCGCTCGTTGCAGACGGCGTCGTGCTCTGCGGGGGTCAAAGCTCGCCGTGCTCCTTCAGGTCCTTGACGACGTTTCTGACGTATTCGATGGTACAGTCAGCGCAGTATTGTCGCCTGAATTCGCCCTTGAGGGCGGCCTTGACTTCGAAGAGGGCCAACGCATGTCGGGTCTTGTGAGCATACGTGTGGCAGAGTGGGGCCTTGTTGACATCTTCGGCGTAAGAAATCTCCTTCAAGTCATCGCCCCCAGCTCTTCCTCCGCCTGTTTGACCTTCGCCTGCAGCGGGTAGGCTCTGTTGTGGTAGGTCCTCACCGAGAGGGCGCCTCGCCGGAAGTCCTCCTTGAGCACCTCCAGGCTGGCCTGCAGCTGCTGCAGGCGCTTCCTGTCGTTCTCGAGGGACTCGGACTTGGAGGTCATATCCTGCGCGAGTCCTCCCTTGCCCGGACATGGGAGATGGCGCCAGGATTGTGTGGGCCGCCCCGTGTGTCGTGATGGCATTCCGGGCATAGAGCCCTCCCCGGGGCGATGACCTTCTCGCCGTACCAGTTGACGTACTGCTGCACCGGCAAGACGGCTTGTCCGCAGCGGCCGCACCAGCGCTGTTGAGATTCGTAGTTGATCAGCAAGGGGATGCCTCCAGGTCCCTGATCAGGAAGAGGGGATTGGGCGCGATCACCTTGGCGCTGACGAAGGGTGTGGTCTCGAGGTAGTCGAGGAGATGGTCCCTGCAGAGGTTCATCCAGGGAGCGGCCAGGTCCATGAAGTTGTGGCACCGAACGACGGCCTCGGCCTGGCGTTTCCCAGGTCCGAGGCTGCACCCGATCCAGTCGCAGAGGTCTCTGGTCACGCTCTCCCCTCCGGGAAGATGGTGTGACCGTCCCAGGGGCAGTCCTTGCACTCCTTCCTGTGGAGCTCCTCGACCGCCTCGTGGCCCTGCGCCATCGCCCTGCGGATCTCCTTCACATCCTGGACCTTCTTCAGGAGTCGGAGGCGTGTAGGGACTTCCTTGGGATCCTTGGTTGACTTGATGTAGACAATCCGGCTCTTGATGGGTTCGGTGAGCTGTTCGACCAGCTGCGCGTGGTGGACGTGCCAGGCGTACTCGACTGGCGGGAGAGGGTTAGGGGGGCTGACGGTGCCGAGGACCACTTCGCCCTTGACATCGGCTTCGATGGCACACTTGATGCTGAGGTCGAAGCCTACGGCGACCCGGAGGCAGCTGACGAACTTCGCCCTGATCCCGTCTCCGAAAGTGACGATGCCCCAGCCAGCTTTGATGCCCTCGCCAGCTTCGATGCCCCAGCCAGCTTTGATGCCCTCGCCAGCTTCGATGCCCCAGCCAGCTTCGATGCCCGAGCCAGCTTGAGCCCAGATCCGGCCGGTCGCTGCTACGCCGAAGGTGAATCTGACGCAGCCGAGGTCGCCTTCGATGTGGATGTGGCCGTCGAAGCTGAGTTCCTTGTCGTAGGTCAGGTACCCGTCCTTCTCGGTGAGGTCCTTCCTGGTGATGTTCAGAACTTCCATGCTATGCGTTCACCCCCATTGTCTGCACTGCGGCTCTGATCTTTGCGAGCCTGATGTCCGCGGGCATCTTCCCGTAGACATCTTCGAGCACCTCCGTGGTCTTGTGGCCCGTCTGACCCTTCACCACGGTGTAGTCGTAGTTGGTTTTCTCCAGCCAGTAGTGCGCGCAGCAGTGGCGGAGGAAGTGGAAGGGGTGGTTGTAGGCGTAGGGCTCAGTGATGCCTATCTCCCTGTAGAGGAGCTTCAGCTTCGCGGTGAACTCGTGCTCCGACTTGGTCCTGTTCTCCTCGACGAAGAGGAGCTCCCGGCCTGCTGACTTGGTGGATGCGATCCTGGCTTTGATGTCGGCGAAGGTCTTCGGGGTATAGACGCCCTTGTCCCAATCGGCGATCCCGTGCCCCTCGGTCTTGGATTCGTGGACCCTGACAATGGCGTGGTCCGCGAAGAGCTCGAAGTCGTTCACCTTGGTGGCGAGCAGGGCCTGCTGCCTGGACCCTGTCTCGACACCGAACTCGAAGAGGTCGCGGAGGAGAAGATCGCCCTTGGCTTCGCAGAGCTCGATGCCCTTCTCGAACTGGCCGGGGAGGAGCTTGACGTGTCCGTACTTCCCGTAGCTCCGCTTCTTCCCGGAGGCGACGCCTCCCCTCCCTCGGGGCCATGCGACTTCGCCGACCGTGGAGGTGAAGTCCCTGACGGCCAGGACGTAGCTGTTGTGCTGGGTCGGGTACTTGATGGCGAACTCCTGCAGGAAGTACTCGGCGGTCTGGCGCCTGGACATCAGGACGCCGGTGTTGGGGTTGACGATAGGGGTGTAGATCTGTTCGGGTCGGACCCTAATCTTC
>DAHVIE010000027.1:0-29690 GCA_027322035.1 Nitrososphaerota archaeon
TATAAAACGATGAGAAGAGATGTGATTGTTCCTGCCATAATTGCCTCAGTCATCACAGCTGCCCTGTTTTCCCAGACAGTAAGCGGCGCATTCTTTGACCTTCTAACCTTTTTTGTACTGGATTATATTTACCTTAGATTCGGCATTCTCCACTCATTCGCCGCCGGTTTCACTGTATCCATGATCGGGATACTTACCGCTTTCGCGCCATCACCTGTGCTGGCATTGGTTGCCCTCGTTTTTCTCACTATGTGGTCATTCCTGGGCATATATAATCTGTCAAGGCTTGCTCCCGGGTCTGGCACATCCGTGAGAGAGTCGAAATTGGAGTTACAGGCAGAAAATTCTAAGAAACCCCCTGAGCCTCTGATCCAGGACAGTGATATGCTGTGGATAAGAAGTTCATGCCCGAATTGTGGATCGGCTAACTTTTACATCAGAGAAGGAATGAGGATCGAGTGCATGAATTGCCATCATATTATCGATAAAGATGCCGTGGGACCTGCAAACATAATAATTGAACAGAGAAGACCAACCAGAATCTGACGGAAATAGCTACAGATTATTCTTCATACAGGCGTGAGTTTAACGGGAGCCGAGAATCTCAGGTAAACTAGATAAACTGCATATGCAACTGGAACCGCGAATGCAATTGTTATTGCAGTTTTGCCGAAGGCCTGGAATGCGGAACCGAGTGCGAGAGATCCCAATATGAAACCAAGAGCAAAGAACCCCTCGTAGGTCAAGACCCCTTTTGAGGCGTTCGGTCTTGGTGATGACCTCGTTGGTCTTCTGGATTGCTTCGTCAACGGATGCAAGAATTTCTGCTATCGCTACTTGTTCTGAGATAGATGGAAGCGGTATTCCGAGAGAGATCAGCGTGGGAAGCGAGATGTTCTTGAGGGTGCTACCTGCCTTATTCCGCATGATATGATGCCAATAGAGTTGGGACTGGCAAAAGTAATGTGCGAATTTCGGGTTGAGGTCTTGCTTCAATGCGGCTTTGATGAGGTAAGAACCAAAAACGGTGTCGCCAAGGTCATCTTTCACCAAAACCGACACCCCAGTTGTTCCGGCTCTTGCGATAACCAAATCATTCTTTCTCAGTAAGTATCTCTCGACTTTGCTTCTTTTCTCAGTGATTTCGCAGCATGGCAAGGATTCCCAGTCAACTTGGTAGTCAACTATGTCAGTCGTCCTAAGCATTCGAAGTCCGGTCTTCTTCTCCACAGCTTTCGCGGTTATGCCATAGAATATGTCGTTAGAAAGGTCGCCAAGTCTCGCCGCCCTCCAATCGGTTGGTACAACACCAACATCCGTGGCTCTGAAATTGGTTTCTTTGTAGAACATCACTCAGTCACTTTGGCTATCTCGGAAACGTATCTCTCCAGTTTATCCATGATCGCTTGTCTTTCCTTTTCCAGCTTCTTCAATTCGCTGAACTCCTTGCCGATGTCAATGGATTCGGTTTCTTGTTTCGGCATCACGTACAGGGTGACATTGAGGCTGAAGTCATTCCGTTTGAGTTCCTCTATAGGCACGATGCGAGAGAATCCTTCAGATTCGGAGAACCGCCCATGCGCCTGTGCTATCCGCGATATGTTATCCTGCGACAGGGAGTTGAGCCTTCGAATCGAGGGGTGCTTTACAAACTCGTTCGACGCGTTGATGAAGACGACCTTGTTTTTTCGATTCGCAGGCTTGCTCTTGTTGAAGATAAGCAGACAACCAGGCGCGCCGGTGTTGTAGAACAACTTTTCAGGAGTCAGGACAACGCACTCCAACCAATCCTCTTCAATCACTTTGCGCCGGATGGATTCCTCGGTGTTGCCCCTGAATAGGGCCCCGTTGTCGAGGACTACGCCGACCTTCCCCCCGTCTGCCTGGGCAAGCATATGCTGGACCCAGGCCCAGTCGGCCGAGCTGTTCGTCGGGTATCCGAACGAGAACCTCTCCTTGGCTTCGGACCTGCGTAGCGATTCCTCCCCATAGCCATCCTGGTTCCATGGCGGGTTGGCGATGACCACGTCAAACTGTCGTAGCTCTCCACGCTCCTTGAACTTGGGATAGAGGAGCGTGTTACCGCTCTCGATGTCGGCGTCCCTGATGCCGTGGAGCATAAGGTTCATCCTGCACAAGGCGAATGTGACCGGGTTGAACTCCTCCCCAAAGAGAAAGAGCTCTCTGGCTTTGTCGGCTCCATACTTCTCCAAGACGTAATGGTAGGCTCCAATCAGCATCCCACCAGACCCACAGGCTGGGTCGTACACGCTTTCACCTGGCTTCGGACCGAGTAAGTTGACCAGAAGCATGATAATCTCCCTGGGAGTATAGATCTCGCCCTCCTTCGCCTTCTCCGGCGCGAAGCGCATCACAACGTGCTCGTAAGCGTCTCCTAGTGCGTCTGGCTCTACGTTCCCGTTCGAGAAGTCGTACCTATTGAAGAGCTCGATTAGCTGCCTAAGCAGCTCCCTATTCTCTTGGTTGCTTGCGAACCCCAAGAAGTCGACCCGATCTACGACGCCTTGGAGCTCCTTGTTCAGCTTCGCGACCTCGCTGATGGACGTGGCGAAGTTCTCTGGGAGGTTCTTCACGTCCTTGATCATGTTCTGCCAGAGGTACTTCGGCGGGATGTTGATGGTGTGGTAGGTCTCATTCTCCGCTTCTTTCCGAGCTTCGGCCTCTGACATGCCCGCGTCCTTCATCAACCGCTCGATAGCGTGCTGGGTTTCTGTCCTCCACTGGTCGTTGAGACGCTTCAGGAAGAGAAGTACGAGGATGAACTTGTAGTCAACCGCATTCCTAATGAGATCGGCCGCTTTGTCTACTAGGGAGTTCAGCTCCTCCCTAGATATCTTCCCTTCGAACAACTTCGCCGAAGCCAAGCCAGAATACCACTAACTCCACACCTCGAGAGTATGGCTCCTTAAAAGCGGATGAATAGGGATTCCGGTCATAGCCCATGATACGAACTGTTGCCTAGAGCCAATCTTCAATCTTGGCAAGGAGCACTGCAATCGCTAGAGCGATGGAAGGAAGTTGTCCTTCTCAATGCACATTCTGCCGCACTTCTGGCAGGAGCTCGGCTTCACTCGGCATCGCCTTGCACGCCTCTGATCTTCAGGTCCCGCTCCAGCAGCTCGAAGAGCTCCTTCGCGGTTCTCCTTACAGTCTCCGCCTTGACCCCTGCTATCCTGGCCAGTTCTTCCGCACTTGTGGCAGTCACTGCGTTGTGCCGGGGCCGAGTCTCCACCTATAAGTCGGGCTTGGTTTCTGTTTCACTGTACCCCTCTCGGGGTTCCATGAAAGTGAAGGGGGAGGGGGCGTTATATCACCGAAAGCGGGTAACACCCTCGGGTATGGCCAAAGACACCACAACCCTCCTGATGGAGGGTGCCCAGCGTCTCAGGGACACCCTAGGGGCAAAGTTCAGTGCAGCGAAGCTCTTGGGGGTGCTGTCTGACTATCCGTGCCCCTCGCGGTGCGCAGACGAACTAACGCACTCTCACCACCGCAACATCGACCGGTACTACTCGGTGCGCCACAGCTTCCTGCAGCGGCTACTGTTGGACGAGTTGCGGCTCAGGCTGCGCCGGGAGGGGTTCAATGTCAGAATCGCGGCAGAGAACGACCTCACCTTCGGCCATGGGGACCTCGATGTCGTGCTCCTCGATGGCAACGGTGGAGTCAGCTTCAACGGGCTCGCGGTAAGGACGGAGCTGAAAGGCGGGCACACCTTCGGGTTCCCCCAGCTGATACGGTACCTCATGGACGTAGACGTGGTAGTCGTGACCCTCGCCGGCCGAGGAAAGGCGTTCGCCGTTAGGAAGCGCGACGTGAAGGACCTGGTAGAATTCACGATGGGCCTCTACGCGAGGAAGCTGGAGACACTGATTCAAGACAGGAAGGAGCGGATTCCTGGGCCGTGGTGTAGGGGGTGCATGGTAGAGTGCCCACACTCACTGCCGGAGTCCGCCCACACTGTGAACTTCGACCTCGAATTCGTCGCGCAGTCATCCAACTGGGTCAGCGCGGTGGAAGACACCTGTGAGAAGATCGTCGGACTGCTGGTCGAGGTCAGGAACTCCAAGCCAGATGCCATTCCTAGGGTCCTTTCGAGCACTCAAAGCCCCTACGATGAGCCAGAAGTGACGCAAAGACTTCCACCATAGATTACTACAAGTTCGTGCCCGCTTCATCCTTAGAGACGAGCGCAGACAGTCCGATTCTCGCCGGATACCAAATCTTCCACAACTTCATCCGACCGCATGAAGCGTTAGGTGGGCAGACCCCCGCCGACCGAGTGGGAATCGAAGTCCAAGGCGATAACAAGTGGCTTACAATCATCCAGAACGCGTCAGAAGTCCAAGATAAACCAAGGGAATCGAAAGCAGAATGACCACGAAGAAGGTATTCGCTAATACATCGTTTGCAGTCAGAATCTCGATTGCATCGTGCGCGAAGTCTCCCGTCTGCCATGCCCAAAAGACACACATTGCTAATCTCTTGACGCGCAACCATCTTATTGGTACGACTAGAATGAAGAGATACCAAAACGGAAAGAAGGCAATTGCCAAAGCTGGGGATGGTAGCGCCACTGAAATGGGATTCAGTTCAATCCCCCCAAGGACTCCAACTCCATATCGGGTTGACATGACCACTCCAAACTCGGTCAGAATAGATAGAATCGCAAAGATGAGCAGGTGTGAATCATACTTCACACCGTCTTCCACAATCGGCTCTGACCTTAAGTGTTCAAGACGAGTCCCGACGCTTGACAGCGAGAAGAATTTAGGGGAGAACGCGAAGGTTTGACAGAGCCTAGCTAGAACCAGCCCCGAGCCGGGCAAGTAGCTGCCTCTGGTTCGCTGGAGAGGGGGGGTAAAATACTATCTTTTTCCTAAGAGGGCATGAAGTCGGATTCCGGAGAAGGGAAGGGGCCAAGTGGTACTGGACCTCTTCGACGGCCCGGACATGTTATCCAGACCGGCCCGAACATCACTCGCGTCATGCTCCAGCGGCTCAGAGTCCCATCAGGTTGCGGCATGAACCAGTGGATTGCATTCACTCCCTTCGGGGCTGGCGGCAAAGGCGGATTTGACGATACGACTCTCAAAGCCCTGGACGGCGTGTTCGATTTCGACTACATGGGGGCGGCCGAGTTCGAATGGGGCGCTGTCCCGAACGCCCTCTCTTCGCTTAGGGCGTGCGTCAAGGAAAGGCGGGCCTCCTATGGGTCTTTTCTTTACAGGTCCACCATGCCGATCTACTTCATCTGTGCCGTGGAAGACAAGAAACGGGTCCTTAGTGCGATCCGTCGCCTCCTGAATGAGAGTGCTGGTACCCAGGCATTTCGTTACACGGGCATGGCGGAAGCCCTAGGTCGGAAGGCTAGGCCAAGAGACGTCGCTGGCTGGCTTGACATCATCAACCACTTCATGTTCTTCACGGACGAAACGATGTACAGGAAGACTCTGCAGTTCCTAGCGGAATGGAAGGCGCCAGTCGGATGAGGTTCAACCGGCGCCAGCTCAGGGGGTTGGGAATCTTATTCCTTGGAGGGCAAATCAAGAGGGTCTCAGATCGCCTGTTCTTGGTCAAATCCCAGAGTGGTACAGCTCACTACAGAGTGAGATGGCGTGGCGGCCGCTGGAGATGCGAGTGCGACGACTATCAAAAGACCAGGAAGCCATGCAAGCACTGTTACTCCGTCCAGGCCTTTCTTGACCTTCCGAACGTTCTCCTGACCAACTCGCAAGCCGCGGAGCGAAAGTGTCCGAGATGCGGCGCTCAGGAGGTCAGCCGGGATGGCCGAAGGCAGAACCTCAACGGCCCAGTGCAAATGTATGTCTGCAAGGCATGTGGCGCCCACTTCAGAGACTCGCCGATCTCGTCAGTCAAAGGCAACAACACTGGGCTGTTCGTGATAGCGCTTGATCTTTATGCGAAGAAGGTTTCTACGCGAGACATTAGCGACCATCTCTTCCAGGTCTACGGCGTGAAGAAGGCGCCTTCTACGATACACTTCTGGGTTCAAAGGTTCGAACGCCTGGCAGTTTCGGTGTCCAAAAAGGAGAGGCTGATGGTCGGAGACCGATGGCTTGCCGACGAGATGGTAGTGCGTGTAAGGGGTCGCCGCATGTACCTATGGAACATTCTGGACCACAAAACGAGGCAACTGATAGCGTCGCTCCTGACCAAGGGCAGAGGCACCCCCGAAGCTAGAAGAGCGATCACCGAGGCTATCCGCAGGGCAGGGAAGGACCCCAAAGTCCTTGTCACTGATGCCCTAGGATCCTACGGTTCGGGGTTACAGGCCATGCACAAACCTGGAATCAAGCACCTGGCGCGGACCGCCCTTGGCAGGAAGGAGGGCAACCAGCGGATTGAAAGGTTCCACTCGACCGTAAGGGCATGGGAGAAGGCGCACAAGAGAACGGGCAACAAGAAAGGGGCTCAATTCGAAGGCTTTCGGATGTACTACAATCGCATCAGACCCCATTCTGCACTCGGGGGAGCAACGCCCACCAGCGAATGGGAAGGTCTGAACAACGAGAGACCCAGATGGGCAACGATATTAAAGAAACCAACTGGGACCCGTGGACATGCGCAAGAGCATCGAACACACGCTTGAGTCGATGATTGCAGACTCCGGGGGAGGTCTTCTTCCAATTGACCACCTCAGGCACCTTGCCACCCAACTTTCAGTCGTGCAAAACGCGATTAGGCAGGCGGAAGAGGTCGAAGGCATTCAGCTTTCGTTCGTCAATAGGGACTGGCTCGCAATTGAGGGTTGCAAGGACGCGCTCTATGACCTCTGCAATTCCGAGTAGGTCCGTAATCATCTCCGGAAGCTGTGTTAGTTGAGGCCAAGACCTCCCGGGCGCAATGGCAACCCCAAGTGCGCGTCAACGAAGTCGAAGAGGCGTTAGAAACAAGTCGTTGGATGAGCCATTCGGCAACGATTGGGACGAATTCGAACTCGTCCGACTTCGCTGGACACTTCATGTATCAGTCGTCCTCCGGACTGAACCCACTCGGGTTCAGTCCGGCTACCTGAATGACAATTCAGATGCCCAATTCGTCGGTTTTTGGGCAGTTTTCGCTTGCCGAACCTGACGCCTCTCCACTGGAGCCAGCTGTTGAACCGCTCCCTACCGCTTCGCTGAGGCGCCCGTCAGGGACGAACCGCATCCCTCTAGACAAGATGTTGCGCGCTGCATTCACATCCCTGTCCATCACTAACCCGCACGCTGGGCAGTGGATGAGGCGATCTTCTGTCGCCGTGACCCCGCCGTGCCCGCACCGGGAACATCTTGTCGAAGTCCCAGCTGGCTTAACGGATATCACCACAACTCCCTGCCAATCAGCCTTGTACTCGATTTGCCTTAGGAACAAGCCGTAAACCCAGCTGTTCATTCGCGCACGATACTCGGTACCCCCTCCTTGCTTCTTCGTGTACCTCCCACGCATCCCCTTGAGGTCTTCGAGCACAATCCCATACGCATTGGCCGCAGCGTACTTCACTAGGAAAGCTGTGATCTTGTGGACTTCCGAGCGGACGCGGTTCCGCCGCTTCCTGCCGTACTTTCTGAAGATACGCTTCCTTAACCTTTGGTCATCCCTCGTGACGTGCGACTGGACCTCACGATACTTCAGTGCGATATCGACTAGCGGGGTAGTGTCAAACCGGGTAACGGTCCCTCCACTGTCTACCATGGTAACATTTCCCAGGTTCAGATCAATGCCAATCAAGCCCTCGACTTGCTTTGGTTTGGCTCTGTTCGTGTATGTGATGCAGCAGTGGGTCAGAGTGAGCGTTGCTGAGAGGACCTCGTACGGGCCCAGCGTGCCGAGGGTGTAGGGCGCCAACTCAACCCGAATCAGTTCGGGCATGTCCAGGATACCTTGCCGGACATGAACTCCCTTGCTGGCTGAGAGAAAGGGCCTATGGCAGAATGGCCTGCCCGCCCTACGTCCTTCTTTCAAGTTGGTCAACCTCGCTTTGAGTAGCCCTTCGGCTTCCCTGACTGCCGAGCCGACCAAGGACGACTCGAGGCCGTATTCCTGTCTGAGGGCCCTGTAGACGGTCCGGGGGAGCCACCCAGTGAACTTCTCGCCTTCTGCCATTCCCTCTGTAACCGCATCGTTCACCATGCTCACGAACTTGTTCATAATGGTCCTTGCTCGGTCGTCAGGGGCGTACTCCTGGATGACCGTCTTCATGGGAGGGTCTGGTTCTGTGCGGGGCACTTATCGCGACCCCCTTCCATCGCTCTCTGGTGCAAGCCTTCTGAGGAACCAGTAGAGGTCGACAAGCTTTCCGAACGTGCGGACGGTCCGGTAGCCCTTGTGAGTCCGCCAGAACCGCTTGAGTTCGGAGATGGCGCCCTCGCAGACGTTGTTCGTAGGGCCCGTCTCTCTTGGGGGGATGCCATCCTCCGGCACCTGCCAGTTAATCTGCCGGTTAGTTACGCCGAGACCCCTTAGGACGTTTAGGGGAGGGAAGTACTGCTTATGCTTGAGGAGGACGTCTATCGCCTGGATTACCCGGGCATCTCCTTCATCCCTGACATTCTCTCCGAGATTCCGAGTCTGCGTGGCTTTCGATCCTATCTTGCTCAACTGACCGCACACGCCGCAACTCGTCCAGCCTCTCTTCCTGAGTGCCTCCATCTTCCGCGAGGGCCGCAGCCTCTATCTGCTCCCTTAGGTCCTCATATCGCTTCTTCTTGTTCTTCAGAGTCTGGATCTCGAGCTTCCTCTCGGCTATTTTCTCCGCTGACAGGAGGTGAGCATCTGCCTTCAACTTCTTCTCCGCTGCTTTGATTGAGATCTTCAGTTGCCTAGTGGGGATGCACCGGTAGATGGCCATCTGTAGGTGGAAGAAGCACCCGACGATCCTGCACCTGTCAGACACGTCTTTGCCATCACAGAAAACGTCCCGGACAATGCCGAGGAGCACTGTATCAAGGTCCATCACCACGACGATTGGCTGATACTTGAGGACATCACGAATCTGAATGAGACAGCGCTTCACAGAGGCCATGTACGTCTCCACCGCCTTTGCCCCTGACCTTCCTCTGTAGTCGTCAGGAGACCGCCCGACAAAATAGTTCAGCGGATCGTGACTGAGAACGTCTACGACGTGGAGATAGACAAACTGCCTACGCTTCTTCTTGCCCATGAACCCAGCGTCCAGGGCGAGTATTCTTGGCCTGCCGCTGTTGCCCTCGCCCCAAGGGGCCGAGTCTTGAAGTCTCCGGGAGAGCTGCAAGCCAGTCGGCGACCGCGCTGCCGCTGCCCATATCGAATCATACACAGTTGACTTCGGAATAGACGTCCTCCTTGATACAGCGCGACTCGAAGTACTGGCGAAGTAATCCACTACAATCGGGAGCTTGCCAGGCGGGAGCTTACTGAATGCCTGGGCAATGAGAGGGTGCGACACGTTCTGCCCGATTGGACGCACCACGAGTGCGTTCTGGCTCTGGTCAGGAGCCGGCGAAAGGATATCTTGCTGGGTTTGGGTCGAGGTCACAGGCATATGTATGGGCTCTTCTGGGGTCTCGGGAGGAAGCCCAGAGGGCATACCCGCTTTGCTGGACTCTCGAGCGAGCTTCCGAAGCTTCCTAGCCACCCTTCGGAATATCATCAGCACGGGATTCGCGGCGAAAGTGCCCTCTGTTTCTCCTCGAAGGAGCATCCCCGACTCTACGCCCCTCTCAAGGGCCCTCTGCAACCGACGGGTGTCCCTTCTCTCGAGATTGAGGGGCGCTAAGATCCGAAACTCATGCTTGATGTCGGGCTTATCCATGAGCCCGCCATTTTCGACTAGAATCACCCAAGACCGAGTTGGGAGCGGGAGAGATTGCCAAAGTGCCTTGTGCGCATATATAGTTGCCCACTCTTTGCGCATCTGGTTTGTCCATGGTATAACCGGCCTTAGTGAGGGAGTTGCCGCAGATGGTTCACCAGAATTGGAACTCATGGGAACTCGCTCCACTCACGGCCATCGAGTAGCCTACCACGCGACTTGGGACGTTTCCCGCCCCACTGCTTGAAGAAGAAAGGGACGCCTCGGCGGACGCACTCTTCTCGGAGCCATCTCACCCAGTCCGCCTGAATGGGCCTATGGTCCGGGCCGCTCTCCCCTCCTGCGATGACCCACCCAATGCCCCTCAGGTCGAGAAGGTCAACGGCTCCGATCATCGGCTCGACCGAAAGGAAGCGGACGCCCGAGTTGACCCTCACCCTACGGAGGAAGTCGGCACGCTTCACCACACGGTTATCTTCAATGCTGGTTCCGGCCCAGACATAACCGGGAAAGCCCTCCGGGAAGTACTTCTCCTGGAAGTTCAACATCCTCAGGGGGCGCTTGGTAAGTAGCTGGTAGGTATGGCGAGGCGCCTTGGACATCACCTCGAACACCTGCGAGATGTAGAAGTCAGGGACCCGACTATGGAACAAGTCTGACATGCTACAGACGAAAACCCGCCTCGGGTCCCTCCACCCGAGAGGTTCATTCAGCGCCTCGGGATGCAGGGTCAGAGCGAAGCCATTGGCATACTTCCTTACCCCCATCTTCTGAAGCCTAGCAGAGAGGCGTTCACTGTAACAGGACCTACATCCTTCACTGACATGGGTACAGCCGGTTATGGGATTCCAAGTGGAGGTGGTCCACTGGATGGCGGTCGTCCCTCCCAAGGCCTACCAGCCTCCCTCTCTCGGGTTCACTCCCCGAGTTATGAGCTGAGCAGGGCCAGACTCCTTGAGGGCACCGCTCTCCCTACACGAACCTTTCTCGAAGTTCATGCAATAGAAGGAGTAACTTGAAGTTAAACGCCGCCACGATTATTTTTGCACGGTTTAAATACTACTGACCGCAGAATCGGCTAGCTTAGCGAAGGGCCCGAGTCAGTTGTTACTGCGGGCGCTACGGCTGTGAACTTGCTGCTTCCGGCGATCTTGTTTGGCTGCTCTTCAGCAGACCTTTGATTATCCGAGCATGCTTTTGGAACTCTGCCCTCTTGAAGGCGAAATAACGGCGACGGGCTTCTTTCGCCTCAAGATACCTTCGTACCGCCGTCCATCTCGTGAGTACAGCGCTTTCTTCGATACGCACCCAGAGTTCCATACACTCTCGTAGAAGCCTTTGCCTGGCTCTCTTGGCCTGTTTATCGCTAACCGTGGCCATAAACAGGGAAAACAGGCGCTCGAACCTCTCAACCTCGGCGATGCGAGCCCTAGCCCAGCGTTTCTGCTTCCTACACTTCTCCTTCGCGTCTCCAATCTCCTTCCGACTGTTTGAGACATGTTCTCTGGACTTGGCGAGGACCACTCTCGTGGGCATTTTCGTACTGTCCTTCTGCAACATGGCCATCCGACGAGTTTTGGCCGCCTTGATTTGCTGGATCTCCTTGTCCCGAGTCAGGACGTAGTATCGTCTGAAGTCAGAGTATGCTGACCGGCCTAGTCGTGTACGGAGACGGAGTGAATGAGCTCGTTCCCTTCGCCAGGCGCGGACTTCCGCCTTGTATGCATATCGCTCTCGGACAATCCGTTCAGCAATCTTAGCGGCAACAGGACCCTTCACCTCAGTACGCCGAAGTCGAAAGGCACTTTCGGTTACTAATGGAACGGACTTGGCATTGATTAGCCGATCCAGGTATCGGTTCATCCGGGTTTCCCCAGTCGCCAGTTTATCCGCAAGCTCGTGCCTCGAGACATTCGGGTTGCGTTCCAGTTCTCGGAGTATATTGAGGACGTACTCTGTCTCTCGCCTGACCCGTGCTCCAGTAGCGTCCATCGTTGTTGACATGGGTTGTCTGGGTTTGCCAGAGGACCTTGGTCTTTGGCCCCCTCGAGTGCCAGTCTGTGGAAGTATTTTATGGATTTGATAATCCTCCCTTTGCAGCCGTGGTTGCCGAAGAGACAGGCAGGACAAGCTTTGGGAGAAGCGTCATCGATGTCGTCCCCCTGGTCATCGTCGTTGCGATTTTCACTTACTTCAGCGCCTATCCGATCTCCGCCCAGGTATACGCGGCGACGGCGACTAACAGTTCAGGCCTCATTGCCGGGAACTTCGTCTATGACACGGCGTGGAACACGCCCTTCATATTCGCGAGTGTCTTCCTGGTAGAATTTGTCTCATTCATCTACCCTAAGACCGAGCGATGGAAGCTCACCTACAGCTTTCCTTTAGTGATCCTAGGGAGTGCCATAGCAGCCAATTGGCTGGTGTTCCAGACTCCCTATGTCAAGCCACTCTACTGCATAAACTGCCGAGTGTCTGGGATGTCTGCCGTGGCTAGCGCCGCCGTGGGAACCACCTTTGTGTTAGCAGTAGGCACTTCGGCCCTCATCCTGAGGGCTAGAAGGGCAGAACATCATGAGGATGAAATGCGAGGTTTCGACACGTGGTTATACGCGTCCGTAGCGCTAGCCGTGGTCGCCTCGGCGACGGTGTACCTTTGGTTCCTTTCCTTCTTCGCTGGTCAGTCCGCCGCCACCGAATTCGTCCATGCAGCGAGTTTTGTCCTAGGGCTAGTCATATCGCTTGTAGTTCTCTCACTGCCCTTCCAGGGCCATGACCTTGCCCAGAAGCTTGCGGGGAGCAAGAAGTTCTTCTTCGCGGTGATTTTGTTGACTATCGTTGTAATCGGGGTCGCTTCGCCCGTGTACCCGGTACAGTACCAAACGTACTCACCCTCATCGTGGGCAGGGTATGTTGCATTCGGTAACTCCAACGGGTCAGTGACTTCGGTGACAGGCGAGTGGGTGGTGCCAACCGTCAATTGCACGTCGAGTCACGAGCAGGCAGTCCTATTCTGGGTGGGGATGGATGGAATCCATACGAAGACCGTGGAACAGGGGGGTACGAAAGCTGATTGCGTTGATGGGGTGGCAGCCTACTCTGCATGGCACGAATTCTGGCCGGTGCAACCTTCCACTCTGACTTTCGTCACGCTCAGAATCAGTCCGGGCAACCTCATCAGGGCCACCGTGGACTTCCACGACGGAGAGTTCAACATCACAGTTTCCGATCTCTCTACGAATCAGTCCTCATCATACGTGGGAAGCTACGAACAAGGACAACGACTGGACGCCGAATGGATAGTAGAAGCCCCAGGGTACTTGAATGGGACGAGACTTGCCCTCCCGAGCTTTGGCCAGGTGCGATTCAACGAGAGCTATGCCGTGGTAGGAGGCAGCATGGACTCGATAGGTTCTGTCAGTAATGGTTCCGTCCTGTACTACTGTACGGGGAATGACTACCGCCTCGTTCCGTCGAATTTGGGCACCGGATGGGACACATTCACCGTGTTCTCCTTGAACTTTACGGGCTGCTGACAGAGATGTGCCCCGGTTGATACGAGCCCATTACCAGTTTGAGACACATAAGAAAAGAAGACCGCCGCCTAGGCTGTTTCCCTAGGCGGGGCGTGGCTGAGAACCGAATGTGATAGTACATACCTTCCTAAAAGGGTGTCGGCGGCCTGAGAGGGTTCTCGGCCGGCGTAACGTCCAGAATACCAAGGAATAGGGGGACCAACTCCTCCCTAGTCACTGGACCATCTTTCTCCATGAATTTCACCACCTCGTCAATCACAATTTCAGTCCGAATACGATAGCTGTAGGAGTCAGGCGACTCTTTCTCGTGGACCTTGGCTGAGAGCGCTTCGCGTGTGGCCTTCATCCTCTCGGCTTGGGGAACGGGGGAGTAGATCCCATCAAAGCCATCCATAATCTGAACGACCGACTCGGTGGCGTTTACGTGGACCATGGAATAGACTGTGGATTTATCTGTTTTGTCAAACTTCGAGTCAGGCTTGAACGTCCCAGATCTTCCCACAGAGTTCCAAGTTAGCGCCAACGTGTTCGGTCAGCGAGTCAGGCTCTTTCTGCTTCGTTCCCTCAAAGTACAACAATGTGTAAGCTCCCCAGTCAACCACAGCCTTCTCAGCTTCGGCCTTCGTCCAGTGGGACTGGTGTAGTAGGTTGAGTGCGAATATGTCGGCATCTCTTTCTGCTTTGCCGCCTTCCTTCTTCGGGTCTTCCTTCCAATGCTCGCGTTCGTGAGCAAGGGTGAATGCCAAGACCCGGTCGTCCGCCCCTAACACATACAGGGGGTCGTAGTAAGTCGTGTCCCCAGCGGTCATCATCCCTCCCTTCCCTTTGACTTCGGCACTTTCATCCCACTCATACGAGACACATTCGAAGACTTCGTTCTTCAGGTAGTCCTCCTCAACCCGACGGATTTTCGAAAGTGGGTCCTCAGGAGTCGATGCCACGACCCTCATTGGCATCGGAGTGAGTTTATTTTATCCTTGTTCTCCACCCAACCGGCCGTGGCGCCGTCAGTGAAGAATCGAAAGGCTCACCATACAGGAATCCAAGATCCCGCGAGGCTTTTGGAACTTGACCCGATGCGGGGCAGACCACTGCAAGCGAAGCCGAGCAAGTCCAAGCGCAGGCTAAATCGCAAGAGGAAATCCCCGAACTCGAACCCTACACCGTTTGAGAGGTGGAGAAGGAACCAGAGGTGGAAGACGCTAAGGCTGCTCTCAGAGTACTATCTGTCGAAGGAGGAGGAGCAACAAGCGTATGGCAAGTTCGCCCGAGCTGCCTTGGAAGATCTGAAGAACGAGGCCACTCAAACCTTCAGCTTCGCGAACTGGCAGAAATGGACTGAGCAGCTACCGGAAGGGAGCCTAGGAAGGGCCATGCTGGAGGATGAGGACTCGAGACCAATGCCTGAACACGACTACGACCTCAAAGAGGAGATGATTCTGCGACTTCTAGTCCACGAAGCTGAGGCACTTCGAGACGGTCCTTCTTGACCCGGATGGGGGTTGACTCGGGCTCAGACAGACTTCTTTGTGGGCCTTTTCCTCAAGAGCTCATCGATCTGTCTCGCCCTTGCCCTATCCCTATCCTCCAGAGCCTTGAACCGCTCTTCCCAGGCGCGCCTTTCGTCCCTTTCTCTCACTAGCTCGAACTGCGCCTCCTTCACTACCTCCTTCGCCTTCTCCTCCGTAAGCCTGAGCTGTTCCTTCTGGCGCAACTCCTCCGAGACGGTGAGGTACGGAACCCCCTTGAGGTAGTCAGCGATCAACTCCTTTTCCGAAGGCCGGTAGTATGAATCGCCACTGACTCCGGCGCTGTGCTCCATGAGCATCATCACGTGAAGCGACTTCACCTCGGCCTGATTCTCCATGGCTGTCTTGTAGTACTTCCTGAGCGAGTGGGCTGTCTTCCAGGGGTGCCTGTGATTGACCGCTTTCTGGGTAAAGGCCCCTGACTTGTACCATAGCCGGAGCAAGAGCCTCTCCAGGGAATAGGGGTTAGCCCACTTGACCTTGCCTGCCGCTCCTCTTGCGCCGCTGCTGTCGAAGGCGTCCCTGATCGCCGGGCTCTGCGGCCCAACGTCTTCGCCGTGCCGCCGCCTGAACTCGACGTATTCCCTGAAGGAAGCCAATGCCTCCGGGCTGCAGAAAGTCACGTACTGCTCTCTGTCCCCCCTGTAGACCACGACCCTACCGACCTTGAACTCGCCGACGTCGACTTCGGTGATGTCCCCGACGTGAAGGGAGTTGAATGCCCCGAGCCGCATCCCGGTGGAGAGGAGAAGGAGGACCATGACTTTCAGCCTCAGGGAGCACATGTTGAGGAGCTTCATGATGTGACTCAGCTCCGGGGTGGTGTCATTGGCGTCCTTCTTGGAAGGAGGGACCGTCTCGTAGATGTAGTCCCAATCTATCCCTTTCATCCGGTTCATCCGGCAGAACTTGCGGATCGGGTTGACGGACGGCGCGATTGTAGACTCCTGGATCTCCTTCGCCTTTACCCTCTCCTTCAGATGATAGATGTAGAGGGAGATGTGCTCCTCTGCCTGGTCAGTAGTCTCCTTGGCGAACTTCTTCGCAAGTGCCCGCCGCTTCTCTTCGTCTACCTTTGGGAGCTTGTGTCCTTGGGCAGGACGGAGGGTCTTCCCTTCGTAGATGTATGTGAGGAAGGCATTCATCCGGTGCCCGTAGAGGTTCTCGGTCGCTTTGGCGTGGATTCCGCTCGTGAATCGGTCCCAGGCGTCCATGTACTGGCCTCGTTCGGACATATTTTCGCCTCCGTCTCATGATATACCAGACTATTAAGTCTCGCATTTTCTCCGACATCTACCACTTCACCCACCCCCAGGCCTACATGTTCCGGAACGCCCTCCAGAAGCGGCTTTCAGAGCTGTCTGCCGACGAGGTCCCGACGATACCGGCCCTGGTGAAGACGATAGAGTCCTATCCCCTGAGGTCGGCCTACGACAACGAGACCAAGGTGGCCCTGCTGCGGAGGCTGGTCCCGCTTGCGGAAGGCCAGTCCGGCAGGGCCCTGGGAGGCTCCGGCCCCATAAGGCTGGAGGAGCTCCTCGGGACAGTGGTCTGCGTCGAGCTCGGGCACCTCAGGGACGTCCAGTCCAGAGCGGTCTTCTGCGACGTCCTGCTCAAGATGATCTATGAAGAGAAGGTGAAGCGGAAGGGCCCGCTGGACCACATGACACTGGTCGAGGAGGCGAGGAACGTCGCCCCCGCCAGGAGGGCCGAGGACCCGCCGACGGTGGGGGAGAGGATGGTCTCTGAGCTCAGGAAGTTCGGCGAGGCGATGATGTTCGTCGCCCAGTTCCCGAGCCACGTGGCGGCAGAGGTGGTCAAGAACTCAGGGACCAAGATAGTCCACAGGCTGGCCTGGCCTGACGACGTTTCCCTCGTCGGCGACTCGCTCGGGCTCGACCAGAAGCAGCGGGAGCACCTGACCAGGCTCAGAGTGGGCGAGGCGGTGGTGGGGCTGTCCCGCGTCCAGAAGCCGATGCTGGTCCAGGTGGCGCCCGAAGAAGCTCATTCAGGCGGGAGCAGCGACCTCAGCTTCAGTGCAGAGTCGTAGCGCCGCGTCCAGTCGATGCGACGCCCCGCCGCCTTCCTTTCTGCGAGCCTGACCACCGCGGCCGCGGCCGCCGGCGGGGCAGTCGACGTCGTGTCGAACTCGCAGGTGAGCGCGCCGAAGGCATTGTAGGCCTCGGACGCGACCAGGCCTATCAGCTCGGCCTCGAGGTTCGCCCTCACCTTCGGCCCAGGATACCCCCGGTCCCTGAGCCTCCCCCCCAGAACCCCAGGCTCGCATCTTAGCACCACCACCCTCTCCGCCAGCGAGCGGCCGAGGACGGCAGGGAGGAGGTGGCCATGGAGGACAGACGGCCTCGGGACCAGGGAGGCGATCTTCCGGCGGAGCCCCTTCGTGTCCACCTCGTAGTCATCCCCCTTCGCCTCGGCGTAGCCGTGGTCTCTGGCCAGCTCGTTGATGCTGAAGCACTCCGCGCCGAGCAGCTCGGCCACCAGGGGGGCGATGGACTTCTTGCCTGTGCCCGGAGTCCCGGTTATGCCGAGGATCCCGTTCAATGCCCCACCAGGCCATCAGCTCAGGCTGGGTGGACCTGGGCGGCCTTCAGCTTGGCCTTCCAGTGGGCCCTGAACTTCGCTAGCTTCGGGGCGACGACCGCCTGGCAGTATGGCTTGGACGGGTTGCGGGCGAAGTATCCTCGGTGATAGTCTTCGGCAGGATAGAAGGCGCCCAGGGGCGCGACCTCGGTGACGATAGGGTTCCGGAAGACCCGCTCGCCGGAGAGCTCCCCGATCATCGCGTCCGCCTCTGACTTTTGGCGCTCGTCCGCGTAGAAGATCACTGATCTGTACTGGGTCCCGACGTCGGCCCCCTGCCTGTTGAGGGTGGTCGGGTCGTGGGTGGAGAAGAAGACCTCGAGCAGCTCCCTGTAACTGATGGCCGCCGGGTCGAAGGTCACCTGGGCGACTTCGGCGTGCCCCGTGGTGTCGGTGCAGACCTCCTCATAGGACGGGTTGGGCTTGCCGCCGCCGGAGTAGCCCGGCGTCACGGCGAGCACCCCCTGCAGCTCCGAGAAGACCGCCTCGGAGCACCAGAAACATCCGCTCCCGAAGGTGGCGACCTCAGTGTCGGGCATCGGGTCCCTGACTGAGCTCCGGGATTAAAGCTTGCACGAGAGCCCCCCGGCCACCCTGAGGGCGCCTCCGTTGAGGTCGACCAGGGCCCCCCTCATCCCGTCCCAGGCCGGGACCGGCCAGGGGAACTTCGCCGTGAGCGTGCCGCCCTCCTGGGTCACCCGGGCCGGGACCATCTCCCCGGGGAGCTGGACGTGGAGGTCCCTGGGCGCGACCTCCTGCCTGTAGAACGGCGACTTCACGAAGCTGAAGCTCAGCGAGTCGGAGAGGGCGAAGGACCCGTCGTCCAGCCAGCGGCTCCTGTCGAGGTCCTTGGGCTCGACCCCTCTGAGGGAGAGCCCCACCCGGATCCCCCGCCCTGCTGACTGGAAGTCCACGTCGTTCACCTGTATCCCCTTCACGTCGGCCCGCAGGTCTGGCGGACCCGGGACGGGGCGGAGCTGGTCGTGCACCGAAACGGTCCCCGAGAGGACGAACCCCAGCGCCACGGTCCCGACCCCCTTCACCGTGAAGACCCTGTCGACGTAGACCAGGGTCTTATCCAGGGCGAGGTCTTCCCTGGGGACGGCCGAGCCCAGGTCAATGGCAGAGGACCCTGACTGGCGCTCCTCCTGCCTGAAGCCCGCGACGGAAGTCCCCTTCAACGCAGACGCAGCGGCTGCCGCAGGGACGGCCCCGTCCAGGAGCTCCAGGGTCCCCCGGAGCCCGAAGGCCCCTACGAGTATGGCGAGTTCGCCATCCGGGGCGGACAGCCGGCCCGAGCTCGGATAGAAGTACAGCGCGTGGTCCGCGAGCGAGGCTATCCTGGCGTAGCCCTGGATCCTTTCAGGATAGTCTGCCGTGTCCAGGAACGAATAACGACGCCCTCCTTCGGTCCTCGAATAGACTGACATGCCTTCCGCTTCGCTCTTCTTGGCCACAGAGCTTTCGAAAGAGGACTTCGCCGCCTGGTCTGTGCCGAACACCCCTACTGTTATTCCGTCCATCGCGGCTCCCTGCTCCTGGCCTCCTGGACCGGCGCGCAGCAGGAAGGTCCGATGGCCGAGCGTGGCGCTCTCCTGCCGTCCTGAGGGGAAGCCTGCCGGAGAGCCGCCGCGCCGGGCGAGTCGGAAGCTCCCGTGGAGAGGCGCAAGGACGCCATGTCAGCCCCAGGCGTCTTATGTCTTCTGGAGCGGTCCCCCGGGACCCTGGGGGGCGGGGGGACGGACCGGCCTGTTGGCGAACCTGTGGACTGCGAAGGCGAAGACCAGAAAGATTGGGACGATGAGGGCGTCGTTGAGCGGGAGCAGGGTCTCGCCGAACCAGAAGGCCGAGAAGGTGAGGAGGAGGGCGGACACGGCCACCTTCATGTTCGCCTGCTTCACCTTCCTGACCTGGGACCGCAGGGCGAAGGTCGCGACTATCACCAGCACCACCCCGGCGGCGAACCCAGCCCCCGCGGAGGAGAAGCTCTGAGGGAGGAGCCCCACGAGGACGATTGACGCCTCGAACGCCTCAATCGCCCCCACCGAGAACCCGGTGTACATCAGCCCCTTCTCGAACGTCTCTGGCTTGAAGCCCGTCGTCTTGCTCCTCACCACAGACCGCCTGGCGCTCCGGGTCAGCCTCAGCCCGAAGTACAGGAGGAGGACGCCCCCCACCAGCCTGATGTAGGCTACGGGGAGCAGCGATATCGCGTCGGCGGCCAGGAACGCCGGGGCGAAGACGGCGACGCACCCGGCTGCGACAGAGGCGAAGGCGAGCGCGCTCCGGGACTCGGCGAAGAGCGCCAGCCCGACGGCCGCCGCCTCGGCGAGTTCCAGGGCGGTGATCCCCAGCGCGGCGAGCAGTATCCCTGCGTCTAGAAGCATGCCTGGCTCATCCGTACTCTTTCATAGCGGAGCGGAGCCCGTCCGCGCACCTGCTCATGGCCGCGGCCCCGAAGCCCCACTCGACCCCCGCGGCTTTGAAGAGCTCCGGGAGCGGCTTCGTGGCCCCCAGAGAAAGCGCCCCTTTGTATGCGTCGACGGCGTCCCGCCTGTCTTTCCTGTATCTTGCCCAGACCCCCAGCGCGCCGGTCAGCGCGATGCCGTACTCTATGTAGTAGAAGGGCGACTCATAGAGGTGGAGCTGCCTCTGCCAGCGGTACCGCCTCGCTTCCTCGACGCCTTCGTAGCTCTCCCTTCCGCCGAACCGGTCGAGGGTCGCGAGCCAGGCCCGGGCGCGCTCCTCAGGTGAATGGCCGGGGTGGTTGTAGACCCAGTGCTGGAAGGCGTCTATGGTGGCTATCCAGGCGAACAGCTTGACGTTGGCCGCTGCCTCCCACCAGTTGGAGCGGCGGGCGCCCTCCTCGTCGTAGAAGACCCCCCCATAGTGCTCCCCGGAGATCACCTCCATTGACATCGAGGCCACCTCGGCGAACTCGAGGGGGAGGTTGGCACCGGCGTTGAAGAACGGGAGCCTGCCCTTCCTCATGAGGAAGGTATGGAAGCTGTGCCCCGCCTCGTGCAGCAGGGTCCTCACGTCGGTATCCCGGTTCGCGGCGTTCATGAAGATGAAAGGCAGCCTCAGCTCCGCGAACTCGTCCTGGTACCCCCCGGGCGCCTTCCCTTTCCTGCTGTCTAGGTCTAGGAGCTCGAGTCTCGCCATGGTGTCGAAGTAGCCGGAGAGCTCCGGGTCTACTCCGGCGACCACCTTCCTGGCGCCGCGGACGAGGCCGCCGATGTCTGAGAACGGCGCGAGCGGGGGCTTCCCCTCGGGGTCGACGTTGAGGTCCCAGGGCCTCAGCGTGTCCACCCTCATCTTCTCCTCCCTTCCCCTGTCTATCTCTCTACTGAGCGGCACGATGTACTCTTCGACCGCCTCGTGGAAGGCGGCGCAGTCGTCAGGGGTGTAGTCGAACCTGTTCTTTTTCACGAAGACGTAGTCTTCGAAGTTCTCGAAGCCTGCGTTCTTCGCCTCGTCGTCCCTCAGTTTCACCATCTTGGAGTAGATGTCGTCGAGGGCGCCGCTGTCCCTGACGGCCCTCTCGCTCGCCAGGCGCCAGGCTTCCTCCCTGACCCTCCTGTCCGTCTCTTCGAGGAACTTCGCCATCTGCTGGAGCGTCCGCTCCTGGCCGCGATACTGTACCGTCATCGCCCCCATGGTCCGCTGGTACGCCTGGGAGAGGGCGGAGTCCTGCTTCTCCAGCTCGACGTTCTCTGCCCTGAAGGTCCTGACCGCGGCGTCTCGCCGCCTGTCTTCCATGGCATAGGACGGGGGGAGGGCGCCCCTGAACGGCGAAGCCGCGTATCTCTTCAGCAGCTCGAAGGACGCGACCTTGATTCTCGGCTCGAGGCCTTCCACGTAGTCCTCGTAGGACTTCGTGAACTCCGGGTTGTCGGTCTGCCTGGTGCTGTTGATGTAGCGGATCGCCCTCTGCTCGTAGAGGTATGCGTCGAACTCGGACCCGTCGAGGACCCACCTCTCGAACTCGGGCGGGCCGGCGATCGCCCTGGATGAGAGCTCCTCGAACATCTTCGAGATGTCTCCCCGCTCGAACCTGATGCCTTCGGGGACGTATCTCCGCCTGAACTCCCTCGGCAGCGTCCCGTAGTCGAACGCCATGGACGGAGCCCGGCTCGGACCCGAAGCTACTTATGTCTCACGAAGCAGCCGCTTTCTTCGCGTGTGCTCCGCCGTCCGCACCATCTCAGCCCGGCGGGGGGGTCGCGACGGGTCGACGTGGCCTCCATCCCGAAAATTTAACTTCAGGAGCATCGCGGCGCCAACGGCGAAGAGGATGTCAGTTAGTTTCGTGGGGGAGGAGCAGGATCCCGATGTACGCTTCGTGCGTGGTGCGGGGAGGTACGTAGACGACATCAAGCTCGAAGGGATGCTCCATCTCCACGTCGTCAGGAGCCCGTACGCCAGGGCGCGCGTCCTCTCGGTGAGCGGCGGGATAACAGGGAACGAGCTGAAGGCGACCATGGAGTCCGTGGGCGAGGACGCCGGGGGGAAGGCGTCGGTCTCGTTCCCCGCGCTCTCGGCAAGCTACGTCAACTACGTGGGTCAGCCGGTCGCTGCGGTCCTCGGCACCGACAGGTACGAAGCGGCGGACAAGGCCGAGGAGGTGGACGTCCAGTACGAGCCGCTGAAACCTGTGATGGACCCTGAGCGGGCCCTGGAGTCAGAGCCGATTCATCCGGGGATGGAGAAGAACCTAGTCGCGGCGGCCGAGTTGGGGAAGGACTTCGAGTTGAAGGCGCCGGTGGAGGTGGAGGAGACGCTGAGGATGGCGAGGATCGCGCCCAACCCCCTGGAGACGAAGGGGATGGTGGCGGTCTACGATGGCTCCGTCCTGACGGTCTACGCGTCGACCCAGTCCCCCTTCTCGTGGCGCGAGGGCCTCGCAGGGTCGCTGGGACTGAAGGAGGAGTCCGTGAGGGTGGTGCAGCTGGACACGGGCGGGGGCTTCGGCTCAAAGGGTGGGATCTACCCCGAGTATGTGGTCGCGGCCTACGCGGCCATGAAGACCAAGAGACCGGTGAAGTGGTCCGAGAGCAGATATGAGAACATCCTGTCCACGAACATGGGGCGAGGGGTCAGGGGGAAGATGAAGGTCTACGCCGACAGGAAGGGGAAGCTGAAGGGGCTGAAAGCCGACATCCTCGTCGACGTGGGAGCATACCCTCTGGGAGGAGGGGCGTGGACCCCGAAGTGGATCGCGTCTCAGCTGATCGGACCCTATGCGGTCCCAAACGCCTACGCCACCGCGAAGGCGGTCCTGACCAACAAGGTGAACATAGGCCCCTACCGCGGGGCGGGGAGGCCGGAAGCCGCTTTCTTCATGGAGAGGATGATGGACAGGCTCGCCGACGAGACAGGGGTCGACGCAGCCGAAGTGAGGCTGAGGAACGCTACATCCAAGAGGACCACGTCCCCCCTGGGGATGGAGGCGCCGCCGTCGAAGCGGTTCTTCATGGAGGCGCTGAGGGCGTTCAAGTATTCGAGCCGGAAGAAGAAGGAGAAGGTCGGCCTTTCGTTCTTCATGCTGATCCCCGCCTCATACGGAGGCGAATCGGCCAAGCTGGCGGTGAAGGGGGGCAGGGTGAGGGTATGGATGGGAGGGAGCTCCCACGGCCAGAGGCACGACGTCTTCGCCAAGAGCCTGGTCAGCGGGGAACTCGGCATCCCCCAGGACGTGATAGACTTCCAGCACACTGACACCAGCTCCATCTCCGGAGGGGTGGGGAGCTGGGGGAGCAGGACGGCCATACTGGGCGGAGGGGCGGTCGTGGAAGCCAGCAGGAGCCTGAAGGCGGCGGCTAAGAAGAAGCTTGGAAAGAAGTACTCACCGGCCCGCCTGCTTGAAGGCGAATACGAGGCCGAGGCGTTCTTCAAGCCGAAAGACCTCCTCAACACCCTCGGGGCGAACATGGTGTCCGCCCGCCTGACCAAGGATGGGAACGCGGTCGTTGACGAGGTCGTGTCGTTCTACGACGCGGGCAGGGTCCTGAGCCAGTTCATGCTTGAGAGCCAGATCACGGGGGGTGTAGCCCAGGGGATAGGGGAAGTGATGTACGAGCAGGCGGTCTACAGCGAGGACGGCCAGCTCCTGACCGCGTCCATCGCCGACGCGGGGTTGATCCACGCCACCGAGATGCCAAGATCAGTCGTGATGACCGCGGCAAGCCGGTCCACCCTCCCCCACGGAGCGAAGGGCGTGGGAGAGAGCCCGACGATCGGGGTCCCTCCGGCAGCCACGCGCGCCATCGAGGTCCTCCTTGGCAGGAGGTTCACGGCCCTCCCCATAGGGCCCGAAAAGCTCTGGGCCGCAGACGTAACCGGAGCCAAGGAGGAGCGTGCGAGATGATTCCACCACGGTTCGAATATGCCGCCCCGAAGAGCGTCCGGGAGGCTGTTGACCTCCTGAAGAGCAGGGGAGGCGAGGCGAAGGTCCTCGCCGGGGGTCAGAGCTTGATCCCGCTCCTCAAGCTGCGCCTGGCCGCCCCCGCCCTGTTGGTAGACATCAACAGGGTCACCGGGCTCGACTACATCAGGGAGTCAGGGGGGTTCCTCAGGATCGGGGCGCTGACCAGGGTTTCGACCCTCAACAGTTCTGCCCTGCTGAAGAAGAGATACGGGGCGCTCCACGATGCCTCGCTGACGATCGCAGACCCGCTGGTCCGCAACCTCGGGACCGTCGGCGGCAACCTTTCGCACGGTGATCCTTCCAACGACCTCCCCGCGGTCCTCCTTGCGGCTGGAGGGGACCTCGCAGCCACCGGGCCTTCCGGAGAGCGGTCGGTCAGGGCCGAAGACTTCTTCGTCGACACGTTCACGACCGCCTTGGCCCATGACGAGATACTCACCGAGGCCCTGATCCCGGTACCGCCCCCGCGCAGCGGAGGGGTCTACCTGAAGGTGGAGCAGAAGGTCGCAGACTTCGCTACCGCCGGCGTCGCGGTGCAGGTGAGCCTTGGCAGGGAGTCCGAGTGCACCAGGGTCGGGATAGGCCTCACCAGCGCAGGGCCGACAGCGCTGAAGGCCGCCAAGGCAGAAGAGGCCATGCTCGGGAAGAAAGCCACAGACAGGAGGGCGGCCCAGGAAGCGGGGGAGCTCGCCGCCGACGCGTCGTCGCCGACGTCGGACATCAGAGGCACCGAGGAGTACAAGCGGGGCCTGATCAGGCTGCTCGTGGCCAGGGGTTTGGAGAGGGCCAGCCAGCGGGCGAGGAGGCGGACGTAGATGCCTCAGACGAGGCGCATCGCGGTGGAGGTCAACGGCGTCAAGAGGGAGGCCGACGTGGAGCCACGGCTGCTGCTGGTGCACTTCCTCAGAGAGAACCTCGGCCTCACCGGGAGCCACATAGGGTGCGACACCACCAGCTGCGGGGCGTGCACGGTCCTCCTGGACGGGAAGGCGGTGAAGTCGTGCACCGTGCTGGCTGTACAGGCAGACGGGAGGAAGGTGATGACGGTGGAAGGCCTGGGAGACCACGGGAAGCTGGACCCGGTGCAGGAGGGCTTTGTGGCTAAGCACGGCCTGCAGTGCGGATTCTGCACCCCCGGGATGCTGATTTCAGCCTACGCTCTCCTCAAGGAGAACCCAGACCCTACCGAGGACGAGATCAGGACAGCGATATCAGGCAACATATGCAGGTGCACGGGCTACGAGAAGATCATCGAATCGGTGAAGTACGCAGCCAAGGCCCGACGCAGGCGCAAGGCCTAGACCTGCTCTGCCGGGGCCGCGCCTAGGCCCGGTCGAACTTCGCCCGGAGGCACGCGAACATCTCCCTGATTATCTTCTCGGCCTGACCCTCCAGGAGGCGCTCCCCGAGCGAGGCGATCTTCCCCCCCACCCTCGCCTCAGCGGACCACTTCATTGACGAACCTCCCCCTGCGGCTTCCGAGATGTCCATGGTCGCCTCGATGTCGACGACGCTCCCCATCCCCGACCCCCTCCCCAGGAGCTTGGCGTGGGTCGGTTCCCGGGCCTCTGCCAGGCTGAACCTGACGGTGAAGTCCCCCCTGATGAAGGAGACCCCTGCCTTCACCACCACCGTGAACTCGCCCGGCGACTTCACTTCTGCCCTCTGGAAGCCCGGCATGCAGGCTGAGAGCTCGTTGGGGTCCATCAGGGCGGAGTAGACCCTCGCGGGTGGCGCCCGAGCGTCGAAGTTCCCTTCGAAGTGCATCGCCATTCCTCCCGCGAGGAGCCCGGCGCAGGTGGATGTAAGCATCTCGGAGCGGCCCAGTCAGACCCGGGCAGCTCCGTCCATTTCGCGCGCCGCGACGGCTCCCGATAGTTATAAAGTCGGAAGATGGCCGGCGGCGAAGGGTTGAGCCAGTCAGAGCTCGCCAAGACGATGGGTGCGCTGGCAGAGAAAGGTGAGCCTTTCGTGGTCGCCACCGTGGTGAAGGCCGAAGGCGGGTCCATGGGGGGGCCTGGCTCCAAGGCCATCGTCTCGGGGACCGGGAAGGTGGTATGCGGCGGCCTGGGCGGATTTCCTGAGTCCGCCCTAGCGTCCTACGCAAAGAAGGTCATGGGGGCTGGTGCGCCGAGGACGGTCAAAGTGTACCTCGACGCGGCGGAGGGCTCGGCCGGGCCGGCCGTGAGGTCCCAGACAGAGGACGAGGTCCACGTCGAGGCCAGGGTCGGAGGCGCCATGGAGGTATACTTCGAGCCGTTCCTCCCGGCTCAGAGGCTCGTCCTGGTCGGCCAGGGAGGCAAGGACGACGTCGAGGATGCGCTTGTCAGGCTGGGCAAGGGGCTCGACTTCGAGGTGGTGGTGGTCGACCACAGCCCGGTGCTGAGCGAAGAGCCGGACAGGCTGATCGGCGACCCTTCTTTCGACCTGTCGAAGCTCGACCTCTCACCTTCCGACTCCGTCGTGGTGCTGACGAAGGGCGAGAGGGACGTCCTGGTCCTGCAGGCCCTGTCGCAGTTCCACCCGAGGTACGTCGCCCTGGTGGCGAGCGCCAAGAGGGCCGAGGAGGACCGGGCCGCGCTGAGGAAGGCAGGGGTAGCAGAGGCGTTCGTCGCATCCCTCCGGTCCCCGGCAGGGGCAGACATAGGCGCGGTGACCCCCGCAGAGATAGCCCTCAGCATAATGGCCGAGGCGGTCGCTGAGAGATACGAGAAGAAGCTCCCGGCCAAGGCCCGTACGTCTGGGGGGCCTGCGGCAAGCGCCCGCGGCTAGCTCGTTTCGCTCGGCGGCACGGAGCACCTTGGACGGCTCGTGGGCGGAGAGGCGCTTGACGGAGGAGCAGATATAACTGGACAGACGAAGAAGGGAGACCGTGCGGTCCGAGGAGTCAGGCGTCCCCCAGGCTGCAGTGGAGCGGTGACGGCGGCGTCGTGAGGCCGCACGAAGACCACAGAGCCCACGCCGGGGGAGGGGTCAGCGTCAGAGTGGTCACGGTCAGTTCCAGCAGGTTTTCCAGAAAGGAGGCAGGGGAGGAGTGCACCGACGAGGGAGGAGACGTTGCCGTAGCCGAGCTACGCAAGGCAGGGCACAGGGTGAGCGGAAGGAGCCTGATATCAGACGACGTGACGATGATCAGGCAGGCGGTGGGCGACTTCCTGTCCGGGAAGGACGACGTCCTCCTGTTCACCGGGGGGACCGGCGTCTCCCCCAGGGACGTCACCATCGAGTCGGTCAGGCCGTACTTCGAGAAGGAGCTGGACGGCTTCGGCGAGCTCCTCCGGAAGCTGAGCTACGACGAGATAGGGGCGGCGGGGGTCCTGTCCAGGGCGACAGCCGGGGTCGCCAGGGGGAAGCTCATGGTGTGCATGCCAGGGTCGCCGGGGGCCGTAAGGACATGCCTCGGCGCCTTCGCAGCGGAGTTCTCGCACGTCGTGTTCATAGCCAGGGGCCAGGGACCGTCAGGCGAGAGCGTGCCTCATCACGAGCTGCGACCAAGCCGCCAGGCAGGTCGCCTGAAAGCGAGGCCCTCAGTACACGGGGATTGACGAGTCCACTTCCTCGGCCCAGGCCCTGATCCCGCCAGCCAGGCTCCTCGCCTTCCTGAACCCGAGCGACTTGAGCAGGCCGACTGCCGCCGCGCTCCTTACCCCCACGTGGCAGTAGACGACCAGTTCTTCCTCCCTGTCGAGCTCTCCGGCCCTCTGCGCTAGCTCTCCGATGGGTATGTGCCTCGAGCTTCCTATGCTGCACAACTGGCGCTCGTAGGGTTCTCGGATGTCGAGGAGGACGACCTTCGTCTCGGAGCCGAGCATGCGCTTGAGCTCGGAGGGGGCCACCTCCTCACGCCGCGCCTCCTCTCGCCTCAGCCCGCAGAATTCGTCGTAGTCGATGAGTTCCCTGATTCTCGGCGCCGGCGAGCAGACGGGGCACTCCGGGTCCTTGCGCACCTTGACCTCTTCGAAGGTCATCTCCGAGCCGTTGAACAGCAGCAGCCTCCCGACCAGCGCCCTTCCGTTGCCGAGCAGGATGTTCAGCGCCTGGGCCGCCTGGATGGTCCCCATGAGCCCGGGGAGGACCCCCATCACCCCCGACTCGGCGCAGTCCTGGACAGCCCCAGGAGGTGGGGGCACAGGGAAGAGGCACCTGTAGCACGGCCCTGACTCAGCCGCGAAGACCGACGACTGGCCGTCGAACCTGAACACGCTGGCGTAGACGTCAGGCGTCCTCGCGATGACGCAGGCGTCGTTGACGAGGTAGCGCGTGGGGAAGTTGTCCGTGCAGTCCAGAACCACGTCGTAGCCTCGGATGATGTCCAGCGCGTTCGACCTGTCCAGCCTGACATTGTGGGGGAACACGGACACGTTGGGGTTGGTCTCCCGTAACCTTTCCCGCGCGACCTCAACCTTCTGCCTCCCGGCGTCCCCTTCGGCATACAGGGGCTGCCTGTGGATGTTGCTTACCTCCACCTTGTCGTGGTCGACTATCCCTATTTCCCCCACCCCGGCTGCGGCCAGGTACGTCGAAGCAGGGATGCCCAGTCCCCCGACGCCCACCACCAGCACCCTCGAGGACTTCAGCTTGCGCTGGCCCCCCATGCCGACCTCGGGGAGGACCAACTGCCTGCTGTACCTCTCCAGCTCTTTCTTGGAAAGCGCCCCGGAGCCTGCCGTGGTCAAACCTGGCAGCCAGATTCTTGGGCCATGTCTTAAGAACAGCGCTTGGCGATACCACCACCCTCCCGAGCCGCCGCGGGCTGGCGCGCGCCGTTGTGCTCAGCCTGCTCAGGTGGGGGGAGCGGAGCGGGGCGAAGACGGCCTGCCTCCAGGTTGTCCCGGGCAACGAGCCTGCCGAGGTGCCATATCGCGCGCTGGGCTTCGCCGAGGGATACCGGTGCTGGTGCAGGGTCAAGGAACGCGCCTAGCTCGGCGCGGAGAGTCTTGCGCCCTCTGAAGGCGAGGCGCAGGCACGCTCTAGTCCGAGAGAGCCTGCTGGGAGGGCGGCTGACCTACGCCGTTCCTGCTCCGCCGTGCGGAATCGCAGATATCGCTTCTGCGAGCGAAGCCGTCACCCTTGCCCGCTCGTTGACCAGATTGGCTCTCTCCATCCGCTCGTTCTCCAGCTCTTCCAGCCTCGTTTGAGCAGCCTCAAGTTCCTCCCGCTCCTTGGCGAACGGCGACCCTGGGGGTCGGTAGTCGATTTCTTTCAGCAGTCTCTGTTGTGCTAGCAGCTCCGCAGACAGGTCGGATTGCCTCGCCTCGAGCTCCCTGACCTTGCTGTCGCGGTCGTCGTTCGGGTGCCTTTTCCTGCCGAGGAGGCGGCTGAAAAGAGAGTCGGTCTTCTGCGCATTTGCGGCTGAAGCTGCGTGGGCCTTCTCTGCATCCAGCTCGCTGGAGCGCCTCGCACGCTCTGCCTTCAGTTCTGTGATCTTTGCAGCCACCCTGCCGCTCTCGGCTGCCATCATGCTCTCCATGGCTGAGACGGTTGCCCTGAGCTCAGAGATTCCCTCGTCGAGTGACGCGAGTGGGACGGGCTCGGAGACAAGGCGGTTGAGCTCTTGGCGCCCGGCGTGGTATTCGTGTGAGAGGTTTTCCTTGCCCGCCTTCTCTTCGAACTCGTCTAGCAGGACGCCCACCCCCCTGGCCCAGCTCTCGAGCGAATAGCCTCCCGGTTCGTCGGAGAACTTCTGTCTCCCGAGGTTGTTCAGGGCGTTGACGGTCCTGTCCCTGAGCTGACGGAAGTCAAGCTCTGGGGACCCTTGAATCCTCGTCCTGTGCCTG
>DAHVIE010000046.1:0-4089 GCA_027322035.1 Nitrososphaerota archaeon
CCGACGTAGAGCTCGCTCGGCTTGGTCCTGGACACCACGACCGTCCTGACCACCGCCGAATCGCCAAGTCGCTGCAGCAGATGCGTGATCCCGGTGTCCCTGCAGTAGTGATAGTCGTCGAACACCACGAGCGCATTGACATGCTCGAGCCCCTGTTGGGCCTCGCCTATCAGCGTGCCCTCTTCTGAAACTCCTTTTTTCATCATACTGGAGAGCGTGGGATAGCCATGCGCGCTCAGGAAAGCGGCAACCTTGGCAATCACGTACCTCAGGCTATCGAATTCTCTGATGTCGTGCCAGAACAGACAGGACGGGCTTCCGCCCTTCTGCCCCCTCTCCGTGGCTTCGCTGGCGAACCTGGAAACGAGGGTCGTCTTACCAATGCCAGCTAAGCCTGTGACTACGCTGAGCCCTGCCTTGCTCTTCAGCAGGAACCTGAGCTCCCTCTTCCTCCCCACGAACGCAGCGGTGGGAGGGACCTTCACCCGGTAAATCTGCTGTCCCACTTCGAGCGACTCGTTCCAGCCGTCGCGCTTCTCGATGGCAAGCTTCAACCCGCTCCCGTCTAGGACCACGCTGACCGAACTGACCGCCGACGAGAAGACCTTCACGTTCTTCCCAGTCTCCTTCATTCGAGTCCACCGCCCTCTGACGAGTCCGTTTCGTTCTAGCCTCTTGAGCCTCTCCGAGACATGCGACTCCCGCATGCCGAGCAGCCTTGCAAGCTCGCGGGGATATGACTCCGTCCCCATCAGGGCTGACAGGATCGATGCGTTGGCCGGGTTCGAAATGAGGTACATCGTGCTCGCAGAGGTGCCATGCGCGGCCCCTCCTGCAGCGTAAGCCCGTGATGGCCCGGCTTTGGCTTCTGCATCCCGTGCACCAGATTTTTCACGCATAAACTCGTCAGACTCGGACCGCGGTCATCTCCATCGTGTGAGTATCTCTTCTCTTTGGAAGGTCGCCTTCGCGACGAAGAACGTCCCGACGCTTATCGCAGCGAGCGCGCCCGCCAGGATGGTCAGGTTGGTGTCGTTCATCACGAAGAGGCCGACCTCGGACGCTAGGAACAGGCCTATGAACGGCAGCATGAACAAGACCCCAGTCTGCTGCGCGCTTCTGACGTCGGTCATCCTGGAAGAGATGACGACGTTCACCTCCACGCTGAGGAGCGCGGCCAGAGGGGCGGCCAGGAGGATCGCGCCGATGTGCCAGTTCGGATAGTAGTAGTACCCCAGCGTGCCGCGCGTGAAGTAGTCCATGAGCGCCATGTACGAAATGGACCCCGCATAGAGCGCCACAACAGGGAGAAGAAGGGCTGATATCGTCTTCCCCAGGAGTATGTCCCCATCTGACATCGGGGTGGCGAGCATCGGCTCGAGGCTCTTCTGCATCTTCTCCCCGACGAGGCTGTAGGAGGCGATAGCCGTCGGGATTACTGCCGCTCCTATCACGAACCAGATCGAAAAAGCGTCCATCAGCCCCGGGGCTCTCGCCGCGCTGAGGGCCTTGGCTGACTTGTGGAGGGAGTAATCAAGGATGAGCGGGAAGACGGCGCCCACGATCAGGGGCAAGGCGACGGTAGCGTAGATTACAGAGGGCTTTCTTGTGTATATCTTGAAGTCCTTCAGGGCGACGTTCCACGCATTCCCAATGTCCATGCGCCGCTACACCTCCCTCATCAGCTTCAGATACACGTCCTCTAGGCTGGACCCGGCCTCGGTGACGAACACCACGTCCCCACCGGCGCCTTGGAGGGCCCTCAGGATCGCCGGGTTCTCCTTCTCCGGCTCCTTAAGGTCCACCACGAAGCTGTTCCCTGTGACATCCTCTATCCGATGCCCCAGCTTCCTTACCGACTCGACCATCGAGTCGTCTACGCGCTGAAGCTGGATCTTCACCTTCCTCCCAGAAAGCGATCGCCTCAGATCCTGCGGGCTGCCTATCGTGATCACCCTCGTCTTGAGTATGGCCACACGGTCGCAGATACGCTCCGCCTCGTCGAGGAGGTGGGTGTTGAGGAAGATCGTCCTCTTTTCCTTCTTCAACTCAAGGATGAAATCCCTGACCGTCTTCGAAGCTTCAGGATCCAAGTTCGCCGTCGGCTCGTCAAGGAAAAGAACCTGTGGGTCGTGGATCAGAGCCCTCGCGATGGCCAGTTTCTGCTTCATACCCTTGGAGAACGTCCCCGCACGCGCGTCCCTTCTGTCCCAGAGCCCGAGCATTTCGAGGAGATACTGGATCCTCTCGCGCCTATTCCGCTCCCCCATCTTGTAGTAGCGGCCGTAGAAGTCCAGGTTGTCGTAGGCGCTCAGCTCCTCATAGAGCCCCACGTTCTCAGTCAACAGCCCGATCATCTTCCGTATCTTCTGCTGGTCCGCGCGGTTCGAGATCTCGTACCCCCCTATCGTGGCGGTTCCAGAACTTCTCGAGACCAGGCAGGCCAGCATCCTGACCGTGGTGGTCTTCCCGGCCCCGTTGGGCCCGAGGAACCCGAACACCTCTCCTTCCTCCACGTGCATGGTGACCGACTCGACGGCAGTCGTGTTGTCGAACTTCTTCGTAAGGTTCTCTGTGTCTATCGTGTTGTATCACGCTCGCCAGCTGACGCTCCGGCACCTCTCGCTCGACCGCGCCCGTCCGTACACGTACGAGCGTAGACTGAGCCGGAGCCGGAAGGGCTCGGTCAAGCCTTGCCGGGGTCGCCCCCCGGTTGCTTGCGGCGGGAGAATCTTCCGAGGCGCAAGAAGTACGCCAGGATGATGATTATGACGGTGACCCCGACTATGAGGATGGCCTTGTCCGTTGTCATGACTGCCAATCTCGCAGGCTCGCCTTCGATTTATTGGCAGGGAAGGGTGGTGATAAAGACGTTTGCGGCGTGCAGAACCTGCACCCGCGGCCCCCCTGCAATGATGCTCTTCGGAGAATCTCTGACTTCGACCTGGGTATCTCTTCCAGTGCTCCCCCCAGCCAGCGGAAAGAGGGGGGAAGAAGGTCTTCGGCGACCGCTCGAGGATCAAGGGGAAGGGACCCCGACGCCTTCGTCCGGCTCTCCTCGTCCTGGTAGTTACCCTGCCGGGGGGCCCTTGCCTCCGCCTCTTTATCGGGGTCCTATCTGGCCGGCCTAGGCGTCGGGAAGGGTGTCACATGCTCTGCCATCGACTTCGCTACCCGCTCCTTGTTGATTCTTGGAGGCATCGTCACGATCCGGGCCAGCGGCTTGAGGATGCCGAGGCTGTCCGTGTTCCCAAGGACGAGAGAGGGGGAACGACCTCCGATGGTTCGCGATCATAGCGAACATGTTCGCCCTCGTCGCGGTGACCACAAACCTTGCCCGCCATTCACAAAGGTGTCCATGTCCCCCCTGGGCTGGGCGCGTACGCTCCTTTTCCAAGGGTTCTTCGTAGGCTGGAGCGAAGAGTTCCCATTTCATGTGGCCCTTCAGAACATCCTGAATCAGAGGTTCTCACGGGGGCGGGCAATCCCCCGGATGCGCCGGGGGACCTTGGTCGCATCGGTCGTCTTCGGGGCGGTGCATCTCGGCAACGCGTTCCTGGGCCAGGCGGCTTCGTCCGCAGACGGCGAGGCGGTCTTCCCGTTGGCCTTCGCCTTCGCCGTCGGGTGTTGCTACGAGAGAACGCAGGACCTCGCAGGGGCGGCCTGGATACACAACGCCACTGACGGGCTTGTCACCCTCGCGACCTTCACGCTGTCGGTTCTCCGAGTCCCAAGGCCGAAGATTCAGTCGCTGTAGCCGCCCCCACGGACGCCTGCGGCGGCCTCGGAGATGGACCGCTTAAATCGCGCACCTGCTTGGCCCTGTCTGACGGCCGAGCGTGACCCTAAGGTGACCAGCCAGGGATGAAGCATCAGACATTTCACAGGCACAGGGCGAGGATACAGGAGTCACCGGAACTGGACTTAGGCCAGCTCAGGGCCAGGACCGTCAACGCCCTGAACAACCTCGGGCGGCAGAGGTTCTCCGCCGAGCCGGGCGGATACGCGCTTGAGAACTGGGTCAGGGGCGTGAACGTCCTCCTCGACGAGTTCGAGGAGAGGACCGGCGAGGGAGGGCTGTCCCAGGAT
>DAHVIE010000064.1:0-2965 GCA_027322035.1 Nitrososphaerota archaeon
ATGGGATACGCGCTGATAGTGCTCGCCGCAGCGGCTTTCTACATCGACGCCACGACGCCCCTCCCCCTCCCCTGGTACGTCGTCGGGGACCTGGCCGTGGCCCTGTCCTGGGTGGGGGCTGCGGTCGCCCTGCTCGGGTGAACGCCTGGTTTCCACCCCCGTATTCTGACCTCCACGAAGCGCCATGAAGACGGTGAAGACGGTCGCTTCTTCAGCCAGAATGGGGCCTAGAATCATGGTCACTTAGGGCGAGTTTGGGCCGTCATAAACCATGAAGCGTTATTCCTCACGAATATTTTAGTTTCAGGGTTGCTTTAGTTGACCATCAAGTATATTCCCACGGAATAACCTGCCCCGAGCCATGCAAGGAATCGAAGCGCCGGAAGGCGTGGATCCAACCGAAGAAGAAATCCGCGAGGGCTTGGTCTATTACAACGTCCTCGTCGGTGTGAAGGTGGCGACACGGAACGACGGTAAGGCGATTTCGCCGATCATCCGTTATGGAATGGGACGGGACGAGGCCGAAATGGTGGCCACGCGAGTCTCAATCGCCCTCAAGGGGGAAGGGCTGGGGAGCGAATACGAAGTCAAGGCGATGGAGGGGAACTAGTCATGCCCAAATGCATCTGTGGCCGCAAGTTGAAAGCCCCGAGCGGGTCCGCCAAGCCCACGGGGCTGGACGGGATCCTCTGCCCCACCTGCCGGAAGGTCAAAGCCGCTTGCCAGTGCCTGCCTAGGAGCGAAGGGAGGCTGCCGAACTAGCATGGCAGGCTGGAAGGACTCGTACTACATTGATATCGACGCCGTGCTCGAGTTCGATTCTGCGGCTATGGCGACCATGCAGCTCCGGCAAGGGAAGGACTGGAAGCTCCTGGGCCAGCACGAGGTCCAGGCCGACGAGCAGACCCCTTCGGGCATAGCCCACAGGACCAAGATCGTGTACGTCGTGGGCCACAGCGACCCGTCCAGGGTGCCTCCGGCCCCAGAGAGGCGCGGCTTCGGAGCCCCCAACCTCAAGGAGTGCTTCGTCTGCAAGGACCGCGGCAAGCCCGGGGTCATGGTCGCCTTCAGGAAGGAGGGGGAGAAGGACGGCAAGCCCGTCTGGGCGAAGTACAACGGCGATGGTAGCCCGCACAAGGAACCGGAGGTGGCGAAGAAGTGAAATTCTGGTCGATTGGAAAGCAGAAGGTTGAGGGCCTGACCGTGTTCATCCTGGACATGGACAGGGGGTCGCAGCGGGACTCCATAGAGAACGCACTTGCATCTGCGCTGACGTCGAAGTCTGGTTCGATCAAGCGTGTAAGGAATCGGACAGACATCTTGGCTTGGTCCGGCGACCGTGAGGCATACGTCGAATCATCGAAGTATGACTTCAGGCAGCTCTATATCATCACTGGTTCGCCAGACAAGGTGAAGGTTGCTCTTGAAGTGTTGGGAGCGACTTATTCGCCTCTACCTGTGGACGAAGCCAGACGTATTTGGATGGAGGCGTTCGGCTAGCATGGTCACCCGCGGCTGTGGCAATCACAGAATCGAGGGCGGACTCTATATTTCGATCCCAACCAGCAGCCTGGGATTCCCTCTTGAGCACTTTCTCGTCGATTCGGCAATCCAGTGGGACGGCGGGACGCTTCGCTCCCCCAAGATCGTCACCGACCCTACTGGGACTAACCACATAATCCTGGGCATTGGTAAGGAGTCGTATCCAACATTCCCGGACTTTTTTGCCGAAGCTGAACGCTTCGGGATATCGAAAAGGCTACCGCGGAATTTCTCACCGGCCAAACTCGAGTTCGGCAAATCGAAGTTCCTGCTGACGCACCCCCACGCCATCGCCAGGCGCCCCTTCAAGGCCGACTACGTCTGCCCCAAGACGGCGGCAGGGGAGATGCGCCACAAGCCCAGGGACCCGAGATGCATTGGTGGGCTCTGGCCCCTGGCGGGCATAGAGCCGTCGACCAAGAAGCACGAAGTCCTGCCCGACGGCGGAGCGGGCGAGTTCACGATCAAGACCCCCTCGGTGGAGTACAGGGTGCCCATCTGCAGGGAGCCCGACAGCATGACGTACGACGCCGGGGTGCTGTTGCAGTTCTCTCTCTTCAGGTTCGAGTTCGTGAACAAGGCAAAGCAGCTGCCGGCAGACCTGAAGGAACGGTTCGAAGGCAAGGGATGGGAGATCAAGGCGGTCCCCGAATGAGCGCCAAGGACAAAGAGAACGAGGAGGTCGTCAAGGAGACCGCAGGGTTCCCCCCGACCGAGGAGGAGTATGAGGATGCCGCGGGCGGTGTGTGCGTCTGGGAGGACGGATGGTGCGTGACCCACGACACCGACCACGGTATGTCCGACGAGGAAGACAACTGGGACGGAGAGGCTGAAGAATGAAATTCTATATCTTCCCTGCGGATTCCGACAATGTGCAGCTCTTGGGGGCGAAGGACATGGAAGCAGCCCTCGCATACGCGGCAAAGAAGTACAGGGCGGGGTTCGTTGCCGAGGCGGGAGCAGTGAGAGAATTTTGAAGTATGAAGAGATAGGCGAGGCCAAGAAGGTCGAGACCGTCGACCTGGAGGCGGTAGTCCATGTTCGCGGGAATGCGGCTCTCGAGGCCGACCTGATCCGCCGGTTGCAGGATGAAGGCAAAGGGCAGGCCGAGATAGGCCGCCTGATGGGACTCTCGCAAGGAGCTGTAAGTAAGAGATTAGCCCTTTTCGACTTGATCCCCAAGCTCCTCGAGAAGCTCAGGAAGGGGGAGATAGGCGCCAACGTGGCCTACAGGCTCGCCAAGCTGCCGAAGGCCGAGCAGGTGAAGTTCGCGGCCCAGGAGAAGGTGACGCTGAAGGCCGTGGATGCCAGGCACCGGGAGATCATAGTCTCGGACGACCTGAAGGCGCTGCTGGCCGAGCCCTTGAGCCAGGCTCCAGTGGAAACAGAGGGGTTCGACGGCAACGAACTCAGGGCAGAACAA
>DAHVIE010000083.1:0-8179 GCA_027322035.1 Nitrososphaerota archaeon
CGTACCACGCGCCCACCTGCGAGGGCGCCGCGTCCTCTGGATGGCTCATCTGTCTCTCTCCCTCCGTCGGCGTGCGAGCTCGGCCTCGACCCTCGCCAGGTCAGCCTTGCCTCTCACCACACGCGCCCTAGACGCTTCGGCCCTCCTCTCGAACTCGGCAGTCAGGCCGGGGGTCTTGGCGTCTCGTGGGGTAAGCGGCTCCGCGTCGACCTTGGCGTTGCCTTCGTCGAACTGGAGCATAAAGAGGAGCCACTCCTGGGCGTGCAAAAGATGGAAGAGGGGAGCGTGCTCAAGGTCGGCCAGAATCTCATTGCGTAGGTCCTCCTCGGTGTGAGGGTCCTCCGGTTTCAGAGGCTCCTTGCTCATGGGCTCCCCTCCTCGGGGAGCTGAATCGTGAGCTCCAATACGGGCCTCTGGCCGGCGGTCGTCTTTCGCAGATGCCGATGGAGCACCACGGCCCCGGCCTTTGCCAGGAGCCTTTCAACCCGCGCTTGGTCTTCAGGGCCGCCATACACAGCTATACCTAGCCCGCCGGTAAACGGGGGGCGCGTCACGGGTCGTCCTCCCTTGTGTCTTGGGAATCAGGCCTTTCGTCATTCGGCATGATTTTTGAAGCGTTCTCGGCAATCGGCGCAATTTCCTCGGCGATTAGACAATTGAGCAGCCCCTCCCGAAACAAGCAATCGACAGCTTCACCCGTGGTCAAGCGCTGGTCTTGCATGCTTACGGAAAGCTCCGCGCGATTCTCTAGAAGCCTAGTTAGGGCTTCTTTTGCCATAGTCTCTGTTAAATCGTCGCGGACTGCGATTCGGCGCGATTCCTGGGGTTCTTTCACTTTTAGGTCGTAAACCAGGCTGCGCTTGTCGTCGGGGTTTGGCCGACTCTCGATCAACCCGGCCTCTTCGAAGGGCTCCAGGTAGGTCTTCACTATCGAAGAGCGCCCATAGGTGGGCTTAGCCCACTTGACGGCCCAATCAAGGACGTCCGAGACTTTGAAAGGGTCAACCCCGCAGCCTAAGACATATTCGTTGAAGAACGCGAGTTTGTGAGGCGGGAGGACGGTCTTGATATTCTCAGCTACGAGGCCCAGCCCGAGCTCAACGTCCGACCAGCATACGATTACAGCTTTCACATAGCCGTCCTTCAGGAGAAGGGGACGGTCCACGAGGTTCACGAGAGCCGAGATGTTGACGTAGTTTAGCAGATACTTGTAGTATCGCATCCGGTCGCCCTGGTCATGAGGGAAGTTCTGAGATAACCACGCTTCGAACGGGTTAAAGGTCAGGTTGAGCAGATTCGAGCCCCTAGGCTCTCCCTGCGCGACCCTCAGGCCCCTGATTCTCTCTTCGATTTTTTTGACTTCGGTTTTCGCTTGGGCTCTGAGTGCATCAGGAAATTCGTCTTTGAGAATGAAGGTAGGGAGGCCCCTGAGGTGCCCGGAGAGCTTGTTCGCCTCCAGGTACTTTGCTGGGTCCATCACCGGCGATACCACGTTGAATCGAGTCCTGATCTCCGGCCAGACGTCCCAGTTCTCTTCGTTCCGGGCGCTAGCAAAAACACAGACAGGCCAACCGCGCAATCTGATCGTTTCGGTCGAGTTTCGCCCTGCTCTTCCGCCTTTGTTGACGGTATCGTAGTCCGTTTCGAAGGCGTCGTGGGAGAGCAGGGGTTTCATGGCGTCGAATAGGTGCCGCGGTGGGGCGTCGAGCCAGACCATGATCAGCCCGCTAAGGTCCACGAGCGTCGCGGAGTTTTCTCGAAGGTCCCTCAGCTCCTTCTTTGCCTCTCTCTTCGCTTCTGGCTTTGCATTTGAATCTTCGAGAACCGTGGAAAGCTCATCAAGCCTTTCAGTAATTGCTCCATTGTTTCTCTTGTCAATCAGAACGCCCTTCTTGTAGAAGATGCTCTTTGCGGTGCTGCCTGAGAAGAGTGTCACGTTCTCGAAGAGGGCGAGCGTATTAGTTATCGGCCAGGTCTTCCCTTCGCTTGTCGGGGCCATAACCGCCAAGTTCTCGGGGCTCGGGGTCTCGCGTGAGAATCCCGCCATGAGAAGTGCCTGTACGATTTTCGGGTCCCGCTTCACACGAGAGTCTGTGTAGGCACGGATACAGCTCGTCATGGGGAACGTCCCTCCCTGAAGGCGATCACGGCGTTTCGCTGCGTCGGACGGGCCTCCCCCGCCGAGGTGAGCTCGAAGGAAACCAAGGCGAAGGCGAAAAAGTCGTCGGGAAAGCGAGATGCGGTCGCATGGTCGCCGAGCTTGATTCCTGTAGTGAGGCGCACGCCAGGAAGGTAGCGATTCAGCAGCTTCACAATCGCGAAAATTTCGTCCGGCGTGTTCGCCGAAATTTTAATCGAAACGGTACGCGTCTTATGGGCTAGGTTGCTCATGAGGTTGCTCAATTCCTTCTATTGCTTCAGCCAGGCGAGCGACGGCTCGCTTCAGACGCTCCAGGGCCTCCTCCGGTGAATCAGTCGTCAGTAATCCCCTCCTCTAATTTCATCACCGCGGACTTCAAATCGACAATCTCATTCACGGCCTCTTCGCGGCTCGGCAACACTTTGCACCTCTTCTCAATGAGGAGCGTGAAAATCACAGCGCCGTCGGCTTCTTCACGGTCGAGCCGAAAGGGCTCGGCCCGTACGATCACGATTCGACTCATGGCAAACATATATATTCTGAGACATTAATGGGTATTCGGTCTCAATATGCGAACTAAAGACGCGGAGAAAATGGGTGAAGTGAGAGCCCTTTTGGAGCGCGAGGGACCCCACTTCTTTATGGAGATTCTAGGCGCCCTCACGATATCGAAGGCGACGCTGGCCCGCTACCTTGCGGATCTCAAAGGTCTTGGAGACATCGAAAAGGATGACGACGGCCGTTGGGGCAGCACCCGGAACCTCGACGCGAACATACGCAGGTATGAAAGCAAGTGGGAGTTGGACGAGGCGCGTGCACACACGGCTGCGATCATGCAAGTCGTCGAAGGCATCCGGTGGACCGACCGAGGGTTCATCCACACCGGGGAACCGGAGTGGGAGACCTTCGTCGAGATCCTAGCCGAATGGGGCCTTAGCGTGCCTGACCGGCCCGACCTTCGCGAGGTACACATCTCTGACTTCGTTCAGCACCTACGCTCGGGCTATGTACGCGAGTTCTGGAGCTATCTGCGGGAATACGAAACCCTCCAGAGGAAGCACGCCTTTCCCCGCATGCTGCCACGCCCGAGCGTAGGCGTGGTGTTCCCCTTCCAGCAGAAGAGTTACTTTTTGGAAGATTTGGAGAAGTACGGAAGCCTTGGGGGGAACGCCTTGCCCAAGGTCCCCAAGGCGGACATCGCTAGGGCGCGTGAGCTTATCAACATGCTAGTGGGGCAGCTTGACAGGATCGCGCACGAAGCAGAAGAGCTTATTCCATTGAAGGGTGTTTGCGACTTCTGCCCAGGAGCGAAGGTATTTGTTAAAAACAAGGCGGAACAGAAGGCGCCAGGTGGGCGGAGAGGCCATGACTAAGCAGCGTCAGAAGAGGAGGGGCGCGGACCCTGACGATATTTACAGGGGCGCGGAAATTGAGCTCCCCATGATTCTCGACGACCTGGCAGGCGATGGGACTGCCTGGGACAGAGAATTTAGCTTCTGACGACCCCAGAATACTTAAGTGTCATGCCATGTCATGCCATGCCATGCCAGAATCAGAAACGGAGTGGAAGAAAGTCTGTCCCGTCTGCGACCACAGGGCATACGAGCATACGCGGGTAAAGCCCGGGGAGGAAGAGGTCGCCGGCTACGCAGACCAGTTTGCCCACTGCCACCACGCCGTCCCGGTGAAGGGCAAGTCTGACGCCTTCGCCTTCTGCGTGTGCACGCTGAAGCTGGAGGACATGACCAGGGCCGGCAACGTCCGTCTGATCAGGGCTGGTGCTCGGCCTTGGAAGCCCGTGCCGCATAGCACAAAGTTCGCTTCACCCAAGGGTTCCTGACCACACAAACCGCAGCTTCGGACTTCAAGGCCCTACCCCTTCGCCTTACGCCTCGGCGTGTCCCAGTACGGGCTCTTGCACTTCGGACAGACCTTCGGTTTCTCCTTGCCCGCCGGCACCCAGACGTGAAGGCAGCGCGTGCACTGAAAACCTTCGACCTGGACCTTCGGCACGAGCGCAGGCACGCGGAGGCGGCTATATGAACCGCAATCATATACCTGTCAGTCAAACACCGAAGAGTAGACGGTCTAACTCCCCCATCTATCCAGCGTATATGATTGACAATCGTATACTCAGGCGATGGGCCGCCCCAGGTGGAAACTCGCCGTCGTCGGGATCGCAGCCGTGTCTTTGGTCTTCGCCGCTTCGGTGGCAGCCTTCACCATGGGCCTCACGGCCACCCAGACCTTCACCGTGGGGGTCGACATCCAGGCTTCCGGCCTCCAGGTGGGATACAACGTGCCGAGCCTCACGAGTTGGACTTCTTACTCCGCCTGCACCGAGGGGACCGCCCCCGCGTGGACCTGCCCGAGCCCGACGGGGGGCGCGGACGTCTATCCGGGCGGCGTGATCACCTACTCTTTCGCCGCTATGCAGCAGGGCGCGAGCCCTGCGCCCTCTCTCAACGTGACGGCGGGGAGCTTCACGGCTTACACGACTACGCTCTATTGGCAGCAGCTCTCCGGCGCCCCTTCCGCCAACCCCTCGCTCGTCGGCTCCATGTCGCCAGGGCTCCCTCCCATGACCGCCGGGACGTGGTTCCAGATTTGGCTCGACATAACAATCGGCTCCTCTGCGCCGGCGGGAAGCGCGACCTTCACCCTGAGCTTCGGCGCCTAGGCCTCTCCGACTGCCCAAACGACGACACCCCGAAAGTGCCGCCCCGGAGGGGGGTCTTCAGCCTCAGACGCCTTGTTTCGGCCCCGCGGGCCCAGGGGTCTCTGGCTTCGAAACCACCTTCTGCTCCAGCCTCTCGACCGTCTTCGTCAAAGCGAGGAACTGCTCCGTCCAGGCCAGCTTCTCGGCCTCGAACTTCACCCGCTCCTCCTGGAGCTGCCGGGCTTGCTCCTCGACCTTCGTGGTGAGCTCCTTGACCTGCTCGCCTTCGTTGAATATGGTCAGGCTCCCCACGGCCTTCGAGTACTCCGCCGTCAGCTTCGCCACTATCTCCTCGGGGACCTGAGAGGCGTCGTCGGGTATGAAGTAGACCGTCCGCACCCCCGACCTATGGCCCATCGTGTACTCCAGGACCTCGGCGTTCATGCCTGAGAGGCTCGCCCAGGTCTTGTAGAACTTCCGCAGCGTGTGAATGTGCCTTAGGTTCCGCTTCGCCGAGACCTCCCTCCCGTCGACGTTCCGCCGGGTGGCCTTGCCGTCGAGGCCCGTCTTCTTGAGGAGGGTCTTCCAGTGCCAGGTAAGGGAATGCTTCGAGACCCTCTTCCCCCTCGGCCTCTCGCACGCCAGCAGATAGGAGTCCGGCGTCAGCACCTCCCCCCTCATCTCCCTCTGCTTCAGGTATGCCATGACCGCCTTCTTCGCCTCCGGGGTGATGAAGGTCATGTACGACTTCCCTCCCTTGCTCATCTCCTTTGGGACCTTCACCGTGGGTATCTCCCTCGCCAGGTCGACGTGCTTCAGCTGCACCGAGGCGATGGCCCCGACCCTCATCCCCGAGCTGGTCGCCGTCAGCATGAGCACCCGGTCGAAGAGGTCGGCGGCGTCGTACAGCGTCTTGAGCTCTTCCCTGGTGGGGAGCTGGTCCGCCTCGACGACCTGTTTCTTGGGGACCTCGACCTTCTCCCAGTCTGCCTTCACCTCGTTTATCGTGAGCCACCTCTTCACCCCTGACACCCTCCGCTGCGCCGAGGCAGGGGAGACGCCCCTCTCGACCACGAGGCTGTCGAGGTGCTCGTTCAGGGTCCTGGCCCAGTCCCTTTCCCGACTTAGCACTTCGTCGGGCGTACCCCCCAGGTATTTCGCGAATTCCACCACGTCATAGACATAAGCCTGGGCGGTCTCGACCGAGCCCCCTTGCCTGAGGATCCTCACCACGAGCCTCCTCAGGGATTCGTTTGCGTCGACGTCCTTCTGAAACGACTTCGGTAATCTGCTTACTGGCGTCTCCAGCGTCATATCACCGCAGCCTATTGAAACCGTGCTTAATAAATTACAAGACACCACTACCTCTTATACCCCAGCGTATAGGTCTCCATGGTATCTCTTTAATTGCCCAGAGAACGGTTCCGGAGGCGGATTCGGTCGATTTTTGCTTAGTTTGGTTTAAACTAACTAGATATGTCTTAGGGGGGTATCTTCGGCTTCGAAGGGATTATCGACGGCTCCCCCTTGTGTTTTATCATATGCACCGCCAGGTTGTAGGAATTGGCGAACTCCCGGGCGCAGACAGTGCAGACTATCCCCCCTGGCCTGGGCTCCCCCTTCGGGCTCTCCATCTCCTCCAGCATCCCCCTGAAGTCCTCGGTCGACTCGTCGATCAGGTTGACCTTGCGTCCCCAGTACTGCGCCCACACTCCCGCGGGGATGCGGGACAGGTCCACGTCCTCCGTCGTGATGTCGAGCCTGAACTTCAAGACCTTCTCGGGCTCGTAGAAGTCCCTATCCCAGAACCATCTGGTCATCTCGGCCTTGTGCCTCGCGGAGACCAGGCAGTCCCACGTCATATCGGAGAGGATGAAGCTCACCACCTTGTCCTTCCTCGGGGCCGTACACTCGAAGATGCTCAGGTTGGCCCTGAAACCCTCCCAATTCCTTGCGAATTGTTCCCACGTCCGGCGGTTGGTCGAATACATCGACCGAGGGAAGTGGATGTTGATGTCGTCCCACCCGACCCAGGTAAGGCGCCTCTTCTCCTTGAGCACGGTCCCCAGGAGCGAGGCGAAGTCCCTGGGGCGGAAGACGACGTGGGCGAGGGTCTTCTCCCATGAGCCCGTGTCCGACCAGTCGGTGATGAGGCCCCGCCTGATGGGGGTCCCGTCTTCGTGCCGCCCCACCTCTTCGAAGGCGTCGAACCCGTGAAAGACTGCGTAGCCATGCTGAAGCATGGTCGCCGACTTCCCGGCGCCCTTCTCGCCCCATATCACGTTGCACAACCAGCCGAACTTCGGGGCTGCGTCCAAGGCGTAGTCGATGAAACGCCAGCCGTCTTTCAGGATGCCGAGCTCCCGGGCGCGTGCCAGCTTGTCCATGTCCTCTATTCCCTCCTCAGGGTCGTCGGCAGGCCCTTGGTCGGGGGCTGCTCGGTGGCCCCCCGCTCATCGGTCGGGACCACGCGCCTCTTCCCTGCCGGGGAGACATAGAGCCCCTGGGCGTCCATCTCGGCGACGCACTCGGCAGCGAAGGCCCAGAGGACCCCCTCGGCGAGCTTTCGGCGTAGGCCCTCCCTGTATGCGTCGACGGCGAACGCGGACGCCCTCTGAAACTGTTGCATCTGAGACAGCGCCTCCTCGGAGGGGAGCTCCTGGGCCGCTTTCGCTTCGAGGGCCTCAGAGGGGCGTACGGGAAACTTCACCCTGACCGAGAGAGGGAGGAGGACCCACGCCAAATCAGCCTCTCCCGCCGCACGGCGGACGTCCCCCTGGAGGAGGGCGCCTTGCATCCGCTGGACGGCGTTGAGGACGGCGATCAGGGCCACCCTGTCCAGCGAGACTTCGTCGGTCATGCCTGGGCCCCCTTTACCGCGAACAGCCCTCGGGCGTATAGGAACGTCTTGACGTCCTCCAGTAGGAGACTGACGGCGTAAAATCTGTCTTCGAGCGACTGTCTGTACTCAAGATAGGCCAACGCGTTCCCTTCCTGGCTTTCGGGCTCCTGGCGGTCGGGGCGCGACAGGGCCTCCTTCAGGGCCTCCGGGTAGCTCCGGGCCTTGGGGAGCTCGGCCCCTGACATGAGGCCCCCCTCCATCGCTTGAAGGGCGCCCACTATCTCGTCGAGCAGGAGAGCGACCCCCTGGGCCTCGCGTGCCTGGGAGTCGAGGCTGCCTCCGCTTTCGTACAGCCACAAGAGGCGCCCGTGGGCGTCCCCGAACTTCCGAAGGACCTCGACGTACCACGCGCCCACCTGCGAGGGCGCCGCGTCCTCTGGATGGCTCATCTGTCTCTCTCCCTCCGTCGGCGTGCGAGCTCGGCCTCGACCCTCGCCAGGTCAGCCTTGCCTCTCACCACACGCGCCCTAGACGCTTC
>DAHVIE010000089.1:0-341788 GCA_027322035.1 Nitrososphaerota archaeon
AGGCAGCGTTTGGTGGGCATGATGACAGGCAACGGCTCAAGGCAGAAGGTCGTACCGATCCAAGAGGTCAGGTCCTACATCGGGCAGGGATACGAGTACGTGGCGTCCCTACCGGACGGCGGGGCGATAGTGAAGATCCCATTCTGAAAGAGGCCCAGGGCGGCCTCACTCAGTCACATACAAGCCCTTGCCTGACCAGCCGACCTCCTTCGAGGTATAACCTATGATTGGAATCATCTCTAACTGAGTGAGCTTCTTCTTCAGGAAGAGGAAAGGGAAGTGGGCGAAGAAATCGGCAGAATAGACGGTGAGCACGAGGAGGTTGACCGTTGACGAAAGCTCGAACATATCGTCCCTGCCATCTCCCTTCCCGCTTGGAGTTCTTACGAAGCATGAGGGAGGAGAGTCTTTCTCCCCTGCGTGCCACCTGTACCGAAAGGCGTCGGTGCACCATATCCCAAGTATCTCGGCCTTCGCCGACTCGCCGCTGTTGAGGTCCACCGTGAGCCTGCTCCCCGGCTGCCAATATGCCTGAACCTCTTCACCGTAAGGGAAGGCGGAGATGCCACGCGGGAAGACAGTAACCTTGGCCCTGCAGTTCGCCGCGAACTCGCGCGCAGTGACATCGACGAATAGGGGATGGTCGTGCGGCGTATACAACCCCTTGAGGGATGCGAGGTCCGGTCCGAAGAGGAACTTGTCGGACGCCTCCCTCTTGAACAGCTTGTTGGCGCCCTCAAAGTTGGGTATGTACCCGTCTTCCGTGTCGTTTGTCTCGACGTCGCTCAGGAGCTCGACCTTCGCCAGCCTGCCCCATTTCTTCACTGCTGGCCCCAGCGCCCTAGATGTCGACGAAGACCGGATTCCCTTGCCCTCCAGGTAGCTCCCAAGCTCGCGCCTAGTCACCCTGCCGCTTTCCACCGCCGCATCCAGCTCTTCAGCCGTCGAACCCATGGCGACCCCGAATTGACGCCTTGGGCGTCTGAATTAACGCTTCTTTCTCTGTCTTTGACCTTTCGGGAGGCGGGATTAGCGGAAACCGCAGGCCGATTTGTTTGAACTGGGGCAGTTCGACTCATCCCGGCAAGAATGATGAAGAAGATGGCCCCACAGGTCAACATCCGTCTAGTCAAGGACACTGCTGCACGGATTCTTCCAGCCGATTCGCTGCTCAGGAGGGTTCTTTCGTCGGAGCCGGACGAGATGCGACCTCCGGACTACGTTGCGAAGCTTGGTACTTGGCTCGTTCTTCTCAGGGAGGAGTTCAAATGAACGTCTCGACTTTCACGAAGGGCGAGAAGTACAAACTCATCGTCATCCTGGGCCTCTTCACCTTCCTCCTTCTCTTCACTCGCCGCCTTCCGTTCGTCGCATTCGCTGTCTTCCCCGCCCTCGGCATCACCCTTCTGGTAATGAGGGGCAGGCTGTCGAGGCGCTCCGCCAGGACCCCCGTGAGACAGGTCTCCTACGTCTCCCTAATCGAGCCGATCTATGACCACTACACCGCCACGGTTGGCCGGGACGAGGACGGCAATCCCATCACGGAGAGGCGGAGCAGAGTTGTGGGGCACAAGAAGAGGGAGATACCTCTCGCGACGGAGATCGACCCCTCCTATGTTGACATCCTCCAGTACATCGATGACAAGAGGAACCCGTCCGTGCTAATCTCCGGTCGCCCTGGGATGGGCAAGACCGAGTTGATGAAGCTCCTGCTCGTCCACCAGAAGATACCAAAGGTCGTGTTCTCGTTCAAGCCGAACGACGCATATCTTCAGCTCCCCTACAACGTGGTTGACATCTCCAGGCACACCCCCGACCCATTCCAGGATGCCGATGGGTTCCTGATGGCCTACGAGCTCGCATACCCTGTCAACGTGAGAGGCATCATGCTTTCAGAGGCAGCGGCCTTGGTCAAGAGCCTCGCAGGGAGGAGCAGGAACTGGGACGAGCTCAAACGCAACCTGAAGAGCGCGAAGAGAGACGCGACTGACATCCAGAAGGAGGCGTTCGCCCTGATCGAGGGGCAGACAGAGAGCCTAGCCGTCGGGGAAGGCACGTTCAAGATCGACTTGACCAAGGATATGGTCCTCGACTTCTCGTCCCTTGATGAATCGGCCAAGACGTTCTACGCCGAGATAGCCCTTCGGCAGATATGGGAGTCCCTTGCGATGGGCCCGGTAGCTTTCGCTCAGTACGGCAAGACCAACGTGCGTTTCCTCATCGCGATAGACGAGCTGCACAGGCTGATGCAGGTGTACGGGGAGTTCGGCGTCAAGAGCGTGATCGACACCTTGCTGCGCATGGTGAGACAGTTCGGGGGAGTATACGCGGCCACCCAGAACCACACAGACGTTCCCGACAGGCTCAGGAACCTCTTCGGGACGCAGTTCGTCTTCAACACTTCGTCGGAGAACGACCTGGACGCGATACGCAAGGTGGAGCCGGGTTACGCTTGGGTGGCAAAGGAGCTGTGGCCGTACCACTTCATCGATGTGACATTCAGAGCCGGCAGGGAAGGAATATTCCCTGTCTTCGAGGCGGAGCCTGTCGAGCTACCAGAGCGCGAGGTTGTGTACTCCGAACCCGTCAGCCTCGCTCCCTCGGAGCTGCACGAACGAGCTTCGGCTATGTCGTCATACGAGGAAGCCATCCGCGCTACCTTGGCAGGGGAGGACCGCGTGGCGTCGCCGACGAGCCTGGCCGACGAGTTCGCAGAGAACAACGGCGTGGAAACGAACGTGGCCAAGCTCCGTGTCTCGAAGGCCCTCCAGGGAATGCTCAACAACGACGAGCTCCAGCGCACCAAGGTGGAGATGCCCGAGGACGGCAGGGTCAACGTCCTGTACTTCCGCAGGAGCGCGAACGAGAACGAGAGCCCGCTCCACAGGTGGATGGTCAAGCGCATAATCGAAGGATGCAAGGATGTCATACATGTGGCCTCTTCAGGCGAGGCCCTTCCGGATGTCGAGACGACCAGCAGATACGTTGAGGCAGAGACAGGGCTCAAGCGGAGGACCGACGACCTCGAGGACCGGATCGCAAGGTTCGGCAAGGCAAAGCCCTTTGTCATAGTCGTACCGAACGGCGACATCAAAGAGACTTACCGGAAGCTGGAAAGCGGTAGAGTTACTGTCAAGACGCTCTACGAGTTCCTTCACGAAGAGCCATAGATGGCTCGCCCACACCAGCCGACCCCCTTCAGGCTCGGACTCCGCTCCGGGGCAAATTCACCCCCCGCGATGCCTTGCGGCACCGCTCGCTCTGCTCGCTTCGCTCCCCCCTCTCTGCCCCTCGCTCGCCCTTCGCCCTCACCCCGCCTCGAAGCGGGGCCCTCACTCGCTCCGCTCGCTCGGGGGGTGTCGGCTGGTGTGGGCTCGCCAGAGAGGGGGGAGAGAATTGAGTTCTGATTGGAAAACGGAGGAGATTTTGGTATCGGTATCCCTGAAGGGAGGAACATACCCTCCCCATCTTCCTTTCTTCCTAGTGGCTGTTCAAAAGGACTGGCACTCAATGGTGAACTGATCGCGCCATGTCTCATTCGGTTGAAGCGACTTCCACCAACCCGCTACCTGAACTTTGAAGGGGCAAGGCCGGGTTTGTAGTCTCTGCCACGGCAGGTTTCGACTCGACTTCTCCCTTTGGACACGCGCACGCAACTTCGGCAAATTTCAGCGTCACGGGTGCTGATGGGGCCCAATCCTTGCAAATGCGCGCGTGTTGATGAGATGATTTCTCCTTCATCATGGTATGTTCAAAGTAGTGTTTGATGCAAGGCTGTAATCTGGTCTCGTCCTGTTCTGGAACAAATCATATGCAGTATTCTGATAGACCAATTGATAGTGCTCCAAGAGAATGGTGGAGTTCGCCTGCCAGTAATTCTGGAGAGCCTCTATCTCTGAGTTCGGCTGCCGGGTCCAGACAAGGTATGTTCCGTAGACCCAGGGAAACCTTTGTGACGTATTCCAGTACTGGCCAGAGCCCAACGCTATGAAGGACTTCAAGTCCAGGTTGCTGAGCAACATTATCTCCGAGGAGGCCCCAGAAGGGGTATAGAGCACAACATGGCCGCCGCGCACTGTGCTCGCCAACTCGTTGGCAAGCTGGAGATCAGCCTGATCAACCGAGGTGCCGAGGGGATAGGGCGACGTACCGTTCATCGCTGTAGTCTTGCCAAACACCAAGGGCTGCTGGACGAATGTGTAACCGAACGATGAGACCACCAAGGTAGCTACAACCACAGATAAAATCTTGAATCTCAACTCTTTCCGCCTCGCAAAGAACACGACCAGAGCGACGGAGCAGAAGACCAGAAACGGATAGAGGAAAACCAGGAACCGCCCGTTGAAGAATCCTCCTTGATACGGGTAAATCTCGCCGGAGCCTTCAACCATGGCGGCAAAGGTTGCGAGGGCAGGGACGAGGAGAATCAAGAGTGTCAGAACGCTGAATGTCAGCCTCCCTGTCCTCCAACGCATTGCCAGATAGACGACCAGACCTACGAGAGCCACGGCAAGCACCTGCATGCCGTACATCGAGCTCGCTACTTCGCCCATGATGCGCAGAGAATTCAAAGGCTGCAGAAAGAGATGTGCACTAAACGGCTTGGCCAGGGCCTGATTCTGTGCAGAGTATGGCGAATCCACGAACGCAAGTGGATTGCGGAAGATCGCATAGTTCCAGAGCGCCCACGCTATCGGCCCAAGCGAGCTGTAGGCTACTGCGACGACCAAGAGAGCTCTTGTCCTGGCCTTCCAGCCCTCTTTCCTTAGTAGCACTAATACGAGGAATAGGACGAAAACCAACGCGAACGGAAGAATCCACGCTTCGTACCGTGTGAGCGTTGCAAGTGAAACTGCGAGCGAGCATTTCAGGATGTTCCTGTACTGCTTCCACGTGTCGGTCGAGTAGTGCCACATCTGGAGATAATAGACCGCGAGAATGAAGAACATCATGAACGGGGCCTCTGTCATGGGTATGATGCCCATGTAGAGCACGGATGGGTTCAGGAGATAGAGTATCGATGCAAGGATGCCTGCCTTCGTGGAGTTGAACTGGAACTTCGCTATCCTGAAGAGCAGAACGTTGGTGACCGCCATTGAGAGCGCGCTTACGATAGTCCCGGCAAGACCAGTATGGAAGAGATAGTCATTCCAGATGAATGGCAACATCATGGTGTGAGGCAGTGGCAGCCACACAGTCCCGAGCTGGGCATAGCCAGGAGTGATCCAGTCGATCACCTTGCGCGATATGACCAGATGCGATATCGAGTCACCATAGTACAGAAGCGAGTACGGATTCCTCGATAACAGGTAGAGTGCAGACACCAACGCGATGGCGATGCTGGCGGGGAGGATGACGAACTCGGGTTTCCTCGCAAGCCTGGTCGAGAGGTGCCTGAGCTGGCTAGCCTGGCTTGGCCCCATCCTCTCCCTCCTCCGCGACAGAGAAGCCATGCGGAGTCTTGTGCCAGACATTCGGTTTCACAAAGAGTTCGGCAATCGCGATTATCGAAGCCAGGGCGTGCAGCATCTGGTAGAGCGGCGTGAAGATTGCATACTTCACCTTCCTGAGCGAATTCTCGCTCCCTTCTCTGAAGAGGGCCTCTACCGAGATTGTCGAGGAATATAGGATTCCGAATATGAAGCCGCCCATCAGTATGTACAGTGCGAACGGGTTGTACTCGAACGCAGCTTGGACCCAGCCCGCCACCGGCTGCAGCGGAAGGCCGAACCAGTTGGCCCAGTAAACGATGAAGAATGCCCAGCCCACCATAGAGACAGCGGAGATGACGGGGTAGAACAGCAACAAGAAGCCGTAGAAGGCGGATTTCAGCCCGACTCTCCTCACCAGGCTTACAGGGTGCCTGAAGTGCTTGGCGAGCGTGTAAAGGAATCCTTTGTTCCATCTGACCCTCTGCCGTATCCAATAATAGAGCTTCGGCGGTGCCTCTTCCCATGTGACCGTGTTGATCGGTACGGTCAGGTAGCCCCTTTCTGCAAGGCGTATTCCCAGATCGGCGTCCTCGGTGACGTTGTAAGCGTCCCACCCCTGAAGTTCTCTCAGAACCTCTGACCTGAAGAAGTTGCTCGTGCCTCCCAACGGTATCATTGCCTTCATCGCCTTGAGTTCTGGGAGCATGGTAAGGAAGTGCTGGGTATACTCAACGGAGAAGAATTTCGTCAACAGCGACTGGTCCGGGTTGTAGTATGAGAGGCGTGCTTGTACGCACGCAACGTCCGGATGTTCAATCATGTACGCCGCGACCTTTCTCAGTTGACTTGAGTCAGGTCTGTCCTCGGCATCATAGATTGTTATTATCTCGCCCTTCGCGTTCGCGAGCCCCATGTTCAGGGCGTTTGGTTTCGTCCTCACCCCCCTGTAGATGTAATCTATCTCGATGACCGGGCCTTTATGGACCGTTATCCTTCTCGGTATCCCATACCTGTCATACTCGATACCGCCGACTCCAATCTTGGCGGGGAGGTCCAGTATCGCGTCAATCGTTTCCCTGTCGTCATGCTCGACCAAGAAACGAACGTCCAGCCTCTCCTTCGGGTAATTGCTGCTCAGTATGCTCCCTATAAGGAAGGGCAGCGTCTTCTTCTCCCTGAAGAGGGGGAGGAGTATAGATATTACAGGCAGTTTCGAGTCAGGTATAGCCTGTGCTTTTACATCGGAGACCTCCGCAATCTGCGCGTCCCTGCGGAGGATCCTCATCGCAACGTACAGCAGGCCGACGTCGTTGAACGAGAACAGGCCTGTGGCGAGTGCAACATAGACGAGGATCGCAGCTGCTGGGTCGCTCATTGTGCAGCAAGCTACGTTGCGATGGCCTGAAACGACTTCTCTAAGCTGGGAATCAGCGCATCCAACCTCTCCGACACCTCGTCGTTCGTAGACGCCTCTATCACGTGGGTGCCGAACTGTTTGGCCATCCCCTTGGCCTGGTTAGTCAAGCCAGGCATCGCGGTCAGTACGGCTGCATCAGGCTTCGAGTCGTAGGCCTTTGCGAAGAGCTTGATGACAGGTGACTCGTTGACTATGACGTTCGAAAAAGCGGTGTCAATCGCTATTGTCTTGCCGCCTTTCCTGCAGACCATCGTGTACTTGTGCTGCACCCCACTTCGTCCCTCTAGGACTCCCGGGCGTTCTGCCTCCCACCCCAGGGTCCTCAGGTGGTTGATGATGGGCTTCACGAGCACGAGCGAGCTATCCCTTGCCTGCTCACCGAGCGTGTATGAGAATACCTTGACGAGCGAGACATCCGCTCCGTCGAAAGTCCTATTGCAGTCCCTGCACTTCAGTGCTATCAGCGGATCACGGGCCCTCTTCCCGCAACCATTGCAGTAAAACCAGCTGCCCTTCAATCTGATGTCAGGCCTGTCCGTTCTTGATGTCTTGCCGCATCTCGGACATACTATCGCAGCCCCCTCCCACCTGAAACTGGTCTCGACGTCGACATAGCCGCAGACTGTGTGCTCGATGACCATGCGTTTCTCAACGTTGCTTGACCTGCAAGATGGGCACAGGAAGTTCAGTGCGAGGTTTGGAGAACCGCATTTCTCGCATACGGGGACATAGGTGCTTTCCTGCGTGTTAAGGATTCCCACGGATGCCAGCTTCTCAAGCAAGGGAGGTATCTCAGCGGGCTGGAGGTCTGCGACTCTCTCGACCTCCGGATATCTGCATACGTGCGCTGCGTCGAAGACCGGCTTTAGCTCGCTGACTTCGCCTTCCACCAGAAGGCTGAGGACATCCTGTACGGCAGGGATGTTGTAGAGTTCAAGCACCTCCTGGCTTGTTTCAGCAGCTTCTCGGGTTGCCGGTGAATTTCTTCCTTTCACGTTCATTCTTGAATTCACCGCACTCAACCTTCAGCCACCAACAGGAAGAGCAAGCTGTTCTCATCGGACCATCTGGGACCGCGGACAACGTACTTGCGAGAGTTGATTTTCCCAAACGCCCCTGCGATGACGCCTGTCAGGAAGTCGTCGGTAACGATGCTGTCCTTTCTAGCCACGGCTGGGTTGTCGATGGTGATCTCGATTGCGCTGCCTTCTCCTTTTTCCCCGAGCAAGCCAAGGCCCGAAGCGCGGAAGAACATCCTGAAGTTTTCGACGAGAGTACTCTTATCCATTCCTTGGAATCTCTTCCCTATGTTCTCGACCACAGATTCGCCCGCAGCCAACCCCTCTTGGAAAAGTATGGAGTCCGCGGCCGTTCCGAGCGACGTCTTCAGGGAATTAATCAGCTTCAACCACTCGTTGGCGCCCACAGCGAATATTCTGTAATGCCCTCCGCTGGTCAGCGGGAACATCATCGCTTCGAAGAAGATGGAGTTCCTTGACTCTGCCTTGGCCTCAATTACGAACTCCTTCCTCCTCAGTTCGTCGAGCAGCTCGTTCATCGGTGTCTTCGAGTCCGCCATCTCCACATACAAGATCATGTACCCCTGACCCTCATCCTTCGATACCTGGACATGAGCTTGCAGGATATCTACCGACCTCCCCCCCAGCAGGCTGGAGATTTCGCCAAGAACCCCCGGCCTTGATTTTGCAACGATGTATATTTCGTACACATCACGACCTGACGGCGCGGCGATTCCAGCGGATCTCGCAATCATCTATCGAAACCTCATTGGTAGGTATCATGTGTGCAGCGTCGAGGAACTAACAAGACTCCCAACAGTAAACCCATGGTAAAACCAATGTGAGCCAGCGACCAAATCAAGCCATGTCTCGCCAAAGTCATCCTTTTGCATCTTCTCACTTCATAGCGATCTGGAACACCTGGCGGGCGTGGTCTTCGCAAATTCCGTTTATAACAACGCCCGAACACTGCGAAAGCGCCTCGAATTTGCACTTGGTCCAACGTGATTCGTGGTTATTTCCTGCTTCTCTTGGATTTGCTGACTTCAACGCGTGCGGGGGGGGGGTATGACATATTATACTCTGCTGTGAAACCACATAATGAATATCGAGAATTAGTTATGCGTCTTCTGTCGAGGCTCGTCAAGACGAGTCGCCGGCATTTAGGATTCGCTTAATTGTTTAATCAAATCCCTCCGGGCCCGCTCGAGTTTCCGTACGGAACCACTTCCCGCGTTGAATATACTGCATCGCTTCTTGGACGATTTGCAATCTTCAGGAGGGGTCAAGGTCCGAGGAAGCTCGAGCTGGCACACTCCCCCTACCGCCGCATGCTGGAGGAGGACGACAACTTCCGGAGGTGGGTGGAGTCGCTCGAGAGGGGGTCGGTGCTGACCGCCTCGGTCTACTTCAGGAGGATGGGGCGTTTGTGCGCGTCGATGAAGGTCACGCCGGCCGTTATAGCGGCGATGCCGGTGAAGGAGGGGGGGCGTTCATCCACGACCTGATCTCGTTCCTGGAGGGCTCCGGGAACGTGGGATCTACCATAGAGGGATGCGTCAAAGCCGTTCGGAATTGGATGACCTGGAACGACCTGCAGATACCGGGGAGGATCAAAGTGTTCGGTTCATCGGAGAACCCGACAGTGGAGGACGAGGTGACTCCCACGACGGGTTACGCGTATAAGGCGTTGAAGGAATGCCCTCGTTCGGTGTTGCTGCGTGCAGCCGATCTGCGAGTGGTGTGGCCAGCCGGCCGTCAGGCTGGACCCGACGCTCTGCGCCGAGCGCTACTACAAGTTCTGGTCGAGGTCCAAAGCGCCGCAATCTCAAAGGGTCAACGGGACGGTCTACTCCGAATGAACTGACAAGCGTGACTGTTCAGGTCCCGCCAGCAGCGCGGGGAGTTCGTAGCCCACGCCCTGTCATGCGGTCGAGCGCGTAAAAGCCCCCCTGCTCCGGTTGGAGCGGCATAGAGGCGGTCGGGGGTGCAAAAAAGAGAGAAGGAGGGTGCGAGTGTTCCATGGGGGGTCGAACAGGAGATCAGGAGAGCAAGGAAAATCCCTGGCCTGATTTACGATGCCGGTGATTGGGGCAAGGAACCGTTGATCAGGGTCTTCGGCAGAGACGCAATCGATGTGGCGCAGAAAATATCAACAATAGCTACGACCATCGGCAAGGGAAGATAAGACGCACGTCGGTCGCCTACCGCTCAACGGCCGGATTATTGCAGCGACCCTTCTAGCATGAACGCGCTTGGGCATCAACCGCCCCCAACGACTTATCCAACGCTTTTTTGATGACTGCGGGCTTCTCGGTAGGATGCGGCGAGGCCGATTAGATATTCGTGGACCAGCGTGCTTCCGCTCAACTCGGGATGGAACGACGTCGCTATCGCATTGCGCTGCTGGACCGCTACGATGTTACCTTCAAATCTTGCTAGCTCCGTCACTCCTTCACCTGTCGATTTTATGACCGGCGCTCTGATGAAGACGCCGCTGAAGTCCTCCCCGCCAGGAATGGTGAGATTCAACCTTGCTTCGAAGGATTCTCTCTGCCTTCCGAACGCGTTTCTCTCCACGGTGACGTCCAGGGTTCCGATCAGCGGTTGGTTTGTTTCGTTCACGACCCTGTCATATGCCTTCTTTGCGAGCATTATCATTCCTGCACAGGTGCCAAGTACTGGTAGACCCCCGGTTATTCTATCGCGCAGCGCAGGCACAATCCCCTTTATCGATGAGAGGCCGCCCATCACAGTGCTTTCACCCCCTGGTATTATCAGCGCGTCAATCTTCTTCATGCTGTCCGTGTCCTTGACCAGCACCGCTTCGGCAGAATTTGTATGGGCGTTCTCCACGGCCTTGATGTGCTCCTCAAGATCGCCTTGAAGACCTAGAACCCCGACTGTCAGCTTCTCAGACATTCGCGCCCCTCTCCTGCATCTTGAGTGCCAGTTCTTTACCGCCCGTACCCATCATCGACTTCCTTTCATCAACCGTCTTCTGTGCCTCGACCACTACCCTTGGATCGTCGTAGTAAGTTACCGCAACAACAATCGATTTCGCCCTCTCGCGTGAATCCTCCGACTTGAAGACCCCAGACCCGACGAATACACCATCGCATCCCAGGGTCATCATCAGCGCCGCATCTGCTGGAGTAGCTATGCCCCCAGCGGCGAAGTTGACGACCGGTAATCTACCAAGCTTGGCTGTCTCCTCTGCCAGCTCGTAGGAAACCTTGAGCTCGCGGGCTATCCTCAGCAGGTCCTGCGTGTCGCCGGATTCGTAGACCCCCCTCAGCCTTCTGACCTCGTTATTTAGTACCCTAATGTGCTTCACGGCCTCCGCGACGTTCCCCGTGCCTGGTTCTCCCTTCGTCCTTATCATGGATGCCCCTTCCGTGATCCTCCGAAGAGCTTCACCGAGCTCTTTGGCCCCATTTACGAACGGCGTGGTGAAATCCCACTTCCAGATGAACCTCTCCTCGTCAGCGGGTGTCAGGACTTCCGATTCGTCGACCATGTCGACCCCAACCTGCTGAAGCACCTTCGCTTCGTAAGTGTGCCCAATCCTGCACTTGGCCATCACCGGGATCGTAACGTGATCCAAGATCTCCTCTATCACTTTCACGCTCGCCGTTCTCGCAACTCCTCCTTGCTGTCTGACATCGTACGGAAGCTTGTCGAGGACCATGACGGCGACGGCTCCTGCCTCCTCCGCGATCTGCGCTTGTTCTACCGTGGTGACGTCCATGACGACTCCGTGCTTTAGCATGTGAGCAAAGCCGCGCTTTACGAGGGTGGTGCCTGTCGTTCGCGGTCTTTCCAGCACTTTACCAGAAGTGACAGCCACTTCTGGTTCTCCAGCCAGCGAAATCATGGCGGGGGTTGTCGCTAGGAGACATATAAGTTGCAACCTACATATCGGTTCATGCTGCATGCTTGCACAAAGTTGAGCATGTAGCAGACAGAATTCCCTCCAGCGGGCTTCATAGGGCTTTGTCACCACGCGCAAGGAAAAAGAGATGCTACGAACTGCAGAGAGAAAAGCGAGCTTACGAAAAGAAACGCTCACGCTCGGGAAGAAAACAAGAGGGGAGCTTTTCGCATTTTACTGAAGGTGGTTCAGGCAGTCGCACCAACGAGTTCGGCAATCCTTTTTCCTCCACAGCTAACTCTTTATTCTCAAGCGAGTATCTTCAAGTCGTTGAAGAGTACCTCCAAACTGGGATCTGTATCGGTCGGAACCGGTTTTCCAGTCCGGATAATGGCAGCGGTCAACATGAGCCCGGAGTCATTCTACAAGGGTTCTGTTGCCACTACTGCTCAGGAGATTTCGGCTCGTGCCAGCAGGGCGATCGAAGAAGGAGCCGACCTGATAGATATCGGCGCTATGTCGACCGCTCCTTACCTAGAGAATGAGGTCTCGGAGGAAGGTGAGGTGACCCGCATACGGCTGGCACTGCATGCGATTGCGGGGATGGACGAAGTTCCTATTTCAGTCGACACGCTTCGCGCGTCGGTTGCGAACTTTGCTCTCGAGAGCGGCGCCTCTGTAGTCAATGACGTATCAGGGCTTAAGAACGACGGAGAGATGGCGAAGGTAGTCAGAGATCACGGCGCGTCGCTCCTTGCAATGGCGCATTCCTCAAAGACTTCCAGGACGAGACCGATCGTTCAGGTACGTAATGCATTGAAGGAGAGCCTGCGAATAGCAGAGAGAGCGGAGATAGATGAACGGCGCATCGTGCTGGATCCAGGCATAGGCTTTTTCAGAGAGGAAGGGGCCGGGAAGGCATACTCGCCCCAGAGGCTGTTGCCGTGGTACGAATGGGATTGCCAGGTGCTGGCCGACCTTGGAAAGCTGGAGCAACTGCACAGACCCTTGTGCGTGGGTCTGTCACGGAAGTCATTCCTCGGGAAGATTCTCGACCTGGAGAGCCCAGACGAAAGGCTTCTCGGCTCACTCGCCGCCACGGCGATCGCGGTGATGAACGGCGCACATCTGATAAGAACTCACGATGTGAAGGAGACGGTACACGCGGTCAGGATTGCCGAGGCAATAAAGAGGCGAGGTCGGCGAGCAAGTTCGGTTTCTTGAAGACCTTCTTGTCTGTCCTCAGAGCGTCGAGCAATTCTGATACGCTCTTCTTCAGCACAGGGTGAACCAGTTCGGGCCTTATCTCGTTCAGGGGCACCAGCACGAATGGTCGTTCCGCGATTTTGGGATGTGGTATCTCGAGCCCGGGTTCGGACACGATTTCGTCACCGTAGAATAGGATGTCTAGATCAATGTACCGAGGACCGTATCTCTTGCTGCGCTGCCTGCCCATCTCACGCTCGATAGCCTGAAGTCGTTCCAGTAGCTCTCTGGGTTCCAGATTCGTCTCCACCGAGGCAACGCAGTTCAGGAACCAGCTCTGGCTTTCGTAGTACATTGGCTCAGTTTCATAGACAGATGACATCTTGATCAGGCTCATCTGTCGACCAACCATTACGATGGCTCGTCGCAGACTGTCCTCTCTGTCTCCGAGGTTGGAACCGAGTGCTATGAGTGATTCAACCATCCGATTCTCTCTCCCTTTCAATCTCAATGCCGATGGAAGGCTCGCTCGAGTACTTGGCCTTGCGCACCTTCACGATGACTCTTTCAACACCGAACACCTTCAGCGCACGTGTCGCAATTCCATCTGCAAGGCTCTCCAGGAGCCTGAATTCCCTCTTCGAAACAAATTGCGAGATTTGCTGCATTACTTCCCTGTAGTTGACGGTGTTGTCAATGTTATCGTCTTTGCCTGCTGCCCTCAGTTTGATGATGAGACTTATGTCTAATATGACCTCTTGCGGCTCCCTTCGCTCTTCCTCTGTGATGCCAATCCTGCATTTGAGGCGCAGGTTGTCGAGGAAGATTCTATCGCTCATTCAGAATTCCGAATAGTCCTCAAGTCTGATTATAAAAGTGGGTGTTGCATCATACAGCTACATCCACCGCAGATCGTAGTTGGCGAAATCATGGAGTGAACCAAAGTGTTGCTAGGAGTGCAAACCGGAAGGATGGTGTCCTGCAAGATAGCAGCCGACTCTTCGAGATGATGAACAGATAGGCCGGCGGACAGCTGAGCGTGCGAGAGACCCGGTCAGCGTCTGATGGCGTTCCTGACTTGTGGGAGTGCTGATGCAAGTCCGTATTATCGTCCAACTCCCAGTAGAACTTGACTGTTTAGCGCCCAGTGGCTTGGTCCAATAACTTGTTTGATTCAGTTGCTAAGAACCATTCCTTGAAAATCTGCGCAATGGCAGAGATCTCGTGTCCCCTAGATCAAGAGAGACCGGAGACGCGACGACGGCTAGCTCCCCTTCTGCCCCACACAGCCTTCCCATCTCTATCCCCTTGGCCTGACCTACAGCTCTAACACCACGTATCTTCTTTCTTCGAAAGTCCCCTTTCCCTACTATACCTTCAGCTTACGGGCGCGTTTTGAGCGACACATACGCCCATCTGTTGGCCAAACCTTCTCCTCGCTCCAGCACCTCGAACTCGCCGAGTATCTTTTCCCATTCCTCTTTCGTTACCGCACGCGAGTCCTTTCTCCTCACGGTCTTGGAAACGGTGAGATGGGCCCTTCCCTGGGGCTTCAGTACGCGCTTCATCTCTCGGACTGCTCCTGCATGATCGACCATGCAGCACAGAAGCCCATTCGCCAGAATGAAGTCAACCGACCCGCTCGGTATGAAATCGATCTCCGCAGCGGAGCACGCGTGTGGCTCCACTGTGCCGTCGAGCCCTCGCCTTTCAGCCCTGGCCTTCAGCGCCTCTATCGCTCTTGGGTCGAAGTCAACCGCGTAGACCTTTCCTGATTTCCCCACCCTTTCGGCCATGGGCAGTGAATAGAAGCCTGGACCTGAACCGAGATCTCCCACAACCTGCCCTTGCTCGACATACTTCTCAACGAGCCTTTCAGGAGGGCTTAGCAGACGTCGCAGCACGTTGTCCGTCACGAAGACTGGTATTCGCCTGTCGTTCCCGCAAGGTGTCGTGCACCCTTCCATCGCAGGCGGCTCTTCCTTCTTTGCCATGGCCCTAGTCACCAGTGTACGCCTGTTCAGCCCTTCACGATGATTTCTCCGTACATCCCCAACTGGGCATGCCCGGGATAGGTGCACATGTACCAAAGAGTCCCGGGCGTGTCGAGTGAGAGGCTATAGGAGTATTCATGCGCCGTCCCCTGGCCATAATTTGCAGGGGGCAGGAAAGGCGCCATGGCGAACCTTGTCCCCTGCTGCCAGTTCGTCATCATCCCCTGCATGGCCATGTAGGGGTAGGGAGGGGGGAGCGCAGTGACTACGAAGTTATGATACATGTCTTCGTCCAGGTTAATGATGGTCGCATGAAGCGACGCTCCAATGGGTATCACGAGTATCGGGTCGACCAGCCCGGATATCACAAAGACGTCATCCTTTGCATAACTCGGGGGCTGCCTTCCGGTCAGGTTGATAGCGCGGTCGCCGCCCATCGTGAACACGACCAGGGTTACGTTCTTGGAGTCGAAGACTATTGTATTGTTGTACGGAATCAACCTCGCGTCTTGAGGGGCGTTCTTAATCGTCTGGACTGCCTGTCCGACCTGTACCGTTTGACCTTGGGTGGTCATCATTCCCTGCATTATCGACCATTGGGGAAGGTTGGCAGCGCCTTGGCTCTGCCCCAGCTGCAGGCCGTAGAGCGCACTAGGTACGGTCAAAGCAGAGACGAATCCTGTTCCTATCACCATTGCGAGCAGTATCGCGTACCTGTCCTTCAAACTGTTTCACCAGACTTGGCTGGCTGCCAGACCAGCCCTAGAATGCTCCCTATCAGCATCAACAGCGAGCCTATCATGAAGCCGAACATCGTTGGAAAGGCTATAATCGATGCGACCAGAACGAGAACCGAACCCGTTCTGACCTTGCTGACATTCGTGCCATTCATCCATATGACTCCCAGGACGCCTAGGGCGATCACCACGGCTGCAAGGAGAGCGAAGAACGGGCTCCAGAAGAACCCACCGAACCAGGGCCCTCCGAACAGCGTCCATGGCCCCATCATAGGGTACCCGATTGTGCTACCATCACGCCAGTAGAGCGAGCCATAGGCGAAGAAAGCCGCCCCCAATCCCTGAAGGACCAGGCCTACCAGCGAAAGCGTGAACGCAGCTACGGGCTTCTCTTCAACCATTGGATTTCATCTCTTCTTTGTAAGGACCCTCACGAGCCCCTCGTTCTCCCTGAACTGCTCAAGGAGAACCTGCTTCATCAATTCGCACGCCTGGATTATCTTTGGGTTCGAAACGCCGTAGTAGACGTTCACCCCGTCCTTCCTTGTCGTCACTATACTTCTCTGCCTGAGGACGGCAAGGTGCTGAGATACGTTAGGCTGCCTGACTCGAAGAGCGTTGGAGAGCTCCCCTACGGTCTTCTCTCCTTCCCTCAGGGCGTACAGGATGTCTATCCTGATCGCGCTCCCGAGCGTTTTGCAGAGCTCTGCATGCATCTCGGAGATTCGGTCTGGCATACCCAAGTGGACATTCGCATATATGCATCTACTTAAGAGTTTTGCGAGAATGGGGTGAGGCGGGAGCAACTCTTATATCAGCCCTGATATGGGAGATATAATCAGAGGCGATGTAATACAATGCCAAGATACGGATGGGGCGGCCAATGCGGCTGCAGCTGCTCCGGGCCTGGTCATTTTTGGCCAAGGAGCAGGGACGAAGCGGTGGAAGAGCTGGAGGACTACAAGGCGGGCCTCGAGTCCGAGATAACCGCCCTGGAAAAGAGGATCCAGGACCTCAAAGGGAAGAAGGAGTGAGAGGGGTTGCCGGGAGGATGGTGCAGGTGCGGCCCGTTCAGGGTGAACGTCGTGCCCCAGGGGATGCTCAAGCCCTACATCCTCCGGCTGCTCTCTGAGAGGCCGATGCACGGCTTCGAGATGATGGAGGAGATATTCCGGCGCACGAGAGGGATGTGGCGGCCGGGGCCTTCTGCCGTCTATCCGACGCTCACGTGGCTCGAGGAGGAGGGCTACATCGAGCAGACGAAGAGCGAAGCGAAGGGGGAGAAGGCAAGGAGGCCGTTCAGAATCACGGCGAAGGGAAAGGATGCGCTGAAGGACTACGACAAGTTCAGGGGGGAGTGGCTCGAGGGGGTCTCTCAGCTCAGGGAGATGTGGTGGTGACATGAGCAAGACCGTGGAGCTGCTGTGCTTCGAGAGGTGTCCGACCTACAAGACGACATTGAGAGACCTGGAGGAGATAGTAAACAAGGAGGCCCTGGACGTCCGCGTCGTGCTCACCAGAGTTGACTCTGACGACGATGCGAAAAGGCTCAGATTCTTGGGCTCGCCGACTGTCAGGGTCGACGGCGTCGACATCGACCAGACCGCAAGGGGCTCCAGCCACTTCGGCCTCAGGTGCAGGGTCTACAGAGTCGATGGAAGGGCTCTCGACACTCCGTCAAGGGAGCTGCTGAGGCGAGCTCTGAAAGAGGAACCGGCATGACGGCCCAGGTCGCGCTTGTCGTAGCGGAATGGTGCCCTGCCTGCCCGAGCGCCAAAGAACTTGGAGGAATCTCAGGAATGAGATTGACTTTTACGAAGAGATTGACATCGCCAGCCCACTCGGGGAGAAGCGGGTTGCAGAATTCAACATTCTGAGCGTGCCTACCACGATGATAGACAGGAGCGTCGCGTTCGTCGGGGTGCCGGAACGCAATGAGGCCATCAGGAGGGTGACGAAGGGTTGAATTGCGAAGAGTGTGGGATGGAACTGACCGAGGAGAACACCTTCGGGAGAGTGATGCACGGGGTGGAAACATAACTTCTGCTGCTCCCACTGCGCCGACAGTTATCAGAAGGACAAAGCCTGACTGATATGCATATATACGAATAGTCTTTCGTGTTCTGAGGAAGACGAAATGAGCGCGAATCAGATTCTCATCCTCGGAGGCGGTGTCGGCGGCCTCGTCGCATCGAACGTGCTTGCGGAAAGGTTGGGAGACAGGGCGAAGGTGACGCTCGTGGAGAGGAAGGACAAGTTCCAGTTCCCTCCGTCGTATCCCTGGCTCATGCTGGGCATGAGAAAGCCTGAGCAGATCCAGAGGGACCTGAGCGTGCTCAGGAGGAAGGGAATCAGGGTGGCGAACGAAGAGATCGTCTCAATTGATGTCGAAAAGCGTTCGGTGGGGACGAAGAACGGCGAATTCTCCTACGACAATCTGGTCATATCCCTTGGAGCGGAGTACGCTCCACGGACGATACCCGGATTCCTGGAACGCGCGCATCACATCTACGACTTGGGGTCTGCGACGCGCTTCAAGGATGCGGTGGAGAAGTTCAGGGGCGGGACGATAGCGATTGGCATCTCGCGCACTCCCTTCAAGTGCCCCGCCGCTCCCTACGAGGTCGCGTTCCTCCTTGAAGACTACTACACGAGGAAAGGAGTGCGAGACAAGGTGAAGTTCGAGTTCTTCACTCCCGAGCCTGGTCCGGTCCCGGCAGTCGGGCCTGATATCGGGAACAAGGTGCTCGAGTTGCTCAGATCCAGAGGGATAAACTACCATCCCAAGCTGAGACTGAAGGAGATTAGGCAGAACGATTTGAGCTTCGAGAGCGGGGAAACGATGCGTTTTGACCTCCTCTTCTGCGTCCCTCCTCATGTGGCTCCTCCGCCTGTGGTCGAGGCAGGTCTGACTAACGAAACCGGATGGATTCCAGTCAACCCAAGAACGATGGAGACCAGTCATCGGGGTGTATACGCGGTGGGCGACGTAACTTCGATTCCCACTCCGTCAGGGTATATGCCCTTCCTGCCAAAGGCGGGCGTCTTTGCTCACGGCCAGGCGGAGGTCGCGGCAAAGAGCATAGCAACAAAGATCACGGGGAGGGGCAAGGCGAGGGCGTGGGACGGGAAGGGCTCCTGCTTCCTCGAAGTTGGTGGAGGCCAGAGCGCCTTCGTGAAGGGCAACTTCCTTTCAGAGCCCAGACCAGAAATCGAATTTCACATGCCCGGAAGAGTCTGGCACGCCCAGAAGGTCATGTTCGAGAAGTACTGGATGAGACACTGGTTCTGAGGAGCGAACGAAGAGATGAGTGAGAGCGCAGAGTCGAAGCACCTCGGCATGCTTCTCTTCGCCACACCATACAGCTCGGAGAGCACCTCGACCGCGATCAAGCTGGCGGGGGCAGCCTTGAGGAAGGGGCACCGCGTAACAATCTTCGCTTACGGCGACAGCGTTCACAACTTCACGAAGGGGCAGAAGGCTACGGGAATCACCAATGCCGAATCCGATTTCCGGACTCTGATTGGCGAGGGTTTGAAGGTGCAGCTGTGTGGCACCTGTCTCGCCTTCAGGGGCATAGGCAACGAATCGATCATGGAGGGGGCGGAGCCGAGCAGCATGCGCAATCTGTGCAAGCTGATTGACGATGCGGACAGGTTCGTCTCTTTCACATAGGGGAGGGCATCAGTAGAGTTGGCCAAATCCCTGGCGATCGCGATAACCAAGGCTCCCTTCGGTACGATACATGCAGCCGAGGCGATCAGGCTGGCAAACGGAGCAATATCATACGGGCACGAAGTAACGATCCTCCTCCTTGGCGACGGAGTCTATATGGCGAAGACGGGACAGAAAGCTGAAGAAACTGGTTGGACCTCACTCTCCCCCCTGCTGGAAAAGTTGGTCTCGAGTGGTCGCGCCAAGGTACTTGTTGACAACGGCTCTACAGTCGAAAGGGGCGTCCATGCCGAGGACCTGGTGGCGGGCGCGGTGGTGTCGGAGGGGCGAAGCATTTCTTTAGCCATGGCAGACGCTGACAGGTGCGTCGTCTTCTGAGGTGCCTTGGGGGCTTGACTAATCCGTTACTGGTGATCTTCTCTTCAGGGAGGAACTCTGACCATACAATCGCCGGCTTTGAGCTCTTGCGCAATCTCTTGGGAAGGAAGCGTGTGATGGTTCTCCTGACGCAGGATGCGGTGCTGCTTGCGCTGAAATCTCGGTTGGGCGCGAGTGACGCTTTCGGCGGCGTGTCTGAAGCTTATGTGCTCGCCGACCACCTTGCGAAGCGGGGTTTCGGGCAGGACTCCCTCGTGGAGCCCTTCAAGGTTCTGGGTTACGACCAGGCCGTCGACCTGATAATGGCGGATGGAATTTCGATTGCCGGTTCTTTCTAGCAAATCACGAAGCGCCATTCCAATCCGGCAGAGGTGCGCCACATCGAGTGGGATGACTAGGCGATTCTATTTTTGAATGCGTTGGAGAATACGAAGGAAAGAGATCAGAAGCGGAAAAAGGCTTGGCTGATTTGCAGAAAACATTAGGGCTGTGAGCTAGTCTCTCACAATTCCTCCTCTTCTCCATTCTCACCCTTTGGATAGGATGGTTCCTTCGAATGGAACGGGTTGTAGTTCCGCTAATGGGAAGCGAAATTTACCATATTTCCTCGTTCATTCTGATAACCTCATTCATGGCGGTCTTTGGCTTCACAAAGGCAGTCTTGAACATGGTCGCTGGGAGATGGTCGGACAAGGTCGGAAGAAAGCCAATACTTGTTCTTGGCTGGATAGTTGGACTTCGACTCCGTTCATTCTGATATTCGCTCCTTCTTGGTCTTGGGTCATCCTCGCAAACGTGCCGATGGGTTTCAATCAGGGGCTTGCGTGGACGATGACTGTTACATCAAAGATAGACATTGTCGGATCAAAGATAAGAGGCTTTTCCCTCGGGGTCAACGAATTTTCTGGACGACGTATCAGCGAGCTGGGTGGCCGCCGTGAGATCACACGCCTGTTCCGACCAGGGTGAGCAGATTCGGGTCAAACACTTTAAGGCCACATGTCGAGAATCCGGAATCGAAGTGCCGTGAGTCAAAGCGCCGGAAGCTCAGTCGCGCTCGCGGTCGACGGGGTCTCGAAGTCCTTTGGAACGATACGCGCCGTGGACGGGGTGAGCCTGAGCCTCAGGAAGGGGGAGGTCCTCGGACTCCTGGGGCCGAACGGCTCTGGGAAGAGCACCACCATGAAACTCATCCTCGGGGTGATAAAGCCGGACTCGGGACAGATCTCGGTCTTTGGGAAGGACGTCGTCAGGGACGCGGCAGAGACGAAGCGGATGGTGGGGTACGTCCCCGAGACCCCCCAGCTCTACGAGTTCCTCAGCGGGGTCGAGTACCTGGACTTCGTCGCAGACATGCACGAGATGAGCGGGGACCTGAGGAAGGAGCGGATAACGCAGTTCCTCGACGCCCTGGAGCTCTCCGGCCATGAGAACCAGATGATAAGCGGCTACTCCCAGGGGATGAAGCAGAAGGTCGCAATCACAGGGGCGCTGATGCACCGCCCCCAGCTGCTGATTCTCGACGAGGCGCTCAACGGGCTCGACCCCCGCTCCGCCAAGATTGTGAAGGACCTGATCAGGAGCCTCGCTCAGGAGGGGTACGCCGTCCTCTTCAGCACCCACGTCCTGGAGATAGCGGAGGCCATCTGCGACAGGGTAGCGATAATGTACCAGGGGAAGGTCCTCGCCGTAGGCACGGTTCCGGAGCTCAAGTCAAAGGCAGGGCTCCCTGGCTCTTCCCTCGAGGAGGTTTTCCTGAAGATAACCGGCACCTCCGACCTGAGGGACATCGTAGAGGCCCTCAGCAGGTGAACACCGGAAAAGTATACAGGATCGCCAGCGTCCTCGTGAAGTCCCAGCTGAGGTCCGGAAGGTCGGGGACCAGGTCGTCGCGCCTGTTCGGCAACCCCCTGACCGTCTCGGCAGTCGACGCCGTCGTGTTCGCCGGGTCGATGGGGATGGTCTACCTGGTTTTGGGGGCGGTCGGGAGCTTCCCGTCCGACATGGAAGCGATTGTGGACGCTATCACCCTCCAGATATTGACCTCGCTCCCTGCCTTCGTCTTCCTCGGGGTCTTCCTCGCAGCGGTACTGTTTGAGATGGGGGTCTCCTCGAAGTTCGCGTCCAGCGACGTAGTCAACTGGCTCCCCCTCTCCCAGGCAGAATACGTCGCGGCCTCCACGCTATCCGTCTGCTACATGTACTCGTTCCTCCCCGCACTGGTGCTGGGGGTGACCTACCCCTTCGCAGCCAGGATCGGCGTGCAGCTCGCCTGGGGGGTCGCCGGGGCGCTCTGCCTGGTGTCCCTCTTCGGGGTCGGCGCGCTGGTGGAGGTGATGAGGGCGGCCATCAACAGGGTCACCTCGCTGGCCTACGGGAAGGCGAGGCGCGGCACCATGGTCATCCGACTCGTGGTGACGGTGATAGTGATCCTCGCTGTCGAGGTAGGGTTCAACCCGGTCATCCTTTCCAGCTTGATCGGCACCTTCACCGGGGTGGTCAGCGCCGCCCTCTTCGTCCCAGTCTTCTGGCCGTCGGCGTCCGTGGGGTACCTCATCCAGGGGGAGGGGCTCCTTTCGGCGGCCTTCTTCGCGCTGTCCGTTCTCTTCGCCGGGGTTATCCTAGCTGTCGCAGTGAAGGTGAGGGCGAGGTACTGGTCCCCGGTCCCCGTCACCATAGAGGTGACCGGAGCCTCGTACGCCCCCCACGCTGGGGGGCTCCTCCGCTCCCTCGGGCTGTCGACCGTCGAGTCGGCGATTGTGAGGAAGGACCTCAGGGGGTACACCAGGAGGCGGGAGCTGATGCCCTACCTTGCCATCCCCTTCGTGTTCGTAGCCCTCATATTCTTCCAGGAGGCGTCCATAGGGGGCAACGGGTCCACCGACGTAGGGGTTGCGGTGTACCCCTTCTGGCTGGTGGGTGGGATCTTGGGGGTCATCATGGCCTCGACGGGCATCGGCCAGGAGGGGAAGGCGATACTGAACGTCTACGCTGCCCCGATACAGCCGAGGGCGCTCCTGAAGGCCAAGCTGCTCATCGCCTTTGTCTTCGGTGCTGCGACCATCGTGGCCATGGCTGCCATCTCCTCCCTCCTGGCGTCTGCGACCCTGGACGGGTTCGTCGTTTCCCTCGTCGCCTCGCTGGTCATCGCCCTGGAGTGCACCCTCATAGGGGTCGCTGTGGGGGTCAGATACCCAGACCTCCAAGAGAGGCCGAGGCCCAGGTTCATCCGCCCCATGGGGATGCTGATAGCCATGACGCTGGGGGTCGTCTCGTCTTTTGTCACGGCCCTGCCGCTGGTGGTCTGGCCTTTCGCCGGAGGATACTTCGAAGGGCTGGGAGTCTCGTTCGGGACGGCTGTGGTTGGAGGGCTGGCCTTCGGGGGGCTGGTCAGCTTCGCCGCCTACCGTTTGGCCCTTTCGGGGACGTCAAAGCTGATGGAAGACATGTCGATCTAGTTCGGTGCAGGTGACGAGGCAAGACAGAGTCCGCACGTCGCTGCTGCCGAAGTCTCTTCAGAGCGGAACCCCCTTTCCTAGGCCCGTGACGGGTCTGTGATCCGGACCGCCGCCCGAATCCGTTCGACCGCGTACGCAAGGTTTCAGACCAGAGGCCCGGGGACGGTTCTGGTCCATGATTGGTCCGGACCCCTCCGGAATCGAGCCTGACCGGATGTTTGGTCCCAGGTTTGCGTGGTAAACTGTGCGGGCCCCTTCAGCCTCGGCCTTCGCTCCGGGGCAGATTCACCCCCCGCGATGCCTCCGGCACCGCTCGCTTTCGCTCGCTTCGCTCCCCCCTCTCTGCCCCTCCGCTCGCCCTTCGCCTTCACCCCGCCTCGAAGCGGGGCCCTCGCTCGCTTGTTCGCTCGGGGGGTGTCGGCTGGTGCAGGCTCGCCAGGGAGGGGGGATGGAATTGGGCTCCGATTGGGAAAGGGAGGAGGTTTCGGTGGTGATACCTCTAAAATAAGGAAGATACTTCCCGAGGCAGCTTCGCATATTCGGGAACGCCACTCTTCTCCAATTCTTTCGAGCTGTACGAAGTGCCAAGGCAGAACCTTATGGAAACTCGATAGTCGTTAACGGCCTTCAATCCGACAGCTGAGCGATTTCGTTCTTTTCTCGGTATCTGAAAGAGACTGTATCGGAGGTGAACACGGCAAGAAAGCCGAGGGCCAACCAGAAGGCTAAATCAAGGGAGAGATTGACCAAAGAGAATGTCACATGTGAGATACATCCCATTTGCAAGAAGGGAAAACAGTAGGAGTAAACTAAACGAGTCTGGAATGAGAGCGGATAACCCTGGTAAACCAGATGGTAGGTCATGAGGACTACAGACGAGTCCCCATTGTTGTATATGGTATGGGATGTTGAGTTTGAGGAATGATAAAGGGACGCGAAGGTGACTAGTAATGCTATCAGGACAGACAGGGCAAGGTCTCTGAGTAACCATCGTGTCAGGATCTTGTTCCCTCTACTCAGCTTCCTATCAGCAGGAAAAATAACTGTGACTTGCCATTGTCAGCATTGAGAACTCCCGAAGGACTGATACATGTCGGTCGTGCCCGAGTTCTGAAGGCAGCCATAAATCATATTGGAGTTCTCTTGCGTGCCTATGTATATTGGAGGCCCTATTGCGTCTAGGTTGACGCTTGAATAATAGGTCAGGGTACCAGCGCCAGAAGTGAATGTGGCACTTTCACCATTGTTGTCCGAGCCACACCAGTATACATTCGATCTGAGCCAGTACCAGTTGGTCGGCGGGTAAACAGTAGTTCCTGAGCTCCCTGCTCCGCTGCCCCCTCCCAAGAGGTTAAAGCTGACCGCCATGATATAGCCACCCGAGTTAGTGTCTTCGGACATCTCCCACGATGCGTCTTGGTTGAACATACCCTTTACTGTTGTCAACTGGTTTGGTATGTAGTACCATACCAGCCCCCCTGAAGAGTCGAAGACTTCGACAAGGAAGATGCTCCCAGAGGTACTACTCTGCCCGCCAATTCCAGCTTGAAAGGCATCCCCATTGGTCTGATAGTTTTGGGAGGTCACCTTGTCAGGGTTGTATTGTAGGCTCATGTCGCCGTTCGGGCTGGTATAGCTCATAGACTGGCTCAAGGAAGCGTAAACTTCCACCCAACCGCTGCTGAGCTTCTCCCCTGCGCAGCACGAGAATCCGAACTCTCCGTTGTCGTTTCCAACCCATTGGGTGGCATATGCGGTCGAGGCAAGCACCGGGGTAAAAAGAAGCAAGACGAAGCATAGCACTCCCAAGCCAGTGATAGTTGCTACGCGTCAGCTTCCACCTGGATACTCAGTGGATAGGGCGTGGCTTCCTGCGGGTAGGTCATCGGGAGCGTTTTCGGCAGTGCCCCGGTTGACGTGGCGGCGTAGGAAGCGACCGACCCGATTCCCCCCATCTGAATCCATAATGAACCAGTGTCATATGCAGTGATGGTCACCGTTGTCCCGGCTGGCAGTGCGCTGTGCAGGAAGAGGGTGACTGTATACACGGAAAGAGAATGAGAGAAATGGACGTAGTTCCCACTGGTCGAGTTCTGTATGGTGGCTGGTTGCGCCACGCTTTGTGATATCGCATAGGACTGGTACGCGCTCAAATTCCCATTGATGTAAAGCCCCAGTGTCAGAGTGCCTCCCTGGCTGGTCTGATAAGGAAACACGTTCACTACACCGCTCACGAACTGATTCACGCTCTTGTTGGCCACAAAGGTGGTGGATACCAAGGTGTCGGAGGGGAGGAGCCAGCCGGTGTAATTAGAGGCAGGGTTACCGAATTCATTCAATTCAGGGGAACCTGGAAGGACGTTGGCGTAGCCGCCACTTGAAGGTCGTTGGAAAGCACCACCGAAAGCGAGTACGGAGACCAAAAGGATTCCTCCGGCGAACGTAACGAATAGGAAGCCTTTCTGGTTTGTCCTCAATATCACATTGTTTGATGCCAATCAGCTACTTATCCGTTACACCATCGGCAGCTTTGGGACGTAATTCAGCGAGGTATCCGGCTGACGAGATAAGGCTGCAGATAGGTTAGGTACGAGTACCGTCTGACGTTGTAGACATCCCTCCTGAGGAAAGATTCTGTATCCTTCCTCCACGCCAGTCTCTTCTTCAGCTTCCACGGGAACCTCCTCTTGTCCACTGAGTTGACCGATTAGGATATCGAGCGCATGTGGTAGACGCTCAACCATTGCTGAGGGTCACCCACGAACTCATATGTCATCTCCTTCCAGGATTCGCTTAAGTAATTAATTGCATCCCACCGGGCCCGCCTCTTGCAAGGGTCGAATACCCACCCCTTTCTTCTGGATGGATTCGATTCCCGCGGAGGTCGCGTCGCATGCCCATGCCAGAACCTGAATATGGCAGCTTCGTTGCCACCCTATGGATAGGGTCATAAGTGGTTCTCAGCTCCGCACGGGGAGTGGCTCTCATTCGAAGCAGAGGGATCAGCCCGATTGTTGGCACCGTACTCATCGTTATGGTTACACTCATTGCTGCAGTGGCCATCGCTGGGTTCGTATTCGGCCCTTCCTTGCCAACATGGCGTTCAGGGTCTACCGGGCCAGACCGAAGGTTTCAGATCACGAGAATGGCATCCATAAAGACCACATTCGTTGCCCGTCTTGAACAGCGTCACCACAATCAAAATGGGCTTGCGTCCCGTTAGGAGGAGTGGGCCTGTCGCCATGGGCCTAACGCACTCTCTCTGCTCTCCAGACAATGAAACTCATCCCAGAACGGTTCGGCGAAAATCCTAGCTAGACCGTCCTTGTACGTGGTCCCATGTTGACCTTGCGGAGTGAACCGAAGAAGGTAGGTAACCCTAAATACATTGGAACTTTGTAGATTTCGTTGAGCGAAGTCTCCACGTTCTTCAGACATTGTCCTTCCTGCGGCAGAAGATTCGAAATCAGGCTTGTCAATAAGAAGCTGGTAGACAACAGGACGACAACGCAGGACATCAAGGGAGCAATGGTCGCTCCGGGTGGCATCGGGGCCATGGGAGGAATGGGCGGAGGATATGGGATGGGGAATTACGTGTACGTCGAAGAGGACGTGCCTCTCACCATCGACGTGGAAGAGTTCCAGTACACCTACAAATGCAAGCATTGCAGTCATGTGTGGACTGAACTTCACAACGAAGAAAGCAGAGGCTAAGCACGAACAGAATTCTGAGACCACAATCTTCGTGCTTAAGGAGTCGCCTAATTCTCTAAGCGCATCTCTCTGGGCCAGCCTGGCGGCGATGAGTGCCTAGGTGGGCTCTGACTTGGAGAGCAGATCCATCGCCCTCTCGTAGGCCCGGAGGACATCGGTCCTCGTTATTATTCCGACCAGCTTCCCTGAATCCTTCGTCACCACCGGGAGCCTCCCGACCCCGTGGTTGATCATCGTCTCCATGACCCTGAACAGGGAGTCGTCCGCTTGGGCAACCAGCACGTTCTGGGTCATCACGTCCTTCAGGGAAGTGCTTGCCATCTTCTCCCGCGGGATTCTCTGCAGGTCGCTCACAGTGACTACCCCCACCACTTTGTCAGAGTCGACTATCGGTATCCCCCGGAACCCCTTTTCGATGACAAGCTGGTACGCTGCCGCCACATTATCTGTGGGGGAGAGCGTGATCACCGCGTGGTTCATGGCATCGGAGACGAACAACTTCGTGAGGAGGGGGACGTTGTACTCTCCCCTGTGGGCCGGGGAGTCTGCCCTCTTCAGCACCTGGCTCCTGTAGATGGTGTACTTCGGGGTGGTTACGAAGTAGGCGGCCACGACCGCGACCATGGAAGGAGCGAGGAGGTTGAGCGAGCCAGTCATTTCGCTCACCATGAGCATGACGGCGATGGGCGTCCTCCCCACCCCTCCGAAGAGCGCCATCATCCCGACCACAACCAGCGGGGCGGGGATGGGGATCCATCCTGGGAGGAGCTGGTTCACCACCATCCAGAACGCAGCGCCCACGAACCCCCCGATGACAAGCGAAGGTGCGAACACCCCGGCGCTCCCGCCGGACCCGACTGTGAACCCGGTGGCGAGGATCTTGAGGAGGATAACCGCGACCAGGACCGCGAAGAGCGGGAGCGAAACATAGTTCGTCGTGACCTGGGAGAAGTTCCCGTTGATCAGGGCCTGCAAGAAGCCGTACCCGAGTCCTATCACCTGCGGGAAGAAGATCCCGATGACCCCGGCGACGGCGGCGCCGAGCATAGGACGGGCGTACCGGGTCACTGGGAGTCCTGAGAACATCCTCTTCACTGAGTAGAAGGTCGTGGTATGGAGCCTCCCCACCAGCCCGCAGATGATCCCCAGCGCCGCGTAGATCAGCAGGTTCCTGGGTTGCGTGAAGGCGTAGGTCAGGCCGTTCCCGAAGATGGGGGTGAATCCGGCATAGGAGGCGAAGATGATGTACCCGATGGGGGACGCTATGAAAGAAGGGATCAACGCTTCGACCTCGAAGTCTCCTCCGCTGTAGAGGATCTCCCCGGACAGGATTGCGCCTCCGAACGGGGACTTGAAAATGGAGCCGATCCCGGCCCCGATCCCCACCGCGACGGCTATTCGCCTGTCTTTGACCGGCAGCTTCAGAAGGTCACCAATGAACGACCCGAAGCCCGCTGCGATCTGGGCGGTCGGACCTTCCCTTCCTCCGCTCCCGCCGGACCCGATGGTGAACGCAGACGCCAGGGCCTTCACCAGCGGTATCCTCTTCCTGATCTTCCCGTCCCGCCTGTGGAAGGCAGCGATGGCTTCGTCAGTCCCGTGCCCCTCGGCCTCCGGGGCGAAACGGTAGATGATGAACCCGGCTATCACCCCGCCGATGATGGTGGAGACAGGGATCAGGAGGAAGTTGGGAGCCACGGAGGCGGGGGCCGCCGCTTCGCCGGCGGGGTTCGGCGGATAGAACCCGGTTATCCCGCCAAGCATCACGTTGGTCACTGTCTGGATGGCGAAGTAGAATGCGACCGCACCCACCCCTGCGATGGTCCCGATCAGGATGCCGACGACGACCCATTTGGCAAGGTATCCCTGTTGTATTAACCGGTTGACTCTCGTCCCAATGGCGGAACCGCTCAAAATTCGAAGATACCTGAGGCTCCCGCCAACGGCTCAAAAAGGTTCGCGACTGAATGTCTCGGGTCCGTCCTGCTTCAGCGTAGCAGGTCTTCGACGGATGGGTACCGTCTGGCGTCCCTGGCCCCGACCGTCACTCCGTTCTCCGCGCACTGTGCAACGCACGCCATGCACCCGAAGCAGAGCGCTTCGTTCAGCACTGTGCATCTTCCCCCCGAGTCGGTGCCGAAGACCCCGACCGGGCAGGTGGCAGCGCACTCCCCAACGCCGCTGCACGCGGTTACCTTCACGGAGTAGGAGTTCAGGGGGCACTCGATCAACTGAGACCTGGCTGCCAGTCCCTCCAGCAGGGTCGGCGTCCGCGGGTCGCGCCATCGCATCAAGGCTGGACCCGACCGGACCGCCAACTCCTAATAAGGCGCCGGGGCGATTCTCAGAAATGAGAAGACCTAGTTCCTTTCGATCTCTGCCGAAGCCGGCTCGGGCTTCCTTGGAGGCGTCCTTAGCTCCTTGGGCTTCTTCATCCCCCGCCACACCTGGCTCACTCCGCGCGCCTCGGTCATCGGCTTCCAATCCGATATCCCGGACCACATGCTGCTGATAGGGCGCTTGAGGTATTCTCTCGTATATTCAGAGAGCGGGTGCCATCTTCCGTCGTCGACCAGCCGCTCTCTCCTGACTATGACCGGCCTGGGCCTTGCCGAAAGCGGCTTCGTCTCGTCCGGCAGAACCGAGACCGCGTTCGTGGGGCACTCCCTCACGCAGATCTGACATCCGGTGCACCTCTCCTGGTCTATCAGGTACGGCTTCTCCATCATCCATTCCCTCGGGGGGACTCCCCCCATCACTGCACCCCAGAACGTGGTATCGGTGGGTCTGGTAAACTCAATACAGGTGGAGGGGCAGAGGTCCATGCAGGCTCCGCAGTTCATGCACTTCGTTTCGTCGACGACGAACTTGAAGAGCCCCGTAGTCCCTCTCCCCTATTGTATGTAGTTGACGCCCTCCCTTGCGGGAGGCGCCGCTTGCGTTGGACCGCTCGCAGTGTTCGAGCCGGGCCGAGACGTCGCCGGCTGCTCTGGATATGACCTGCCTGGGAGTCCAGCAGGCGAGACGGGCCCCTGGGCTTGAGTTATCTTCGGGGTCGGCTTGCCCATCCTCGAGTGCAGGATCGGGTGGGCCAGACCGAAGAGCCCGAGCACCCCGAGGGCGGTAAAGCACACATCGAAAGTCGCCATGGACAGGTCCACGTTGCTGAGGGAACTGAAGGTGTTCGAGACGGAGTACCAGAATCCGCTCCCCGAGCTCACCCCTGCCGGGAGGGTGGCGAGCTGTAGCGGGCTCTCCGTGACGAATATGGTGCCGAAGATCCACAGAGCGGCGCCCCCGAAGACCAGGGCCGTCACCACTCTGAAGGCAGTTCTGCTCTCGTCTGCATCGACGTAGAGCTTGGTGACCAGCGCGGCCCCGAAGAGGACCACCGAGACTGGCATGAAGGGCACTGCCATGGAGTAGTCCTGGAATGTCCCTGGGAAGAACACCATGAGGCCCATGACGAAGGCCATGAACATCAGGCCGTCCCTGAGCAGGACGTAGGTCAGCCACCAGATGTCGGCTCCGAGCCGTAGGGTGAACTTCTCAAGGGTCCGGAGGAAGTACCCCCTTGCAATCTGCAGGGAGAACGCCATGGCTGTGACGAAGACCATCGCCACGGCTATCGTGGTCTCGAGCCAGATCGATCCTCCAGAGACCAGGCCGCTCTGACTTAGCGCGAACGCCGGGGCCGAGTTGAGGAGGAGCGCCGATGCTGCGATTATGGTTCCAACAAGCTTTCCGCTTTTCTTTGGGAAGCTCATGCCAGGCGTTGAAGGCCGGGGGGGAGATAGGGGCGCTCCCTAATGTGTTAGGCTGCCGATGTAAGCGGCCGCTAACCAGTTAGCAACGCTCACGTGAAAATGCAGCCAGACGGACCCGCTATCTGCTATGGGAGTTGGAACTACCAGGCCAGAACTTCCGCGGTGCCTACTCTTCTTGGAACGGGACGCCCAGGGCGTTTGCCATGATCCGTCTTTCGGCGCTCCGGAGAATCTCGCTCAGGGTGGACGGCTTGATCCCTACGAGCTCGCTAAGGCCCGTGAGGCTGATTCTGCGCGGGAACTCGAAGTACCCCTGCGCGACTGCAGTCGCCATTATCTCCTTCTGTCTCCCGGTCAGGGTTGCCCTGCGCTCGAGAGGAGCCACGTCTTCAATGCGGGCTTCAATCCCTTCCTTCGAAAGCTTCGCCAAGATCTGTCTGAAATCGCTGGTCTTGCGTACGATGAACCTCCAAGACGACGGCTGGGCGTTGGAGTTGAGCGGACATTCCAGGCAGACTATCGCCGCGTCGCTGGATGTCCTGCAGATGGCCGGCCTGTCCAGGACCACCAGGAGAGGCGCGGTCTCTCCGACCCTCTCGCCCTCCACGACCTGCCTAACCCCTTCGGTCTTCCTTATCTCGGTGGTCGCGGCGCGGATCGACTGTTCGGTCCCCCTGAGCTCCAGCAGCAGCGTCATCCCCGTCTTGTTGAATGATTTGCAATCAACGACGCTCAGTTTGGTGCCGTTCACCTTCGCGGCATTCTGCAGCTTGTTCTCCGCCCTTATCTGCAGAGCTATCTGTCTGAGCATCTCTGAACAGGTTAGGGTAGGCACGTTGTATATAACGCGGAAGCACGATTCTCATAGGTGAGAATGGTACCGTCGCCCGAGTCCCCCCCTAACGGTTTAGGGGACTGGCTTAACCCATGCCCCTCCCTAATCGCGTCCATGGCCCCAAAGGCACTGGAAACCCAAAGGACTGACGAGTCCTTCTGGAAGCAGTTCCCCACGATGACTGACTACTTCGCTCCCGGGATCCTACCGCTTGTGAAGTACCTGGGGATCTCCTCGAAACAGCTCATGCACGAGCTTGGCGAGCAGATCGGCAAGGACGCCGCTACGAAGCTCTCCCACCTCACCGTCGAACAGATGATCGACGAGTTCGCGAACGTCTGGCGGGGGTACGGCATCGGCTCCCTAACTGTGGAGAGCAAAGACCCGCTCGTCCTGCAGATCTCGAACTGCACGGTCTGCGGTCAACTCCCGGGGACTGGCGAGATGTTCGAGTGCGCCTTCCACGAGGGGTTCTTCCAGGGGGCCCTGGCAACGAGACTCGGAAAGCCGGTCACCGTCCATCAAACGACCAACTACGAAGGGGAAGCCGGCACCTGGTGCAGGCGGCTGGTCGCAGACATGGCGAAGTGAAGCGGTGCTCGCGCTGGGACCTTCCCGAGCGGAGGCTCTAGCTCAGAGGAGTCTCCACAGGTGAGGCCAGATACGCGGTCAGCTCTTCAAAGAAAAGCCTCTTCGTCGCCAGGGGGCGCAGTGCGAACCCTTTCGCGCGGGCGACCCGGCGGAAATCCTCCGGCTCGGCCTCGTCGTTCAACACGAACACGATTTTCCCTCCTTTCTTCACCGCTCTGAGCGCTTCCAGCAGGAACTTCTTGGGGACTTCGAGCGAGGCCCCTCCGTCCACCGCCTTGTCCTCGATCGGTGCTCTGACGTAGGGGGGGTTGAACGCGACAAGGTCGAAAGCCTCCTCCCGGAGGCAGGACGCCCCGTCAGCGAGGACGAAGTCCGCCCCGGCCCCCTTCCAATCCGTCATCGAGGGCCTCACAAGGTCAGTCCCGACCACGACCTGGAACCTTCCGGCCAACGGAACGAGGTTGCCGCCGTTGCCGGCGCCTATCTCCAGGCAGCGCTCTCCCGAGCGCCCCTCCAGGGCATTCCTGAGGAGGGCCGAGTCCTCCGAAGCTAGGTACTGGTCCCTGCTCATTGGGTCAAGCCGTCGCCCTTGAACGACTTGTATTCTTCCGGGGTCAGCACCTGCGTGATGTTCTGGGTCTGGTAGTAGTATGCAGGCGTCCCGTCAGGAGAGAACGCCGGGCTGTTGTCCGGGTTCTGGAGCCTGTATATCTTGACCACCGACGGCTTCACCCCTATCACGGTGCCGTCGTCCAGAGCGTAGTAGCTGAACCGCTCCTGAAGAGGCTTGAACCCCACCAGTTTGCCCTTGGGTTGCTGCGATGGAATCATGCCCCGCCACCCGTCTGGGGCGTTAAAAGGGTGCACCGGCCACCAGCTTCTGGACGCCGGAGCTGTACTGTGCCGCCTTCTTCCCGGCCCCAGCCTGGGCGTCGGGGACCTCCAGCATGGCCGCCGCCCTCCTCAGGACTGCCTTCCGCACCCCGTCCCTGATCTTGAACGCCACAGGGAGCCCCATGGCGAGGTCGACCACCCCCCTCGCCCCGAACGGGAACCTGGGCTCGGCCCACCGCCCGCACGCTGCGGCGTCGCGGATCCTTCCCCTCCGGGCGTACTCCTGCACGTCGGCTCTCATCATCGAGGATGCGGCGCCGCTTCCCTTCGCCTTCAGCTCTTCCGCGTACTTCGCGTAGCCGCCGAACAGCTCGTCGGCCAGCTGCCCCAGGAGGATCACCCTGGTCCCCGCCTGATTGGCGCTCCTGGCCACTATGGAGTACAGGCACCAGAGGCTCCTGTCCATGAGGGTCGGCTCGAACGGCAGATTGATCAGCCTGAGCGCTTCCTCGACGTTCTCTTTGGTGAGCTCGGTCGCCACGAGTTCGATTCCGAGGGCAGACGCGGCCTCCCGCGCCCGGACCCGGTCCGAAGCGCCGCCCGCATACGCCGTGCACGCCACCACCTCTGTCCGTCCTGCCGCGCACTTGGCCACGATCGAGCTGTCCACCCCCCCTGAGAAGGCAACGGCCACCCGCTTCTCGTCTCCCACCGCTGACCTCACCGACTCTGCGACCGTACGCGCGACCTCCCGGGCCGCTTCTTCGAAGCTCAGGCTGCTCAGCTACGTGACACCTGTTCCTTGATCTTCCTGGCGACAGCCGTCCCGATCTTGTCCACCAGGGCGAGCCTGTCCGCTGTGGCTTCCTTCAGGTCTTCCAGGCTCCTGAACCCCGCCGTATGGAGCGCCCTCGCCCTCACCCTCCCCACCCCCGCGACGGTCGTCAGCTCCACAAGCTCCTCGCCCACGCCGCTGGCTACCCTCCTCCGGAGCAGGTCCGCCTGTCTGACCATCTCCGGGGCCTTGAACAGCTTCGCGACCTCCCCCAGGGAGTGAAGCAGCCAGTCGGCGTTGTCGACCGCCCTGTGCATGTCCCCCGGTTCGACCCCCAGCCTGGTGAGGAGCTGCTCTTCCCTCCACTCGTCGATCCATCCATGGAGGGCCATGACGCTCCTCATGTCCTGGAGCACCCTGTCGTAGTCCCCGAAGTCCCGCGTGCTGTGCCTCTCCAGCATCTCGGAGGAGTGCTCCTCCATGAACGCCAAGGCCTGGTCGTAATCCTTGCTCCTGAGGGGGAACTTCGGCTCGAAGTCGGGAGAGGACGCGACCAGGTGGAGGATCCCTGCCGTGTAGTTCCTCCCCTGCCCGGCCCGCCTGACCCCGTCTCTGAACAGGGCGCCGGTGACCGGGTCGATGTAGAGCATCGAGACCCTCCTACCGAAGTCGGTGGCGTAGAACAGCCCGCCGTGAGACTCCAGGAACCTCTCCGCCAGGAGGTACCCCAGGGCCCTCTCCGTGAGCCTGGCGGTCTCCTCGGCCCCCTTCTGCATCGCCAGCAGAGTCTTCGCGAACAGCCCGTCCAGGTCCGCCTTCGAAAGCCCGTTCCCCGTGGCGACCGTGGCGAGGGTGTGGGACCGCATCGCCGATTCGTCTGAAAGCCTCGACTCGATGGGCTCTGGCGGCTCTTTGACGTAGTGCTCGAGGAAGTCGGCAGCGGGGGCCGAGGGAGGGGGGATCATGACGGTCTCGCCGTGATCGTCATACTGCGGACGCCCGGCCCTCCCGGCCATCTGCCTGTATTCGAGGACGGGTATCTCTGCGTTCCCTCCATACTCGGCATCGTACCTCGTCAAGTCGGCGACAACAACCCTCCTTGCAGGAAGATTCAGCCCCATACTCAGCGTCGGCGTGGCGGTCAGCAGCTTGATCGCCCTGGCCCTGTAGTAGTCCTCCACGATCCTCCTGTGCTCCGCCTCCAGCCCCGCATGGTGGAACGCCGACCCCTTCGCCACCACCTCAGCCAGGAGCCTGCTGAGGCTGGTCTCCTCCCCGGAGGCCAGTATGCGCCTGGATGCCTCCGATACCGCCTTCTTCTCGTCAGGGGTGAGGCTCCGCTGGGTCAGTTCAGCCGCCCTCGTCGCCAGGCTGACCGCCCTCCTCCTCGTCCCTGCGAAGATCAGAGACTGCCCCCCGCCCTTGACCGTGTCCATGGCGACGTCGATGGGCGCGCCGTAGGTGGACCTCGGCACCTGCCTCTCCTCTCCGTCTGAGAACACGATCCTCCCGTAGTCGTACACCCCCTCCCTTAGCGGGACAGGCCTCCAGTCCAGCTCCACGGGGACCGCGTGGAGCCATTCCGCGAGGGTCTTGGCGTTGCTGATGGTCGCAGAGAGCGCGAGGAGCTGGGCGTCAAGGCCGAGGTGCAGGGCCTTCGTGAGTATCATCTCGAGGGTGGGGCCCCTGCTGTCGTTCCCCGCCAGGTGGACTTCGTCTGCGATGAACAGCCCGACGGAATTGATCCAGGGGACTCTGTGCCTCATCACCGAGTCGAACCTCTCGTTGGTGAGGACGATGATGTCGGACCTCCCCAGGAAGTCCCCGCTCGAGTCGAAATCCCCGGTCGAGATGGCGGTGCTGATTCCGAACCTCCTGAACTCCGAGAACTCGGCGTACTTCTCCGAGGCTAGCGCGCGAAGAGGGGCGAGGTACACCACCCTCCTCTTCTGCTCCTTCGCCTTCCTGTACGCCGCCATGAGGGCGAGCAAGGTTTTCCCACTGGCGGTGGGTGTGCTTACAACCAGGCTCCTTCCATCGAGAAGTCCGGCCAGGATCGCCTGCTCCTGCGGAGGATACAGCTCCACTATCCCCTTCTCCTTGAAGAACTGGATGAGCTCCTCGGGGATCTTTACCTCCTCTACCTTCAAGGGAGCCCTCCTCCGGCTACGTTCCTAGCCTTGGCCGTCTGAGCTCGTTGTTCTCTTCCCGTTTAACCCAGTTACAGTTCATGCACAAGACTTGGAGTCCCGAAGGGTAGTTGTTTTTCTTAAGCCAGAAATGGAATTTGGCGCCGCCGGCTCCGCCAAATCCATTTCTCCTCTGTTCGGCGCCGCCCCCGTTGATATGACCGAGGCCGAGGGCTCTTATGTCCGAGTAGCCACACTTCGAGCGAGCCAAAGTGCCGTTGGAATAGTGCGGCAATACTTCGGCTTTCAACTTCTGCTTTGACCTGTGGGCAAGTCCTGCTAGGCGGTCACTATTCTTGGTCCTGTATCTTACCCAGTACTCGTGCCTTCGTGCTGGCTCTCGCCCCCTAAAAACGGCCCTCTGACGCTCAATACAAATCCCACCCTGCCTTCTTCCGTACTTGTTAGCGAGGGTTAAGGGAGTTCCACAGCGGCGGCAGTCTAGTCGACGCCAGTGTTCTATCCCCATATCAACTACCCAACCTACGCAAGAACCCGGGCTTGGATTCATACACCATCCCTTCCCGGAACATCGTCCGAATCATCTTCTCTGCGTCCTCGTCCGAGAACTTGGCCTTGATCAGCTCCTCCTTGAACAGCTTCCTTTCCACCGGCTTCTTCTCAGTCCCCTCCAGAGCCTTCAGCACCTCCATGGCCGCCCTCAGGTTCTTGGTCTCTCCCACCGGCTTGCCGAGCTGTATCCCGAAGTCGGTCTTCTTGGTGGTCGCGTCGGTGAGCACGTCCTCCACCATCCTGTTCATCAGCGCGATGGCGGAGAGCGCGTCCTCCTCGGTCACCTCGGTCCTCAGCAGCACCCTCGCCCTCGCCGTCGAGATCCTGATCAGCGCCTCGAGGGTCCTCGGTGTGGGGGGGATCGAGTCCTCAGCTCCCCCCGTCCTCCTCAGCTCTAGATAGAAGTCCCTCAGCCTGTCGGAGGCGGCCTTGGTTAGATCGGGCGAGACCCTCTTGGCGTAGGACAGGTACTTCTTGAGCAGACTGAATTCGATGGGAGGCGGGACCGCGTACGATTTCTTGGCATGAACGGCGAGGATGTGGCTGGCGAGCCTTTCGTCCTCAGCCGGCGTCGGCTGGTCGCGGAAAACGAAGATGACGTCGAAGCGCGACAGAAGGGGGAGCGGCAGAGTGCCTATGTTCTCCGTCAGGTTCTGGAAAGGATTGTAGCGTCCTAGGACCGGGTTGCAGGCGGCCAGTATGGCCGTTCTTGCGTTCAAGGTCGCATAAATCCCCCCCTTTGCGATGGTACATGTCTGCTGTTCCATCATCTCGTGCAATGCTGTCCTGTCTTCGGGCTTCATCTTCTCGAATTCATCGACGGCGGCGATTCCCAAGTCGGCCAGTACAACGACCCCCGCTTCTAGCATGAGTACGTTCTTCTCCCTGACCACTGCGGCCGAGAGTCCGGCGGCGGTGCTCCCCCGGCCGCTGGCGTAGAGTCCGCGCGGTGCGACCTGCGCTGCGAACTTCAGCATCTCGCTCTTCCCGGTACCAGGATCTCCCACGAATAACACGTTCATGTCCCCCCTCAACTTCGTTCCATCGGGGAGGACTGTAGCGCTCCCGCCCGCAAGAAGCAGCAGTATGGCCTCCTTCTCCGCCTCGTGTCCTATTATCACCGGCGCAATGGAGGATACGAGCCTGCCATAGGCGTCCGGCGAAGTCGCGATCTTCTTGATCAGGTCCTCGTCTTCCTTCGTGAGGACCACCTGGTCGGGCTCCTTCCCCTTGACCTCCACGTGGTTGCAGTCAATCTGGGACCTGAACAGCCTCGTCCTGACCTGACCCACGGAGTAGTCGGGGACCGCCCTGAGGATCCCCGTCATCACGACCCTGTCCCCCGGCCTCGCCGTGTTCACTATGTCCCCTTCCACGTTCACGTCGAAGAACTGCGGGAGCTGCCCGGGGGGGAGCTCTTCGGGGAGCTCCTGGATCCTGACGACCTGGAAGTCGACGAACCCGCTGTGCCTCCTGTCCAGCTCGAAGTTCCTGACCTCCCCGCAGAGTTCGCACTTCGGCGGCTTCTTGAGCGCCATGTCGTCCTGCTCCTGATAGGTGAGGTGCCCGCTCGGGCACACCCACGCCCCTTCGGTCATCATGGGGCGGAGCTCCGAGGTCCTCACGACCATCCCGGAGACCGCGATCATGTGGTCGATGTGGGAGGTGTCGACTTTCCTGAGCGGGATGAGGTCAGGGAGGCCCCGGAGCCTTACGGTGAGCTCGCGTTTCACCCTGTCCGCATAGAGGGCGTTCTCGCTCCTCATGGTCTCGAAGGCGGCGATCTCGAAGGACCCCAGCAACGAGTCCGGCTCGAGGAGGACCCTGTTCGCCAGGTCGTTGTTGTACTTCAGGAGGTCCCCGAAGTCGACCACCAGCGACTTCCCTTCGCTCGATATCAGCTGGGAGATCTTCTCCCTGTAGACCGGGTTCCCTTTCCTGTCCTCCACGGACTTCAGGAAGTCCTCGAACATCTCGGAAAGCTTGCCGCTCGCGAGCGTCGCCAACTAGCGTCCTCCCCCGAGGAGCCCCGCCTTCCATTCCTTTGAAAGCGACTGGGACAGGGAGAAGAACGACGCTTCCTCAGGAGCGAGCCTGTCCGCGAGGGTAGACGCCGGGGCCGACGAGCCCGACAGTGACAGGAGCTTGCTCAGCCGTATCCCGACCAGGTCATAGCAGACGGTCCTCATCCTCTCGAAATCCTCTCTCCTCGCCCTCCCCTCGGTCACGGCCGCGTTCAGAGCGCCGAGCCGCCTCCTCATCCTGACGTAGAAGTCCGGGGGGAGGCTCGAGAGCTGCAGGGGCCCCATCATCTTCTCCTTGCTGAGAGAGCTGTATATCTCGTTCTCGAAGGGAGGCTCCGTTACCTCGGCCATCCCCTGGGCCACCAGTTCGTCCGCCACCCACCTAGGGAGCTCGACGGACTCCCCTTCGTTCAGCCGCTCGATGTGAAAATCCCCGACGTCCAAGTTCTCGACGGACGAGCGCATCTTCGCCCTCGATGTCCCCAGCAGGTACTCCCTCTCCCTCCGCTCGAGCATCTGCCTTAGGGTGAGTTGTTCATCGGACAAAGCGGGCGGCGACGGGCCTGTGTCGATAATAAACGTTGGGCGAGTTTCCCGACCTCGGGCCGGGTCCCTTCCTATCTCGCTTCCTGCTCTGGCGAGCCTGCCGCCTCGGCGAGATTTCCGACCAGAGCTCCCCCCTCCGGCCGTTCTGAGGCCGGGTCTTCCGCTCTGGTCCCCACTATCTTCTCGATCACGCCTCTCGAGAGGGTCGGAGTGGATTTCTCCCGTATGATCCCTTCGGGTCTGATGTACAGGATCGCCAGCAGGAGTCCCGCGAAGATGAGGTCCTGGATGAAGTTGGGGTTGAAGAACACGTAAGGGGTGATGAGCGGCTGAATCTGCTCGAGCCCTTTCAGTATTAGGACGAAGAAGAACGTCCCGAGGGCCACCCCCTTGTTGTTCGCCGCCCCTCCCATGATGACGATGAGGAACGGCCAGAACGTCCAGTCGAACCTCGTCCAGGTGCTGGCACCCACGAACGCGACCTGGAAGGTGTACATCGCACCAGCCATCCCACCCAGCGCCGAGGCGATGACGAGCGCGTTCCGGCGCATCTTCGATGTGTCCTTTCCCAGCGCCGAAGAAGCGTCGTTGTTGTCCCTCATGGCTCTCAGCGACCTGCCTAGGGGGGACCGGCCCACTTTCTCGACGTAGAGGTAGACGAGGCCTGCGAATGCCACCATGGCGACCGCGATCGCCGCGTTCGTCAGGTCGGTAATCCCAATGGTTGAGAAGTAGTAGAACGGGTTGATGGCCAGGATAGACTGCGTCCCCCCCACCAATGGAGTGTAGGTATTGAGGAAGATCTGGAAGAACTGGGCCATCCCGAGGAGCAGGAGCCCCAGGTAGTCCTCCCTGAGATGGATGGCAGGGTAGGTGAAGATGCCGCCGAAGATCCCCCCGACGGCCCCCCCAATCACAAGGCCTAGGACCACGAGCGCTGCGAGCAGCAGTGGGTAGCCTGGAAGTACCGAGTTGACCTGGCCCAGGATGGAGAAATTGAAGATGATGAAATCCTGCCCCTTGCCTATCCCGAGGACCCATGCGGCAAGCCTCCCCGTTATCGACCCTGAGAAGGCGGCTCCTCCAGCGATGAACAGGACTTTCCCGAAATTGGGGATCCCAGCGTAGCCAAACTCCAGGTTCAGAGACAGGCTGATGGCCAGATAGAGCGCGTAGAAACTGGCGAAGTTGGCCACGAAGGAGATGTAGTCGAACATGTTACTTCTTCTCCGGCCTGAGCAGGCGCCTGAAGTCGACCGAGAAGATCCCCTGGGGGACGATCAGGAGCGCGAAGGCCATGATTATGAGGGGGATGCCGACCTGAAACGGGTTCACGATGGCGCTGCCGAGGCCGTTGACGAACTCCGGTGCGACGAAGTCTATCGGGAGCCCGGCTGTGGCGTCGGCGATGACCCAGACCCCCAGGGCAAGAAGAATCCCTCCGCCTATCATCGGCCGCAGTGACTTCTTCCTTAGCAGGGAGGCCCCCAGAAGTATCAAGATGACGCAGATGAAGACAGTCCCTCCGTAGCCGAAGCCGGCCCCAAGCCAGATGGTCATCAGAATCTCGCTTCCTCCGATTATGAGCCCTCCTACCGCAGACCCGAAGATGCTGGTCAGGCCCCCGAGCACGCTGGCAGCGAAGATGCCTATGATGAGGTCGTTCCCTGTGTTCACGCTCAGCAGGGGAAGGTCCAGCGTCAGGAACGCCCCTGCGAATCCTGCCAACCCCCCAGCAAGGAACCACGACGCTGTATAGACGAGATCCACGTTTATTCCGAGAATCCTAGCCAGCGGGGGGTTCTCGATGGAGGCCCTCATGGTGACGCCGAACTTCGTCCGCGTGAGCAGGAGGTAGATGACAAGTACTGTCGCGGCGACCGCGACCGGTGCCGCAACGTCAATCCCCGGATACCCTCCGAGGCTGAAGTCGGGGCCGAGCGTGTAGAACTCCTTGGCGTCGGGGAAAGAGTAGGCGTTGGTGAGGTAGTCGGTGTAGATGCCGAAGATCCCGGCGAATCCGATGTCGGCGCCGAAGGTCGCAATCATCAGGGAGACGATTGACGCGCCGCGCCGGGCCAGGGGGCGCAGTATCGTGAGGTACATCGCCACCGAGACCAGCCCGGCGACCACGAAGCCGAGGATGCTCCCGACATAGGGGCTCGAATGGTAGACCTTCACAGTCGCATAGGACGAATAGACCCCGAGCACCACCATGTCGCCGTAGGCGAAATTGGGGACCTTGGTGGTCATGTACGTCAGGGTCAGTCCCATCGCCATTAGGGCGAAAAGCGAGGCGTACACCTCGGCGGAAATCAAGTACGTTGCTACCAAGTGCCCTGGGCTTCGCTTTTCCCCTTTGGAAGCGTTAAAATACTTTCGCATATTAGCAGAGGGTTCCGTTGAAAAAGAGAGGTGCAACTACAGCCTCACTTATCGGAACACTGATTGTGGGACTTCTCATCGGTGCTGGCGTGGTCTATGTGGCCGCGCCATCACTGGGAATCGGGTCATCTGCAACGGCGACACAGTACGTCACTACAACAGTCACCGGCTCGCAGGCGCAGTCCGCAGGGCTCTGTAACGGCCAGACGATCACCATCGGCGCGCTCAACGACCTGAGCGGTGGTCTGTCGGTCCAGGGCCAGGGCACCCAGGCGGCCGAGCAGCTCGCGATCCAGGACGTCAACAACTACATGACCACTGCAGGGTGTAACCTGAAGTTCGCCCTGAACAGTCAGGACTACAAGCTCGACGCGCAGACAGCCCTGTCCATCATGCAGACTTTCCAGTCTTCAGGTGTCCAGGTCGTCGTCGGGCCCCTTGACAGCGGCACCACCGGCTCGCTGCTGAGCTTCGCCAACACGAACCACATAGTCATGATCAGCCCATCGTCCACGTCACAGGCGCTGGCAATCCCCAACGACTACCTGTTCAGGACGGCGCCAAGCGACGCAGCCCAGGGACAGGCGGACGCGAAGGAGCTTCTGGCCTCCGGTGCCAAGGCGGTCATCATCGTGAACAGAGATGACACCTACGGCAACGGCCTCGCCAACGCCACTGCGTCTTGGCTCAAGGCGGACGACCCCAGCATTGTGATCGGCGGTCCAACGAAATACTCGACGACAGCGAGCGACTTCACTTCCACCATCCAGACGATGGTCAGCCAGTACAACCAGTTCTCATCCCAGGTAGGAGCGGCCAACGTCGCAATCTACATCGTGGCGTTCCAGGAATACGGCGCCATACTCAGCCAGGTGAACACCCAGGCACCGCAGCTTCTGAACACGGCCCTTCCATGGTTCGGAATGGACGGGATCGCCCAGAACACTGACCTGACCAACTCGACGAGCACCGTCGCCACCACTGCAGCCAAGGTCGGAGTCTATTCGACCCTCTTCGGAATCCTCCAGAACAACACGAAGTCACTGGACTTCTACAACAGAATCGCAGGCACAGCGGCTGGCGCGAAGATCCTGGGAGGCGGAGCCTTCTATGACTTCGAAGGTTATGACGACGTCTGGCTTGCGGCGCTATCTATAGTCTCGGCTGGAGCCAACTCCGGCCCCTCCATCAAGGCAATTCTGCCCTCTGTAGCGGCCAACTTCTACGGCCTCACGGGTCCCGAGACCCTGAACGCCGCAGGCGACCGCGCCCTGTTCCCAGGCTCTGGCTATCAGATCTGGAAGGTCGTAGCCACTGGGTCTAGCTCTTGGGCGTGGGTTTTGGCTGGACAGTGGGACTACTCAACCAACACAGTGACCTGGACGCCAGGCAACGCTCCGGCGTAAGAAGTTCCCCACCCTTCTTTTTCGTGGTAATTCTTGGAAAGCCTTCTTCAGATTAGAGACCTGCGGAAGTCGTTCGGGAGCCTGCGCGCGCTCGACGGCGTGAACCTCGACGTGAAGGAGAAGGAGGTCCACATCCTGATCGGCCCCAACGGGTCCGGGAAGACCACCCTGATCAATGTGGTGAGCGGTCTTCACAAGGCAGACTCGGGGAGTGTCACCTATGCAGGGAGCGACATCACAGGGATCCCGCCCCACAAGGTCTATGCCATGGGCCTTTCGAGGACCTTCCAGATTCCCAACCTGTTCACGAAACTCACGGTCATGGAGAACGTCCTGGTGGCTACGAAGGACAATCCCGGAGAGTCGTTCGTGAAATCCCTCTTCAAGAGGTCGTGGGTGAAGGAAGAGACCGAAGCCACGCGCAGGGCGTTCACGATCCTCCAGCTGCTCGGGCTCGACAGGGTGTGGGACCGCGAGGCGGCCACACTGAGCGGCGGGCAGATGAAGCTCCTCGAGCTGGCGAGGGCCCTCATGAGCGGGGGAAAGCTGATTCTCCTTGACGAGCCAATCTCCGGGGTCAACCCGACGCTCGCCCACGAGATCTTCGGGCGGATCATCAGGCTCAGGGACGAGCTTGGCGTGACCTTTCTCATCGTCGAGCACAGGCTCGAGATCGCGCTGAGCTACGTCGACGTGGTGACAGCCATGGCCCAGGGGATTGTCATAGCCGCAGGGAAGCCTGAGCAGGTGATGTCTGACTCCAGGGTCATCGAGGCGTACCTGGGTGCCTGAGCCATGCTGAAGGTCGAAGGCATCTCCGCCGGCTACGGCAGGCTCCAGATACTCACGGATGTCAGCCTGGAAGCCCCGCCGGGGGAGATCACGGTTGTCGTAGGGCCGAACGGCTCCGGGAAGAGCACCCTCCTCAAGAGCATAGCCGGGCTGACAAGCATCTACAGGGGGACGGTCTCGATGGACGGCAGGACCCTCAGCGGACACCCGCCCCACGCCATAGCCAGGATGGGGCTCGCGTACCTCCCGCAGACCGAGAGCGTGTTTACCCAGCTCACCGTCTCCGAGAACTTCAAGATGGCAGCCTACATGGTCTCGGGGGCCGAATTCAGGGCGAGGCTCGAGGACTCGCTCGAGATCTTCCCGCAGCTCAAGGCCTACCTGGGCTCGAAGGTCGTCAACCTCAGCGGCGGAGAGAGACAGATGGTGGCCATGACCATGGCCCTGCTCCGCAAACCACGGGCCATACTCTTCGACGAGCCGACCGCCAACCTTTCCCCGAAGTACTCCACCGAGGTCCTCAACACCGTGCACGCCCTCGGAAAGGAGAGGGGGCTCACCATCGTGCTAGTGGAGCAGAACGCAAGGAGGGCGCTGGAGATGGGCGACAGGGCCTATCTCCTCGTAGGAGGGAAGAATGCCTTCATGGGGACTTCCCAGGAGCTCCTCTCGCATCAGGAGCTCGCGAAGCTCTACCTTGGCATGAAGGTCGCCCAGGCCTGAGCCTCTTCCTCCGCCAACGGATAAATACGAAATATCGTCGAGCCGGCATCGGTTTGCGGCGGAAACTCAGGAGTGTGGCCTAGCTGCCGGTCGAGGACCTGATGTGGGTCGAGAAGTACAGGCCGTCGGCCCTCGAAGACCTGGTCGACCAGTCCACGATCAGGCAGAGGCTCTCGCAGCTCCTCGAAAAGAAGGCGCAGCTCCCTCACCTCCTCTTCGCAGGCCCTCCGGGGTCGGGGAAGACCACTACGGCGCTCATAATCGCCAAGCAGCTACTGGGAGAGCACTGGCGGGACTACACCCTCGCGTTGAACGCGAGCGATGAGAGAGGAATTGATGTCGTAAGGGAGAGGGTCAAGACATTCGCGCGGTACACGGATCGCGCAGCGGGGGTCCCCTACAGGCTCGTCATCCTTGATGAGGCAGACGAACAGACATCGGACGCCCAAACTGCCCTCCGCAGGATCATGGAGGAGAACTCGGAGCACACGCGCTTCATCCTGATCTGCAACTACTCTTCGGGGATCATCGAGCCTCTGCAGAGCCGGTGCGCCATCTTCCGGTTCCAGCGCCTCGACGAGGCTTCGGTCACCGGGCACCTGAAGGTCATCGCCAAGAAGGAGAAGCTGAAGCCGTCGGGGGACGCCGTCTTCGGCGCCGTCTACGAGGCCACAGGGGGGGACATCAGGCAGGCCATCAACATGATGCAGGCGGCCGCTTCTTCCGGGGAGCTGACCTCCGAGTCCGTGAAGGCGGTCTCAGGCGCGAGCGCGAAGGCGAGGGTCGCGGAGATAATCGGGACCGCCCTCGAGGGGGACTTCGAAGGCGCCAGGACCAAGATGGTCGAGCTGACCAGGGTGTACGGCATCCCTGAAAGGGACTTCCTGAAGTTCGCCAACGAGGCGCTGGGGACCCTCAGGGTCCCGGACATGGCGAAGGCCATATCGATCCTGGCCGAGTACGACTTCCGCCTGGTCCAGGGCTCTCAGCCCGAGCTCCAGCTCACAGCCATGCTCGCGCAGCTTTCAGGGCTGAAGAGGAAGGCGGACTGAAGTGGACCTCTCCCTCCCGAGGGGGGTCAGCGACATAGAGCCGGATAGGTTCGCGCTCCAGGCGAGGGTGGGGGCCGCCTTCGAGGAGGTCTGCAGGATCTACAACTTCCGGATGATGGAGCCCGCCTCCCTCGAACACCTCGGCACCCTGAGGGTCAAGAGCGGAGAGGAGATTGACAAAGAGATCTACGCCTTCAAGGACAAGGGCGGCCGCGACGTCGGCCTCAGGTTCGACCTGACAGTGGGGATGACGCGCTTCGTCTGCTCCCGCAAGGACCTGAAACTCCCGGCCAAGTTCGGAGCCCTGGGGAGCATCTGGCGCTACGACGAGCCGCAGTACGGGCGCTACAGGTGGGCGCACCAGTGGGACCTCGAGATCTACGGCCCTCCGTCCGTGGCGGCCGACGCCGAGGTCGTGGACGCCAGCTCAGCCATCCTGAAGCGGCTCGGCCTAGACGCGGTCATCAAGGTCGGAGACAGGAGGGTCGTAGAGGAGTTCATCAGAAAGCAGCTCAGGATCGCCGACCAGGAGAGACTCGTTGAGCTAATGCGCGCCCTGGACAAGGTGGAGAAGAAGACTTTCGACGAGCTCAGGTCAGAGTACTCGGCGAAGGGGTTCGCCCCCGGCGAGCTCGACTCCCTGCTGGAGTTCGGGAAGACGCGAGGCTCCCCAGACGAGATGCTCGCCAGGCTCGCGGAGCTCAAGCTCGAATCCGTCGGCGACCTCCGGGAGCTGGCCGACGCCCTGGACTCGAGGGGGGTGGCGAACGTCGAGTACAATCTCAGCATAGTGAGGGGGATCGACTACTACACCGGAATCGTCTTCGAGGCCTCGGACAGGAAGAACCCGCGCCTCGGGTCGCTCTTCGGCGGGGGGAGATATGACGCCCTCCCTCGCCTCCTGGGGAGGCCCGACCTTTCGGCCACCGGAGCAGCCGGAGGCATCGAGCGGACGGCCATGTCTCTGGCGGAGGCGGGCCCCCGGGAGGGGACCCTCTCCTACGTCGCTGTGGCGGGGACCGGGGGGACGGCCCACGCGCTCAAGGTCCTTAGGGCCGTCAGGGACGCCGGGATCCCGTGCGAAGCTCCCTTCCAGCCCAGGGCCCTCTCGAAGCAGCTGGAAGAGGCGAGCAAGATGGGGGCCGCCTGGGTCCTCATCGTGGGGGATAAGGAGGCCAAGGTCGGGGCAGTCACCCTCCGGAACATGGCGGACAGGAATGAGGAGTTCCTCTCCCTCGAAGAGGCGGTCGGACGGATCAGGCGCGCTGAAGCGATGGCATAATCTTTTATTCCAAGGCCTAGGCATGACGGGCAAGCGATGGAGAAAGCAATCGTACTCGTCAACCTGAGCCCCGGCACCGAAGAGGCGAACATCAACGCCCTGAGGGGGATGACCGGGATAAAGTCGGTCTACCAGCTGTACGGGCTCTACGACCTGCTTGTGATGGTGGAGGGGGCGGACGACCAGGCGGTCAAGGCGATCATAGCCGACAACCTGAGGTCGAAGCCGGGCGTGGTCTCGACGATCACAATGAAGATTCTCTCCTGAAGCGCCCCAACGTTTTAACGTCAAGGCACTGGGCTGACCGCCGATGCCCAAGGTCCTGGTCACCGGCGCGGCAGGACAAATTGGCTCCGAACTCGTCGCCGCCCTGAAGGCGAGGTACGGCGACGGGAACGTCGTGGCCACCGACAAGGCAGTGACCCGGGCCCAGGCCGCGGCAGGCGTTCTGGAGCCCCTCGACGTCATGCACCTTTCGTCGGTCGAGCGGGCGGTCAGGGCGCACAACGTCGACACGATCTATCACCTCGCGGCGATACTCTCCGCAGTCGGAGAGACGAACCCTGACCTCGCCTGGGACGTCAACATGGGCGGGCTGAAGAACATCCTTGACGTGTCGACCAGGTACGAGGTCGCCCGGGTGTTCTGGCCAAGCTCCATCGGGGTGTTCGGCCCAGACGCCCAGAAGGCGATGGCCCCTCAGAACGCCCCGCTGAACCCCACCACGATGTACGGGATAACAAAAGTCGCCGGCGAGCTGATGTCGTCATACTATTCCCTGAAGCACGGCCTGGACGTCAGGAGCGTCCGGTTCCCCGGGCTCGTCAGCAGCGATGCCAAGCCCGGCGGAGGGACGACCGACTACGCGGTGGAGATATTCTACTCTGCCCTCCAGTCGGGGCGATACACGTGCTTTCTCAGGGAGGACACCACCCTCCCCATGATGTACATGCCCGACGCCCTCCGGGGGGCCATCGAGCTGATGGAGGCGGACGCCGGCAGCGTGAAGCTCCACAGGGGGTACAACCTGGCCGCAATGAGCTTCTCCGCCGGGCGCCTGGCCTCGGAGATTAAGAAGCACCTTCCCGGATTCGTCGCGACCTACTCCCCAGACTCCCGCCAGGCCATCGCGGACTCGTGGCCGAAATCCATCGACGACTCCGCGGCCAGGAGAGACTGGGGATGGAAGGAGGAGTACGACCTGCCGGCCATGGTGACCGACATGCTCTCCCGGCTCGGCCGGAAGCTCTCTGAAGGGGAAAAGACGTTTAACCGGTCGTCGACGCGAAAGCGACGATAGATATGCGAGACCCCACTTCCTTCCTCAAGGAGGAGTACGACGACCTGGTCCGCCAGGAGCTGGACTGGAAGCTGCGGGTACTCGGGGGCCCGAGCACCCCCTGGTGCAGGGTCGACGGGAAGAAGGTCCTCATGTTCTGCTCGAACAACTACCTCGGCCTCAGCAACCACCCGAAGGTCAAGGCCGCAGCCGTCGAAGCCATCGAAACGCACGGCGCAGGCTCCGGTTCCGTGCGCCCCATCGCAGGGAACATGGACCTGCACGTCGAGCTTGAGAGGCGTCTGGCGAAGTTCAAGGGGGCGGAGGCGTCCCTGGTCTATCAGACCGGGTTCGCGGCCAACGCGGGCCTTATCCCCCAGCTCGCGGGGAAGGGAGACCTCGTCGTCAGCGACGAGCTCAACCACGGCAGCATCATCGACGGGGTCAGGCTTTCGCAGGCCGAGAGGGCGGTCTACAGGCACACGGACACGGACGACCTCGCGCGGGTGCTCGACGGGGCCGAGCGGTCCTCCCCGGCCTACAGGCGGGTCCTGGTCATAACCGACGGCGTCTTCTCGATGGACGGGGACATCGCCCCCTTGGACAAGATAGCCGCCCTCGGGGCAGAGCACGGCGCCATGGTCTACGTGGACGACGCCCACGGGGAGGGGGTCCTCGGGAAGGGCGGAAGGGGGATCGTCTCCCACTTCGGGCTCCCCCGGGAGAGGGTTCAGGTCGAGATGGGCACCTTCTCGAAGGCCTTCGGGGTCGTCGGAGGGCACGTCTCCGGCTCGAAGGACCTCGTGAACTTCGCCTACAACAAGTCCAGGACCTGGCTCCTCAGCGGCTCCCACCCGCCGGCCGTGGCTGCAGCATGCCTGGCGGCGGTGGACGTCCTAGAGAGGGAGCCCCAACACGTCCAGAGGCTCTGGGAGAACACCCGGTACTTCAAGAAGGCCATGAAGGACCTGGGCTTTGACATCGGGAGGAGCGAGACCCCGATAACCCCAGTCATGGTCGGTGAAAGCGGCAAGGCGAAGAAGCTCAGCTCGAGGCTCTACGAGATGGGGGTCTTCGCCCTGCCGATAGTCTACCCGATGGTCGCCCAGGGCAAAGCCCGGATCCGGACTATCATGAACGCGGCCCTCGCGAAGGAGGACCTGGACTTCGCGGTCGGCGCCTTCGAGAAGGCGGGGAAGGAGCTCGGGATTGTCCCGGCCGCCCGGGCCTAGCATAGGTTAAGAGACGAGAGCCGGAGGCACGACGCTGAGTTGCCGTTCAGATACCTTCCCGACGTCGCCCTCGCAGACATCGCCTTCGAGGCTGAATCCCCGACCGTGGACGGCCTCTTCGAAGAGTGCGCCCGGGCCATAACGGACATAATGGTGGACCCGAAGTCCCTGCGCCCGGCCACCGAGAGGAAGTTCGCCCTGGAGTCCGAGGACCTTGACCGGCTCCTCTACGACTTTCTGACCGAGCTCATCGTCGTCAAGGACGTGGACTCCCTCCTCTTCGGGGAGTTCAAGGTCAGCGTTTCCGCCGATTGGAGGTCTCTCACCGCGGTCGCCCGGGGGGAGCCCATCGACAGGGAGAGGCACCGCCTGAGGAACGACGTCAAGGCGGTCACCATGCACCTCTTCGGGATAAGCCAGGAGGGGGCAAGATGGAAGACCACTGTCGTCCTCGACATCTGAGTCCAAACGCTTAAAGTAGCAAACCAGAGGCGACCAAGCTCCAGGGTGCGTCTCGCTGGTCTCCAATCCCGCCATCAAGCAGGTCTCCGATGTCTCCTGGGAGATCCCGACGTCCTACAAGCCTGGGATGAACGTCCCCGCCCGGATCTACGCGACCAAGAAGCTCCTCGACAACATGGACTCGGGGGTCATTGAGCAGGCAACCAACGTCGCCTGCCTCCCAGGGATAGTGAGGTACTCCTACGCCATGGCCGACGCCCACTGGGGGTACGGCTTCCCCATAGGCGGCGTGGCGGCATTTGACACCGAAAAGGGCGTGATTTCACCTGGAGGAGTCGGTTTCGACATCAATTGCGGAATGCGGCTCATCAGAACGAATCTGCGCTATTCAGAGGTCAAACCGAGGGTCAAAGAGCTCGTGGACCTCATCTTCAACCTGGTCCCCGCAGGGGTCGGGGTGAAGGGGTCCCAGAACTTCGCCCAGTCCCAGATGGGGGACATAACCTCCCTGGGGGTCAAGTGGTGCGCGGAGCACGACCTCGCCTGGGACGACGACCCAGCCCACGTGGAAGAAGGGGGGTTCATCAAGGGGGCAGACATCTCGAAGGTCAGCAGGCAGGCCATTAGCCGCGGGATCAGCCAGTTCGGGACCCTGGGCTCGGGGAACCACTACCTCGAGATCCAGGTCGTCGACCCGGCCAGGTACTTCGACCCGAAGCTCGCCAGGGAGTTCGGGATCGTCCACGACGACCAGGTCATGGTCATGATACACTGCGGGAGCCGCGGCTTCGGGCACCAGGTCTGCACCGACTACCTCCGCAACTTCGAGTCGGGGATGCGGCGGTTCGGGATCGAGGTCAGGGACAGGGACCTCGCCTGCCTCCCGTTCAGCTCGAAGGACGGGAAGGACTACTATGCGGCCATGGTCTGTGCCGCCAACTTCGCCTTCGTCAACCGCCAGATAATCGTCAACAAGGTGAGGGACGCCTTCTCCAGGGTCTTCCACCGGGACGCCGAGTCGCTGGACATGCACCTGATCTATGACGTCTGCCACAACGTCGCCAAGGTTGAGAAGCACCGCTACGACGGCTCCAGCGTCGAGGTCCTGGTCCACAGGAAGGGGGCGACCCGCTCGTTCGGACCCGGGCACCCGGACATCCCCGCCCCCTACAGGGAAGTCGGCCAGCCTGTCATCATAGGGGGGTCCATGGAGACCGGGTCCTACCTGCTCATCGGGACGCAGAAGGCCATGGAAGACACCTTCGGGTCCACGGCCCACGGCTCCGGGAGGACGATGTCCAGGACGGCTGCCAAGAGGGAGGTGCGGGGCGCCGAGCTGCAGCGCAGGATGCTCGAGAAGGGGATCTACGTGAAGGCTGCGACCATGGACGGCCTGGCCGAGGAGGCGGGGATGGCATACAAGGACATATCGGAGGTAGTGGAGACCATGGACAGGGCGGGGATATCGAAGAAGGTCGTCGCGCTCAGGCCTGTGGGGAACATCAAAGGGTGACGCGCCGATGGCTCCCATCCACCTCCCGTCCGATCCTCTGGGGATCCTCGTCTACATCGTCGGTCTGCTCATACTCTGGATTGTGGCTTCCATCCCCGTCTATTTCTCGGGGAAGATGATCAAGGGCGAGCGGGCCGGCTTCGGGGTCGCCATGCGGGCCACGCTGTTCGGGGTGATCGCCTACTACGTCGTCTTCTTCATCGTGGCCCTCCCTCTCGGCGCCGTGATCGGGCCGTCGGCAAGCGCCATAGGCCTCGTCCTGGGGTTCTTCGCCTGGCTGGCGGTGTTCAAGGGGTCCTTCCGCACCTCCTGGCTCGGCGCGGTGGGGATCGTGGTCCTGGCGTGGATCATCCTCCTCATAATCGACTTCATCCTCGTGGCCGTCTTCGGGAACGTGAAGTTCCCGGACTTCTTCCCCTTCTAGTCGGCTACCCTATGTACCCGGGCCTCTGTTCGCGCCCCGTCTGAGGGGCGGCCTCCTTCGATTGCTCGGCCATGGCCTGGAGCTGGCTGATGACCTTCTTGGTCTCCTCCGCCTTCTCCTTGAGCTTCGAGGTGTCTATGGGGAGCCCCATGACCTTGGAAAGGAGCTCGAGGACCGCCCTTGATGCCCCGGCGTCCACCACGTACCCGGACGTCTCTCCCAGGAGGCACGCCCCCTCCAGCCCCCTCAGCGCGGCCACCCCGATCAGTATGCCGTTCATCCCGCTGATCCCGCCGTCCTTCATCAGGGTCGCCCCGTTCTCCGTGAGGGAGTCGAGAACGGCGCGCGACGTCCCCGCCCCGTAGACCTTCGGCGAGTTCGAGAACGACCCGGTTATGTAGGCCGCGAGGGTGTAGACCTTCTTCACCCCGCACTTCTTGGCGAACTTCACGACCGCGTCTGAAAGCTCGTATTCTCCCTCGGCCGTCGTCGGCTGGGCGTCGGCGGTAAACACGAAGAAGCTCTTCCCTCTCTTCCCTGCGACGAAATACAGCTCCCCTCTGGGCGGGTCGGCGGTCCCGTCCTCCTTCACGCTGACCTGGGGCGGGAAGGTCGGGCTCGAGTACTCCGCGACCCTCTTCGACCTGAACGAGCTCACAAGATGGTCGGCTGCGAGCTTCCCCACGTATCCGCTCCCCGGAAGGCCGCAAACCAGGACCGCGTCCTCCGACTCCGGGACTTCTATGACCTTCTCCGAGACGACAGGCGCCCTGTCCCCCCCGCTCATTTCTTCCTCCCCAGCTTCTCGCTCAGGTCGACCAGCTTCCCCTGGTCCATCACCTTGATCGAGGTCTTCAGCCTGAACCTCAGGCCGAGCTCCCTGAATATCGAGAGCAGCTCCCCCCCGGCGACCTTCTCGGTCAGGCGCCTGTCCCTGATCATCGCCGCCAGCTCCTTCACCAGCCTCCCGGTCTCCTCAGGGTAGAAAGAATAGGCAGCCTCCAGCACCTCGTCCCCCCGGTCGTAGAGCATCCCCTCCACCACCTGCCTGTCTGTCTTCTCCTGCTTCGCCTGCGGCGCAGCCGCCTTCAGCCTCCTCCTGATCTCCTCCAGCTTCCTCTGCTCCAGGAGCTTCAGGTCGGCGTCTTCTTCCATGGTCTTTTCGGGCACCCGACACTGTGGCAATAAAACGGTTGCTGACGGCTGCGGCCGACCTCGACGGTCCGCTCCAGGGGATCAGATTGTGGGTTGAGGGTACTTTCTGGTCCCAGCGCTCACATTATCTCTGGGGCGCGTCAGGGGATGATCTGGCAGGGGAGGGGGCCGCCGACGATGGCGTCCATGAAGGGCTCCTGGCGCTTCTCCGCACCAGGGGGCTCAGCATCAAGGACCTCGACGAGTCCAGGAGGGAGGAACTGCGCGCCCTCCTCGACTGCCTCCACAACACGGAGGGGAAGTCCCCCAACGACGTAGCGAAGCCGGTCGGGAACAAGACGAGCGGGTACACGTCCTGGGTCTGCAGGGAGTTGGGGGTGCGGAGGCGCCCCTTCGAGGAGGCGAGGCTCAAGGGGATCAGGGAGAAGCGTAGTAAGTACGAGCGGGGGCCGTTCGACGGGACGGACGAAGACAGGGCGTACCTGCTGGGGCTGAGGCATGGAGACTACTCAGCTCACAGGCCATTCGGCGGCCGCTGTGAGAGTGTCGACAAGCACGACCCGTCCCGCGATGGCGCAACCGTTCAGGTCTTTCTTCGAACCGTTCGGGCATGTCTACCAGCACCCGAGATACCAGAAGGACACGAAGACCTACGAACGGAGTCTCTGCATAGTCCTAGACGACAGCTTCGATTTCCTCCTGGCCCCTTTTCCCGCGCAATCCGAATGGATTCTCTCGAAACCTTCGGTTGCTCGCGCTCACCTTGCGGGCCTCCTCGACGCCGAAGGGAGCATCGGAATCTACCCTATGAGATTGCTCACATCGTTGAACGTCATATACTACAATACGAATCCGAGCCTGGTGTGGTTTGTGCACAAAGCAATCAAATCGTTGGGGTTCAGACCTCTTGAGCCCTACCTTGACAAGAAGAAGGGCTTCCGTTCCCCCGGCTGCCAAATCGAAATGAAGGAGGACTAGTGGCGAGTGATGACTGCAAGGTTCGTGGAAGGTCAGGAGTCTCTGAGGAGCCTGCCGCCAAGGCGCGTAGAGAAGGTCGAGAAGAAGGGTCTGGCGATCAGTCTAGAACTTGGCCAGCCCTGGAGGGTCACCGGGCCGAAGGCCGAGTCAGTCAGAATGAGCATCGCGGCGGCTCGGGATGCTTTTGTCGAAGCCCAGCGGTTGTTCTTGGCGAATCCACGCCACAAGGCGCAGGATGCTCTGGTTTCGGCCTCTGTTGCTTCGGATGATCCTATGGCTGAGTGATCTTGATTGCCTGGGTCGGGCAGCTCGTCTCACAGGCCATGCAGAAGATGCAGTCCATCTCCCTGATGGGCTCCGACTTGTCCGTCCTGTACTGCTTCCATTCGTCGCCCCCGTTCTCGAGGACCTTGTCCTTCCCGGTCCCGGCCTGTCCTGGGTTGAGGAGCCATTCGAAGACGAACACCGGGCAGACGTCCATGCAGACTCCGTCGGCGGTGCACGCCTCCCAGTCGACCGCGACCTGGCTTCCGTGGATCCCGTTGGTGGTCGGGTAGGGGGTCCCGTCCCCGCTCGTCCTGGCAGTCCCGGCAGCTCTGACCTTGTGGCCGTTGTGCTCCCCGGTCACCGGGTACTGGTCCGCCTTCGAGAGGAAGTTCGGGTCTATCGGTGTTGTCTTGTAGTCTACTTCACGAGTCATGCCTGTCGAATTGTCGTCCCGGGTGAGGGAGTTATAAGCTAAGCGCCGAATTCGATGACTGGCCGCTCCCCAGGATCTCGAAGCTTCCGTCGGACCCAACTCTGTAGACTGTTATGGGCTTGAACGTGAAGATCCCCACCTCTGCCACTCCGGGGGTGGACCTGACCTTCATCTCCAGCTCCCGCGGGTCCTCCACCGGCTCGAACATGGTGTCGAGGATGATGTTCCCGTTCTCCGTGAAGTAGGGGTACCCCTTCGGGAGGAGCCTCTCGTCAGGCACCCCTCCCAGCATCGACAGCTTCACCTTGGCGCTCTCCCTCGCCATGGGGACGACCTCCACCGGGACCCTGACCCCGTTCTCGCAGAGCCTCTTCACGAACTTGTTCTCCGCTGCCACCACGGCGATGCTCTTCGCGCTCCCCATGACCACCTTCTCTCTGAGGAGGGCGCCCCCTCCTCCCTTGATCATGTTCAGCTCCCTGTCCACCTGGTCGGCCCCGTCTATGACCAGGTCGACCGACCCCCGGAAGGGGACGAGGCTGATCCCGCACCTCGAAGCGACCAGCTCGATCTGCGTCGACGTGGGGACCCCGCTGATCCCCTTCGCCTTCGCCATCACGAGGGGGGAGAGCTCCTCCAGGAGTGCGGCGACCGTGGACCCGCTCCCGAGGCCCAGGGTGGTCCCCGGCCCGATGCTCTTCGCGATGTCCTTCGCGACCGCTTTCAGAGCATCTCTGAGCCGGTCCATCAGTTTTCCTGCTGCTTCTTCTCTATGTCTATCTGTTCGAGCCTGGTCAAAGCGTCCATCACTTCGTCCCTGATCTGCTTCACCCTCTTCTCCGACTCGCTCATCTCCGGCCTCGCCCTCCGCTCGACCACCCTCTCGAGGTCTGTGGCCTTCTCCACCCTGGGGGCGGCCTCCTTCTTCTCGGGTGGCTGAGCGGTCACTCCAAGCCTCTGCTTCGCCGCGTCCAGGCGGGCCTCGATGTTCTGTATCTTGCTCTCGAAGAGCGTCACCAGCTCCCCCCGGAGCCCTTCGAGCTCGCCCACTTCCACCACGAGCTCCACGTCCTTCAGCTTGGACTGCAGGTCCTTGATCTGGTCGCTGTAGCGCTTCGAGATCATCTCCCTCTCCTCCCGGGTTATCCTCCCCTCGTTCTCTGCCTCGTAGAGCTTCATCATGGCCGACGAGAGCAGATCCCTCTCCACCATGATGGTGCGCATCTCCCTCCTGGAGCGTTCAAGGCCCGCCGAGGTGACGGTGGCCTCCGCCGACCTCGTCCCAGGGTCCGCGCGGGCGACGGCGGCCTTCTTCTCCCCGGGCCTGCGGTAGAACACAGCGTACGAAGTAATGCCTCCTAGGCCGATTCCCACGACTCCGGCGACGACCACAGTCAGCAGATCGACCATGAAGGTGTTTCCTTGCGCGTGCTACTGCGCGGTTGGTATAAAGCGGTTCTGGGAAGTCTTCAGTTGACGGAAGTCAAGACCGGCATTAAGTTTCGGCGAGCCCTCCCCAGACAGGTCGTAGCAACTCGGCTCTGTCTTTGTAGCCCTCGGAAGCACCCGGGGGGCAGATGCGCGTTCATTGGTGTCTGTGAAGGCCGCCAAGTCGACCAGATCCCGCTACAGGGCGACACCCCAGACGACGGAACTCCTCCAGACCTTTCGGATGATGGTCAATCTCGCCAAACACATCGTCACCAAGGCCAAGGTGAACCATGAGGGAATCGTCCTCGAGAAGCTGAAGGGGACTCGCTGCAAGAGCAGGAAGGGGGATAACGATGGCCCCGCAAAGAGGCGCAGGTTCGCCCTCTGGCCGTTCAGAGAGCTTCAGGGGTTCATCGAGTACAAGTCCCGATGGGAAGGAGTGCCATTCGAGTACGTCTCGGCTGCGTGGACCTCACAAACTTGCCACATCTGCGGTTTCATCAACCGGAAGCTGAAGGTGACCGAAAGGGAGTGGCTGTGCCCTTGTGGTGCCACCCTCGACCGCGACCTCAACGCCGCCGTCAACATCGAGCGCCGCGGGACAATGCCATGTCTGGGTGAGGTTCGCCCAGGAGCGCAGGGCACAGACGAAGCCGTGAAGGGGAACCCGACGACGCTTGTAATCCTCCGAGCAGAAGCCCTGAAGGGAGGAGAGTAGGTTGTCGGGCCACCGAAGATTCCCAGAACCTATGGAGCCGATTCGGCTCTTCGGCCGGCGGGGTAGGCGTCTAGTCTGGAGGCGGGGAGATCATGATTATGTTGTCCCCCCTTACTATGAGCGTCCCCAGCGTCGTCGACTGTCCGTCCTCCGAGACCTCTTCGGCCCTCTCCAGAGCGAGGTTCATGTGCTGGTCGAACCCCTGCAGGTTCCCCCTGATCACCTTCCCTCCTTTCAGCTTGATGAGGACGACCTTCCCCATGCTGGTCTCGAGCTCCTTGACGGCCATGTCGACGGACAAGTTCTTCCCTTGTGTCGGCCGTCCGGATTCATTTATTTAAGGAGTCATTGTTGTCGACTCGGTTGAAGAAGTGGGTCCTCTCCCGCCGCGACTCCACGGATATGATATCGAAGATCGAGTCCGCCCTCGGCCTCTCCCTGAACCTCCCGAAGTCGGCCCAGGCTGAGTGCGCCGAGCCGGAGGAGGGGGCGGTGTTCGTCGGGCTCGACGGGTACGAGTTCGTCCAGTCGGGGGACGCGTTCTTCCCGTTCCTCGGGTCGGCCGCGGCCCTGGGGCTCTTCCCCTCGGCCATCGTCGACGAAGGGGCGATCAGGTTCCTCCTGAACGGAGCCGACGTCATGCGCCCGGGGATACGGAAGCTGGACGACTGGGGGGCGGCAGGGAGGATGGTGGTCGTGAAGGAAGAGAAGAAGGGGAGGGCCATCGCCGTCGGGACCTCCATGGTCTCCAGCGCCGAGGCCCAGGGGATGGCGAAGGGGGGGTGCATACGGAACCTCCACCACGTGGGGGACAGGTTCTGGAGCCTGCACAGGTCGCTCTAGCAGGGAACAGTTTCGCGGACCCCTCTCCTTATATGCTGAGAACGAAATTCGTGAACTCTGAACAAAACTCTACAACAGAGTCTAACTAATTCAGACGCTCGATATGTATTGGAGGCCCGCCTATGCTTAATAATGACCGCGGGTCGAGGAGAAACAACAGCCAAATGTCCGGAGTGATGCAGGAGAGGAAGCTGGAAGGGAAGAGCAAGGAGATCCTTCTGAAGGCTCTCGCCCTCCGGAGCATCGAGGACATCCCCAAGATTCAGGAGGACGTCACCAACAAGACGATAGTGATCCTCAAGGTGACTCCGCTCGCCCAGAAGAGCCTCGAGGAGTTGAAGTCGTCCGTGGAGCAGCTCTACGAGTTCGCGACCTCCGTGGGCGGGGACATCGCCAGGCTGGGGGACGAGAGGGTCGTGATCACTCCCCCGGGCGTACGGATCTGGCGCGGGCTCCAGTAGAGCCGGCTGCCGTTCAGCGCAGCGTCTTCCGCAGGACCGAAAGCGCCACTCTGGTCCGACCCACTTTCTCCGTCGTCTTCCCTGCCTCCGTGAATCCGTTCTTCCTGTAGAACCCGATGGCCCTCTTGTTGAGGGCCTCAGTCCGCACAGTCATGGCCCTGAACCCGAGCCTCGCTGCCAGCGCAAAAGACTTCCGGAGCAGGCGGCTGCCAATCCCGGCGCCCGAGGCGCTCTGCAGGACGACTATCCCCGAGAGCTCCGTGGCTCCGTGTCCTTCAGTCCTCAGGCTGGCGAACCCCACGACTTCGCCCTCGGAGACGGCGACCAGCATCTTCACGTTCGGACTCGCGAGTCTTTCGGCGAGGAACTGCACCGAACTGATCTCTTTGATGGCCCCTTCCGTCGCCCCTGTGAAGCCCAGCGCCCCCGGGCCCGCCTCTTTCCAGGCCCGCATGAAGAACCCGCCTAGGGCCTTCGCGTCGGCCATCTTCGCAGCTCTGACCTCTATTCTGCGCACCGCTGCCGGGTCCTCGGGCATCCGGACGGACCTTGGTTCGAGGCCCCTTAAGGGGAGTTCCAGTCCAAGTCTGGGACCGGACGCCGAGCATCCCCTCTTCAGCAGACCCTCATTGCAGACGACCTTGACATCGACAAGAGGGGTCGGCCGGACTGAGTCGGCGACTTCGGCGGTGTTGGATGGGTACTTTCATTCACCGACCAGGAGGAGGAGGCTGTTCGGAGGGGCATGAGTTGTGACCCGTTCTATCCCCACAGTAGGACTCGAACCAGCAATGAAGTGGACGTGGTTAGGTTCCTTCCGGCTGTCGTATGTCATGGCTCCCCCGATGGTCGTGGCGTTGTTGAAGTATTCCACCTTCCCGTTGGGAAGAACGACCTGAATCTGTGGAAGATTCCCCTGGCAAAACTCCGCCCCACAAGTCCCGCCGGGACAAGGGACTCCAATGAAGGTCACCTTCGCGCAAGCTTGGCCTGCTCCTCCGGTGGGCGGGGGCGGTGTGGCGTGGTTGCACGGATAACTGAAATTGAACGTAAAGCCGCTCAGTAGGGTTGTTGTGAGGTCGTCCGTGAGGGTTACGTTCATCTCCCAGTGTCTCGTCCCATTGACGACGACGCTGGGAGTCGGACTTCCCGCGCCCTTGGCTATGAACAGCACAGCTGCGGCCGCAGCGACGACGGACGACTGGAAAGAAGGCAAGGTCGCGCCCTTCATGTCCTTCGCCTCTTTTCTGAGCGCCGGATGCACGCCTAGTCTCTGGAACGGCTCGGCGGCTTCGGCATCGGACAGAACAGGCTGCCGCTAGTACACCCTGATTGCTTCCTGCACGGCAGGATGTATCGCAGGGATGCGGTAGATCCTCTGGATTGCGTACGCCAGGTTCTCTGTCTTCCGCTTCTCCCCGTGGTTCACGAGGACCAGCTGCAGCTTCGGCCTCACCTTCCCCACGAATCTGATGATCTGGTTGTAGTCGCTGTGGCCGCTGAACCCCTCCACTTTCTGCACCTTCGCCCTGACGTCGACTATCTTGATCTTCCCGTTCTGGTCCATCAGGCTGGCCTGGCTCCCGCCGTCGAGCACCCTCCGACCCATGCTCCCCTGGACCTGGTAGGACACGAAAAGTATCTTGTTCTTCTCGGAAGGCGCAAGGTGCTCGAAGTAGTCGAGGACCGGCCCTCCCTCGAGCATGCCTGAGGTCGCCATGATGACCGCGGGCCCCTCCCTATAGGCCTCCTCCCTGTCCGTCGGGTGCTCCACCTCGGTGAAGTACTCCGACTTGAAGGGGTTGACCCCCTCTTCGAGGATCTTCGTCCTCAGCTCCCTCGACAGGTAGTCGGCGTAGGAGACGTGTATCGCAGTCGCCTCGGAGATCATCCCCTCCGTGAAGACCGGGGCCTCCACGAGCACCTTGTTCCTCATGTACTGGTCTAGGACGATGAGTATCTCCTGGGCCCTCCCGACTGCGGGGACCGGTATCAGCACCTTCCCTCCCTGCCTGAGGGTCTCGTTGATGGCGTTGACGAAGTTCATCTCCACCTCCTCCCTGACCGGCATGATGTCCTCCTTCGCCCCGTAGGTGCTCTCCGTGATGAGCGTCTCGACCCGCGGATAGTTCCAGGTGGCTGAGTCGAAGAGCGCGGTCCTCCCGTACTTGTAGTCCCCGGTGTAGACGATGTTGTGCGCCCCCTCCCCAATGTGGAGGTGGACCGTCGCCGAGCCCAGTATGTGCCCCGCGTTGTTGAAGACGAGCTTGATGTCGGGGGAGATGTCTGTGACCATCCCGTAGGGAAGGGTGATGGCGTGCTGGATGACGTCCCTGATGTCCTTCTGGTCGTAGATGAGCCTCCCTCCCTCGATCTGGGCGATCTTGACGAAGTCGTTCTGCAGCAGGGTCATCAGGGGCAGGGTCGGCTCGGTGCAGTACACCGGCCCGTCGTAGCCGTACTTGTACATTGCAGGGAGGAAGCCCTGGTGGTCCAGGTGCGCGTGGCTGATCACTATGGCGTCGATGTCTCTCGGAGAGACGTCAGCCCAGTCCAGCCTCGGATAGGCGTCCCAGGTGTTCCTCGCGCCGGGGTGGATTCCGCAGTCCAGCAGCACCTTGCTCTCTGCGGTCTCGACGAGTATGCACGACCTCCCCACCTCCTGGAATGCCCCAAGGGTCTTGATGGTGACGTGCTCTTCCAGCGCCATCCTCGGCCTGAAGATCGCCTCCCCCAGCTCCTTCAGGAACTTCTCTCTCGCCTCGCTCCCGCTCTTCAGGGCGTAGTACATGTTCTGGATGGCGGTGGATTTGATGTGGGGCGCCTTCCTGACCTTGATCTTCCACCCTGTCTGGTCCATGGCCGCTCCGAGGTCGAAGCCTGCCTCCTGCGACAGGAGCTTTGGCGTCTCGGCCTCGACGGTTATCTCCCCCAGGGCGTCGTCGAAGAAGTAGTTCGACACTCCCGCCTCGGCCGGGAAGAGCCTCTCCAGGATCTGCCTCGCTTCGCTCTCCTGCTTCCTGATGGACTTCTCAGTCCTGGTGACGACCCGCTTCTTCAGCGAGTTCACTATCTCCGATATCACGTAGCTGTTCTTGTGGAGGAAGGCGGGGTTCCTGGTGTAGAGAGCGATCCTCGGGCCCTCGTATTCGATCCTTGTGATCTGAGCCTCCGCTGGGATATTGTTCAGAATGGCGCTCATTAGGCTCACGCCGTTTGCTTTCTGTTCCAAGACTAATTTTCAGTTGTAAACTGAGCCAGGAGTTTGTCCTTCTCCTGCTCGGATATCTCCCTGAACCCTTCCTTGTCCAGGATTGCCACGTCGAAGTGGTCTCCCGTGGCCACGTTCCTCCTCGTCGCCGCGATTATCGCCTTGGCAGCCAGCGGATACGCCTTGGCCACCGACAGTCCCTCCTTGAACTCCGCTTCCAGTATCCCGTAGGCTACCGGGGACCCGCTCCCGGTTGCGATCATCTTCTCCTGGTTAATCGAGCCGAAAAAGTCGACGTTGAAGAGCGACCCGCCGCTGGTGTCCACCCCGCCCACGAGGACGTCCGCGATGAACGGATAGAGCCTCGAGGAGAAGAGGACGTTGGACACTACCTGGGCCGCAGCCTTCACCGGCATGGGCCTCCCTCTCTCGATCCTGTAGAGGTTGGAGTAGTACTTCAGGGTGTCCACGACGTTCTGCGCGTCGGCGACCCCTCCTGATATCGTCATGGCTATGTTGTCGTCGATCTTCAGCAGTTTCTTTCCCCTCTTGTGGGCTATGAACCCCCCGGCCGTGACCCTGGTGTCTGTTGCCAGGACGACCCCGTCGGAGCAGACCAGCCCGACGGTCGTCGTGCCGTGGTAAACTGCAGACCCTAGGGTATTCCTGTTTGTTTTGAAACCCATCGACATGATGTCCACAACCCTCGAAAAAGGACGAAAACGCCGTGCCCCAGTCGCTTATTATATCTTTCCGAGGCTCCGCCCAGTCAGGGCCCCGAGCAGACTATCTGGTCCCGGGCAGATGCAGCGCAGCGATTCCGATTGCGATGCCTGCGATGAGGAACCAGAGCCCATAGAGGTATCCCCGCAGGAGGCCGTAGCTTCCGAAGATCACGAAGACCACTACAATCCCGAACAGGAGTGCCAGGGCCCAGAAGCGGCTCCGAGAGCCCAGGCGCGAGACCATGACCGGAACACTCCGCGCGGTCGTGGCGGCGACTCGCTGCGGAGCTCAGACAAAGCCTCCCAGGCCGTTCCCAAGGCATCAGCAGGGACCATGGCGACGAAAGGCAAGAGCCTGGGCTGCTGCCTCACGGCGTCCTTAAATGACGACCGGGGAGCTCGGCCGTCGTGGACTCCTACCACCTGATGGAGCTCCCGACCAAGGTCCTGATCGGGGACGGGGTCATCGAGAAGCTCGGGGAGTTCCTCAGCGAGTCCGCGGGGGACAGGAAGATCGTGATCTCGTCTGGTTCCAGCGTCACCTCCAAGGTGAGGGCGGAGGTCGATTCAGCCATCGGGAGAGAACCGGTCTGGGTAGAGGTGTCAGCGGCGGACATGGAGAACGTCGAACGCGTCATGTCTGCAGCGTCCGGGTGCGGGTGCATCGTCGGGGTCGGGGGAGGGAAGAGCGTAGACGTCGGAAAGCTGGCAGCCTTCAAGCTGCACCTCCCGTTCTACTCGGTCCCCACGAGCGCATCGCACGACGGAATCTCCAGCCCCTTCGCTTCCCTCAGGGGGCTGGACAGGCCCTACTCCGTCATGGCGAAGCCGCCGGTGGGGATACTGGCGGACATAGACGTGATCTCTTCGGCCCCCAGGCGCCTCCTGGCCTCGGGGTGCGGAGACCTGGTTTCGAAACTGACCGCGGTCAAGGACTGGCAGCTGGCCAGGAGGGTCACCGGGGAGTACTACGGAAGCTACTCGGCGAGTCTCGCATTGATGAGCGCCAACGTGGTGCTGGACCATGCGAGGCAGATCGGGAGGTTCGACAGGGACAGCGTGCGCGACCTCGTGGAGGCGCTCATCAGCACAGGGGTGGCCGCAGGCATAGCCGGGAGCTCCAGGCCGTGCTCCGGGTCCGAGCACCTGTTCAGCCACTATCTCGACCTGGTGGCGCCCGACGCGGGGCTCCACGGAGAGAAGTGCGGAATAGGGACCATCATGATGGCGAAGCTCCACGGCATCGACTGGCGGAAGGTCAGAGCTGCCCTGAAGAGCGTCGGGGCGCCGGTGGAGGCCTCCCAGATAGGAGTGGACGACTCGATGGTGGTGGAGTCCCTTGTAAGGGCGAGCTCGATAAGGCCCGACCGCTACACGATACTCTCCAGGAGAAAGCTCACGAGCACGAGCGCCAGGGCCCTGGCCAGGGCTACGGGCGTAATCTAGGCGGTCTTGGTCGGCGCTTCCTTCTTCTTCCTCGTCTTGGCCCCGGCCGGCTCCGGGGCCTTCTCTGCCTTCGGCTCCTCCTTTTTCTGCGGGGCTTTCGGATTGGCGAACTTCTCCAGGAAGGTCAGGGTCCCGACGCTTGGGACGAACTTGAACACGTCGTTCGAAATCCCCCTCTTGATGATCTGCAGCCCTTCGACCAGGAAGAGCTCCTCGGGGATGGTCACGGTGAGCGCCCCGTCCGCGATCTCGACCGAGGCCCTCTTCCCGTCTGCTGCGAGCCTCCGGTCCACCAGCGCTCGGACCTTGTCCTCGTCGGTGTCGACCGTCTTCAGGACTTCGAAGTCGTAGATTATCGACTTGCCTGCGAGCCTGTGGTTGAAGTCCACCTGCGCCCGGCCAGACCCGATGAACCTGACCGTCCCGACCCTGTTGTCGATCTCGACCGGGTCCCCCACGGCCAGCTCGTGTTCCCTCTCTCCGAACTTGCGCAGGGGGATCATCCTGAGCTGTGTCGGGTCTCTGACTCCGAAGGCCTTGTCCGGGGGGAGCTCGATCTGCTTCTTCTCTCCCACGGAGAGCTTGGCCACCTCGGCGTCCAGGCCGGAGATCAGCCACCCTTCCCCGACGGCGACCAGCTTCGGTTCGTACTTCTTCGTGTCTTCATAGATCTTGAGCTTCTTGGCTTCGTCCTCGACCGTTGACTCGATCCCTTCTCCCGTGTCCTTGACCCGGGCGGTGTAGTTTGCGAATATCAGGGCCCCCTTCGCGAACGGCATAGGATTCGACCGGCCTTCGTGTTGGGTTTAAATGCTTTCACGGGGTCCTGAAGGTTGCCATCGTTTCACGGATGGCCTTCAGCGTCGTGTTGACGTACCGTTCGTTTATCTGGCCCATGCACCCCACCCTGGATACCTTCCCGGCGAACGGTCCGAACCCTCCAGCTATGACGACCCCCTTGTCATGGGCAAGGGCCTTCCTGAACTTGGCATCGTCCACCCCCTGGGGGTAGTATGACGCCACGACCGTCTTCGACCGGACCGACTTCTCGGCCACGGGCTTCAGCCCCTGGCTGGCAAGGCCGTCATAGAGCATCTCGCTCATCCTGTCGTGCCGCTCCACCCTCTTCGCAAAGCCCTCCTCCAGGAGCTCTTCGAGAGCCTCGTCCAGGGCGTAGTACAGCGGGAGCGCCGGAGTGAATGGGGTCTCCCCCTTCGTCGCGTACTCGAGGTACCTCGGCAGCTCGAAGTACCTGGTCTTCGGGGGCGAAGTCCTGAGGAACTCCTCCACCCTCTTGCTCACCGACAGGAGGGCCAGGCCGGGCGGCGCCGCGATGCACTTCTGGCTCCCTGTGATGCAGATGTCGACCCCCCACCTGTCGACGGGGATCGCGTACCCTCCCAGGCTCGATATGGCGTCGATGACCGCGAAAGCTCCGTGGTCCCTCGCAAGCCTGGTGGCCTCTTCCACGTAGGGGGCTGCCACTCCGGTGCTGGTCTCGTTGTGGACGAGGAAGAGCGCCTTGAAGTCCCCCTGGGCGTCCATGGCGGCCTTCAGCTGTTCGATGGTGGGGACCTTCCCGAACTCCGACTTGACCCTGACCGCCTCCCCACCGGCCATCTCGACAGTCTCCGCGAGCCTCGTGCTGAACTCTCCGAACACGGCGACGACCGCGGCGTCCCCCGGCCTTATGAGGTTCCAGACCGCGGCCTCGACCCCTCCGGTCCCGGACGACGAGAGGACGACGACGTCCCCCTCGGTCTGGAAGAGGCGCCTCGTCTTGTCAAGAATCCCTTTGCCCAGCTCTCTGAACGCGTCCCCTCTGTGGTTGATTATGGGGCGGAGCATCGCCTTCATCACCCGGTCAGAAACGTTCGTCGGGCCGGGGAGCATGATCAGGTCTTGCTTATCCATGGCCGCTCCCCCTCAGGTCCTTGCGCATAAGTGCTCTCACCCGCTCGACCCCTCCGAACTTTCTGACCAGCTTGGCCACCTCGGGGGGGACCAGGCTCTCCCAGTCCTTCCTTTCCAGAATTCTGTCCCTGACGTTGGTCGCAGAGTACCTGCTCCTGTCCAGATAGGGGACCGCCCTCACCTCCATCCCTTCCTCCTTGAAGAGGAGGAATGTGAGCGCGTCGTTGGTGAACACCACGTCGAACTTCGGGACCATGGACACCACGCTCGAGACCCAGAGCGAATGCGAGTCCGCGTCTGCTATGGGGATCGCCATCCACTTCGACGGGTCGACCCCGTTGGCGTCGAGGGCGTCCTTGATCATCGCGATCCTCTCTCCCGCGGTGAACGGGTTGTCCCTCTCGTGGCTCCTCTGGGCTGAGCCCACGACCACGTAGAGATAGGCGACCCGCTTCAGGGCGTACCTGACGGCCTCCAGATGGCCGAGATGGAAAGGCTGGAAGCGGCCCACCAGAAGACCGACCCGCATACCCCTCGTTTTTCCTGCCCCGGTCTGGTCTATTTAAGAAGAAGCGCGCCGTTTCTTAATCGGGGGTCCCGGACCTCTGCCGTGGACACCGTAGAGGTCGACGGCTCCCTGGGCGAAGGGGGAGGGCAGATACTCAGGACCGCGGCCGCCTTCTCGACGATCTTCAGACGGCCGGTCAGGGTCACCAGGATAAGGGCCGGGAGGAGGGTGCCCGGGCTGAAGCGCCAGCACGCGTCGGCTCTCCTGGTTCTTGCCAGGGCGGCAGGAGGACGGGTGGAGGGCGCCCAGGAGGGCTCATCCGAGGTCTCCTACTTCCCGGGCAAGCCTCGGACGGAGTCGCTGGCGCTCGACATGGGGACCGCCGCCAGCATAACGCTGGTGCTTCAGGCTGTCGTCCCGGCCGTCGCACTTTCGGGGGGCCGGCTCAGGCTCGAGCTGAAGGGGGGGACCGACGTCCCCTGGAGCCCCACCTTCGACTACTTCGCAGAAGTGGTCCGAGGGGCGTTCCGTCAGATCGGCATCGAGTTCGACGCGACGGCAGAACGGAGGGGATACTACCCGCGGGGGGGCGGGAGAGTGGTCGCCACCGTCGAGCCTTCGTCAGGTTTGAAGCCGCTCGACCTCGCTTCGCGGGGAGAGTTGCCAGGGGCCAGGGTGGTCAGCAGGTGCGGGGGTCTTCCCCGCCGGGTCGCCGAGCGGCAGCTCTCGGCTGCGTCCAGCCACCTCGAAGGGGCGGGGATCAGAGTCCTGGCAGGGGAGGTGGCGGAGGAGGGCTCAGACTCCCCAGGTTCGTCGGTCCTGGCATACTGCACAGAGCACGGCGCGCTGCTCGGGGCTGACGCCATCGGGGAAAAGGGGAAGCCCGCCGAACGGGTGGGCCAGGAGGCAGCGGCCCGGTTCATCGCCGAACTGAATTCAGGGGCCTGCGTGGACTCGAACCTCTCGGACATGGTGATCCCGCTCCTCTCCCTCGCTCCTTCCCCCTCGAGGGTCAGGGTCCGGGAGGTCACCCCCCATCTGAAGTCCGGGTTGGAGATCGCCCGCAAGTTCACCTCCTTCAGCTGGGAGACAGAGCCCCGGTCCGTCGGCGCGGTGGTCAGGGTCAATCCCGGGACCCGGCCCTGAATGCTTGCTGCGGCACAATGTCTAAAAGGGCGAGCCTTCGGCGCCAGTCAGACTTCTGATGTCCTACGAGCAGTACATGCCGGGCGCCACCGCAGTCGGCATCGCGTTCAAAGACGGAGTGGTCCTGGGTGCCGAGAGGAGGATCACGCTGGGCAGCTTCGTGAGAAGCAAGTCGGGGAAGAAGGTGTTCAAGGTCACCGAAAGCGTGGGCGCCGTCTGCGCGGGCATGGTGGCCGACATGCAGAACCTGGTGAAAGAGGTGGCTGTGTACTCCAAGCTCAAGGAGCTCGAATCGAGGAAGTCGATGAAGCCGAATTCGGTCGCCAAGCTGATGTCGACGCTGATGTTCCAGAACAGGTACGCCCCGCTCCTCACCCAGGTCATCCTGGGCGGGATGGGGGACAAGCCGGTCGTATACGTCCTCGACCCTCTGGGGAGCGTGATCTCGGACCAGTACGCCACCGTGGGGACCGGGGAGGAGACAGCGATCGGGGTGGTCGAAGCCGGCTACAGCCCCACCATGACCCAGAAGGAGGCTCGCGACCTCGCCGTCTCCGCGATCAAGGCGGCCATCGCCAGGGACGCGATGAGCGGGAACGGCATCGACCTGCTGACGATCGACAAGACAGGGATCAGGGAAGAAGGAGTAAACCTGTAGGCGGCTCGGCCATGTGGGCATACAAGGGGGTCAGGGTGCACTGGCTAGGCCACGACTCGTTCGTGCTCCAGGGTTCCAAGACGGTGGTGGTCGACCCGTTCAAGGCCAAGGGGAACTACAAGCCTGACGTCCTGCTGATCTCCCATGAGCACTCCGACCACCTGAGCCAGGACGACATACCGAGATTCTCGGGGCCCTCGACCGTGATGGTGGCGCCCCGCCAGTGTGAGGCTCCCCTCAGGCAGTTCGCCCAGACCAAGCGGATCGTCGAGCCATGGCAGACCCTGGACTTCGGGGGACTCAAGGTCGAAGCCATACCAGCCTACAACCTCAACAAGTTCCGGGAGCCCGGGAAGATGTTCCACCCCAAGGAGGACAAGAAGGTGGGTTACGTCCTCACCATGGACGGGGTGCGGTTCTACCACGCGGGAGACTGCGACGGGATCGAAGAGATGAAGAGCCTCGACGTGGACGTCGCGTTCCTGCCTGTTTCGGGGACATACGTCATGACCGCCGAGGAAGCCGCCCGGGCGGCGGATTCGATAAGCGCAAAGGTGGTGATACCGATGCACATAAACAAAATCATCGGGACCATGGCCGATGCAGAGAGGTTCAAGAGACTCGTGGGTGGAAGCAGGGCCGTAGAGATACTCAAGGAAGAGTAGTCTCTACTCGGGCACGCTGTCAGAATGCAGCTTCCCGCCCTGCAGCTTCACGAAAAGGTACCTGTTGTCCGCAAAGACAAGGGTGAGCTCGTCCTCCTTCTCCTCCACGGTCAGGAGCGCCTTCCCGACTATGCCATCGAACTTCGCCATTGCTGGACGGGGGCCCTGGCGTTCGTATTTCTATCTTATCGGGTCAGTCTTTCAGGTATCTTGTCAGCTCTTCCGACTTGTCCGGGCGCACCTTCTCGACCTCCACCCCTGCAGAGGCCCTGATCATCTCCCGGATGACCTGGTCGATGCTCCTCTTCCTCTGCCTGGCCTTCAGCAGCTTGAGCGCCCTGTGCGTCTCCTCGTGCACCTTGACGGATTTCACCATGCCGACTGGCCCGCGTAGTCGCCCACGCCCGGCGGTTATGACGTTTCCCCCATGGTGCCCAGTAAACCGGCTCGGCCGGGTCGAGAGGCAGCCGTGCGGGGCTCGGACGATTTGACTCAGTTCGTCGCGAGTTCATCATCTGCCCGGGAGCTTACTCCGGGCTATGACTGGGACGGCGTTCACCTCATCGTCGACACCCGACACGGTGCCTTCGATTTAGCCTTTGGCATCCGAGGGGCTCCCGGGGGCCGGCCTAGCCTTTATCTGCGCACCATCGACGGCGCGGCGTGGGGTTTCTCGACAACGTAAGGGTCGTCGACGCTACCCGGCTGCTCCCCGGGGGGTTCTGCACGATGCTCCTCTCTGACATGGGGGCCGAAGTGATCAAGGTCGAGCAGCCTGGTCTCGGAGACTACATGCGCGCGACCCCGCCCACCAAGGACGGGAGGAGCCCGGTCCACTCGACGGTCAACAGGAACAAACGGAGCATCGGCATCGACCTGAAGACTGCGGGAGGGAAACGGGTCATGCGCCGCCTCCTCCGCACGGCCGACGTCTTCATCGAGGGGTTCAGGCCGGGGGCCATGTCCAGGCTCGGGTTCTCCTTCCAGTCGGTGAAGAAGGTGAACCCGAAGATAATCTACTGCTCCATTTCGGCCTACGGCCAGGACGTCAATCTGAGCTCGATGCCTGGGCACGACATCAACTTCCAGGCCATGGCCGGGACCCTCGCCTATTCGTCCGGCGCCGAGGTCCCTCTGCTGCAGCTCGGTGACCTGTCTTCCGGGATGTACGCTGCCCTTGGCATACTGGGGGCCCTGGCGAGCAGGAGGGGCCCGGTCTACATCGACGTCCCCATCGTGGGTTCGCTCCTGTCATGGATGGTCATCCCGGCCTCTGCCTACCTCGCAACCGGCCGGCCCCCGAAGGAAGGCCACAGCCTGGTCTTCGGGTCGACCCCGTACTACAACCTCTACAGGACCTCCGACAAGAAGTACATGGCGGTGGCGGCCATAGAGGAGGGGTTCTGGAGTAACCTCCTGGGCGCCCTCGGCGTCCCCCAGATGGCCCCCTACCGGTTCGGGACCGAGACGGAAAGGGAGGAGGTGACAGAGACGCTGAAGCGCATCTTCGCAACGAAGACCAGGGACGAGTGGTCGAAGGCCCTGATGCACCTGGACACCTGCACGACCCCGGTCCTCACGGTGGAGGAGGCCCTCACCAGCGACTGGGCCAGGAGCCTCAAGATGCTTGCCGACCTTGCAGGAAAAGAGACGGTCCTGAACAGCCCAGTCAGGTCCCAGCCGTCGATGCGCGGCAGAGCCTTCACCAGCGCCCCGGGGCTGGGGGATGATACGGAGTCCCTGATGAAGTCCCTGGGCTACTCCAGGAGCCAGACTGGCGCCCTGAGGGCCAAGGGCGCCATCGAGTGACTGCTCTTCGGACCGCACCGGCTCGTCAGGCTACGCTCTCTGAAGGAGGATCGCGAACCCCTGCCCCCCGCCGACGCAGAGCGTGGCGACTCCGTACTCCTTCCCTGTCTCCTGCAGCTGCCTGGCCAGGGTCCCCACGAGCCTGGCCCCGGAGGCCCCCAGAGGGTGCCCGATCGCTATCGCCCCCCCGTGCCGATTGACCTTGGACGGTTCGATCCCGAGTTCCCTGATGGCATACAGGACGACCACTGCGAACGCCTCGTTGATCTCCCAGAGGTCCACCTGGTCTGCCTTCATCCCTGCCCTGGCCAGGGCCTTCTGTGAGGCCGGAACCGGTCCCTTCCCCATGACGCTCGGGTCGACCCCCGCCCACCCCATCGAGACTATCTTCGCCATCGGTTTCAGCCCGTATTCGTCGAGCTTCTCCCTCGAAGCGAGCGCCACCATGGAAGCCCCTGCGTTGAGGGGGGACGAGTTCCCCGGCGTGATGAGCCCTCCCGCCTTGAACGAGGGCTGGAGCCCGGCCATCTGCTCCATCGTCGTGTCCCTCCTGATGCTCTGGTCCACGTCGATCACCTTCTCCTCCCCCGAAACCTCCACCTTCACCTCCATGAGCTCCCCCCTGAACCACCCCTGGTCGACGGACCTCGAGGCCTTCGCGTGCGACTCCACCGAGTATCTGTCCATCTCTCCTCTTGTCACCCCTTCCTCCTCGGCCAGCTTCTCCGCCGTGAGCCCCATGGAATAGCCCACGTTCATCTGGTACTTCATGTACTCCGGCCTCGTCAGTAGCCTGGTGTTGGGAGCGAGGGCCGGGTTGTTCGCCATCGGGATGTGGGTGAGGTGCTCCATCCCGCCTGCGAGAATCACGTCGGAGTTCCCCGTCATGATCTCCATCGCCCCCTCTGCTGCCGCGTTCATCGACGATGCGCACGCCCTGTCCATGCCCATGGATGGGACGGAGACGGGGAGCCCGGCGAGGAGGACTGGGTGCCTCCCGCCGTAGAGCCAGTTCTCCCCCGTCTGGAAGGCGCACCCTGTGATCACGTCCCCGATCTCTTCAGGCTTGAAAGCGGTTCTCTCCAGAAGCCTCCTGATGAGGAGACTCAGCGCCTGGTCCATCCGCAACGAGTTGTAGACGTCCCTTTCGGGCTGCGAAGGCCTGGACCTGGAGAACGGGATTCTCAGGTAGTCGGCCACGTAGGCGTCTCTGAGTTCGGCCGTCGGGCGCTCACTTCCCCTTGAACTCGGGCTTTCGCTTCCCAAGGAACGCCGATATCCCTTCCTTCAGATCCTCGGTTCCGTAGAGGAGTCCAGCCGCCATGGCTTCCATTTCGAGGCCGTCATCGAGGGGAGCCTCGGCGCCCTTGTTGATCAGCCTCTTCGCAAGCACGACCGCAACGGGCGCCAGGGACGACGCCAGCTGCGCCCCATATTGCGCGGCGAACTCGTCGGGGTCTCCGGGGGGAATAATCTTGTGGACCAGCCCGATCTCGAAGGCGCGCCTTCCCTTGATCCTCTCGCCGGTGAGGATGAGCGCAGACGCCTTCGATATCCCGAGGAGCTTGGGGAGCCGCTGGCTCCCGGACCACGCAGGGACCAGGCCTCTAGTGAGCTCGGGGAACCCCATCTCGACATCCTCCGTGGCCAACCTCAGGTCGCAGGAGAGCGCCAGCTCCAGCGCCCCTCCGAGGGCGTACCCCTTGAGGACCGCGACGGTCAGCTTAGGCATCTCCGCCAGCCGCTTCATCGTCCTCGCCCCTCTCCGGGCGAACTCCATGAACGCCACCGGGCTGCTGATGAACTGAGAAAGATCGGCCCCCGACGAGAAGACGCTCCCTTCGCCCGTGACCAGCACGACGCGCGTCTCCTGGTCTGCCGACAGGTCGGAGACGGCCCTGTCCAGCCCGTCGAGCACCTCCCCGCTAATCATGTTGAACTTCGGCCTGTTCAGGACGATCCTGGCGACCCCCCCTGGCAGCTTCTCGAGGCGGACCCCCCCCTTCGGCTCCGCGGACGCAGGCTGAGCTTCCGCCTTCGCAGCCGCCTTGGCGCCCTCCGGCACGACCCTCCCCTCGACGGCGTCCCTGAGCTTCCCCTCCACGATCGACCTGGCCGGGGCGAAGATCTGGCAGTCGAAGTTCTTCGCCAGTTCCTCGAGCTTCGACTTCACCTCGGCGTTGCTCAGGTCCTTGGCCACGGAGATGGGGCCGAAGGGCCTGTTCATCCCCAGGGTCACGCTCTTCTCGACGTCGTCCGGGGTCGCCACTCCTTCTTCGATCAGTTTGACCGCCTCGTTGATCTCCAGAGCGAATATGTCCATTATCGAGATCTTGTCCGTGGCCGCGGCCTTCGGAATCTGCGCCTTCCCCGTCGACCAGTCGTAGAACCCCTTCCCCGACTTCTTGCCCAGGAGGCCCGACTTCGCCATGCCTGCGAAGTGCTTCCCTTTGGCGTACTCGGGTGAGAGGGCCTGGGCGAAGTAGGCGAGCGAGTCGGCGGCGACGTCTATCCCCACGAAGTCCATGAGCTCGTATGGCCCCATGGGGAGCCCCTGCCCCTTCGCGAAGGTGTCCACCTCGGCCGGAGAGGCGATCCCCCTGTCCAGGACCAGACAGAAGAACAGGGTGTCGGCCGCGTTGATCCTGTTGACTATGAAGCCGGGGCTGTCCTTGAGCACCCTGACCGCGGTCCTTCCGATCTTCCCGCAGACGTCCACCGCGTCCTGCTCGACCGCCGGGTCGGTCCTGGCGCCGGGTATCACCTCCACCAGCTTCATCACCATCGGCGGATTGAAGAAGTGCATCCCCACGACCCTCCCGGGGCCCGACGCTGCCTCGGCAAGGTCGGAGATCTTGATGTTGGACGTGTTCGACGCGATGATCGCGCCCCGGGGGGCGTGTTGGCTCACCTCCCTGAAGACCGCCCGCTTGAGCTCCAAGGACTCGGGGACCGCCTCGACCACCAGGTCGGCCTGGGCGACGGCGCTGGCCGTCTCTCCCGTGTACGCGAGCCGGCCGATGGCGGCATCTGCCTGCGCCCTGGTCAGCTTCCCCCTCTCCACCATCCTGTCGAGGCTCGCAGCGATCCTCCCTTTCGCCTTCTCCAGCGCCTGGGGGAACTTGTCCGCCAGAGTGACGCCGAACCCGCTCACTGCGAACAGCTCGGCTATCCCGTGCCCCATGTCTCCGGCTCCTATCACCGCCACCCTGTTGATGTCCAAGGTCTCGAGACATGTGGCGCCGTGAGGCGCCTTAATTCCCTTTCCACTGGAAACCAAGGTAACCTAAAGGTGACCACGCGTAAATAGTGCCCGGGGCCCCCCGCTGTCACCAATGAGCACCCTGAACCCACTGCCGTCGGACTACGTCATCGCAATCTCAGAGGAGCAGGAGGCCTTCAGGAAGGCGGTGAGGGAGTTCGCCGAAAAGGAGCTCGGTCCGGCGGCCCAGAAGATCGACAGGGACAACCAGATGGACATGAAGCTGGTCAGGCGGGCGGCCGACCTCGGCCTGTTCGGGGTCCCGTTCCCCGAAGAATACGGAGGGGGAGGGGGGGACGACCTTTCGCTCGTGATTGCCACGGAGGAGATAGCGAGATTCTCCGCCGCCTTTTCTGCCGTCATCGGCGCGACCTATCTGGTCTCGACCCCGCTGTTCCTGTTCGGCACCGAGGAGCAGAAGAAGAAGTATCTCGTGCCGATCGCGAGGGGCGAGAAGATCGCCGCCCATGCCATGACCGAGCCCGGCACCGGGTCCGACGTGGCTGCGATCACCACGACGGCCCAGAAGAACGGGGACAAGTACGTCATCAACGGGAAGAAGATGTTCATCACCAACGGGGACAAGGCCGAGACCTTCCTCATCTTCGCGAGGACGAGCCCCAAGGAGGAGGGGAAGAGGCACCGGGGGGTCACCGCCTTCATAGCGGAAAAGGGGATGGCGGGCCTCAACGTGGGCCAGCGGACGGAGGTCATCGGGCTGAGGGGGGACCAGCCGGTGGAACTGATGTTCGACAACCTCGAAGTCCCGGAGGGCAACGTGGTCGGGGAAGTGGGACGGGGGGTGAACATCGCGCTGAACTGCTACGACCATGGCAGGGTGGGGGTGGCCGCCCAGGGGACCGGGCTGGCCCAGGCGGCGCTCGAAGCCGCTCTGACCTACTCGACCCAGAGGCAGACCTTCGACACGTACCTGCTCCAGTACCAGCAGGTCCAGTTCAAGATAGCCGAGATGACGGCCGCTGTCCACACGGCCAGGCTCCTCACCTATTGGGCCGCGACCCTGACCAAGAAGCAGAAGGACTTCATCAAGGCGTCTTCCATCGCGAAGATAGTCGCGACCGAGGCCGCGGAGAAGAACGCCCACATGGCCATGATGATCATGGGGGCCTATGGCGTCTCCACGGACATGAACGTGGAAAGGATACTCAGGGACTCCCAGATCATCAAGACCTACGAGGGGGCCAACGACATCCAGCGCCTGGTCATAATGAAAGAAGTGGCCAAAGAGATGGGTGTGCTGGGCTAGCCCGGGGAAGTTGAAATACGGCACCCCTCTTCTGAGGTAGGAATCGATTGGAGCAGGTCGCGGTCGTAGGGATTGGGCACAGCAGGTTCGGAAGAAGGACGGACGTCAACATCGGGGAGCTCGCCTTCGAGTCCATCAAGCAGGCGGTCGACGACGCCGGGGTCGACAAGAAGGACATCGGGAACGTCGTCGTCGGGAGCGCAGGCGGGTGGTACGAGGAGTCCCTCCCGGCTGTCGTGGTGGACGAGTACGCGGGGCTGACAGGAGCCGGGACCATGAGGGTCGAGGCGGCTTGCGCGAGCGGGAGCGCGGCCGTGAAGGCGGCCTACAACAGCATCGTCAGCGGGGAGGTCGACGTCGCCATGGCGGTCGGGGTCGAGAAGATGACAGAAGTGGACACCCCGACTTCGGTCGAGCTCATCGGCAGGGCGGGGTCGTACATGTGGGAGTTCGAGAACTACGGGATGACCTTCCCGGCCTACTACGCGCTCTACGCCGTGGCCCACATGAGCAGGTTCGGGACCACCGAGGAGGACATGTCGAGGGTCGCGGTGAAGGCCCACCATTACGGCTCCATGAACCCCCTGGCGCAGTTCCAGAAGGAGATCACCTTGGAGAAGGCCATGGGGTCGCAGGTAGTGTCATGGCCGCTCAAGCTCTATGACGCCTGCCCGCTGACCGACGGGTCCGCGGCTGTGATCCTCGCACGGGAGGACACGGCGAGGAAGCTGACCGACACACCCGTCTGGATCAGGGGGGTCGGCTACTCGTCGGACACGGCCAACCTCAGCAGGAGGAACGACTACGTGGGGCTCGAAGCGGCGGTCAGCGCGGCCAGACAGGCATACTCGAGGGCCAAGGTCTCTCCAGGCGACATCGACGTGGCCACAGCCCATGACTGCTTCACCATCGCGGAGTTGATGGCCTACGAGGACCTGGGGTTCTGCAAGAAGGGGGAGGCTGCCAAGATGATAAGAGAAGGGCAGACCGAGCTCGGCGGGAAGATCCCGGTGAACCTCGACGGGGGCCTCAAGGCCAAGGGCCACCCCATAGGCGCAACCGGCGTGTCGATGGCGGTCGAGATCACCAAACAGCTCAGGGGCGAGGCCGGGCGCCGCCAGGCCCCGATCAGGAAGGGGTACGGGCTGGTCCACAACATCGGCGGGACCGGCCACTACGCCTACGTGACTATCCTCTCGAGGAACTGAGCCATGCCGGAGTCGCCTGTCCTTCACTCGCGGAGGACCCTGACCCTGAGGTTCGACATCCCGATCTCGAAGACCCACGAGTTCTGGGACGCCTTGAAGAGCGGGAAGTTCATCACCACGAAGTGCACGAAGTGCGGCCACGTCTCCTTCCCTCCCCAGGCCGACTGCCCCAGGTGCATGGGGAACGAGTTCTCCTGGGTGGAGCTTGGGCGGGACGCCACTCTGGTGACCTACACCCGCGTCCAGGTAGTCCCTGCAAGCTTCGCGGGCAGCAACCCGTACGTGATCGCCATCGGCGAGCTGAAAGACGGCCTGAAGGTCCTGGCCTGGCTCGAAGGGGCCGAGCCCGAGAAGGCGAAGCCCGGTATGCGGCTATGGCTCGAGGCCAGGACGAGCAAGGAAGGGAACCCCTACTACGTCTTCGTGCCTATCTAGAATTCCTTGGGGACGTCCCTCATTATCTCGGCGACCCTGGTGAACCGGTCCTTGTACATCAGGATCTTCGTGAGCGAGCCCTTGAACTTCAGCTGGCCCTTCAGGACAGCCGACTGTATGTCGACCTCCCCCTTCGCCACCTTGCACCAGGCCTCGTAGGGCCCGTCGAAGGAGAATTCGGTGGACGCCCCGGGCGCGGCCTTCTGGAAGGTCGTGACGCCGCCGTCGACGTTCAGGATGTAGTTCAGCCCCTGGTCGGTCACGTTGAAGGCGACGCTGGTCTTGAAGCTCTTCGAGGTCTCGGCCCACTTGGGGTCGCTCGAGAGGGCGCCCTGGACCTGAGAGACATACTCCTCACTCATGTACTTGGCCATTGGTCGCCGCCTCTGCTGCTCTCCTTTTGAGGTTACCTACGGCCCCCGACGTGAGGACCGCCGTCAGCCTCTTTCCGCCGACGGTCGGCGCTCCTTCGGTCGTCCGGAACGAGGGCGCGACCTCGTTGGTCGTCTTCACGATCACCGCCCTGGGGTTCCCTTGGACCTCGATCACCCTGTCACCCGGGTGCCTCCGCTCGATGACCGATTGGAGCGCCTTCCTCTCGGGCTGGGTGATGGCCGCGTCGGCGACGAGGAGGACGTATCTCTTCGGCATGTCACCTGCGCCCCAGCAGTCCCGCGTAGAAGTCCGCCGCCCCTCCCTTGATCATGAACATCCTGGGCTTGACCTTCACCCTCACCGGGTCGGAGGCCCCGAGGGAGAGGGAGCCGGAGACGAGGCTCTGTTTGTCCAGCCTCACGAACAGCGCCGAGTGCTCGTCCAGGTGCGACTCGAGCTCCGCGACGAGCCGGTCGACTACTCCGGCAGGGAGCGAGCCGACGAGGTGGCTGAACCCGGACGCGGCCTCCTCGCCCGTGAGGTGCACCCGGCTGCTCACTATCTGGTTCCCGAAGTGGCCCTCCAGGGCCTCGGTCTCGGCTTTCGGCTCCTGTCCCAGCAGCCTCGCGACTGCCCGCTCGATCTTCCCCCGGTCCTCGGTGGCGTGAACGAAGTAGGTGATTTCGAGCGACTGGATGGCCCCTTTCATCCCCATGGCTCCCCTCCTCGCACGGATATACCCGCCTGTGGCTCCGGGCGCAGGCGATCACAGAGAAGATTAACTACACCCTCGGCGGACACCGGCCCCGTGGCCAAGAAGCTGACCGTCGAGGACGTCCTCTCCGACGAGCTCAAGCGCGAGATGAACCTGGATACCGCCACCTTCGCGGTCCGGGACAACTGGGACCTGGTGATGCACAGCGTGTACCAGATGCCCATAGAGTACGCCGGCTACACCAAGAGAGTCGGGGACATGAAGCTTCTCAAGGAGATGGTCGACACCATGACCGAGTCCAAGTTCGACCACGTGAAGAGGAGCGAGAGCAGGAGGAAGCAGCTCGCCCAGTTCACCAAGACCCAGAGCATGTATTACAACCTGGTCTTCACCGAAGGGAAGAGGAAGGTCGGCTACGGCGCCCTCATCCACTTCCCCAAGCTGAGGGCGGACCCGGACAGGAGCTCCGGCATCGTCCTCGCCGCGAAGATCGTTGTTGACGGCGGCAAGCGCACCTCGAACTTCGAAAGGGGGAAGTTCGACGACTTCCTCGTGGAGGTCAAGCCGTTCGTCAACCTCCTCGGGGACCTGTACCACCAGACCCGCAGAATGTGAGCTACCTGCCGTCTAAACGACGTTGGCTTCCGTCGCCGGTAGCCGGCTTACTGTTTCTTCCACTAGGCTTGCCGAAACCCCTGGAATGCCGAAGTACTCCATCAGCTCGGTAGCGGCCTCCATGTCCACAGGCGTAGATTCCCTGCACCCCGCAGGTGTTTCCTTCCAGTGGTTCACTGCTGCGCCGAGGTCCCTGGCTATGATGAGATCGCATCTATCGCAATGGTAGATGCGTTCATCTAGGCCGATTCCGTTCAGGGCCTCGCAACGGCTGCACCTCCGGGTGGTTGGCTCGGACCTTCTCACGAGAATTCGGGTGCGCGGCCCGTTCAGGCCGCTCATTATCCCTCCAATCGCCGAGGCTGTCACCTCCGTACCCCACATCCTCTGCCATCCGGCGACGCTGTCATCTTGAACAGCCATCAGACTGTGCGTGGCGAGCAGCCTGCTTGCTATTTTGTTCCTAATGTCACTCCGCTGGTTTGCCGGCCGGCAATATTCCCTATCCAACAGCGCGTCTGTCTTGAACCTATTCTGGCTGCCTGTGCTTCTCCTTGACAACTCGCGATTCAAACGTCTGACCTTCTTGGCCGGTAGGATGCCTTCGTCTATCAGCAATCCGTTGGAAAGTGTCAGTTGGTGTTTGGTCACTGCATCGATTCCTATCCCATTCCGTGAAGCAACGCGCTCACCTTGGTTCTGATACGTGGCAGTATGAGGGAAATATCCCTCATTTCTCTGCTCCAGCGTCGCGCTTGTGCAATAGGCCTCTCTCGGAATGAGTCCTCTGACCCGTAATGGCCTGCTGACTCCCTGGATTGAAATCTTGTTGCCGCGAACCCAAGTCATGCCGTACTGCTTCAGGGGGGTTGATCTGGCTTTGCTCTTGAATCTCAAAGCGCCGACTTCAGCCACTCCTCCTGAGCCGTGCAAGACCCAGGATGGAGTCTTTCGTCCTGTCCAGGATCTCTTGCCGTATCTGTGCGGAAAGGTACCTGAGCGGGGGTGACTCGACCTTCCCTTCTTTGTCGAAGACCTGAACGGTCTTTGTCATGTAATCTGCATGGAAGACATCACCCCGGGCGAGGAGGTCGTTGTAGAACCATCTTGCTTCCAGGAAGAGCCTCTTGAGCATTTCAAGCGCTTCCCTTGAGAGGCGCGACTTGTCGACTTTCAGATCATAGGTCTTGCAAACCATCGAACTGTGCCTAGCGATGGTCTGTCTTCTTGCCTGAGCGATTAGCAGATTCTTGGATGGCCTGTCTGACGTTTGGTTCGTCTCCGGACCGCGGACGATTGCCTCTTAAGACAAGCGAGTGGTATTGGCGAAGTTGACCAGGGGAGCGCTCTGAAAGTGTCTGCGAGGACCTGGCGGCCGACCATGATACAGACATGCTCCCGATCTCGCGGATGTTTCTAATCTGGGCGAGTCTCCCTTTCCCGAACTTAAATCCTAGGAATTCCGGCTTCTGTCTGAAGATTCGGTATGAAGCAGTACGTCCTCGGGGTCGAAAGCACAGCCCACACCTTCTCGGTGTCCGTGGTTTCGTCAGACGGCGAAATCCTCTCCAACGCCAAGGCGGTGTACAAGCCTCCCGAAGGGAGCGGCATCCACCCCTTCGAGGCTTCGCAGAGCCACCTCGCCTCCGCCCCGAGGGTCCTCTCCGAGGCGGTCTCCTCGTCCGGGATCTCCCTAGCGGACCTTTCGGCGGTCTCCTACGCCATGGGGCCGGGGCTTGGCCCGTGCCTGAGGGTCGGAGCCGTGGTGGCCAGGACGCTCGCATCTTCCCTCGACCTGCCGCTGGTCCCGGTCAACCACGCCGTAGGGCACATCGAACTGGGGTGCCTCCTCACCGGGGCGGCCGACCCGGTCGTCCTGCTCGTGTCTGGGGGGCACACCATGATCATTGCCTACTCGGGGAACCGCTGGCGGGTCCTCGGGGAGTCCCTCGACCTCACCCTGGGCCAGCTGCTGGACCAGTTCGGGAGGCATCACGGGCTCGCCTCTCCCTGCGGCAGGGCCATCGAAGAGGCCGCAGGAAAGTCCCGCAGGTATCTCAGGCTCCCCTACGCCGTCAAGGGGAACGACGTCTCCTTCTCGGGGCTCCTCACCGCCTCCAAGCTCCTCCTCGACAGGGGGGAGTCCTTCGACGACGTGTCCTACTCGATTCAGGAGACCGCCTTCGCCATGGTAACCGAAGTGACCGAGCGCGCCCTGGCCTTCACCGGCAAGCGCGAAGTCATGATCGTGGGCGGGGTGGCTGCCAACAGGAGGCTCGCCGAGATGATGACTTTCATGGCCGAAAGGCACTCCGCTGCGGTCAGCTCGGCTCCGCTCGAGTACAGCGGAGACTGCGGCGCCCAGATCGCCTGGACAGGGTGGCTCGCGCACAAGAGCTCGATCGCCGTCCCGGTGGAAGAGTCGAAGGTACAGCAGTCCTGGAGGCTTGACAGAGTCGACATCCCCTGGCGGGAGTGAACACCCCGCCGGCCGCCTCCTCTACAGGGGGGCGGAGGCGGACGTGATCCGGGGCGACTGGCAGGGGCTCGAGGCGGTCTACAAGGTCAGGAAGCCCCTCCGCTACCGCCTTCCGGTCCTGGACGAGGAGATACGGCGCCAGCGGACGCTGCACGAAGCCGAGATGATCCATCAGGCGAAGGGAGCAGGCGTGGCGGCGCCCTACCTGTACGATGTCGACCCTCCTGCCTCGACCCTGGTGATGGAGTACGTTGAGGGGACCCGCCTGAAGGACGTGATAGCCTCGAAGGCCGAAGGGACCGACGAGGTCTTCAGGGAGTTCGGACGGAACGTGGGGCTCCTCCACCGCGCAGGGATAATGCACGGCGACCTCACGACAGCCAACGTCGTCAGGAGGGGCGGCTCCCTCGTCTTCGTCGACTTCGGCCTTTCGATCCGGACGGAGAGGCTGGAAGACCACGCCGTGGACCTCAGGCTGATCAAGGAGACCCTCCTGGGGGCGCACCCGCAGGTGGCGGCCGCCGCGATGGAGGCCCTGAACAGGGGGTACGCCGGGGTTCTGGGGCCTGCCCGCTCGAGGGCCGTCTTCAGGCAGCTCCTGAGCATCGAGCGCCGGGGAAGGTACGCCCGGGTCGCATGAAACGGGCTCGGTCCGGGCAACGTTTATCAGCCCAACTCGCAGGACACGCCCAGACGGTTAGGGTTGGCTCGCATTCATTCTCATAGGCACGGCAGGTCTCATCAGACAAGGCCCCCGAGCAAGAGCACCCCGAGCTGGGTCACGACCTCCGCCGAGGAGGCCCGCTCCACCGCGCTGAAGCTCGCGAAGGACGGCGTCTCCCCCAGCAGGATCGGCCAGCTCCTCCGGGACGACTACGGGGTCCCGCTGGTGAAGCCCCTCGTGGGCAAATCGCTGGGGCGGATCCTTGCAGACGGGAAGGCCCCGCCGAAGCTCCCCCAGGACCTCCAGGACCTGATAGAACGGGCCAAGCGGGTCCAGAAGCATCTGCAGAATCACAGGAGCGACAGGAAGAACGTCCACTCCCTGGAGCTGGTCGAAGCGAAGATCTACAGGCTGTCGAAGTACTACAAGCAGAAAGGTCTCCTGCCGCACGATTTCAAGTACACCGCGGTCGTCGCGCAGCTGGCATAGCGGGGCCGGGCCCTTGGCCGACTTCGAAGGCCTCATCTCCAGATACAGGGGACTGGCTCCCGACCTGTTGAAGGTCGCGAAGTCAGGGAAGCGGGTGCTCATCGTCACGCACATCGACGCAGACGGTCTCTGCAGCGGATCGATCGTCCTTGCGGCCCTGATGCGCAAAGGGGCGAACGCGACTCTCCGCGCCGTCCCTGACCTTGACCCGAAGTCGATAGGGGACCTGGCCGCAGCGAAGTCCGACTTCTATGTCTTCACAGACCTGGCGTCGACCCTCACCGGGGAGCTGGACTCCTTCTTCCCTGGGAAGTACCTGGTCCTCGACCACCACGAGATCGCCGAGTCCGACGCGGCGAAGGCCACGGTGGTGAACGCCTGGACGTATGGGTACGACGGCGGGAAGGAGGGGTGCTCCTCCGCCATGGCCTATTTCCTCGCAGTCACCCTCGACCCGAACAACGACGACCTCTCCCCGCTGGCGGTGGTGGGCGCCCTGGCCGACAGGCAGGACGGGGGTCCGGGGAGGTCGCTGACCGGGCTCAACAGGGCTGCCGTCGAAGACGCCCAGGCGAGGGGGGTGATGCGCGTCGCCAAGGACCTGATGTTCACCGGCAGGGAGACGAGGCCGATTCACGAGGCGGTCGCGCTCACGTCCACTCCCTTCCTGAAGGGGCTCACCGGGAGCAAGGACGCAGTCCTGGCAGCCCTCCACCAGTCCGGGCTCGCGCTGAAAGACGGGGGGACCTGGAGGACCATCTCCTCTCTCTCCCAGGACGAGAAGATGAAGCTGACAGAGGTGATAGCCAGCACCCTCGGCCCTGTCGGCGGGGCGACCGAGGCCATGGCCAGCCTCGTGGGCGAAGCGTACACCCTCGAATTCGAGGACCCATTCACACCCCTGAGGGACGCCAGGGAGTTCGGGACACTGCTGAACGCCTGCGGGAGGATGGGAGCCAGCGGGACAGGAATCGCAGTCTGCCTTGGCGACAGGTCGGAAGCCCTCAGGGCGGCCATGAAGACCCTCTCGGAGTACCGGTCAGGGATCAGCAAGGCGCTGGAGGGGCTCGCTTCGGAGCCGTCGAGGATGGAGCACCGCGGAAGCCTCGTCCTTGTGAGGGGCCAGGGGATCGTGGACGAAAGGCTCCTCGGGCCGGTGATCTCGATCCTGACTTCGTCCCCGGAGTTCAAGGACAAGGTGGTGGTCGGGAGCACCGAGAGCCGGGGGGAGGACCTGAAGATCTCCTCCAGGGTCGGGGACGAGTATGGCGGGTCCGTCGACCTCGGACTCGTCATGCGCGAAGCGGCCGAGGCCGTGGACGGAGTGGGGGGCGGCCACGCGATGGCGGCCGGAGCCAAGATCCCGTCGTCGAAGGCGGATTCCTTCTCAAAGGCTGTCGCGGAGAGAGTGCCTCCATGAACGCCACTGCAGAGCTCGAGCTCGCAATGGACGGCGCCGGATCGGTCCGGAAGCTCTCGGCCGTGCTGGCTCCGGACAACGAGGGGCTCCCCCGAGGGCTGAGGCTCACCATGGCCGGGGCCGGGCGTTCGCTCCGATGCAGGGTCGAGTCTGACTCCCCGTCGGCCGCCATCTCGACCACACTGGCGCTGATGCGGGACATCGCCCTCTTCCAGGAAGTATGGCTTTTATCGCGAACCCGACGGGCGTGAGGACCTGGACATGCTCGACGTGAAGCTCCTCCGGGAGAACCCAGAGGTCATCAGGGCCGACCTGAGGAAGAGGGGGATGACAGACAAGCTCCGTCTGGTCGACGACGCCATAGCCGCCGACTCGGAGTGGAGGAACGCCAAGGTCCAGTCGGAGACCCTTCGCCACGAGATGAACGAAGTCAACAGGAAGATAGCCGCGCTTGCAAGGGGGAAGAACCCCATCGAGGCGGAGCAGAAGCGGGTCCGCGAGATATCGCGCAAGGAGGACCAGTACGCCCAGGTCCAGACGACCCAGCTCCAGTCTCTCGAGACCATCCTCATGGGACTCCCCAACATCCTGCACGAGAGCGTCCCCGTGGGCAAGGACGACAGCGAGAACGTGACCGTGAGGACCTGGGGGGGACCGCAGAAGTTCGACTTCCAGCCGAGGGACCACATCGAAGTGCTGACCAGCCTGGGAATGGTGGACATGGAGAGGGCGAGCAGGATCGCCGGGGCCCGCTTCTTCTTCCTGAAGGGGGACGCGGTCAAGCTCGAGCACGCGATAATGAGGTACGCCATCGACGTCCTTTCGAAGAAGGGGTTCGTCCCCGTGGAGCCCCCGTTCATGATGAGGAGGGCCCCCTACTCGGGGGTGACCGACATGAACGACTTCGGGCCGGTGATCTACAAGATAGAAGGGGAGGACCTGTACATGATCGCCACGTCCGAGCACCCCCTGGTGGCCATGCACATGGACGAGATACTCGACGGGAAGGACCTCCCTCTCAGGTACTGCGGGTTCTCGCCCTGCTTCAGGGTCGAAGCCGGGGCCCACGGCAAGGACACGAAGGGGATATTCAGGACGCACCAGTTCTACAAAGTGGAGCAGATAGCATTCGCCCGGCCGGAGGAGAGCTGGGAGATCCACGAGCAGCTCATCGCCAACTCGGAGGAGATCTTCCAGAGCCTGGGGCTGCACTACAGGGTCGTGAACGTATGCACTGGCGACATGGGGACCGTGGCCGCGAAGAAGTACGACCTCGAAGCCTGGATGCCGGTCCAGGGGAAGTTCCGGGAGATGGTCTCCTGCAGCAACTGCACCGACTATCAGGCGAGGAGGCTGAAGATCAGGTTCAGGGACAAGCAGAGCGAGGCGACGAGGCTCGTCCACACCCTCAACTCCACCGCGGTCACCACCAGGGTGCTGGTGGCCATAGCCGAGAACTTCCAGCAGAAGGACGGTTCTGTGAAGATCCCGAAGGCCCTGGGGCCCTACATGGGCGGGATCACCGCCCTCGAGAAGAAGTCGAGCACCTAAGTTATAAGCCCGAAACGGACGGGGCGCCTTCGCTTGCCGAAGAAAGTCGCCAAGGTGAGGGACAAGTGGAAGCTGAAGTCCTGGGTGACTGTGACGGCTTCGCCGTCGTTCGGGAACGCTCCCATAGCCAGGATCCCGCTCACGGACGTGGAGAAGCCCGAAGGGAGGGTCATCGAGACCACCCTCTACGACATCCTGAAGCAGGACCCGCAGCACTACGCCTTCAAGCTGTTCTTCCAGGTGGACAGGGTCGAAGGGGAGACCGCCTACACCGTTTTCAAGGGGCACGAATACTCCAGAGAGTTCCTGAGGAGCCTCATCAGGAGGGGCTCGTCCATGTCGGACTTCATCCGCGACTACACGACGAAGGATGGGTACGTCGTCAGGGTGTACTGCACCGCCCTCTCCCAGGGGAAGATGAACAGCTCGAAGAAGCACGACCTCCGCGTGATCATGGACCAGGTGATCAGGGACAAGTCGGCCAGCATGAACTACGAAGGGTTCGTGCAGGAACTGGTGCTCCAGAAGGTGGCGTCCGACGTGTACAACGAGGCCAAGAAGATCACTCATCTGAGGCACGTGGGAGTGAGGAAGAGCAAGCTGATCTCCAGGCCGGAGCCCCAGAAGGCAGAGCCGCTACCCCCGCTTGCCGCTTGACACGATCTTCACGATATCCCTGTTGCTGAGCAGGTGGCCGGCCCCGAGCCTCTTCCCGGTCCTGGCGTCCACGGCGTAGAGGAACGTGTCCGCCAGCTCGCTGTGGACCGTGCGCGCCAGATCGAGGGCCGTGGACCCCCCCTTCAGGACGAAGGCGTCGGGGAGGACCCGCCCGTCCTTGTCGGTGAGCCTCGTCTCGTCCTCGACTGGGAAGACGACGATGGCCCCCAACAGGTCGAAGAACGCCTGGTTGATGGCGTCCTGGACCCCGGTCCCCCCGTAGGCCTTCATCACCTTCTCTTCGACCATCCTGAGCGCGCCGGCCTGGGCCGGGCTCAGCTTCTGCGGGTCCTTCACGGCAAACGAGGGGTCGCCGGGAGCATACTCCACCAGCCCGTGCTCCGCGGCCTTCCTCAGGAGCAGCTCGGCCTCCGAAGCGCACGGAACGACCCTCCGGCCAGTCCTGCGGAGGGCCTCTATGTTGGCGAGAGACGACGGGAGGTCAGCCTTGTTGGCTGCGACCAGCGAGGGCTTCGTCAGCCTTCGGGCCTCGACGACGAACTGCATCAGCTGCTCGTCGGTCCAGCCGCTCGGCTTCTCCATCCGCAGGCGCAGGCGAAGGACCACCTGCTCGACGTCCGCGTAGCTCACCGAGAGGCCGGAGAGCCTTTCGGCCAGATGCTCCACGACCTTCCCCCCTGTCTGCTCCAGCGACCGGGTCGCCTTCTCCCAGTCCCTCTTCAGTATCCCGAACATCCAGAGGTCGAATTCGTGCTCGACCATGGCCACGTCCTCCGCCGGGTCATGGGAGCCCAGCGGGACCTTCCTCCCCTCTAGGTCGGTGGACCCGGACGCGTCGACGACCTGGATTAGGGCGTCGGCCTGCCTGACGTCGTCGAGGAACTGGTTCCCAAGCCCCTTCCCCTTCGAGGCCCCTTCGACCAGGCCGGCCACGTCGACGATCTTGACAGGGACCAGGCGGGTCCCGTTCACGCAGGCCGAGTTCTTCGGGTTGTCTGTGACCCCCATCTCCTTGCAGACGCACTTCGTCTTCAGATGGGCGACGCCGACGTTCGGCTGGATGGTGGTGAACGGAAAGTCGGCGATGGGCACGTCCTTCATGGTGGCCGCAGCGAAGAAGGTCGACTTCCCGACATTAGGTTTGCCGACGACCCCCACCAGCACGAGCCGCCCGGATTCTCTGCCCGTTATAACCATCTCATTGCGGAAATGCGTCCGTGACAAAGGTCTGCGTCGTCGGCGGAGGAACGGCGGGCCTCCAGGCCGCGGCCGAGGCGTCGAGGCTCGGCTCTGATGTGACCGTCGTAGAGAAGGAGGAGCCCCCGGACCTGCCGTGGAGGGACCTGCCAGACCTGATCCGCCCCCTCTACGGGTCCCCCCGGCCACCTCCCGCGCCTCCCCGCTCGGCCGCGGTCAGGGTTCTGACCTCGGGGGTGACATCCTGCGAAGCGGGGCTGGTCAGGACCTCCGGCGGTGACGAGCGCTGCGACCGGGTGGTCCTGGCGACCGGGAGCGCCTTCGAGCCCCCGACGTTCAGGGGTTCGTGGAAGCCCGGGGTCTACCTTCTGGATTCGCAGCGGTCCTATCATGACCTGGGGAGGGACTCCGGCCCCCTGGAGAGGGCCGTGGTCGCGGGCGAAGGGGGCCGCTCTCTCGAAGTGGCGGACCGCCTGGCCGGGGGCAGGAGCATCGTGGTCGTCATTTCGCACTGGCAGGGCGGCCGCCCCTCGCGCCCTGTCTTCGATGCCATCTCGGAGGCAGCGAAGGAGAGGAGAATCTCGATCACTTCGGGGGTGCTAACCGACGCAGTGGGGACCGGGAGGGTCGAGGCGGCTGTGGTGGAGGGGGCGGTGCTCCCCTGCGACTCCGTGGTCTTCGTCCCCCGCCGGCTTCCGCGGGTCCCGGCTACAGGAGCCAGCCTGGGCCGGACCGGCGCCGTGCTGGTCGGACGGAACCTTGCAGCCGGGGTGCCGGGGACGTTCGCGGCTGGAGGGTGCGCTGAGGTGGAAGGGGTCGGACCCCCTTCCACGCTGGCGGGGGAGCCGTCGTCTTCGGGGAGGATCGCAGGGGCGAACTGCCTTGGCGGGGGCCTGTCGCTGGGCCCAACCTGGTCGGCGGAGTCGCTCCTCTTTGGCCTAAGGTGGGTCAGGACGAAGTCCAGGCAGACGGGGGCGCGGCGCCCGTGTGACAGGGCGGCCGTCAGGCGAACGGGGAAGGGGGCCGCCTGCGAGATCGTCTACGACCGCCAGAGCGGGAGAGTGAACGAGATAGAGTTCATCACGGCGATCAGCTCCAGGGTGGCCTGCGAGGTGCCGCCTTCGCCCGACCTGAATCTGAGGGCCCTCGCCTATGGAGGGACCGGTTCAAGCGATATATCGCTGGTTTCGGAGACCGCGCGGTTGGGGCTCGTACGATGACAAAGGTACTGATCTGCGACCACGTCGAAGTGGGCCAGCTGGCCCTGGGGCCCGGCATCTCGGTCGACTACAGGCCGGACATCACCAGAGACGAGCTGCTGGAGGTGGCGGGGGACTACGAGGCCTTCATAGTAAGAAGCAGGACCAAGATAGACCGCCAGGTGCTCGAGAAGGCCGCGAGGCTGAAGCTCGTCGCCCGCCCCGGTACGGGGCTGGACAACGTCGACGTCGGCTACGCGAAGTCGAGGGGGGTGTCGGTGGTGAACAGCCCGGAGTCCCTGGTCGAGGGGGTGGCTGAGCACGTCGTCATGCTCATGCTCGCCCTGAGCAGGAAGCTCGTCCAGGCAGACACCGGGACGAAAGCTGGCAGGTGGGAGAAGAACTCCCTCATGGGGAAGGAGCTCAGGGGGAAGGTTCTGGGGGTGGTCGGACTGGGGAGGATCGGCAGGCGGATAGCCGAGATATCCAGGACCCTCGGCATGTCGGTCCTCTTCTACGACGTCGTCACCATCCCGCCCGAAGTCGTCTCCGAGCTCGGAGCAAGAGTGGTCACCCTGGACGAGCTCTTCTCCTCCGCGGACTACGTGACCCTGCACGTGCCCATGACCCCGCAGACGTCCCACATGGTGGGCGCCTCGAGGCTCGCTAGCATGAAGCCAACCGCCTTCCTGATCAACACTTCCAGGGGAGGGGTCATAGACGAAGACGCCCTGGCCGCGGTCCTCAGGGAAGGGCGCCTGGGAGGGGCGGCGCTGGACGTGTTCGAGAAGGAACCCCCTTCGGGGGCGATCCTGTCTGCCCCCAACACGATACTCACGCCGCACATCGGGGGGCAGACCGAGGAGGCGCAGGTGAACGCCATCACCGTGATCGGGGAGAAGGTCAGGGCCTTCTTCTCGCAGGGATGAAAGCGCCGAGAACGTTTATTTGCTGACCGAAGACGAGCCGTTTCGGTGCCCATGTACAGGCAGATTTCGAAGACTTGGCAGGACATCTTCCATGAGAAAGGAGGAGACATAAGAGCCAGGGCAGTCCAGCTCAGGAAGGAGCCTGCCACCCTCAGGGTCGACAGGCCGTGGAGGCTCGACAGGGCACGGGCCATCGGGTACAAGGCGAAGGAGGGGGTTGTTGTGGTGAGGATGCGGGTCTCAAGGGGAGGGATGCGGAGGCAGCGCCCGACTTCCGGGAGGAGGCCCAAGCACATGGGGGTCCTCAAGATGAAGTCAGCGGTTTCTTCCCAGTCGGTCGCGGAGAGGAGAGTGCAGGAGAGGCACCCGAACATGAAGCTCCTCGGGTCCTACCCGGTCTGGGAGGACGGGATTCACGCCTGGTACGAGTGCGTCCTGATAGACCCCCAGCACCCGGCCATCAGGAAGGACTACAACTACCGAAGGGTGCTCGGGCTGGCCGACTAGGCTATCTCCTCATTTCACTGCTGTGGCCTGGGAAGATCTTGGAGTTCGGGTCGACGTAGGCCTTGGCCACGTTCACCGCGAGCGCAGCCTGGGCATAGCCGGTGGCTATCAGGTTCAGCTTCACCCCGTCCAACGGCCCGGCGATGTCCCCAGCGACGAACACTCCTGGGATGTTGGTCTCCATCTTTCCGTTCGCCCTGATCTCCCTTCCGTCGATCTGCAGTCCCCAGTCCTTGATGGGGCCAAGGTCTGCTCTGAACCCGATGTTCACAAGGATGGCGTCCACGTCCAGCGTCGTCTCGGCCCTGCTCCTGTTGTCGAAGATCACCGCCTGGGTGACCTTCGTTCCGTCGCCGGTCACGCTCTTGACCTCGTAGAAGAGCTTGACGTCGCAGGATGACTTCATCAGCTCGGCGACGCTCCCCTCGTGGGCTCTGAAGACGTCCCTCCTGTGCACCAGGGTGATCTTCTTCGCCACGTCCTGCATGTTGAGGGCCCAGTCGACGGCCGAGTCCCCGCCCCCGACCACGAGCAGGTTCTTCCCCTTGAACACGCTCTTGTCCCTGACGAAGTAGTGCACCCCCTTGCCTTCGTAGTCCGCGGCCCCCTCTGCCTCGAGCCTATTCGGAGAGAACGCCCCCACTCCGGCAGCCACCAGCACAGCCTTGCTCCTGTGCCTGGTCCCCTTGTCAGTCTCAAGCTCGAAGAACCCGTCGCTCCTTCGCAGAGAGGTGACCCGCTCGCCGAGGACAACGGTGGGGTTGTACTGGAACGCCTGCTCCACGAGGCTCTTCACAAGGTCCTTTGCGAGTATCTTGGAATACCCGGGGACGTCGAAGATGTACTTCTCGGGATAGAGCACCGCCACCTGCCCCCCGGGCTGCTCCAGGGCGTCTATGATCTTGGTCTTCATCTGCCTCAGGCCCGCGTAGAAGGCCGCGAAGAGGCCGCTTGGTCCTGCTCCAATGATCGTGATGTCAAAGATGTCGTCGGACAAAGGGGGGTCAGCCGGGGCGCCTGTGAACGATGTATAAGGGTTCCCGGCTTTCAGGCCAGACCTGCGCCTGCTGGGTCATCCGCCTTGACCATCTCCCGGAGAAGCACTGTGGCGTACTGTCCCCTGGGAAGGACGAACTCCAGCCGGGCGTCCCCGCCTTCGACCTTCCAGCTCTCCTCCCGGACCACCAGGGCGGGCCTCCTGAACCCTCCCTCCTGGGACGCCTCCTGCATGTCTTCCAGGTAGAACTGGTCGGGCCTCGCCCCCTCCTCCTCGAGCGCCTGCAGGAGGCACGAGTCGAATCTAGACCCGTAGTTCCTGAAGGCGAACCCCACCACCTGCGCCAGGGGGACTGCGCCGGGCGTGGGAGGGTCCCTCACCCCCCGAGGGGCCGAAACGACCAATCCGTCGGGGGAGGCCTGGGCCCAGTTGTCCCCTGCACCCAGCTTCGACAGGTCCTCTCCCTTCTCGACGGCGATGCTCAGGGTCCTGTTGAAGATGCATGACTGGTACGCCTGCACGTAGAGCCGCCTCAGGTTTACCGGGACCGCCCTCATGGCCCTTACCCAGTCCCCCGGGTGCCGGTCGAGCTCTCGGGCGACCCCGAGCTCCACGTCCTTGCCTTCGGGGAGAACCCCGGGAAGGTCCCGATACCTCTCCGCCTCGAGAGCCTCCTTCGTCTCAGGGCTCCCATCGGCAGCCAACAGGAGGCCGGCCGCTTCCTTGAACTCTCCTCTCACCATCGCCCTGCCGACCCGGTGGGTCCCGGCTCCCGACGTGCCGAACCTCTGGAGGCCGTAGAAGTTGGGGATCATCCCTTCCTCGGCCGCCTCCATCGCCTCGGCTATGCGCTCCCCGACCGCGGGACAGCACTTTCTCAGGACTACGGAGAAGGCGTTCCCCACCAGCGACGCGCGGCTGAGGGGGCGCGGGACGTACCCGACGATGGTCGCCGTGAATCTCGGGGTCTCGACCCGCTGCGGACGGTCCGACCGCCTGCTGGTGGGCGTGGCGTACTGCACCGCCACCGCCTTCTTGTCCTTCAGCCCCGCATAGCTCACTCTGCTCCTGAGCGCCTCGGACAGCTCCTTGGCCATGTGCATGGTGTCGATCGAGTGCTTCTCGACCCTGTACAGCGGAAGGTGGCCGGGGAGGGGCTCCTCGGCCATCTCAGGGATCGACAGCCTCTCCTCGACGACGAAATCCTCGGGCGACGTCCTGGCCCGGGCGCCGCAGGGCTCACCGTCCGTAACGTACCATCCTATCCCGACCGCCATCTCGGCCCGGGCTGACCGCCTCAAAGCAGCTTGAGCTTCCCGGTGACCCTGTCTACCTCTTCGTCCGGAGCCGGCCCCACTCCCAGGCAGGTGACGGTCCCCGGGTCCACCTGGGTCAGCCCCCTGTCTTCGATCATCGAAGCCGGGAGCCCGGCGCTCTTCGCCTTCCTGAACAGCTCTTCCAGGGCTTCGAAGGAACCGACCTTCAGGACGATCTTCGCCTGCCCTTCCGCCTTCCACTCGCGGTACCACCCTCCTTTCTTCTCCTGGGCCGCCTCGGCGGCGGCGAGAGACGCGTGGGCGACCTGGGCCGCCACCTTCCCCTTCCCCATCTGAAGGTCCGTCCTCACAACGATGGCCTGTTTCATGTCAGAGGTTTGCCAATGGTTATTACAAGTCCGATTAAGGGTTTCCAACCGCTAGTCGAAAGCATGTGCAAACATGTGTCCGTTTGCTAGGCATGAAGAACAGGCAAGCCGACGGATTCTCACTGATTGCTCGGCCGGCAGCCTCGAACACTTTCATCCTTCTCCCCCTGCACCCAGTCGGCGGAAGGCGTCTCGGTTTCATGCCCGAAGGGCGCGTGAACCGTTTCACATCGAGGCCGACACTCTTGAGTCATCCATGGAGGTCGTCTGGACAGAAGAGGACTATCGTCTGGGAGCAGACCACCGCTCCCGAACAGATAGCCACTTGTCTCTGGGACATGCAGGACGCCATCCGATACGCTCTGCAGGTCGCGTACAGGGATGCAGTTAGCGGCGGAACAGAACGAATGATCCCATCCCCCATCCAACTGCGGAGAGAAATCAGGGACTGGTTCTATTCTAGATACGACTACGCCAGACACCACATCAACCCTGTCTGCAGGACTGCCGTGGCGATGCTCCGATCATACAGGAAGAACCACCGCGGCGAGCTGGGAATACCAGAAGTGAAAAGGCTCGCAATGAGGATAGACGGGGAGCTCTTCAGGTTGCTAGGTGACACGGTGAGGCTCACCCTTTCCCAGGAAGTGCGCCTGGCTCACCCTCAACGCGAAGAACGATCACTACGCAGAGTATGCAAAGGGTAGGCCTTCAGAACTCCTAGTCACTGACGACAAGGCCTGCTTGACATTCATCGTCGCGACCGAGAGCAAGAAGACACTAGGAGCGACGCTCCTGGCGTCCGACCTGAACTTCAAGAGCGTAGACATAACCGAGGCGGTGAGGGAACCTTCTGTCAGACCGACAGGGGTAAGCAAAGTCCCTGGAAAGGATAGTCCAGGTTCAGAAAGACTCCTCGAGGAGGAGGGAGAGGCTTCAGAGTCGCATCAAGAGTCCCCAGAAGAGACTGAAGAAGCTCAAAGAGACGAGGGGGAGGCAGAGGAACAGAGTCAAAGACGCCCTCCACGAGCCCTCAACAAAGGTGACGAAGGAAAACCCGAACGCGACCTTCGTCTTCGAGGACCTCAAGCATGTGAGAAAGGCCGGTGAGAACAAGGGGAAGCGGTTCAGGACGTACCTCGACCGGTGGCCCTACAGGATGTACCAGGAGTTTGTGGACTACAGGTCCACAAGGAAGACACTGTACGTGAGCCCAAGAGGGTCCTCGTCGGAGTGTCCTGTATGCGGTGGAAAACTAGTGCGCCCTACTTGGGGGATGAGCCGATGCAGCAACCGTGGCGTGGGCTACGACAGGAGCAGGCTCGCCTCACTGGCGATTCTCTGTCGCGGTGCGCGTCTGTGCGGCCAACCGTTTGCCGTGAGTGCGGACGCCTCCTCGCAGCAGACGAGGGATGAATACCTGAACACCGGCGGGAAGCCTGACAGGGCCGCCGGAGCAGGTGGGACCGATGCCGCCAGCGCTCCGAATCGAGATGCGTACACTAAAGTACACGTTTAGAGAAACGGTTTCCAGCGGTTCCGGCGCCGATGGATACATATGACTTCGTGGTCGCAGGGGGGAGCATAGCCGGTCTTGCCTTCGCGGCGGAGGCGGCCAAGAAGGGGGCGAAGGTCGTCGTTTTCGAAGAGCACGAGGAGATCGGCGAGCCCGAAAAGTGCGACGGGCTCGTAAGCCTGCGGGGGCTCCGCAAGTACGGGTACCTCCCCCGCGAAGGGGTCATCCAGAACGAGGTGGGTTCAGCCCTGGTCCACTCGCCCGACGGCAGGGAGACGGCGCTGAACGCCACTACGATGGAGGTCGTGGTCCTCGACAGGAGCGCCTTCGACAAGCAGGTGGCCGAGTCGGCCGCAGCGAACGGGGCCATAATCCAGACCGGCTCGCGGGTGACCTCGCCCGTCCAGGGTCCCGACGGAGTGGAAGCGAAGACAAAGGGGGCCGCGGTCCGCGGGAAATACTTCATCGACGCCACCGGCCCCGCCTCCAGCCCCCGGAGGGGCATCCTTCCCGCGGCGAAGTACGAGATTGAAGCGGACTGGGTCAGGGAGCACGTGGTCGAGCTGTTCCCAGACGCTGAGCGCTATCCGGGGTTCTTCGCCTGGGTGATACCATACGGCTCCCGCAGGGCGAAGGTCGGCGCCGCAGGTTTCGGCATCAACCCTTTCAAGGCCCTGGACAGATTCCTCGAAGACAGGCCCTGCGAGGTGCTCCGCAAGGTGTCAGCTCCCATCTACATAGGCGGCCCGCGTCAGCGGTTCGCCAGCGGCAGAACGATCTTCGTAGGAGAGTCTGCAGGCCAGGTGAAGCCCACGACCGCCGGGGGGATAATGACTTCCATAGCAGGGGCGGCAGCCGCGGCCAGGTGGGCCTGGGGGGCGGTCCAGAGGGATGAACCGGGGCTTGTCGGCAACTATCAGCTGGAGTGGGAAAGGGCCTTCCTCAAGGAGATGAAGAACATGCTCAGACTGAGAGGGGTCTTCGAAAAGCTCTCGAACGCCGACCTCGACGCCCTGTCCGAGTTGTTCGCCTCCCCGAGGCTGGCCCAGAAGCTCTCCCGCGCCGACTTCGACTTCCACGCCTCCGCGATCCTCGGTGCACTGGGGGTGCAGGGGCTGCTCAGGGTCGCAAGGGTGGTGGCTTCTGCAGAGGCCAGGTCTCTCCTCACGGGCGGATGAAAGCCCCCTCTCGCTCAGCAACCTATATGAGCCGGCGAAAAAAGGGGCTTCTGAAATGTCTCAGGCCGTCGTAAGTCTCCCGCTGTGCAACTCCTGCAACCGCCCGGTAAAGCCAGCGGAGCGAGCGGTCCACTTCAACTGCCCCAACTGCCACGAGACACTCATCTGGCGGTGCGAGAAGTGCCGGAAGTTCTCCAGGCGCTACAAGTGCGTCAACTGCGGGTTCGAAGGTCCATAGGACGAGAGAATGGGGTCGTACGTCATCCGCCTGAAGCTCCTCCCCGAGGACACCACGACTGATCATCAGAAAATACTCGACACGGTGGCGAAGCTCCTCCCGAACTTCGCCCACGTCCGCGGGCACAGGATAGAGCCCATAGCCTTCGGCCTTTCGGCCATTATCGTGGACGTGGTGACCCCCGAAGAGGAAGGGGTCGTCGACAAGATCGAAGAGGTCGTGGCTAAGGCGCCGCTCGTCAGCCAGTACGAAGTCCTGGGGGTCAGCAGGATGTCAAGCAAGCTCCCGCCCGCATAGGTTTAATACCACCGCGCCCGGAGTGTCTTTCGCCGTTTCTTACGTGAATACCCGATGAGATATCCTCTGAGATACGCAGCATACGAGTGGATCAAGGAGAAGAAGAGCTCCACCGACGACGACCTAATGGAGGCGCTGAACAAGAACGGGAACAGGTGCTCCCCGGACGAGCTGGACAAGGTGCTGATGCAGCTCGAAATCCTGGGGCTCATCACCATCAGGTGGGTCGCGAAGGACAGGAGACGCGTCGAATTCCAGGAGAAGCCGGCCGAAGAGCCCCGGTTGCCCCGCATCAGCGAGTGACCGAACCGATAAATCGGACTTTCAGGCGGAGTCGCCATCGATGGGAGTGGACTTCGGGGACTCGATCCCGAGAGAGAAGATACAGCTGGAGGACATCGCCGGCTGGAAGCTTGCAGTAGACGGGTACAACACCCTGTACCAGTTCCTGGCCATAATCAGGGGGGCAGACGGCGGGCACCTCAAAGACTCCCAGGGGAGGGTCACGTCGCACATCTCCGGGCTCTTTTATCGGAACGTCAACCTCCTCGAGCTGGGAGTCAAGCCGGCCTACGTCTTCGACGGAAGGCCCCCTGACCTCAAGATGGAAGAGATCAGGCGCAGGTCGGAGCAACGGAGGGAGGCGAAGGACCAGTACCTGCGGGCCCTGCAGACGGGGGACATGGCCCAGGCGAGGAAGTACGCGGAAGCCTCCACCGTCCTCCGGAGAGACATGGTGGCTGACGCCAAGGAGCTCCTGGATGCGATGGGGATCCCCTGGGTCGACGCCCCCTCCGAGGGGGAGGCCCAGGCCTCCGTCATGGCCATCGAGGGGACGGTGAACGCGGTGGCGTCGCAGGACCACGACTCGATTGTGTTCGGCGCCCCGGTCCTCGTGAGGAACGTGACCATCTCGGGGAAGCGGCGCCTCCCGAGCAAGGGGATCATGATCAACGTGGTCCCCGAGCGCATCACCCTTTCGTCCGTCCTGGCTTCCACCGGCCTCACCCGCGAACAGCTGGTGGACTTCGCGATCCTCCTCGGGACCGACTTCAACCCCGACGGGTTCGAGGGGGTCGGCCCGGCGACCGCCCTGAAGTACCTGAAGAAGTACGGCCGGCTGGAGGAGATCACGGAGCTCCAGGGCCCCCTCCAGGCGGTCAACTACCGGGAGATCCGGAACCTGTACCTGGATGCGCCCTCGGACAAGGGGGTGAGGCCCGAGTGGGGCCAGATGGACAGGGAGAGGGTGGTCGCGTTCTTGGTCCGTGAGCACTCCTTCTCCCGCGAACGGGTGGACGCCGCCATCGCGAGGGTGAAGTCTGCGAAGGCGCCGCAGTCAGAGACCCTGGAGAAGTGGTTCGGCTGAGCGCAGAGATACCGTCCCTGCACGACATCGAACTGGCCGAAGAGAGGGTCAGGAAGTACTTCCCGCCGACCCCTCTGGAGCGCTCGGCAGGCATCTCAGAGCTGCTCGGCCGTGAAACCTACCTGAAGCTCGAGACAGCCCTCCCCGTCCGGGTGTTCAAGATCAGGGGGGCGATCAACAAGCTCCTCACCATGCCTGATTCCGCCCTCAAGAGAGGGGTGCTGACTGCGTCCTCCGGCAACCACGGCTTCGCCATCGCCTACGCCGCGAGACTCTTCGGGACCAAGGCGGTGATCTGCGTCCCGGAGAACGTGAATCCGCAGAAGCTCAGAGCGATCGAGGAGCAGGGGGCCGAGGTGATCCGCCACGGCCGCGGATACGACGAGGCCTTCGAGCTCGCCCTCGAGACCGCGCGGAAGAGAGGGCTGACCTTCGTCCATGCGTTCAACGACCGGGACGTCATCGCGGGGCAGGGGACCTGCGGGCTGGAGATGGCGAGACAGCTCCCAGACCTGGGCTCGGTGGTCGTCGCCATAGGCGGAGGGGGGCTCATCTCGGGGGTGGCCATCGCCGTGAAGGAGTCGCTCCCCGGCTCCCGCGTCTACGGAGCGGAGACCGTCGCCATACCTTCGATGTACGAGTCCCTCAGGCAAGGCTCCCCGCACAGGGTCGTCCCCGGGCCGACGATAGCAGACGGGATGCAGGCTGCGGTGCCTGGCGAGCTCACCTTCGAGGCTGTCAGGAGGTACGTCGACAGGGTGGGCCTGGTCACGGACCAGGAGCTGGAGGACGCCGTCTACGAACTGCTGACTCTGGGGAGGGTGTTGGCTGAGCCTTCGGGCGCGTCCCCCCTGGCGGCCGTCAAAGGGTCGCTCAGGGGCATCCCTGGGGAGAAGCTCGTCCTCGTCGTCAGCGGCGGGAACATATCGGTCGACCTCCTGCGCTCGATACTCACGAAAAGAGCGCAAGAAAATCCGCGAGGCCCTGCGCCCTCAGAAACGGGTTAGCCGCCTCCTCCTCCGCCAGGGTCCTCGAGGCCACTTCCCCGTAGTCGTGACCGGGGAAGATGACGGTCGAGGGCGGGAGCTTCAGGATGACGCCGTGCAGGCTGGTGAACATCTCCCTTGCCTTCTCCCTCTCGAAGCGCCCTATGGTCCCCACGAGGAGGGTGTCCCCGGTGAAGACGTGGCTGCCGTCATACAGGCAGATGCTGTCCTCGGTGTGCCCGGGGGTGTGGATCACCCTGGCCTCCTCCGCTCCGAGCTTCAGCGAGTCGCCGCCGGCTACCCTCACATCCGCCTTCGCTTCCGTCACTGCCTTCTGTATGGGCCCGATCTCCCACCCCGCGTCGACCACGATCGCCTCCCGGGTCTTCTCCTCGACGACGAGATAGACGAAGTTGGCCATCGTCCCGACGGGTATCTGCTTGACCATCGACACCGATTCCGTCTCCCAGCCCCGGCTTGTCTTCAACTTTATCAAGTTCGGACTGGGCCGCACCGTATCCTCATGGCGAAACTTCGAGGAAGGAAGGTCTCCGAGTCGGAGATGACCACGGCGAGGCTCATGATGCCCACCGACGCCAACGTGATGGGCAACGTGTTCGGGGGCTCGATCATGAAGTACATGGACGAGGTCGCGGCCATAGTGGCCTGGCGCCACGCGGGGACCAACGTCGTGACCGCTTCCATCGACAGGATGAACTTCTATGCGCCGGTCTACATGGGGAACCTCCTCCTCCTCAAGGCGGCGGTGAACTATGTGGGGACAACGTCCATGGAGATCGGGGTGCGGATAGAGGCCGTCGACCCGTCCACCCGCAAAGGCACCCACACCGGCTCGTGCTATCTCACCTACGTCGCCCTCGACTCCAAGAGGCGGCCAACCGCAATCCCGCCGCTCATCACCACCACCCCCGAAGAGAAGAGGCGGTTCAAGGAGGGGCTCGCGAGGCGTAGGCTGCGCGAAGCGGAGCACGCGGTGGTGAGGGGCCGACCGCTGGCCTCCGTTTGATGTCCGGCTCAACAAAACTAGAGCAGCCAGCACATAGGCCGCGCGCACGCCAGGCGGCCGGATGAGGGACTTCTCCGAAAGATTCGGGCTTGGCAAGATGCGCAGCGGCAACGCGGCCATATATCTCCTGAAGGAGCAGTTCGAGAGGTTCTCCTCTTCCCCGCAGAAGGTGGACGCCTGCGAGTCCATCGCCAGCTGCTTCTACCAGCTCGAGCAGTACGACGACGCCGCGGGGTGGTACGAGACCGCCGGGCGCCTCATCCTCTCCGAGCCGAGCCTCACGCCGGCCATAAAGGCCCTGAACGCCCTCGATGACTACGAGAAAGCCAGGGACTGCTATCGGAGGGGGGACGACGAGGAGAGGTTCACGGAATGCTCTTCCCTCATCGGCGAGCTGATGCGCGCCTGCGCCTCAGCCTGAACTTCCGCCTTCTTCCTGCGCCTTGGCCTTCTTCCTGTTGACGGTCTTGACCTGGCACTCTGCGCACACGGGCTCGTCCCTCGGCCCCACCTTGAACGTGTGCTCCACCGCCTCGAGCTCGGTGTCGCAGAAGTAGCACTTGGGCTTCATGCCCTTCCCCTTTCCGCTGCGAACACCCTCCTCTTCACCAGCTTGCCCCGGCCCCTGTAATGCCACACCTCGGCGTCCCCGCCGGCGCTCTTTCCCCACCTGACGAGCTCCTCGAGTTCCTCCTTGGTTGCCCTCGCCTTGCCCTTCTTCACCTGCACCAGGAGAACCCTCCCTTCCTTCGCCGCAAAGACGTCGACGGCTCCGTGGGAGGCCGCGCTCCTCGCAACCATCCAGCCGTCCTCTTTGAGCGCCTGCATGGTCTTGTATTCGAAGCTGCGGCCAGAAATATAGTTGCGGTTCGGCACCACTTTTGGGCCTCGGTACAGTCGAATGTAAACATGCGCCGGCCGGGGGCGTCCCCGCTGACGGTGGTCCCCTGAAACTTCCCGCGAAGGGTAGACTTATCACGACCGGAAGGCTGCCCCGGTCCCTGGATTGGAGGAACTGAAGCGCTCGCTGAAGTCCGCGGAAGGCCGCTTTTCAGACCAGCTGGCGCGCCGGGATCGGGTGCTGAAAGAAAGCAGGGACGTCATCTCCTGCTGCTCCCGCGCCATCATCGACGTCCACACGTCCAGGATGAAAGACGCGGAAGCCGAACTGACGAAGGCGCGGTCGTTGCTCTCTTCCCTGAGAAAGTCCTCCGACAATTCGGTCGCCCGGTATCTTGTTTCGCCCGAAGCTGAATTCATCGAGGCGACCTCGGTTGTCGCCCTGGCGAAGGGGAGGCCCGTCCCATCTCTAGAAAGCACCGGCGCGTCTCCCGAGGCCTATCTCCTCGGCCTCCTCGACACCGTAGGGGAGCTCAAGAGGCTGGTCCTCGACTCGATCTTGCAGAGGAAGCTCTCCAGGGCGAGGAAGCACTTCGAGGTCATGGAGGAGCTGTACTCCCTCTGCTCTCCCCTGGCGGTCTATGACCACGTCGTCAACGGTGCGAGGCGCAAGATCGACGTCGCCAGAATGCTGGTCGAAGACACCAGAGGGCTCCTGGCCGAGGAGATGGGGAGGGAGGCGGTCAGCACTTCGATGGCCAGGCTCGAGAAGAAGCTGAACGGACGGGGCCGCTAGAGCTCTTTTAGGATCCTGCTCGTCTTGATGTGAGGGTAGGGCGAGTCGAGTCTCACCACCTCGAGCTCCATACCGCGCTTCGCAGCCTCTCTCTTCACCTCCTCCTCCATGTGATACTGGTCATAGCCGAGCGCCACAACGTCCGGCCTGACCTTCTCGAGGGTCACGTAGATGTCGCCTTCCACCCCGAGGATGGCAGCATCGACGTCCTTCAGGGCAGACAGGAGCTTGACCCGGTCCTGCTCGTTGATGAGCGGCTCTCTGTTCTTCCGCTTCCGGATCGTGCTGTCCCGCGCCACCGACACCACCAGGGCGTCTCCCAGGCTCTTCGCCTTGTGGAGAGTGTAGACATGCCCGTAGTGGATCACCTCGAACCCGCCCCCGACGAAGACCACCCTGATCGACCTCCTCCCCTTTTCGGTGAGCGATGCCCCCCGGTCAACCTGTCTTGCGAGCCCGAGGTTCACCGCCTTCTGCACCTCGTCCCCGGCCTCCTCGGGGCGGAGCCCGAGCACCGACGCGAGTGCGCGGTGGTCCGCCTTCTCGCCCTTCAGGTTCATGGCGAAGATCGCAGCCAGGAGGCGTTTGTGGTCCAATGTCACCAGTCTATCTTGATGACCCCGGCGAACGAAAGCGAGTCCAAAAGCCCTTCGGCGTAGCCTATGCTCAGCATCGCCATCTCGTCTTCCCCGTTGGCAAGGAAGTCCTCGGCGTCCTTCATGTAGAGCTCGGCGTTTTCCAGGACGTGCTCGTACTGCGGTCCGAGCCTGGGCTTCACCGATTCGAGGGCCTTCCTCGTCTTCGCGACGTACTTGGGGATGAGCGTCTGGGCGGTCCTCTGGACCCCGTCCGAGTTGCTCCTGACCTTCGCCTCCTCGACGGAGAAGATGGCGGCGACCGCCTCGGCCTCCGTGAAATGGAGCTTGCCGGGGATGATGAGGCAGTGGGGGGGCCCGCCGGCGTCGACCTTCGAAAGCTCGGCGAACGTGCCTGCCGCCAGGCGGGCGTCCTCCCTCCCCAGCCTCGAAATGACCAGCGCGAACGTATCCCCGCTGACCACTCCGCGCTTGAAGTTCCCTTCCGCCAGGAGGAGCCCGGCCATGGCGTCGGCGGGGGTTACCCCCTGGCCGCTCTGGACGTCGTACTCCAGCAGGAGGAGCGTGTGGGCTCCTTCCAGCAGGTTCTCGTGGAGGATGTGGTATGCCTGGGTGAGCTTGCCGACCGACTCCCTCGTGACGGTCACCGTCCTCGAGAACTTGTAGGAGTGCAGCCCCGACGCGCTGGCGGCCGCCGAGGCGATGGTGGCCGAGTGGACGACCCGGGTCTCGACCCCCCGCCTTATGGCGCGGACGCGAAGCTCGTTGTGCGTCGTCGCTATCATCGGGTCTCCGAGGACGGCCAGGACCACCTTCCTGGACTCGGCGTCGGCGAGGATCCGGTTCCCGTCCTCGACGAACTGCCTGTCGACTATCGTGAAGGACTTGCCCGTCGCCGACTGCACCTGCTTCAGGAGCTGCGGCTCATGGGGGGTGGTGTAGTACTCCAGGTAGATGACGTCCGAGTCGGCCATCTCCCCCACGCCTTCGAGGGTGACCCCCTTGGCTCCCAGGCCGAGGCCGACGAAGCTTAGGCGTCCCACGCAAGTTGCGGCTGGTCAGTGATATTTCAACTGTCGATTAGTTTCGCCTGACACCCCCGACAAGACCGTCTTTAGGTCATGCCTGTTCAAATAGAAAGTTGGTCTGCGAGGCCATGGAAATGGAACCGGTTGACGCCAGACTTGGCCGAAGTCGTGGGAGTGAACATAGGTGACGGCGGTGTGCATCAATACACACGGGGGAAGAGCAAACACAGCGATGTAGTCGCGTTCACAGCGAGCTCTGGGGAGTATTGGTGTTACGAGAGTTTCGTCAAACCCACAATCGACAGGGCTTTCTCACTCTCCAGTCACCTGTACCTCCGCAGCGACAATACGGCACTCGTGGTAGGCAGCAAGAAGCTCGTGGCGTTCCTCATCGGCTTGGGGCTCCCAGTGGGGAAGAAGACTGATGCCTCTATTCCGACCTAGATTCTTGAGCAGGGGTTCGTGGTCCCATTTATCCGTGGGATATACCGTGCGGAAGGCTCGATTTACAGAAGATATTCGAAGATGTATAACCGAATGCGGAGGGTGTACGATAATCTCTGGACAATCCAGACAAGGATGAAACTGAGGACTCTGATGGGTCAGTTAAGAGACGAGCTCGTGAAGCTGGCGATGCACCCGAATAGACTGCTCGAAAGAAATGGGGTGTTCGCTCTACGGGTTACCTCCCAGAGAGAAATACACAAGTTCCTCGGCGTAGTCCAGCCCAAGTACAAATATCAGCCTCGTTCCGTAACCCTTTAAACGACCACTTGGACCCGAAGAAAACGAGGGCCTGTGGCTCAGTGCAGAGTGTTCTGCGAGAAGCCAGGTTAGAGTGTATCGACATATAACGGCTGGCTCTTAGGTTCCGGAGTCACCAGCATGCCGTGGGTTCGAATCCCACCAGGCCCGCATTCAAGACAGTCCAGAGTCGGTTCCGATTCTCAGAAACGGCCTGACGAGTCACTCGTGGACCCGGCGACTGCCACTTCCAAAAGCAGGGCACTACTTCGGAGCACACAGCTTCAGTTTCACCAGTCTCTGTCAACAGGCAGTGCGAGCCGGGAAACCGTTATATTCCTATTCACTGAATAGGAACAGCAGCGATAGAAGATGAGGGCGAAAGTGGCCAGGCGGTACCAGATTACCATTCCCGAAGAAGTCAGAGAGGAGGTTGGGATCAACGTGGGGGACGTGGTGGATGTCAGCAGCCACGAGGGAAAGGTGGTGATCGAAAAGGTGGGCAGAAACTGGGACGAAGTGATGAATCAGACGAGGGGGGCCTGGAAGTCCCATCCAGCCTTCGCCGGAATGGACTCGGTCGAGGTGGTTCATTGGCTCAGAAACAAGCGCTCGAAGAGATGACCACCCTTTCGCTGGACACCAGCGTACTGATAAGCCACCTCAGCGGAGACAGGTTCGCCGAGGAGACCGATTCGTTCCTTCGTCGAGCCGTAGAAAGCAAGAAGCAACTCGTAATCCCCGACGTGGTCTACTCCGAACTCTACACCGGGATATTCCTGGCGCCCGATCCGAAGACTGAGGAGACCAGGGTTCAGAGTCTTCTGAAGGTCAACGGCGTGGAAGTCAGGACCTCCAGGTCCCTGAAGGTGGCGAGGAGGGCCGGCGAGCTCTACTCGAAAGGGCTTAAGGGGAGGGCCGCGCCCGTCAGAATCCTTCCAGACTTCTTGATAGCGGCCCAGGCAGAGGCTACCTCTGACGGATTCGTCACATGGAACGAGTCTGACTACGCGGGTTTGGGACTGAGGGTTCCCATCCTTCGTCCGAGCAGAGCCTAGTAGCACACCGAGCGGTGCAAGACTTCCGATGCGTGAGCCGTCCCCTTCGATGCCGCCTTTGGCTGCGAATCCAGATTGCGTCCCGTCGGAATCGAAGTCTTTCCAGGAATTGGTTCGAATCACGCGCGGCCCGACCCTCCGATCTCGAGCCTGATTCTGGCTGCGTCTTCATCCCTCGTCCCACCAGGCCCGCATTCAATCGACTCGCTGCAAGCTCTTTTCCGCGAAAGTGGTCGGATTGTGGCCACCTGGGCTCCCATGGATTGGACCCTCCGGCATCCCGGGGCCGACGAAGGCTCGCTCCCTGCCCGAGGTCCTCACCGGCGGGCAGTTGCTCACGCAACGGATTTATCGTTCACAAGACTTGACGCAAGGAGTCATTGTCTTTGGGGGGAGCGAGTGCTCGCGGCTTACTCTCAGGAAGAAAGGACCCGGGTTGCCGTCCTCCCGTTCGCCTACGCGGGGGGTGGCCCGGACGACGAGTACCTCGCCGACGGGATGACCGAGGAGATGATCGAATGGCTCTCCCAGGTGAAGCAGCCGAGGGTGATTGCGCGCACCTCGGTGATGGGCTACAAGAAGAAGGACAAGAAGAAGGCGCTCCTAGCCGGGTCCCCTTGGTCCTACGAAGCTGCGAACCTCTCGACCGTCGCCGCCACCCACTTCATCCCCTTGGCGAACAGGTCGAGCCTGAGGTTCTCGTTGGGCGCGTGGGCGTGGGAGAACGCGCTCCCTCCCCCGATGGCTACGCACGGCGCATCGAAGAGGTACATCGGCCCTGTCCCGGCGGACGACACTGTGACCACCGGCGCTGTGGAATAGACTTCTGCAGCCCCCTCCCTCGCAGCCACGGCTATCGGCGCCCTGTGGGAGGTCCTCTTCGCCCTCTCCCCTTCGGAGTAGGTGACCTTCACGTCCCCGAACCCCCGCTTCACCAGGTGCTTCGCGAGCTTCCTGCGGAGGTCGTCGGGGTCCTGGTCGGGGACGAGCCGAAAGTCGATCTTCGCGAAGGCCTCCTTCGGGAGCACGGTCTTCGACCCCGGGCCGGTGTATCCGGAGTTGAGCCCGCAGATGGTACAGGTCGGTTTGCCGACGAGGGCCAGCTTCGCCTCCTCGACCCCCATCCCTCCGATGAACCTCCTTATGCCGAGGTCCCCCTTCACAGAAGGGGCGTCGTAGGGCTGCCGCTTCACGAGCGCCCTCTCTTCCTGGGTGAGCTTCCTGACGCCGTCGTACCACCCGGGGACCGTTATCTTGTCCCCCTTCTTGATGCTGTTCAGCGCGCCCACCAGCCTCCACGCCGGGTTCTCGACTATGGCCCCCAGGGACGAGTGCGCGTCCCTTGAGGCGCCCGACACGGTGAGCTGCACGTACAGTATCCCCTTGACCCCCAGGACCACGTTCGGCCTCTCCCTGGCGTCGACCCCTCCGAACTCCCAGACGACGGCGTCCGCCCTGAACAGCTCCGGGTACCTCTTCAGGTACTCGCGGAGGTGGATGCTCCCGACCTCCTCCTCCCCTTCGAAGAGGAACTTGAAGTTGCAGGGGACGTCTCCGCGGGCTTCAAGGAACGCCCTGACGAGGGCGAGGCGGCCCGTCAGCTCCCCTTTGTCGTCCGCGACCCCCCTCCCGTACATCCTGCCGTCCCGGATCGAGGGCTCGAAGGGCGGGGTCTCCCAGAGCTCCAGCGGCTCCGGGGGCTGGACGTCGTAGTGGTTGTAGAAAAGGACGGTCTTCCTCGGGTTGGCCCTGCTCTTGATCTCTCCGGCGACCACAGGGCTCCCTTCCCCGACGTCGAACATCTCCGGCTCCGCTCCCAGGTCCGCGAGGAGCCTCCTGACGAGCTCTGCGCACTCGCGTATCCCCTGGCCGCTGGCGGAGACGCTCGGCTGAGCCACGAGCTCCTTCAGCACGCCTACAGCCTTCTCGCCGTTCGAATCAATCCGCCCGAACACTTCTTTCATCGACAAGATGCCAAGCCATGGGCCCGTTCTCCTTATAATCGAGCCGCAAGACGACCTAACCTGGCCCGTCCATCTACCAGAACTGAGAATCGTCTCATCCGCTTAAAACCGCTGGCCGAAGGCCCGAATTCTAGACGGTATGTCTCTAAAGACCGAGAGGACTTCAAAGTTCCCCTTCCCCAAACTGGACGCCTCTCTGAGGGAAGGCAACTTCGAGGAGGTCCAGCTGCCGTACACCGCCGAGGAGGCGATGGCCGAAGCGAGCAGGTGCCTGACCTGCGGCAACCCGGTCTGCATCGACATCTGCCCGCTGCAGACAGACGTCAGGGGGATGTGCGAAGCAGTCTCGCGCGGGGACTTCGCCACCGCCTACCAAAGGGCCAGGGAGACCAACCCCCTACTGGGGACGACGGCCAGGTGCTGCCCGCAGCTCGACAGCCTCTGCGAGGCTGCATGCGTGCTTGGGACGAGAGGGCAGCCGGTGGCGTCAGGCATGATACAGCGGTTCGTCGCCGACTGGGAGCGGGCTGTGTCCCGCCAGCCTGACCCGAAGACCCGCAGCGCGACCGGGAAGAAGGTCGCGGTCGTAGGGGGCGGGCCTGCAGGCTTGGCCGCCGCCGAGCTCCTGACGCGCTATGGCCACTCGGTGACCATCTACGAGGAGCTCCCGGTCCTGGGGGGGACTGCCTGGTACGGGATCCCGGACTACCACCTTCCCAAGGACGTCCTGCAGTACGAGGCCTCCAGGATCGTCGGCATGGGGGTCGAGGTCAAGTCAGGGGTGAAGGTGGGAAGGGACCTCGAGCTGAGCGACCTCCGTTCGGACTACGACGCGGTCCTGATTGCGACCGGGGCCAAGGACGTGTCAAAGTTCGACACCCCAGGGGCGGACCTGAGGGGGGTCTACGACGGGTACCGCTTCCTCGAGGACGTCTTCGTGGGCGGGGTGGAAAGGTACCTCGAAGCGCCGACCTACAGCCTCGGAAAGCGGGTGCTCGTGATAGGCGGAGGGGACAGCGCCCTGGATTGTGCCCGGACCGCGCTGCGGCTCACCGGGGGGGAGGTCACCATCGTCTACCGGAGGACCGAAGCCGAGATGCCGGTCGACGAGATCCTGATCGATGAGGGGAAGGAAGAGGGGCTCCGGCTGAGGTTCCTCCTCGCCCCGAAGGCGTACGACGGGAAGGACGGGAAGGTCGTCAGGGCGACGATGTCGGTGATGAAGCTGGGCGACGTCGACTCGAGCGGGAGGAGGAGCCCTGTCCCCACGGGAGAGACCGTGGACCTGGAGTGCGACTCGGTGATAATCGCCATAGGAAGGGGGCCCAACTCGTTCCTCCAGAGGAAGGCAGGAATCCGGGCGGGTCCCAAGGGGGGCATCGCCACGGACGACCACGGCATGACTTCCATGCAGGGGGTCTTCGCAGGGGGGGACGTGGTGACAGGGGAGAGCCTGGTCGTCAGGGCGATGTCGAAGGGGAGAGAGGCTGCGCAGAGGCTCCACGAATACCTCATGGGGCTGGAAGCCGAGCACGAGTCGCTCTACGACTACTACTTCACGCGGAGGACGACCGGGCGCTATTACCGCGGGATGATGGAGGGCAAGGAGGAAGCCCTCCCCCCCGACTGAGCGCGCCCCTTCGGGCCCATTATAGTCGTTACACCTTTTGCGGGTTTCTGGTCAGATTTATATAATAATATTCGCATGTGACCGGTGCGCGTGAAGTCGAAAGACATCATTGCCGCCGTCCTGATAATCATTCCATTCGTAGTGTACTTTGCGATCCCAACCTACAACACCGTGAACCCCGAATGGGGCGGGGTCCCGTTCTTCTGGTGGTACCAGACCGTGTGGCTCGCCCTCAGCGCGGTGCTGTTCTACGCGGCTGCCCTCTTGATCGGGAGGAAGAGCTAGGATGCTCGCTACTGACGGAGTCGTGGCGTTCCTGGCCCTCTTCGTCGTGTTCGTCGCCCTCGGATTCTTCGGCGGCCGCTGGAGGAAGGGGGACCTGAACAACCTGGGCGAGTGGGCTCTCGCGGGGAAGAGGCTGGGCACCTACCTGGTCTGGTTCCTGGTGGGCGCAGACCTCTATACCGCGTATACCTTCATCGCCGTCCCGTCGGGCGTCTTCGCGAAGGGCTCCATCTACTTCTTCGCGGTGCCGTACGTCGCGCTGACCTTCGGCATCGCGCTCCTCTTCATGCCAAGGCTCTGGAGGGTTTCCCACGAGAAGGGGTACATCACAGGAGCTGACTTCGTCAAGGGGACCTTCAACAGCTCGACCTTGGCCATCCTGATAGCGATCGTCGGGATAGTGGCAGAGCTCCCCTACATAGCGCTTCAGATTGTCGGCATGCAGGCTGTCCTGAACGTCATGCTGGCCGGGATCGGCGACGTGAACACGGTCTCGGAGGTCTCGTTGATCGTGGCGTTCATAGTCCTGGCAGCCTTCACCTACACGAGCGGTCTCAGGGGAGCCACGCTCACGGCTGTCCTGAAGGACATACTGATCTTTGGGAGCATAATCGCTGTGATAGCCGTGGTTGCCGCTTCGACAGGGGGGCTCGGGTCAGGGTTCACGGCCAAACCTGCGTACGACACCCTCGCCCCCACCCTCCAGAACGCCTACTGGAGCATCTTCCTCGTCAGCGCCTTGGCCCTTTACCTCTATCCCCACGCGATCAATGGCGTCCTGAGCGGGCAGGACGCTGAGAAGGTTCGGAAGAGCACCGCCCTCCTTCCGGTCTACGGTGTAGGCCTCGCGCTGCTTGCTCTGTTCGGGGTCATGATCTACGGGAACCCGGCGGCGATGGCCCTCGTGAAGTCGTTGGGAGGGAGCGGAACGCTGGTTGTACCTGGCCTCATCCAGACCGTGCTCCCCAGCTGGGCGACCGGGATCGCCTTCCTTGGAATATTCATCGGGGGGCTGGTCCCTGCCGCGATCATGGCGATATCCCAGGCCAACCTTCTGACGAGGAACATAGTCAAGGAGTTCAGGCCGAACCTGAGCGCAGCGGGCGAGACCCAGATCGCGAAGTGGTCTTCGGTCGCCTTCAAATTCCTGGCTCTCGCGTTCGTCTTTGTGGTGAACACCACCTACGCGATTCAGTTGCAGCTTTTCGGCGGGATTCTGATCGTGCAGACCCTCCCTGCCCTGTTCGGGGGCCTTGTCACGAGCAGGCTGAACAAGAACGGACTCATCGCAGGCCTGGTGGTAAGCGAGATAGCAGGGGTCGGCCTGATGGAGTACGCGCAGAACCCGGCATTCTCGACTTGGCAGACGTCGTTCTACAACACGGGCCCTCTGGGTCTGTTCTTCATAGGCGCCACGGCCCTGGCCATCAACCTGGTGATCGTCCTTGTGTTCACCGCCGCCTCGAGGCCGAAGCCGTCGACCAAGGCGGTCGCGCCGCTCTGATATCATCCATCGGACTTCCCAGCCCTTGAAGGCCATACGCTTCCACTCGACCGGCGGTCCCGAAGTCCTCGCTTACGAAGATGCGCCCACCCCGTCCCCCGGGAGGGGGGAGGCACTTGTGCGGGTGGAGGCGTGCGGGGTCAACAGACTCGACATCTGGGCCCGGAGCGGGAGGTACAAGACCGCGCTCCCGCACATCCTTGGGACCGACATCGCCGGGGCGGTCGAATCGGTGGGGCCAGACACGGACGGCGCTCAGGCGGGCTCCCGGGTCGTCGTATACCCGGTCCTTGCGGACGGGACGTGCATCCACTGCCGACGGGGCTCGCCGAACCTCTGCCTCGCCCGGGGGTTCGTCGGCATAGCCGCTGACGGCGGGTACGCTCAGTACGTGAAGGTCCCGGTCGCCAATCTGGTATCAGCAGAGGGGATTGATCCAAAGAAAGCCGCCGCCATGCCGGTGGACTTTGGAACCGCATGGAGGGGCCTCGTATCCAAGGCGAACGTGGGTCCCGAAGACACCGTCCTGATCTGGGGGGCCGCCGGGGGCCTCGGCCACGCTGCGGTTCAGATCGCGAAGCTTCGGGGGGCCGCCGTCATAGCGGCCGTCGGAGACGAGAGGAAGTCCCGGTTCGTGAAGTCCCTGGGGGCCGACCATGTGGTCGAATACAAGACGCAGGACATCGTACAGAGCGTCCGCTCGCTGACGGACGGGGTGGGGGCATCGGTGGTGTTCGACCATGTCGGCGGAGACACCTGGGGGAAGAGCATCGACTGTCTCGCCAGGGGAGGGAGGATGCTCACCCTGGGGCTCACGTCCGGTCCGAAGTCGGAGGTCGACGTCCGCCGGACATACTCCGACGAGACCAGCATCATGGGGACCTACGGCCAATCGAAGGCGGAAGTCGAGAAGGTCCTCTCGCTGCAAGCCGAGGGAAAGCTCAGCCCATCGATCCAGAGCGAGCTCCCTCTCTCCTCGGCCCGGGAGGCGCATCAGATGCTCGAGTCTCGGGACGTCCGGGGCAAGATCGTCCTCCTGCCGTGACGTGAGCTCGGCTCTCCCCTCCGCTCTGTTTATAGAGCGAATCCGTCCGGCGACGCACCGATGTACACGGGCACCATCGTCGACGACGAGGCCCGCGCCATGAAGATCATGAAAGGGATGGAAGAGGCGTGGGAGAAGAAGGACGAATCCTACTTCATCAGAGTCCTGAAGACCGAGCCCAGCCTGGTGCTCAGGGTCCACGCGGTCTGCATGCTTGCGGAGGTCGGAGGGGAGAAGTCGGTGCCGGCTCTTTCGGACGTGCTTCTGCACGACCCCGACCCCCTGGTGAGGCACGAAGCTGCCTTCTCTCTGGGGCAGATCGGGCTCTCCGAGGGGAACGAGGCGCTGGCCAGGGCGGTCATCGACGACAGGGACCCCATAGTGAGACACGAGTCGGCCGCGGCCCTCGGCTCTGTGGGGAGCCCAGACTCCGAAGATGTGCTGGTGAAGGCGGCGTCCGACACGGACGAGATGGTCAGGAACTCGGCCAAGGCTTCGCTCTTCAACATAAGGTTCCTCAAGCAGTATTCGGCCGGCACCACCGCGAGAGAGCGGGCTCCGAGGCCATAGCCTCGAACCCTTAAGTCAGGGAGACGGCCGCTTGGGAGCGTTTGAGGCTTGAGGGCAAGAGGGCCCTTGTCACAGGGTCGTCCCAGGGGATCGGCGCCGAGATCGCGAAGCTCTTCGCGAAGGAGGGAGCCACGGTGGCTCTCAGCCACCGGCCGGCCGCCCCCCATGACGAACCTGTCCTGGCCTCGATCAGGAAGTCGGGCGGAAAGGCGTTCGCGGTCCACGGAGACGTATCAGACCCGTCGAGCGTGGCAGCGATGTTCGGCGAAATCAAGGAGAAGGCCGGGGGGCTGGACATACTCGTCAACAACGCGGGGCTCTCCGACAGGAGCCTCTGGAACCTCACCCTCGCACAGACCAAGCTCGAGATGTGGCAGCGGGTGTTCGCGGTAGACGCCTTCGGCACATTCCTATGCACCCAGGGGGCGGCGGAGCTCATGAAGGACGGTTCGGCGGTGGTGAACGTGGCCTCGACTCCCGCCCTGGTCGGGGACACCGAGGGGCTGGTCTACGCGTCGGCGAAGGGGGCCGTGGTCTCGATGACGCGGATGATGGCCAAGATGCTGGCTCCGAAGATCAGGGTCAACTGCATGGCGTTCGGCTCGTTCGAGACGACCTGGGTGGACTGGCTGGACAGGTCCCAGGTCGAGGCATACAGGGGGGCGATCCCCCTGAAGAGGTTCGGCAGACCGACTGAGGCCGCCCGCCTGGCCCTCTTCCTCGCGAGCGAGGAGTCGAGCTTCATGACAGGGCAGGTCCTCGTCCTCGACGGCGGCGAAGCCCTGAGGTAGGTCCCCTACTCTCCGGCCGCCACGTAGAGGCCGCCTGCGCTTTCGATCTTCGCCAGGGCGTCGTCGACCCCGTCGGTGGCTGCCACGACCCCTCTATCCATCGCCTTCCGCCAGAGGCTGATGTAGATCTCCAGTCCTTCCTTCACCTGCTCCGTCCTCCCTTCCTTTGTCTTCTCGAGCTCCTCGATGTAGGTGCGTACGTCCTTCGTCCTGGTCACACCAGGGACGCCTCGCCGCCGACCCCCGAGAGGTACGCCTTGTACCCCAGCTTCTCAATCGCCTGCAGGACCGTCTTCTCTCCCCTGTCGTCGGTGTTGACGAAGACCGAGGGCCCGGTCTGCATGGAGAAGTACGCCTTCACTCCTGAGCCCCGGAGCTCCCTGACCTTGCTGATGATCCGGAGCGAGTCCTCCGACATTATCATCATCCCCCCCTCCCCCGTCATGGTGAGGGCATGAAGCTCGAGGGTGTCTTTCTCTGCGAGGCTCCCCAGGGCGCCGAGGTCGTTGCCAAGGATCGCCTTCTGCATCTCTTCGCACCGCTTCTGCGCCGACTCGACCCGCGCCTTGAAGAACGGAGACGTGAGGACTTCCTTGTGGGCGTCCTCCGTCTTGACCCTGGAAGAGAGCGGGACTATGACCATCCTGAGGTCCATGTCCTTCCCGTCGGCGAACCGTTCCGCATAGGTGCCCTCGTCGTCCTTCCCGGCATAGAGCCTCGAGAAGCCTCCCACCAGAGACCTCGAAGCTGACGCGGCGAAGAGCCGCGCCGTCCGCGAAAGGGCGGTGAGGTCGTGGTCCTCGCCCACCAGCAGCCTGTGGGCCAGGAGGGTCAGAGCGGCGCCGGCGGACGACGAGTACCCGATCCCCTTCGCGCTCCCGGCCGGGACGTTGCGGCTGTCGATGCGGAAGTCGGCGACCTTCCGTTTCGGCGCGAGCCTGGCGACCACCTCCTGCAGCCGCGAGTTGGCTGAATCGTTGGCCCTCCCCTCCGTGAACACCCCGCCCCTGCCCGCGCCGTCGATGGTTGCCTCGGTCTTCATGGTCGTCGTGTTGACGGATATGCTGTCGTGATATGGAAGCCTGAGCTTCCAGTCCCTGAGCCCGTGATACTTCACGAGCGCCTGCATGGTGAACGCCACCGCCGTGTATCTGGCCAACTTCACCCTACCTCGATCTCGAGCCTGCCCCTGGTGGCCGGGTTCTTCAGCAGTCTGACCATCTCCCTCGGCAGGTCCCTCGACGACGCGTCTGCCCGGACTGCCAGGGTCCTGCCGCTGACGTAGTCGCTCTTCCGGACGACCATGTCGTGAGGGTCCGAAAGGGCGAGCCGCGGGTCTCCCTGGGCCCTGAACTGGAAAGAGAGCGCCCCCACCACTACCCTCAAGGTGACCGTCGAGCCCTCCGTCTGGAGGCGCTCCTTCACCGCGTCGCTCAGCCCGGCGCACCCCTTGGCAGCGCCGACGCCGATGATGCATTCCCCGTTCTCGGTGAGATACCCTTCCGTGGTCAGTTCGATGGTGGTGGGGTGGCTGGACCTTACCATAGGGTGCCCCCTGAACTCCACCACATCCCTCGCCAGGGCCCTTCCTTCGGCGATCCGCGTCGCTCTGCTCAACCTTCTCCCCCTACCTCGGCTGGACTCCGTTGCAGTGCGGACACCGTTCTGAGCTCAACGGGACGGGGGTTGTGCAGTAGGGGCAGAACCTGCACCCTTCGGGGGGTCTCACCGGGCCCTCCGTCTCGGGGAGGAAATTGCTGGCCACCATCATCACGACCCCTGCGACCCCGAAAGGGATGCTCCAGAAATAGGCGAAAGGGAGCGCCAGCACGAAGAACCCCAATCCCATGAGCGCGACCAGCAGGCCCCCGAAGAAGAGCTGCGGCCGCATCCCCCCCACGCTTCCGGGCAATCCCTTTATAGTTTCGAAGGGGGCGCGTTCAACTCCGCGATGACCACCGAATACGAGCAGCTTCTTTCGAAGATGGTGGGCGACAAGAAGGCGAAGCTCGCAGAGCTCACTGGGAAGAAGGGGACCGAGAAGGCGTCCGCTTCTCTGGTGTCCGACATAAGGTTCCTCGAGGTCGAACTCCAGCGCTACCAGCAGGGGATGGCCCTCTTCAGGACGAAGTCCCTTCCGAAGGTGGGACGGTGGGGGAAGCCCGAGACCGAAGAGCGCAAGGAAGAAGCCTGACCAATTGACGCTAGCACTGTCCGAGAAAGACGTCCAGGACCTCATCGAGATGAAGGAGGTCGTATCCGCAGTGGAAGAGGCCTTCCGCCGGCAGGGGGGAGGGGAGGTCTCGAACCTGATGAGGACTAGGTCGAGGGGGAGAGACTCCCTCCTCAACGTGATGCACTCGAACCTGGCGTATCTGGGGAGGGGGGGCCTCAAGGCGTACATGTCGTCGAGGGGAGGCGCGAAGCCCGTCTTCCTCCTCTTCGACGGTTCCACGTCCATCCCACTTGCGGTGATGGGCGCCGACGTCATCGGGAGGTACAGGACCGGGGCAGCCACCGGGGTGGCCGCCAGTCATCTCTACCGCCGCTCCTCCGGCTCGGTCGCCATCTTCGGGTCGGGGAAGCAGGCCCTCACCCAGGTCCTGGCCCTCGGCTCCGTGATGTCCCTGGACGCGGTGCGCGTCTGGAGCCCGAACAGGAGCCACCGCGACGCCTTCGTAGACGCCCTCTCCGGCAGGGGATACGGCGCGTCCGCCTTCGACTCTCCTGAGCTCGCGCTCAAGGACGCCGACCTGGCTGCGGCGATAACGTCGTCGAAGGAGCCGTTCCTTACGGGGAAGATGCTGGGCTCGGTCTCTCTTCTCAACCTGTGCGGGAGCAACCACCCTGCCCATTCGGAGGCGGACCCTTCCGCCGTGGGCGGGTTCGGGGCGGTCGTGGTCGACGACCTCCCCCAGGCCAAGGTGGAGTACGGAGACCTGATCAGAGCCGCCGAGGCCGGGACCTTCTCCTGGGGGTCGGCCGTCGAGCTGTCCGCGGTGGTGGCCGGGAAGAGCAGGCCGAGCGGCCGGACCCTCTTCAAGTCCGGGGGGGCCGCCCTGGAAGACGTGGCCGTAGCCAGCATGCTCTACGATAAGGCGATGCGGTCCGGCAGGTCCTATCCGAAAGTGGAACTGGTCTAGGCTGTCACATCGGGGGCATGCCGCCCATGCCACCCATGCCGCCTCCGCCGCCCGGAGGCCCGGCCGGCGCCTTCATCTTGCTCGACGCTATGACGTCGTCGATCCTGAGTATCATCGAAGCAGCCTCGGTCGCCGCGCGCAGTATCTGCAGCTTGACCGCCAGGGGCTCCCAGACCGACTTCGAGTACATGTCGGCCACCTTCCCGTTCAGGGCGTCGACCCCGTACCACTTCCCCTCCTTGCCATGCCTTGCCCTCAGGTCGACCTGGGTGTCGATGGGGTCCATCCCTGCGTTCTCCGCGAGCGTCAGCGGGATGCTCTCCATGGCGTCGGCAAACTTCAGGGCTGCCAGCTGTTCCCTCCCTGTGAGCTTCTGGGCCCAGTTGCGGAGCTGCACGGACACCTCCTCCTCAGGGGCGCCTCCCCCTGCCACGACCGCCGGGAGTTCGACCACGTCCTTCGTCACCATTATGGCGTCGTGAAGGGCCCTCTCGGCCTCGTCGACGATCCTCTGGGTCCCTCCCCTGACCAGGATCGTCACGGCCTTGGGGTTCTTGCACCCTTCGACGAAGACCCACTTGTCCTCCTCGAGCTTCCTCTCTTCGACCAGCTTGGCGTATCCGAGGTCCTTGGTGGTCAGGTCGTCGAGGTTGGTGACTATCCTGGCCCCTGTCGCCTTTGCGAGCTTCGTCATGTCCGACTCCTTCACCCTCCGCACCCCGAGTATCCCCGCCTTGGCGAGGAAGTGCTGGGCCAGGTCGTCGATCCCCTTCTGGCAGATGAGGACGTTGGCCCCGGCTGCCTGGACCTTGTCGACCATCCCCTTGAGGATGCTGGTCTCCTCGTCCATGAACTGCTGCATCTGCTGCGGGTCGTTGATCCTGATCTCTGCCGAGAACTCTGTCTTCTCGATCTCCAGGGCCGAGTTCACAAGGGCGATCTTCCCTTCCTCTATCTTCTTCGGCATCCCCGAGTGGACGACCTCTTTGTCGAGCACTATCCCCCTTATCATCTGGGTGTCGGTTAGCGCCCCGCCCGGCTTCTTCTCGACCTTCACGTTGTCGATGTCGACCTTGAACCCGCTGTCCCTCTTCTCAGCCACCTGGAGGATGGCGTCCACCACTATCCCTGCGAGGTGGGGGGAGTCCTCGTTGACGAGCTTGGTCAGCATGCTGGTGTTGGCGACCTTGAGGATGTCCGCCCTGTTCTCCGGGTCCACCTTCTCTGCTATCTCCTCGAGGATCTGCTGCGCCTTCTCGGCGGCCCTCGAGTATCCGTCCACCACTACCACCGGGTGGACGTTTTTGTTGATCAGATCCTCCGCCTTCTCGAGGAGGGAACCTGCGACCACGACCGCCGAGGTCGTCCCGTCCCCAACCTCGTTGTCCGTCGCCTTGCTGATCTCCACCATCATCTTCGCCGCCGGGTGCTGGACGTCGAGCTCCTTCAGCATCGTCGCCCCGTCGTTGGTTATCGTGACGTCTCCCATCGAGTCCACCAGCATCTTGTCCATCCCTCGGGGCCCCAGTGAGCTCTTGACGACCTCCGCGATCAGTTTCGCGGCCGAGATGTTGTTCCTCTGAGCCTCTCTCCCTCTCGACTCTCCGGAACCCTCCTTCAGAATTATGACCGGTTGGCCAGTTGCAGACATTCGAATCGGAGGTATACAACCAAGTGGGGTATATTAGGATTGTCGTCAGATGAAAGGGGTCTGCGACAGTTCGGCCCCGGAGATAATTCTTAAGTGCGGTCAGCTTCGCGCCGTGCTCGGACGTTTTGTCTGCGCCTGTCAGATTATCAAAGAAGCTGGCCGCCGAACTCGTCGGCACGTTCGTGTTCGTCCTCGTGGGCGCAGGGTCGGCGGTGGGCACATCCAGCCTGCTGAGCCCTGCCTCGGGGGTCGGCATCCTAGTCGCGGCCTTCGCCAACGGGATAGGGCTCGCCGTGGCCGTCTCGGCCACCATGGGGATCTCAGGCGGGGCCCTCAACCCGGCCGTCGCCGTGGGGCTCTGGGCCGGAAAGAAGCTCCCGTCGAGGGACCTGATTCCGTACGTGATAGCGGAGCTGGCCGGGGCGACCCTGGCCGGGGCGGCCCTGGTCGTCTCCTTCCCCTCGGCCATGGGGAACGTCGTCGAATGGGGTTCCCCCACCCTCAGCGGGGTCCTGAACTCGTGGCAGGGGATGGCCATAGAAGCCCTCCTCACCTTCGTGCTGGTCTTTGCGGTCTACGGCACTGCGGTCGATTCGAGGGCGCCGAAGATAGGTGGACTCGGGATCGGGCTCGCGGTCGTCGCGGACGTGCTCGTCGCCGGGAACCTCACGGGGGCTGCCATGAACCCGGCGAGGGCCTATGGCCCGATGATCGCGGGAGGCTTCTTCCCGGGATACTGGTACATCTACCTGATCGGCCCGCTGGTCGGCGGAGCGCTGGCAGGGCTCGTCTACAAGTATCTGATAGAGAACCCCAACTGAAAAGGGGTCGGAGATAAATAACTCCCGTCGAGGGCGAATCGAGTCTTTGAAAGCAACCGTCACCCGGCTCAGCAGGGAGCAGGCGAAGGAGCTCCTTGTGAAGCTGGACTCGGACATCGGGAGCCTGAGGGGGAAGGACGCACTGGAGGCCATAGTCAGGCTGCTGAACTCGGAGGTACCGAGCTACACCTGGGTCGGGATCTACGCTGTGGCCGGGGGCGAACTCGTCCTCGACGCCTGGTCCGGCCCGGCAGCCACCGAGCACGTCCGGATACCGATCGGGAAGGGGGTGTGCGGCTTCGCTGCGAAGGCAGGGAAGACGGAGATCGTCTCCGACGTCAGCAAGGACCCGAGGTACCTCCAGTGCTTCCTGTCCACGAGATCGGAAATCGTGGTGCCCATATTCAACCAGGACTCGGTCGTGGGCGAGATCGACGTCGACGGAGACCAGCTGGACGCGTTCTCTTCGCTGGACAGGGAGTTCCTCGAAGCGGTCGCCAGGAAGGCTGCAAGCCGCTGGTCCTCCTGACATCGATAACATATGTTATAATACTTAAATACGATGGGAAGTCGCGGCGAGCGAAGAATGAAACTCGAGATAAAAGACCTCCACGCCTCCGTCGAAGGCAAGGAGATCCTGAAAGGGGTCGACCTGACGATCAACCAGGGAGAGACCCACGCCCTCATGGGGCCCAACGGCTCTGGAAAGAGCACCCTGGCCTACACCCTGATGGGGCACCCGAAGTATCAGGTCACCTCCGGGCAGATGTCCATCGACGGGGAAAGCCTGGTCGGCGTGGCCCCCGACAAGAGGGTGAAGAAGGGGCTGTTCCTGGCGTTCCAGTACCCGGTCAGCGTGCAGGGGGTCAGCATGTTCTCGTTCCTCAGGGCGGCCTACAACAACTCCAGACCGCCGGGGTCTGAGACGCCGACGATCTTCGAGTTCAGGGAAGTCGTGGCCGAGAAGCTGAAGATGCTCAGCATGGACGAGTCCTTCCTCAACCGGTACCTGAACGAGGGGTTCTCGGGGGGCGAGAAGAAGCGGGCCGAGATACTGCAGATGGCCCTGATGCAGCCGAAGTTCGCCGTCCTTGACGAGACCGACTCGGGGCTCGACATCGACGCCCTGAGGATAGTGGCCGAGGGGATCAACAAAGTGTCGGGGCCTCAGACCGGGGCCCTGCTGATCACGCACTACCAGAGGATACTGAAGTACGTCAAGCCCCAGTTCGTGCACGTGATGTACCAGGGGAGGATCATCGAATCGGGCGGGGAAGACTTGTCCAGGCTCCTGGAGGAGAAAGGGTACACCTGGATTCAGGGGTACAAGGAGGAGGAGCAGGTCGCCCAGTCGACCCCATAACCCTTTTAACGAGCAAAATAACCTATGTTATATCCGAGCGTGAGACGGGATTGAGCTCAAAGACCGACATCGTCACGGATGACTACAAGGAGAAGTACGGCTTCAGCGACCCTGTCGAATCCTACGCTGTCCAGGGGATAAATGGGCTGAGCGAGAGGGTCGTCCAGGAGATCGTCCGGCTCCACGACGAGCCCGCCTGGATGGAGCAGATCAGGATGAAGGCCCTGAAGCATTTCCTCAACCTGAAGCCTCCGGCCTGGGCGCCGGAGCTGGCAGACATCGACTTCCAGAGCTTCTACTACTACGCCAGGCCGACAGCGAAGGCAGTCGACTCCTGGGACCAGCTCCCAGAGTACATCAAGAGGACCTACGACAAGCTCGGGATCACCGAGGCGGAGAAGAAGTTCCTCGCGGGCGTGGGAGCCGTGTACGAGTCAGAAGCTGTATACCACAGCATCCAGGGCGAGCTCGAGAAGCAGGGGGTGGTGTTCACGGACACCGTGACCGCCCTGAAGCAGTATCCGGAAATCATGAAGAAGTACTTCGGGACCGTGGTGCCATTCCAGGACAACTACATCGCCGCCCTGCAGACCGCGGTCTGGAGCGCTGGCTCCTTCGTCTATGTCCCCGAGGGGGTGAAGGTCCCGATGATACTGCAAGCATACTTCAGAATAAACGAAAGAAAGATGGGACAATTCGAAAGGACTCTGATAGTTGCGGAGCCATATAGCGAAGTCTCGTATAATGAAGGGTGTCTCCCAGCGGACGAACTCGTGAGCAAGGGGCATTCTCTGAAATCAATCGAAGGCATTACGCGCCAGGAGCTTGTCGTGACCCACGAAGGAAGGAGGCAGGCCGTGACAGACACCTACGTCCATCCTCACGACGGCCAGATGTTGACCATCGTCCCCCAGTCAAGCGCAAGCGCCTTCAAGCTTACGCCCGAGCATCCGGTCCTGGCGGTCAAGAGAAGCCGAGTGACGATCAGGAAGAGCAGGAACGGGGGGCTTCCGGAGGCTTCCACATCGAAGCTCAGGGCTACCGAGCCGCAGTTCATCGAAGCAGGAAGACTCGAAGTGGGCGACTTCATCGTTTACGTTGCCCCGACAGAAACGAAGGACGATCCACTGATATCCGACGCGCTGCTGAAGATCCTCGGGATCTATCTGGCCGAAGGCGGGGTCTCCTACAACACCGCGCTCGATAGGGACTACCTGCATTTCAGCTTCGGAAAATCTGCAAAAGAGAAGAGGCTTGCCGACGAACTGCTACGACTGATTCATTCCCTGGGTGAAAGAGCGAGCCTGCAAAAGTCGCGCGGGAAGTACTATGTGGTCGGCTCATACTCCAAGCCGCTGACAGAGTTCTGCAGGTCGAACGGTGGCTCGGGCGCCTCTGCCAAGGCGCTCTCTGAACGCATGATGCAGCTTCCATCAGAACGCCAGATGCTTCTTCTCAGGTACTACCTCGAAGGGGATGGAAACAGGCACACGAAGAAGGGGAATTCGCTGATGATACGCGCGTCGACAGCAAGCAGACTGCTCGCGTTCCAGATCCAGGAGATCCTTGCGAGGGCGGGGATGTATTCGAACATCAACCTGCGCAAGGGGTCCGAGGGCACGATTCTGGGAAGGAAGGTTGTGAGAGGCGACCAGTACAACTTGGAGTACACAGAGGACAAGAAATGGAGCGCGGTAAGGCGGAAGGGCAACAGGTTCCTTGTCCCGATCAAGAAGATTCTATCCGAGCCGTACAACGGGCGGGTCTACAACATCGGCGTCGAAAAAGACGAGAGCTACCTCGTGAAGGGGTTCGCCGTCCATAACTGCTCGGCTCCCGTCTACTCCGCCCAGTCCCTCCACTCCGCCATAGTCGAGATCATTGCGAGGAAGGGGTCCATGGTGAAGTACACCACCCTACAGAACTGGTCCAGAGACGTCCTCAACCTGGTGACGAAGAGGGCGCACGCCCACGAGGACGCGACGGTCTCCTGGGTCGATTTCAACGGCGGGTCGAAGCTCACGAGGAAGTACCCCTCAGTCTACCTCCTGGGCCCGCGGGCGAAGGCAGACATCATCTCCGTAGCCTACGCAGGGCCGGGCCAGGTTCAGGACACGGGCGCCAAGGCCATCCACCTCGCGAAGGACACCACCTCCAAGATCATCTCCCGCTCCGTATCGAAGGGGGGAGGGCACACCGCCTACCGGGGCCTCCTCCACATAGCCAAGGGGGCCAAGAACGTGAAGGCGACGGTCAGATGTGACGCGTTGCTCGTGGACCCCATCAGCACCACCGCCACCTACCCCTACATGGAGATCCAGGAGGACGACGCCACGGTCACCCACGAAGCGAGCGTGGGGAAGGTCGGGGAGGAGCAGCTGTTCTACCTGATGGCCAGGGGGATCTCCGAAGGGGACGCCCTCAGCATGGTGGTGAACGGCTTCATGGAGCCGTTCGCGAAGGAGCTCCCCATGACCTACGCAGTGGAGTTCAACCGCCTCATGTCGCTGGAAATGACCAACGCCGTCGGATAGGTCGGTGCGAAGGGGCCCAGAGCGACCTTGTCCCAGACCGCGGTTTCCTCGTTCGACGAGGACCTCGTCAGGAGTATCTCCTCGTCCCTGCACGAGCCGTCCTGGCTCACAGACTCGAGGCTCGAAGCCTTCAGGCAGTTCTCGGCTCTCCCGCCGGAGAAAAACCCCCTCTACACGAAGTACGTCCCCACCTTCAACTTCCCGCTGGATGGGTTCAGGCTCGTCCCCGGGACCTCCGAGATCGACTTCCGGACCTTCTTCAAGGACTTCCTGACCGGGAAGGAGAGCGACATCATGCTTCAGGGGAACGAGACCCAGGTGCACACCGAGCTGAGCAGGGAGCTGGCGTCCGCGGGGGTCACCCTGACGTCTTTCCACGAGGCGCTCAGGAGCGAAGAAGGGAAGGTCAGGAAGCTCATCGAGGGCCGGCTCGTGAAGTCCGAGGGGGACAAGTTCGCCGCCTTCGTCAACGCCTTCTTCAACGGTGGGGCCTTCGTCCGGGTCCCGGCGGGGGTCACCCTGGAGCGCCCCCTCAGGAGGATGCTCCTCCTGGACTCGCCGAGGACCTCCGTCGTGGAGCAGACCTTCGTCATCGCAGAAGAGCAGGCCAGGCTCGTCTACCTCGAAGAGCTCTATTCGAAGGGCCAGCCGTCGCCGGCCTTCGTGGCGTCGACCACCGAGGTCCTGGCGAGGCCGGGTTCGCACGTCGACTTCTCTTCGATCCAGCTCCTCGACTACCAGACCACCCACGTGTCCAACCGCGGGGTCGGGATCTCCAACGACGCCAGGGCGACCGTCAGCTCCCTTTCCCTCGGGGCCGCCCTTGAAAGGTCGAGGACCAACTTCCTCCTGAACGGGAGGGGCTCCTTCGCCGAAGGGTTCGAGATATTCTTCACCGACGGGAAGCAGAAGTACGACTACGAAACCAACCTGATCCACAACTCCCCGGACTCGACCGGGTCGACCCAGGCCAGAGGTGTGTTGAAGGGAGAGTCGCAGTCGATATTCAAGGGGATGATCAAGATCGTCAACGCCGCCAAGAACTCGAAGTCGTACCTGGCGCACCACGCCATGATCCTCGACAGGACCGCGAGGTCCGACGGCGTACCGAGCCTCGAGATAGACAACAACGAGGTGAGGGCCACCCACTCCGCGTCCGTCGCCCAGATAGACGAGGAGCAGCTCTTCTACCTGGAGGCCAGGGGGCTGGCCCCGGACGAGGCGAAGAAGACGGTGGTCCTGGGGTTCTTCGAGCCGGTCCTTTCGAGGGTCCCCATCGAACAGACGAGGGAGGGGGCCAGGTTCATGATCGAGGGCAAGTGGCACGGCGAGAAGCGGCGGCTCGTCGACCGGGAGACCCTGCTGGCGGAGACCGGCGAGCTCACCCCCGAGGTCAAGGAGACAGAGGACATCTTCGAGCGGCACTACAAGTATCGGTAGATGCCGTTGGGAGAGTTCCTTCCCGCCATGAAAGCCTCCGATCTGGCCGAAGGGTCGGTCTCCACGGCCGACCTGAATGGCAAGCACATACTGCTGTCGAAGATCGGAGGGGAGGTGTCGGCCGTGAGCGGCGTCTGCACCCATCAGGAGACTGACCTGGGGCTGGGCTTCGTGATCGAGGACAGGATCGTCTGCCCGCTCCACCTTTCGCAGTTCGAACTCAAGACCGGGCGGGTCATCAACCCGCCGGCGACCGTCCCTCTGGAGCGCTTCAACGTCAGGACGGAAGGGGACATGATCCTTGTCGAAGTTTAGGGATTTCTTTTAAGAGGGGAAGATCGACTCTGAAGTCAAAGTTGCTGAAGACGGAAGCGATCGACGTGGAGAAGCTCCGGGCCGACTTCCCCATCCTGAGGAGGACGGTCCACGGCAAGAGGCTGGTCTACCTTGACAACGCGGCTACGGCCCAGAAGCCGCAGTCGGTGATAGACGCCCTCGTCGACTACTACGCCAGGTACAACTCCAACGTTCACAGGTCAGTCCACACCCTCGGGGAAGAGGCCACGGCTGCCTACGAGGCCTCCAGGGAGAAGGCGGCGAAGTTCGTCGGTGCGCGCTCGAAGGAGCTGGTCTTCGTCAGGGGGACGACCGAAGCCACCAACCTGGTCCGCTTCGCCTGGGGGGAGAAGAACGTGAAGAAGGGAGACCTGCTGGTGACCACTCTGATGGAGCACCACAGCAACATCGTCCCCTGGCAGCTGCTCGCGAAGAGCAAGGGGGCCAGTCTGAAGTTCGTCGGGCTCAACAGGGACGGGACCCTCGACATGGGCCAGCTAGAAGCCCTCCTCGGAGAGTCCCCGAGGCTGGTGGCCGTGACCCACTGTTCGAACGTCCTCGGGACCATAAACGACGTCCGCACCATCTGCGCGAAGGCCAGGGCCGCGGGGGCGACCACGGTCGTGGACGGGGCCCAGTCCGTGCCGCATATGCCGGTCGACGTCAGCGCCATCGGGTGTGACTTCTACGCCTACTCCGGCCACAAGATGCTTGGCCCGACCGGGATCGGGGCCCTGGTGGGAAGGAAGGAGCTGCTCGAGGAGATGGACCCGTTCCAGGCAGGGGGGGAGATGATCAGGGAGGTCTTCCTGGACCACGCGACCTGGAACGACGTCCCCTACAAGTTCGAAGCAGGGACCGTCAACATCGCCGACGCCATCGGGCTCGGCGCGGCCGTGGACTACCTGACGGCCATCGGCATGGATAAGGTCCGCGAGCACGAGGTCCGGCTCACCAAGTATGCCCTCGAGTCCCTGGCGAAGGTCAAGGGGTTCAGCCTCTACGGCCCGGCCGAACCGGCGAAGCGGGGCGGGGTCATCTCGTTCAACCTCGGGGACGTCCACCCCCACGACCTGGCGACGATACTCGACGAGGAGGGGGTCGCCATCAGGTCCGGGCATCACTGCGCCCAGCCCCTCATGCGGTGGCTCGACGTCGCCGCGACCAGCAGGGCGAGCTTCCACGTCTACAACTCCTACGACGACGTCGACGCCCTGAAGGCGGGGCTCGAGAAGGCGGGGTCGATCTTCAAGCTATGAGCTCGGCCGACATCTACCGCGAGCTCATCCTCGACTACTACCGGAGCCCTCGGAACTACGGGAAAATGGAGAAGTTCGACATCGACGCCCGCGACACCAACCCGCTCTGCGGGGACGAGATCGAGATGCAGATCAGGGTGGGGGACGGGCAGAAGATCGAGGAGATCAAGTTCTCGGGGAGAGGGTGCGCCATAAGCCAGGCCTCTGCCTCGATGCTCACCGAGCTCGCCAAGGGGAAGCCCCTCGACTGGGTGAAGCAGGTCTCAAAAGAAGACATCTTCAAGATGCTCGGCACCGCGGACCTCGGGCCGTCGAGGGTGAAGTGCGCCCTCCTCGGGATGAAGGTACTGAAGACGGGCGTCTACGGCTACCTGGGGGCGCACTATGAGGACCCGGACTCCCCCTAGCCCGAGGGGAGGTGTATGGGGGGCGCGAGCCCGTAGGCGACCAGCAGGAAGTAGGCGGGGAGGATCACCACTGGTGCAAGGAGCGCGGCCCAGAAAGCCAGCTTCAGGACCGAGAGGGCAGCCGCCTCCGGGCTTCCTCTGTCCAGAGGTATGCGGCTCGCCAGCCAGCTAATCGGGTTCATGACCTTCACCGCCATCTTGCCTCCCTTTGCGCGGCTGTTCGAGTTATAACCCTATCCGAACGGTCACTGCTTCTGAGCGGGTGCGGCTTCCTGCTTCCAGACGGCTGCCCCCTCGGCCCTTGGCGCCTTCCCGCCCAGGACGTGGCGCTTCAGCAGCTGTATCCCCAGGGCCGGGTCCACCCCCTTCGGGCAGACCGCCGAGCAGGAGCCGGCGTAGTGGCACCTCCAGACCCCGTGGGCGGTGTCCAGGGCCTCGAGCCTCTTCTTTCCTCCCTCGTCCCGGTCGTCCTTCAGGTACCTGTAGGCCTGGGCGAGGGCCTGGGGCCCGGGGAAGAGGGAGTCGGTGGCGATGGTCGGACAGGAAGAAGTGCAGAGCCCGCACTTTATGCAGTAGGTGAACTGCAGGACCTTCTCGAGCTCGTCGGGCTTCATCATGTACTCCCCCGACGGGTGGTCCACCTCCTGCAGGTCAGAGCGCATGAGGTACGGCATTACCCCCTTGTGCTTCGCGAAGAACGACCCGAGGTCGGTCACGAGGTCCTTGATTATCTCGAAGTTGTCCATGGGCTGGGCGACGACCTTCTCGGCTCCCAGCTCGTCCACCTGGGTGTAGCACGCCAGGCGCGGCCTCCCGTTGATCTTCATCCCGCAGGAGCCGCACGACGCCTGCCTGCAGGAGAAGCGGACCGCGATCGAGTGGTCGAGGTAGTCGCGGGCGTACAGGAGGGCGTCCAGGACCGTCATCCCCGCCCTCTTCGGGACCGAGTACTCCACCATCGTGGGCTTCTCGTCCGTCAGCGGGTTGAACCGCTGCACCTGCAGCCTGACGTCGGTCATGCCGGCACTCCGAACACCGCAGAGATCACCGTCTTCGTCCCATAGCCGACCGAGATGACTATCGCGAGGATGGTGCCGATGTCCACCCACCTGCTCCAGGGGGCCGTCTGCCTCCATTCGTGCAGCATGACCCTGACGCCGTCGAAGCCATGGACCAGGGTCACGAGCAGCAACGCCTCGAGGAAGGTGGCGTAGAGGCCGTTCTGGTAGACCGAAAGGACGTTGTTGAAGGATATCGCTGTGTCATAGGTGCTGAACACTCCCTGCATGAGCAGGTGTATGGAGACGAGGAAGACGGCCAGGACCGCGGTGACGTACTGCACGAGCATCAGCCTCGACTCTCTCATAGCCACCCCTCGAATATGATCAGGAAGGCCCAGACGGCCCCGATGATGGCGACCGCCAGACCCAGCCAGAATATGTACTTCTGGCCGAGGCCGAGCCCCCTGGCCTCGTAGGGGTACTCGATCCGCCCCGGCTTCTTGAGTATCAGCCCGAACTCCGCCAGGATCAGCCGGATCCCGTTGATCCCGTGGAAGAAGAGGACCAGGACGAGGAGGACGAGTATGAGGTGCCCGAACGAGTTCTCGAAGATGCTGCCTATGAACTCCCAGCCCGATGGGCTCGGCGCGGTGCCTATGGGGCCGCCCACGAAGAAGCTGGTGTCCCCGAGGTGCCCGAGCAGGTAGAGGAGTATCGCCACCCCGGTGACCCTCTGGAACATGTAGGCCCACCGCTCCAGGTTGAAGTGGTACGGGTTGAGCCACCCGCGGATCCCCCTCCGGTTCTTCGCCCTTTCGGCCCCCTTCGGTGCGCTGGACACGGCCATCCCCCTAGTAGTGCCTCTCCGCAGGCTGGTACCTTGTAATCTTGACCGACGAGTAGTCGAGCCTCGGCCCGTCCGGCCCCGGGTATGCCAGTGTGTGCTTGAGCCAGCTCTTGTCGTTTCTCTCCGGGAAGTCCCTCCTGAAATGGGACCCCCTGGACTCGGTCCTCGCGAGGGCGCCGGCCACAACGACCTCGGCCACGTCCAGCATGCTCTCGACCTCCAGGACGTCGCTCAGGTTGGTGTTGTACACCCGGCTCTTGTCTTCGCAGTGCATGAAGTCCTTCTTCTTCAGCTCCCTTATCGTCCTGAGGGCCTCCGACAGCCCCTGCCCCGTCCTGTAAACGAACGCGTCCTTCGCCATCGCCTTCTGCAGGGCGTCCCTCACTTCGTAGGGGTTCGTCCCTCCCTTGCCGTGGAATATGCCGTCGAAGATCCTCTTCTCTTCGAGGGCCGCCTTGTCGCCGGGGGTCTCAGGCATCGGTCTCCCTGCCGCGTACTTCGCCGCCTCTTCCCCCGTTATCCTCCCCCACACGAGGCACTCGGCGGTCGAGTTGGCTCCGAGCCTGTTGGCGCCGTTGATGCTGACGCAGGCCGCCTCCCCGGCGGACCAGAGCCCTTTCATCTTCGTCGCCCCGTCGATGTCGACGTCGATCCCCCCCATGACGTAGTGGCACACCGGCCTGACCGGGAGAGGGCTCTCGACCGGGTCTATCCCCCTGAACTTTATCGCGATCTCTCTGATCTGAGAGAGCCTCTCCTTGATCCCCTGCGCCCCTATGGGAGAAAGGTCGAGGTGCAGATAGTCCAGCCCCGAGGCTTCGTCCTTGAACCCCCTCCCCTCCTCGATCTCGGTCATCATCCCTCTGGACACGACGTCCCTCGACGCCAGGTCGAGCTTGTTGGGGGCGTACTTCTTCATGAACCGTTCGCCGTCCTTGTTGAGCAGCACCCCTCCTTCCCCCCTCACCGCTTCTGTGATCAGGATCCCCGAGGGGATGAGCCCGGACGGGTGGAACTGGATGAACTCCATGTCCTTCAGAGGGACCCCGGCCCTGTACGCCATCGCCATGCCGTCGGGGGTGGAGCTGTAGGCGTAGGTGGCGAAGCTGTACAGCCTCCCCGAGCCTCCTGTGGCCATGATGCCCGCCTTCCCGAGCATCTGGGAGAAGTTGCCGGTCTTCCTCTCTATGGCAGTGACCCCTTTGAACTCCCCGCCCTCCGAAAGCACCGAGGTCGCGAACCACTCCTGATAGTAGTGGATGTTATCGTACTTCAGGGTGGTGTCGTAGAGGGTCTGCATCTCGAAGAAGCCGACCTTGTCCTCGGCGAAGGTGGCCCTCGGGTAGCTGTACCCTCCGAAGTTCCTCTGGGCGATCCTGCCGTCTTCCCTCCTGCTCCAGGGGAGCCCCCAGTGCTCCAGCTGGTAGATCTCGTTCGGCATCAGGCCCACGAACCTCTCGACGGCGTCCTGGTCCGCAAGATAGTCCGACCCCTTGATGGTGTCGAAGGCGTGCGACTCGAGGGAGTCTCCCAGCTCCGGGTAGAGCACCGCTGCCGTCCCTCCTTCGGCGCTGACCGAGTGGGACCTCATCGCCTGAACCTTGGTGACGATGGCGATGTCCAGCTTCCCGTTGCTCACTCTTGCTGCCTCGATGGCCGCCCTCAGCCCCGCGAGGCCCGACCCGATGATGATGAGGTCGTGCCTGGAAGTCTCGACCATTGATAAGCAGCAGGGGTCCTGGTATTTGTTTTCTTAGTCCTTTCCCTAATCTGGGGTCTGCCCTGAAAACTGGTCTGGCGCGGCGCAAACAATCGTTTTCGGCGGAAATTTGGCACGTTTCATGAAGGACACGTTTATAACCGCATTAACATTCGGCCGGGTCTACGAGAGGGATAAAGTGCCTCATTACGGTTACAGTTTCGAGGGTTTCGACCCTGCGGTTCACGTCCGGGCCAGCGGGAGAGAGGTCAACGTCTCCCCGAAGGCTGCCCGAGAGATAGCAGTCACCATAAGGGGAATGACGCTTTCGAAGGCCATAGATCTTCTGGAGCAGGTTGAAACGAAGAAGATGCCCATCGCCTTCAGGAGGCACAAGCTGAAGGTGGGGCACCGCAGCGAGCTGCAGGGGTTCCCGACCGGCTCCTACCCGGTCAAGACGGCCAAGGCGTACCTCGACGTCCTTCACAACCTGGAAGGGAACTCGGAATTCAAGGGGCTGGACCCCGACAGGATAAAGATCATACACGCCGCTGGGTACGCAGGGAGGACCCAGAAGGACTACGTCCCCAGGGCGTTCGGGAGGAGTTCTCCGAATTTCCATCAGATGGTCCACATCGAAGTCGTGGGTAAGGAACTATAGCCATGTCCTCCCAGCAACAGCGGACCACCGTCAAGTCCATACTCACGACCAGCAGGTCCTATTCGGACCTCGACGAATTCTTCGAAAAGGAGCTCCGCGACGCGGGCTACGGCGGCCTGGAGGTGCAGAAGTCCCCGGTCGGGACCACGCTCAAGGTGTACGTCGCCAGGCCCGGCCTGGCCATCGGAAGGCGGGGGACGGGGATCAAGGACCTCACCGACAAGGTGGCCGCGAAGTTCGCCTTTCCCAATCCTCAGATCGCGGTCACAGAGGTCGAGAACCCGGAGCTCAACGCCAGGATCATGGCCGGAAGGATCGCGCAGATAGTCTCGCGGGGGACGGCCTTCAGGAGGGCGGCCCAGTGGTCCGTCAACAACATAATGAACGCGGGAGCCGCCGGCGTGGAGATCTCCGTGGCCGGCAAGCTCAGGAGCGACAGGTCACACGGCGAGAAGTACAGGGCCGGCATAGTCCCCAAGAGCGGGGACACGGCCGAGAAGGCAGTGAGCGGGGCCACCACGGACGTCCTCATGAAGCTCGGCCTCTACGGTATCAAGGTGAAGATAGCGCTCAAGGACGCCCTTCCGCCGGAATTCCAGCTGAAGGAAGACGTGAAAGAGGAAAAGAGAGAAGATGCCACAGCTCAAACCGAGGGAACTCAGGAAGCAGGACGCTGACAAGCTTAGGCAGATGCTCTTCGACCTGAGGTCGGAGCTCTCCAAGCTTTCAGGGGGCGCACAGCGCGGGGTGGTCAAGAAGGACATAGGGAACATCTCGAGGCTGAGGAAGGACATCGCGAGGGTGATCACCGTCATGCACGAAAAGGGGGTCGCGGAATGAACGTCGTCGGCGAGCTGGTGACCGTGCTCTCTTCCAGCGACCGCACCAAGGTGGGGCGGACCGGCCTCGTCCTCCTGGACACCGCGAAGACGCTGGTCATCGAGTCGGCAGGGCGCTCCATCAGGGTGGAGAAGTCGGGGGCCGCGTTCCTCCTGCGAGGGTCTGGCAAGGTGCTGACCGGGTCGGACATCTACGGAAGGCTCGAAGACAGGCTGGGGAGGGGGTCCAATTGACGGCCGCGGGGCTCGAGGTGGTCGCCCCCAAGAAGAAGTGCCAGGACGATAAATGCCCGTTCCACGGGAGCATCAAGGTCAGGGGGAGGCTGCTGAACGGGAAGGCGGTATCCACGGCCGGCAAGAGCTTCGCGGTGGTCGAGATGGAGTATCTTCACATGATTCCGAAGTTCAACAGAGGCGAAAGAAGGCGAAGCAGGGTCAGCGCCCACGTTCCGCCGTGCATCGAGGTCCAGGACGGGGACTCGGTGACCCTCGGCGAGTGTAGGCCCCTGTCCAAGACGATCTCCTTCGTGGTCGTCGAGTCGAGGAGGGGAAGCTGATGTCGACGAAGTCCCGAGCGGTCTCTGCGAAGGGGGTCGAGGAGTTCAAGAACTACATCACCAGGGCCATCCCCCTCTACGCGGTCATCACCTGCGCCGACAACACCGGGGCCAAGACCCTCAGGGTGGTCCAGGTGACGAAGGCCAAGGGGAGGCACAGCAGGATCCCCGCAGCGTCCGTGGGGGACTCGATCGTCTGCGTGGTCAAGAAGGGGCCGCCCGAACTCAAGAAGTCTGTCTTCGGCGCCGTGATCGTCAGGCAGAAGTACCCGGTCCGGAGGGTCAGCGGGCAGAGGGTCGTCTTCGAGGACAACGCGGCCGTCATCATCACCCCGGAAGGGGACCTGAAGGGGACCGACATCAAGGGGCCGGTAGCCAGCGAGGCCGCAGAAAAGTGGCCGAGGATCGCCAACCTGGCGTCCATCATTGTATAGGCGAGAAGACATGAGATTCGGAGCCCATCTCTCACCGGACCTGAAGGAAAGGCACGGAAGGCGCGCCGTGAGGCCGAGGGTCGGGGACACGGTCAAGATCGTCCGGGGGGAGTTCAAGGGGGTCGAAGGCAAGATCACGAAGGTCGACTCGAAAGAAGGGGTCGTGAACGTGGAAGGGGTCACCAGGGAGAAGCTGAAGGGAGGGACCTCGCCGGTCCCGATCAGCTCTTCGAACCTCGTCGTCACTTCGCTGGTCCTCGTCGACAAGGAGAGGAAGAGGAAGCTGGAGGGGTCGCAGTAGATGGGCAAGAAGGGCGGGAAGAACAGGATGAAGAGGTTGGCAGCACCGCGCAGCTGGGACATCCCGAGGAAGGCTAGCCGCTTCGTCTTCAAGCCGCTCCCCGGTCCCCACTCCATCGCCAGCTCCTACCCGCTCGGGGTCGTCGTCAGGGACCTGGCGTCCATGGCGAACCTGTCGAAGGAGCTGAAGTTCATGGTGAAGACCGGAAAGGTGAAGGTCGACGGGAGAGAGAGGCGGACCTCCAGGTATCCGGTGGGCCTGTTCAACGTCGTGAGCGTGCCGCTCGAAGGGGCCGACTTCAGGCTGGTGCCATCATCCAAGGGGCTCGCCCTGGCGAAGGTGTCTCCGGACGAGGCCAGGACCAAGCTGTGCAGCGTCCACTCGAAGACCAAGATCAGGGGGGGGCACATCCAGTACGGCCTGCACGACGGGCGGTCGCTGGTCGACGACAAGCTCGACCTCTCTCCGGGGGACGCCGTGCTCATCGAGGTCCCCTCGCAGAAGGTCCTCGGGCAGACGAGGCTCGCGAAGGGCTCGCTGGGTCTGATTCTTGCAGGCGACCGGGCCGGGCAGACGGGGAAGATAGCGGACGTGAAGAAGGGGACCATCTCCCGCGAGAAGATGGTCAGGCTGTCCCTCCCCGGGGGCGAGGCCGAGATCCCGTCGAGGCTGGTCTTTCCGGTGGGGACCGACTCACCCATGATCACGGTAGGAGCTGCGAAGCCATGAGCCAGGCGACCGTACAGCAGAACCCGATGAAGAAGATCAGGGTGGGAAAAGTGGTAGTCAACATAGGGCTCGGCAAGTCCGGGGAAGCCATCGAAAGGGGGAAGAAGGTGCTCGAGCAGGTGACCGGCCAGACCCCCGCCCAGACGCGCTCCAAGCGCTCGGTCAGGGACTTCGGTACCCACAAGGGGGAGCCCATAGGGGTGATGGTCACCGTGAGAGGGGAAGAGACCGGCCACCTCATCGAGAAGCTCCTGGCCGCGAGGGAGAAGAAGCTCCAGGGGTCCTCCTTCGACCCCAGGGGCTCGGTCTCGTTTGGGATACGCGAGCACATCGAGATCCCCGGCATCAGGTACGACCCGGCCATCGGAATCCTTGGGATGAACGTCTCGGTCCTCCTGGAGAGGCCCGGGTTCGCGGTCGGGAGAAGGAACCGCAGGACCTCCCGCGTGGGGAGCGCCCACCGGGTGTCGCGTGACGAGGCGATGCAGTACTTCAGGGACAACTTCGGAGTGACGATCCAATGAAAGAGCGGCATCCAAAGGAGAGGAAGTACGGCAAGTCCACCCACTACTGCCGGAGGTGCGGGCAGTACGGCGCGGTGATCAGGTCCTACGACCTCGTCCTCTGCAGGCAGTGCTTCAGGGAGGTCGCGGAGAAGCTCGGCTTCAGGAAGTACGACTAGGAGATAGGAAGATGCCAGCCACAAACATCCTCGCAAACCTCTTCGCGAGCCTCCAGAACGCCGAGATGAGGAACAAGAAAGAGTGCGTCGTGATCCCGGCCTCCAACCTGGCGAGCGAGGTCCTGAAGGTCCTCCAGAAGAGGAAGTACATCGGGGAGTTCGAGTTCATCGACGACGGCGTGGGAGGGAAGCTGAGGGTCCAGCTGCTCGGCCGGATCAACAAGTGCGGGGTGATCTCGCCCAGGTTCCCGGTCAGGTCCCTCAAGCTGGTCGACTGGGAGCACAGGTACCTCCCTGCGGTCGGCGTCGGGACCCTGATAGTGTCCACGCCGGAGGGAGTCATGTCTCACGTCGAGGCCCAGGAGAGGAAGATCGGGGGGAGGCTAATCGGGTTTGTCTTCTGAGGCGCTCCAGCAGGCGGCCGTGGCCATGCCCGAGGGGGTCAACGCGTCCCTGAAGGGGAGGATGCTTTCCGTCAGGGGAAAGCTGGGGGAAGCGAAGAAGAACTTCGACAAGATCAACGTCAACATCGCGGTCGAGGGGAACAGGGTGGTCTTCACCCCCTTCTCGACCAAGAAGAAGGACAACGTCATCATCAACACCGTCTCCAGCATTGTCAACAACATGGTGACCGGGGTGACGAAGGGGTACACCTACAAGGTGAAGGTGGTCTATGCCCACTTCCCCATCACCGTCAAGACCAAGGGGAAGCAGATTCTGGTTGAGAACTTCGTAGGAGAGAGGTCGCCCCGGATCGCCGCCATCGTCGGGGACACGAAGGTGACCGTGGAAGGTGACGACGTGATCGTGAAAGGGGTGTCAGTCGAGGACGTGGGCCAGACCGCCGCCAACATCGAGCTGGCCACCAAGATCAGGCGGAAGGACCAGAGGGTCTTCCTGGACGGCCTGTACATATACCATAAGGAGGAGGGGTCGTAAAACCATGCCGAAGGCGAAGCAGTCTGAGGAGAGCAGGCTCAAGGAGCTCGTGGCCAAGCGGAAGGAGGCTTCGGAGAGCAGGCCCGCCTTCGTAAGACAGGAGAGCTGGCGCTACGTCAGGATCCACCCGGAATGGAGGAAGCCCAAGGGGGTGGACAGCAAGATGAGGCGCCAAGACAAGGGGTGGCCTCCGCTGGTAAGGGTCGGATACCGGGGACCGGCGGGAGCGCGCGGGCTTCACCCGAGCGGCCACTACGATGTCCTGGTGCACAGGCCGGCCGACCTGGACGGGCTGGTCCCGGGGCGCGACGTCGCCAGGATCGGAGGGACGGTCGGGGCGAGGAAGAGAGACGCCATCCTTGCGAGGGCGACGGAGCTGGGCATCAGGGTCGTTAATCCGACGGGGTTGAGGATAGTTGAATCTAAAGAGTAAGCGCAGGCTGGCCGCCTCCGTCCTCGGGGTGGGGCAAGACCGGATCATCTTCAACGACGAGTACTCCGACCTAATACAGGACGCCATCACCCGGAGCACCATCCGCGGGCTCGTCGGCTTCGGCGCGATCAGGGTCGCTCCGGAGAAGGGGGTCTCGAGGGGGCGCTTTAGGACGAAGTCCAGGAAGCTGAAGAGGGGGAGGGGCACGGGGTCGACCGAAGGGACCGCCACCGCCCGCAATCCAAGGAAGAGCGTGTGGATATCGAAGGTCCGCGCGCTCCGGTGGAGGCTCAAGGTCGCCAAGGACAGGAAGGACATATCGTCCGAAGCCTACAAGAGGCTCTACAAGCAGGTCAAGGGGGGACAGGTCAGGGGGGTGAAACACCTCCTCGACCTCATGAAGGAGGCCAAGAAGTGATGCCTGTCCATGTCCCTCTGCTGAGGAGGAGGCGCGAAGGGGTCACCGACTACAGGGCCAGGAAGAGGGCCATCACCTCCCAGAAGCCGCTGCTCGTCGTGAGGATCTCCAACAAGAACGTGTCATCCCAGTTCGTGAAGCCCACGGTGAAGGGGGACGTGGTGCTGTCTTCGGCGCATTCGAAGGAGCTCACGAAGCTCGGCTGGCGCGGCTCCCCGAAGTCCACCCCGGCGTGCTACCTCCTGGGCCTTCTCGCGGGGAAGAAGGCGGTCAGCGCAGGGGTGAAGGAAGCGGTCGCCTACAACGGGGTCATCCCGTTCATCGCGGGCTCCAGGGTCGCGGCCCTCCTGAAGGGGGTCATCGACGCCGGAGTCACGGTCCCGGTGGGGGAGGAGGCTCTCCCGAGCGAAGAGAGGGTGACCGGCAAGTCGATTTCCGAGTATGCGGCGAGGCTCGCCTCCGAAGACAAGGACGCCTATGCGAAGAGCTTCTCGGCCCTCCTGAAGGCAGGGTTCAAGCCCGAGGGGTACCCGGCGGAGTTCGAGAAGCTGAAGGCGGTCATCGCAGGAGGGAGCAAGTGATGTCGTTCGGGCCGCGAAGGGACCGCCAGGAAGAGGAGCAGGTCTGGGTGCCGAGGACCAAGCTCGGATCGATGGTCAACGAAGGGAAGATAACGTCTCTTGAAGAGATATTCAGGAGCGGCCAGCGGGTCCGCGAGGCTGAAATCGTGAAGAAGCTCCTTCCAGACCTGAGGAACGAGATAGTGGGAGTGAGCGTGGTGCAGAAGCAGACAGACGCAGGCGAGCTTACGAGGTTCATGGCGGTGGTCGCAGTGGGGAACGGGGCAGGGTGGTTCGGGGTCGGCAAAGGGAAGGCGATGCAGACCAGAGAAGCCATAGAGAAGGCGACCAACGCCGCGCTCCTCAACATCATACCTGTCAAGCTCGGCTGCGGCTCCTGGGAGTGCAGGGACGGGAGGCCGCACTCGGTCCCCTACAAGATCAGGGGGAAGGCGGGGAGCGTGACCGTCGAGATCATCCCCGCGCCGCGCGCCCTCGGGCTCGTGGCCGGCCCCGCCCTGAAGAACCTCCTCCAGCTCGCGGGGGTCAAGGACGCCTGGGTGAGGACCTTCGGCTCGACCAGCACCATGTCCTCGCTGGCGAACGCAGTCTACGACGCGTTCAGGATGTCGCACGGGCTCAACGTATAGGTGAATGAAGATGGGTCTCCTCTTGGTTGTGAATCTCCACGGCTCGATCAACAGCTCGGCGCCGGTCCGGCAGGCGCTCACCGAGCTCTGGGTGGCGAAGAAGTTCTCCGCGTCCGTCGTCACCGACGACCCGGCCACGGTCGGGGCGCTCAAGCTCTGCAAGGACTACGTCGCCTGGGCCCCCGTCGACCAGGGGCTACTGGGGGACCTCCTCAAGAAGCGGGGGAGGGTCAGCACGACGAAGGCCTTGGGCCAGGCGGAGCTCAAGGGGCTGGGATTCAAGAGCCACGAAGACCTCGCGGCGCAGATGATGAAGGACCAGGTCCGCCTCTCGGCGGTCAAGGGGGTGCTCCCCTTCTTCAGGCTCGCCCCCCCGAAGGGGGGTTTCAAGCTCTCCCTGCGGAGGCAGACGACGGAACGCGGGACCCTCGGCAACAACCCGAAGCTCGAGGGGATCGTCAGGAGGATGCTCTGAGATGCCGACCAGGGCCCGCAAGGGAAGGAGGTACAGGGGGATGAGGACCCACGGCTACGGCCAGATAGGCCAGCACCGCCACTCGGGGAAGCAGGGGGGGCACGGGAACGCAGGGCTCCACAAGCACAAGTGGAGCTGGCTGATACTCAACGACCCGGACCACTTCGGGCGGGACCCGTTCAGGCCTCCCGGGCACGTCAGACCTTCGCGTTGGATGAACGTCGGCCAGCTGGACGGGATGGCAAGGGGACAGAAGTCCCTGGACCTCTCCCTGCTCGGGGTGGGCAAGCTCCTCGGGGCCGGCGAGGTGTCAGGGGCCTACCAGGTGAAGGTGGATTCCTTCACGAAGAAAGCTCAGGCTAAAATAGAGGCCGCAGGCGGAAAGATACTGGTCCAGGAGTAAGCCCCAGCCATTGGCTTCGATGCGCGACTTCATAAAAAGCGTAGGCACGGTGCTCCCGGAAATCCCGAAACCGGAGAAGAAGCCGACCCTCAACGAGCGCTTCGTCTGGACCGCCATCGCGCTCGTGGCCTACCTCGTGATGGCCGTGACCCCCCTCTATGGGTTCAGCGGGACCCAGGCCAACAACCAGCTCTCGTTTCTGAGGGTGGTCTTCGCGTCTACCCAGGGGACCCTCATGGAGCTCGGCATCGGGCCGATAGTGACGGCCGGGCTCATCCTCCAGCTCCTGGTCGGCAGCGACATCATCAAGCTTGACATGGGGGACTCGGCGGACAGGGCCATCTTCGGCTCGGCGACCAAGCTCCTCACGTTCATAGTGATCGTAGGGGAGTCTCTCGCCTACATCTACGGGGGAGCCCTCGGGGTCCTCGGCCAGACCCAGTCGCTGGTCGTCTTCGTCCAGCTCTTCGTGGCCAGCGTCCTCGTCCTGCTGCTCGACGAGCTGATCCAGAAGGGGTGGGGGATAGGGAGCGGGGTCAGCCTGTTCATCCTCGCCGGGGTCGCCCAGACCGTCATGTGGTACACGTTCTCCCCGATCACCTTCGCCCTCACCTCCACCACCTCCGCCTACTTCGGGTTCATCCCGGCCACCATCAGCGCCTTCTTCAGCAACACCCTCCCGAGCATAGTGGTCCGGGAGTTCAAGTATCCGAGCCTGCTCACCTTCGCGCTCACCATCGTGATGATCCTGGTGCTGATCTACATCGAAGGCATCAGGGTCGAGCTCCCCATCACTTCGATAAAGTACAGGGGGTTCCAGGGGGTCTATCCGATCAAGCTCCTCTACGTCTCCAACATCCCGGTCATACTTGTCTCCGCCCTGGGGGCCAACATCACCTTCTTCTCGAGGCTCCTCTACAACTACACCGGGACCGGGTCAGCCCCGTGGTGGCTCAGCGCCATCGCCGTATTCCCGCGGAACTCCACCGCCGGGTCCTACCCGACCGGAGGGATCGTCTACTACATGACTCCCCCCCAGGGGGTAAGCCAGACGATAGGCGACCCGATACACTCCGTGATCTACCTGCTCTACCTCGTCGGCATGGCGGTGCTCTTCGCCCGGCTCTGGGTCGAGATCGGAGGGCTCAACCCGAGGGCGGTGGCGAAGAACCTCATGGACGCCGACGTCCAGGTCCCCGGGTTCAGGCGGACCGGCCTCTCCATCGAGCAGATGCTCAACAGGTACATCCCGACCCTGACCATAATCGGAGGGATACTGATCGGACTGATCGCAGGGGTCTCCGACCTCTTCGGGGTGTTCGGGACAGGCATAGGCATACTGCTGATGGTCGACATCATCCTCCAGTACTATCAGATGCTGCTCAAGGAGCAGGTGGAGGAGGTATCCCCCGCCTTGGCAGGGCTGATAGGAGCTGGCTAGCCGGTGCCTCTGCGCGTAGTGGTGCTCGGGATCCCCGGGGTCGGGAAGACCACGGTGGTCGAGGGGGTGGTGTCGGGGCACGGCGGGGCGAAGCTCGTGAACTTCGGGACCCTGATGTTCGAGGCGGGGAGGTCTCTTGGCTGGGTGAAGAACAGGGACGAGATAAGGAGGATGAAGGTCGAGAAGCAGAGGCGCCTCCAGAAGCTGGCTGCCACGAAGATCTCCAGGATGCAGGGGAAGGTGATCGTCGTCGACACCCACCTCTTCATCAGGACGGAGGAGGGGTTCTGGCCCGGCCTCCCCTTCGAAGTGGTGCGGGCCATGAAGCCCACCCACCTGGTCCTTGTGGAGGCGTCCCCGCAGGATATAGCCGGGAGGAGGTCGTCTGACGCCACCAGGTACAGGGACGCAGTGACTCTGGAGGGCCTTGCAGAGGAGCTCCAGCTGGCCCGGGGGTTCCTCACGGTCTCCTCGACGATCACCGGCGCGCCGATGATGATGGTGACCAACGCCGACGGCAGGCAGGCGGATGCCATCCTGCAGGTGGTGAGGATGCTGGAGAGGGCGTCGGCATGATGGCGAAGAAGAACAAGGCCGCTCCCTCTTCGTCGGGGTCGCGCACCTTCAGCTACATCCTCGTCGTCCTGCTGGCGGTCCTCGTGGCGTACTACGTCGTCCTCCCCGCGTTCACCCCTCCGAAACCGACGGGGACCGTGACCACCACGGCCACGGCAGGCTCCACGGTCAGCGTGTCGCTGACGCCGCCGACCGACATCGCCGGCACCATGGTCACGGTCGCCGGACAGAAACTCCCGGGGGGAGAGAACGTCAGCGTGACCTTTGATTCCAAAGCCGTCAACCTGACCGACAGCGCAGGTGCCGCGGGGTGCGTGACCAGCAGCGACGGGGCCCTTGCGGGGTGCGACTTCTGGGTGCCGAGCGGGGCCACGACCGGGCCGCACAACGTGACGGTGACCTTCGGCACGTCCGCCGCGGTGGCTGCAGCCACCTTCACGGTTCCGCAGTTCAAGCCGCCGGAGTCGACCATCCTCGTCACCCTGACGTCGGTGGCGCTCGGGCTCGTCACCCAGGTGGTCACACGCAAGGTCGTCGACCTGAACAAGGAGAGGAGGATGAGGGCCGAGCTCAACGCCTTCAACAAGGAGAAGCGCGAGGCCACCCTGGCCAACGACAAGGTGAAGCTGGAGAAGCTCAAGAAGCGGGAGCTCTCCATGCGCCAGGAGCAGGCGAAGGTCTCGACCGCCAGGCTGAAGGTGACCGCCATCACCTTCATCCCGCTCCTGCTGGTCTACTACCTCATGGCGACCTTCCTGGGCGGCTACAGCGTGATAGTGGCGTACACTCCGATCCCGATACCGATTCTCGCAGCCCCGACGCAGAACCCGTCGATCTTCGAGGTGAGCCTCTTCTGGTGGTACTTCCTCAGCTCCTTCACCTTCTCCACCATGCTCACGAGGCTCCTTCACACCCAACCATAGGCGCCACAGGGATTGAGAGCCATAGTCGTATCCGGGTTGCCAGCGGTCGGAAAGACCACCGTCTCCCGCAGGGTGGCCGAGGAGCTCGGGAAGCCGCTGGTGGGGGGAGGGGACGTCCTCAAGGAGATGGCTGTCGAGGAGGGGTACAAGCCCGGCGGGGACGACTGGTGGGACGCTGCCGAAGGGATGAAGTTCCTCGAGGAGAGGAAGAGGACGCCAGGGTTCGACAGGGAGGTGGACGCCCGGCTGATCCAGAAGGCGAAGAAGGGGGACGTGGTGATCACCAGCTACCCGGTGCCGTGGCTCACGCGGGACGGGATCAAGGTCTGGCTCACGGGGAGCGTCGACAGCAGGGCCGCCAGGATGGCGAAGCGGGACGGCCTCCCAGTTTCGAAGTGCAGGAAGATCCTCTCCGTGAGGGACGTGGAGAACTACAGGCTGTACAAGAAGATCTACGGCATCGAGTTCGGCAAGGACCTGAAGCCCTTCGACCTCGTGGTGGAGACCGACAACGTAGACGAACCCAGGGTCGCCGACATCGTGCTCCGGTACGTGAAGAACCGAAGGGACTGAAGTGCACCCCCCAAGGACCGTCGCCATCGACGAAGAGCCGACCGACCCGAGGTACGGGTCTGTCCCGGCCGAAAGGCCGGTGGCGGCGATGCTCGACTACGGGCTGATCCCGCTCGACAAGCCGCGCGGGCCCACGAGCCACGAGGTCGTCGCCTGGACCAAGAAGCTGCTCGGGGTGGAGAAGGCGGGGCACAGCGGGACTCTCGACCCGCCCGTTTCGGGGCTCCTCCCCATCGGACTGGGGCAGTCGACCAGGGCCCTGAGCCTCCTCCTGCTCTTCCCCAAGGAGTACCGCGGGGTGATGAGGGTCCACTCGTCGGTCCCGCAGAAGAAGCTGGACTCCGTGGTCGCGGAGTTCACCGGTGAGATATTCCAGCGTCCTCCCCAGCGCTCCTCGGTCAGCAGGCAGACCAGGAGCAGGACCATCTACGAAATGGAGCTGACGGAGTCCAAGGGGAACCTCTTCCTCTTCAGGGTCCTCTGCCAGTCGGGGACTTACATCAGGAAGCTGGTCTACGACCTCGGCGAAGTCCTGGGGGTGGGCGCGACCATGGTCGAGCTCCGGAGGACCAAGGTCGGGCCGCTCACAGAAGAGGGGGGCCTGGTCACCCTCCACCAGCTCAACGACGGCGTCTACAGGCTCAAGGGAGGGGACGAGGCGCCGCTCAGGGCGCTGGTCAGGCCCATAGAGGACAGCCTCGGCGACCTCGGAAGGATAACGGTGCGCGACTCCGCGGTCGACGCCATCTGTCACGGGGCGAGGCTCGGCATCCCCGGGGTCCTCTCGGTCTCCGAGGGGGTAAAGAAAGGGGACACGCTGGCGCTGATGAGCCCGAAGGGGGAGCTCGTCGCCATAGGGAAGGCGCTCCTGTCATCGGACGAGGTGCAGTCGCTCCGGCGGGGGCTCGCCTCGACCACAGAGCGGGTGGTGATGAGGGCGGGGACCTACCCGAAGATGTGGAAGACCCAGTCGAAGAGGAAAGCCGAAGCCGCGAACCCCTCGTCGCCGAATTAGGTCCTAGGCGCCCGGCGTGGCAGACCGCATCACTTGCCCTTTCTGACCAGAGAACTCTCGTCAGGCACCCCCCCGGACTTCCAGGCTCGCCCTGAGGCAGGGAGGGTGCTGGTGCGTCTACTACCGGCGCCCCGGGCCGGCGGGGAGGGGCCTTCCCGCTTCGGAGTGGAAGAGGGTCAACAGGAGGGACAGGGTGAGGCTCGTGAAGGAAGGGAGGTCGCACGCGACCCTCGTGTACGAAGGGGAGACCCCGGTCGGCTGGTGCCAGTACGGGCCCAGCGACGAGCCCCCCAGGATAGACGCGGGACGGAACTACAGACGGGCGGCTCCGGAGGTCAGTGGCAGGCTCTGGAGGACAACCTGCTTCTTCACGGACCGGCGCCATCGCGGGCGGGGGGTGTCGAAGGAGGCCCTGAAGGGGGCTCTGGCTTCGGTGGCGAGGCAGGGGGGCGGGACCGTCGAGGCCTGCCCGGTCGCGTCGCCAAAGATGGCGGCCGTCCCAGGATGGCGATGGTTCGGGACCCCCGGGATGTTCGAGGAGGAAGGGTTCAGGAGAGTCGCGAAGCTCGGGACCAGCGGGGTGCTCATGAGAAGAGCGGTCGCGGCATCGGGGCCACGGCCGGGTTTAGGTTTTAAGCCCCGCACCCAGGGCTGGCGAACGCCGGGATCGCCTAATCTGGTAGGGCGCAGGAACGCGATTGCGCAAGCCTGGAAAGCCTGTTTCCTTAACAGGAATTCAGGGTTCAAATCCCTGTCCCGGCGCCTAACCCCACAACCTGTATAAACCCAGAGAGAAAGCCGAAGTCAAGTGAAGGGTTCCGTCTCCGACCTCCGCGTCGGCCTCACTTTCGACGACGTCCTGCTGGTCCCGAAGCTCTCAGACGTGAAGTCCAGGAAGGACGCGGACACCCGGACCAGGTTCTCGCGCCGGATACGGCTCACGATACCCGTCGTAGGCGCGAACATGGACACGGTCACCGAGTCCGCGATGGCGATAGCTCTGGCCCGCCTGGGCGGGATCGGGGTGATCCACCGCTTCCTGACCATTGACGAGGAGGTGGCCGAGGTCCTGAAGGTGAAGAGGTCCGAGGGGGTGCTCATCGAGGACCCGATAACCCTCGGTCCGGACGGGACCGTCCGCGAAGCCTGGCAGATAATCCGGGAGAGGGAGATCGGAGGGATAGTGATCGTCGACAGGTCGAGGCGGCTGCTGGGGCTCCTCACGAGGCGCGACATCACCCTGGAAGACGACCTCGACAGGAAGGCCAAGGAGGTCATGACCCCCAGGAAGGACCTCATCACCGCCCCGAAGGGGGTGACCCTCGACGAAGCGAAGAAGATACTCCACGCCAACAAGATTGAGAAGCTCCCGGTCATCGACAGGCGGGGGAGCCTCGCCGGCCTCATCACCTCCAAGGACATAATGAAGAGGCGCCAGTTCCCTTCGGCGACCAAGGACTCCAAGGGCCGCCTCAGAGTAGCGGCAGCCGTGGGGGTGAAGGGGGACCACATGGAGAGGTCGAGGCGGCTGCTCGAAGCCGACGCCGACGCCCTGGTCGTCGACATAGCCCACGGACACTCGGACTACGCCATCGACACTGTGAAGGAGATCAAGAGGAAGCTCGGGGACGTGGAGGTCGTAGCGGGGAACGTGGCGACCGCCAGAGGGGCGGCGGACCTCATCAGGGCGGGGGCTGACGCCGTGAAGGTCGGAGTCGGGTCGGGGAGCATCTGCGTCACGAGGGTCGTGACCGGATCCGGGGTCCCCCAGCTCACAGCGATCATGGACAGCGCGGCAGGAGCAAGAGACAGCGGGGTCCCCATCATCGGGGACGGCGGGATAAGGGAACCCGGCGACGTCACCAAGGCCCTGGCTGCCGGCGCCTCTTCCGTCATGATCGGGAGCCTCTTCGCCGGGACCGAGGAGAGCCCAGGCCCCACGGTCCTCCGAGACGGTGTGAGGTACAAGCTCACCAGGGGGATGGCCTCCCTCGCGGCCACGGTCGACCGGAGGGTAAGGGAGGCGAAGAGCACCGGCCCGAACGAGGACGAGCTCATCGAAGAAGTCATCGAAGAGAGCGTCCCGGAAGGGGTCGAAGGCCTGATCCCGTACAAGGGGAGGGTCGAAGAGGTGGTCAAGCAGCTGGTAGGGGGGCTCAGGTCAGGGATGAGCTACTCCGGGGCCCACAGCATCCAGGAGCTCAGGAAGAACGCCGAGTTCATGAGGATCACATCGGCAGGGCACAAGGAGAGCCTGCCGCACAACATACAGAAGGTGGTCTGACGCGGCCAACCTCTCGGTGGTCGGGCTCCAGTGGGGGGACGAGGGGAAGGGGAAGATCGTCGACTACCTCGCCGGAGGGTTCGAAGCGGTGGCGCGTTTCAGCGGCGGGAGCAACGCAGGGCACACCGTGGTCATCGGGGGGCGGAAGCACACCTTCCACCTCGTCCCCTCGGGGGCGCTGAAGGGGAAGGAGCTCCTGGTGGGAGCGGGGGTCGCCGTCGACCCCGTGGTCCTCGGCGAAGAGCTCGCCCTCCTCCCCGACGAGACCAGGCGGAGGCTGCTGGTCGACGGGAGGTGCAGCCTGGTCTCCCCCCTCGACAAGGAGTTCGACCGGGTCCTCGAGGGGATGCGCGGGGCGTCTGCCATCGGCACCACCATGCGGGGGGTCGGCCCTGCCTACGCCATGAGGGCCCTCCGCATCTCTCCGCGGGTCACAGACATCAGGGCAGGGTTCGACTTCGAACCCCTGGTCAGGTTCTACAGGAAGTTCGACATCGACGCCGCAGGGCTCCCCGGATGGGCGGAGGACTCGAAGCGCCTCCTCTCCTCCCTCGAGGGGGACGTGGGAGGGAGGGTAGCCGACATATGCGACAGGGGCGGGTCGGTGCTCTTCGAGGCTTCCCAGGGGTCGCTCCTGGACCTGCTGCATGGCTCCTATCCCTACGTCACCAGCACCCACACAGCGACGGGGTACATCCCTGCCGCGCTCGGGATCGACCCCTCCCTCGCGGGGACCGCCCTAGGCGTGATGAAGTGCTACACGACTCGGGTCGGCGGGGGCCCGTTCCCCACGGAGATCACCGGGGCCCTGGGAGAGAGCCTCAGGGGGCTCGGGAACGAGTACGGCGCGACCACGGGGAGGCCGAGGAGAGTGGGGTGGCTGGACCTGGTCGCGCTGAGGTACGCCATAAGGCTCAACGGGGTGAAGGAGGTCGTGCTCTCCAAGCTCGACGTGCTGTCGAAGCTGAACGACCTTAAGGTCTGCGTGGCCTACAGGCACGGAGGGGAGGAGACCGCCGACTTCCAGTCCTCCCTCGGCCATCTGGGCGAAGTCGAGCCCGTCTACGAGACCCCTCTCCAGGTCCATGGCGCCCGGTTCGACTCCGGGCTCCCGGCAGAGGGGAAGAGGTTCGTCGAGTACCTCGAGAAGAAGCTGGGCGTGAAGGTCGCTCTGGTCTCATACGGGGAAGAGCGGTCCATGACGATCGAGCTCTGAGGCCGGCCGGGAAGGGCAGGCTGCGCCCTAGTTCTTGAACACCCACCCCAGGTCGGGCGGGTAGCTCCTCTTCGACACCTTCTCGTTCAGGGCGTGGGCCACGATCGGGAGCGCGAGGGTGATGTCCGCATAGAGGGTCGCCTTCTTCGCGTCCGACGCGATCTTCCCCCAGCTTATGGCCTCCTCCAGGGTGCACCCGGACAGGCCCCCCCACTGCGGGCTGTCCGCCGTTATCTGGATGGCGTACTCGTGCGGCGTCTCCTCCTCCCCTCCCTTCGCGAGGGACTTGATGATGGTCGACAGCTGGATGGTGTCCTTGGGGACCCCTCCGCCGAGATACACGACCCCGGTCCTCTTCGTCCTTTCCGCGATCTGTGCGAGCTCCTCCATGTCCTTGGTCTGGTCGAGCCTGATCATCTTCCCCTTGTCCCTCTTCAGGAGGCTGAGCGCGACCCCGTAGCCGCTGTCGATCAGCCCGGGGGAGTAGATGGGGACCTTCGCCCTGTAGGCCGCGGCCACGATGCTGTCTATCTTCTTCTTCGTCAGGAACTCGCCGAAGCCGTAGAGGAACTCCCTCGTGGAGTAGACCCTGTCCGCCCTCAGGGTCTCCCCGTACCGGTAGATGGTGTTCTCCAGCTTGCGGTACTGCATCTCGTCGGCGTAGACGTCGTAGAACCTGTCGACCTTCAGCTTCAGCAGCTCCTCGTCGTCGGCCAGCCAGGTCCCCTGGTAGTAGTGGTACCCCAGCGCCTCGAGGATGTCCTCGGAGATGTTGGCCCCGGTGCTAACTACGACGTCGACGTACCTGTTCTCGACCAGCCATCTGATTATCTTCCACTGCCCTGTCGTGCTCAGGGACCCCGTGAGCCCCAGGAACACGGTGAGGTCCTTCTGCCTCGCCATCTCTGCCCAGATCTTCGCCACTTCGCCGAGCTTCTTCCCCTGGAACCCTGTCTGAGCCATCTCGTCCAACAGAGCGGAGACGCTCTTCTTTCCGACCTCGATGGTCGCCACTGGTTTCGAAAGCACTTCTTTCTTTGATACCACGCCCTGCCGTCTGGGACTTTCCTTAATTGTCTTGTGAATGCTTCAGGCCGCGGACTACTTGACGGTCACCGATTTCGCGAGGTTCCTCGGGTAATCAGGATCATTCTTCTTCGCCAGAGCGAAGTGGTACGCCAGAAGCTGGAGCGGGATCGCCTCCACTATGGGGGTGAACTTCGGCTGCACCTTCGGGACCATGATGTAGTGCTTGTAGACCTCGTCCCTGACGTCGGAGATGCCGATGACGTCGGCTCCCCTCGCCCTCAGCTCCTCGGCGTTCGAGAGCGAGTCGGCGTGGTTGTCTCCGCTCGGGTTGAGGACCACGACCGGGGTCCCCTGCTCGATGAGGGCGAGGGTCCCGTGCTTGAGCTCGCTCGCAGGCATCCCTTCGGCGTGCACGTACGACAGCTCCTTGAGCTTGAGCGCCCCCTCCATGGCCACCGGGCCCTCGTAGCCTCGGGCGACGAAGTAGAAGTCGGGCCTGTCCTTGTACCTGTCGACCAGGGCGCAGACCAGCTCCTCGCACTTCAGCGCCTGGGCGACCGCCTCCGACAGCTCCTTGAACCCGTTGGAGCGCTTCTTCCCGAGCACGGCATCGACGACCAGGTTCGCCACCACCACCTGGGCCGTGAAGCTCTTGGTGGCCGCCACCCCCACCTCGGGCCCGCAGTTCAGCAGGAGCACCCCGTCGCTCTCCCGCGCCAGGGTCGACCCGGCCGCGTTGACTATGGAGTATATCCTCGCCCCGCGCTTCTTCGCCTCCTTGACCGCCTCCAGCAGGTCCGCCGTCTCCCCGCTCTGGGAGAAGGCGACGACCACCGACTTCTTCCCGATGAACCCCATGTGCTCCTTCAGCTCCCCTGCGACCACTGCGTCCACCCTGATGCGGGCCTCCCTGTTCAGCCGGTGCTTCATGAGGAGGGCCGCGTGGTAGGACGTCCCCGAAGCGGTCAGGTACAGCGGGTCGGCCCTCTGCAGGGCCCTGGCGAACTCCTCGACCTTCACGGGGTCCTGCACCGAGGCTGACAGGACCGTCCGGGGCTGCTCGTTGATCTCCTTCAGGGTGAAGTGGGCGTAGTCGCTCTTGGTGAGGTCGGAGAGCTCCCAGGCGACCTGGGTGGGCTTGCGCCTGACCTCCTTCCCATCGGGGCCCACGATCTTCAGGCTGTCCTTCGTGAGGAGTGCGACCTCGTGGTTGTCCAGGAAGATGGTCCTGTCGGTGTGGCCGATGAACGCCAGGACGTCGCTCGCGAAGAACATCTTGCCGACCCCCACCCCTACTATCAGGGGCGCGTCCTTGCGGGCGCCCACGAGCAGGTCCGGCCTGTCCTGGAACATCACGACCAGCGCGAACTGCCCCTTCAGCTTCTTCGTAGCCGCCAGGGTGGCCTTCAGAGGGTCACGGGCCCGCTTGTACTCTTCCTCGATGATGTGGGCGACGACCTCCGTGTCGGTCTCGCTGGTGAACCTGTGCCCCCTCGCCGCCAGCCCCTTCTTCAGGGGGAGGTAGTTCTCTATTATCCCGTTGTGGACGACCGCCACCACTTCCCTGCAGGCAGTGTGCGGGTGGGCGTTGGCGTCGGTGACGCCGCCGTGGGTGGCCCAGCGGCTGTTGTGCGTGAAGACTCCGTTCGCCAGGAAGTTCTCTGTGCCCTCCACTTCCAGGTCGTAGACCTGCGCCGTATCAGACGCCACTGCGGTGACCGAGGCTATCCTTTCGAAGTACACCTGGGACTCGGAGAAGCGACGCAGAACAGATTCAAGAGGCCGATTCTCTTCTCCAGTCTGAAGGCGCTCGACGAGTCCGGTTACGGTTCCTCGGGTCGGGTACTCGTCTCGCAAGTACCGATCTACGCCTTCGGCGACCGAGATGCCTCGCAGTTCCCTCTTCGTGTAGGGGACCGTCATCTCTCTAACTGACTGGCCAGGCTTGGTCTCTCCTTCAAGAATGAGCATCTTGCGGAGCTTCGGACCGGACGAGCTCGAGATCCGCCGGAGGAAGCCGCTGACGTTCTCATGTCCGCTGATAGATAGGATGTGGCACAGATTCCGTCTCGGACTCGCTCTCTTTGCGACAAAGACCGAGGAGTGGATGCCGAAGCGCACGAGCAGCGCCTGCAGCATCCTGGGCACGGATTCTGTAGTCATCCGTATGGCCATCTGGCGACTGGGCGTATCGACGACCCCCTCGGCGTCAGAGATCCCTCGGATGAACCCTGCGACTTCGTCGTCCGGGAGCCTCCCCAGCCTCGTCAAGAATTCGGGAGAGCCGAAGCCGAAGTTCAGGCGGAGCCACTTGCTGAGTGCTGCGCTGTTGACCGTAAGCTCGTAGGCGTCCGCCCGCTTCACCTTCACGATCCGCCCTTCGAGGCCGAAGATCCTCAGGAACAGGCGCTGGTAGTGCTGCAGAAGACCAAGGTCACCTTCGCGGACTCTGACCCCCTTGTGGTGGAGGTGTCCGTCTCCGAACAGATACCCCACGACTTCCAGGAGCGCAGGCGAGGTCAGGGAAGGGAATCTGACGTAGTTGGAATGACTGTGCGAAACGGGGACGAGCCCGTCAGCCGCTCGCAGCCTGAAGACGCCTTCGATTCTCTTCGCGACATCTTCTCGCAGACTGCGGTCTCCTCTCACCACGTGGCCCATGTAGGGCGCGGATACGCCGCACCTCCGGGCTGCCTCTGCGACGCTAAGGTCCCTGTCTTTCACGAAGTCCCTGACAGCCCTAGACCATTCGCTGCTTGGTCTGACGTACCTCTTCGAGTCCGCTTCATCCAGTTTCCTAGACCTGCCACCGATAACGAGAGTCTTCGGGAGAATGAGCAGGTCGTCTTCCAGGAGCTGAGATGCGGGGGTCTGAACGATGTTCCCGTCCCTGGCGACTATCATCCTATGAACATCGGTGCAGACGATCTCGGTCGAATCGGTGCGTATCTTCAAGAGACTCGAAGGCGCAGGGTGAGATGATCTGACTGCCTTCCTTGCCACGACCTTGAGGGTTCGAATGTCGAGAGAAGCAACCTCTTCCTCGTCTTCCATGTCCGCAATCCTCTTGATTCGCCCATCAGCAAGTTGGACATAGGTATCCGGGTGTAGACAGTGCGCCATTCCGACATCTCCGGACATCCCTACGAGGTTCAATTCCTTGGCGAGGTCTGCAACCTTTCCGACCCCCTTCCTCACCCCCAGGACCCCTTCGCTTATGGTGGCCATGCCAGCGGAGTCGTAGCCGCGGTACTCGACCCGTCGGAGGCCGTCGAGCAGTATCCCTGCGACCGGCTCTTCAGCGACGCAGCCGACGATCCCGCACATCCTGATGAGGTTCGTCCCCTGTCTCTTTAAACCCCGCAAAACATTCTACCATACCCTGCAGTGCCCCGCTTGCATGGTCCGAACGCGAGGCGGCCCCGCCCTCGGGCGACCATGCAAAACCGTTTATGTGGGGTCGCCCGACCAGGCGCCGTGCCCAGGGAGAAGATACTGTTCGACCCGAGGTCCGAGTCGGGGCTGGCAAAGAGGGTCCTGGCTGCGGACAGGCCCGACGGGTTCAGAGCCGCGTCAGGGAAGCTGGGACAGAGGATCCTGGCGCTCCTCTCGACCGGGCCGAAGTACCCCGCGGAGATGGCGAGGTCCCTCGGTGCGCACCACCAAACGGTATACTACCACGTGGGGAGGCTGGAGAAGGCAGGGCTGATCTCGCGCGTCCGCAGCGAGCACATCAGGGGAGGCGAAGCCAACCTGTTCACCCTCGCCGCCGACGGCTACGCGGTGGAGTTCCCAGTCAAGGGGGAGCCCTTCCCTACCCTGAGATCGTCCGGGCGGTCGAAGGCCCTCGGCCGCTTCTTCAGGGAGTTCGTCAAAGAAGGTGAACTCGACGGTTGGGTGGTCGTGGGGTCCCCGATACAGCACGGCAGCGCCGGGACCCAGGCCAGGGACGGGCACTACGCGGTCCAGCTCGGGTTCGCCCTGGGGCAGTTCGTCACCCTTCCGGCGAAGTTCCCTGTCAGGCTCGACGTGGACCTGCGGGCCGAGAAGCTGCTCGCCTCGAACATGATCGTAGTCGGAGGGCCCAGGAACAACGCGGTCGCCGAGGAGCTCAACCCTCACCTCCCGCTCCGCTTCAGCCAGGGGGGGGTGGGGGTCGATAGTCGACAACGGAGGGAAGCCGTTCGGGTCTGAGCTCGACTGCATAGTGGAGAAGATCAGGAACCCCTGGGACCAGTCGAAGACGTGCGTGATAGCCGCCGGGCTCACCGGGGCAGGGACGAAGGCCGCGATCATAGGGGTGTGCAACTTCGCCGAGGCCCTCTTCAGGGACTACAGGGGAGGGGACTTCGCAGCCCTGATGCGGGGGGTCGACAGGGACGGAGATGGCAAGGTCGACTCCGTAGACGTCCTGAAGCGGCTGTAGGGCCTAGGCCCTTCTTCCTCTGCGTCCGCCCTTCTTCCTCGTCGTGTCGTGGGGGATCGGGGTGGCGTCCTCGATGCGGCCGATCTTGAACCCTGCCCTGGCGATGGCGCGGATCGCCGCCTGGGCTCCGGGGCCAGGGGTCCTCGGCCCAGTCCCTCCCACAGCCCTGACCTTGATGTGGACTGCCGTGATCCCCTTCCCCTTCGCCACCTCGGATGCGGCCGATGCGCTCCTCATGGCCGCGTACGGTGATGACTCGAACCTGTCTGCCTTGACGTGCCTTCCGCCCGACGAGAACGCGATGGTCTCCGCGCCGGTCAGGTCGGTGATGTGGACGATGGTGTTGTTGTACGACGAATAGATGTGGCATACGCCCCAACGGTTGGCCAGGACCTCTTCTTCCGACAAGCTCACTTCGCCTCCGCCGGCTGTTCAGCTGGCGCCTCCGTCGGCCGCGGTGCCGCCGTCTCTGCCTTTGCCGTCCCGCCAATCAGCGCGATGGTCCCCTCTTCATGGCCGCCCACTTCGTACCCGGGGATCGTGATGACCCTCCTGCCCACGGAGACGTGCCCGTGCACGACGAGCTGCCTCGAGTGCAGGGGGGAGAGCGCCATCCCCTTCTTGAACACCATGGTCTGCAGCCTCCTGGCGAGGACGTCCTCCACCGTAAGGCTGAGTATGTCGTCGAGGGTTGCCTCCTCCCTGACCAGGCCCCTCCTCCTCAGGCTGTCCAGGAGCTTCTTCTCCTCGCGGAGCCTCACGGCCTCGGTGGCGGCAAGGAGGGTCCTTGCCTGCTTCCGGACCGAGCTGAGCTGGGTCTGCACCTTCCAGAGCTCCCGTTTGTTCCTGAGCCCGAAGGTCCCGAGAAGGTACAGCTCCTGGGCGAGCTGGTCCGTCCGCCAGGGGCTCCGCGGCCTGCTGTACTGCTTGCGGGCTTTCTTCGGGTCTCCCAAATCTTACTTCTCTTCCTTCTTCGCTGCTTCCTTCGCGGCTGCCACCAGGGTGGCCTTCCTGACCCCCACCGTCCTCCCCTTCCTCCCCGTGGTCCTGGTCCGCTGGCCCCTCACCTTCAGCCCCAGGCCGTGCCTTATCCCCTTCCAGCTCTGGATGTTCCTCTCGTCGTCGATGTCGTTCTTCTGGATGAAGTCCAGGTCCGAGCCCAGGAGTTGCTTCGCTTCTCCGGTCTCAGGGTCGTCGCGCCTGTTGTAGTACCACTTCGGGAGCGCCGACTTCGACGCGCTCTGCACCGCCTCCTCTATCTCCTTCACCTGCTCCTCCGTAAGGGTCCCCAGCCTGATCCTCGGGTCCAGGCCGAGCTGCCTCGTGATCACGTTGGCGAAGTTGTACCCGACCCCCCTCAGGTCCGACAGCGCTGCTATCAGCATCTTCCCGCCGCTCAGGTCCTTCCCTGAGATCCTCACCAGGTGCCTGAATTCCGAGGCTTCCGACATTTTCCGGACGTGCCCTTCCCTCTTCGGTTATAAGGTTTGAAGCCTTTCATCTCCGATTTCGGAAGACCGGGTCCTTCCCCGTCCAAAATCAGGCGAGACACGCCAAAACTTTAAAGCCACAACGAAACGGCGAAGCCGAAACGCGGCGTCTCATGAGAGCTCATATCCTTCCAGCGGGTGCAGTCCATGGTTGAAGTGAAGGTGCTGGAGGAGAGCGGGAACACGGTCTCCCTGCAGCTCGACGGGATCGACAGGTCCTACGCCAACGCGGTCAGGAGGTTCTGCATCTCTGAAGTCCCGACCATGGCCATCGACGACGTGGTGATCCTCGAAAACTCGTCGGTGCTCTATGACGAGATACTCGCCCACAGGCTCGGGATGATCCCGATCAAGACCGACCTCTCGAAGTACAACCTCCCGGAGGAGTGCGACTGCGGAAACCCTCTCGGGTGCCACAAGTGCAGGGTCCTGTTCGTCCTCGACGCCAAGGGGAGGGACAAGACCTCCACGGTGATGTCGGGGGACCTGGTGTCCGAGGACAGGGACGTTCGGCCTGTCAGTGAAACCATCCCGCTGGTCAAGCTGGCCGTGGGCCAGTCGGTGAAGCTGGAAGCCTACGCCAGGCTCGGGCGGGGGAAGGAGCACGCGAAGTGGCAGCCGTGCACCGTGGCCATCCTCACCGACGGCAAGAGGGAGGGGGCGTTCAACCTCACGGTGGAGTCGACCGGAGGTCTGCCGGCGAGGGAGATCGTCCTGAAGGCCATCGAGCTGCTGGAGAAGAAGCTGAAGGAGATACAGGTCGCCGTGGGTGGTGCCGAGTGACAGCGGGGAACCCGGTGAAGAGGCGGGCCGCGGTGATGCTGGAGAAGGCAGGGAAGAAGCAGAGGGCCGCCATCTGGAGGGACGCATCGAGCATGCTTTCAGGCGAAGGGAAGACGAGGGTCGAGGTGAACCTCGGGAGGATATCGAGGGCGGCCGGCGACGGCGAAGCAGTCTTCGTCCCGGGAAAGGTACTCGGGACCGGCGTGATCGGCAGGAAGATGACGGTCGGGGCCTTCGCTTTCTCCTCCGGGGCGAAGTCGAAGATCGAGGCCTCGGGGGGTTCCGCACTCACCGTGGAGGAGTTCGTCAAGAAATATCCGAAAGGGAGCGGTGTCAGGCTTGTCAGGTGAGGAAACGGTCTACGTCGACGCCACCGACCAGATCGCAGGGCGTCTGTCCTCGAAGGTCGCGAAGCTGGTCCTCTCGGGCAGAAGGGTGGTCGTGGTGAACGCGGAGAAGGCGCTCATCTCGGGGTCGCGGGCGTCCGTGGTGACCCAGTGGACGAAGCGGCTGGAGCTCGCGAGCAAGGTGAACCCCATCTACGGCCCGATACATCCGAGGAGGCCTGACAACATACTCCGGAGGATGGTGAGGGGGATGGTCCCCCGCAAGAAGCCGAAAGGGGTCGACGCCATGAAGCGCCTCAGGATATACATCGGGGTGCCGCCCTCCGTGAAGGCCCCGAAGCTGATGAAGTTCGACGACGCAGCCGCTACCCGCCCCATACCGGTCTACGTGACCATGGGGGAGCTGTCGAAGAGCCTGGGGTGGAACGAGTAGCATGCCGGCCCCTTCAAAGGCTCAGCAGAAGAAGCCTCCGAAGCTTTACTCGGGCGCCAGGAAGACGGCCAGGGCGACGGCGGCCATACTCCCGGGAGTGGGGCGGATCAGGGTCAACGGGACCCCCCTCGAGCTCTGGGAGCCGGAGCCCGCCAGGCTGCACCTCCTGGGGCCCGTAAGGGTGGTCGGCGACCTGCGCGACAAGTTCGACCTGGACGTCAGCGTCGAAGGGGGAGGGTTCATGGGGCAGGCGGACGCAGCGGCCATGGCCATCGCCAGGGCCTACGTGGACCAGGTCAGAGGCAGCGAGGTCAGGGACAAGCTGAATGCATACAATAAATACCTGCTTTCGGGCGACCCGCGACAAGCTGAGCCCAAGAAGTTCGGAGGACCGGGTGCGCGGAGAAAGAGGCAGAAGTCGTACAGGTAGATCGCCATGATGATCCCTATTCGCTGCTTTACCTGCGGGAACCTGATCGGGGACAAGTTCGCCCCGTTCCAGTCCAGGGTCAAGGCCGGAGAAGACCCCGGCAAGGTGCTCGACGACCTCGGGCTCAAGCGCTACTGCTGCCGGAGGATGCTCATCTCGTCCGTCGACGTCATAGACCAGGTCCTCCCGTTCTATAGCCGGAAGGCAGAGCTGTAGCGGAAGGCTGGGAGCGATGTCAGAGTTCGACGACGACGAAGCCGGCTCCGCGGACAAGATGGTGGTCCCGGGGCTCTCCGAGAAGGCGCTCCTCGCGACAGGGATCCGCATCGGCACCCCCGTGAGGACCAAGACCATGGAGCCGTTCACCACCAGGCCCAGGCCCGACGGGCTGCACATGATCGACTACGCCAAGACCCTTTCGAGGATCGACATCGCCGGCAGGTTCATCGCGGCCACGGGGGCGAAGAACACCGTGGTCTACACGAGCCGCGAGCACGGGGCCATGGCCGTGGAGAAGTTCTGCGAGCTGACCGGGGCGATGCAGCGCATCGGGAGGTTCATGCCCGGCACCTTCACCAACCCGCTCTACCCGGGGCACCTCGACGCGGAGCTGGTGGTCGTGGCCGACCCCATGTCCGACACCCAGGCCATCGTGGAGGCGGGGAAGCTCGGGGTCCCGGTGATAGCCGTCTGCGACACCGACAACGTCACCGACGACATCGACCTCGTCATCCCGGGGAACAACAGGGGGCGGAAGGCGATAGCGGCCATCTTCTGGCTCCTCGCGAGGGCGACCCTCGCCCACGCCGGGGGCCTGGCTCCAGACCAGCCCATGAAGTACGCCATCGAGGACTTCGAGACCAAGGTCGAGGAAGAGCCGAAGCCCGAAGCGGCCGAGGAACGCATATCTGAAAGACGGGAATAGCCGTCCTGCTTGTTCGTGAGGAAACCGGCGGTCGCAGGCCAGTTCTACCCTTCAGACCCCGACGAGCTCTCTTCGCTCATCGACGGCTGCTACACCCACAGGCTCGGCCCGGGGAAGACGCCCCCGGCCCCGAGGCACGACTCGGACTTCGTCGCCGTCGTCTCCCCCCACGCCGGCTACGTATACTCAGGCCCCGTCGCCGCCCACTCCTACCTGCACGTCTCTTCCATGGCCGCGCCAGAGCTTCTGGTCGTCGTCGCCCCCAACCACTACGGCCTGGGGAGCGGCGTCTCCACCTTCGAGGAGGGGGAGTGGGAGACCCCCCTCGGGAGGCTCCGCGTGGACGCCAAGGCAACGGCCCAGCTCGCGGACGCGTGCGACCTGGTCGCCTTCGACCCCCAGGCTCACAGGCTCGAGCACTCCCTGGAGGTCCAGCTCCCGTTCCTCCAGCGGATCTACGGGAACTCGGTCCCCCTCCTCCCGGTGTCTCTCGTCTTCCAGGACATCGACACGGCGAAGGCCCTGGCAGCCGGGCTGGCCAAGGTCGTGAGGGGGAGGCGGGCCGTCCTCGTCGCCTCTTCCGACCTGACCCACTACGAGCCGGCGGAGCAGGCAAGGAAGAAGGACACCGCCCTGATCCAGCAGGTGCTCGCCATGGACCTGGAGGGGTTCTACTCCACCCTCGAGCGGCTGGGGGTGACCGCCTGCGGCTACGGGGCCATAGCCACGGTGATGGAGACCGCCCGGTCCCTGGGGGTGGCTAGAGCGGAGCTCCTGAAGTACGCTTCGAGCGGGGACACGTCGGGAGACAACCTTCAAGTCGTGGGCTATGGGGCCCTGCGATTCGTAGGCTGATGAGAGCGATCTCCGATGCGCCCTCGAAGGCGATAATCACAGGGGAGCACTTCGTCGTCCACGGCGCCTGGGCCCTGGCCGCGGCCCTCCCGCCCAGGGTCAGGGTGGAGGTCCAACCCTCGCCGAAGTTCATGGTGTCGTCAGACAAGTTCAGGGGAGGGGCTCCGGAGCTCCAGCCCGTGGGCCGGGTCATAGAGGCCATGACCCACGAGTACTCCGTCAGGGGCTCCGTGAGCGTCACCGTGAAGTCGGCCGTACCCGAAGGGGCGGGGCTCGGCTCGTCGGCCGCGACCATGGTCGCATGCGCCTCAGCCTTCTCGAGGCTGCACGGCTTCGGCCTGGGGACGGACGAAATCGTGCGGTTCGCGATGGAGGGGGAGCGGCACGTCCACGGCACCCCGTCGGGGGTCGACCCGACCATCTGCGCCCACGGCGGGGTCCTGATGTTCAGGCCCGGCCACCAGCCGAAGAAGGTCCACCTGAAGTGGCCGTCCTCGCTCATAGTCGCCTACTCGGGGGAGAAGAGGAGCACGAAGGGGCAGATCGGGAAGGTGGCGGCGACCAAGGGGGAGCGGCCGGAGCTCTTCGCCGCCCTTACGGGGGCCGTCGGCTGGCTGAGCGAAGCGGCGGCCGACTGCCTTGTCCAGGGAGACGGAGCGGGGCTGGGGAGGCTCCTCACCCTGAACCACGCCGTCCTGGCGTCCATGGGGGTCTCCAACGGCACCCTCGACGGGATGGTCGACGCCCTCTGCTCGCTGGGGTGCTACGGGGCCAAGCTCACCGGCGCCGGGGGCGGAGGGAGCGTCATCGCAGTGGCGCCTGAAGCAAAGGAAAAAAGCATTGTATCGGGGCTGACGGCGCGAGGGTACGAGACATTCAGGGCAAGGATCCCGGTAGAAGGAGTGAGAAGCTGGTTAGAACGGTAGTCGCGAAGCTCGGGGGCTCGGTCATCACCGACAAGTCGAAGCCGTTCTCGTACCGGCCGGACGTGGTCTCCGCCCTCTCCGAGGAGATCGCGTCGTCAGACCAGAAGGTGGTGGTGGTCCACGGGGGAGGGTCGTTCGGCCACGTGGTGGCGAAGCAGCACGGCATATCGTCGGAGGTCGCCGAAGCGCCGGCCGTGGGGGTGGCCCAGACCAGGGGGGCGATGTACGAGCTGGACAGGCTGGTCTGCAAGACCATGATGGAGTACAAGCTCAACCCATACCCGTTCTCTCCGTTCGACGCGGTCAGCCGTGCCGGGAAGGCGCCCCTGGCGAGCTGGCTGAGGGGGCTCCTCAAGGAGGGGCTGACCCCGGTGACCTTCGGGGACGTGGTCCTCGCCCCGTCGGGGTTCAGGGTCATCTCCGGGGACACGATCATGCAGGAGCTCGCGAAGGCCCTCCTGCCGGAAAGGTGCGTCTTCGCCCTGGACGTCGACGGAGTCTACGAAGGGAACAGCAGGGTCATCATCCCAGAGCTCTCCCCTTCGAAGGTCAAGAGGATGGCGGTCCCCGACGGGGACGACGCCACCGGAGGGATGAAGCTCAAGCTGGACACGGCCGCCCGCATCGCGTCCGGAGGGACGAAGGTCTGCTTCGTCTCCGGATACCGCAGAAACGAGTTCTCCAAGGCCCTCCGAGGGCTGGACTTCTACGGGACCGTGGTCAGGGCATAGGTCGAAGGGGGCCACCATTGTCCGACCTTCAGGGGGAGATGAAGCGGGTGAAGTCCAGGGTCGACGACCTCATCCTGGGCCGGCTTCTCCCGGAGTCGAGCCCCATCAGGGAGGTGGACCTCCTCTACAGGATGATGAGGGACTACCCGTCCAGGCAGGCCAAGGGGATGAGGCCGTTCCTCTGCGTCACCAGCTGCAAGGCGGCCGGGGGGACCGAGGAGGACGCCATACTCACGGCAGCCTGCATCGAGCTCTTCCAGAACTGGATCCTGATCCACGACGACATCGAAGACGGCTCGGAGCTAAGGAGGGGGGAGCCCTCCCTCCACAGGAAGTACTCCGAAGGGCTCGCCCTCAACGCAGGGGACGCCCTCCACGCCCGGATGTGGGAGGCCCTCCTCAGGAACAAGAAGAGCCTGGGGACCGAGAAGACCGTCGCCCTGCTGGACGAGTTCTCCCGCATGGTGAACCAGACCACCGAGGGGCAGCACATGGAGCTGGGGTGGGTGACAGCCAGGAGGTGGGACCTGAGCGAGAAGGACTACTACGAGATGTGCACCAGGAAGACCTCCTGGTACACCATAGCGAGCCCCTGCCGCCTCGGTGCGATCATAGCGGGAGCGGGGAGCGGGACGCTCGACCAGCTCAGGGAGTTCGGGATGGCCCTGGGGGTCGCCTTCCAGATCCAAGACGACTCCCTCAACCTCGTCGGGGACGAGGGGAAGTACGGCAAGGCGAAGTCGGACGACATCCTTGAGGGGAAGAGGACCCTGATACTCCTCCACCTCCTCGGGGCCGCAGGCCAGAGCGAGAGGGACAAGATCGTCACCATCATGAACAAGGAGCGGGGAGCCAAGACGGCCTCGGACGTATCGTACGTCCTCTCGATGGTCGACAGGTACGACGCCATCGGCTATGCGAGGAAGAGGGCGGCGGAGTTCCTGAAGGAGGCGCTGGCCACCCTGAAAGGGGTGAAGTGGTCTGGGGACAGGGACTCTGTGGAGATGCTCTCGTCGTTCGCAAGGTTCGCAGTAGAGCGGGAATGGTAGACGAGCCCCTCGACGCAAAAGCATCGGCCCTCATCGAGAAGGCTGCGCTGATCAACGCCGCCGGCCATGGCGGCCAGGCGGAGCTCGGGGCAGTGGTCGGACGGGTGCTGGCCGAGGCACCGGAGCTCAGGCCGAAGGCCGGGATCGTATCGAAGGAGGCCGCCCAGACGGTCAGGAGGGTGAACGCCCTTTCCATCCAGGAACAGGAGCGGACCCTCTCCGAGAGGTACCCTGCCGCCTCGACGCGCACCGCGAAGGAGGGGCGCGTGGGGCTCCCTCCCCTCCCCAACGCAGTGAAGGGGGAGACCGCCTTCCGCCTCCCGCCGGAGCCTTCCGGGTTCATGACCATAGGCCACGCCATGGCCTTCACCATAAACTACCTCTACAGGGAGCAGTACGACGGAGAGCTCTGGCTCCGCTTCGAAGACACCAACCCGAGGAAGGTGGCCCCGAAGTACTACGACAGCTTCCGCCAGGGGATCAGGTGGCTCGGCATCGAGTACGACCACGAGAAGAACGTGTCCGACGACATGGAGCTCATCTACGAATACGGGCGGAGGCTCCTGGTCCAGGGGGACGCCTACGCCTGCTCCTGCGACGAGGCCAAGGTCAAGCGCCTCCGGTTCGAGGGGACCCCCTGCGAACACCGGGACACCCCGGTCGAGGCCAACCTCCGGGTCTGGGACGAGCTCCTGGCGAAGAGGCACAAGGAGGGGGCCTTCGTCATCAGGTTCAGGGGGGACATGCAGAGCCCCAACTACTCCCTCAGGGACACGAACCTCTTCAGGGTGATCGAGTCGCCGCACCCGCTGACAGGGACGAAGTATACCCTCTGGCCGACCTACGACCTGGCGAACGCCGTGGAGGACGAGAGGTGCGGGATCACCCACGTGCTCAGGAGCTCCGAGTTCAGGAACGAGCTGCAGCAGCTCATCAGGGAGGCGCTGAAGTTCAGGCGCCTCGAGGTGATACAGTTCTCCAGGTTCAACTTCAAGGGCGCCCCCGTGTCCAAGAGGCTCCTCAGGCCGCTGGTGGAGAAGAAGGTGGTGTCCGGGTGGGACGACCCCCGGATGCCGACGGTCGAGGGGCTGAAGCGCCGGGGGGTGATCCCACAGACGATCCGCGAGTTCACGCAGCAGGTGGGGTACACGAAGACCGAGCACGAGTACGACTGGAGCATGCTGATGTCGCTCAACCGGAAGCTCCTGGACCCGGTCTCGAAGCGCATCTTCTTCGTCCCCGACCCGGTGAAGCTCAGGGTCGAGGGGGCGCCGGAGCGGACCGTGAGGCTCCCGTTCCATCCGCAGAACGACCTCGGGGCGCGGACCATCGAGACCGCCGGGGAGCTCTTCCTCTCGTCCGGCGACCTGAAGGGGGTCAAGAAGGGCTCCGTCTTCCGCCTGATGGACCTCTACAACGTCGAGCTCACGTCGTCGGGGGACCGCCCGGCCGCGAAGTACGCGGGGGACGAGCTCCTCCCGAACTCGAGGAAGTTCCAGTGGGTGACCGACGCCCACTTGGAGGTCGAAGTGCTGGTGCCGGACGTCCTCTTCCTGGAGGGGGACGTGTTCAACAGGGAGAGCCTCAAGCGTGTCAAGGGGTTCGTGGAGGAGTCCGCATCAGCCCTCAGGGTGGGGGACATCGTCCAGTTCCCCAGGTTCGGGTTCTGCAGGCTGGACGGGGACCGGACGTTCATCATGGGGAGCTGACCGCGCTCGGAGGACCGCCGGCCATCAGTCAATGCCGCCTGGTCCGACGAAACCCCCGGCGAACCCCCAACACCTTATATCCGGCCCCAATCGGGCTCGACTGGGAGATTTCTGAGATGACCCCAGACAAGAAGCCTTACTACATCAAGTTCGAGACGCCGAAGGAGGTCTCCGAGGCCGCCTATGAGGTTCTCAGGCAGGCGTCCCGGACAGGGAAGGTCCGCAAGGGGACCAACGAGTCGACGAAGGCCATCGAGAGGGGGCTCGCCAAGCTCGTGGTCATCGCCGAGGACGTGACCCCCCCAGAGGTGGTGGCGCACCTGCCCATCCTCTGCGACGAGAGGAAGATCCCCTACGTCTTCGTCCCCTCGAAGGACCAGATCGGCCCTGCCATCGGGATCGACGTGTCCACCGCTGCGGCCGCGGTCCTCGACGCAGGTGAAGGGAACCAGATCCTGGAGCAGGTCACCCAGGAGCTTTCGAGGCTGAAGAAGGCCGCATGAGCAAGAGAGAACTAGAGACCCTAACCCCGGCCGAAATAGTCCAGATCGTAGGGAGGACTGGGGTGGCGGGCGAAATCACCCAGGTCAGGGTCAAAATCCTCGAAGGGAAGGAAAAAGGGCGCATTTTGACCAGAAACGTCAAAGGACCAATCAGATTGGCAGATGTGCTTGTCTTGAGGGAGACCGAACGAGAAGCCCGGAAACTAAAGGTGTTCCTGCCGATTCTCCTCATTTTAGGGATTGGCTTGGTCATCCAACTCACAAATACGCTTCTATAAGCGCAGAAGCTTAGCTCAATCTCTTTCGGCCCATCTTTGTACGGCTTCGAAGGACGAGACAAACCCGAATCTGTCGAGGACCATCTCAGACAACTCGGGAATGGATACGCCCTTGGAGTTCTGGGTGATGAGACCTCTTATCTCTGACGGAACCTGCTTTCCATGCCAGATATGTTGAGCCTCCGCCGGCCTCTTGAAGCGCAGGTACCTGACTGTCTTCAGGACCGGAGAAAGTGCGGGGACCCTCCATGGTCCGGCGACCTTTGACTTCGTTACAGACAGTGCGTCGCGATTCTGAAAAGACCTCACTCCGGAAGTCCGCAGTGCTCCCCCAAAGAAGTCCCAGTCTGGTCCGGTCCAGAACTCGACGGTTTGGGATGCTATGCTGACCGAGCCGTCCGATCCGGCGATTCCTTGGACCGGGCCTCGTCTGAATTCCCCGGGCGCGTCCATCGCCCAGTTCATCCTCGCGGCATCATAGGTCGTACGTCTCCGATCCCCCAAACCGAGCACCACGTTGAAAATCCAGTCCACCAGCGGGGAGGCTTGCGAGACCCAGCAGTAGGAACGATGCGGTTTGTGATTCGGCCCTCAGATCTGGGGCAACTCTCAGCGCCTCGGGGGGTCCGCCTGCCGACACACAGCACAGACACCGTCCATGTCTAACCCGCCACCAGCTTGTAGACCAGAACGGGCGGGAGACGTGCGAAAGCGAAGGCGCTGTCACGCCGGAGTGATGCAGACGCCGGAAGGAGCGCGCCCTTTATATTCCAAGTTCCAAAGGCCGTGAAAGAAAGGGGTGCGGTAGCCTGAGATGTACGTTCCAAAGAAATGCGTCTTCTGTGGTAGAGAGGTCAGGCTCGGCTCCGGCATCCTGTTCGTGAAGAACGACGGGTCCACGCGGTCATACTGCTCCTCGAAGTGCAAGACAAACGACCTCAAGCTTGGTCGCGACTTCCGCAAGCTGAAGTGGGCCCGGAGGCCCGTGAAGAAATGAGCGCCCCCCCGGAGGAGACCCTCATCGTGGTGAAGCCCGACGGGGTCAGGAGAGGGCTCGTCGGGGAGATCCTGGGGAGGTTCGAGGCGAAGGGGTTCTCGGTCAAGAGGCTGCAGATGCAGACCCTGTCGAGGGCTCAGGCGGAGGAGTTCTACGACGTCCACAAGGGGAAGCCGTTCTTCCCCGAGCTGGTGTCGTTCATCACCTCGGGCCCGGTGGTGGGCGCAGTGCTGTCGGGGAGGGACGCGGTGGCGACGGTCCGCAGGATGGTCGGGGCGACAAAGAGCTGGGAGGCCGCAGCGGGGACAATTCGGGGGGACTTTGGACTGGGCTACACGGACAACATGATCCACGCTTCAGACTCGGTCGAAAGCTTTACACACGAGCAGGCGGCTTTCTTCGGCAAGGTACGAGGGTGAAACGACCATAAGGAGCGGCATGGACAATGTCAGAGAACGGCCGGCTGCGGCAACCTGTTGTTGTAATCCTAGGGCACGTGGACAGCGGTAAAACCAGTTTGGCGGATGCCCTTAGGGGCACCGGGGTTCAGGCAAGGGAAGTCGGCGGAATCACCCAGGAAATAGGCGCGAGCTTCTTCCCGATGGAGACCCTGAGGCAGATCTGCGGCCCGCTCCTGAACAAGGCGGGAGGGGAGCTTGAGATCCCTGGGCTGCTGATGATCGACACTCCGGGCCACGCCATATTCTCGAACCTGCGGCTGCGCGGAGGTTCCGCTGCAGACATCGCGATCCTGGTCGTTGACGTCCTGAAAGGCCTCGAGAACCAGACCCTAGAAAGCATCGACATCCTGAAGCAACGCCGGGTCCCGTTCCTCATAGCGCTGAACAAGATCGACATGGTCGCCGGGTGGAAGAAGGGGAGCGTGGGCCCCCTCCTGAACATCCTGAAAGTACAGCCTCCGTCCTGGAACGACGAGCTGGAGGAGAGGCTCTACAACGTCGTCGGCGGGCTGTCTAGGCTCGGGTTCCAATCAGATGCCTACTACCGCGTCAAGGACTTCCGCCAGCAGGTGTCCATCGTCCCTGTCTCCGCCCGCGCCAAGGCCGGCATCCCGGAGATGCTGGCGATGCTCATTGGGCTGGCCCAGCAGTTCCTCAAGGGGAAGCTCCAGACGGTCGGCTCTTCGACGGGGGGACGCGGGATCATCCTCGAGATGCAAGAGGAGGTCGGCATCGGGGAGACGGCGAACGTCATACTCACCGAAGGGACCCTCCACGTGGGCGACGCCATCAGCCTCGTCCGCAGGGACGGCGCGTTCAAGTCGAAGATCAAGGCGCTCTTCATGCCGAAGCCCCTCGACGAGATGCGGGACCCCCGCGACAAGTTCACCCCGGTGGACTCGGTCTACGCCGCTACCGGCGTGAAGCTGGTCTCCGCCGACCTGGCCGGGGTGGTCCCCGGCACGTCCGTCGCCTCCTTCAAGACGGAGAAGCAGTTCCGGGAACTGAGCATCGAGATGGAGAAGGAGCTCTCGAGCATAGTCGTGAAGACCGACAACATGGGGGTCATAGTGAAGGCCGGGAGCATAGGGGGGCTCGAGGCACTCCTCAGGATGCTCGAGGAGAGGGGGGTCCCGGTCAGACAGGCAGACATCGGGGACATCTCGAAGAACGACATCGTCGACGCCCAGGTCGTGAGGGAGCACGACCCCTACCTCGGGGCCATCCTGGGCTTCGACGCAAAGGTCCTCCCCGAGGCCAAGGACTACGTGGGGAGCAGCCCCATATTCGTCTCCCCGATAATCTACGAGGTCATCGACAACTACGTCAACTGGGCGGTCGCGAAGAAGGAGGCGGACGAAAGGGCCGCGCTTTCGGCTCTGACTCGTCCGGCGAAGCTGAAGGTGATACCGGGGACGTTCTTCAGGCGGAAGGACCCCGCCGTTTTCGGGGTGAGGGTCGTCGCCGGGAAGCTCCTCCCCAAGGTGCGCCTCATGTCCGCGGACGGGTCGGAGATCGGAACTGTCGAGCAGATTCAGGACCAGGGGAAGGCCCTGACCCAGGCGAAGGAAGGGGACGAAGTCGCGATATCCGTCGACGGCCCGACCCTCGGGCGCCAGGTCAAGGAGAACGACGTAATCTACACCATGCCCCGCAGCCACGAGGCGAAGTTGCTCCGCACGAAGATGCTCGGCTCCCTGACCGAGTCGGAGCAGGGGGTCCTCAACGAGATAATGGGGATAAAGTCCCCCGCCGACCCGATGTACGGCTGGTAGCCCCCCACTGCTTATATCCCCGCAAGTTCCGACGGCCCGTGAATGGTAACCTACAAGGTGATCATCTCGGACCCGAAGACGGGAAAGTCCGAGGCTGCCGAGGTCAAGGACGCCAACGCCCAGCAGCTCGTGGGGAGGAAGATCGGGGAGGTCCTGGACGCGTCGCTGATAGGCCTCACCGGCAAGATCAAGATCACAGGCGGGAGCGACAAGGCCGGGTTTCCCATGAGGGCCGACACCCTCGGCGGCGGGAAGAACTACATCCTGCTCACCCGAGGGGTGGGATACAGGACCAAGGAGGACGGGGTCAAGAAGCGCAAGCTGGTCAGGGGAAACACGATCACTGAAGAGTCGTACCAGGTCAACTGCAAGAGGATCGAAGACTCCGCGAAGCCCAGCTAGGGCAGGTCCTCCGAGGCTCTCTGATTAGCGCACGAAGAGACGCCGCGTCCCAAATCTCGCATCCGACAGGTAGCGGATGTCATGCGCAGAACCACGCGCCCGTGATAGACGCTTTCTGGAAAACTCGAGCCGAGAACATGAGTTTTGGAACGAAGCGGATCTTAGCCCTTTCAACCATATTCCTCCTCTCCTTCGTCGTAGCGGCGCCGATGGCGCGGGCAGTCCCGCCAGGGCCCCCCGCCAAGGTGACGCCGGCCGTCCCGATCCAGTGCGGCGGTTCCGCTTGGACGCTGCCGGTCAACGGCGCGGTCACGAGCATCAAGAACGACGAAGACGCAGGGCCTGGTTCGTGGTACTGGGCTCTCGACGACTGTCAGAAGAGCATCTTCATCTGGCAGTCCGCCTCCACGCCGACCGATTATTGCACCCTCGTCCAGTACTCTGGCGACTGGCACACCTTCGCCGGCGCACACGCTCCTGGGAATCCAGCGGGTGGCCCCACCATCGTTGAGCCCCATGACGGCAGCGGCAAGATGACGGCGGCATCTGTGGCCACGTTCACCATGAGCGGGCCGTTCAACTCCAACGGCCTGCGCACGACCGGTCACCTGGGTGGCTTCAACCTCGGCGGAACGAAAGCAGACATACCGCTGGGCACGGCAGGTCAAGGGGACACGAGTCCTACTGGCTTCTTCGTCCTCCACTTCGGCCACAGCTACTCGAGTTTCGCCTGGCAAGCCGCGACCTATGTCCACACGCAGGGGAACGGCATCGGCTACGGGAACCTATGGGTCAGCAGCCCCATCAGCAACAACCCCAACATGGGCAACATCATTGCCTGTCCTTAGGGTGGCGGCGAGCCCAACGGGCTCCCGCGACCCCCTCGTTCTTCGGTCAGGCCGAGAAGGCGCAACAGGAATCCGAGCGCCGCCGCCGGGGACCCAGCCGGGTTGGGACGGCCGCCTAGAATCTCGCAGACGCTCTTTCTTTCCCGCAATCCTATAGAACTATTGGCTGAAAAGTAGAAATATCTCGTGGGCGACCGCGCTGGAGGAATTCTTGGCGCGGCTCGACGACCTCGACATGAAGATACTCTCATCCCTCTACTCCGACGCCTCTGTCTCCGTCCCCAGGCTCAGCAAGCAGCTTGGGGTCAACCTCTCCGTGATGTATAGCAGGATCAAGCGGCTGCAGAAGCGCGGAGTCATCGAGAGGTTCACCGTCCAGGTCAACGAGGACCGGCTGGGGATGAGGGCGGGCGCCCTGGCGGGGCTCAACATCGACCCCAAGCAGAGGGAGAACGTGCTGAGGGAGATCGAGAAGGTCGAGGGGGTGAGGCTGATCCGGGAGGTGACCGGCCGCTTCGACATCATCGCGAACCTGAAGGGGCAGTCGCTGGACGAGCTGCACAGGGCGGTCTACGACGTGATCGGGAAGATCCCGGGGGTCATGCACTCCGAGATCTTCATGGAGGTCTCCCGGAGGAACCCGTCCGTCACCTTCAGACTGATAGAGTAGCGACTAACATTCATATGGGCGACCGGTCGGTCGCGCACCAGTTGGACCCGCTGATACTCCTGGACCAGGCAGTGGCGCAGGAGAAGATCCCGAGGACGGTGGCGAAGAAGGTCAGGCTCAAGATGAGCGTCCTCCAGGGGGCGGTGCAGAGGGTGGAGAAGGCGAGCGGGATCCGTTACCCTCCCTACTACGTGGAGCCGGTCCTCCCGGTGTCCAGGTCCGGGACCGAGTACGGCCAGATGGGGGTCATGTTCGCCAGGGTCATCCCCCACACGGCCACGGGGAGCCTGGTCGTCCTGGTGCAGTTCACCGCGGCCCTGGTGGCCTTCGGGACCAAGGGGACGATAGAGGCGGTCGCAGCCCACGAGTTCACCCACTACGTGGAGCTCGTCAGGAAGCTGAGCATGAAGGACGTCGTGAGCGACGAGGCCGCGACCACCCTCTACGAGGCGTCCTACTCCGACGCCGAGAGGACCGTCTCCCCCAGGCTCCTCTTCTCCGAGAAGTCCCTCGTCTCGCTCATCAGCCGGAAGTTCAAGACCGAGCTCTCTGACACAGCGCTCAACAAGAAGGTAGGGGACGCCTGGATAGGGAAGAACCTCCCCATCAGGTGGGTCGGGCCGGAAGAGAACAGGGTCAACATCCCCATGGGGATGGTGGCGTCGGCCAAGTTCGACCCCGGGGTCCTCGCGAAGGTAGCGCAGCTCCGAGAGAAGGCGCGCAGTTGAGGCTCTCGGAAAGCGACCGCACCGCCCTCAGCGCGGTGGCCGCCACCCTCGTCGAGCCGTCCAAGATCTCGGGGGTCTGCGCCTACGGCTCCAAGGTCGCCGGGTACGCGCGCCCGGACTCCGACTACGACCTGATGGTCGTCTCCAAGCGGTTCCGCGAGGGGGTGAGGTACAGGTACCTGGGCTCCCCGGTGGAGGCTTCCGCCCTCGTCGTGGACGAAGACATGCTCCTCCAGGACGCGCGGTCATCATACCTGGGGGAGTTCGTAGTCGGGCGTCTGCTGAACGTCTACGAGCCGATAACCAACCCTGAGCTCTTCAGGTCGGTGGAGCTCGAGTACAAGAAGAGGGTCCTGGTGGAAGCGCTCCTCGAGCTCTCGTCAGACTACGCGGAGTTCGGGAAACACCTCGTCGTCCCCTATGACTACTTCCTCTTCGACAAGCTCCACACCAGGGCGGCAGTCTATCCGCCTGCCCTCTACAGCTACGTCCACACCTACACCTGCCCTCGCGGAGAAGAGAACAGGGCGATCTCGACGAAGGGGTTCGCCGAGGCTGCGGCGTCCCTGGAGCCGAGGGGGTTCCTGAAGGCCCTCCCCGAAGGGGTGAAGATCAACCCCGACAGGATGAAGGGGGACGCGTTCACGCGGGTCCATTCGCTCTTCTCTGTGACCGCGAGGGGGGTCACACAGTATGCCGTCCACGGCTATGCGGGGAGGGTCGGCCCGTCGGTCTTCAGCAAGGAGGCACTTTCGAAGCTCAGGAGGATGAGGGAGAGCCCCCCTCCATTCGCGCCTCTAGAGAAGCCAAGGTCCCTTCTCAAGCTGCAGGAAGGGGTCGTCCTCCCCGACGCCTCCCTGCTGACCAAGGAGCTCGCACGCCTCCTGGGGTTCGAGCGCTACTCCACGACGGAGAAGGACATCGGGGAGCCCTATTCGACCACCCGGGTACTGACCTTCAGGAACTCGGGGCCAGAGACGTCCGTAGTGATAAAGAACTACACCGACGTCAGGTCCCTCAAGTGGGCCCTGCTCGGAATCTGGGCCTTCAGCTCCAACAGGTTCAGCACGGCGCCCGTCTCGCGGATGGAAAGGGAGTACGGGATGACCCTCAGCCTGAAGGGGATGGGAATCCTCGTCCCCGAGGTGCTGGCTGTGGCGCCCGGAGAGAGGATAATGGTGAAGGCGTTCATCCCTGGGCCGACCCTGGGCTCTGTCATCGGCTCCTACCTCAAAGGGAACTCGGCGGACCTGAACCCGGTGTCCCGGTACGGGTCGCTGGTAGCGAAGGTGCACTCGGGGGGGATCGCCCTGGGGGACGCGAAGCCGAGCAACGTCATCGTCTCCGACGAGGGGCTCTACCTCACCGACCTCGAGCAGACGGTCCCAGGGGGGGACAAGGCCTGGGACCTCGCCGAGTTCCTCTATTACACCGCCAAGCTCTCGACCAGGGAGGACGCCATGGAGATGGTGGCGAAGGCGTTCCTGGAGTCCTACGCGAGGTCCGGGGACAGGGCCAGCGTCGCGAAGGCGCGGGGGCAGAAGTACTTCGGGCCTTTCAGGCCGTTACTGACCCCCGGCATGGCGAAGATGCTCAGGGACCTGCTGTCCGGTTACGCCTAGCCCTCGGGTGCAGGTCGCGTGCCTGGAACAAAGGGCAGGACCCGGCTCTCGAACCGCCGGATGCTAAACAGCTAGCCTCCTGCTCGCGCACCGCCGCTCGCAAAGTCATAAAGAACGCTCGGAACCGGACCCACGGCAGAAGATTGTCTTACGACAGGCAGACCGTGAACGTCCTTGTCCTCGAGCTTGCCACGATGGTGGTGGCGGTCGCCATCGCGTTCAGCGCGACGCTGCTGACCGTCTTCGACCTCAGGAGCATATTCTCCTTCGTCTTCGCCACCATCCTGGTCATCTGGTTCTGGTGGGGGTACGTGATGGACAGGCTGGAGTTCCCCCCCAGGGACAACAGGTTCCCGCTGATGGACGTCCTGGTCCTCGTCTTCATCTCGCTCATCCCGTTCGCCCTCAGGCAGTCCGAAGTGTCTCCGCTGTCGGGGACGCTGGCCGCCATACTCGTGGCCTGGGCCCTCGTCATACGCAGGATAAGGCGCGAATATGGAGGGGTCGCTGCTCCGGAGAGGATGCACGTCCTCGAGCTCGAGATGGACCAGAGACTGGTGGTCGCCGCGCTGCTCGTCGTGAGCGCGCTGCTCGGTGCGGTGTCTGATACGGCCGGTGTCTATGCGCTGATTGTGGCGGGGGTCTCGGCGGTCTTCTGGAACGTGGCGGCCGTCCGGTCGCGAAAGGAGGTCATGGCGGGAGCATGAAGGGACTCGGGTCGGGCAGCAGGGCGTCAGGACGGGGCAGGCCGGATTCCGACCAACAGCTCTAGCGGTCCTGGGCTACTTCTTGGAGTAGACCGTGTACCCGCAGTGGCCGCAGGTCATCCTGTCGCCATGCTGGGCCATGAAGTACCCCTTCCCGCATCTCGGGCAGTCCTTCCTGAGGCGCGACAGCGCCTCCCCGTCCACCTTGTACAGCTTGTAGACCTGTATCCTCCGCTTGGGGGCCTTCGGCTTCTCCTTCTTCTCTGGCTTCTTCTCCTCGACGGGGGCTGCGGCCTCTGCCGGGGCAGGTGCGGGCGCAGGGGCCGCCGGGGCTGGCTGCTTGGACATGGCTACTTCTTAGCCTCCGGCGCCGCCGCTGGGGTGGCGGCCTTCTTGCGCTCCTGCTTGAGCTTCTCCCTCTCCTCCTTGGTGAGGGTCCTTTCGTCCAGATACTTCAGGTGCACCCTCTTCTTCGAGGCTACCGAGCCGTACACGTAGAACTTCCCGAGCACCTTCGTCGTCCCCGACTGGCCGTCGATCCGCAGGAGCCCGACGTTCTCCGCCGGGACCCCCATCTCCTGGGCGACCATGGCGATGGCCTCCTTCCGGGTCACCTTGCCGGCCCTGCCTTCCAGGGACATCTCGACGTAGGACCTGTCGAGGACCTTGGACTCTGACTTCTTCTCTACGGGCAAACGGGCCACCCGAATTTGGCGTGAATATTAAGTTGAGGGCCCGCCGACGCCTTCAATCCCCATCTCCGCCAGGATCGCTCTGTTCCTGGCCCTTGAAGCGGCGCCGACCTTCACGGCCACCACCCCCACCTTCGGCTGACCGTAGAAGACCACCGCCCCCCTCGGCGCCATGGCGATGGCGAGCATGGCCATAAGGTCCTCCTCGCCGTCGACGAGGACCCTCACCGGCTTCTTCCCGGCGAACGCCTTCCTCATCCCTTCGATCGCCTGCAGGGTCAAGGTAGCCGCGGGGTTCTTCACCTTCACGAGCCTCACGAACGGGACGTCTGGGAGCTCTCTGCGGCTCCGCCTCTCGATCCCGTCGATCACGTGGATGTCCGGCGTCCTTCCTATGCTTTCCAGGGTGTCGGCGACCCGGTCCCCGACGGTGACCACCATCTGCGAACTCTTCGCCAGCCTCGCGAACCCCGTGCCCTTCGCCTGCTCGCCGTCGAAGACCCTCCCCATCGGCTCGGCCAGCTTCGGCCTGAGTCCTTCGGGGAGCCTGTAGACCCGTCGCAACGCCCTAGCCTAGGTTCTGTGGCGCACCCGGACTAATCCGGATTGACCAACTTCAAGGCTTCTGCTTGGAGGATTGCCGTCGGCTGCTGCGGGTTCCCCTCCACTGCTTCATCTGTGCCCTGCGCCCCTGGGCGAACCTCACCCAGACACGGCAACTTTCCGCGACGCTCTATGTTGATGGCCGCATTCAGGTCGCGGTCGAGAATAGCACCACAATTTGGGCATCGCCATTCTCTTTCAGTCGGCTTCAGCGTCCGGTTGACGAATTGACATAGATGACATGTTTGCGATGTCCAGGCGGCTGAGACGTATTCTATAGGCACGCCTTCCCACCTTGCTTTGTATTCGATGTAGCTTTGCAGTTGTCTGAAGGGCCAGAGAGCCATTCTGCGTCTCTTGTCCTTCCCTTCTCCGTTACCTCTCTTGTGAGCATAGCGGATCCCCTTCAGCCTCTCCAGCACGATTCCCTCCTCGTTCGCTTTGGCTTTCCCGACGATCTCTTTCGCCTTCTGGTGTAGGAACTGCTTTACCCGTTCCTTCTCTCTTCGGGACCCCGGGGACTTTTGACCGAGCCTTCTGTCGGAAGAGCGTCTTTGATGGAACTCGGAGCGCCTGACTCCGTATTCGGCATGTAGGCGCGAGACTTCGGAAAAGTTCATTCTCGAGCCGTCACTCCCTACGATGGACCTTTCGTTGAGGTCGTATCCGACTCTACGCTTGGGCTCGACGGAGCCAACCTCCTTCGTGAATGCAATCACGATCGTTGACTCTGTCATCGTCACCGAGCCCCGCTTCAGAGTCTCGTCCATCAAGAAAGATCTCTGGTAGTCGCCGTACTCTAGAGGAATCAGGATACGTTCACCAGCCTTGAAGGGGATGGATATGATGGCGTAGTTTAGCGAATAGTTGTACGCATCGACTTTCGCCATCAGTCGACTGGCGTAAGGTCTTCTGTTCCATTTTCTGTTCTTCCTGACGATGGACCAGGCTACTTCCGCAACGGAGTATGGGAAGCAGGCCGCAACACCATACAGCTCGCGAAAGTCTTTGTAAATCCTATTCCTGAGAGCGAATCGGCCCCGGATGCCTTCATCGGTGCAAATGCGAATCGCCCGATTCACCATTTCTCGGAAGGTGAGTAGCGCCTCCTTCGTTTGGACGGTAGGTTTGTAGCGGAAGCTGATTGACTTTACGACCTTTGACAATGGGCCGGCGGACAACCTTGAAAACTCTACTTAAGCCCGACTGTCCAGAAAGGCTGTCCGCGCCTAGCTTACCTTGAGCGCGTACCTGCCGGCCTTGGTGATCCCCAGGGTCTTGGCGACCTGGGACTTCTCGGGGTTGATTATGATGATGAGCCCGGACCACTCGTTGCTGAGCTCCGTCGACCCGTCGTTCGGGCACGCCTTCTCGGTGGTGAGGGTCCTGCACTTCCTGCAAGCCAGCTCCTTCAAGGCGCTCTACTTCTCCGCCCGTTCTTCGGCCTTCTTCGCCTTCGCGGCCTTCGCTATCTCGTCGTCTATCCACTCGAGCGCGCCGAGGAAGGGCTGCCTGCAGGTGACCCCGATCTTCCCCATCGAGATCCCGTGCCCAAGGCTGACCGCCGTGATCCTGACCCTGACCTTGCTCCCTACCCGCAGCGTCCTCTTGCTCTGGGAGGCGGTGATTATCCCGGACTTCACGTCGCTGGTGAGGTAGTCGTCCATTATCTGGCTCAGGTGCAGCAGGGCGTCGGCCGGGCCTATCCTGACGAAGGCGCCGAAGTCTGTGACCTCCACGATCTCCCCCTCGACGATCTCCTGCTTGAGCGGATAGAAGGACAGGACCTCGAACTTCACCCTGTGGTAGGTCGCCCCGTCCCCCGCTATGATCTTCCCCACCTTGTCGACGTCGACCTTCGTGACGAGGATGAGGTAGCCGTGGTCGGGGTTGATGGTGCTCTCGTACTTCAGCTTCAGGAGGTCCAGGGCCACCTTCTCCAGGGGGCTGCCGAACTTGTCCGGTGGGACGCGGACTACGTCATGTAACTCTACGAGTTGAAACATGAACTATTCAGGAATGTGGCACCCCTTTGAGACAGCGATTTTAATCTTTGGCCGGGATGAGACGGATTCGGACGCGTTTCATGCCAGGGACGGGGGGACGGATCTCTTGTGCTCGGTCTTCCTGTGCATCTCCGCCACCTTTCTGGCGACCGAGACGCCGACCCCTGCCCTGGACGCCGCCTTCCTCGGAGCGAGCCTCTTCTCGAACAGGTAGTACAGGAGGGGGTCGAGGGCGTCGTAGTCCGCCGGGAGCTCTTCGGCCGCCGTGTGTCCCGGCCAGAGCCCCGGGGATGCCGGCTTGGTGACCACCTTCTCCGGGAGGCCCAGGTGCCTCCCCAGGGCCCTCACCTGGGTCTTGTAGAGGTGCGCTATCGGGAGGAAGTCCGCCCCTCCGTCCCCGAACTTGGTATAGAAGCCCAGGGCGATCTCCGACTTGTCCCCAGTCCCTGCCACGAGGAGGCCTGCGCTGTTGCTGAGATAGTAGAGGATGACCATCCTTATCCTGGCCTGGACGTTCGCGCCGGGGACCTTGCCCGGCTCGAAGTCGAAAGCCGAGGTGAGCGAGTCGGCGAGGGGGGATATCTCGATCTTCTTCACCCTGGCGCCCCAGGTGTACGCCAGGACCTCCGCGTCCTCGATGTCAGCCTGGGCCGTGAACTTCGAAGGCATCAGCACGGCGGTCACCTTCTCTTTCCCCAGGGCCCGGACGCACAGCGCCCCCACCGCCGCGCTGTCTACCCCCCCGCTGAGCCCGACGACGACTCCGTCCGCTCCTGCTTTCTTCACCACGGCCCTGATGAACCGGAGGATCCGCGTCGTCTCTCTGGCCGGGTCGGTGCGGAAGGGTGTCCTTGGCAACGGTCTTCGGGCACCGCCGGCGTGTATTAACCGCTTGCGAAGGCGCCGTCCGGGTGAGGCCGTTGCCTAGGCGAGCGCGACCCTTCCGGCCCTGAGGGAGACCACTTTCACGTGGGCGGCCCTGAGCGAGCGGGCGAGCTCCCCGTCGGCTGTGGCCACCAGCGCCTTCGACGACAGCGCCGCGGACGCGATCTCGTCGTCCACCCTCGCCCTCCCGCACGGCCCACGGGAGAACCTCGAAGCCAGGTCGAGGCTCACCCTGGCGGTCCTCGCCTTCTTCCCCTGTGTCGCCGCCAACTTCTCCAGCTCGGCGCGGACGCAGTCCAGAAGGACGGGCTCGAATCTGCCGAGGGTGTCTGCGATGTCTTCGTACCAGGTGGTGGGTCTCTCCACCACCGCCATCAGGAAGCTGCTGTCGAAGATGACCTTCTGCATCCTGCGTTGTCCCAGGGGCGTTCCATGTGGGGGGTTAATACGTGGTGAACCTGGAAACGCACGGTCTGACTGAGACCGCTACGGTGACAAGCAGGGGCACGAGAGGCAGGAAGTCCGGCTACTTCAGAACGCCGGAGCCGATGAGCCTCCACCGGTCCGCGATCCTCCTGCTGATGGCAGCCCTCATCCCGGCTTCGATCGCCACCGGCTTCTTCAGGTCCAGCTCCATGATGTCCCCTCTCACAGAGGTGGCAACGGCGAGGGTCGACGCCGTCCCCAGGTTGAGGCGCAGCGTCTCGTTGAGCCTGACCTTCTCCACTTTCACCAACTCGGCGACGCCGACGGCGGTCTCCAGCAGGTTGACGTCCAGGGTGATGTGTTCGAGCGTCTCGGGGAGGGTGCCGGGTTTCCCTATGACGCTCCCGACCATCTGGTCTCCCTTCACGAAGGTGGGGTCCAGGTGGGTCCCGACTGCTACCAACCCTCCGGGGCCGACCTTCTCGGCGGGTCCGGCACCGGTCTGCAGGCCGGACACCTTCGTTATGACCGGGACGAACTTCCCGCTCCTGTCGTCCACCATGCCTGGTTTCAGCTCCACTTCCTCGCCCACCGTCAGTTCCCCCTTGGTGAGGCTCCCGCCCAGCACCCCTCCGTTGAGCGCCTGTATCTCCGCGCCCGGCCGGTTGACGTCGAAGCTCCGGACCACGTACATCAGCGGGGTGGCGTTGGGGTCCCGCTTCGGCGTGGGGACCACCTCTTCGAGCGCCTCTATGAGGGCGTCTATGTTGAGCCTCTGCTGGGCCGACACAGGGATGATGGGGGCCTTCTCGGCGACCGTGCCGGAGACGAACTTCTGGATCTGGGAGTAGTTCTTCTCGGCCTCGGCGTCGGTCACGAGGTCCACCTTGTTCTGGGCGATGACTATCTTGCTCATGCCGAGCATCTGGAGGGCCTGCAGGTGCTCCCTGGTCTGAGGCTTCGGGACCGGCTCGTTGGCCGCGATGACGAAAAGCGCCCCGTCCATCAGGAACGCCCCCGCCAGCATGTTGGTCATGAGGCTCTCGTGGCCGGGGCAGTCGACGAAGCTCACGGCCCGGAGGAAGTCGGTCTTCCGCCCGCATACGGGGCAGGTCGCGCTGGTCGAGTAGGACCCTACGCCGTGGTCCTGGGAGCAGCGGTAGAAAGCCGCGTCTGCGTACCCGACCTTGATCGTGATCCCGCGTTTGAGCTCCTCGCTGTGGGCGCTGGCCCAGACGCCTGTGATGCTCTGAACCATGCTGGTCTTTCCATGGTCCACGTGGCCTGCGCTCCCGATGTTGACCTCGGGCTGCCTGGGGAGGAGGGGCTTGGGGGAGGGCTCGGCCAGCTTCTGCTCGGACATCTAGAACGCTCCTCGACTTGCCCCATTTAAAGGCGTGAGCCGCCGCCCGGGATATCCGCTCCCTTTTCTCGACTCTGTCGATCTATGGGTGCCTTGGGCCGAGGGGCGGCTTCGAGCCTCAGGCACCGGGCTCGGCTGTGTTTCGTGCCCCGGACTCTGCGGTGCGGTCACCGTCTCCGATCCTCTGCCTGACAAGGGGGTAGACCGCCAGGGCGGCGATGAAGACCACAGCCACGCCGTAGGCGAAGGGGAACTCGGGGACGCTTGGAGCGGTCGAGGTGCTCGCTGTTGATGTCGTGCTCATAGTCGTGGTGGGCGCGGGGTCCACGGTGAAGGTCGCAAGGGTCGAGACGGCAGGTATCTTGGAAGGGCTCGAGGGCAGGAGCACGTTCCCGCTCTGTGACGTATGAATCCCGAGCGCCGATGGAGAATAGACCGCGAGGTTGCCTGCGACCTGGGCCATTGCACCGCCGAGCGGGGACGAATACAGGTCGTCAGTCAGCCCGCCGGTGGTTGGGACTACCACAAGGGCGAGTGCGGCTGTCAGGGGGGTGACCGCCGGTCTGAACTTCCGGAGCCTCTCCAGACCGGTGACCAGGCGGAGCCCGCTCCAGAAGAGGACTATCCCGACCGGGACCAGCGCGAGTCCACTCTGGTTGGCCTCGTGGAGGATGTAGGCGACGAACGAAACCGCGAGGAGAGCCGAGCCCAGGATGGGCGTCCGCGTCAGCGCCCTCCCTCCACTATTCGCTCTCCTGTCCTCAGGAGCCTTCCGCTCTCAGCCTCAAGGGTGCCTCCCAGGTCCCGGGGGGGCGGGGCCCAAATCCAGATTTCGAATCCTTCATGCTTGATATCCAGGGGCCGCCGCTCCGCCTGACCATGAAAGCTTCGGGGAGACGCATGTCTAACCTCCGTCCCCTGATCGTGTTCTGCATGTCTGTCCTGTTCGTGTCCGCCGTCGGACTCGGAGCGGTGCGGAGCAGCCTCCTCGCGAGCTCCGTCTCGGTCTTCGCCTTCCTGGTGGCGGTCATCGGGCTCCTGGCGGCAAACCTCTTCACCATCGTCCGACCCCCCAGGTCGGGCGACGAAGACGGTCAATAGGAGCCTGTACTGGAACTACCTCCAGAAGGCGGAGGAGATGCTGGAGATCGCGAAGTACGCCTATGGTCAGTCCAAGAACAACGCAGCAGCAACGGCGTCCGTCCACTGCGCGTTAAACGCCATCGACGCCTTCTACGTGTTCTACCTCGGGAGGCGGCACAGCGGCGGTCATGAGGGAGAAGCTCCCGCAAGGGACCATCACCCCCCATTGACCCGAGATGCGCGAGACCGCTATTCCTATGTGAATTATCGCAACAAGAACGTATATAACGCATTACTAGACGCCGATGGGCATGCCAATTCGCGCTACGATGACTGGAAGCTGGTTCAGGACCCCCGAGATAACGAAGCTCCTCCCCCAGAGCCCGACAGGGGAGATATCGGCCGAACACGAGGCCGCCATAGAGGCTGCTGAGAGGAGGGCCATCAGGGACCAGGTCCACCCCCGAGGGAGCAAGAGGGGGCTCAACTGGGTGAGCAACGGGGAGCAGAGGAAGGCGGGGTACACCTACTACCTCCCGAACCGGTTCGAGGGGTTCTCCAGGACCGAGAGGGTCCCGATGCCCTTCCCCTCGACCTTCGCCGAGGAGCTCCAGGAGTCGAACCCCCAGCTCGCCCAACAGCTGGGTTCGAGCCAGGCGTCCGCCTTCGCCCTCCCCAAGATCGAAAGCAAGCTCCGGTATCACGGGGCCGAGCTGGCGAAGAGGGAGGCCCAGGACGCTGCGAAGCTGGCGAAGGAGGAGGGGGCGGAGAGGATATTCATCCCTGCCCCTTCGCCCGGGGTCACCACCATCTTCTTCCCGGGCGGGAAGGCCTACAGGGACCACTATGAGTACCTCTTCGACGTCGGGAAAGAGCTCAGGAAGGAGTACGAGGCGATCCTCAGCGTGGACGGGGTGGACCTGCAGCTGGACGCCCCTGACCTGGCCATGGGGAAGCAGACCGGGAGCTGGGGGGTGGACTTCTATGAAGCGCTCCCGAAGCACGTGGACGCGATAAACGAGGCCACGGCGGGGCTCCCCAGGGACAGGATCAGGGTGCACTACTGCTACGGGAACTGGGTCGGGTCCCACAGGTTCGACGCCGACTACCACAAGGTCCTGTCGGAGATGGTGAGGCTGAAGGTGGGGACCATCGTCGGGGAGATGGCGAACCCGCGGCACGAAGGGGACTCGCTGATACTCAGGGACTACCTGGAGGAGCACGACTGGCCCAGGGGGCTCGGGCTGGCGGCAGGGGTCATAGACGTGAAGACCCCCATAGTGGAGACCCCGGAGACCGTGGCGTCGAGGCTCCTGAGCCTGGCGAGCACGGGGAAGATGGACCCCAACCGCCTCTACGGGGGGACAGACTGCGGGTTCGAGACCTTCGCCTACTTCGGCAACGTCCCCTACCAGGTGGGGCTCCAGAAGCTTGAAGCGCTGGCGGAGGGCGCCGCCCTGGCGAACGAGAGGCTGGGATAGGGGTGCCCGACCGTCCGAGGTATGGCTGAGAGAGCCGGGGCTCCCGAGTGCAGGCGCAATTGACGCAGCCATTCTCTACCACCGTGGTCGGGAGCTTCTCCAGGCCGAGGGAACTCATCGAAGCGACGAAGAAGCGTTCGGCAGGGGAGATATCGCAGGAGGAGCTCGACGCCCTCTTGGAGAAGGCTACGGAGGACACCATCAGAGGACAGGAGGCGGCCGGATTGGACGTGATAACCGACGGCGAGCAGAGGCGGAGCAGCTTCGTGAGCTTCGTCGGAGACAAGATCCCAGGCTTCAAGGTCATGCACATCACGGAGCTCAACCCGGATGCCATGGAGATCCTGAAGAGGAACAAGGTCCAGCTCACCTACGCCAGGGCGGTGGTCGCCGAGGAGCTGAGGGACTCGGTGATAGCCGCGGACGAGTTCGAGAAGGCGAGAAAGTACTCCAAGAAACCATTCAAGGTGACCCTCCCGGCCCCATACCTGGTGATGTGGGAGAGCTGGCAAAAGAAGCTCTCGAAGGAGGCCTACCCCACGCCTGAGGACTTCGCCTACGCCTACGCCAAGCTCCTCAGGAAGGAGGTCCTCAGGCTGAAGGAGGCTGGAGCGTCGTTCATCCAGGTCGACGAGCCGATGCTCGGGGACCTGACCGAGGCTGGGGAGAAGCCGGACAGGTACAGGCGTGTGTTCAGGGAGCTGTACGGGCAGGAGTACCGGGGGTTCAAGGAGGAGCTCAAGCTCGCGGTGGACCTGCTCAACGCTGTGATCGGAGGGGTCGGCGGGGTAAGGATAGGGGTCCACATGGACCGGTGGCCCAACAAGGACTCTCCTTACTTCGACCTCGGGTACGAGAGGTTCCTGCCGGAGCTGCTCGAGACGAAGACGAAGCAATTCGTTCTAGAGTATACAACCCCCGGAACAGGGGACCCAGCGAAATTGGTCAGGGAGTTCCCCAAGGACATGGAGATAGGATTCGGGTGCATAAGCGTCCAGAACTACGAGGTCGAGGCTCCGGAGCAGGTGGTCGCCAGGGTCAAGCGGATCACTGGCGTCGTCGAGCCCGAACGGATCTGGCTGAACCCCGACTGCGGGTTCGCCCCTGGGATGTACAGGACCTTCCCCAGGGAGGTCGCCTTCGCCAAGCTGAGGTCGATGACCAAGGCGGCAGAGATTCTGAGAGAGGCATACTCCTAGGCAGGCTTTCAGTGGTTGCTCGGCTCAGACCTTGGAATCTCCAGGCCGTCGAAATCCCGGTCGAAGCTTACTATCTCAGAGGCCCCGAGCTTTGTCGCCACGTAGTACTGAAGCGCGTCGTCGAAGTCCTTTCCGATCTGCTTCATCAGGATCGAGGCTGCAACCTCGTCGGAAACCCAGGTATCGTACACTGTCAACCCCGCAGACTGCTCGACGCTGCGCAGGAACGGGGCCACGTCCAGGTGGTCCCGGCTCATGATCGCTTCGACCGAGCGGATGGCGAAATGGGAGACGACAGCGTCATCATCCCCCCGGGCCACGCCGTCAAGGAGGGCCCTGCAGCCTTCCCTCCGGCTCCCCCCCAGAAGCAGCTCAAGGAAGATGTTGGTGTCGACGAGCTTCAGTCCGAGTCATCCCAGGCGTGGTGCTGCAGCCAGACGGGGTCCCTGTCCAGTTTGAGAGTCCCCATCAGCGACCCCCAGTCTGCCCTTCCCCCCGCCGAGTATCTTCTCATCGCTTCTTCCACCGCTTTCTTCATGGCGCCTTTCTTGTACCCGTACTTCTCCATCGCCTTCTTCCTGAATCTCTTCGCCAGAGCTTCGTCGACTTCAACCTTTGTCGTTTCGGTCATATGGTACGCAAGTACAAATGTCCCTTGGATTTCCAAGCCCCACCCTCGTCACCGCGGTGAAACCCCAGGGTGAGCCTGAAAGACTCGCTCAGGAACAGGCCGGTTATCTACGAAATCGTCCCTCCCAGGATGGACGCCTCCAGGTTCCAGACCGAACTCAGGGGGGTCGAAGAGGTTCTGGACGATTCGAGGATAGCGGCCATCAACGTCCCGGAGCTGATGAACAGGAGGGAGGTGAAGGGAGGGGTCCACTATTCGCCTGCGACCATCCCCCCGGAGGAGTACGCCCTGATGATCAAGGAGCGGAAGAATGCCATAGTCAACATCGTGGCTCCCAGGCTGAGCCGGGAGGAGTTCCGGATGCGGGCCCGCAGGGTGCTGCATGACTACGGGCTCTCGAATCTGGTGGTCGTGGGAAAGGAGAGGCACGAAGACGTCCTACCTGGTCCCGGGGTCGTGGAGGCCCTGAGGCTCCTCCGGGGGGAGAACGGGGACCACGTGGCTCTCGGCGGGGTCTGCATCTTCGGCCGCAAGACTCGACCTACGGTAGAGTACGGCGGAGTCGAACTCGGGGAGCCCAGGCGCGTCCTGCTCAAGGCCGAAGCTGGCTGCGACTTCGTCACGAGCCAGATCACATTCGATCCGAAGGCAGCCGTAGGGTTCCTCTCCTCGTATCAGGAGCTCTGCGAGAGGTCCGGGAGGAGCCCCCTGGCCGTGTTCGTCAGCCTCGCCACCGTCCCGACGAGAGGGATCCTGTCGCTCCTGGGGACCCTGGACGTCTCGATCCCTCCGAGAGTCCGCAGGAGGCTGTTGGCCAGCGCCGACATGGGGGCGGAGTCGGTGAAGGTGGCGGCGGAGGTGTTCAGCGAGATCGTCGAGCAGGCGGAGCAGGAGGAGGTCGACATCCCGCTCGGGCTACAGATCGAGCAGGTGGGGGTCCACAGCGACAGCCTCTCGCTCGGCCTCATGGACCGCACCTACGCTGTCCTGAAGAGCGCCTAGGAGCGAAAGACAGCCGCGCACCGGTGGTCCGGCCCGGAAAGCCTGCCCTCCGGCCCAGGCAGTCCATCGCTCCCAGGAAGCGACGGGCTTGCGGACGAGGAAAGAGACGAGGTGGCCAGGTTCTCGAGGAAGGCGGGACCTCGGGGATGACAGAGCCACAGAAGCTGGCCGACGCCTGGGCAGGAGAGCTCAGCCAGGGGTTCGCGCTCCCGAGCTCCTTCAACGGCTTCAGCGGTGCGGCACACAGCTCTGTCCCGCACTTCCAACCCGGCGACACCAGCCTGGCGGGATGTGTCAGAGGGGTCGCGTCGAAGACGAGCCTTCGTTCCAGTCACTTCCGGCCGGCGCCTCGGCTTCGGAGATTCCCCGGAGCCGCATGCGCTCCATGGCGTGCCTGGCCTTCTCCCAGTTTACTCGGAGTCTTACGATAGTCCATGGCAATGCGCATATCGTTTGGAATTCCAGCGCGCCTGGGGCGGAACGGTGCGCATGCGCGGGCGGAAAGCCGGAGCGCGGAGCGGGATGCCGTTAAATCCGTGCGTGCAAAGGGGACGCCCGTAGTCTGACAAGGAACGCAATTGGAATGAAAGTGCTCTTCGTGTGTCTGGGGAACGTCTTCCGCAGCCCCATGGCCGAGGCGTTCTACAACAGGTACGCCCGCAACCACGACGCGACCAGCGCGGGGGTCGAGGCGTCGGCCCATCAGCTCGACGGCCGCCTGGTGACCGAAGAGTGCATGGTCACCGTGCAGCTGATGAAAGAGGTCGGGATCGACATCGGCGGCAAGAGGTCCAGGCAGCTGACCCCGGCCATGGTCGACGAAGCCGACCTGGTGGTGTACCTCGCAGACCGCGACCGCCTCCCTGACTTCCTGGCGAACAGCGGGAAGCTGAGGAGGTGGCCGACGAAGGACCTTATTGACGGGCCCGACCCTGCCAGGCTCCCTCCGGTGGCGAGCCACCACCTCTGGACTTCGCGGTGGAACGCGGACAGCATAGGCGCTGCCAACTACAGGTTCGCGGCCGGCATCAGAGACCAGATCGGACGCAGGGTGAAAGGGCTGCTGGAGGAAGGTCGGCGGTGACGGTGCACCTGCCATGACCGTCAGGCAGATGCGCGTGGGGACCATGCAGAACTTCGTGTACCTCCTCGCAGACCGCCCCGGGGGAGAGGGGGTGGTGGTCGACTCGGGGTGGGAGACGGAGCCCATCCTGGAGGCCGTGAAGGAGGCCAACGTCAGGGTCAGGTTCGCGGTCGCCACCCACAACCACCCCGACCATACGGCGTCGCTGAGGGAACTGGCCGGAGCACTCGGGGCGAAGGTGGTGGCCCACGAGCGCTCCCCCATCGACCACGACCTGGCGGTGAAGGGGGGCGACGTCCTCGCGGTGGGAAAGACGGAGGTGAAGGTCGTCTACACCCCCGGGCACACCCAGGACAGCATCTGCCTCTACGACGGCGGGAGCCTCTTCACCGGGGACACGCTCTTCATCGGGAACTGCGGGAGGACCGACCTCCCCGGCGGGTCGGCGGAAGAGCTGTTCAGGAGCCTGCACGACGTGATCCTAAAGTTCCCGCCCTCGACCGTCATCTATCCGGGGCACGACTACGGCGACGTCCCCTCCAGGAGCCTTGGTGAAGAGGCCCTCTCCAACCCGACCCTCTCGGCGAGGACCTACCGAGAGTTCCTCGGGGTCCCATGACAGTGGGCGCTGCCGCCGGCGGGGTTAGGGAGAAGCAATAAGCCCGGACGGCGGGCCCGACCACTGGTCGCTCCGGTTTGGAGAGCTCGACGAAGGAGGTGGCCTGCAGCTTCTGCAGGAGGTTCAGCAGACTCGACAGGGTGTTCTGCCTCGCCTGCAGGAGGCGGCTCAGCCACCCCGCCCTGGCGCTCTCTTCCTCGGACTTCGCCACGTTCGCAGACCAGAGCATGCTGGGGTCTCTGAAGGCCACCGAACCGCTTCCTCACCTGATAGAGAAGATAGTCTCCACCGGCGGAAAGACCTCGGAGGGGTGGCTCTCGAAGAACGGCATGCTGGTCGGGTTCCCATCCAGGCTGGACGCCATGGTCCGGGGGGTCGGGGAGGTCCTCGGCATCCGGAGGCTCCCGAGGGTCTACGTGGCCAGAACCGCCGAGTTGAACGCGTTCAGCGCTGGGACAGACGACGACCCGCTCCTGGTGATCTGCGCTCCGGTCTTCCAGGCCCTCGACTACGCGGGGGTCGAGGGGCTCGTGGCCCACGAGCTCGCCCACATCGCCACCAGGCACGTCCTCTACCACACCCTCGCCGAGTCAGTCTCGAGCGGGGTCCAGCTGGCCGCTTCGGCGTTCGCAGCGGGGATGATGTCCCTCCCGATACGGATGATGCTGCTTTCATGGTACAGGGAGTCGGAGGCGTCGGCGGACAGGGCGTCGCTCCTGTTCCTTGGCGACCCGCGGAAGTTCGAGTCGATGATGGCCGCCCTCTCCGGGGTGCAGAGAGTGAACGGCTCCACTCCGGCGGGGGACCTGGCAGAGCTCATGCAGACCCACCCGAACGAAGCGAACAGGCTCCGCCTGGCCAGGGAGTATTGGAGCGGCACCGACTGTGCTGCCGTCAGGGGGAAGCTCATCGCGGCAGCGAATTCGAGCGCCCTCATGGCGTTCTGCCGGCGCTGCGGGCTTGTGTCGCCGAAGACGGAGCCCTTCTGCCCCGTGTGCGGGGTGAGCAGGGCCTAGGTCGGGCCAAGTGGACGTCTCGCCCCTGAACTCCGCGAGCGTCCCATAAGGGCTCGCCCGCCGACGCGGTTTCGCCGAGGACCATGCGGGACAGGAAGGTGCGGAGAGTAACGTCGTCCGACTGACTTGCATGTCTGGAGTCCACCGGCGGACTGCCGGGCAGGCGCATTCGCACGCGCTGCTGCGTTGCCACTCGAGTGGGCCCGAGGTCCTCCCGCCCGAACCTCCCGTTCAAGCCTGGTCTGGACCGTAGGGTGGCCGGAAGCAGGTTCCCTCGGAGGACGGAAGGGCGCCCGCAGGTTAAATACACATACGTGCATGCAGAGCCATGGGCCACAGGACGATAACGGTCTCCGAAGCCTACGACGCCCTAGCCAGGTCCCGCCTGGGGGACGAGTCGTCCGCCAAGGTCATCCTCCGCCTGACCTCCGGGAGAGGAAGCGCGAAACCGCTCCTGGAGCACGTGAGGGCCTCGCGGGCCGACGTCTAGGGGGTGTCGCTTGCGTGGTCTGTCTCGACACTTCTGAGCTGGTGGCCATCATAAGGAAGGACCAGGCGGCCCTCGACTCCCTGGAGGCCGAAGCGCGAAGGGGAGGTGAAGTCTCAACGACGCCTGTCAACCTCTGCGAGCTCTACGCAGGGACGCAGGGGGCGAGAGACCTGGTGAAAGAGCAGTCAAAGATGGACGTGCTGCGCGCGGTGGGGCAACGTCCAGGCCGAGGACGCCAGACGCCTCGGGTCCTACATGTGTGGGGGGAAGCGTTGGCGAATCCCCGGACGGAGGGCGCGCGCCGATGAAGGCGCTGGTCACGGGAGGGGCGGGGTTCATCGGGAGCCACGTCGTCGACAGGCTGCTGTCGGAAGGATACGAAGTGACGGCGGTCGACAACCTGAGCGAGGGGCACCTGGAGAACGTGGCGCACCTGAAGAACGACAGGAGGTTCAGATTCGTCAAGGCGGACCTCAGGGACGCGAAGGAGACCGAGAAGCTGGTCTCCGGGAACGACGTGATATTCCACATGGCTGCCCAGGCGAACATCAGGAAGAGCATCACCGACCATCGTGGGGACCTCGACAACAACCTGATACCGATGATCAGCCTCCTCGACGGGATGGTCAAGCACAGGGTGAACGACATGGTCTTCGCGAGTTCCAGCGCAGTCTACGGCGAGGCGACGGTGGTCCCGACGCCTGAGGAGTATATGCCGGTGCAGACGTCGTTATACGGGGCCTCGAAGCTGGCGGCCGAGGCGTGGAGCCAGGCCTATGCCCAGTTCTCTCCCGTCAAGGTCTGGTCGTTCAGGTTCGCCAACGTCGTCGGGGAACGGTGCAGGAGGGGGGTCGTCTGGGACTTCGTCCACAAGCTCCGGAAGAACCCGAAGGAGCTGGAGATCCTCGGCAACGGGAAGCAGAGCAAGGAGTACCTCTACGTGAAGGACTGCGTCGAGGGGATGATGGCCGGGTGGAGGAAGACCAGGGGGCCAGCGGAGGCGTTCAACCTGGGGCAGCCGAGGCAGACCCTGGTGGACGAGGTGGCCGACATCGTGATGGCCGAGATGAAGCTCGACGGGGTGAAGCGGAAGTACACCGGCGGGGAGCGAGGGTGGATAGGGGACAACAAGCTGGTCGAGCTCTCTTTGGAGAAGATGGCGAAGCTGGGGTGGAGGCCTTCGACCCCGCCCGAAGAGGCAGTCAGGGTCACGGCTAGCTGGACGCTCAGCAGCGGTTGAGACTCATGGAGACGACGAAGAGGTCAGCGTGGGCCTCGGCGCGGCCCGGAGCGCCCTCTCACACGGTCTGCCAAGTTCCCGCGGACCGGGGCTTCGCCGGCTAGGGGCGGCATGGACACCGCAGGGAAGCAGTATTCCAGCTCGGCAATCCACATATGGGAGGGGGCCGGGCGCCCGACTCCTTGGCGAACGTCACCCGGAAGAGGAACGACGTCCGGGGGAACACCCTCAGGGCGTACGTCTACCTGCTCAGGTCGGGGCCTTCGGAGCTCAGGGACGTCCAGCGGTCCCTCGGGCTCTCATCCCCCTCGCTCGCCTCCTATCATCTCGGCAGGCTGGTGGAGGCGGGGTACGCCACCCAGGACCCCCACGGGAGGTACCTGGTGGTCCAGGAGGCGACCAACGAGATACTCGACGGATACACGAAGCTGGGCGGGCTCGTGGTCCCCCAGCTCTTCTTCCTCGCCATCCTCTTCACCGCGGTCGTGGGGTTCTTCGCGGTCATGGCCCTCACGCTCTCCGCCTACGTCCCGCTGCTGGCCGGCGCCTCGGTGGCCATGGTGCTCGCGTTCTGGTACGAGGTGGTCCGGGTCTGGAGGCGCCTCGCCTCGTGGAACTAGCCCGGGAACGCGTCTCACGAGACCGGGTTCAGCCAGTTTGAACAGCCCCAAGAGGGGGCCCGGCTGCCTTTCAATAACCTAGGATTATGCCCCCCGCCTTCTACCCCTCCCTCAATGTCCGTAAAGAAGAAATCAATCGAGTACGCTGCGGCGGCGCTCGTCGTCTCAGTGGCGATAATCGCCGCGTCAATCCTCTACATCGGACCTCTCGGTCCCTCGAACCAGTCAACCAGCTCGGCCCAGGGCGGCCAGACGGGGACTTTGGCGATAAGGCTCACCGACCCGCCTCAGGTGCCGTCTCACACCAGCTCTCTCAACCTCACCTACTCTGCGCTCACCCTCCTCGTGGGCGAGCCGACAGGCACCGCAGGGGAGCTCAAAACCACCCCGGTGACCGTCACCCCCTCCGGAGGGTCGGCGACCATCGACCTGCTCAGGCTCCAGAACGTGTCTCAGACCATCGCCCTCACCACCGTCCCCAACGACTCGGTCCTCTACTCAGTGACCTTCACGGTCACAGGCATCAAGATCGACGTCAACAACACCGTGTCTGACGTCACCCTCGCGACCGGGGGGAGCTCCTTCCTGGTCACCATCGCCCATCCATCGGCCTTCTCGTCCGGGGACTACGCCCTCCTCCAGCTCAACCCGGTGGTGGTCAACACCCCCTCGGGGTACGAGCTGATCCCCTCTTCGGTGGGGGTCATGGGGCGGGGCGAGGGGCCCGACCACGTGGGGAACAAACACCAGCTGACCAACGGCGACGACAACGGCCTCAGGAACGCCAGGGGGAACGTCACCTCAGAGATACTGGCGCTCTCGGTCTCGGGGAACGTCACCACCTTCACCGTCCTGGTGAACAACTCGGCCAGCGTCCCTGTGGACATCAACGCCATCGGGCTCCACGGGAACTTCACCGTGGTCGGCAGCGCCTGCCAGAGCTTCGGCGACAGCCGGGGCCAGCAAGGCACGGACGAAGGGAACGACCACGGCGGGTACCAGCCCAACCAATGCGCCATACCGGAGCACATGAACGAGGTCGTCTTCGTCCCTGTGTCCACGGGCGCGACTACTTCCACCACTACCACCTCCACCACGTCGACGGCCTCTGCGAGCTGCGCCACGGGCCAGCTCAGGCTCGTTAGCGGGGACGACCAGGAGGACTCCAGGGGGTACAACCTCGGCGCGGGCCAGTGCGTCATGCTGACCTTCACGGGGCCCATATCCTTCGGGAGCTCCAGCTCGGTGCTGGTGCCTTCGACCCTGGCGGGCCAAGCCTACGTCCTCCACGTGATAGCCTCCAACGGCGCCAACCAGCAGGTCGGCTGCACCCTCCCACTGGGGACGGGCAGCTGCACCACCCTACAGCCGCAGCAACAGCAGGACTCGCAAGACTGGTGATCCGCGCCTCCGGGCGTGGGTCACTGCCCCTCTGTTTTTCCTGAAAAATAGACGCGCTCCTCTCTTGGGTTCCGTTTGCGCCCAGTCGCAGACGCCGGGAGGGGGTTGCCTCCTTCCTACAGCCTCTGTAACATCCGTGACTTCGCTGTCCAGAGACTCGATTCCCTAGTATGCGGGGCAAATGCGCCGTGCGAGTCGCCGAGTTTTTGGCCAGGATTCTCCAAATACGCATGAGGGCTTGGTTCTGTTGCCATGTCTACTGCAGACGAACGTGCCGCCGGAGGGCCAATTTCGTCCCTAATGCCTTCGGCGCGTGCGAATCGTGAACCTCTGGACTAATAACTCCCGATTTGCCGGGTTATGGTGTGAGCCCATTCTGAACCCGGAATCGGCGGCTCCCGGTAAAGTGGCAGTCTCTCCGCCTAGGCACCCCCAGTATTCAACCCCGACGCCGAATAGTGAGTCAACCGAACAAATTAGGGGGATGTTCAGGGCGGAGATGAGGAAGGCGAGGCGGAGCGGCCACTGGTTCCGGCTGAGCAGGACGGAGAGGGGGTTCTTCAGCCTGGCGACGAGACTGAAGGTCGAGTACAGGAGCTATGCCCTGATGAGGGCCATGGTTACTGTGCTGAAGAAGCTGAAGGAGCTCGGGGACAGGGCCTACGGGCAGATCATGCACGGGATGAAGCTGGCGTGGGCTTTCTCCGAGGCTGCAGCTGGGTGGGGGAACCCTCGGGCGCACTCCTGGAGGAACGACAGGAACTACATCCTGTTTCTCGGCAAGTTCCTTGATATCAGGAGGGCGTACGGATGACTGAAGCATTGCAAGTGCGCAAGGTGGAGCGCAGCGTGACTAGTCAGAGCTTGAGCCAAGAGACTGCCGAGACGCCCTCCGCATCCGAGGCCGCGCAAGTGACAAGACAGATGCCCAAGGTCGCGGTCTCCATTCTGCTCCCAGCCTTCAACGAAGAAGGCAACATCAAGCGGAGCCTGGAGACGGTCTCGCGGACGCTTTCGGGAATCGGACTCGGATACGAGATAGTGGTCGTCGACGACGGATCGAAAGATGGGACGAGACTGGCTGCAACGAAGGAGATGGAGGAACTGCCGGTGAAGGTCGTAGGTTATGGCGTCAACAAGGGCAAAGGTGGAGCATTGAAGTACGGCACGAAGTTCGCGTCGGGAGAAATCGCCGTCTTCCTGGATTGCGACGGAGAGATAAACCCGCTAGACCTCGTGGAGTACCTCATGGCGCTCCGCGACTCCGACCTGGCCATCGGGTCGAAGAGGCACCCCAACTCAAGGGTGGAGGCGCCGCTAGAGAGGAAGTTCCTGAGCGCTTGTTTCAACTATATGGCTCGATTCCTTACGGGGGTAAAGTACTCCGACACCCAGTCGGGGCTGAAGGCCTTCAGGACGAGTTCGCTTAAGAGGATAATGCCCCTTGTCTCAGTGAAGAGATACGCCTTCGACGTGGAGATACTGACGGTGGCCTCCCTCATGAAGATGCGGGTGGTCGAGCTGCCGGTCAGGATTCAACTGAATGCCCGGTTCCGAGCCCGCAGCGTGCTCAGGATGCTTGTCGACCTCCTTGGAATTGCTTACCGCCTCCGCATAAACCGGTGGTATCAGCGGAACCTCCACAATGGCTCGGCTGAATACTCGCCTGTCCTCCGCTGGTAGCGCCTACGCAGCCCTCCCCACCTAGAGTTGTCGCGATCCTTCCCGCCTACAACGAGGAAGACGCGATTGCAAAGGTAGTCGTCCGAGCGGCTCCTCACGTGCAACAGATGGTGGTCGTCGACGACGGCTCTTCGGATTACACCGCGAGGATAGCCGAGAAGATGGGCGCGACCGTCATCAGGCACGAGCGCAATCTCGGCAAGGGGGCGGCCCTCCGGAGCGGCATGGCCTTCGCCAGAGAAGAAGGATTCAACGTTGTAGTGGCCATCGACGCGGACGGTCAGTCAGACGCCAGTGAGATACCCAAGTTGATACAGCCGGTCCTCGACGGGGACGCTGACATCGTGATAGGGGTGAGGTCGACCCCCGGCGCCATGCCCAGGGAGAGGGTGATTGGGAACAGGCTGCTGGACGAGGCAACGTCCCGGAAGGCGGGGGTGAAGCTGGAGGACACGCAGAGCGGGTTCAGGGCATACTCCGAGAGGGCGTTGAGGACCCTGGACTTCACGGAGAAGGGGATGGCGGTCGAGTCCCAGACCCTCATCGACGCCGCGAAGGCCGGGCTGAAGATCGTGGGCGTCCCTGTGTCGACGACGTACGAAGGGATCAGGGCCAAGAGGAGCAGGCTGGCCCACGGGTCCGAGGTGGTTGACTACGTCCTGAGCAGGACTGTCGTGGACAGCCCGCTGCTGTATCTGGGGGTGCCCGGGCTGATGGCGGTGCTCGCGGGAATCGGAGCCGGGGCCTTTGTGGTGAACGCTTTCTTTCAGACGCACCTGATCGCCACGGGCACTGCGATCATCTCCGCCATCCTCATCATAGCTGGGGTCATCGCCATGGCGACCGGGCTGATACTGAAGTTCCTCAAGGTGCAATCGGACAGATGAGGCCATGGCGGATCTGACGCTGATATCTTTCGGGCTTTCGATAGATTGGATGACCGAATGGCCTCCGAGCGGGTTAACCTCAAGGAGATAGACAGGAAGATGCATCGCAAGCTGGAGCCGCTGCCGCCGGGAGGGGGTGCCTCTTTTCCTGTAACCTCTGTAACACCCGTAACATGGGAGAAAGTCGGTAAGGTGATTTCCGCTCAATGGTCGGCTGCTGGGCGTGTCTTCCTCAAGGACTTCAGCAGGGCGCCATACAGTTCGGCGTCGCACCTCCAGCCTGATGAAACTAGCCTGCCGAGGGCGTCCTCTCCTTCCTCCACGGACAGGGCCCCCTTTTTCACTGCCCGGAGCACCACCCCGTACGTCCCCTCCACCCTGACTCCCTGGATCCTTGCCGCCGCCCTTGCCGCCCTGTCGTCTACCACCGCCACGGCCCTGACCTCCTTTGCCAAGGCAATGGCCTCTGCCTCCCCGGCGTGAATGTCGCGGTGGATGCGGGCCACTGACTTCGCGCCGCTCGGGGCCGGTGTTCTCACCCTGATGGTCCCCTTCTCTATAAGGGAGGAGATTATGACCGCGTCAGGGTACTCGCGTCCCTTCCCCTCAGGCTTCCCGGCCACTTCGTTGACCACCGTGGGGACCGTGAACTTCTCCCCGTCGAGCGCCTCGATCAAGCGCGCGAGCCCAGCCTTTGAAAGGTGTATCAGAGGCGTGGCGTCGAAGACGTATCTTCTCTTCAATAGTCTTCGCTGTTCAGAGACTCGACTTCTCTTTCGAGTTCCGCCGGCGTCGCGCCGACGGTCACGACCTTCCTTTCGTCGAGGATCTCCATGAACTCCCTCAGAGAAAGACCCGCGGCGAGGGACGCCCTCCAGAGCGAGACCTTCCCGACCTGGAACCTTTCGACCGCCTTGTCGACCTTCCACTCCCTTATCCCGGCGTCGAGGATGCGCCTCGCGACCGTGGACCTGTCGCTCTGCTCCTCCTTTGCTATCTCCTCAAGCTGTTTCAGCTTCTCCTTCTCGACCTTCACCGACAGCACTTCGGACATGGTATATTTTGTATTGAATCGTATACTTAAGGGTTGTGGCGGCGGCTCGGTGCGGCAGGCGAGGGAGGGGAAGGCGAAACCATCAACACGTCTGCGGACCGGGGAGGGCTGTCAGGGATGAAGGTCTGCCTGGTCAACAGCTTCTACCCTCCGTATTTGGGAGGGGCGGAGACCTACACCAGCAGCCTCGCGAGGAACCTGGCGGAGCTGGGGCATGAGGTCACTGTGTACTGCGGCGATAGACCATCTCCAGCAGGGGAGTCCACAGACGGCGCGGTGAGAGTCGTTCGGATGAAGACTCCGTTGGCGTTCTACGGGACCCCCATCTCCTTGTTCCCACCATCTTTCATGGCAGGAAGCTTCGACGTCATTCACTGCAACTTCCCGAATCCGTACTTCGTTGCCGTTTCCGCGACAGTTGCCAAAGCGGGGGGAGTGCCGGCGGTGCTCACGTGGCACAACGACCTGCCTACAGTGACGAGCGCGGCGTCGTTCCTTGTGAGCCTGAACACCATAGCTTCAGTAGCCTACCTTGCTCCGTACTCGCGTATCATAGCCACGACTGGCATCTATGCAAGGACTTCCAAGATACTCCGAAGGAACGCCGGCAAGGTAACTGTTATCCCGAACGGGGTAGACACGGCCAGGTTCAACCCACAGGTGGACGCCGAGGAGTTGAAGGAGAAGTATCACCTGAAAGGGTACAAGACGCTGATCTTCGTGGGTGCGCTGACCACCTGGCACACGTACAAGGGATTGGAAGAGTTACTGCAGGCTTTCTCAATGGTGAAGAAGAGCTGCGAGAGCCTGAAGCTGCTGATCGTAGGCGGAGGGAACCTACTGGGATACTATCAACGGCTCTCGCGTGGGTTGGAAGAAAGTGAGAAAGTGGTCTTCACGGGCCAGGTCGATGAGGAGACCCTGCCCAGATGCTACGCCGCGGCGGACTTCGCGGTGCTTCCGAGCAGGGACTCGTCGGAGGGATTTGGCCTGTCGCTGCTGGAGGCCAAGGCGAGCGGCAAGGCGGTGATAGGATCAGAAGTCGGGGGCATAACGGAAGTGATAGAGAACTGGAGGGACGGAGTCCTTGTCAGGCCCCGGGATCCCAACGCCCTAGCCAACGCGATACACGCACTCTATGTGGATGACGACCTGCGGCAAAAGATGGGTGATGCGGGGAGGGTATTCGCACAGTCTCACGATTGGAGGACTGTCGCTGAAAGGGTTGTCTCTCTTTACAAAGAGATTCAATGACATTTGATTAGACCTTCAAGGCTTCGAGACGTATTGGCGATAGGGCTTGTAATCAGGCTGGTGATGGCGCCATTCTTCGCACATCCGTTCGACATGTATTCGTTCTACACAGTTGGACAGGAATTTGTGCAAGGGGTTCACCCTCTCTTGGACTACTTTGCTCCGTACTCGTACTCCTATTTCCTCTTTGCATTTCCGGCTGCAGCCGTCTTTAATGCTTTGACGAGCGTTATTGGTCCGTCAACAATCCCTATCTCGTCAATCAACCCTATTCTCAATCCGGTTACGCAGCCGGCGATAACTGTCATTCCTGGGCTATTGTTCGACTTCTTGGAGAAGCTTCCACTGATCGCTTCTGATACAATCATCGCCGTTTTGGTCTACAGACTTGTGTCCCTGTACATCCACGACGATAAGCAAGCAGTTACTGCCGCCGCGCTCTGGTTCCTCAATCCGCTCACGATATGGGTGTCTTCGGGGTGGGGGATGATGGATACCCTTCCTGCACTGTTTACTGTTCTGGCCCTGTACTTCGTGCTGCAAGGGAGGTTTGCATTGTCGGGCGTCTCTACTGTCGTAGGCGTGGCGATGAAGTTCTATCCTCTGGTGCTACTCTTCCCGCTATTGCTCATCGCTTGGAGGCGAGGAGGTCGGACCGGATTCGCAGGGGCCCTCATAGGAACGTTGTTTGCCAGTCTAGTTCTGTTTCTACCGTCTCTGAATTTGGTGACTAGCAAGTTTATGTTCGTCGCAACTACCCCCTCTTTTACCAGCACCCAGTATTCGGGCATCTCTTTCTGGACTGCTTTGACGCTCTTTCTTCCGTCGTTCAATCCGATTTTACTCTCGCTTGCAATCACAGGGATACTCATGTTCGCGGCTTACGCGTGGATGTGGAGGAAGGAGCAGGCCGATGACATCCAAACTGCAGCCGCATTCTTCGCCCTCCCGGTGATTATTCTCCTCCTGTCGTATCGGTTTGTGGGGGAAAACTTCTTCGTCTGGCTCTTCCCGTTCGGTGCCATACTTGCGATGAAGGGTATTTACGTAAAGAGGCTCTTCTGGTTCTTGAGCTTGGTTGCTCTAGTTTCGAGCATCACAGACTCTCTGCTACCATACTACATGCTCCCCATGGCGCCGTGGATAGGGAACTATCTTGCGAGCGCTCTGGCAGCCGTTGCCCCATACAGGGTCGCCCCCGGAGGGGAAGTAATCGCAGGGTTGTCCTTCGGGAAAGTGTTTTTGTCTTCTCTTGGGATTGTCACGGCGCTAGGGATCGTGCTCTCCTTCTTGGGATGTATTAAAGGTGGGACCCTCGGACTGCTTAGGAGCAGCCGGTCGGAGTGATTACATTGAAAGTGGGGTGCACAAGCGCGTCGGTAATCGGACTCGACTACACGGGGGTTGTACACGCGAGTCAGCCCTGGTCTATACTTCGACACCTGAAGTCCGCGGAGGCACACAGATCATACCTGCCCCCGAGGCCTAGAACTTCTATGTCAGTCCTACACACGAAGCGCTATATTGGTTTCTTCAAATTGACTGAGACACTGACTCGGCACTCCTCACAAAGCCTTTCTTGAGATTATGAGCGGGGTCACAAGGATCCTTTGGTATAACTGGAAGGACATCAAGCATCCAGAAGCCGGGGGAGCCGAGGTCTTCACACATGAAGTTGCCAAGCGGCTGGCTCTTCGGGGATACAGCGTGACGTTATTCACTTCGTCGTTCCCAGGGGCCCATAACGAAGATGTTATTGACGGGGTCAGAATCCTACGCAATGGAAGCAGGAACAGTGTCCATGGGCTCGGCAGGAAGTTCTACGAGGAGCATCCAAGTGGCTTTGACATCGTGGTTGACGAAATCAATACGAAGCCGTTTATGACACCTTTGTTCGTGAAGAAACCTAAAATCGCTCTCATACATCAGCTAGCGAGAGAGTACTGGCTGTCTGAGGTACCGTTTCCAGCAAACCTGCTTGGTTACTATTATCTTGAGAACCATTGGCTAAGAAGATACGCCAATGTGCCAACGGTCACTGTTTCGGCCAGTACGAGAAGGGACTTGGAGTCTCTCGGATTCAGCAGCATATTCATGGTGCCTGAGGGCTTGACGTATCAAGTGTTGAGCGAGACTCCACTGAAGAATGGCGTGCCGACCGTCATGTATCTAGGTCGGCTCACCAAGGCCAAGAGAGTCGAACACTTGCTCAAGGCATTCGCAAGAGTTAGGAGATCACGCTCAGACGCTCGGCTATGGGTCGTTGGAGATGGATATTTGCACGAAAGATTGAAGAAACGACTCGGAGACGGTGTCCTTCTTTTCGGCAAACTTCCGAAAAGTGATGTGTCTGAGCTTCTTAGGGAAGCGTGGGTCTTGGTCTACCCGAGTGTCAGAGAAGGTTTCGGGCTGGCGATTATAGAGGCGAATGCTCATGGAACGCCAGCCATTGGCTATGATGTAGCCGGGGTCAGGGACGCCATCCAGAACGGCGATACAGGCATACTTGTTCAAAACGGAGAAATCGCGCAACTCGCAAACGCGATTTCTTCGGTGCTCGAAGACGAGAGCCTGCGACTGCGACTCTCTAGAAACGCGCTCGCCTATTCACGCAATTTCAGCTGGGACAAGTCGGCTGACGAATTTGAAAAGGTGCTCAATCTAATACATGGGTGAAAGTCTTGATACTCGGTTCACATCCGGATTACGACTTGTCTAATGAATCAGCGTGCTGAAACCTTCAGAAATTAGCTCTCTTCCTCGAGGCTCCGTCAAGAAAGCAAAGAGCGAAGCATCAGTGAGCACCAAACCTACTAACGGCTCCAGGAGAAACACAGGGTCTCTTTGCTTAAGGTACTTCCTGAATCCTGAAATTGCCAGGGGAAGTATCAAATTCGTAAGCAGTATCCATTGTATCATTCGCTTGACAGAATGTCGGTCCGTGGTAGCGAACCATACGAATTTCCTGTTTGGGTAACTCAACAAGTATCCTCTCTTCACATGGGTTATGCGCTTCCGAATCAAGGTCCCGATGTCGTCGGCATGGCTGTGCCTTACGCCAATTGGGACATACGCAAACGTCTGTAGCCCATTCATGACGAATGACGCAGTTAGGTCTATGTCAAAAACTCTATTCTCGTCTATTCTAACAAGCTCGAATATACGTTCAATAGTCTTGCGTCGATACAAGACCAATCCCACGGGGGGCATTCGATTCGTCGTGAATCTACAGAGCATATACTGAGTTCGCTTTTCAATGAAGGTCTCTTCAATTCCAGCGGAGAAATAAGCGAGGAAAGGATCTCTCTGAGCTTTGTCGTAAGACAAGTACCTAACTATGGCAAAATCCCGTTTGTCCGCGGTAAAGTGGGTGAATGATCCTACTATCATCGGATCTTCTACCAAAGGATATACCATTTCACGTAGCCAGGTTGAACTGGTCAGCGCGTTGTCGTCATCGAGGTAGAAAAAGACTTCACCGGTTGAGTCCTTGTACGCAGCCAGTTTCGCCTTTTCTGGATTCTTAAGATTCACTTTTAGTATCTTCACAGGAAACCTATTGGCTATTTCCAGAGTTCTGTCTCTGGATCCGTCATCCGCGACTACTACTTCTATTCGGCCGGGATAGTCTTGAGCAAAGATACTACTCAGACACCTTTGAATATGTCTCTCCGAATTGAACGTTGGGATAGCGATCGCCACTGAAGGCCATTCGATCTCAGAAGGTACCTTACCAGTTGGATTCTGAATGGACGCTGTCTGGTTCATGATGGACCTTGACTCTTGGATTTGGATCGAGTTATATATACTCGGCGAAGGACGCGCGTTGAGGGAGCCAAGCCTTTTGCTTTGACTCATCAGTTAGTTCGAGAGTTTTGGGCCGATGGGCTTGGTCGGTCATTGCCTTCCAGAGAAGGCATGGCTCGCCAACTGGGGAGACCCTCCGACGTCTACCACGTCCGATTCTACTGGAAAGAACTGAATAGCAAAACCTCAGGCGAGAGGAAGGGTCTTTGGAGTCTTAATGATCAGAGGGCCGAGCCTGAGGAATGCCGTGTCATTTTCCTGCCGAACGCCTAGATGGTGACATATTCGCCGACAGCAAGGACAACAAGTAAAATCGACTGGACCTTGTCAACTTGACTGAGCGACCAAGTGAAACGGTCGGTCTCCTGCCCTCTCGTCGAGGAGTCTGACTTTGAAGCCGGTTTCCTCGAAGAACGTCATGATGTCTTCCTCTGATAATCCGTAGGACTTCAGATATAAGGGATGAACTTCGCAGATTATGTTTCTCACATCCCCTCTTGAAAGACACCGAGATGCCCCCTTGAGAGCCAGATTCTCGTAGCCTTCGACGTCAATAATCATAAGTTCTACGCTGTCCAAACCATGTTGGTCAACTATGCAATCAATCGTTGTCAGTTTCACCTCCTCGGTCTGATCTTTGGCAGACAATCTGAACGTCGAAGAAGATACCCCTCTACCAAGGTAGCCAGTCCCCGGTTGTTCGCCAACTGCCGCCGCAACAATCTCAATATTCTCGAACCCGTTAAGAGAGATGTTGGTTGCAAGTCTTGCCAAATTGTCTGATAAAGGTTCGACTGCAATTACGCGACCCTTCGAGCCAACCATCTTGGCAGCGATGAGAGAGTAGTACCCAATCCAGGCGCCTACGTCTAAGACTGTGTCATTGGGCTTCAGCAATCGAATAACCTCCTTCGTTACTCTGGGCTCAAACGCGTAGAAAGGAATTGCCCTTTCACCTGTTTTGCTCGGATTGATCTCTATATTGATACTGTCAAATACAGTGACTCTCCTTGCGCCTTGGTCTCTCTGAAGTAGTTCATACATTGGGACAAAGACCCGACCCAACTTGGAGTAGTAGACTTTCTCAATCACTCTTCCACGTGCGAATCTAAACAAGTACGCAGTTTCTCCACCCGAAGAAGTCGCTTACCGTTCTTTTAAGCGATTCCACTCTACACCCACTGTTCCGCAAGCCCCTCCGGATAGTTATAACAGAACCACTTTATTCCAGTGTTTCGACACTATGGCGTGTGTTATGGCAACAGTGCAAATATCCGACTATCGGTGGACTCCAGTTCAGGGTAGTCGAGTGAAGTCAGTGAGTGCGCCGGGTCACGAACACTCGATTTTCGGCTTGCATTTGGGTGCAGAGGGACTTTCGGAATCGACTCAGCCTCTTTGGACTCGTGAGCAATGACGCGAGGTCTCCGGTAGTGCAAAAGTGGCTTTCGGACCTCCTAGGACAAACCAACCACTATCGTGACTGGATTCCACTTGCCGTCACAACGATATTTGTTTCAGCTGCGAGCTTTAGTTGGTTTAGGTACGGATACCTGTACGCCTCCGGTGATGTCTCTACGATTCTTGATCTATCTCATGCACTCAAATTCCTTTACGCATGGGATGTAACGGGTGGTCTTGGCCATGCCAGTTCATCAACTGTTACATTCACGTTTGCCGCATTTTTCGGTTTGCTTAAGTGTATAGGTATTCCCTTGTGGGCGAGCGAGGTTCTCTTTTACGTTCTGCTTGTCACGTGGTCCTTCATTGCGATGTTCTTCTTTACGAGATGCATAACTGGAAACTGGCTGGCCTCGCTCCTTGCATCTGTATTCTATGTTTTCAATCTCTATAATGTCGTTAACATTCTCCCGCCAGTATACACTGTCGGCCTTGCCGTCACACCAACCCTTCTATTTGCCGTCTCAAAGGGGGTCGCAAATCCAACAAACCCCCGGTTTATCCTCATTGGTCTTGTCACTGCTGTGCCACTTTCTTTCCTCTTTGCCGATCCTCCTCTGTTTTTGGCCACGCTTTTCTTGGTTTTTGCCTTCGCATTGTATCGGCTTTTCGTATCAAGGGACAGGTCTGCCAGTTTGAGATTCCTAATCGTCTTTTCTACGGTCATCACAGGAGCCAGCTTGTGGTGGCTTCTGCCCACACTGTGGAATCTTCATTCCGGATCTCTGATTGTAACTGCAGTCACGCCATTGAGCGCCAGTGCCTTCGTATGGGTTAGGGCGACAGTCCTGAATGTTCTGAGGTTGAGCTTGGATTGGGGATGGGCCACCCAAGCCTATTGGTCCTTCTCCACCTCTTTCTATGACAATCCCTTGATGGTCGCCTTCAGTGTCGTCCCCTGTCTCATAGCGGTTCTCGCCGTCCTTACCAATTGGAACAGTCGAGCCACCAAGTCACTTGTTGGATTCTTCTCCGCAATCACAATCCTTTCCCTAATAATGCAGATTGGACCGAACGCTCCTACCGGCGCGCTTTATGGTTTTCTTTACTCTTATGTGCCTTACTTTTGGCTATTCAGAGATCCGAAATTCGGGATACCTCTGTTGCTAGGTTATTCTGCACTAATTGCGTTGGCATTTTCTGCAACTTTTCGGTCAATGCCGCCACACTACAAGGTTGTCACTGTCACAGTCTTCTTGGTTATTACAGTCGCCCTCTCTTATCCAATGTTCAATGGCCAAGTAATCACCCCCACCTTCACAACTGGTGCGCCCGCTTTTGTCAAGGTTCCAAGTTACTGGAATCAGGCAAGCAGTTGGCTCAGCAGCCAGAATCCTGACGCCATCATCCTGGTGCTTCCCCCTGATCAGTTCTATCAGGTGGGATTCAACTGGAATTTCTATGGCGGGGACCCAACTTCAAACTTGCTCGATGTACGAACTATTATTCCAACGCCTCCGCCCTCTCCATACGGAGGAGGATTCGTCACGAACACAGGAAGTGAGAATATTACCGGCGGGATTTACGATGCGGTCTTACACAACGACTCCGAGGCGCTCTCGGCTCTCATAGTGAAATCCGGAATACAATTCATACTTCTCAGAGGTGATATGAACTACACCATGCTTTCATTACAAGGATTGAATACCAGTTTGACTCTGATGCAAGCCTTGGTGTCGCGTCTACCCAATATTGGGTCCCCTCAGATTTTTGGAGACCTGCTCGTTTACCCTATTACCAATCCCGCTCCGATGGTTGGAGCTGAAGGAAATGTATCAATCACCTATGACGAACTGAACCCTACGACCTACTGCGTGAAGACGAATGCTACGTCGCCGTTCACTCTTGTATTGAGAGACTCGTACGACCCTGGTTGGCACGTCTACAATGGCACAGTTTCTTGGCCTGGTTTGCTCTTGCAGCCCTCAATCTCGAGTGAAATTACCGGAGGATTCGACAATTCATGGAAGATTGTATCTGTGCCCAGCGGGACTCTCACAGTCTACTACCAGCCAGAAGCAATCTCGACAGTCGGTGAGTTGGGTTCTGTAGTCTCTGTGGCGGTCACACTGATCGTTCTAATTGGTCTGGAAAGGTGGCCTAGAACAGACAGGGAAAATCGTTATCATAGTCGCGTCTCGACATGACATCAATCGGATTGAAGTTCCGGGGGTTGCATCTGGAGGCGCCCGACTGAATATGTTCCATAGTGCCTCTGCCGTTCTACTCCAGAGTCGAGTAGGATCAATCATGATGGAATGGTACTCTGATGTGTGGACCGACCATATGAAACTCTTTGGAGACCTCCTCGGGAGATTCAATTTCTATCAGATTCGTTGTATCTCCGCGGCCCTGAATTTGTCCGCCGAATCTGTTCTCGCGATGGCGAAGAAAGCAACTCTCATGCCTATCCAGAAGGACTTGCTCCTGGACCCTCGAGGGAAATAGCAACACGAATACGGTCATCGGAAGAAGACACTGTACTCCGTCTGAGTCTGTGGATGGGGTGCCGACGCGGACGTCGATAATGATGATTTCCTGCCCTTCTGACTCGCTCGAGCACTATCCTGATGAGGATGGATACTCCGTCAGATGTAGTCAGGTGCTCTTATCCTTGGTTTCACTTGAAAAGGTCAGAAACGTCTTCTCGATCGAACTCATCAGTCCACATCACCTACACCCAACCGAATATCCCCGGAACAATCCCTCGCGGAAGTACTTGAAACTTGCATACCGCACTCCTTGGAGGATTGCGCCGTCGCGAGTAATGACATGGGCCAGTTTTGCTCGATTATCATTCAAGTTAATCACGCGCCGTAAGTATTGGAATTGGTTCAGCCACAGTCGCCTTCTGCTCGTTGAGAACGTAAACATGCTTTCTCCTCTCTTCTTGGTGACCAGTTCGATTGCCAGAATCACAAACAAGACCGTAATTGTTGACTTTCATGATGTCTTCAGCATAGGCAAACACGAGTCCAGAGCTCTCACCTTCTTGTCGAAAGCATTAGAATTCATCTATTCAAAGTTCGCAAACGTATTCATCTTTGTCGGGGGCGAAGAACGGAAATATTATGTCGAGTCGTTTCACGTCACGAAGCCCGCAAGGGTCATACCAACAGCCATAATGTTTGACTTTCACGCACATGCTATTGAAGAACCCGCGAATCTGCCGCTCCGCCCGAGCCGCATTATCCTTTTTCTGGGAAACTTGGGAACGCCTTCGAATTCCTTCGCGGTTGACTACATTCTCAATGTGTTGTCACCATCTTTCAGAGACAAAGATGTATTGTTTGTATGTGCCGGACCTAGCTTCGAAAGGTGGACACGCTCGCTAGGAGGCGTAATCAACGGAAATGTCATCTTCACTGGACTGCTCGACAGACAGAGCCTTGATTCGCTAATTAGGAGTGCAACTCTATGCATTGCGCCGTTGAGTTATTCGACAGGTTTGAAGACAAAGGTTTTGGATTACTGTTCACACCGTAAGCCTGCCGTCATTTCGACACAAGCCTCGTTGAATCTGCCCATTGACTCATTGCCTTCTGTGATTGTATCTGATCTCGACAGGTTCAGCGAATCGCTTTCGTATGCTCTGTCGCATGTTGACGAATTGCTGACAAAGACGGAAGCTTCGGCAGCCTATGTCCAAACAGAGTTCTCTTTCGAAAGATTCAAGTCGGAGCTTCAATCCTTAATCGAGTCGAACTGAAGTAGTCATAATCCGAGCGCCCTCGCCAAAAGAATTGGCGAAAACTAACTTCATTAGAGAAAGTCTGCGCCAAAAACTTTCCGGAAGGCATATCGCGTGTAGTAGCAGTTGTAGTGACAACCATCTCGGGCGGGGCCTTCGTTGGTCGGTACTGAACAGGGCCCCCCCGGCCTCTCGTTCAGCTCCGTCGAGAACTCCTTGGCCCTGGCTTCTAGGAAGCTCAACCCAGCTTCCCCCCCTCTTGGAAGTGCGCGCCGCGCTTGGACCTCCTCCGCCCGACCAGGATGACCACCAGAGCCTCGGCGTCCGCCCCTTCTCGATCCCGACTTCATTCTAATCAAAAGTGTTCTATACCCATACAAAGTACATACTCGGCGATGGAAATGAAGTCAGCTTTGATAACTGGCGGTGCGGGTTTTGTTGGCTACCATCTTGCTTCCAAGCTCTCGCGAAATCACGTTGTGACTCTCTGCGATAACCTGTATCGCAACAAGAGAATTGACCGCGAATTTTCAAAACTAATCAGCCATAGCAACGTTACGTTCCTCAACGTGGATCTCACCAATCACGCTAATTGGAGCAAACTGAGAGGGACCCACTTCGATTTCGTGTATCATCTGGCTGCGGTCAATGGTACAAAGAACTTCTACGAGTCTCCGCACGAAGTGATGAGGATCAACCTTGAATGCATGCTAAACCTGCTGAGCTGGGCTCGTACAAGCAAGGTCGGTAAGGTTCTCTATGCGTCAACATCTGAGGTATATGCGGGGGCAGCCAACCTTGGGATGCTCAAATTCCCTACCCCTGAGGAATCTCCTATCGCATTTTCGGACATTTATAATCCTCGGTGGTCATACGCCGCGACCAAATTCGTCGACGAGCTTCTGCTAATGCACTACGCAAGAGTCTTGAATTTGCGATGGAGTATCGTACGATACCACAACATATATGGCCCGAGAATGGGTTATGATCACGTGATTCCTGAGCTTCACAAAAAGCTGCTCCAAAATCAACATGTCCTGGAACTAGACGGAGCTGATAACAGGCGGTGCTTCTGCTACATCGATGATGCAATTCGTGCAACCATAAGTGTCGCCGAGTCGAGGAAGACAGACAAGAAGATCATCAACGTCGGGAATGACCTCGAAGAGATTGCGATCTCAGACCTAGCTGCTCTCATCTGTCAGATCATGTCTGTTCGTCCGCGTTTGAAACCAGGCAGAGCTCCTGAAGGTTCGACCTTGCGGAGAGTGCCCTCGCTGAAGAAACTGCGAACTCTGACCGGCTACGAACCCAAGGTGGATTTGAAAACAGGTCTGAGACAAACTATAGACTGGTACAACAGGAATCCAATGCCTCTTCCTGGAAAGAAATGATTAAGAAACCTGTGAATCTTCCTTCAGACCAGAAGTGCTAGCGGAAAGAGTACGGGCCAAGGAATTCGCCCTAGCAGTCGTGGGTGTTGGGCGTGTCGGCTTACCTGTGGCTGTCAAGTTCGCTTCCGTCGGCGTCGCCAAAGTCACTGGAATCGATTCAAACCTCGATCTGGTCGCGACTCTCAATCAGGGACGGGTCCCCTTCGAAGAAGAAGGCCTTGGCAGTCTGCTGACAAAGGTTCGAAAGCGCGGGAACATATCGTTTACGCATCAATACGATTCTATTTCTGGGGCGGATGTTATCGTGATATGCGTGGGGACTCCGCTCACCCAGGACTTCCGACCACAGATTGGCCTTCTTATTTCATGCTTCATCGAAACTCTCCGGAACTTGGATAGGAAAAGAGATGTGTTGGTGATTATACGAAGTACGGTGCCCCCTGGAACTACAAGGAGTATGTTACAACCTATGGCTAAGGAATATTCAACGACTAACATCTCATTGGCGGTGTGTCCGGAAAGAATAGTCGAGGGTCACGCGCTGGAAGAACTTGAACACCTTCCAGAGATTGTCGGAACTGACGACCCCCCCGCCAGAGAATCCGCAAGAGCGTTCTTCCAACTGCTAAATGCGAAGAAGCTGATAAACTTCACGGACCCAACTTCGGCAGAACTCGCAAAGCTCTTTTGCAATATCTATCGATACTCGACCTTTGCACTAGCCAACGAATTTGCAATGATAGCGGAGAATCTGAAAGCGGATGGAAACGAAGCAATCCGCGTTGCGAATGAAGGCTATTCCAGAGCAGGGATACCAAGAGCGGGACCCTCAGGAGGTCCTTGCTTGTACAAGGACGGCTATTTCATAAACGACGTCATTGCGCACGTAGGCATGGTGAGGAAATCCTGGCAGGTAAACGAATATGTTCCCCTACATATCGTCAAGACTATTGAGAAAATTGTAGGTCCCTTATTCAAAGCTAAGGTCGGAGTGCTTGGAATGACTTACAAACGTGGGTCTGATGACACAAGGTATTCTCCAGCGATGAGAATAATCGAGATATTGAAGGACCAGGGAGCCGAAGTCAGTGCACATGACCCACATGTTCCAAACTCTGCCCCAATCGATTCAGTCTTGAAGTCAGATGTGGTGGTGGTTGCGGTGAATCATCCGGAATTCGAGAAACTTGACTTGAATAAAATGACGCAAGCAAGTCTTGTCTATGACGTTTGTGGGACATTGTCGGGGATAAAGGCAAGACTGGATGGCCGAGGAATCCGTTACACCAATTATGGTAGTTACTCGGGCGCACAGTCATGACGTGCACTTGCAGGTTGGAACCGGCATGGCATATTCATCCATCCTTCAAGTGAAAGATCTCTGTTTGGCATGCGACGACTTCTGATTCTCGGTGCAAATGGGTTTGTTGGGAATCTCGCCGCAAGAATGGCGGCAGTTCAAGATAAAGTTGTAGGAACGTACAACGTCCGCCCTGGACCGCTCACGAGTTGCAAGTGGGTGAAACTGAGTCTTCCAAGGGATGAGCACAAGTTGGAATCCATCGTAACAATAACAAGCCCCGATGTGGTGATCAACGCAATAGCTTATGCGAACGTTGACGAGTGCGAGACGCATAGAAGTGTTGCCTATTACCTTAACACAGCGTTTCCGGAAAAGTTGGCCGAAGTGTGCATTTCACAAGGCATTCCCGTCTTGCACTTTTCTACTGATTACGTTTTCGATGGTGAGAGGGGTGGCTATACGGAGGAAGACGCGCCTAATCCGGTCAATTATTATGGCAGAACGAAGAGAGATGGGGAGAAAGCTATACTTCGGGAGCCTCGGAACGTAGTTTTGAGAACTTCATCAGTGTATACTCTAGGCCCAGGGAGCCGCTTTGTCGACTTTGTCCTACATTCGTTGAAATCTGGCTCGAAGCTTAATCTATTCTCCGACATACGGAGTTCTCCTACGTATGGCCAGGACGTTGCGAAGTCAACCCTCTTACTTGTGGATAAGAAATTAGAGGGAATCTACCATGTGTCAGGCCCCTCTTGCGTTTCAAGATACGAGTTTGGGCTGCTGTTGGCACAAGAATTTGGGTACGACACGGGGTCTATTCGAGCTGTCAGTTTTACAACGGACTCGAGATATGCCGTTCGTCCAAAGAATACTTGCCTTTCTAGCCTAAAGGCCCAAGAAGACTTGGGGGTTGAGTTGCTTGGCCTAAGAGAAGGATTGAGCGCCGCGCATCAAGACCTAAACCATACTTCTCTTAAATAGACACCCATGGTACGTTCTTACGCTTGAAGTGTCAGATTTGTGCAAGCGAGAATCTGGAAGAGTTTCTGAATCTGGGGATGCATCCGCCTCCGCTGGTATTGCGACCGCTCGACCAATTAGAGCAACCTGATACAAGATATCCGTTGGCGCTCTTCCGGTGCGGTGCTTGTGGATTAATCCAGATAGGATATACTGTAGATCCAAAGCTACTGTTTATCGACTATGCGTACACTTCTGGCGCGAGTAAGAGCTTTTCAAACCATCTTCAAGAACTCTCGGAATCTGTAACCCAAAAGTTTAGCTTGACGCAGGGAGACTTGGTGGTAGACATTGGCTCGAACGACGGGACGTCACTTCAGGGATACCTGAAAAACGGAGTGAAAGCGCTAGGGGTTGAGCCTTCAAAGGTCGCGAAGTTCGCGATTGACAATGGTGTGCCAACAGTCAACAAGTTCTTTGACCTCGAGACAGCCAAATCAATTACTAAGAGCAGCGGAAAAGCGCGCATAGTGACAGCCTTTAACGTCTTTGCCCATGTGGACAAGCTCGATTCATTCATGAAGGGAGTCGAGGTCTTACTCGCGCAAGATGGGGTTTTTCTGACCGAATCTCATTACCTTCTCGATCTAGTCCAGAAGAACGAATTTGATGCAGTCTATCACGACCACCTTCGATACTATTCACTTAGGACTATCTCAAACCTCTTGCATCTGTATGGTTTGGAAGTCTTCGACGCCGAAAGGATCCCAACGCATGGAGGCTCTATTCGTGTATATGCATGCAGGAAGAAATCGAAGCCGATTTCTCCTGGAGTTGAAAGTCTTCTCAAATTGGAGAACGAAGAGGGACTGGATAAGATGGACACATATCGAGATTTTGCAGCCAGAGTGGAAGCCTTCAGAATTAACTTGAAGATCCTGCTATGGAAGCTGAAAGGTGAACATAAGAGAATAGTGGGGATAAGCGCGCCTGCTAGGTCAAGCACGCTTCTCAACTTCTGCGGTCTAGGTCCAGATATACTGGATTATGTTGTCGAGACTAGTCCTCTCAAGATTGGCAAGTATACGCCAGGAACGTACATTCCTATTGTTGACGAGAATAGGTTCTTCGAAGACGAACCTGACTATGCCCTGTTACTCTCGTGGCATCTCGCGGAAGACTTGATCCCGAAACTGAAAGAGGGAGGCTTCTCCGGGAGATTCATTGTTCCATTGCCACGACTAGAAATAAGATGACGAATTGGCCAGCTGGCAGAAGGTGGAGCCGTCAGGAGAAACGGCAGCCCCGGCTAAACCCCTAAAAATGGCAAGACAGTCCACAAAAGTGCGGTCGAATCAGTTTATAGCCCTTGGAGGCTGTTCTGAGGGATGAGAGTTAAAACAGCGCTCCATCCGGCAGCTCAAGCTGGTTGACATGTAACCTTCAAGGCTGTCTTTGCCTGGCATGGCAAAGAACACCGTCAGGGGCATCGGCTTCCCCTCCATCCAAGGCGTCCTCAGCGCATTCCTTGGTTCCGTCCTGTTGGGCTCTCTTCGTCGCTTCTTTTCCTCCCTGGCCTACGGTGCATACTCCGCACTCCAGGTCTCCATTGGTATTGCGGGCATCCTTTCCGTCTTTGGCATCAATGCCGCAGTCGTCAAGTTCCTGGCTCCCGCCGCGCCAAGCGAAGGTGCTTCCGAGTGGGGGTGCGGCCAAGGCCTCACTTTACGCACGCGCTCTGCTGCTCTTCTTCGGGTTCGCCAGGGTCCTGAGGCTCTTCAGCGCCGAGGACAGGTCGTCCGCGGGGCACCTACTGCCGGAGAGACTGCGGCGGGTCGTCCGTCTGCTCTGACTGCCTATCTCACCGCGGCGGCCAGATTCGTCAGCTTCCTCCTGGCCCCCTCCACGCTGTGTATCGACTCGTTCGCCCCCGACGCGAAGCCGCACCCTTCATGCATGATCTATCGGGGCGGCGGGACTCCCTGCGTCTACTTCGCTGTCACGTTGATGCTTATCGCTATCCAAGCGCTCTGCCCGTCCGAGCTCGTCACGGTCATGTTGACGCTAGAAGGTATCGTTTGCCCTGCGGAGAACGTCCGACCAGAGCTCGCTACGCCGCTGGTCTGGACGAAGCTGTCGGACCATCGGGCCGTGGAGTCATAGGGCAGATTCCCGCCGAGAACTTACACGTACACGCTCACTATGGTCGAGTTGTCGGGCTCGTGGAGCATCCCCTGTCCACTGTTAGCGATCTCCAGCTTGGGATACGTCTGGTGAGGTAGTGTCGTCCCGAGCGGAGGCCCGGGATAGAGCACGCCCACACCAACCGATACGAAGATAATCGCTACCACCGCGACTGCCGCCAATTTCCTTCTTCTGCTCCATCTGAAACCCGCTGGCTGGGGCCTGACTTCTCCGGAAGCGACCATATCGGAGGTGCTTTCCCCGTACTTCACATAGGAAGCTACATGCAGCGCGACCCCCAGGACGAGGGCGTAGAACGCATACACGGCGATGGAATCAGCCGCATCTCGATACGCCCAGAAGTGGACCTCGTCGAAGGGGAAGATCTCCATCATGCCTTGTTTCATCTGCTCTATGCGGTCGTGGAAAACATGTTCTGAGCTCTCGGTTTCCACCGCTGCCGCCAGATTTCGGTCGTAGTCATATGCGACGCAGTCCACCCTTCGTCCAATCTTCGGATCCTGTCTGGCGAGCGCGAAGAACCAACCCCTCGAGAGATAGTAGTCGCGGGCAGCCAGTGCTATTCCTTGCGCTTCGGGACCGCCTATCGAGGCGTAACCTTCGGCCGTAGAAGGCGGGAGGGCCTTCTCATCGAAGAGGATGAGCATACCTCAGGAAGAGTGGAGAAGGAGGAGTGGCAGGAACTCCACCTCCCGAACCTAACCGTCGAGGCTTGATGCAGGATGCATCACACTCGCAGATTCGTTGACCCGCCCTCACCGGCACCGCGACTTCATGAGACGCGTTAGGACGTTCAACCTGGTTCGCAAGGGTTAAGCCGGCGATTCCACTGGCCTTCATATTTGCAGAGGGACAAGGACGAGGCACCGCCCGGCAGGCCTGCCAGGGCAAGGAACATCGTCAGAGGGATCGGCTTTCTCTCCATCCAGGGTGTTCTCAGCGCGTTCTTGGGTTTCGTCCTCCTGGGCTCTCTCCTCCGCTTCCTTCCGTCACTCTCCTATGGTGCCTTCTCCGCCCTTCAGGTTTCGATAGGAATTGCAGGCACTCTTTCCATCTTCGGAGTCAACGCCGCCGTCGTCAGATTCCTCGCACCTGCAGCATCCCAAGAAGGAGCTTCCGGGTGGGGCCTGGCTAAAGCCTCTCTTGGCCTCACCATCATATTCTCTACCGTGGTTTCTCTGGTCCTCGTCATCGCCGCGCCTTATCTCTCGGATTACTTCATGAAGAGCCCGTCATGGTCCTGGGTCTTCTACCTCGGCGCCCTCTGGCTGCTCACTTCGTCAGTCGCGACCGTTTTCCAGGGGATGCTCCAGGCAGTAAGGAAGTACTCACTCCTTGCGAAGGTGCTCCTTGCTTCGAGGGCCGTCTCCGTTGTTTTTGCCGTTATTGGGTTGGTCGTCTTCCAGAGTCTGGCCGCGGCAATCCTCTCATGGGTGGTCTACTCCGTCCTGATAATTGCGGTTGCACTCGCCACCACCTGGAGGCCTCTTCTCGCGGCGAGTTCCAAACAGCAGTACAGCCGAATCCTAAGATACGCCGTTCCCCTCGGGATGGCAGCCGTAGTCGCGTCTCTGGCCTCGAGCGCGGACATAGTCGTCGTAGGTGGTTACCTCAACCCGATTTCCCTGGGTGTCTACAACGCCACGGTCGTGATATCCAGCGTGGTCTCCTCCCTCTTCGTGGCCCCCCTCTCCACCGCCCTCTTCGCAGAAACATCGTTCAGCTCCGAGACCCACGCAGAGGTCTCCAGGGGAGTCTCCCTCGCCCTCCGCTTCGTCCTGCTCACGGTCCTCCCTGTCTCCCTTTTCGCAGCCGCAGTCGCCCCTCAGCTATTCTACCTCTTCTCGGGGGGAGGGACCTTCGCCGAGGGTATCCCATACTTGGAGCTGATCACCCTCTTCTACCTGTTCCTCGCGGCCGAGACCACGGCCATCTACGTCCTCCAGGGGGTCGGGAAGACGCGCCAGGTCCTCATTATCGGTCTCATCACCGCCCTGGGCGAAATCGGGCTCTCCGTCTCCCTCGTCCCCTTCCTCGGCCTCGAAGGGGCAGCCATCAGCAGGGTGACGATATTCATCGTCGGGTGCGCCCTCTCGCTCTACTACATCCGGTCGTACCTCAAGGGGGCGACTAACTTCCGCTTCCTCGCCAAGGCTGTGGTGTCAGGAGGGATACCCGGGGCGGTCGTTTTCGCGCTATCTTCGGTTGTGTCCAACAGGGTCCTCACTCTAGTGCCCTACACGATTCTGGGCGTGCTCATCTTCTTCGGGTGTGCCAGGGTCCTGCGGCTCTTCAGCGAAGAGGACAGGTCGTTCGTGGTGCACCTGTTGCCATCAAGGATGGAATGGATCGTCCGTCTGCTCTGACTTTGCTTGACCGCGTCGGCCAGGTCGCCTCCGAGGAACAGGGTGCACCCGGCCCACACCAACAGTGCCATCCTCGGAGGCCGAACAGGATCGAAGCGGCGACGCCGGCCAGGTCCCATGGCAAGCGCCTAAGGACGACAAAGAGCGAGATCTCTGCTTCGAGAGACCTGGACTCTCGAGCACTTGGCAAATGAAAACGTTGGGGCGGAGGAATCCTGGCCATCCTCGGCAAGCACAGGAGGGACAACGATTGTCCGTGGCATCAACGGCCGTGCCCCAGAGGTGTTAAATAACGTGGGGCGCCTCTCTTGATTGTGAAATACAGGATTTCCATCTACCAAGACGAAGACGGAATCTACATCGCGGAGTGTCCTGCCCTTCCCGGCGCCGTATCAGAAGGGAAGACGAGGAAGGAGGCGCTCACCAACATCACCGATGCCATCGAGGGTTATCTTGCGAGCCTCAAGAAGCATAACGAGCCTATCCCTCCGCCCATAGAGGAAGAACTGGTAGAAGTCAGTGCCTAAGCTGCCTGTCGTATCCGGTGTCAAGACGGTCAAGGCCCTGTCTAAGGTCGGATTCGTGGTAGACCACCAGACGGGCTCACACATGATTCTCAGGCATAGGGTCGAACCTCACCGCAGAATCACGGTCCCCAACCACAGGGAGCTGGCCAAGGGGACCTTGAGGGCGATAATCAACGATGCGGGGCTCTCCATAGAGGAGTTCGTCAACCTTCTCTAGGTGCGGAGACCTGTGGCCGGCGTGGGCACTTCGCAGGGTCAGTCCCGCTGACAATCGGCACATACGTCCTCCAGGGGTCGAGAAGACGGGTGTGGTCCTACTCATAGGCATCATCACAGCCCTGGGGGAGATTGGGCTCTCAGTCTCTCTCGTCCCTGTGCTCGGCCTCGCCGGTGCGGCCATAAGCAGGGTGACGATATTCACCGTCGGGTGCGCCAGGGTCCTGCGGCTCATCAGCGAGGAAGACAGGGCCTTCGTGGCCCATCTCTTGCCGGCGGGGCTGGCGTGGGTCGCCCAGATGCTCTGACTCACCACTCGGTCTCCACGATGTCTTTGATGGACGCGTCCGTGGTTATGACGCGAGAGCCTGCCTCCTTGGCCAGGGCGGCTATCAGGGAGTCGAAGTAGTCCATCCCCGTCCTCTGCAGCTCCACTGCTGCTCGGACCGAAGAGACGGTGTTGGAGACGACTTTGGCCCGCGGGACCGCGCTTTCCAAGGCCCCCCAGGACGTCTCCCTCTCGGAGTCGCTGTACCCCCTGACCTTCATCACCAGGTCTGCCTCGACAAGGGAGGTGACAGGCACGAACACCTCTTCGTCTGAGGCGACCCTCTCCATGTGGTGGACCGACCGTCTGTGCTCCCTGTCCCTGGGGTTGAGGTATCCGATCAGGGCCACGGTGTCAACGAGCTTCATTCGGTTTCTTGACCGACCTCATGAGGTACCCGGTGGCCTCGTGGCTCTCCTCGTTCCAGCCGTCGAGCTTCTTGGCGCCGATCTCTCTCGCCCTAGCTCTCAGGACCCCGGGGTCAGACAGCTCCACCCTGCCCAGCCCGCTCGCCTTTGCCAGGAGCTCCGTCCCCACGCCAATGCCCGCCGCTTCCCTGACCTTCTTGGGGAGCACGAGCCTCCCCTTCTCGTCGACGGAGACGGTTTCACTCACGGCTGCTGGAATGAAATCCCACCATTTAAAGAAGGCGGGAAAAGTGCTCCAAATCCGAACTCGTGACCCACCAAAGGTGTGATTGTGGGATATCCCGCCCGCGTCGTGCCCCCTCCTCTTCTCCTGGTGCGCCAGGGCCCTGAGGCTCTTCAGCGCCGAGGACAGGTCGTTCGTGGCCCACCTGCTGCCCGCGAGGCTAGATTGGGTTGATTCGCTTTCTATGAATTGCCCCAGCCCGATGCCGACCGGTCAGTGGAACTCCAGCACACTCTTGGGCCCGTCGAGCATCACCTTCCATCTGTTGAGGAGCTCCCTCCCCAGCAGTGGCCTCAAAACCAATGGGGTGGTATAGACACTGCAGTCGGAACTCTTCCCTTCGACGGTCGCGATGCCTTTCGATGAGCGGAGGCTGACGACGACTCCCAGGGTCGAGCGTGCGACGAAGGCACTGCCAGGCTCCTCGTATTCTTGCAGCCCCAGTGCTACGTACTGGTCGAGAGGGATCAGAAGCCCGCCGTCGAACCCGGTGTCCACCCTCGTCTGTACCTCTGCGCTGGAACGCCGAAGCGGGTCGCGGACTCTTACCGTTACAGCCGGGCGAGGGACGCCGTCCCGCTCGTAGGGGACCGCTTTCATCGTGCGACCTCTTCCAGCAGTGACCAACCAAGCTCGACCACCCGCGGTTCCTCATCTGCCAGGCGTCCCACTATGCATTGCGCGCCGCCGGATTTCGATGCCTCGCGGTATGCATCCTCCCTGTCTTTGTAGACACCTACCAACTTCCCGGCCCTTACTACCGCATAGCTTTCTGGATGCTTGGCCTTGAGCTCGGGTCTTAGTTTCTCAAACGCTTGGTTGTTGACCCTTGCCTGTTTTTCGAGTTCGTCCCACTCGTCCAAGAGGTCCACCGTCGTCCGCTGGCTGACCCACATGGATAGGGCCTCGTTGAACGCCTCCGCCACGGTCCATCCTCTCAGCGAAGCGAGTGCCTTTACCCTCTTGTAGAGCCTGGTATCCAGGTTCTTCACTGCGACAGTGCCCATGTGCTCAGACAAACAAGTCTAACTCGTTAATAGAGTTTCACCAAAAGGCATCCACTTCTCAGATTGCTCCTTCGGGAAGCGTTGCGCCGACGCGTCTCGGAGCTGCCCGTCCACGTGCTCTCCGCCTCCCTCGCCCCCGTCCTCGGCCTCGCCGGTGCGGCCATAAGCGGGGCGACGGTCTTCACCGTCGGGTGCGCCAGGGCCCTGAAGCTCTTTAGCGAAGACAGGTCGTTCGTTGCTCACCTGCTCCCGGAGAGACCGCGGTGGGTCGTCCTTCTGCTCTGACTGCTTGTCTCGCTGCTTCGGTAGGTTCGTCGGCTTGCTCCTGGCTCCCCCCACGCTGTGTGCCGACTCGTTCACCCCCGATGCGAACCCCCCCGGGGGGGCACCGTCACTGCTTCCGCATCTGAAGCCCGGGTCCGCCGAGTATCTTCTGGCTAGTCGGAGCCGCTCGGGAAGAGGCAGCTTCGGCAGCGCCGGTGTTCGAGCTCCAGCAGGTCTGCGGGATCGAGGGGTGCCTCGCACCGAACACACAGTCTTGACTCCTGGATCTGCATGGCCCGGACCTACCCTCATGTGTTATTTCAAGGGCTGACTCTGACGAGGTCTCATTCGTCTTTTGACGAATAAGGAGAATCCAGCGACAAGGCATGGGCCCCTTGACGATGTGGAGGGGCGGAGGAGAGACCGGCGGCGCCATACAGTCGCAAGAGAAATGACGAGCGCCCTCGGGTTCCACAGCGCGGGTCTAGAGGCTGTGGTATCCGCAAGCGACGGCCGTACGCTAGAAATGACGAGCGGCAGTAGCCGTCGCTCTGGTCTGCCGCACGCTCTCTTCCGACTTGGACCTCGTCACTGCCGACCCTCCTCCTCAAGCAACTCTTCCACCCTCTGTCCAATCTGGCCTCTGATACCGACTGCGAACCTGTAGTTGGCGGGACCTATGCCATCGGCGTTGCACCGAGCCGTCCAGAGGTCGTGCCTCGCCATCGGAGGGAGCCTGGTGGGGTCGGGCCCGTCGACCAGGTCCTTCGTCGGCCACCTTCTCAGCTTCTCGCTCTTCGCAAGGTAGTCCGGCAGGTGGTCGCGGTCGGCGAGGTACACCACCAGGTCCGCCCCGTCGACCATGGCCGGGGTAAGCTGCCTGGACCTCTTCTCGCTTATGTCGATCCCGACTTCTCTCATCAGCTGTATCGTGACCATGCACTCTTCGACCACCAGGCGGCCGTCGAGTTGATGGGCCGACGCCTCGACCCCCGCGCTGGTCGCGTCGTGATCGTGGGTAAGCCGGTTGTAGAACGCCTCGGCCACCGGGCTGCGGAAGACGTTCCCCAGACACACGAAGAGTACCTTCATACCGTGGTTTTCCTTGTCGGACCGTGACTGCGAGTCCCCCTTGCTCGCGCGGTTATAACAGCGCCTCACTCCGCTCCGGCTTTCTGCTGTCGCCTCGTTCGGGCCTCCGAGACTCGTTGCGCCGGTCGTGCGTCGGTCTCCCCTTGGCCGATGCATGCCAGGGTCAAGGCGGTGCAAGGGATGCGCTGCGCCTACCTCATCGAGGGGCGCAGGGATGGCAGGAATGCGAGGCGGACTATGGTCTGCTCCGATCAGGTCACTTGCCCTTCCCGACCATCTTCTTCACTTTGTCGAGGAGGTCGACTACGTCTGCTCTCCCTGCTTCGTCGTCAAGGTACTTCCAGTCGATCTTGTCTCCGTGGGCCTTCGCCAAGAGGAACGCCTGGTCGATGTCCGTCGGGACTCTCCAGGACTTCGCAGACGCCAGCCGCTTCAGGATGAGGTCTTCGACCCCCATTATTGTGGCGGGGCCGTAGTCGGTCGTTATCGTTGTGACCCTCTCGTAGGAGCCGAAGTCCTCCCCCACCATGTCGACGGCGAGGCCCAACTCGTCGTTCACCCACGCCCTGAGCCCTCCTCCGAGAGCGAAGCGCCACTTGTCAAGGACGTCCTTCAGTGCACTCCTGTTGTAGATGATGTCCATGTCCCCGGTCCGCAGGGTTCCGTCGAGATAGACCTCTATCGCGGAGCCGCCTGTAAGCACAGGCTTCCTCCGCCCCTTGGGGAGGTTCGACGTGAGGAGTGCCATGAACCTGATCTTACGCTCGGTGGGGTCCTCAGTATCGAGGACGATCCTTTTCACTCGATCATACGTGAACGTATTCTCTCTCCGCCTCCCTTCGGTATTTCGCGTCGAACTTCCTCCTCCCCAGGACCGCGAGATTCTCGAGCTCCCCGGGGATGCGCCTCTCACCCGGCTCCATGGCGCGGGGCTCCCCATCCAAAGAGTAAGACGGGATCTTGGCCAGCCCCATCCTGAAACGTTCCCGCTTCGCTCCTGCGCTCCGCCACGCTTCGTATGTCTGCACCCTTGAGCTCAGCCTGAGCGCGAGGTTCCTCAGATCCTTGTCCACAAGCACGTACTCCTTCCAGCGCCTTTCTCCCGCTGTCTCCACGAGGCCGAGGCTTCCAAGCCTCTTCATCTCGGAGTACACCTTGGCGACGTTCATGTTGTACTTCCTACCTATTCGATACGCGGTCATTGGCGTGTCAGAGAGGGCGAGCGCCTCCACGATGTTCGCTCGCGTGCTGCTCCCCAGCAGTTCCCCCAAGCGGTTCACGCCCCAAACACCAGCGGAGCTGATAAAAGCTTATCCCTACGGGATAACAATCAGAGCCCGGGGGACTCGGATGACGCCCTCTGCCAGCCTGCAGCATCGGCGCGCGTATATTTAATTCATGACACATCTAAATACATCAGGTCCAAGATACAACCCTGTGGCGACCAAGATCATAACGGTGAGCGTCCGGGAGGACGTGGAGAGGAGGTTCAGGAGGGTCGCGGCCTCCAAGCACGGCAAGAAGAAGGGGTACCTCGGGAGGGCCCTTACGGACGCCATGGAGAGGTGGGCCGACCAGGAAGAGGCCTCCGACGCCACCGCCCAGACGCTGAAGATGCTCGAAGAGGGGCTGGACCTGGGCGGGCTGAAGTACTCCCACAGGGCCGAACTCCATGAGCGATAGGACCTTCTTCGACACGAACATAATCGCCTACGCCTTCGACAGGAGCGAAAGGGCGAAGCGCCTGGTCTGCAAGGAGCTCGTCGACATGGTCTTCAGCGGTGAGTCTCCCGGTGCTCTCTCTAACCAGGTGCTCGCGGAGCTCTTCGTAGTGCTCACCCAGAAGGTCGGGAAGGCCGTCTCCAAGGCGAAAGCGGGGGCCATAGTCCGAGGTCTCTTGGACTCGTCGACCTGGAGCAAGCTCGACTGCGACTCCGGCACCGTCGCCAGGGCGGCCGCGGACTCTGCCACCATGCCGAACCATTTCTGGGTTCTCCTGATAGCAGAGACCATGCGTGACGGCGGGGTAGGGCGGATCTACACCGAGAACGTCAGCGACTTTCAGGGGGTGCCGTGGATAGAGGCAGTGAACCCCTTCGCGGCTCGTAGGAAGCCCGGAAAAGGAGAGACTGGCGATAGCCTGAAGGGTCTGGAAGGGTCGGCCTCCCCAGCGGGCAAGATGCCCGGGGGCTAGGTCCGCTAGGAAACCCAGGGCCCACGTACCGGCGCCGGCAGGACCTGCCTTGAAACGTCGGAAGCTGAGCCCGGGCTACAGCTTCCAGCTCTTCCCGTACTCCCTCTGTTCCTCTGTCTGGGTCCCTATGGTGATTCCCATCGACTTCAGGGCAGCCCTGGCCACCTCTTCGTCCGCCTCGGCCGAGACCTCGTAGACCCTGGGCTCCATCGTCTTGTGCTCCCTGTGGAGCTTGATCGCAGCCAGGAACTGGTTCGCAAACGACATCTGCATGACCTCCGGCGGGTGCCCTTCGGCAGCGACGAGGTTCACCAGCCTCCCCTTCCCGAGCAGGTACACCTTCTTCCCTCCGGGGAGCTCCACCTCGTCCACGTTGGGCCTCACCTCCCTGACTCCCTTTGCCTTCGACAGGAGGGCCTTCACCTCTATCTCCACGTCGAAGTGCCCCGAGTTGGCCAGGAGCGCCCCTTCCTTCATCTTCTCTATGGCAGCGTATGGTATAACGTTCTTCTGCCCGGTGGCGGTGATGAAGACGTCCCCCTTCGCCACCGCTCCCTCCAGGCTCGACACCTCGAACCCGTCCAGGTGCGCCTCCAGGGCCTTGACAGGGTCCACTTCGACCACCGTCACCCTGGCCCCCATCCCCCTGGCCCTCGCCGCTATCCCTCTCCCTACCCAGCCGTAGCCGACCACCACGACCATCATCCCGGAGACCAGCAGCGCCGTGGCCCTCATGATCCCGTCCAGGGTGCTCTGGCCGGTCCCGTAGCGGTTGTCGAAGAGGAACTTCGTCTTGGCGTCGTTCACCGCTATGACCGGGAAAGCGAGCTTCCCGTCGGCCTCGAGGGCCTTCAGCCTCATGACCCCCGTGGTGGTCTCCTCGGACCCCCCGACGACCCCCTTCGAATGCGAAGTGTGGGCGGCCACAGTGAGGTCGGCCCCGTCGTCGACCAGCTGCTCCGGGTGCGTGCCCAGCACCTGCCCGATGCACCACTCGTACTCCTTCCCCGACTGCCCCCTCCACGCCCAGACGTCCGTCCTCGTCGAAAGGTAGGCGGCGATGTCGTCCTGGGTCGAGAGCGGGTTCGAGCCCGAAAGCTTCACCTCCGCGCCTGCCCTGAGGAGCGCGTCTATCAGGACCGAAGTCTCCTTCGTGACGTGCAGGCAGACCCCGAGCCTCACCCCCTCCAGGGGCTTGGTCTTCGCGTACTTCTCGGCCAGGGTGGTGAGGCCCCCCATGTGGGCCTTGGCCCAGAGGAAGTTCTTCTCCCCTTCACTGCTCAGCTTCGGGTCGGCTACCTTTGTCACACCAGGCCCTCCGGCTTGGCGGTATTATGATTACGCCGGATGGTCCCGACTTCGCACGCACGCTGCCATGGAATCAAGATCCAAACTCCTCGTCCATAATCGCTTTAGACGGATGGTCCCTTCCATTCTGGCATGGGGTCGGCCTTCCTCGCCGGATACGGCATTCGTGATGACCGATGAGGAACGGCGACGACATCTCCTACGACTACCAGCTGACCTACCTCTACGGCGCGAAGAGAGACATCATGGGGGAGATAACGGGGAACAGGGTCAGGATCAGCCTCCCTAGCATAGTCGACAACTTCGCCAGGAACCTGATGGACGACGTCCTGGTGACCCTCAACGTGATCCTCCTCCACGAGCTCTCGCACTGGGCAGACGGAAGGGACTACGGGCGCGACTTCCGGCACAGCCCGAAGTGGAACGCGCTGCTCAGCGAGCTGGCCTACTACCTGTGACCTTCCCGTATCAACCTGTGCCCAACCAGAGGGTCGCGAAGGCCAGATCTCACGATGGCGATGCGATGGGCGGGAAACAAGTCTTGAAGGGGCCGCGCTGCCCGGAACTGTCGGTGCCTGCGGCGCACGGAAGCAGCGAGAGGACAGTCCTACGGCAGCTGCGACGGAGCCTCGACCGTTACGCGCATGAAAGCGTCGACCCCCACGGCCCCGAAGGCCTTCCTAAGGGAGTATTCGTTGATCTCCTCTATCAGGTTGCCCATCTCGAGGGTGTCGATGACCCTGACCACGGCATCGTAGACCTCTGTCAGGGCGGAAAGAGCCCAGCTCATGGGGGGAAGCTTCCCAAGCCGTCTCAGCGCCTTCGCGCCGGACCCCTCTTGGAGTTCGCCTCTAGATTTCGACTCCATGTTTTAGGACCCGCGCCGACTCCGCGATAAAAGCCCTCCCGACGGAGGGGCAATCTTAGAATTCACATAGCGCTCTGGACTGCGTACTATGGGTCCTACAGTCCCTATTTGTGTCCCTTAAGGGGAACTCGGGATATAAGCTTCAGATATAAACCGCCGAAGATTTTCGGCGTCCCGGCATCCAGACGGGTCCTCCGGCATCCCCCCGCGGCCGGTCCCTCAGGCCGACCAGTCCTTGTCCCCAAGGGCGATCCTCGCGAACGCCCCTTGGCTCAGCCTCGCGGTCGCTTCCAAGAGCCCCAGGGGGATCACCTCCGAGGCCGGCGGCCGTCCGTCCGGAGAAAGCTTGTCCAGGAACGCCAGGGCTTCCCCTGCCTCGTTCCCGTCCTTGGAGCGCACCGAATCCTGGATCAGGCACATGGCGTGGACGGCCGCCCACACCTTGTTCGCCCCCGACGGGGTCAGGCCGCCCCTGTCCCCGGCCAGGAGGGTCCTGAGCGACTCGAAGGCGCCCTTCGCCTCTCCTGCCAGGGAGCTCTGCGTCGAATCGACCGACTCCTCGGCGCCGCCGGGAGACGCTACCTTCGCCCTGAAGAGGGCCTCCCGCGGCCTCTCCTTCAGCCCTGCCGAGAACTCCATGGCCCTGGCTCTGGCTTCGAGGAAGCTCTTCGCAGCGTCCCCCACCTGCTGGACGACCTTCGACCTCTTCGGCCCGACCAGGGTGTCCATCACCGCCTCGGCGTCCGGCCTGCCCAGCTTCACGGCCACCCCAGCGACGACCAGCTCGTCTCCGACGACCCTCGGCCTCGCCTCATCAAAGCCCGCCCTGGCCACCACTGCGTCCCGCTTCCTTACCCGCCCTTCTCTGCAGACCACCTCTATGGTCCTGGCCTCCTCGTCGACCACCAGGAGGCCGCCCTCGCTTTCGACCCCTGACTGCGTGACGCTCTGCGCCCTATAGGAACGCCTGAAGCCCCTCCACCCCCAGCCCCCCGTCCTTCTCTGCTATCGTCTCGTACCCCTTCTTCACGTCTTTGCCCACCCCGAGCTTCTCCACGCCGGCCACGGCGATGATGTCGTACACGTCCCCCTCCCCTCTGACCAGGGACACCTTCCTGGATGCTATCAGGTCGCCGATCCCGTCGTTGAAGGCTCCGAATGCCCTCTCGAGCTCTCCAGCCTTCGCCCTCGGCCCCGACCCGACCAGGAGCACAGACGAGACCCCTTCCGCCCGCCCCAGCACGAGCCCCCTCAGGGCCTTCGCCGCTTCCGCCGGCGTCCTGTAGACCGCGTCGGAGGCCGAGACCACCGCTGCCAGAAGGTGCGGGACCACGCCGAGCCTCGCATCGCTGTAGACCGAGTCCTGCAGCTGCGTGAGCGCCTCCATCAGCCCCGAAAGGGGACCGACGAAGGCCGGGTACCCGGTCACCAACCCCTCCTCCGCCCTGTAGCAGGTCATCCTGCTGACGTCCCCGCGCGGGACCACGACCATGGGGAGCCTCCTCCTTGACGCTCCCTCCATCGCGACATAGGTGGCGTTCTGCTCCACGGGGGTCGAATCTCCGTCTGCGGCGATCCCCACAACGATCGCCCCGATGTCGGCCGGGAGCGAGGACACCAAGAGGACCGAGGTCGGGCCCGAGAGGTCCAGTACGACGAGCTTGCGGGGGGTGCCGAGGAACCCGTTCGCCCCCAGCCAACCCTTCACTTCGTCCCTGTAGGCCCTGCAGTAGTCGGGCCACGCCCCTCCGCTCAACTGCTTCAGCGAGAGCCGGTCCACCGCCTTCTCTCCCTTCGTGTCCACCTCCAACCGGCAGCTGAACGCTCCCGGGGTCGGGAACTGGGGGAGCCCGGCGAACAGGACCGCCGTCTCTTCCAGTTCCACGTCGACCTTCGGGATCGAAGCCTGGTCCTGGACCGCCTTCTCGAAGAGCACAGGCGCGCCGCACGCCCCGCAGAAGAGCGCGAGCCCGGCAAGGTGCCCGTTGGCGCACCTAGGCACGCTTCCGTTCCACCTCCTCGTTCAGGTCGTCGTACCTGAGGGACCTCTTTCCCGACGTGTAGAGCCTCGCGAACACCACGGAGGCCTCCGGGATGAAGGGGAGGTCAGCGAGCCTGACGCCCTTTCCCTCTCTGAGGGCCGCGTCCATGAGGCAAGAGGCCACGGGGTACTGCGAAAGGATCAGCATGCTCCTCGCGTCCTTCCGCCTCGCCTCCTCCACGGCGCCGAAGACCAGCGCCGCCTCCTCGGCGAACTCCCCCACCTCCTCCACCGACGGCTTCAGGCCCCCGGCCTTCCTGCCCACGGTGGCCACGGCCGCAGCCTGCCCGAGTATCTCGAACCTCACGATCCTCGCCGCCTCGGGTGATAATGACTTCGCCAGGTTCTGAAGCCGCTCCACCTCCTCCCCGATCCTCTCTGCCGAGTCCCGGAGGTCGCTCACCACCGCCTCGACCCGCTCCAGCGCCAGGGCGGGGGATATCCCCGTCTGGGAGAGGAGCTCCATGGCCTCCCCCACCCTCCGCCGAGGCTCGGCGTCCAGGGAACCACTGAGCTTCTCCATCCTCTTCACCAGCGCGGCCAGGGCGCCTTCCAGCTCGGGGAGCCTGACCGCCTGGAAGTTGGTCCAGTAGTCTTGCGTGACCAGCTTCATCGCCATGTGGTAGTCGTCGGTCTCGAGGACCCTCGCAGGGTCCACGGGCGGGACGATTATCTCTCGCCCCATGAGGGCGTTGAATGCCCCGGTCACGTCCTTGTACTCCTTGAAGATGGCCTCGGTGTCCTCCTTCACCCTGGCGGCGACCCTCAGGTACGCGGAGATCGCCTGGTCCAGGTCCATCCCTGCCATCGCTTCAGGCCTCTCGTTGAACCTCCCCCTCGCCAGGGTCTCTTCCAGCATCGCGTTGTAGATCGAGGCCAGGGCGAGCAGAGAGTTGGCCTCCTCTATCATCCTCACCCTGAGGACCTCAGGCATCCTCTGCAGTTCCGGCAGGGTCACGTTCATGATCTCGTCGGTCCAGGCCCCGGTCTGCTTCACGTCCGCCGTCTCCAGCCCCTTCCTGATGTCCCCCGACTTCGACATCACCTCCTGGACCCTGTGCGCCAGCTCTCCCACGTCCAGCTTGGGGGCGTTGGTCTGCACCTTCTCCAGGGCGCCCTTGAGGACCTCGGACTGCTTCTCCATGGCCTCCAGGAGGGTCCCGAGCTCTGCCTTCATCCTCTGCAGCCTCTCGAGCCTCTGGAGGAGGAGCTCCCTCCCCGTGAACGCGCCCCCCACCAGGACCGAGCTCCCTATCAGCAGCCCGGCGTCTTCCGGCCTCGACACAAGGTCTGTCTGGTACCCCCCTATGCTCGCCGGGGACAGCGCCACTATGAGCAGCACGAACGCGACCGGGGTGGCCACTGCCGCGATGAGGGGGATGAACGCCCTGAGCCTCCTGGTAATCCTCCCCTTGGTGAGCCAGGCGAAGAGGGCGCTGGTGGCCCCGGCCAGAGACGCCGACGAGCTGAAGATTATCGAGAGGAGGATGAGCGGGACGATTATCACCGAGGCCCGCTCCCCTGTGATGAAGCCGACGAAGGCGCCCGAGTAGCTCGAAGCCGCGCCCGCCGGGAGCCCGGTCAGGAAGACGTTGAGGCTCCCCAGGGGCGGGATCTGGTTCTGCGCCACGTTCTGCAGCTGGGAGAAGATCACCGGCGGGAGCTCCACGTTGAGCTGGACGTTGGCGTAGGCGATGGCGTTCTCTATCAGTATGAACGGCAGGAGGGCCGAGATGAAGGTGGATGCGACCGGCCCTATGCTCCTGGTCCCGCCCATCACCCCAGCGATCACTATCATGGCCACCGAGAGGTAATAGTACGGGGTGAGCATCAGCGAGACCGCCAGGAGCGCCAGCGCCATGGACACGGGCTGATGCCTGGCGACCGCGAGGTCCACTGCGATGAACAGCACGAGAAGCACGGCCACGATCGACCCGCCCGTCGACGCCAGCAGGCCGCCGAGTCCGAACCCGAGCAGCTGCCAGAGGATCGTCAGGAACGCGAGGAGCCCCAGCACCCCTGACGCCCAGACTGGCCGGCTGAGCGAAGCCAGAGCCAGGCCGGCCGCGACCAGCACCGGCAGGAGCGGGGCCCCAGGGAGGAAGTGCACCGCGTCCAGAAACACGAACCCCGAGAGGGCGAGGACGAAGGCTGTGGTGTACCTGTCGGCCCTTTCCCTCGGGCCGGGCTTTTCTTGGCTCCCCACGTCAGCGTTCTGACTCCTCTCCTTTGAGAACTTGCGGGTCTCTGGCGGCCGGGTTGGATTCGAATGCATGGCCGACCGCCTCGAGCGTCGCTCTTTGGCGCAGAGACCCGGGTGGCCATGGGGGCCCATTGGCAGCTAGGGTTGATTGGCGGACGACGGCGAAACGTCTGAGAGCGGCAGGAGCTCGTCAGCGGTCAGCCGCCTAGCGATTCTGAATCTTCCTGGCTTGCCTCTGTGTGTGAAAGAGGCAGGCGGCGACGTGATGAAGATAGGGAGTCCAAGGGCCCATCTGGGCACGAGCATGTTTCGCGTCTAGGCCCGTGGGTCCACCGACGGAAATTCCCATAATTGATAAATATGGGCAAGTCACTGAATCACGGGAATGTCGATAGTCGAGATAGACGAAAGGGGAAGGGTCACGATCCCGAAGGAGATGAGGGTCGAGGCCGAGAGGGCCCTCGTCATCCCGATGGGGGAGACCTACATGGTGGTGCCGATACCGGTCGCGCCGGCCAAGTTGGACCTGAAGGTCAGCGGGAAGTCCGCCAAGGAGGTCGCGGAGAGGCGCCTCTCTTCCGAGGTCAGAAAGCGCTCCCAGAGACGGCAGAACAGATGATCATCGAGTCTGACCTCTTCGTCGCCCACTCCAAAGAAGCCGACTGGCTCAAGCCCTTCGCCGACCCGCTTTTCGCGAAGTTGAATCAGGGCGCCCTGTCCGCCTCAACATCGGCTGCTGTCCTCATCGAACTCTACTATGTTCTAGAAGACTTCGGCCTCGACAGGTCGGCGATACTGGGCAAGCAGGCCGAGATTGCAGCCATGAGGGGGTTGACGATCCTTCCCCTGACTTCGGAGGTCCTGCTCGCCGCGCAGTCCATCATGAAGACGTTCCGGCTCCCCGGCCTGTTCGACGGCCTCTACGCCGCAGCGACCCTGAACTAAGACAAGGACAAGACCATCCTGTCCACCGATGACGTCTACGAAAGGGTCCCCGGCATTAAGAGGATAGACCCGAGGGAGTTCAAGCCGTAAAACCATTCGACCATACCGTGGTGTCACTTCGCGGCAGTGATGCATGACCTCGGAGAGTGGAGGCCTGATGCGGACGGAAAACCCCGAACGCTCTGGCTGCGGGATGAGGGCGACTTGCCCTGCATCTTCCTCTGTGATGCGGCCATTGGATGAAGGCCCTCACCCGAACCAAGAGCCGCAGGGGAAGGTGCTCGCCATCGTCCGAGGCTCGCTGCCATGGATGACAGTGCTCCGTCCATTGCCGATTGGCTTCGGCTCCACCCCAGACCTCCAGTCTTTTCCATGGACGTTTCATCGGTCGGCAGCTGTCCCCGCGAGACGGGCAACTCAAGATGGACTGCAACTCCATAATGCTAAATATACTAAGACCCCCCTAACGACAAAACATTGAGCCAGAATCGGCCGAAGAAGTCGAAGAACAGGCGCGCCCACCCTGTGAACCACAAGGCCCACCCGAAGAGCCCCGCAAGGAAGCAGGCGCCGAAGAAGAGCGCGAGAAGGAGCCCGACCAGGGTCGAGCGGCTCCTCCAGCCCAAGTTCTACTCCATCAAGGGCAAGCTCTCCGAACTCGACGGCGGATACGCCTCGTTGGGCGCCAGAGTCTCGGGACTGGACGACCGGGTCACCAGCACGGCCGATGCCCTCGGTGCAGCCATTTCGAAGTTCCAGGGCGAGCTCGCCGACAAGATAAGCGGCCTGGACCAGAAGATCGACGCTCTCGCCTCCGAGTCGAAGACCAGAGCCGACGGCATAGAGCAGAGGCTCGCTTCCGAGGAGCAGTCGGCCTCGAAGGGGGCCTCGGACCTCGGGCAGAGGGTCTCCGACCTAGAGCAGTCCGTCCCGCCCCAGCTCAAAGACCTCCAGCAGGCGGTCTCGTCCATGGAGGACTCGCTTCCATCTCATGTGTCCGATGTGGACAAGAGGCTCACCTCTCTCGAAGGGGCCTACCCGAACGAGCTATCGTCCATCCGGCAGAAGATCTCTTCGGTCGAAGGCGGCCTTTCCACTCAGCTCTCCGCACTGCAGCAGAAGCTTTCCGCGTCGGACGCGAAGTGGGGGGCGGAATTCGGGCGCCTGGAAAAGAGGGTGAACTCGCTCTTCGACAGCTCCGGCATGGCCAGCCAGAAGCTGACGAGCCTGGAGGGTTCTCTCGGCGCACTGAAGGCGCGCGTCGACTCCGCGACCTCAGAACTTACTTCCTCTGTGACCAAGGCCACGGAGAAGCTGAACGCCCTGGAGGGGAGGATCAAGACGGAGGTGGACGGGATCTCGCGTGACCTCCGCTCGGTCGAGCAGACCATGAAGGCAGACCTGGGGAACGACTCGCAGAGGGTCGCCTCCCTCGGGGACAAGGTCGAGACCATCGACGCCAGCGTCAAGGACAGGATGGGGAAGGTGGAGACCCAGGTCGCCGAGGTCAGAGAGGAGCTGAAGGACGCCCTCAGGTCTGTGCTTAGGTCCAGCGTCGCAGAGCCCAGGGTAACATCGCCCTGATCCCTGTCGCAGGTCCCGGCGCATGACCAATGTCCGAGGATAGATAGGGAATACTTATCATGTGCACAGATTTTTACCTCTCTCACCTTTTAAAAGAGAAGTTCAGAGGCGTGCAACAGTGAGAGTGGATATGAGGGCCGGCTCAGCAGTGATTATTGCCCTGCTCCTGACAGTGTCATTTGTAGGCGCCGGGGCCGCCTCCGCCCAGACGAGCAACTGGGTGAGCGTCGTCTCGGTCAGGGACCTGACAGGTGGCCAGACGCTGACTCCTCTGGCTCCGCTCGTGGCCGGCCATACCTACAACACGACGATTAGAATCGATGTCCCGGTGGGCACCACCGGAGCGACCTTCAGGGTCGCGCTAAACTCCAAGGTTGACGCGAACGGCTCCCAGTTCTGGTACCTGGAGACCCCAAGCTATGCGGGGTACAACCGTTCGACCTTCACCAGCTCCCTGAGGACTGTCCAGTTCAACTGGATCCAGGGGACCCTGGAGCTTTCGGCCATCTACAGGATCCCGCTCAACCTCACCACGGTCGCGACCAACGGCCTGACCCTGCACCTCACCCAGGGAGACTTCGGCCTCATCTTGGTGACCGTCAGCGGAGGGGGCGCAGGCGGGGTGACAGCGGTCGTCGAGGACCAGTCCATCCAGACGTACCTGAACGAGTACCATACCGCCTCCGGCCTGATCTCTTCGGGGCAGGTGAGCTCGTCCTACACATCCCTGCTGAACGGGGTCCTGAATCTGTCGCAGACCCTGTACAAGGCGGGGCTGACAGACCAGGCGACGGCCCTTCTCGGGGACGTCTCGCCGAGCGTCCTCCCGGTGCCCCCCAGCTCGTCCAACTACTTCTACCTCGTTGTGGCTGTCATACTGGTCGCAGTGGTGGCGGCCCTGTTCGCCGTCGGGTACATCAGAGGGAGGGGCAAGTCAGGCTATGCCTCCGCGGTGATCAACGAGACGAACCGGGAGCTGGCCTCGTTCGAAGTCGTCGCCAGCAGGTACGACAGGAACCTGGCCGACCAGCTGAAGAAGCTGAGGGACAAGCTTACGGAGGCGTCCTAGTTGAGCAGCAGGACCTATTCGAGCGTCCACCTCATCGGGCTCGGGGGGACGGGGACCAACATCATCCAGTCCCTGGTGGAGAGCGACAGGCTCTCGAGGCTCCTCCCATCGGAGGACTTCCACCTCGCGTGCCTTGCCCTTGACGTGGCCGACGGCGACCTGGCCTCCCTGGACTCGGCGGTGAAGAAGAGGACGACCCAGCTCCAGAAGAGCGGGGTGTCGGTCGACAGGCTCTGGGTCAAGGGGCTCAACGTGAAGTTCAACTCCCCTGACGCCCTCTTCGAGTTCATGGAGCGCTACAACACCTACCTCATGAAGGAGGGGGTCGTTGTCAACAGCTACAAGCCCTGGATAAGCTCGTCCATGTCCATCCCCCCGCTCGCCGGAGGGGTCGGGAGGATGCGCGCCCTCAGCAAGGCGGTCTACGACCTGAACTACTACCACTACATGGAGCTGAACAACGTCCTGTCGGTCTTCAAGGACAGGGTGCTGTCATCCAAGTTCCAGCCCATAGTCGTCCTGGTCTTCGGGCTCGGAGGGGGGACCGGGAGCGGCATGGTCTTCGACTTCGCGCGGCACCTCAGGAAGAAGCTCGGCACCTCGGTCCCGATCGTGGGGGTGGCGGTCCTCCCGTCCACAGCTGACGACCTCCTCGCCCGCGGCCCTGCGCCGTACACGTCCCTGATGGAGGCGGAGCTCATGTTCAACAGAGGGCTCAACGAGTCGGTCGTCGAGAAGTTCGGGGAGGCGTACAGGAACCCGTTCACGTCCCTCTTCTTCCTCGCCCTGGACCCGGTCTACAACAACAAGAACAGCCTGCTGTCGGCGAGGCAGGAGCTGGACGAGGCGCTCATAGACGTCCTCTACACCTTCATGAACTTCGACCTGGCCGACCTGCTGAGCAGGGTCGGAACCAACAACGACTTCGGCCCCAACTGGGTCCACGCCATGGCCTACCTGAGGATAAGATATCCCGTCCACGACTACGTCTCCTACCTCCACAAGTACCTGCTGCACACGGAGAACGTGGGGAACTTCATGGCCTCCAAGCGGGAGGCGGTGACGAGGATCAACGGGTTCCTGGCCAACAGGATGGAGCACCTGAAGGTGCTCTTCAGGGACAGCCTCACCCGCATGAACATCTACAGGCCGGACACCTTCGAGACAGAGGTGGAGGACGTCGTCAACAGGGCCGGCAAGTACGAGGTTGAGCTGAGGAAGCAGATCAAGGGGCTCTCCGACTTCGCGCTCTACTACAACGGGAAGTGGGAGCGGGTCCTCAAGGCCATGGACTTCGACGAGGACACCGTGGAGAACGGGATCGTCCAGCTCCTGATGCAGTGGGAGGTGCAGATCAACCAGCTCCCGAAGACCTACGAGGAGTTCCAGAGGGGGCTCCCCAGCGCCGTCGCCGAGCTCGAGGAGAGCATGACCGCTGCCAAGCTCCTCACGGCCACCCAGGTCCGCCAGGTGCGCGCCTACCTCAACTTCGTCCAGCTCGTGAACGACGCCCTCGAGACCCTGAAGCTCTACATCCGGGCCAAGGCCCTGGCAGACAACGTGGCCATCAGGTACGCCAAGGACGCCAGCGTGGAAGGGAAGAGGGCCGCGGCCCTGGGGGAGGCGGAGATAGTCCCCCTCTTCAAGGCGGCTGGGTACGTGATGAGCAAGCCGGAGATCGAGGCCAAGGCCTCGGACCAGTACATCCCCGGCATACGGGTGATCAAGAAGAGCGTCGAGGACCGCTTCAAGGACTCGTCCTCCGAGGCGGAGTCCTTCGAGAGGCTCCTGGCCCAGAAGGAGACCGAGGTCTCCAGGCTGAAGAAGGAGATGGACAAGGTGAAGGTGGACTTCTCAGGGAAGAAGAAGCTCATGATGAAGAACTACGAGTCCCTCGAGACCGAGGCGACCGCCATCCGCACCAGGCTCGACCAGCTGAGGGAGGCTAACAAGACCTTCTCCAAGGAGCTGGAGATGGTGAAGGAGCTGGAGAAGGGGCTCGAGCTCACGTCCCAGTACAGGAAGATACTGAACACCGTCGCCGCCCAGACGACGGACCTGAACGAGGCCATGAGCAGGATGACCACCACCGGGAGCTACTACGAGCGGGTGGTGGAGCTCAGCCAGAGCGAGCAGACCAAGATACTGGGGAAGATACTCACCGAGCAGGAGGAGAGCCTGAAGGGGGAGGAGATTCTCAAGGAGATCCTCGACAGGGACCGGTTCAAGAGCCTGGTGAAGAGCTACCTGCGGGTCTTCGGGCTCCCTAACTACTGCGGCCTGGCCGACACCTACAGGACCGACATGATCTGGACCACAGTGGGGATACCTCCGGGGCTCTGGGACCAGGACCTCCAGGGGACCCTGTCCAGCGTCCTCAACTCCTACTCGAGCGTCGAGGCGAGCAAGAGCATCTCCATCCGCCAGACCCCGCAGCTCGACCCCTGGACCATAACCTTCCTCGTGGTCCTGGCGAAGGCGAACGTCGACCAGATCGAGAGCTTCTCGTCCATGAAGAACGACGCGGACGCGGTCAGGAAGTCGGAGAAGTCGCTATTCAGGAGCCTCCTCCTCGAGCAGGGGTACAAAGTGATCGACGACCTCGTCGCCGCCGTCGAGGGCGGGAAGCAGTCGAAGTAGAGGTCCAAGGCTCCTTGGCAGAGTCCCCCAGGGAGGTGCTCGCGAGGCGGATAGACAGGTACCTCAACCCCGTCCTCACCGCGGTCTGCTCCTTCTTCTTCCTCCTGCTCGTCCCCATGATGCCCGGCTCCCCGGTCCTCCCCCTCCTGGTGGCTGCGGCGCTCGGGCTCTACTCCGTCCGTTCCTCCAGGAGGGCGTCCTATGTCTTCTACCTCTTCGTCTTCGCTTCGATTGTGTGGCAGTTCCTGGGGTTCGGCCTGCAGTCCCTCCTCTCCACCCCCCTCGGCCTGCTGGCCTCGTTCCTGCTACTGGTCCCGCTGGCGATGAACGCGGCGAACCCGAGGATGTCTCCGTCCTCCCTGGCGCTGACCTTCCTCGCAGTGGCCCTGATGCTCACCCCGGAGTACTTCCTTTCAATCCCGCTCATAGCCGCTGCAGTCGCCCTCGACGGCCTCGGGAGCGTTGCCACAACAGTCGTGACCTTCATCCTGACCCTCGCCCCCTTCCTCCTCATAGAGAACGCCCTCTTCTACGGGACCCTCGCAGCCGGGGCCACGGCTCCCCCCATCGTCTTCGGGGAGCTCGCCCACCTGGCAGCGAACATGCGCCCTCCCCTCCAGGGGCTCAACGTGTTCCTCACCGGGCTCCCCCAGGACTTCGTCTCCCCCCAGAGCGCCCAGGTGGTGTCCTTCCTGACCGGGGAGGCCTACCTCATGCTCGTCCCCGTAGCCGTATTCGCGGTGATCTTCGGGGCGTCGGCCTCCATGGCGGGGGTCCTCACGAAGGTTAAGGACAAGCTGACCGCCTTCGCAAGGCTGTCGAAGGTCCTCAGGACGGTCTGGCCCGTGGTAGTCACAGTCACCATGACCGCGGTCTTCTCGGTCCTGCTCGTCCTCCTCTCGTCCGGGAGCGTGGGCGGGTATCAGATCGCGCTCGGGGTCGACCCCCTCATCGCGGTGGGGGCGATGGTCGCCGGGGCCCTGGTGATGGGGACGGCCCTCTCCGCGAGGGTGTACCTTGACGAAGGGCTCACGGCCGCGACCACCTCCAGGGAAAGGCTGTCTGCCGTCCTTGCAGAGTCCAAGAAGCTCCTGGAGGAGATCAGGAAGGTCTCGGAGAAGGTGGACGCGGTCGCCCCCTCCGTGGGGCTGCGGGTGGAGGAGGGCCTCGTCGATCAGTACTCCTCGTACCTCTCCGACGTCGAGAGGCAGATGGACACGGCCGGGGCCGTGGCCATGAACACCTGGGAAGGCGAAATCCAGGTCCGGATCCTCCCCACCCTGAAGAGCCTCCCGGACCAGATCAGGGTCAAGGTGGTCAACGAAGTGAGCTCTGTAACCTCCCTGGCCGAGTCCCTCAACGGGACATTGGAGCACCTCGGGATAGCCACCCGGTTCCCCACCGCGGGAGACCAGGTGACCGCCATGGACACCGAGCAGGCCCTGGAGGCCTACGCCCAGTTCACAGGCAAGCTGAAGTCGACCGTCGCCGAGCTCTACGGGTTCTACCTCGAGGCCGCGAAGGCCCTCGACAAGCTCCTGGACAAGACGGTCTCGGAACCCCCGGTCAACCCGAGCGTCCTCCTCAGCACCAGCGACTACGTCACCGCCATGAGGCTCCTCGGTGAGGAGTACAGCATGAACCTGAACGCCCAGTTCTCCGAGGACTTGAAGCAGAAGCTCTCGGACGTGCGCGGGAGGCTGCGCCGGATGTCCGAGGCGCTCGGAGACGAGGGGAAGGGGGTCGAGGGGTACATGGACCTGGGGAGCCCGAACCCGCTGGAGTCCCCGCAGATCCTGAAGAAGGTGGAGGCCCTGATCGCCTACCTGCAGTCGGAGGCAGGGCGGGCCGTCGACGAATCGGTGAGGCTCGGCAGCATGATCGGGACTATGATGCCGGCAGCGACCACGGTCCTGAAGTTCGCGACCCTGGCCGAGCTGGAGAGCCTGAGAGAGCTCAGGCATGAGTCGAAGGCGCTGGGACCGAGCCTGGAGGGGCTGTCGCAGTTCGTGGGGAAGGCCACCAAGGTCCTCGTGATCCACAGCGAGTCCCGCAAGAAGGACGAAGAAAACATGATCATAGTTGCCCAGTACCCGCTGGCGCGCAGGCTCATCCACGGCCTCGCCTCCAGGAGGCAGGTCATCTCCCTCCGGGAGCTCCCGTTCCAGCCGGACGCCACGCACTTCTACGCGAAGATCTACGCAGCCCAAGAGCCCGCGGCGAGGTATGACGAGCAGGGCGAGGCCCTCCTGATCGCCCATGCCTAGGTGCGCCAGGGGGCACGAGGCCGGGCTCGCCTACAGGTGCCCGACGTGCGGGGCCGACGTCTTCTTCAGGGAGAGCCTCCCGGACCTCCTGAAGCTCCCCTCCCCCAACCTGAAGCTCGAGGACGTCGCGGTCCTCTTCGTCGGCCAGGCGCCCTTCGACATACCAGGGGTGTACACAGCCGAGGCCATCCTCGGCAAAGGGAAGCCCACGTCGAAGCAGTTCATAGCCGAGAGGCTCGAAGGGGGGACCTGGCTCGACTACAACTCCAGGTACTCGGAGCAGTTCAAGAGGTGGCTGAGGCTGGTCGGGTTCGGGAAGTCGAAGCACAGGGTCCTCGTACTGGACACCACCTACCCCCTGGCGGTCCTGGCGGTGAACAACGTCCCCCTCCCGGACAACACCGTGGTCATGGCGTCGGTCCCCGGGGCCAAGTCGACCCCGGTGGCGCAGAACTCCAGCTACGCGACCCTCCAGCTCGCGAGGAGGAGGGGGATGCACGTCGTGCTCGCCCTGGACTCGTTCATCGCCGGGCTCGCAGCGTTCACAGAGGGGAAGGGCTTGGCCACCGGGGACAGCGCCTACGAGCAGGCGATAGCCTACATCCTCTCGTTCGTCTCGGACCTGGCCGACCTGACCCAGAAGGACGCCAGGCTCGGGGTGGGGGCCCACTTCTTCTCCATCCTCCTCTCCGCCTCGGACCGGGTCTTCAAGAGCGTCGAGAGCGCCCTCGAAGTCCAGCTGACGCAGACCTCCCTGGAAGGGGCTCCCGAGAAGGTAATCACCGCCCACCTGTTCGCCACCGGCCCCTCTGACAGGCAGGACGAGCTGCGCGCCTCCTTCGAGCGCATGTCGTCCGGGGACCACTGGAACCTCCTTAACGCCGAGTCGACTGTGAGGTCCATGCCCTCCTCCCACGGGCTCTACGACGTCTTCCTCCTCTACGGGGTGAAGGAGCCCACTGTGCTGGACGCGCTGAGGGCCGGCTACCAGACCGTCGCCTCGACAGCGCCGGAGCTGAGCCTTGAAGGTGGGCTGTCTCCTTCTCCCGAGCCCCCGCAAGAAACCGCCATGGAGGTGGAGGAGGAAGGAGAGGAGAGGGACGCGAAGGCGGCGCCGAAGCAGCTCCTGCTGATGGAAGACTTCGTCATGGCGAGGGGGGAGATGGTCGGCCTCCTGCTCCAGATGAGGGGCGACGTGAGGGAGGCGGTGCTCCGCTACCAGGCGGAGGTCCCCCATGACAAGGACCCGGTCGAGGGGCTGCTCGCAACCTACGGCGACTGGCTGAACGGGGCCTTCGACGAGTTCGTTTCATCGCTCGCGGAGGAAGGGATGCAGCCGGCGGCGATCCAGAAGCTCTGCGCCGTCGCCTACTACGTCTCTGCTGTGCAGGACGCGATCTACTCCCATGACAAGGAAGGGAAGGCGAGGGCCGAGAAGGCTCTCCAGGATGTCAAGGTCCAGCACAAGGACCTCGAGGGGCTCAGCCTGGTGGCGGCCACGGACGCGCTGCTCCGGGCAGCCGAGCCCCTTTTCATCGCCGCGAAGGCCTGAGGGACCCATTCCGTTTCGAGACGGCTCAAGAGGCTGGCTGAGTTGAACGGCGAATTCCCCCGGCCGAAAGAGCGCCTCTGCAAGTCCGACCCGAGGCCTGTGTCGGATTGCCAGCCGTGCGGCCGCTCCGCTACGCTGTCGAATTGACGCTGACCTGAATCTGGCTTCTTTGGCCGTCCGCGCTCGTGACTGAGACGTTAGCAGTCACGAGCACCGTCTGGTTCGAGAGGAACGCCCTCGAGAATATCCCTGTCGTGCTCGTCTGTATGACGTTGTCAGGCCAGCTCGCTTTGAAGTTGTAGGGTGATTCTCCTCCGAGAACGTTCACCCCGAACGCGACGACCGTCGAGCCATCAGGCTCATGCAGTTCGTTGGCGAAGCTGACGGTGGTCGAGAGCTTGGGGTATGACTGGTGGAACACCGTCAAGTGCGACCCGGGGTAAATGAACGCCGTCCCCGCTACCATGACCACTACTATCAGTGCGGCCGCTGCCATCTTCCGTCTTCTGCTCCATTGAAACACGACCTGCTCCTGCGGTTCCAGCCGGATTGGCTCTTCGCGTTCGACCTCCCCGTACTTGACGTACGACGCAATCTGCAGGGCGACTCCTATGACGAGGCTGTAGAACGCGTAGACTGCCGTCGAGTTGGCCGCATCTGAAAGGCCTTCGCTGAGCTCGGCTGCCGATGCCACAAGTAGGACCATGAACGCGACCACGAAGGGGGCGCCCCAGTTCTCCTTCAGGTACCTTAGTGCTCTCTCCCGGGTTCTCAACGCCTCCGACTTGCGGCTGAATGGAGATAAAGTTAGGGCGGGTCAGGTGGACGGCCTTCCGCAACCGCGATTCCGTTAAATCCTGAACGGAACCCGGGTGTCCCGGGGCCTTGCCACCCGAGCCTAGTCTCCTGGGATACTTCGTCTTCCTGCTGTTCATATTCGTCCCCGGCATCGGGGTCGGCGAACTCCTCGGGGTGTGGCGCGGCGATGACAGCCTCATGGAGAGGGTAGGAATCTCCTTCGGCCTTGGGCTCGCCATCGACACGGTCGTCCTCGTGGTGAGGACATCGGGCCTGAGCGCCTTCGGCCTCGTCCTCCGCGGTATCGAAGTCGAAACGGTCTATTTCCCGATTCTCGTAGGGGTTGCAGCGTTCGGCGTGTCGCTCGGGGTGAGACGGAAGGTCAGCTTCCTGACCAGGCCGAAGGCAGCCGACTTCCTGCTCTCGCTTGTCGTGCTTGCCATGGCCGCCATGCTCCTCCTCTACTTCCAAAAATACCCGATCTTTCCCGAGTACCTGAGCCCGGATTTCGCCGCCCACGTCCAGTTTTCCCAGAGCCTGATCTCTGGTTCGGCCTCCTCCATACCTGCGGGGATCCTCTACTACGGTGTCCAGTACCAGCTGGCAGCGTCTCTTCTCCTGGTCGGCGGAGACCCGCTCGTCACAGTTCAGAGGACAATGGCGCTCCTCGTCGTCCTATCGCCGGTGCTCGTCTATACGGCCGCGAGCAGGCTCTCCTCGAGCAGGGGAGGAGCGCTTGTCGCGACTGCGATATTCTTTGTGTCAGGCACAATCTGGTTCGCCAGCGTCTTCAACGCGGGTCTTTACGCCAACTACTTCGGCATCCTGGCCTCCCTCTTTCTCGTCGCAGTGGTCGTCGATGTCATCAAGAGCCCCGGCTCCGCCCGGGTCTGGTTCGTCTTCCTGCTTGGCTTGGTGGCCGCCTACTTCTCGCACTACACCGTGATCACCCTCCTCCCGGCGCTCTTCGTCCTTCCGCTTGCGAAGTTCCTGAAGGACAGAACCGACTATGTCCGCTACCTGGCCCCGGCCGCAGTCTCCGTCGTCCCGGGCGCGATCGCGTTTCTTGCCTCGCCAGGTCTCCTCACCGTTGTCCTCGCGCTCGCGTCAGGGGGCGGTGGGAACCTCGTCGGCTCGACCACCCTCTCGTCTGTCTTCGCACCCTGGCCGGTCCTCGGCTACATGGCTCTGGAGGTCCTCAGCGATGTCGGCTTCGTCTTCCTGCTTCTGTTCGCGGCGGTCTGGGTCTATAGGATGCCTAGATCGGACAACGTGCTTCCCTTCTTCCTCCTCGCGTGGCTGGTTTCCTTGCTCGTCGCCTCACCGTTCAACGTCTCCGCCTGGCGTTTCTCTTTCGAAGCCCTTGTCCCACTTGTCCTGATGGCCGGCTACGGAGTTCACTCCCTCCTCCCCAAGCTGGAGGTCCACAGGCGAGGGAAGACGACAGGCCACTGGAAGGTCGTCCTCGTGCTCATCATACTGCTGTCCCCTCTGCTCGTCGGTTCCTGGGGGCAGACAGCGGCGTCCGACTCGTTGACGAATACCCAGCTCACCGCTTCGGCCCAGCAGGACGTGTACGCGGCGATTCAGTGGCTAGGGAATCACACCACGAGCAACGCGAGGTATCTCTCGGTGTCGGATTTCCGCTTCACATACACCTCGTTGTTGATCGGGCGGACCACGGACTATGCCTACTTCGCCCAGCCCTCCGTGGCCATACAAGCCGCCAGGACTAGCGGGGACGACTACGTCATAGTGACTAACCTCGTCACCCTAGCCCTCCCGCCCGACCCGTCTCTCTTCCCATGGAACAACTTCCAGCAGTCCTCCAACCTGACCCTTGCATACAGCAATGACGACGTAAGGATCTTCCAGATCATCGGATGACCCTTGCTCTCCCAACTTCGAGGCTTCATCCGGGACCTGCAATAGGGATATTACCCCAGCTTAGCGACTGGGTAGTTCCCAGCGAATGAATTCGAAGCGGTCGAGGCGCAAGACCAGGTTCGGCAACATCATCTTCTGGCTGCCGATAGCTGTAGTGATCGGCCTTGTGGTCGTCGGCCTGTTAGCCTATTCCCCCGTTCGGTCGGGAACCCTTGTGGTCCAGGCCGTCAGCTCCTCCAGATATGCGCCACCCGTGCAGCTCCAAGTCTCGGCCACTGTCGGCTCGGTGACGAAGTCCACCCCCTTCAACCTCACCCTGGGCCTGGGGCAGTTCACAGTTGTCTATAGCGCCGTGTCCTGGTACTACACTCCTCCGCCGAAGGTCGTGACTGTCTCCGGAGGTAAGACAACCTTCTCGATTGGAACATACGACCCCATCCTGCGAGCCGTATCCATCACCGGCCAGGGTTTCAACTCGACAGCCGTTTCTGCGCTTCACGGGGTGACCCCTGTGGTCTGGACAAATGAGGAGAGCACCTTCGAGGTCCTGGAAATCACCAGTTTCGGCCACTACATCCTGCAGCCCGGCCAAAACCACACCCAGATCTTCCCCTCGAGGGGGAACTTCAGCTTCGACATATTCAACACCGGCTTCACGGGCTATGTACAGTCCCTGTGAGCCATCGGTCTTCCCTCCCCGGGCAATCAGGCATCTTCGGATTCCCGGATGCGTCGCCAGATTCCCATCATTTGGACTCGGATTTGCTTGTTTGCTTCTAGAACCTTCTTCCTATTCCAGAAAGAAGAAAAATCTACTCAAAACCTGAATCCTGACTCTATCTTAGAGCCTATTCAGAGAAATTCCATGGAAATGAACAATTCGTCCATCCCATTTATATAGACAATCAAGGCTGCTTCCCTCGAAAATATTGAATACGCTTTCGAATGCGTATGTAACGAAATTTAGCTCAGGACTAATGCTGGCACTTCTGGCGGTCTCAGGGCTCCTCGTCCTGGTGCCGCTGGCAGCGCCAACCTTTGCAGCACAGAACGCAGCCTCACCAACATACACGGCAACACCCAACGTGGTAGTCGGAGGGTCGGCTACAGCCTTCTCTGTGAAGGTAGCCAACCCATCGACGAACGCTTATGCGATCAGTTCGGTCACCTTCACGGTACCGAACAGCAACTGGGCCTTCAGTAGCCCGCCAGCAACTTGCGCAACGGGATGGGCGATCACTCCCTCCGCTTCGGCGATTCAGTGCTCGGGTGGCAGCTTGTCACCTGGGTTCTCTGTCACCTTCAGCCTGGGATCTTTGACTGGCCCTACCGTTGCTGCCACATCTCCGCCCAATGTGGGCACCTTCACAACCTCAGTGGTTGACGGCGGTTCTTCACCTGCGGCCTACGCAGGTTCGACCTTCAAGGTCACTTCCATCGCCACTACGACCGTCGCAGTGGCCCTATCGACCCCCACCACCTACGTGGCTGGGAGCACACCCGAGACTGTCACCGTGACTCTAAGCTCCGGGCAGGCGGGCGTGCCGATAGTGTTGACCGCACCTGGTTACCCGTCCACAGCGACCTACAGCTTCTCGCCATCGTCTGGTTCGTCTGGTGCCTCTGGCACTCTGACGAGCACCTTCCAGCCGAGCAACGCGGAGGGCAACAACAGCATCGTGACGGCGACCATCGGCACGTCAGGCACAGCCGGTTCATCCGGACTGCTGACCACCGCGCCCGCGGCACCGTCCACTGTGACCTTCCACTATGCTGCTGCTCTGGCGAGCAACGGCAACGACTACTCTACCACCACGGCATCCACGGCCTCTACCCCACCCGCGGCCATCTCTGGTGACGCGGAGTTCCCAGGGTCTGGGATACTCTTCTCACTGTCCGACAAGTTCTCCAACGCCATCGCACTCAACACCGCGGGCCTCACAGCCTACACCATCACCCTGACGGCCCTCTCGGGCGGCGGGTTCTTCGACGCTTCCTACGCGGGAGCATTGGCCCATCCGTCCGTGATTGCCTGCAGCGTATCCGGTTCCGGTGCAACAATCGGCAACTGGAACTCGTCGGGGACGGTCCTAACGTCGCCGGCCACAACCGCATGCGCGAGTGGCGGCGGCAGTTCGGGTCAATACGCTCTCCCGTTCAACTACTTCCAGAGCGGCATCTACGGCACCATTGGTAAGCTCGGTGCAACGCTCACCGGGACGTACTCCAGCGGTGCGTTCAGCGGCTCAGGGAGCAGCGCCAACCTGGTGACCTCGACCTTCTCAACTTCATCCCCGACCCCATCGGTCGCAGTCCCAACGGGTGCGACCTACACGCTTGCAGCCGTCCCGGCTGGCACCAGCGTCACGGTCTCGGCGACCCTGGGTACCCCACAAGCGGGGGTCCCGGTGACGCTGTACCTTGACCGCGCGACCAGCTTCGAGACGGCCCCGGGCGCCAAGGACTACTCGACGACAGCGGCCTTCACCAACGGAGCTCAGGCGATAACGCTGGCAAGCGCAACAGGGACAGGCTCACTGGGCCTCGGCGTAGTGTCCAGCACATTCGCTGTCGACACTCTGGCTATGGCGAACGCCTTCTTCCTGACGGCGGTGGCGCAGCCGACGAACACGAACCCGGCGGCCTTCCTCGCCAACAGCAGTGACTCCGCGACAGCGGCGGTCACGGTCGCAGGCCCAGCGGCCTCGTTCGTGATCACGGGCTGCCTCGTCGCGACGTCCACACCATCCACTTGCAGCGCGGCCAACACGCTCGGCACCAAGATAGTCAACGGGTCGACCGCATACATCGACGTCTCCGTGGCTGACGCCTACGGAAACGCGGCGACTAACCCCGGGCCGAACCAGTTCCAGATCACCCTCTCGGCTCCTGGTAGCGTCCTAAGCGCCACCACGGCCTACATCACCTCAGGCAACCCTGACACCTACACAGGCACAGGCTGGGTCGCTTGGACGCTCCCGGCCACCATCGGGACGAGCATAACGCTCTCCGCGACGGGCGTGCTGAACGGCCAGGTAGCCTCCGCAACGTTCAAAGTCACGACAGTAAGCGGAACACCCACCTTCGCCATCACCTCGCCGGCACCGCTCAACGGTGTCATCTACAGCTCGTCTACCGCGGTGGTCTTCAGCGGCCAGGCCAACGCCTCGGTCGGCTACCCCGCCACGGTGACCATCAACTCCATCGGGTACAAGGTCGACTCGGGCACCTGGCAGTCTGGAGTGGTCTCAGCCGCCAACAAGGTGATATTCAGCCTGGCCGCCTCCATGACGGTAGGGCTGCACACTGTCACCTTCAACGCGACTGACTCGAATGGCAACACCTTCGTCAGCTCCACCTTCACGGTCCTCGTCGACACCACTGCCCCGACGGTCAAGTTCGTCACTGCCAACAACGCCAACCTCACCAACGGCGCCGCAGTCATGGCTCAGGTCAACGACACCTTCGGCGACCTGAACGCGACGAGCGTCGTGGCGACCGCCACCAACATAGACACCGCGGCTACGGCGACACCCACGGTCAGCATAACCGGGTCCAACAACCCAGGCCATGCTGTCTCGTACAGCGTATCGATCTCCGGCCTCACCTCTGGCAACTGGAGCATCCTACTCACCGCAGCCGACCTGGCAGGGAACACAGTCACGTCTTCGGCTCTGACCGTCCACGTGAGCGTGCCTCTTGGCCAGTCCTTCGTGGTCGTAGGGACGCCGACAAAGGCGACCCTCGCCGGCTACTCCGGTGTCAACGCCACGTACACCAACCTCAACCCAACCAGCGAGTCTGTGGTAGTCTTCGCAGTCTGGAAGACCGGCGCAGTACCAGTCGGGGTCAGCGCGGGCAGCGCGACGGTGGGAGCTGGGGCGACCCAGTCCATCTTCGTCCCTGCACCGATCGGCCTCCCCTCTGGGACCTACACCGTCCAGATCTTCGTCGTGACCACAGGCAACCTGCCTGTATCAGTAACAACAACCATCACCGTAACCATCTAGCCAGGTGGCACCTTGAAGACACTTCCAGCCATAGCAGCGACCGGCATCGTGCTCGTCCTGCTCCTCTCACCTCTGGTGGCGGCCGCGGGGACCATAACGTTCTCCAGCCCCACCGCGGGCGCGAGTGAGTCGGGCGCATACACCATAGCCGGCACAACGTCCAACGCGGGCGCGACCGTGTTCATCCAGGTGAAGAACCCATCAGGGGCAGTCGTCGACGCAGACAATGCGCTGGCGAGCTCCACTGGGGCGTTCTCCTACTCGACGAGCACGGGCACCAGCTCCGCCTGGACCACTGGAACCTACACAGTATCTGCCACCGACTCAGCCGGTGCTACGGGTTCGACATCCTTCACCTTCACCGCACCAGCATCCAAGTTCTTCAACGAGACCCAGGCCTGGATCAACATCCAGGGGAACCTGACTCTCATAGAGCAGCAGATCCAGAAGATCAACAGCACCGTCAACGCCAACCACGCGACCCTGGCGTCCCTCCAGACCGCCATCGGCGGCTTGGCGACCCAGGTCGGTACCATCCAGAACTCGGTGAGTTCGATGTCCACGACTCTGAGTTCCATCACCCAGGCAGCCAACAGCGCAGCGACGGCAGCGGGCAACGCAGCGACTCAGGCGCAAAACGCCGCGAACGCTGTGTCGAGCACGCAGACCTATGTGTTGGTCGTCGCCGTGTTGGCAGCTATAACTCTCGTCCTCGAGCTAGCAATATTGGTAAGAAAGGTATCCTAAACCGATACCTTTCCTTCCTTTTCTTTTTCTCGCGATAGCCAGGCCTTACTCCGCACCTTCATTTTCAATCATTCCGCCCCGCCGTGAAGCGGCGGGGCGGCGCTGCAATTACGCTTTGATCCTTCCTCCAGGTCACTACGCGTGCCCTGGTGGATGATTCGCATCGACTCAGGCGCTGGGCTCCCCTTGCGAGGGCTTACCGCCTTTCATTGCTTCATTTGCGAACCCTGCTGGCACGGACCTCGCGCCTCGTTTCAGTATGTTCTTCGCCCCGTTGAGGTCGCGGTCGACGACCAGTCCGCAGTTGAGGCAGACTACAGAGTCCACTTCGACCGGGGGCGTCTCCATGCTTCCTCCGCACTCTGAGCACTTCTCCGATGTCCATTCTGGGCTGATGACGACGACCGGGAGCCCGACCCATTCCGCCTTGTACGCTATCTGATGGAGGATCTGGCGGAACGGCCACGCATTCATCTTTGAGAGATAGTACGCGCTGCTTCCGCTTTCTCTCGTGTAAATCTCTCTCAGCCCCCTGAGGTCTTCGAGCACGATGGCTTGTCGGCTGGCAAGCGCCTGGTTGACAATCTGCGATGAAACCCTGTGGATGATGGCGCTTTTCCTGTTCCACTCGATGGCAGCGTACTTGCGAAACAGCTTTCCCTTTATTCGGAAGTCCCTCCTCCTGAACTTCGACTTCACCCTCCGATATGTTTCGTGAAGCTTTGTCAGCTCCTCGATGTCATACGCGGCCGAAATCCCACTGGTGTCGAAGGTCGATATTTTGTCGACGTTAAGGTCCACCGCAACCATCCCCTTGGGTACGACTCTCACGACGGACTTGCAATATATCACCGAAATGGTGCTTGGAGTGAGTGTTGCCGAGACGACTGTAATGCCATCCTGCTCTATTATGGAGACTGTGTGGCGGTTGAGCTTGACGGGGGCGACCTGAGGGAGCCGGAGCTCGTCTCCTGCCACCCTCACGGCGATGGAGACCGCGAAATAGGGGCGACCGACCCTCGGAGGGCTGACCTTCTTCTTCGTCGAGTCGGTCCTGAACTTCTTGAGGAGGTTGGACGCCTCGAACATCGCTGAAATCCTGTAGCCGTCGTGGACGGCGTACTGCATCATGGCGGGATAGCAGACGTGCTTGACGTCGTTGTAGGAGTGAACCTTGTTGGCGAGGCCCAGCCTGAGGCAGTCGTTGACCATCGCCCTGAAGACCTCGAACACGCGGGAAATCTCTGGCGTGGGGGTGAAGCGCTGGACTACCGATCGGTAGAGAAGGGCCATACAAGTAGACGCCGCTCGGGCTTATAACGCCCACCCCTCTGATGGGGCTACGCAAAATTGGTAGAATTATATACCAAGACGAGGTCCATTCTATCGACTTGACTGGCGGGGGCTCGAAGCTGATGATTGCGGTGGCCATAGGCCTTCTCGCATTCTCAATGGCGGGCCCGATGGCAAACGGCGCCGCCACCAGGTACCTCACCAACGGCATCGTCCTGACCGGAATGGAGCAGAGGTCGATCAGCGGGTACGTCGGCGTGCTGGCGAACTATACCAACACCCTCTCTTCCCCGATGAACACGCTGGTATACCTGACCTTGGTCAACTCCGCTGGCCAGACCGTCTATTGGAACTACGATTCTTGCAGCTTCGCGGCGAATCAGAAAGTACAGTGCTTCGTCCTCATCGCTTCCACAGTGCCAAAGGGGGTCTACGCTGCCTACACCTTCGTCACGACAAGTACTAGCGTCCCGATCTCGGTTACCAAGGGAATCCAAGTCACCGTCTGACTAGGCTTCGCTTCACCTACGTCATTCGGGGGAAGGTATTTATCACGTAGAGCCCCGTGCAGAAACGGTCGGAAGCTGAGCATGAAAGCGATACTCCTCGCAGGAGGCCAAGGGATGCGACTTCGTCCCCTGACTGAAGACCGCCCCAAGGCCCTCGTCCCAGTGCACGGCATACCGATTTCTGAGTACCAGATCGAGTGGCTGATGAAGGAAGGGAGCATCGACGGAGTCACCTTCGCCTGCGGCTACAAGTGGGAGAGGCTGAGGGAGCACTTCGGCTCCAGCTTTCACGGTCTATCAGTCGACTATTCGGTCGAAGAAGCGCCTCTGGGCACGGGCGGAGCCATCAAGCAAGCGCTCGCGGCGAATAACCCTGGGGACCTCGTCGTCGTCGCCAACGGGGACATCATCACCGACCTGCCTCTCAGGAGGATGATCGAGGCGCACAAGCAAGCTGGGGAGATATCGGCATCCATGCTGGTGGTGCCCTATCGCTCCAGGTTCGGGGTAGTCAGGATTGACAAGCTGAGAATGGTCAGGGGGTTCGAAGAGAAGCCAGCGTTCCCGGACACTTGGATCAACGGCGGGGTCTACCTGTTGAACACCAGGAAGATCATGAAGAACCTCCCCGACAAGGGCGACATCGAGAGAGAGACCTTCCCCAAGCTGGTTACGCACGGCGAACTTATGTCGTATCCCCACTATGGCGAATGGTATTTCCTCGATTCGATGAAAGACCTGCAGGAGCTCGAGGAGTACATTCCCGCCAAGGCCTAGGGCGAGAGTTTATCTCGCGCTCCCCATGATTTCGAGGCACATGGCAGACTTCATGAAAGCTGTCGAAGCCTCCAAGGTCCCTCCCGACTCCATGCTCACAGTCGAGGTGGGGGGCGAGTCGGTGCTCATCGTGAACGTCGACGGGAAGTACTACGGGATGGGCGCCATCTGCACCCACGCGGAGTGGGACCTGTCAGAGGGGACCCTCGCGGAAACGGAGGTAACCTGCGCAGGCCACGGCACGGTCTGGGACCTCAGGACCGGAAAGGGGGTCTTCGACGAGCCGGTGGCGGATGAGCCCCTCTATGACGTGAAGGAGGAGGGCGGGTTCCTCTACGTGAGGAAACGAGACTAGGTTCAAGGCATATTTACGTACGCATTGAGCCCCGGTTTGATTGACCTCAGGAGGTTCTAGTTCTCCGCATCCCACCCCGTTCAGGCGGCTGGGGGGGTTCGTGCATCGGAGGCGGAGATACGTTGTGGTCGCCTGGATTCTCGCACTTGTCCTTCTGGTCCCAGTCATAATCCAGGCGGGGAACTCCACGTCGCTCAACGAAGGGACCGCGTCCGGGAGCCAGCTGCAGTCGGTGCAGGCTTCGAACCTGATCTCGGCGGAGTTCGCGAAGACCGTAGCCAACAGCACCCTCCTCGTCGTGGTGGAAGGGAGCAACGTGAGCTCTCCGGCCACGCAGGCCTTCGTCGCCGACCTGGTGAAACAGATTGATGGCGACTCGGGCATCAAAGGTCTCAACCAGACGACCGATGTGTATTCGCCCCTTTACACCGCCGTGAAGGGGGTCAACCAGGCCACCTACGCTGCGGCCAAGGGGGCCAACAGCTCGCTCAAGCTCCTGCTGGGGGTCCCGGCACTATACCTCGGTGCATGGCAGCAGGCGTACGCACAATCCCACAACGTGACCCAGGCCGACGGCGCCGCAAATGCATACGCGGCGACCACGCTGTCGAGCGCCAACGCCACAACCTACCGGGACTACTCTTCTCATGTCCTCACGCTCTTCGATTCCGCATGGTCCTCATCATGGTCTGACCCCGGTCTGGCCAACGCGAGCCTCCTCGCAAGGGGCTCCATTGCGGCCGAATCCGCAGGAATCGACTACGCCGACGCCTTCGCGCCGGCCTCGAAGCAGTTCGACTCCGCCCTACTGAGCACGGTGAGCCTGGCCGAATATCTTACCGACACGAGCGCCCAGGCGAATTCGAGGGTCGTCTCCTTCGCCGAAGGCTACGTTTCGAACTCGACCGGGTTCTCGCAGACTTTCGTGGGCTCGACCTACGCCCTCGGCCAGAAGTTCGACAACTCGTCTCTCTACAATCTTGTCGGGAACATCATCTGGAACCCGTCCGAATACGACATCGGGAGGACCCTTTCGACCCTGATTTCATCTCTCGTTTCACCAGCCCGCGACCTGTCCCTGGTCTCTCTAAGCCTCAACGAGTCTTCCAACTCCAACGTGATTGCCCTAAGGTCCGCGGTGTCGTCGGCCCTTGGCGGCGCCGACCATGCATCGGGCATAAAGTCCGCTGCAGTGACAGGAGCCGACGCCATCTCCTATGACTTCGGCCAGTCGGCCGAATCCGACCTGACCCTGATCCTCCCGATAACAATCATCCTCCTGATCGTCGCCACCGGCCTCTTCTTCCGTTCGATCCTGACCCCGTTCATGACCCTCGGGGCCATCGGGGTGGCCCTGGGGATATCCCAGGTGTTCATCGTCCTGGTCGCGATCCTCCTCGCCAAGGTCGACTTCACCGTCCCGACGATCCTCCTGACGGTGCTCATAGGGGTGGGGACCGACTACAGCGTCTTCGTCCTCGCGAGGTACAGGGAAGAGAGGGTCAACGGCGCCTCCGTGCGGGCGGCCGTCGAGACTTCGGTCACCTGGGCCGGTGAGAGCATCGCGACGAGCGGAGCCACCGTCATCATCTCCTTCCTGGCCCTGACCTTCACCTCCGTCGTCCTCCTCCGGACCATCGGCTATGTCGTCGGACTCGGGGTCCTCGTGGCCCTCCTGATCGCCCTGACCATGGTCCCAGCCATCGTCAGCATGGTGGGCGAACGGACGTTCTGGCCCTACTCGGGGGACCGCTTCGCCAGATATTCGAAGTCTGTGACCGGGAAGCTGAAGGGCGGGAGGGGATACTTCTCCAGAAGCGGTAACTTCGCGGTCAAGAGGGCCTGGGTGCTCATCGTCCTGGCGCTGGTAGCGACGGGACCCGCCCTGTACGTGTACGCCAACTCCACCCCCAATTTCGACCTCCTGTCAGCAGCTCCCCCCAACCTCGAGTCTGTCAAGGCGTCCAACCAGGTTGCCGCCGCCTTCGGGAGCGGGACCCTCTACCCCACCTATGTCGTGATGACGTTCTCCCAGCCGGTGGTGGAGGCTCACTCCTTCAACTCCCAGGAGATGTCCACGGTGCAGGCGGTGACGTCCTACCTTGCCGGCTCTCCTGACATAAAGAACGTCACCAGCCCGACGATGATGTACGGGGAGACCGTCCCCTACGACGGGATCAACTACTCCACCACCGCCGGGGCGAGAACCTTCTCCGAAGTCCTTCAGAACATCGGCAAGGACAACAAGACTGTCCTCTTCACGATCAACTTCGCGATCGACCCCAACTCCGCCAGGGCGCTCTCCGACGCCCAGTCAATCCGCCAGACCCTGCACTCCCAGTACGGCTCGGCCGCCGGGGTCACAGGGATATACCTGGGGGGCGAGACGGGCTCGATCCTCGACACCAGGGACGTGTTCGACTCCCAGTTCAACACCATCGTCCCCATCGTGGCCGCCGGGGTCGCCATCGTCCTGCTCGTGGTGCTCGGGTCCCTGATCCTCCCGGTCTTCGCGGTCCTCTCCGTCCTGATGAGCATCGTCTGGACCCTGGCCACGACAGCGCTGCTGTTCAAGCAGTTCTACAACTATCAGATGATCTTCATCATCCCGTTCTTCCTCTTCGTGGTCCTCCTCGGCCTGGGGATGGACTACAACATCTTCATCCTGACCAGGGTGCGCGAGGAGGCCACCAAGGGGAAGCACCTCGACGCCGCCATAGTCAGCGCCGTGGAGCAGACCGGAGCGGTCATCACCGCTGCCGCGATCATCCTCGCCGGCTCTCTTGGCTCGCTCATGATCTCCAGCGACCTCCTCCTCAAGGAGATCGGGTTCGCCTTGGCATTTGCGATCCTCATCGACGCGCTGGTTGTGAGGACGTACATCGTCCCCGCCGTGATGTCGAAGCTGGGGAAGTGGAACTGGTACAGCCCCATTCCCTACCTGAACAGGTCCATGCGCCTCTTCAGGAGCGAGACCCAGCCCAGCACGGCTTAAAGCGCGGCTGCAGGCGACTCCTCCGTTGCCGAAGCTGGACCCGGAAGTGGACGACGAGATCCTGGAGGAAGGGTGCTATCACCTTTCGCAGCTCGGGCTCTCGACCGACCAGCTGGCGGCCCACTTTGAGATCACTCCCCCCCGTGTCAGGTCGCTCATCGAGTCCTATGAGGCGAAGCTGAAGTCAGGGAAGGCGGCGCCCGGGGACTTCGACAGGGTCTTCTGGGAGGACGTCAAGAAGGAGGCCGAAGGGGACGTCAAGCTGACCTTCCTGTCCGAGAAGGGGTTTCATCACGCTTGGAGGTCGGAGCTGAAGAAGCTAGACGGGCCGGCGCTCATGTCGATATACGAGGCCAGCAAAGACTTCCTGAATGCAGACCCGAACCAGAAGTTTCTGGATTTCCCTCCGCCGAAGGGCTACGACCCTCTCGCATTGGAACGAGAAGTGAGAAAGGCGGTCGAAATTCTGGGCCAACTCCTGGAAGAAAAGTGGAGGGAAGAAAAGGGCTCGGACCAAAGGAAGGCCTAAGTCTCGTACGCGCTTGTCATGTTGTGTGGATACCAAGGACATCGCGACATCTGACGAGGCCTATGAGAGGCTGAAGTCGCTCAGGAAGCCGGGTGAGGGTTTCACGGAGCTCGTAGAGCGCATGACCAGGAGCGGGGGAGTGGTCGATTTGGCCGGCCCCCTTACAAAGTCCGAGGGACCAGAGATGAAGAAGACGGCGTCTGAGCTGAGGAAGGCAAATTCCAGGCCTGACCGAGAAACAGGAGAAGGGCCCGGGCCGAGATGATTCCGCCAAACCTTAAAGAGCCCAACGCGGCGAGCGAAATCGAAAAAGAATGCCCCTGGACTCGGTTGAAAGGGACAAGCTCACAGGGGTCCTCCGCCAGTTCCAGGGACGCAGGATTCTTGTCGTCGGAGACCTGATAGTCTCCAGATTTGTCGATATAGCTGCGCGCAAGCTCGCACGCGAGGCTCCGGTCCCTGCCGGTGACTTCGTGGGGCAGACCCTCCTCCCAGGCGGCGCAGCCAACCTCGCGAGGGAGCTGGCGTCGCTGGGCGCTTCCGTCAGCGTGGTCGGCCTATACGGCTCCGACGAGTACAGCGCCTGGCTGAAATCGGAGTTCTCGAAGTACGGCGTTTCGTCGGAGGGGGTGGTCGCCGACCCGACCAGGCCGACGTCTCTCAGGACCTGGTACATGGTCAACTCCTACCACGTGCTCAGGGTCGACCGGGAAGACAGAAGGGACGTCCCCCTGGGGATGGCCAAGAAGCTCCTGGCCCAGGCGGAGCCCCACATCAAGGAGGTCGACTGCGTCGTCATCTCAGACTACGACCGCGGAGCGATAACAAGCTACCTCATCAGCGGGATAGTCGCGTCTGCGAAATCCGCCGGCAAGATAGTCGTCGGCCAGCCGAAGATGCACCACTACATCGACTTCTCCGGGGTGACCTACGTGAAGTCGAACCTCGAGGAGGCGGAGCACGCGACCGGGATGGCCATGGTCAACGAGACGAGCCTCAGGAACATGGGGGTCAACCTCCTGAGCCGGCTCGAGTCGAAGGCGATCCTCATCACCAGGGGGGAAGCCGGCATCACGCTGTTCGACAGGGAGAACGTCACGCTCTTTCCGCCAATCGGCGGGAAGAAGAACCTCTTCAGCAAGGTGGGCGTCAGAGACGCCATGACCGGGGTCTTCGGACTCGCGCTCGCCTCCGGAGGGAACCCCTACCAGGCAGCGATACTCAGCAACGTCGCCGGGGAGGTCAGGAGCGGGCTTCCGAGGATCGCGACCCTTTCGCTGCACGACCTGGAAGCGAAGACCCAGGGGGTCGAGGAGTTCGTGCACAGCATAGTGCAGGTGCCGGTGAGGAGATGATGGAGACAGCGCAGGAGGTCGTCAGGCTGAAGGAGATCGCGAGGAACACGAGGAAGCTGATCCTGCAGAGCCTCGCAGAAGCAGGCTCCGGCCACCCTGGAGGGTCGCTTTCGGCGGTGGAACTCCTCGTCACGCTCTACTTCCACGTCATGCACCACGAGCCGAAGGACCCCAAGTGGCCCGACAGGGACAGGTTCTTCCTCAGCAAGGGGCACGCGGCACCGCTGCTATACTCCATATTGGCCCAGGCGGGGTACTTCCCGGTCGAGGAGCTGATGACCCTTAGGAAGACCGGCTCCAGGCTTCAGGGGCACCCTTCGATGGGGATCCCCGGGGTCGAGGCCCCTGCGGGGTCGGAAGGGATCGGCCTCTCGCTGGGGGTGGGGACTTCTCTAGCTGCCAAGCTCGACGGGAAGTCGTACAGGACCTACGTGCTCATGGGGGACGGGGAGCAGCAGGAGGGGCAGGTGTGGGAGGCTGCCATGTCAGCGTCGAAGTTCAGGCTCGACAACCTCACGGCGATCATAGACAGGAACGGGATACAGCAAGACGGCCTCACAGAGCAAATCATGCCCCTCGAGCCGTTGGCCGCCAAGTGGAGGGCCTTCAACTGGAACGTGATCGAGGTCGACGGCTACGACCTGAACCAGCTCATGGACGGGTTCGACCTCGCCATGAGCACCAGGAACAGGCCGACCGTGATCATAGCCCACACGGTGAAGGGGAAAGGGATCTCCTTCATGGAGTGGTCCCCGCACTACCACGGGACGGCGCCGTCGAAGGACAAGCTTTCAGACGTCCTCAGCGAGCTGAAGTAGAGTGAGGGAGATTCGGATCGCCCCTTCGATCCTCGCCTGGGACCTGGGGGACCTGGAGAAGGCGGTGGAGATCTCGGTGAACGGCGGAGCCGACCAGGTGCACCTGGACGTGATCGACGGCCACTTCGCCCCCAACATCACCTTCGGGCCCGGGACGGTGAAGGCGCTCAGGCGCCGGACCGACCTAAAGTTCGACACTCACCTGATGATCGAAGACCCGCAGAAGTACGCCGAGAAGTTCCTCGAGGCAGGGTCAGACCTTCTCAGCGTGCACGCGGAGGTGATGAACGGGGCCCGCTTCGACGACTTCCACCGGCTGGTGCATTCGCGCGGCAAGGAGGTCGGGCTCGCCATCAAGCCCCAGACCCAGCTCCCGAAGTGGGCCTCTGACCGCCTCGACAGAATCTCGACCCTCGTCGTGATGACAGTCAACCCCGGCTTCAGCGGCCAGACGATGGACATGTCAGTCATGCCCAAGCTCCAGAAGGTGAGCGAGCTGGTCGAGGACAAGGGAGTCGGGACGGACATAGAAATAGACGGAGGGGTGGAACCGGAGAACGTGCAGGAAGTGGTCAAGAGGGGCGGGAACGTCCTCGTGGCAGGAGCCGGGGTCTACGCCAAGAAGGACCCTGTGAGTGCGATAGCGGCCCTTAGGGAGAAGGCCGAAAGCGCAAGGAGGCCCAGACCATGATGTCCAAGCAGGCTGCGATGAGGGACGCCTACGGCGAAGCCCTGCTCGAGCTCGGCGCAGCGAGCAAGGACGTGGTGGTCGTCGGTGCGGACACCACCAGCTCACTGAAGTCAGCGGTCTTTGCAACGAAGTTCCCGGAGCGCTTCTTCAACGTCGGGATAGCGGAGCAGAACCTCGTTTCGATAGCAGCCGGCCTGGCCCTCGCGGGGAAGATTGCCTACGTCGGGACCTACGCCATCTTCGTCCCCGGCAAGTCTGTGGACCAGATACGCAACAACATCGCGTACCCGAACCTCAATGTGAAGATCGTCTGCTCACACGGCGGGATATCCGTCGGACCCGATGGCGCGTCCCACCAGCAGGTGGAGGACATCGCCATAATGAGGGCCATCCCGAAGATGAAGGTGATCGTTCCTGCGGATGCGCCATCGACCAAGGGGGTTGTCATGGCCATCGCGGCGATCCCCGGCCCGTTCTATGTCAGGCTGACGAGGCCGTCAACTCCAATCGTCTATGAAAACGGGTTCGAATACAGGTTCGGCGAGGCGAACGTCCTACGAGACGGCTCTGATGTCGCGGTGCTCGCCTGCGGCATAATGGTCCCAGAGGCTCTGAAAGCCGCCGACAGCCTGAAGGCGAAAGGCGTCTCGGCCGCAGTCGTCGACGTCCACACCATCAAGCCCATCGACGTAGCCACGGTCACCAAGCTCGCCCAGAAGTGCGGGAGGGTCGTCACTGCGGAGGAGCATAACGTGATGGGCGGCATGGGCTCTGCCGTGGCCGAGGTCCTCGGCGAGAACAGGCCGACACCGATGAAGAGGGTCGGGGTGATGGACACCTTCGGGGAGAGCGGAGACGCCGGGGAGCTCCTGAAGAAGTACGGGCTGACGGCGGCGAACATCGAGCAGGCGGCTGAAGCCCTCGCACGAGCGCGCTAGGCTTTTAATACCGAACTGGGAGAATTAGGGGGACAGCTTGAAGCTTTTCCTCGACACAGCCAACCTCGATCAGATTAGGAAGCTCAACGCCATGGGCGTGGTTGACGGCGTGACCACCAACCCGACCCTGGTGGCGAAAGAGCCAGGAGAGTTCGAGGAGATCATCAAGGCGATCTGCAAGGAAGTGAAGGGGGACGTCAGCGCGGAAGTCGTCAGCACCAACTTCGACGGGATGGTGACGGAGGCGAAGCACCTCTCGAAGCTGGCGACCAACGTCGTGGTCAAGGTCCCGATGATCCCCGAGGGGCTCCGGGCGACAAAGACGCTCAGCGGCACTGGCATCAGGGTGAACATGACCCTCGTCTTCTCCGCTAACCAGGGGCTGCTCGCGGCCAAGGCGGGGGCTTCCTTCATCAGCCCATTCATCGGGCGCCTGGACGACATCGGCCAGAGGGGGATGGAGGTCGTCGAAGACCTCGTGAAGATCAGGGACAACTACGGCCTGAAGGCAGAGGTCCTCGTGGGGAGCATCAGGCACCCCCAGCACGTCCTCGAGGCTGCGAAAATAGGCGCAGACATAGCCACCATGCCTCCTGAGGTGATGGAGAAGATGATGCATCACCCGCTGACCGACGCGGGGTTGAAGAGATTCCTGGAAGACTGGGAGAAAGCCAAGAAAACGAAGGCTTCCATAACTGTTTAGCAACAAGTTTTTACATCATGGGCATTGGCTGCCACCCATGAAGAACTACACACTTCCACCACTGCCATATGCGTACGACGCGCTCGAACCGCACATCTCGAAGCAGATCATGACCCTGCACCACGACAAGCACCACCAGGGCTACGTCAACGGAGCCAACGCTGCCATGGAGAAGCTCGAAAAGGCCAGGAAGGGCGAGATACAAATCGACATCAAGGCCATCCTTCGTGACTTCGGCTTCAACGCCGACGGGCACATCCTCCATTCGCTATTCTGGCCGAACATGGCGCCAGCCGGCAAGGGAGGAGGAACTCCTGGCGGGAAGCTTGCAGACCAGATCAAGAAGGACTTCGGCGGGTTCGACAAGTTCAAGGCTCAGTTCTCGGACGCCTCCAAGACGGTCGAAGGTAGCGGCTGGGCGATGCTGATCTATGAGCCGGTCAGCGAGCAACTGATCATCTCGCAGGTCGAGAAGCATAACCTCAATCACATAGCCCAATCAACCGTCATCATCGCAAGCGACCTCTGGGAGCATAGCTGGTACTTGGACTACCTTAACGACAAAGCGAAGTACGTTGATGCATGGTGGAATGTCGTAAACTGGTCCGAAGCTGACTCAAGACTGGGGAAAGTCTCCAAGTGAGCTTCCCCTACAGTCTTTTTGCAAGCCAAGCATTCAAGAGATGCGATTTTTCCGCAGTCAACTTCGACGTTGGACTCATCCTGAAGAATTCCTTGACCGCGCTTTTCGATTAGATTCTGAGATGGTAAGCGGTCTTCCCTGGCGGAGCGGTTTTCTGCGCGGATATGCCGGCTCCTGTGCCCAGTTGCTGCTTCACGACCGTCCTCACCATATCGAGCAGTTCGTAATTGGTGTTGCAAAGGTCGAGACACACCTTAGGCGTCTTCCTCTCTTTTCCACCTATGATTTTCACGCACCCCTCGGCATCAAAGAAGCCTTCGACGAACTGAAGCCATCCTCCAGCAGGATTGATCTCGTCTACCAGGCTCTTGATTTTGGAATTATCGGTCCTGACTGACTGGAACAGGAAGAAGAGTTCGGCATTGTCCACTCTTACGAACCACGCATTCTTCGAGGCGTACTTGTATCTCTTGACTTCCCTACCAAGGCAGACGGACAATTTGAGCGCGAACTTCACTGTGAATGCCTCCTCCCCCGCAAGCCAGACTTGGAAGTGATTGCGCCAATGGTATGCACACCCATCGCCGAGTAACGCACCCAACACGTACAGTAACTCGCTAACTCTCGCTATCCTGCCCGCCCGCCGTCCGATTGGGGTCTGTCCCCTGTACCACTGGTAGACGGTCGACTTTGTCACTCCCTACGCTTCCGAGACGCTCTCCACCACTTCCTTTCTCGTCATGGTGGGCCGCAAGTGCTGGAACTCTTCGTGCGCCCTGATTCGTTCTACCAGAGGCGGAATTCGACGTGAAAGTGGCAATCCCCCACTGCAGGGACGACCTGCTTTTTGAGCCAATTCGCTGCCGAACGAGTCCAGGTGGGGAGAGTGTGGCGAAACTGTTGTGGATCGCGGCCAGGTTCCCGTGCTATCGCCTAGGCTTCAGCGCCTCGGCCAATTTCCCGCTCTGTGTGACCAGGTTCCCGACATCCTTGGCAGTATGGCTCGTCGAAATGCCTCCAGGATGGCCAGGAAGCAGGAATATCCCTGCGTTTATCAAACCCAAGGCGTAGTCCAGTTTCGTCTTCCTCTCTTCCTTCGCTGCTTCTTCGGCGTTCTTCGGGTCGGGCCCGAAGTGCGTGAGGAAGAGAGAACCCAGTCCCGTCGTATGGGACTCGACGCCACGTTCGCTGAACTCACGGTCGATGCCGGCCCTCGCCCTCTTGCCCAATGAGTCGAGCGCCGGGTAAATCTGCGGTGCGTTCTTCCTGAGGTGCCGGACCGTCGCGATCCCTGCGACCATCGTCAGCGGGTTTTCGGAGAACGTCCCTCCTCCGATCGACACGAACTTCTCTTTCCTGGTGGGGTCGGACAGGTCGAGGATCTCCTTTCTCCCACAGACGAGCCCGATCGGCAACCCTCCTCCTGCCACCTTCCCGAAGGTAGCAAGGTCGGGGGTCACCCCATAGTGCTCCTGGGCTCCTCCGAGGGAGAGCCTGAACCCGGTGATTATCTCGTCGAAGGCCAGGAGCGCCCCGCTCCTGTCCGCGAGCTCCCTCAGCCCCTTCAGGTACTCCCTGTCGGCGGGTATGCACCCGCCCGCTCCGAGCACCGGCTCGAGGAATATCGCCGCCACATCCCCACCTGCCTCTCTGACTTCGTTCTCCGCCGCCTCCAGGTCGTTGAACCTGACGTTCTCCACAAACGCCTGCTCCTCCTCGAGTATCCCCGCGCTCTCCGTCCTGTCGAAGGGCCTGTGCACCCCTTTGTTGAGCTCGGTGTTGTATCCGTGCCACCCCCCAGCCATCTTGATCACCACCCGCCTGCCGGTGTAGGCCCTCGCCAGCCTGACGAGGTACATCGTCGCCTCGGCACCGGTGTTGCAGAACCTCATCTCCTCGGCGCAGGGGACCGCCTTCTGTATCTCCTCCCCGAGCTCGACGGAATACCTGCTCCCCATGCCGAAGTGGGTCCCCCTCCCAATCTGGGAGCGGAGCGCCTCGACGACGACCGCGGGTGAGTGCCCCAGTATCAGCGCCATGTGCCCCATCCAGTAATCGGTGTACCTGTTCCCGTCCTCGTCCCAGACGTGCTGGCCCTTCGCCTTTGAGACGAATATAGGGTACGGCTCGTAGAACCTCGCGTTGTGGCTGACCCCGCCGGCGAAGACCTTCCTCGCCCTTTCGTAGAGCCGCCGGGACCCCTTCGTCTTCGCTTCATATGGTGCCGGCATCTTCACCGAGGCCACGGCTCCCGCTATATGTCGATTCCTGCAAAGAGTAAATTATCTCCGCGTTCAGAGAGCGCTTACTGCAATGGACTTCACTGTAGCCCTCGGCTCCCCCTTCAGTCTCGAGTACACCCTCGAGAGCGGCCAGGTCTTCCGCTGGGAGCGCAGAGGGGAGTGGTGGTTTGGCGTCGCGGGTTCGTCGGCGTTGAAAGTCAGGCAGGAGAGGGATGCCCTCCGCTGCTCGTCTTCCTCAGACCACGTGGACAGCGCCTTCGTCAAGAGGTACTTCCGGCTGGACGAGGACCTGGACCACGTCCTTGCGACGATCTCGAAGGACCGGGTGATTGCGAGGGCGGTGCAGAAGTTCTATGGCATGAGGCTCGTCAGGCAGGACACCTGGGAGTGCCTCGCATCCTTCGTCCTCGCCACCAACGCCAACATCCCGCGGATCAGGAAGATGGTCTCGGCCATGTGCGAACGGTATGGGGAGGCGTCCGAGTTCGATGGCGAGCCCTTCCGCGGGTTCCCCTCTCCACAGGCCCTCGCCGGCGCGTCTGCGGCCGACCTCAGACGGTGCGGGCTGGGGTACAGGGCTCCCTTCCTCAAGAAGGTGGCCGCTGCCGTCGCCGAGGGGCGGGTCGACTTCGCAAAGGTGAAGTCTCTGGAATACGAGGAGGCGCGCCGGGAACTCCTCAGCGAGCTGTTCGGGCAAAAAGTCCTGCTTGGGGTGGGCCCCAAGGTGGCCGACTGCGTCCTCCTCTTCTCCTGCGGCAAGGACGAGGCCTTCCCCATCGACGTCTGGATCGCCAGGGCCTTGGCAAGTTCATATCCGAGGATGCTCGACCCTTCGATGAGGTCGCGGCTTGCCCGGGACGGCAAGCTGAAGCTGTCCCTGCGAGACTACGAAAGGATCTCGGCCGCCGCCAGAAAGCGCTTCGGGGAATACGCGGGTTACGCCCAGCAGTACCTATACATGGCGGCCAAAGAAGCGGAGACCTAGCTAGGATTTTTTCTTCTTGGGCCGAGCCTTGCGCTTCTCGACCTTCTTTTTGACCGCCTTCCCTGCCTTCTTTGCTTCCTTCCTGACCGCCTTCTCCGCCTTCACCACTTCTTCTGCGGCCGCGACCACTTCCCTCTCGACCTCCTCCCCTGCCCCCTTCACCTCTTCCTCGGCGGCCTTCGCCTCCCGTTCGACCGCCGCTTCTGCCCCCGACGAGTGCCAGGTCTTCAGGGCCGCCACGTTCCCTTCCAGCACGCTCCTCCGCTTCTGGTCGACCTTCACCCCCCACCGCGCTGCCAGCGGGCGTGTGAGCCCGCCCCCGGAGAGCTCTCCTAGTGAGAATCCTCTCCCCGCCCTTGTAATCGTCCCGGTCCCGTGCCTGGCGGTTACCATGGCCAGGGGGATGCGCGCCGACGGCCTCGGGTGCTGGACCTTCGGCCCCGCCCTGCGTTCGACCGCCTTCTCGACCTTCTTCGCCTCCTTGACGACTTCCTTCTCTACCTTCTTGACTTCCTCCTCGACCTCCTTTGCAACCCCTTTCTTCTTCACTTCCTTGGGCTTGGCCTTCCGCCTACCCGATGATGAGCTCAATTCTTTCGCAGCCCGCCCAGGCGGGGGATAAAACGGTTCCTTGCTGTCGGTCCGCGGCTAGGCCTTGGGCTTCCGGAGTCCCCATGCCATCGAGATCGCTCCAGCGGCCGCGAGCATGGCTCCAGCGAGCTCGAAGTACATGTTCTTGTACACAAGGTACCCGGGGAGCAGGACTGCGTCAACTCCGATGAGAAGGACGATGAGCCCGAACGCGAAGGACCTGCCGCTGACGAGGGCGACCGGGCTGACAACTCGGCCGCTGGGAAGCTGGACCTTTGCCGGACTTGGCCCTCTCCTGAAAGAAGGGAGCCCCCCCTTCATCAGCCCCATGGGGAAGAAGATGACCCCGAGGGCCAGGAAGATGCTGGACGTTCCCTGGGCCGCGGAAGGCTCCGGGCTCGAGATGACGCAGTAGCACCCGTCTCCAGAGGGGGTCATCACGGGGAAAATGGACCCCCTGGTGGTCAGGCTGCTGAAGAGCACAATGCCGGTCAGCCCCAGCAGCATGAAGACGATAGAAAGGGCCAGGAACTCCTTATCCAAAGCTCGAGACCTGAGAGCCTCAAACCTTTCTTAAGGATTTCTGGAGTCGGTTCTGTCAAGTTGATGGGCCATCGGGTTGATTCTGGGCGTTGTAAACTTTCGGGCCACGACTGGCGTTCTGAATGACGGTTATCCAAGGGTTCTCTCCCTCAATCTGAATCCCTGCTTTCCGCGCTGGTGTCTGACCGTCTAATGCTTCGTGGGGCCTGAAGTAATTGTGGTAGACCTGGAGTCCCTTTAGGATTGGAGTCTGGGGATTCTTCAGCGACCGCATGACCTTTTCTCGGTCGCGTATCTCCCCGTTCATCCTTTCCATCTTGTTGTTGTGAACTTCGGAGCCAAAGCGAATGTCTCTCACATGGCGAGTCCTGTCCCCTTTGTGGTGAGTCCACCATTCCTTCTTGTTTGCTGTCGCAAAGTTGTAGGCCCCATCTGAGATGAGAACCTTCGGCTTCTTACCAGCGACCTCTTTCGCCTCTCGGAAGAGGGAGCGCACATCGGAGATTCCTTTGTTCTCTGCGACCTGTTGGGCTATCCAATACCGAGTCTCATCATCCATCATAGCGAAGAGGTATTTCGTGTTCCCCCGCATCTTGAGGTAGATTTCATCGGTTCTCCACTTGTCCGAGACTGAGGGCGTGAGCCTGTCCATGTATTCGCCCATCAACCCGACATACTTCTGAATCCAGTTCCAGACTGATTGGTGAGAGACGTTCACGCCCTGAAGCCTGAGAAACTTCTGGACAGAGCGAAGGGATTCTCCCGTGAAATAGAGTTGCATTGCAGAGGTTATCGCTTGGGGCGTGGCCTTCATCCTCTCAAAGCCGATGTTCACGGAGAACCGCTTCCCACAGCCTTTGCACGAGTAGCGTTGGAGGTCGCCATATCGGTTGTGCCTGACCGAATGCTTCACGACCGCCTCAGACTCGCAGAATCGGCAGAATAGGCCCAGAGGTTTCAAGACCTTCGGGACTATGGCCTCTACGACCTTCCTCAGTTCAAACGAAATCTCTACTCCCCAGATGTGCTTGCAGGTCGAACCTCTGAAGGTAGAATCAGGACAGGAACAGAGCCAGCCGTATTCACCGAGCCTAACGTCATACTCGAAATCGCCTGATTGGGACTTCACCTTGTAGAAGTCGGGAGCGACCCTTCGGACTCCCATCTCGTTGGCTATTGCCTCTCCCTTCTGCAACCGAAGGTCTTGGCTCAATCCCTCTGCATCTCCCTTCGCTGTGCTTCCCATGCCTCATGGTCTGCAATCTCGTCCGCATCCATCTCCCATCTTTGGAACAGGTTCATACCGAAGCATACGGAAGGGGATTACTTAAGGGTTGTGAAGATTCCGCATCATTCGGAAGGTATATTAAGCCCTGCTTGGTAGGCTACGGTATGAGCGGAATACAAAACGAGGCGGAAGAGAAAGTTCGCAAGCTGCGATATCGGATGGCACACTGCGAAATATGCGGCTGTGTCCTCTCGGTGAGGGCGCAGATGTATGGATACAGTCGATGCCTGGACTGCGTATAGGAGGTGAGAAAAATGGCGACTTGGGTCCTCTACCGAGACGGTTGCGGGCACTATGCGGTTGGATTGAGGGGAGAAGCAGTGTTCGCAGCTGCTGAGCACCTCGGCGCGTTCTATTCAGAGTTCATCAGGGGCTTTGAAAGGAGAAGCGATGCGAACGCAGAGAAGCTGCTGGATGAAGAAGTGGAAGCGGAAAGGGACGAGCAGCGGGAGAGGATGGAGGCTTAAGATGCCCTACAAGGGCTGGCAGACGGTCGCAATCCGTGAAGAGACCTACACCAAGTTGGAGAAGAAGGCCAAGGGCGAGAATCGAAGCGTGTCCAACATGGCTGAGACAATCATCTCAGAGGCGTTGAAGGAATGAGCACTACCACGCTGAAATCTCCCTGCGCTCACGGGGAAGATAGGACGGCCCCTAACCACGCCGAGCGATGCGATTGTGGCTGCCTTCAATGTGCTGCCGAGAGATATCGGTATGTCCTTAAGAAATTCACCAAGTGGAGAGCAAAGGAAATTGACGACTATCAATTCACCACAGCCATCTCAAACATCGAGTTCCAATCGAAAGATGATGCCTCAAGGATAATCGTTGCGTCGGGAGACCTATTCCGTGCAAGGGCGAGAGAGGGAGAGGCCGCCACAGAACTGCAAAAAGTGGTTGACTACTGCGCTTGGGAAGGGCAAGGCGGGGTTGACCCTCAAATCAGGCTCTACAACCTACTCAATGGCGTGATGCCAGTTCTCTACCTACTGAACGGCACGGACAAAACGCCCAAGGCTCATGGCCCGACTCTTGACACCGAGAAGAATCAACCCGATGGCCCATCAACTTGACAGAACCCTGGAGTCTGGCGACCCGCCGGCCGGGGCCCTCCTCCTGAAGAGCATCCCGGCGACGATCAGCCCCACGACCACGGCAATCAGCCCGACGACGTTGGCCAGCCCGATCGACGCGGACCCCTGAGACTCCACCGCGCTCAGCTCGTAGAAGTAGGCGTAGGCGACCACCAGGAGGGCGACGCCGGCCACGGGGAGCCAGAGCCTCATTGTCCTCGGCATCCCTGATGGAGGTCTCCATATGCCTTTGCAGGGGAAGCGGCGCGCTGGATGCTCCGCCGCGCAATGTACAGGCGAACGGCGCCGATTTCCTTGGAGGGTTCTACGATGCAGGGGGTCATGCACCCTGCTCAGTCGACGCAAACAAGGGAACAATGCGCAATATCCAGGTCGGGTCCGCAAACGCCAGTATCGACTGTCCCAAATCAGTCATCGGACTCCTGAGGTCTCTCGGCTCCTCGCCTCGCATCCGCTGAACCGACAAGAGGGGCCGGAAGATGACCATTCGGGGAAGGACATGGACGAGGCGCAACTAGGTGTACCACGTCACGTTGGACTCTCCCGCCGACAGGAGACTCAGCGGACGCGTGGGCTTCTGGAATCCCACGAAGAGAGCGAAGCCGAACGCTGTCGTATTGTCAGACGCGGAACGGAGGCACAGGGTTCGACTGGTCCGAATCAAGTTACCGAAAGAAGGTAGAAAATGGGTCAGAAAAGGACAAATGACAAGATATGAGCTCAGATAAGCTCGAGTCCCGCAGGTCGGACGCTTAGTGCCTTTCCGGCACTTTTGAGCCGACGACACTCCGGTGACTGTGGCCTGAATAGGCTGGACGGGTCAGCCGCTGGCCGACCTCTACAGCCGGAAGCTAATGGCCCCTTGCGGGACTACCAGGCTGAGCTACTGCGGGACGGAAGCTGCCGACCTCCCGAGATTTCTTAAGCATTTCACGGCTCAAGAAAGTCAAAATACACGCACCGAAGGCGGCGCCCTTGGACGGGTCGTTCAAGACGAGCTTCTCAGACTATCTTGCCCTCACGAAGCCGAAGATCACGCCCCTCCTACTGATGGCAGCCCTCGGGTCGGAGGTCGTGGCGTCGCGCGGGGTGCCCCCGATCCAAGCCCTTGTGGGGGTCCTCGCCGGAGGCGCCCTGGCTTCGAGCGGAGCGCTGGCGCTCAACAGCTACCTCGAAATGGGGATGGACTCCAAGATGAAGAGGACGATGGGGAGGCCCCTCCCCTCCGGGAAGATCGTCCCGCCATCCCACGCTCTGTTCCTCGGCCTTGGCCTGGTGTTGGCGGGTCTCCTGGTCGCAGGAGCCACCCTGGACTACCTCGCGACCTTCTTCATCGGTCTCGGGGCGTTCATCTACGTCCCTGTCTACACCCTTTTCCTGAAGCCGAGGACCAGCTGGAACATCGTCCTCGGCGGTTTCGCCGGGAGCTGCGCCGCCCTCGCAGGCTGGTATGCGATCCCGTCGGCCTGGGGCTCCTGGGCCGTGGGGTGGCTCCTGGGGGCCCTGGTGTTCGTCTGGACTCCGAGCCACTTCTGGTCCCTCGCGGTCATCACCGAGGAGGACTACTCGGCGGTGAACGTCCCCATGCTCCCTTCGGTAGTAGGGCCCGAGGCAGCCTCGAAGTACATAGTGGCGAACACGCTGCTCCTGATCCCGGTGAGCCTCCTCTACGTCACCTACTTTCTCGGCATCGGGTTCGTCATTTACGCTGCGGTTGCAGTAGTTTTCGACCTGCTCCTCCTCGGCACGAACATCAGGCTGTTCAGGTCCCCCACGAAGGCGAACGCCTGGCTGGCATTCAAGTTCTCGAGCCCGTACCTGGCGGTCATCTTCCTGGTGGCCATGGTGGCAGCGGTCCTGGGCTGAGCAGTAGCAACCTTTTACTTCGGCGCCGGCGCGACGGCCTCAGATGCCTGCGCAGTTCGTGGTCCACTACGCTGAGGTAGCCCTGAAGGGGAACAACAGACCCGAGTTCGTCCGCGCCCTTAGGAAGAACATCAACAGGGCGCTGCACGGCATCGATCACACGTGCGTCCTTTCAGAGGGGCGGTTCCTGCTGAAGACCGACGCAGACGAAGAGGAGGTCAGCAGGAGGCTCGGCCGCGTCTTCGGGGTCTCCTGGTACGCCCCTGTCGTAACGGTCAGGCAGGACTACTCTGCGATCCTTTCGGCGGTGCTGTCCTCGGCCAAGGGCGCCGCGGCCAGGACGTTCAAAATCGTCCCCAGGCGGACGGACAAGTCGTTCGCCATGACCTCGCAGCAGCTCGCCAACTCGCTCGGCGCAGAGGTGGTGGGGTCCACCGGGATGGCCGTCGACCTCGACAACCCGGGAGTCTCGATACACGTGGACGTGGTCAGGGGGAGCGCCCTTGTCTACACCGACAAGCACCGCGGGGCCGGGGGGCTTCCGCTCGGTACCGCGGGACGGACCATCCACCTCTTTTCAGGCGGGATAGACTCCCCGGTCGCCGCCTGGCTCCTGATGAAGAGGGGGACCCGGCCAGTGTACCTTCACTTCTATCTCGCTCCGACGCCGGCGGCGGCCATCGACAGCAAGATTACCCGGCTCGTCAAGGTCCTCTCTGGCTACGGGGGCAAATCCACCCTCGTCCTCTTCCCCTTCGCCGAATACCAGCTCGCCACCGCTGAGGTCCCGTCCGAGCTCGAGCCGTCCCTCTTCCGAAGGTTCATGCGGATGGTGGCCGAGGGCCTCGCCCCGAGGTTCGACGCGACCGCGATCTCCACCGGGGACTCCCTGTCCCAGGCGGCGTCTCAGACCATCTGGAACATTTCCTCCTTCGATGCGGGCTCCACCCTTCCGATATTTCGCCCGCTGCTCACCTACGACAAAGAAGAGATAGTCAGCCTCGCCCGGACCATCGGGACCTATGACCTTTCCCTCGAGGAGTACAAGGACTGCTGCGCCATGATAGCGAGGCACCCGAGGACGAGGGTCAAGCCTGACTTGATATCCGAATATGTCAGGAGGTTCGCCCTTGACGACCTGGTCTGGAAATCGATGGAGCGAGCCACCCTCGTCGCCTACAACCCGGCCGGGGACGCGCTCAAACATGCCCCTCTGACGGAGTCGCCTCCGAGGACGCGGGCGCGCTGAACCCGACTCTGTCAGGTCGAAACGGGTTTCACGCGAGGGCAATAATATAAACAGGCAAAATCGGGCGATTCTTGTCAACCCCATGGAGACCGTCACCACCATTTCGGGAAGCAAGTTCCAGGACGAAGTCGTCAGGTCGAACCTCCCGGTCGTCGTCGACTTCTACGCAGACTGGTGCGGCCCGTGCAAGGTCATATCCCCGGTCATCCACAGGCTCTCGGAGGAGTACCAGGGCAAGGTGAAGTTCGTTAAGGTGGACACGGACGCCAACCAGGAGCTGGCGATGCAGTTCGGAATAATGAGCATCCCAACGGTGATGTTCTTCTCGAAGGGGAAGGTCGAAGACATAGTAATCGGCGCGGTCCCTTCGACGGTCCTGAAGTCGAAGGTGGACGCCCTGCTGAAGCAGGCCTAGACCAATAAGCTCACCTTTGGGGGGCCGCCCGGATGCAAACAAAGTACGTCCTCCTTCTGCTGTCCGTCGCCTCCCTTTTCACAGTCATAGTGGTGGGGGCCTACGTCACGGTCGCCGGCTTCGGCGACGCCTGCGGGTCCAGCATCCCGCAGGACTGGCCCACCTGCCTCGGAGGTCTCTTCCCGCCTCTCCAGCTCGCCCCGATAATGGAATACACGCACCGGCTCTTCGCGGCGCTCTCGACCCTCTTCCTTCTCCTGACCACCATCGCGTTCTGGAAGGCCCAGGACGCGGAGAAGGTGGTGAAGAGGACGATATACTTGGCCATGGCGCTCCTTGTCGCCCAGGTCCTCCTTGGAGGGGTCGTCATCTCTCAGATGGAAGAGTCGGTCCTGGTCGCCGTCCATCAGGGGCTCGCTGTGCTGACCTTCGGGGTCGCGGTCGCCGCCTTCGCCAGGGCAAGAAGGCCGCCCTGAAGCCTTTAACAACCGAAGCACCGGCGCGAGATAGGTTGGACCTCGAAGAGAGGCTAGGGCACATCAGAAACGTCGGGGAAGAGATAATCACCGAGAGGGAGCTGAGGACCCTCCTCGAGACCAACGGGCACCCCACCGCCTACGACGGGTTCGAACCAAGCGGCCTGGCGCATCTCCCGTTCGGGGTCCTCAGGCCCATTCTGGTGGATGAGATGCTGAAGGCGGGGGTGAGGATGAAGCTCTGGATCGCCGACTGGTTCGCCTGGGTCAACAACAAGATGGGCGGGGACCTGGGGAAGATTCAGGAGGTCGGGAGGTACTTCGTCGAGGTCTGGAAGGCCGCGGGCGTCGACATGAGCAAGGTCGAGGTCCTCTGGACCAGCGACGCGGCCCGCAACGAGGAGTACTGGAAGAAGGTGGTGACCGTGGCTCAGAACTCCACCCTGGCCAGGGCCCAGAGGGCATTGACCATCGCGGGGAGGACCACAAAAGAGACGATCCAGACCGCCCAGCTCTTCTACCCGATGATGCAGGTCGCGGACATCTTCTGGCTCGACGTCGACATCTGCCAGCTGGGGCTCGACCAACGGCGGGCCAACATCCTCGCCAGGGAGATTGCGGAGAGGATGAAGTGGAAGAAGCCGGTGGCCGTCCATCACCACATGCTCATCGGCCTTCAGGGGAAGAAGGAGCCGGAGGGGTTCGACGAGAACGGAGCCCTCGACGCGGAGATAGCGAGCAAGATGAGCAAGAGCAAGCCCGAGACGTCGATCTTCGTTCACGACAGCACCGATGTGATCATGAAGAAGCTGAACTCAGCGTACTGCCCCCCGAAGGTCGTCGAGGGGAACGCCCTGATCGAGTACTCCAGATACATCGTCTTCAAGAAACTGAAGTCTCTGGAGGTGGAGAGGCCGGAGAAGTACGGCGGGAACGTGGAGTTCTCGTCCGCGGCCGAACTCGAAGGCGCCTTCAGGGCCGGAGCGCTGCACCCCGCGGACCTCAAGAAGGGGGTGGGTGAGGCCCTGGACGCCATCATCGCCCCCATAAGGGACCACTTCGAGAAGGACCCTTCGGCGCGGAGGCTATATGAAACGGTCAGGGCTTCAGAGACGACCAGGTAATCCTGCAGAAGGGAAACCTCCGGAGCCAAGGACGAAGTTCGCAGTCGACGGGATGCTAGGCTCCCTGGCGAGAAAGCTGCGGGCACTGGGATTCGACGCCCTCTACTACAGGTCGGGGGAGGACTCGGGCCTTCTGGCGCTTTCCCTTCGCGATGGCCGCATCATCCTGACCGCTGACCGGTCGCTGGCTGCCAGGGCCGAGTCGAAGGGAGCCAGAGTCATCCTCGCCGTTGGGAGTTCCGACGGAGCGCGGATCGGCTCCATCGCACGCTGCGCCGCCTCCAGGGGGATCGACCTGGTGAGGGGGCCCCCTCTCTGCTCTCTCTGCGGCGGGGAGCTGCTCTCCGTGGGAAAAGACAGGTTACCGGGAAAGGTTCCCCCTTCCGTAGTGAGCAGGCACCGGCTCTTCTTCGTCTGCGCGGCGTGCGGCCAGGTGTACTGGCGGGGGAGCCACTGGAAGAAATTAATGTCTCTTGCCAGGCGGCTCGGCCGGAAGAAAGATGTCGCTATCCCTGGCCGAAGGACGGGCAGCAGTAAAGCTCGCTAGGGAGACCCTCGAGTCCCACGTCAAGGGGGCGCCGCGCAGGCCGGGTCCCGTCCCGTCCGGGGTCCTGGCTGAGAAAAGAGGGGTCTTCGTGACGCTGAACACGCTCGAACGCGGGACCAAGCAGCTGAGGGGGTGCATAGGGTACCCGGAGCCCATCAAGCCTCTCTGGGAAGCGATACAGGACGTGACCGTCTACGCGACCGAGGACCCGCGATTCCCGTCCCCGGTGAGACCAGGCGAGCTGGACAGGATCCTGGTCGAGGTGAGCGTCTTGACCCTGCCGCAGGAACTGCAGGCGCCCAGGAGGAAGGACCTGCCGTCGAAGATCAGGCTCGGGGTCGACGGACTGATCGTATCGACCGCGTTCACCTCTGGGCTCTTCCTTCCGCAGGTCTCCACCGAACAGGGGTGGGACCAGGAGACTTTCCTGTCGGAGGCGTGCGGCAAGGCGGGCCTCCCGTTCGACTCCTGGCTGAAGGAGGGGACGAAGGTCCAGGTCTTCCAGGCCGAGGTCTTCGGTGAGGAAGCGCCAAGAGGAACGGCTGAGCGGGTCGACACTTCTGTCCGGTAGCCAACGTTGCTCCTTCCGTGCGACGGGGACCGCCTCAGGCTCCTGACCACTACTGCAGCCCGTCGAGGACGCCGCTCACGTCAGCCGGCCCTCCGCTGAAGGTCCTGACGGAGTACCCCCCTGCCCCTGTTTCATGCCAGTCGGTGGTGGCCAGTTCCCCCTTGATCCCGAGGGACTCGAACACGGCTCCGAATCTCTCCTCAGGCATCAGGTAGACCGGGGACCGGACGACCCCCCGCATGCTTTCAGGAGGGGTCCGCGCCGGGGTAAAGCCGCCGAAGGCGCTTCCCTCGAGCTTGGCTGCGCGCTTCGCCAGCATCCCTGCCGCCGTGCCTCCTTCGAGGACCTCCAGGCTCAGCCCTCGCGGGTCGACGCGGTTGGAGAGCTCGGAATAGAGCCGCGCGACCGCAAGGACGCTCCTGTCGCTCGCTCTTGCATGCACTAACTTCACCCTGTACCCTGCGAGCGCCGCCATCCAGGCGCACGCAGAGCTGTGGACCCCCCCAGATACGAAGCAGGCCGCCCCTTCTGTCCCTGTGGGGACCCCCCCGACCCCTGCGCTCACCTCGACCCCGACGACCCCTCCGCGCCCGTCGGCGGCCACCCTGAACCTCACCCGGGGGGACTCGGAGACGCGCGCCCCCTTGACCGCCTCCAGGATTCTCGACGTGACCATGCCGCCGACATCGGATGCGAGGGCGCTCCCGGCCCCCTCAGAATCAACCGAGAACCGCTCCCCCCGCCGCAGGTACGACTTCGCCAGGTTCGCGCCGGCGTCAGCCAGTTCGCTCAGGGACTGCGCCGCGAATCCGGCGGCGATCCAGGCTATCCCCGGCATGAACCGCACCAAGACTGCGACTCCGAGGGGCTCAGGGCCCCTGACCACCACCGATTTTCCGACGACGGTGGTCATCCCCCGGCCCTCATGCGCCTTCAGCACGTGCCCGACCGAGCCCCTGAGGTGCTCGATGCTCCCCCTCCCTGTCCATCTCAGTATCGCCGCTCGTCTCGCTTGCAAGGGGAACGTATCCCCCGCGGGCCGAGGGCTCCTTAACCATTCAGCCGCACATCATGCTTTTAGCACGAAACGGCCGGGGCGGCACGGTGAAAGGAACGGGGTTCGAGCTCTCGACCGCAGCCGACGTAGTCGCGGGGAGGTCAGGCAAGGAGGTCGAGGTCCGCGGGTGGGTCTCGAGGAAACACACCGTCGGCGGGCTGGTGTTCGCCATGATCAGAGACGGGACCGGCTATGTCCAGGTCTCGGTCAAGAAGGGGAGCCTCCCGGAGAAGGACTTCGATTCTGCGAAGGGCGCGACCAGGGAGTCGGCCGTCGTCGTAAGGGGAGAGGCCAGAGACGACAGGAGGGCCCCCGGCGGGAAGGAGGTGGCGGTCAGAGAGTTCCAGATGGTGGCCCCCGCGGAGACCTGGCCCATCACGAAGACCGCGGCGAAGTCCCCATCGTACCTGTTCGACGTGCGGCACCTGAGCATCCGCGGCCCGAAGGCGGTGGCGACCATGCGGATCCGGACAGAGGTCGTCGGCGCGGCCTTCGACTACTTCCGCGCCAACGGGTTCGCGCTCATCAGCGCTCCGAGCTTCGTCCAGGCAGCGGTCGAAGGGGGGTCCACCCTGTTCCCCGTCGACTACTTCGGCAAGCCCGCGTATCTCAGCCAGAGCGCCCAGTTCTACGAGGAGGCGGCCCTCCCAGCCCTTCAGAAGGTCTGGATCTACCAACCCGCGTTCCGGGCAGAGAAGTCGAAGACGAACAAGCACCTCACGGAGTTCTGGATGATCGAAGCCGAGCAGGCCTTCGCAGACCAGTCGGACAACATGCGGCTGCTCGAGGGGCTCCTGGCCGCGGCGGTGAAGAGGGTCCTGGACAACAGGCAGGAAGACCTGAAGACCCTGGGCAGGACATTGAAGGAGGTCAGCCTGCCTCTCCAGAGGATAACCTACGACGAAGCGCGGGAGATCGCCAAGAAGAAGGGGTTCGGTTTCGAGTGGGGGGACGACATCGGGGCGGAGGCGGAGAGGGCCATCAGCCAGTCCTTCGATGCTCCGTTCTTCATCACGGACTACCCGCTTTCTGCGCGGGCGTTCTATCACATGACCTACCCCGACAGGCCCAAGGTGACGAAATCCGCCGACCTCATGGCCCCGGAGGGGATGGGGGAGCTCGCCACGGGCGGGCAGAGGATACACGACCAGTCCCAGCTGATGGAGCGCATCAGGTCTCAGGAGCTCCCGGCCGAGGCGTTCTCCTGGTATCTTGAGCTGAGGAAGTTCGGGATGCCCCCGCATTCGGGGTTCGGGATCGGAGTGGAGCGGACGACCCGCTGGATCGCGGGGCTGAAGCACATCCGTTCCGCCAGCCTCTTCCCCAGAACAGTTTCGCGCCTCTCTCCCTAAGGCATGCTTATCTAGTGGAAGACGACCGTGAATACTGTTGACTGAAAGTAAGGTCGCAGAAGAGCTCGAGCTGGACGAGCTCCCAGGAGTGGGACCCGCGACGAAGGCCAAGCTGAAGGACGCCGGCATCGAGACGATCCTCGACCTCGCTACGGCAGGGCCCATGGACATAGCCGAAGCTGTCGACATCGACGTGACGAAGGCAGTCGAGCTGAACAACAAGGCACGCAAGAAGCTGGTCGAACTGAACCGGCTCGAGCCGGACTTCATCAACGCGGCCGACCTCCTCGTCAAGAGGAAGGCGATCAACAGGATCTCGACCGGGTCCAAGAACCTGGACGACCTCCTCGGGGGAGGCATAGAGACGTGGGCAATGACGGAATTCTTTGGTGAATTTGGCAGCGGTAAATGCGTCGCGGGGGACACCAACGTGTTCTACAGCAACGACGCAAACATGCATTTCGAGCCAATCTCGTCCACGTACGAGAAATACAGGACGATGTACGGAGAGAGGCCGCTGGACGAGGGATTCGTTGTCCCGCTGACGGGAGTGAACGTCGTGGGACTGAACTCGAAGCTGACTCCCGCTTCCTATATCTACCGAGAAAAGGCGTCGTCGATCTTGGCCATCAGGACCGAGCGGGGAAGGTTGCTCAGGCTTGCCAAGCCTCACATGGCCATGGTGCTCTCTGCTGGAGGAATCCAGTGGATCCCTTCCGGGGCTTTGAAAGTCGGAGACAGGATTGCCGCCCCAAAGCAGTTGGCTGTTCCAGGGAGGGATGACATCACCAACGACGACGCTTTCTTCCTCGGATTCTACGCAGCCGAGGGGACGAAGAATCCGCTTTCGATCACCAATACCGACACGAAGCTGGTTGGTTGGACCAGAGACTACCTGAAGAACAGGTTTGGGTTTGACCCGACGATATCCAACAGAGACGGTCACGCGGCGCTGATCCTGCTCGGGAGCCCAGTCAGGCCGTTACTCGGAAAGCTGGCCGAATGCGACTCTTATACGAAGTATGTCCCAGACTGCATTCTCAACGGCAGCGATGAAATCGTGCGCCACTTCCTCGCGGGCTACTTCGAAGGCGACGGGCGTGCGAAGGGATTAGACATCGAGGTATCATCAAACAGCAGAGTCCTGATCGAAGGAGTGTCGTATCTCCTCTCAAGGCTGGGCATCTCCTCGACTTTCAGCACCAAGAAAGCCAGCACGGGGGACCATTTCAGGCTCCATGTATCCGGGTTCGACATAGACCGGATGTCTCAGATTCCACTCAAGAGCAAGGCCATGCTCAACGTCAAGACCAGGAACAGCAAGTACGGCGTCCCCGCCGGTGATTTCCTTCGGGCCGTGTTCGAGTCAGCCGTTTCGGGAAGACACCTTAGGCGCGAGGGGCCTCTACGGAAGAACGGCACCCTGTATGAGGCGCTCACCAGGTCGGCCTACGGCGCGACAGGAATGAGCGACGCACAGATCTCGAAGGCAGTCGACTTCCTCAGGGGCGTGGATGAGGAGCTGGCCGGGAGTCTGGGGGACGTGAAGACCGCTGACCTCAGGACAAGGGCTGGTTTCAGGAAGTGCGCCTTCTCGCTGCCATTCGCGACCAACATTCTGGCCGCTGAGATGGGTCTCTCGAAGAGCGGCCTGAACAATTACTTCAATCGCGGCCTCCCTGAGGAAAAGCACGATGCATTCAGATCGGTCGCTTCGAAAGAGATCGAGAGAAGGATGCGCATCATCAGCGCCGCCATCGGTACTCTCGAACGGGCGGTCGAATTCAACTGGGACAAGGTGACGAGCATCAAAGAGGAGCGGTACGACGACTACGTGTATGACTTTGAAGTCCCCGACGGGCACGCGTTCGTGAGCGGCAACCTGCCTACGATCCTTCACAACAGCCAGATTTGTCATACTCTTTGCGTAATGGTGCAAAAACCGCTGGAAGAGGGCGGTCTGGACGGGGGAGCGATCTACGTCGACACCGAAGGGACTTTCAGGCCGGAGAGGATTCAGGAGATTTCAGAGTCCAGGGACATGGACGCCGAGAAGGTCCTGTCCAGGATCACTGTCGCCCGTGCCTACAACAGCGCCCACCAGGAACTGATAGTGAAGGAGCTCGGCAGAATCATCGAGCCGAACAAGGTCAAGCTGGTGATCCTCGACAGCGCGGTCGCCCACTACAGGGCCGAGTTCCTCGGCAGGGGGACCCTGGCGGAGCGTCAGCAGCGCCTCAACCGTTTCATGCACCAGCTCCTCCGCACCGCCGAGATCTACAACATCGCCGTGGTGGTGACCAACCAGGTCCAGGCTGCGCCCGACTCCTTCTTCGGGGACCCGACGAGGCCCACCGGGGGCCACGTGGTCGCGCACACCAGCACCTACAGGATATACCTGAGGAAGGCGGCGAAGAACCGCATCGCCAGGATGGTGGACAGCCCCTATCACCCGGAGAGGGACACGGTCTTCCTCCTCAACGAGAGAGGGGTCGACGACCCGGCAGAAGAGACTTCGAGAAAGAGATAGGCCCGCCCAGCGTCAAGCCGGGTTGTAACAATCACTTGACCCGGAGTATTCTCCCGGCAGGCCGACGTTGAGCACTTCGGCTTCGGCTGGCGCGTGGGCCTACCGCTCGCTGAGCGAGCCGGAGGTCGGCTTCAAGTGGGGGCTCGTCCTGGGGCTCGCCGTAAGCTGGGCGTCCAGGCTGCTCGTGGCCTACGTCGGCCCTCCCGTCCGGATCCCCTCCTCGAGGGACCAAGTCCCCCTCGGTCTCGTTCAGCCCGTCAGACTTCGGCTCCTTTAGGACGACCTTGCTGGACCCATACGTCTCAGGAGTCGTGGGGGTCGCGCTGGTGGCAGACTCGGTCGTGGGCGCAAGGCGCAACTCGGAGCGGAGGGAGGTCCTCGCCGGGCTCCTGATCGGGTTCGTCGCCGGGACCCTTCTGGCGCCTGCTCCCCTCTTCTACGCCACCGCCCGGTGAAGCGGTGAACCCTCTGGTCCGAAGGAAGCCTGGCCTGCCCAGAAAGGCGGAAGCGGGCATAAGCCTTCGGGGTCGCCATGAATGAGGCCGCGTCCGCCGAGAGCGGAATCCACAAATATGGTGAACCGGGCGCCCTTCGTTCGTTTGAAGCGTTCTCAGCTGCTAGCAGCATCCATCGTTGCCCTCATGGTGCTCTCGGCAGTCCCGGTTCAGCAGGTCCACGCAGCGGGACCATACACCGAGAAGCTGAACGTGTATGTGGCAGGGTCCGACGCGCTCTGGTATTTCACATTCGGAGGGGTGAACGGGTCGAGCAAGCTCTCCTCGCTGGAGTCTGCCCCCGGCCTGAACTGGTATAACATCACCGCCGTCAAGACCACCGGGTGGACTTCCGACTTCCAGGTGTTCGGGCCGGAGGGGTACAACCTCCTCCCGGCGCCCTTCGTCCCGTCGCAGGGGCTCTTCCTCTCCGTGGGGTCGGATTCCTTCGCAGACGCAGCCACGGCTGCGTCTGCCCTCGGCTCGTACCTCTTCACTTCGTTCAGGTCCTATTCCAACGGGACCGGGACCTACGTTTTCTACAGCCCGATCTCCTTCAACGACCTCGTCCCGGCCACTCTCCTCCGTTTCGTCCCCTCGGCCGAGGGGGGGTTCGCCAAGGCGATAACCAGCACGTCTTTCCTGTCCCTGGCGTCGCCGTTCATCGTCCTCGAAGGGGTGAAAGCGTCCTCGGGCTTCTCTCACACGGTGGTGGCAGGCTCGATATCGGCCAACGCGCTGTCCAGCAACCAGCCGAACCTCATGTCATACTTCGGCGGGTCGGTCGCCTCCCTCTCGGCCTCAGGCCAGAGCTCGTCATCGGTGGTGCAAATCAGGGTTCTTGACGGGGTCATCCGCTCGTCCGACTCCGCCACGGTCACGAACAACTACGGGAAGTTCACCTCTTCGTACACCCTGACCCTGGCTGCGGGCCAGGGGCTCTCGAAGGTCAACGCGACCGTGGTGCAGCAGCCAGCGCCGCTGCTCGCGACGAGGGCGGTGGACGTGGGGGTCCTCAGGACCGGCCAGAACCTGTCGGTGACTCTGAGCTTCACGAACCTCTCTCCATCAACCACCATCACGATTCCTTCGTTCACAGACAGCTGGTGGAACGCCTCCGGCTCGTTCAGTCTCCTCAGCGGAAGCGGCAGCGACGGGGTCTCCAACAAGGTGCTGTCTCCCGGCGGGGTCACCACCCCTGTCTACAGGGTCCGGTACACGGGGACGGGGACCGGGTCGGTCACAATCCCGGCTTCCGTGGTCCGATACCAGTACTCGGTCAACGGCATCGCCTTCAATGCGACCGCGGTCCTCAACCCGATCAGGCTCTCCCTCGGGGCCGACGACGCCGTCGTCTATGCGACCATTTCCCCTGCGGGGAACCTTGGGAAGCCGGTCGGGACGTCCCAGGGGTTCAACATCACCGTGACCAACGTCGGCACTCTGCCTGCCTCATCGGTCGTGGTCGCAGGCCGTTCGATCGCCGGGCTGGCGGCGAAGTCGGGGAGCGCGACGGTGTCAGTGTCCCAGTCCGCCACGGGGCTCCTGGGGGTCAACGACACCACCGCCTATTCGGTCACCTATCAGGACCCGGCCGGGGCCTCGCTCAGTGCGACGACCAACGTCATCACGGACATCTTCTCCCACGTCTCCATGAACGTCGGCTATCCTGAGCTCACGGCGAGCGCGAAGATCGCCAGCATGGCCAACCATGAGACCAACCTGACCCTCACGTACTCCGCCTCCAACCTCGGCCCGGCGAACGTCACCTCGTTCAAGGCCACAGGCACCCTCCCCCTGGGGCTCGGGTGCGGCAAGGTGAGCGGCAAGGGGCTGACCTGCAGCGGCAACAGCGTAACGATCAGTTTCCCGTTGATGAACGCGTCTTCGACGTACAATGCCTACATGATGTACAACCTTACGACCCCTCTGAACTACATCCTCGCCCCTCTGAGCTTCCAGGGGGCGACGTCTCTCGGGAGCGTCGCAGGGGCGTCGAACCCGGTTGCAGTCCCGGCCGGCATGGTCGTGACCAAGCAGTTCGCTCCTTCCCAGCTCTTCGGAGGGATGGGCTCCACGGTCACTGTGGCGGCGACCAACGCCGGGCCGCTCTCGGCCTACAACGCCACCCTCAGCTCCAAGGTCGACCCCTTCGACACGGTCCCGGCCTCGGCCGTCCTCACGAAGAGCCTGGGGTCCGTAGCCCCGGGAGGGAACGTGACCCTCTCCTACGGCGTGACGGTGCTCAGCGTCCCCGGCGCTCAGACTGCGGCCGTCGCGACCGCTTCATTCTACTTCGGGGGGACCCCCTTCTCCATCCAGGGGTCCGCGCCGAAGGTCAACGTCTACCAGCCGCTGGGGGCGACCATCTCGACGACTCCGGCCACCCCTGAGGAAGGGAAGAACTTCACCATAACAATAGAGATCACGAACCCCACAGCCGTCCAGGTCTCGGACGTCGCCTTCACCCTCCCTGTCCCGTCGGGGGTCTCCCTCTCCGGGCTCGTCAACGCCCAGGTCTCCAAGGGGCTCCTTACAGTCTCGGCCGGGACCCTCGCGGCCCACGGGAACCTCACAGCAACGGCCGGGGCCGTGGCCAGCTCGGGGATCACGGTCTCTTTCACGAACGCGAAGCTGACCTTCTCCTACTCCGGGGCCACGATCAAAGGGAGCGTCCCGAACACGTCGGGGATAACAATAGCAGAGAACGTCCTCACCAGATACGTCATCCCGACCGGCTTCATACTGATAGCCGTCTTCGCCGTGGCCTTCTACGTGAGAAGGAAGGCCGCTACCGCTCCCGCTTCCCCGAAGTAAATTCCTCGAAGGCAGCCTTGGCGGCCGGGTACGGCATCTGGACCGGCGGGTGTTTGAAGCAGAAGGCCGAGAGGCTCTCCAGCTGCCCGGTCACCCCCCTGTCGAGGGCGAGCTTCGTCCCGCGGATGGCGTCCACCATCACCCCTCCGCTGTCGTAGGCGTCAACAACGTGCAGCTTCACGTCCATCTTGACCGTGGTCCCTCCGAAGTAGCGCCCCTTCAGCCAGATGTAGCACACCTTGTCGTTGTCGAGGAAGGGGACGTAGTCGCTGGGCCCGATCCTGGTGGGCACCTGGTAGGGGGACATGGCCCTCACCGCGCTTGTCTTGCTCTCCCTCTTGTCCTTCAGCCTGCTCTCTTCGAGCATGTTGAGGAAGTCCGTGTCTCCTCCGATGTTGAGCTGGTACGTCTCGTCCACCTTGACCCCCCTGTCCACCGCCAGCTTCACCAGCGTCTTGTGAAGCACCGTGGCACCGACCTGGCTCATCACGTCGTCCCCGGCGACCGGGAGCCCTGCGTCTGCGAACCGTCCCGCCCATCGCGCCTCTGATGCTATGAACACAGGGATGGCGTTGACGAAGGCCACCCCCGCCTTGAGCGCCGCTTCGGCGTAGGCGCCGGTTGCGGCCGTGCTCCCGACCGGGAGGTAGTTCACGAGGAGGTCAGCTCGGGTGTCCTTCAGCACTCCGGCGACGTCCTCCTCCGGCTGACTTGAAACAGCGACGACGTCCTTGAGGTACTTCCCTATCCCATCGAGGACCGGCCCCTTCTTCACCCTGACCCCCATGCTGGGGACGTCGGCGATCTTCAGGGTGTTGTTGGGGGGCTGCATTATCGCCTGCGACAGGTCCTTCCCCACCTTCTTCACGTTGACGTCGAAAGCGGCGACGAACTCGATGTCCCTCGGGGTGTATCCTCCGACGTCCCAGTAGGTCAGCCCTTCGTCCGGCCCTTTCTTCGAGTAGTAGTGGAGCCCCTGGATGAGGGCGGAGGCGCAGTTCCCCACGCCGGCGATGGCAACCCTGACTTTGGCCAAACCGTGAATCCCTCGGTGGAGAGGGTATTTCAGCACCTATTTTACCGTTGTAAAATATCAGGCGACTTCCTTCAGGAGCCCCTCCAGGTAGGCCTTCGCCTCTTCCATCTCCGCCCTCCCCTGGTCGGTGATCCTGTAGTACCTCCTCCTTTCTTTCATCTCCGCCCTGACCAGCTTCGCCTTCTCCAGGTCGTAGAGGACCCGGTAGGCGGTCACGTTCCCGCTCCAGAAGCCGAACCTATCGTTGATGAGGTCCCGGAGCTCGAAGCCGTACCTTTCCTTCTGCGAGAGCAGGACCAGGATGAAAAACCAGAGGTTCTCCTTCTGGACCTTCCTCTTCAGCCTATCGACAAAGCGCAAACCCTACACCGGGGGGCTGTGCAGCTCGCTCTGCGACAACGGTTGGTGCCGCGGTGGGAGAACGCTATTAATCTGTCCTAGAAAGTAGCGGCGGTCGTGGAAGAAAGGTCCGCCGGGGCCGTCGTGTACAGAGAGGCCGGAAGCCGGAGGATGTACCTCCTCCTCCAGAACGCCGGGCGTTGGGACTTCGCGAAGGGGGGGATTGAAAAGGGGGAGAGCGAGCTCCAGACCGTCATGAGGGAGGTCAGGGAAGAGACCGGGCTCCACGCCATCAGGATAGTCCCGGGGTTCAGGAAGGTGATCGAGTATTTCTACCGCAGGGACGGGAAGAACATACACAAGCAGGTCGTGTACATGCTGGCGTCGACCGACGAGGAGAAGGTCAAGATATCTTTCGAGCACCAGGGGTTCGGGTGGTTCCACTACGAAGAAGCGCACGAGCGGGCCTCCTACCAGAACTCGAAGATGACCCTCGCCGCGGCGGAGAAGTTCCTGAGGGGTCCGCCTAGAACTGCACCAGCGGGTGCGGCGCGGCCAGCTTCACGACCTTGATGTAGTGGAATCCGGGCTCGTCAGTCCGCTTCACGTAGGTGGTCTCGGTTATCTTGTCGTAGCTGTACCTCAGGAACCCCGAAGGCTCCTCGTCCACCTGCGTGTAGAAGAAGATCGACGCCTCCTCGTAGTCGTCGATGCGGGCGAACGTCCCCACTATCCACCCCATCTCGTTCTTGAAGGCGAAGAGGGGGAGGGGAGGCTCCTCGAAGAGGGTCTTGTAGGCGCCCACCTTCACCAGGCTCGGGATGTTCTCGACTTGGATCGACATGAACCTGTCCGGGAAGGTCTCCTTCGGGTCCAGCGTTGAAGGCATCTTCTGTACCCTGATCACCGGAGCGTACAGGTACGAAGCGTTGCTGGCCGAGCTGACCAGCTGGACCTCCTCTCCTTCTCCGGTGATCCTGTACGCCAGGAACTCGTCCACCTTCCCGTTGTCGAAATAATAGAATACGGGGGTCCCCATGAAGAGGTCCGCCTGGGCGGCGATCCTCGTCCCCTTGCCGTGCTTGAACGCGAACAGAGGGAACGGCGCCCGCTCCAGCGCGCAGGAGAGCCTGCCGAGGTCGAGGAGGCTGTCAAGACCGACATAACATGCGCCACCAATCTTCGGCTCTTCCTTCTTCGGCAACCAATGGCGGGCAGCCTGCATGCTGGTTATAAGTCTGAGCAGACTCGGGCCGGCCCGCTTGCCCCGGAGGCGAAGCGAGTGAGCGAGTGGCGGAGGGAGACCGGCGCCGACCTCGACGACGCAGGCCGCAGGATCGAATCGGCCCTGAAGGGGATCGAGGGAGAGCCGACCGAAGCCCAGATGAAGTCCATCTGGATGGCCTACCTCGAAGTGGAGAAGAGCGTCGCGTTCATCAAGTTCGACCTCGAAGAGGAGAACCCCGGGAGGTTCATCCGGCTCCGCAGCTACGCAGTCCCCGACGAAAGGCAGGCTCTCCAGTTCGCCCTGAAGAACCTCAAGAAGGGGGCTGACAACTTCTCGCTGGGGGACTTCCGTCAGGCCCTGAAGGACCTGCGGGAGTCAAGGAACTACCTCAGGGCGCTGCTCCGTGAAAAGAGGCTGAAACGGGCAAGAAGGGCCCGGACCGGCTAGCTACTCTTCAGGCTTCTTCTTCTTGGCCCTGGGCTTCTTTGCCGCTGCCTTCTTCGGCTTCGCCTTCGGCTCCTCGGCCTTCGCTTCTTCTTGCGCGGGGGTCTCGGCCTCAGGCTCTTCAGGCGCCGCCTCCTCAGGGGTCTCCTCCGGCTTCAGGGCCGGTGCCTTCTTCTCCTTCTCTTCCTCCTCGCCGACCTCGATCTCCTGTATGGTGAGCTCCTTGCCGGCGACGAAGATCCTATACTTCTTCCTGACCCCGTTCATGTAGAGGAACCTCTTGATGTAGGTCTTCACCTGGCGCGGCTTCACCCCTGCCCTCAGACTCGCGTCTTCGATCTCGATGGAGTCCCCGGAGAGGGCCGGTTTGGTCCCCACCCTCGGCTCGAGGAACGACACCAGCTCGTCCCCCTTGTCCTTGAACGTCCCGAGGGCTACCTTCAACTTGGCAGTCCCCGTCTGCGCAATCCGTTATAATTCTTTACAGTCACTTCCCGTGTCTCCGCTTCCGCTTCTGATACATCCTTATGGCCCGGAGCAGGTCGATGAGCCTGAACGCCGGCCAGAAGACGTCCACGAAGACCAGCTCCGAGTAAGCCCCCTGCCAGAGCAGGAATCCGCTCATCCTCTCCTCCCCGGAGGTCCTGATGATCAGGTCCGGTTCCTGGTTCGGGAGGTATGACGTGTACAGCCTCTTCGAAACCGTCTCCTCGGTGATGGAGTCCGGGTCCAGCCTCCCGGTCTTCACGTCCATGGCCACCGACTTCACGACGTCGGTGATCTCGGCCCTCCCGCCATAGGCGACTGCGATGTTCAGATAGTGCTCGCGGTGGTCTGCGGTCTTCTTCTCGATGGCGTCCAGGAGCCCGACGATCGAGTCCGGGAGGAGGTCGAGGTGGCCGATGGCCCTCACGTTCACCCTGTACTTCGTTATCCTCTCGTCGTCGAGGAGCCTTTCGAGCCTGGCCTCGATCAGCTTGAAGAGTTCCTTGAGCTCGTCCGTCGACCTGTCGAGGTTCTCGGTCGAGAGGACGTAGAGGGTGACGGTCTTGATCCCCAGCTCGTGGCACCAGTCGAGGAGCTCCTCGGCTCTGTTGGCCCCCTCTTCGTGCCCCTTCCCCCTGATGACCCCCTGGTCCTGGGCCCAGCGCCTGTTCCCGTCCAGGATGATCCCTATGTGGCTCGGGATCCCGTCTCCTTCAACCTGGGCCTTGAGCCTCCCTTCGTAGACCCTGTATGCCCCCAGGTATCTCAGCACTGACTCGAGCATGGGTTACTCGTTTTCGGTCGGGACCTTCGAGCGGACCCGAGGGTAGATTGTGATGGTGAGGACGAATATGGCGGCCAGCCCGAGCAGGATGTAAGAGATGAGGAAGAGGGTGGCTTCGGAGGTCCCGTGGACCAAGAAGTTGGAGAAGGTGCGGACCGGGAAGTAGAGGATCGCGAGGATCACCAGGGCGTAGGCGTCCCTCCGCCACCTTATGCTGCTCCTGGCCGCGTGAGAGAGCAGCGCTCCGAAGGAGTAGATCGCGAACCCGATCCACACAAGGTTCAGGGCCCCGCCGAGGAAGTCGCCCACGAGTATCCCTCCGTACACGAGGACCTGCGAGGGGTCGGCGATGACGCTCGGCCAGGGAGGGGAGCTCGTCATGGCCACGTACCCGGTGTCGATCCCGGCTATGACCACCAGGACCGCCCCTATCATCGAGATGAACCTGATGTACCCCGTGGGGCCCCTCTGGAGCAGTCCGGCAACGGTCCGGTCGACGTTGAACCCTCTCACGAGGAAGGCCCCTCCGATTATGAGGAGGGTCGCGAGCCCCGCCTCGGCCACCCTCCCGGCCACGGTCAGAATCCCTGCCAGTATCAGTATCAGTCCGGGGACGCCGAGGGCGTATTTGGAATAGTGTGGGTCGAAGATGAGCATCCTCAGGTACCTCCCGAGCACCTCATAGGTCTCCTCGACGCTTTCGCTGTGCTTGACGGCGACCCTCTGGACCGACACTATCGGCCTGAGGCTCTGGATTATCGGTATCACCTGCTCGTCCTCCCCGCCGTCGGAGACAAGAACGACCCCAGAGAATTGGGCTCCGGCCAGGACGCTCGCGATCTGCTTCCCAAGCCGCCTGTCGGCCTCGAACCCCCTGTTGACGTCCCCGCAGACGACGGCCACTTCGCAGGGGGTTTTCGCCTTCACGAGCTCGTCGTACTTCCTGACAGCCGCGAAGATGGCGTTGGCGTCCGCCTCCTCAGGGTCCGAGAGGGCCAGCTTGGTCGCGGCCGCCACAGCGGAATCTCTCCCGACCACAGGGGTCTGGACCTTCGCCTTGACTCCAAGGTCGTTGTCCCTGTCTACACAGAGGACAAGGTACCTATCTCCGTCCTCGGACATCTCGCCCCGATTCGAGACCTCGGCCGTTCATACTTAAGCCTAGGCCGACGAACGAAACGCGAAGCCGGGGGATACGCTTAAGGGGAGTCCGCCCCCCTCCGCGGCGTTGCAGCAGCTGGAGGGGCGTCCGTGGCTGAACGTCCAGCTGGACGGGAGGTACTCTACACCTCCCCCCGACAAGAGGCCCCTCTACTCCCTCCTCACCGACTCTGCGAAGAAGCACCCTGACAACGTCTGCCTGCACTACCAGGGGAGGAATTTCACCTACGCCCAGGTCGACGAGCTCTCGTCAAGGTTCGCTTCAGCCCTGGCGTCGCTCGGGCTGAAGCGCGGGGACAGGGTGGCCATATTCCTCCCCAACACTCCGCAGCTGGTCTTCGCGTACTTCGGGGTGCTCAAGGCCGGCGGGATCCTGGTCATGTGCAACCCCGTCTACAAGGAGAGGGAGCTGGAGTACCAGGTCAGGGACTCCGGGGCGGAGATCATAGTCGCTTCCAGGACGGTGGCCAAGGGCCTCGACCTCTACAAGAGCCTCGAGGGGTGCAGGGGGAAGCTCTCGCTCAGGCACGTCATAACTACGAGCCTTACGGACTACCTCCCCCCACTGAAGAAGCGCCTGGCCGGGCTCGCGGGGATAAAGGACGTTGCCAGGCCGGACACCCTGGACTTCGTCAGACTCGTCCAGTCAAACGCGCCGATCGCCGAGTACCCGGCCGTCGACCCTGTCAACGACGTGGCGCTGCTCCAGTATACCGGGGGGACGACCGGGGTGGCCAAGGGGGCGATGCTGACCCACTACAACCTCGTTTCCAACGCGGTCTACGGCGTGGTTCTCTTCCCTGTGACGGAGAAGGACGTCTCGCTCAGCGTCCTGCCGCTCTTCCACATCTACGGGATGACCGTCACCATGAACATGCCGATCGCGGTGGGCGCCACCGTGGTGCTGCTCCCGAGCTTCCATGTCGACGAGGTGATGAAGACGATTCAGAGGATGAAGGTCACGCTCTTCTCCGGAGCTCCTGCGATGTACATCGCCATCAACAGCAAGCCGAACGCCGGCAACTTCAACCTCCGCTCGGTCCGCGCGTGCATGTCCGGGGGTTCGGCTCTCCCCCCCGCCGTCAGGAAGAAGTTCATGAGCCTCACTGGAGGGAACCTGGTCGAGGGGTACGGTCTCTCCGAGACGAGCCCGGTCACCCACGTGAACCCGCTCACGAACGGGGTCGTCAAGGACGGGTCCATCGGGCCTCCGTTCAGCGAAACCGACGCCAGGATCGTGGACCTCGACGACAGCGGCAAGGTCCTCAAGATGGGCGAGGTCGGAGAGCTGGAAGTCAAGGGGCCCCAGGTCATGAAAGGGTACTGGGGGCACGACGAGGAAACGAGTGAAGCGCTCCGGGACGGCTGGTTCCTGACTGGGGACATCGCCAAGATGGACGAGGACGGGTACTTCTACATCGTAGACAGGAAGAAGGACATGATAAACGTCGGGGGGTTCAAGGTGTACCCGAGAGAGGTGGAAGATGTCCTCTTCGAGCACCCGGACGTCAGAGAGGCCGGGGTCATCGGCATCCCAGACGAGTTCAGCGGGGAGGTGGTGAAGGCTTTCGTGGTCCTCAAGGACCCTACGAAGAAGGTCTCCGAGGAGGAGGTCATCGACTTCTGCCAGAAGCGCCTGGCGAAGTTCAAGGCGCCCAAGAAGGTCGAGTTCGTGCTGGAGCTGCCGAAGACCCTGATAGGGAAGGTGTTGCGCAGGAAGCTGCGCGAGCTCACGCCTCGACAATCATAGAGACGGCGTTCCCGCCCCCGAGGCAGAGCGTGGCAAGACCGGTCTTCTTGCCGGTCCTCCTGAGCCCATAGACGAGTGTCGTCAGGACCCTGGCTCCGCTGCACCCTATGGGATGGCCGAGCGCGACCGCGCCCCCGCTGACGTTGAACCTCGACGGGTCCACGCGGAGGGCCCTCTGCACTGCGATGGAGGCGGTGGAGTAGGCCTCGTTGTGCTCGAACAGGTCGATGTCGCCGACGGTCATCTTGGCCTTGGCCAGGAGCGCCCTGGTCGTCGGGATCGGCGCCTCCATCACCCGCGAAGGCTCGAGCCCCCCGGTCCCATAGGCGACAATCTTCGCCAGGGGCCTGACCCCCAGCGCGTCCGCGGCCTCCTCGGAGGCCACCACCACGGCCGAGGCGCCGTCGCTGAGCTGCGACGAGTTCCCGGCTGTGAGAACCCCGCCGGGCTTGAAGACCGGTTTGAGCTTCCCCAGCTTCTCCATGGTCGTGTCGGCCCTGGGTCCTTCGTCCTTCTCGAACTGGACGAGCTCCCCCTCCTTCTGGATCTTCACCTTGACTATCTCGTCGGCGAAGTCCCCCGCCGCCGATGCCTTCGCCGCCCTGAGATGGCTCGACATGGCGAACTCGTCTGCCTCCTTCCGTCCGATGCCGAACTTCTTCGCGATGAGCTCGCCTGTTATCCCCATGTGGTAGTTGTGATAGGCGTCCCAGAGGCCGTCGGCTATCATGGCGTCGAGGAGCCTGGCGTCCCCGAACTTCGTCCCCCACCTGACCCCCTTCGCGAGATAGGGGGCGTTGCTCATGCTCTCCATCCCCCCGGCGACCACGACCTCGTTGTCTCCCGCTTTGACGGACTGGGCCGCGAGCATCACCGCCTTCAGGCCGGAGCCGCACACCTTGTTCACTGTGAAAGACCCGACCCCGAAGGGGACCCCGGCGTGGATGGCAGCCTGCCTCGCAGGATTCTGTCCGAGCCCCGCGGACACGACGTTCCCCATGACCACTTCGTCGACGTCGTTGGGCCGGACCTTGGCCCTCCGGAGCGCCTCCTCGATCACGAGCGCCCCCAGCTGGGGCGCAGAGACCCCGACCAGCGCCCTCCCGAACTTCCCGATGGGGGTCCTGCAGGCTGAAACGATTACGGGGTGCTGCACGGTCGCTCCCTTCGACAATCCACGATTTTAAACGGCTCGGCGGCTTTAGGCGCTTTCCCTAAATAGAATGTATCTTCGGGCCGGGCCAATGAAGCCGCAAGAGAAAATCTGGATGGACGGGAAGCTGGTCCCCTGGGACGACGCGAAAATACACGTCCTGACTCACGGGCTTCACTACGGCATGGCGATCTTCGAAGGGATAAGGGCGTTCCAGACCCCGAAGGGGACCGCGATCTTCAGGCTCGACGAGCACATCGAGCGCTTCCTGAACAGCGCCAAGATCTACAGGATGGACCTGGGCTACTCTGCCAAGGAGCTCAGGGCGGCGTGCATCGACCTCGTGCGGAACAACCCCGCGAAGGAGTGCTACATCCGGCCCATCGCCTTCACAGGCTACGGGGAGATGGGGCTCAGCCCGCTCACCAGCAAGATCTCCGTGGCCATCGGCTCCTGGGAGTGGGGGGCATACCTCGGCGACACCACAAAGAAAGGGGTCAGGGCCACCATCTCAAGCTGGACCAGGATCGACTCGCGCGCGATGCCGGTGCAGGCCAAGTGCGCTGCCAACTACGCCAATTCGGCCCTCGCCAAGATGGCTGCGATCACCGCTGGGTACGACGAAGCGATCCTCCTCAACACCCACGGGGTGGTCGCCGAAGGTCCAGGCGAGAACATCTTCAGGGTGAGGGACGGCGTCCTCAGCACCCCTCCGGCGAGCTCCGGGATCCTGAGAGGGATCACCAGGGACACGGTCATCCAGTTCGCCCGCGACAACAACATCACATTCTACCGGAACGACTGCACCAGAGAGGAGCTCTACACTTCCAACGAGGTGTTCTTCAGCGGGACCGCGGCCGGCATCGCGAAGGTGAGGGAGATTGACGGAAGGAAGATAGGATACGACGGAACCCCAGTCACCGACAAGATCGCGAAGCTCTACGACCTGACGACGCACGGGAAGGTCAAGCGGTACCTGAAGTGGCTGACTCCGGTCTAGGGAGTCCCTTGCCCGCTACCTGCGGGGCTTCTCGGCCGGGACGAAGTGCACGTCGGAGATGAGATACCGGGGCTTCTTCCTGAACTCGGCATTCACCTTCATCCCGATGTAGATGTCCGACTCCTTGATCCCCGTCAGCCTGGACAGGAGCAGCGTGTCTACCCCTTCGAACTCCACCAGGGCGAGGTTGAACGGGGTCTCGTCCAGGAACTCCTCGCTCCCGAAGTAGCAGGTGGTCCAGGAGTGGACCCTCCCTTCGAGGGGGAGGTCGAACCACTCCGTCTCGTGGCCGCAGTTCATGCAGTGGCTCCTCGGCGTCGCGTATTTGTAGTGGCAGCTGGTGCATTCGCTCCCCAGGAGCTTCCCCCTGGCCAGGGCGAGAAAGAAGGGCGAGTCTTCGGCGTAGCTGTGGATGTACCGTATGTTGTACGGGGAGAGGATGACGAGGTCCTGGGTCCCCACCGGGTTCTTGTAGACGGCCGCCCCCCTCCTCTCCACCTCCTTCATTACGTCCCTGAACTTTCCGAACTTCTTGGGGCCCGGCATCCTAGGGCCTCTCCATTATGGTCACGGTGACGGAGCTCCCGGTCCCGGCGTGCGAATGGATCAGGCCTCGCTTCGCGTCCTTGATCTGGAGCCTGTCGTTTCCGAAGTGCTTCCCCACGGTCCCCTGGAGCTGCCACATGGCAAAGACTCCCTGCATGATCCCGGTCGCTCCGACCGGGTGGCCGCAGGCGATCAGCCCTCCGGACGGGTTCACAGGCATGGCCCCCCTGTTCGGGAGGTCCAGCCCGTACTCGACGTTGTCAAGGAACGGGGACCCCCTGTCGACGAAGTCGTACCCTTCGCCGTACCTGCAGAGGCCGATGTCCTCGTAGGTCTGGATCTCCGAGCTGGCGTAGGCGTCGTGCAGCTCGACGAAGTCCAGCTCTTCCATTGGGTTGGTGATCCCTGCGTTCTTGTACGCCTCCAGGGCGGCAGTCCTCCCTGCCCTGAACGAGTGCACACCGGGGTACTCCAGGTCGGAATAGTATTCGGCCGTCTCCCAGGGGAAGAGGGGGACCTTGCCGTGGGGCCTGTCGGCCAGCCGCATGGTGTCGGTCCCGCACCCGACCCCCTTTATGAGGACCGGATGGTCTGTATACTTGAAAGCCGCATCTTCGGACGCGAGAAGCATCACCGCGGCCCCGTCGCTCATGGTACAGATGAAGGGCCTGCTGAGCGGGAAGGAGACCATCTCCCTCCCCAGGGCGGCCTTCATCGTGAGCTTCTCCGGATATTGCGAATACGGGTTGTAAAGGGCGTTGACGTGGTTCTTCACCGACACCATGGCCATCACCCTCTTCGCTTCATCGGTGGCGGCACGCTGCGCCTTCTTCTCGTCCTTGATGTCTGCGAACTTCCTCTTCCTAAGATACTCGTAGATGTGCCTCTGCACCATGAGGGCATAGTACCCGGTGTAGAAGCCCCCCACCGGGTAGTCGAAGTTGGTGTCGGATGCCAGGGCGATGAACTCGTTCCCCTTCCAGGTCTGGACGTGAGACATCGTCTCGAAACCAGCGACCAGGCAGACGTCGTTCCTGCCGCTCGCGACCGTCTCCCACCCTGCCTGGATGGCCTGGCCCCCCGTGGCCCCGCCCCATTCTATCCTCCGCGAGTCCCTCGGGTTGAGCCCCAGGAAGTCCTGGACCATCGAGGCGGCCTTCAGCTGCCTGGCGAAGTGGTCGGAGAAGTACGATATCCTGCTGCTTTCGATCTCCTCGGGCCTCAGGTTGGGGACGTCCTTCATGGCGTAGTCGTAGGCGCGTTTGACCATCAGACGGAAGTCCATGTCAGGGTGGGCTTTTGCAAACTTCGTCACCCCGCCAGAAATCGCGTAGACCTTCCTCTGCGCGGGCACGGCACCGACCGCGATTTTGCCGGTATTAATTTCCTTCCGCTGCGGCCCCGACGTCTGGGCGGCCTAGCTTCCTGCCGCCGACGGAGCCCGACCGGGCCAGCTGGATGAAAAAGTCCAGAGAGGCGGGGTCCGACACCGCGCCGAGGTTCAGGACCTTCGACGGGTCTCCGCCGAGCAGCACCTTCTTGACGGGGACCTCCATCTTCTTCCCGTTCAGGGTCCTGGGGATCTTAGGCGCCTGGACGATCATGTCTGGCACGTATCGCGGGGAGATGTCCGCCCTGATCTTGGCGCGTATGCGCTCCTCGAGGTCCTTGCCGATCATCTCCCCCTGGGCTGTCGCCACGAAGAGCACCATCTGACCCTCCCCTGCGGGCCCCTCCACCTCCACGGCCATGGAGTCAGCCACCTCCGGCAGCGACTCGACTGCCCTGTAGATCTCACTGGTCCCGATTCTGACCCCCATTCGCTTTATGGTGGCGTCGGAACGTCCGTAGATGACGCACGACCCCCTCTTCGTTATCTCGATCCAGTCCCCGTGCCTCCACACTCCCGGGTAGACGCTGAAGTAGCTCTCCTTGTACCTGCTCCCGTCCTTGTCTCCCCAGAGGTAGAGGGGCATGCTCGGAATCGGCTCGGTGAGGACGAGTTCCCCCACCTGGCCGACGACCGGGTTCCCTGCCTCGTCGAATGCTTGGACCTTCGACCCGAGGGACCTGCACTGGATCTCCCCTGAGTGCACCGGGAGTATGGGGCAGCCGCCGACGAAGGGGGAGCATACGTCGGTCCCGCCGCTCACGGACGCCAGCCAGACGTCTTCCTTCACTGCCGAATACACCCACTCGAAGGAGTCCGTGGACAGGGGGGAGCCGGTCGAGCCGATCCCGCGCAGCTTCGAGAGCGAGTGCGAAGACTTCGGCTCGAGGCCGGCCTTCAGGCACGACTCGAAATACGAAGCGCTCCCCCCCATGAACGTGGTCTGTGTTCTTTCAGCCAGCTCCCAAAGAGAATCGAGGTCAGGAAACGAGGGGCTCCCGCTGTACAGCACCATGGTCGCTCCGTGGAGGAGCCCCCCGACCATATAGTTCCACATCATCCAACCGGTCGTGGTGAACCAGAAGAACCGGTCCCCGCCCCTGATGTCCGTGTGGAACCCGACCTCCTTCAGAAGCTGGACGAGGATCCCCCCGTGGCCGTGGACGATGGGCTTCGGGAGCCCGGTGGTCCCTGACGAATACAGTATCCAGAGCGGATGGTCGAAAGGGAGGGACTCGTACTCGGGGTTCGCCTTTCCTGAAACTGCGTCCTCCCACGAATCCGCCCCTGCAATGGCGGCGCCCTCGGCCCCCCGGACGTGTATCGTCCTCCCCAGCGTCGGGAGCGCCTTCACGATCGAGTTCAGTTCGCCTCTCCTGTCAAACCACTTCCCGCCGTAGCTGTACCCGTCGGCCGCGACGAGCACCTTCGGTCCGATCTGGCTGAACCTGTCGATGACCGCCGGAGCTCCGAAGTCCGGAGAACAGCAGGACCAGATGGCACCGATGCTGGCGCAGGCGAGGAAGGCGGTCACAGCCTCCGGGGAGTTCGGAAGGTACCCCGCGACCCTGTCGCCGGGCTCCACCCCCTTCTCCTTCAGGTCGGCAGCGAGGGCGGCCGTCCTCTTTTCGAGCTCCTGCCAGGTGACTGTCCGGGGCTGCTTCCTTTCGCTCTTCGATATCAGTGCTCCCCCCGCGCGGCCCTTGCGGAAGACGTATTCCGCGAAGTTGAGCTCGGACCCTTCGAACCAGCGCGCCCCGGGCATCCGCCTCTCTGCCAGTACCGGGTAGTCGGCCTCGGCCACGTCGAAGTACTTCCAGACGGAGCCCCAGAACCCTTCGAGGTCGTCCACAGACCAGGTCCAGAGGTCGCCGTAGCCTGAGAACTTCTGCCCTCTCTTCTCGAGCCACTTCATGTAGGCCGCGATGTTGGTCTTCCGGGCGAAGGCCGGCTCAGGTACCCAGAGCAGCTTCCCCATGGGCATGTATGCGCCACGGGCTCCCTCCGGCTATAAGAAAAGTTGCCTACGCCTAGGTCACGGGCCTGATGATGAAGATGGCCAGGTCCCAGAGGATGTGGCTCGTGAAGCTCGCCTGGGTCCCCTTCCCGTACTGATAGGCGAGCCCCCAGAACAGGTCCGAGACGAAGGTCCCCCCGATCCAGACGGGGTTCAGGGTGACGACGTGCACCGCGGCGTCGAGGAGGGCTACGGCCGGCGCCGAGTAGGCCCCGAACCGGGGCTGCAGCCGCGCCTGCAGCACGCCCCGGAAGAACGACTCGTACCCTGCCGAGTCGAAGAGCAGCACCGCAGCCTGGAGGTAGACGGGGTTGGAGGGGGAAGCGATCAGGGCGTATATCGCCGACTCCGACGCCGAGGTAACCCCCAGCGGGTGGAACGCGTCGATCGCCGCTCCCCCGGCGAAATAGACCAGATAGAGCAGGGCCCCGGCCGCCACCCCGACTCCGACCGAAATCGGCCGGACCCTCCGCGAGAGCCTCAGCCCCCCGGCGTACCAGGCCGCGGCCATCATGCAGCTGGTGGAGAACAAGGTGGCAGCCGCGAAGTCCCCCGGGGGGACCACGAACAGGACGACCATCGATGCGACCACGAGCGCAAGCCCCGGGATCAGCCTGGGGGTCCCCAACACTCCATGGGGGGAACCGAGTCGGGATAAGCCCTGCGGAAGCGGACTGCTATCGTTAAAACCACATGGGGTCATGGTGCCCGGCCATGGACCCGAAGACCGCCTTCCTGTCGACCAGGCCCTGGTCCTTTACGATGACCTTCTCGGCGGTCACCATGGGGACGCTGATGGCTGCGCTCACCGGGAAGTTCAGCCCTCCCGTGTATCTGCTGACCCTCGGCGGGATGGTTGCCTTCCACGCGGCCACCAACGTGCTGAACGACTTCTTCGATGTCCGGCACGGAGTCGACCGCGAAGGGGCACCGACCACGAAGTACAGGCTGCACCCCGCCGCCTTCGGTCAGACCCGGCTGAGCTCGATCCTGGGACTCTCTCTCGGCCTCTACGCGGTGACAATGCTGGCGGGGGTGTACCTAGCATTCTTGAGCACCCTTTCGATCCTTCTCATCGTCGTCGCTGGGATTGCTGGGAGCGTGCTCTACACCGCAGACCCGGTGGTCCTGAAGGCCAGGGCCCTGGGCGAAGCTACCGTCTTCGTCATGTGGGGGGTGCTCATCCCTCTGGGGTCCTACATGACAGAGACAGGCGGATACTCGCTCTCCCCGGTCGTTGCCGCAATCCCCATCGGCATCTTCGTCGGACTGGTGCTGCTTGCCAACAACATCAGGGACATCGCCTACGACGGCTCAGTGGACAACAGGACCCTCGCCGTGGCCCTCGGGGCCCCGAAGGCGGTGAGGCTCTACGTCGCTCTCCTCTGGACTGCGTACGCCCTGGTGGTGGTCGGGATGCTGGCTCAGCTCCTCCCGATCTGGTCTTTCGCCGTGTTCCTTACGGTCCCCGAGGCCCGGAGCCTCGCGAAGATGTTCGGACCGTCCATCCCCGACGACTCCGACCCGCGGACAGCAGCCCTGGCGTTCAAGTTCGCCCTGCTGTACATGGCCTCTCTCCTGGTGGCGGTCTTCTTCCCGGTGACGCTCCCGTTCTAGCCGGGTGCCCCTAGCGCTGCAGCTCTGACATCGCGTAGTCGAGGTTGCCGATGGGCATTGCGATGGGGAGGGTGACTCCAGCTTTGGCGTATTCCTTCAGCCTCACCTGGGCGTGGTCCCCGTCCCCTGTGATCGTGAGGGCCTCTATCGCCTCGTCCGGGATGAGCCTCTGTGCTTCGGGGACATCCCCCTTCTTCCACGCTTCTTTCATGGGGTTCAGTCTCTCCTCCGTGACTCCGTAGGGTGCAAGGACCTCGGGCCGGACGACCTCGGACAGCTGATAGGCGAAGAAGTAGTACTCCCTGACCGCCCGGGCTGCCTTCGCGCGGTCGGAGTCGAGGGACGTCAGCATGTATGATGCTCTTTCGACGCTCCTGGCGCCGCTCGCCTCTCCCTTCTTGACGTTCTCCACCATGCTCTCCGTCCCCTTGGCCGTGTTCAGCGCCGGCGAGAGGATGACCCCGTCCGCTACGGTGGCCGCAAACGCCTGCGTCCTGGGGGAGAGGGACGCGATGAAGATGGGGACCCTCGCGTCGACCCTGAACCCCAGCGTCAGATTGTGGACCTTGAAGAACTCCCCCTCGAAGTCCACCCTCTCGCCTTCCCAGACCATCTTGACGACCTGGACATACTCCTTGATGCGGTGGAGAGGCTGGGTCTTCTCGACCGGGAAGATCTGGTGCCCGATCAAGGGGATTGTGGGGAAGCTCCCGAGCCCGATGCCCAGCGTCACCCTTCCTCCGGAAGCTTCGGAGAGTGTCGCGAAGGTGGTCGCCGCGGTGACGGGGTGCCTGGTGAAGGTGTTGATGACTCCGGAGCCGAGGCGGATCCTGCTTGTCCTGGCGGCCATGGCCGAAATATAGGTGACCACGTCGCGCTGGTACAGGCTCTCGTGGATCCAGACCGAGTCGTAGCCGAGCCCCTCTGCCTTCGACGCCAGCCTGACCGCGTCGCTGATGCTGAGCACCGGATTGAATCCAAGAGCGAGCCTCATTGTTCCTCCCTGCTGCCGTATTCGCTTTAAGCCTTAGAACCCCGGCTTACTCTGAGGAGGCTCAGCAGCTCGGACAGGTCCTTCTCTTCGTCCAGCCTCCACAGGCGCCGCAGCGCGCCTTTCGCCTTCCTCTCACCGAGCCGGGCCGAGGTGAGCGCAATGAACTTCTTCTCGATCTCCTCGGTGGACATGGGGTTGAGCGGGTGCCCGCGCGGGACATCCACCTGGGCGCTGATTTCTCTCCCGTCTGTCATCTTGACCTTCACCCGGTTCGGCATCCCCTTCGCCGGGTACATGGCGGTGAGCAAGGGGTCCTCTGTGACTTTCACCCTCCTCACGAAGTCCAGGTTCCTGGGGTTCGACAGGTTCCTGTCCGAGTAGGTCGAGTTGTCGACAGTCCCCTTCAGCAGGGCCATGGCGACGATGTAGGGGAGGCTGTGGTCGGCGGTCTCCTTCGTCTTCGGGTCCCACTTCTCCCTGTCCTTTCCAAGGATGGTGTAACCTGCCTCGTGCGTCTCGACCATGACTGACTCCACCTCCCCCGGTCTTGTGATCTTCTTCCGCAGTTCGAGGGCTGCCCAGATGGCGGTCTGGGCGTGGTACTCGGCGGGCCAGTACTTGACGTAGGTCTCGTCGATCTTGTAGCCTCCGCTCCTCCCGAAGGCTTCCACGTCAAGCTCGAAGGGTCCCGAGACCTGCCGGAAGAACCCCATCTCTCCCTCGAAGATCGGGGCGGGGCCGGTCATCCCTTCCCTCGCCAGGGTCGCGGCGAAGACCCCGTTGCGGGCCGCGTTGGCGAAGGACGCCCCCTTCCACATGGAGAGCTCCCCGGCGCGGACCTGCCGCATCGCTATGTGGGCGTTGAGCGCGATGTTCACGGAGTGGGTGGCCTCGCGGACCCCCAGCCCCATTAGCCTGGAGGCAGCCAGCGGAGCCGAGACCAGGCCGTAGTTGACGTGGTCCCACCCCCTGTGCCTGATGTCGGCCGCGTCGCAGAGCCTGCACTGGACTTCATAGGCCGCCACGGCGGCCGCCATGACGTCCTTCCCGCCCGAGTCCTCTGCCTCCCCGACGGCGAAACAGGGCGCGAGGTTGTCGCTCGGGTGCGCGGGCTCCTTCGAGAGGTAGGTGTCGTTGTAGTCGAAGTACCTCACCATGAGCCCGTTCACGAAGGTGGCCAGGTCTGGGGATGTGGCGGACCCGGTCCCGATGATCGTGGCTCCCCTGGCGTGGCCCAGGTTCGAGACGGCCTTCCTCGCCATGGCGACCGGCGGCTCGTCGAAGGCGCCGACGGCGCACCCCAGGGCGTCGATGATCCTCCCCTTGGTCTCCCTGACGGTCTTCGCGTCGAGCTCCGGATACCTCAGCGACAGGGCGTATCGCGCGAGGCGCTCTGCAAGCTCCACGGGGCCTGGCTGCGCGGGTTCACATTTAGCGGTTCGCATCGGAAGGCGAAAGAACGATTAAATCCCCGCGGAGGGCGGCGATGCTCGCATCTCATCTTGGCGATCTACACCCCCGAGCACCGGCGCCTCATGGAGATGTTCGAGCCGGCCCGCCACCAGGAGTACTCCGAGCTCCTCTCGTCCCTCGGCGGGTTCATGGAGAAGCAGATACTCCCGGTCTCGCCGAAGCTCGACAGGGGTGCAGTCTCGATAAAGGGTCCGAGGAAGGCCCTCTTCGAGCAGGGGATGAGCCAGATCCCCTTCCCGGCCAGGTACGGGGGGCTGGGGCTCCCCTTCACAGTCTATGCAACGGCGGTCGAACTCCTGGGGACGGCGGACGCGTCGATAGCCCTGAGCGTCGAGATCCACAACGCGGTGGCGGAAGGGGTGCTCCGCTACGGGAACGAAGCCCAGAAGGAGGCGTACCTCGAGGGGATCATCACCGGGAAGAAGCTCGCGTCCTTCGCTCTCACCGAGCCCGCTTCGGGGTCGGACAGCGGGACGATGGCCACCACCGCGGAGAAGAAGGCCGGGGAGTTCATGATCAACGGTTCCAAGATGTTCGTCACGAATGCGGGGGAGGCTGACGTCTACTTCGTGTTCGCAAAGACGAAGAAGGGGGCCTCGGCGTTCCTGGTCGACGCCCCCAACAAGGGGGTCAGGTTCGGGGAGGAGCTCGAGAAGCTGGGGATGAGGGGGTCGAAGACCCGGGAGGTCATCTTCGCCGACTGCCGGGTCCCCGAGGAGAACCTCGTGGGGGAGGAAGGGAGGGGGGCAGACTACGCGAAGGAGATGCTCCACGGCGCGAGGATCGTGGTGGCCGCCCTCAACGTGGGCATCTCCCAGCTCGCCTACGGGAAGGCGCTGGCCTACGCCAGGCAGAGGAGGGCCTTCGGCAGGTCGATCTCCGAGTTCCAGCTCATCAGAGAGAAGATCGCGGACATGAAGTCGGGGATAAGCGCAGGACGGCTCCTCTACCTCTACGCCGCGAAGCTCAAGGATCTGGGGCACGACTACTCGTCCGAGGCTTCCCAGGCCAAGGTCTTCGCCACAGAAACGTCGCTCGACGTGTGCGACAGCGCGATCCAGATACACGGCGGCTACGGCTACACGACAGACGACCTGCACAGGCACTGGCGCGACGCCCGGCTGCTCACCATCGGGGAAGGGACGTCCGAGGTCCTTCGAATGCTAATAGCCAGGCGGGAGCTGACCCGGTCATCATGAAGATCGCTGTCTGCGTCAAGAACGCCATCGACGAGACGGAGCTCAAGATCGACTCCGGCGGGAGGCCTGTCCTGACGGGGGCCGTGACCAGAATCAGCACCTTCGACAAGAACGCAGTGGAAGAGGGGCTCAGGCTGAAGGCGGCCCACCAGGGGGAGGTGGTCGTGTTCACGGTCGGCCCTCCCGACTCGAAGAAGACCATGAAGGAGGCGCTCGCCATGGGCGTCGACAAAGGGGTCCTCGTGAGGGGCGACCCGACTGCCGTCGACACCATGCGCACCGCCGGCATGCTGTCGGCGGCGATCAAGAAATCGGGTCCCTTCGACGTCGTGCTCTGCTCCGAGGGGTCGTCTGACACCTACAGCGGCCAGGTCCCGCCGATGCTGGGCGAGATGACGGGGGCCGCCTTCGTGAGCTACGCGCGCAAGATCGAAGTGAACGGTCAGATTGCCAGGGTCGAACGCTCGCTGGAGGACAGCGTCGAAGTCGTGGAGGCACCGCTCCCCCTGGTCGCCTCCGTCGTGAGCGAGATCAACGAGCCGAGGTACCCGACGCTCATCCAGATAATGCAGGCAGGGAAGAAGCCCATCGAGGAGCTCAACGGGGACCAGTTGTCTCCCGTTGGTGCGTACAAGCAGGCTGCGACTGCGACCATGTCGGCCCAGCAGTCGGCCAGAAAGCACGTGATGATAGACGGGAGCCCTGACGAGGCTGCAGCGAAACTCGTCGACGCCCTTACGAAGGAGGGGGTGCTCTCGAAGTGAGTCCTGAAGTCTGGGCCTACTCGGAGAGCGAGGCGGTCTCCAACGAGGTCGCGTCCGCGGCCGCGGAGGTCGCCAAGGGGAGCTCCTTCCAGGCCGTGGTCGTAGAGGTCGGGGCAAGCCGGGGCGGGGTCAAGGCACCGGGGACGAAGCTCCTCCTCAGGGGCCCGGGAGGCACCGAGTCTTCTCCCGAAGTCGCTGCCGAAGCGATCGCAAGGGCGGCCAAGGAGAAGCACCCCGCGGCGATTCTGATTGGTGCGACGAGGGACGGGAGAGAGGTGGCGTCAAGGCTCGCGGCCAAGCTGAACGTCGGCTGCCTTTCCGAGGTGACCAAGGTCGCATCCGACGGCAAGACCCTCGCCGGCGAGCGGAATGCCTTCGCGGGGAAGGTCGTTGCCAAGGTCGAATGCGTCCTCCCGGCGGTCGCGACCATCAAGGTCGGTTACTATCCTGCGACCGACTCGTCCCCGCAGGGTGAGTCGGAGGTCGACGTCGGCGCGGTCCAGGGGCTCGTCAGGGTCGTCCGGAGGGACAAGAAGGCGGTGGGAGCGGTCGACCTGAAGTCTGCCAAGGTGATAGTCTCGGCAGGAAGGGGGGTGAAGAAGAAGGAGGACCTTCCGATGCTCGAAGACCTGGCGGAGGGCATGCACGGAGCGCTCGGGTGCTCTAGGCCCCTCTCCTCGGACCTCGGGTGGCTCCCGGAGGAACACCACATCGGGCTCACCGGCATCACCGTGAAGCCGGACCTCTACCTGGCGATCGGCATCTCGGGGCAGCTCCAGCACACCGCCGGGATGAAGGACTCCAAGGTGGTGGCCGCCATCAACACCGACAAGGACGCCCCCATATTCCAGGCCTCGGACTACGGCATCGTCGGAGACCTGTACCAGCTCGTCCCGGCTATCAAGCGGGCGCTGGCTGCCAGACACTAGGCAGACCTCGTCTCGGGGAACAGGCTTTAAGCCCGCGAAAATGCGCTCGTGAAACATGGCAGGGCTCGACCTCGGGTACCTGGCCGTCTACCTGACCAGCCTGGCAAGCGTAGTGGTATTCGGGTACGCGATACTCAGTCAGGCGCGCAGGATCGGCGTGAGCCTCGCGCCGGGGCGGCTCCTCGGGCTCGCGAAGGACGAGACCCGCCGGCTGATGTCAGGTGACTCCGTCTTCCTGATGCACCTCTCCATTGCGCTGGGGATAGGGGTGTCAATCGCCAACGCGGTCCTCGACCCGGTCATGGGCTACCTCGTCCCGTTGATGGTCCTCTTCTTGGTGGTCTCGGTCCCCCTCATCATCGGACTCGTGGCTGCCTTCGTCTGGCGGGTGCAGGTGTACGTCCGCAGCAAGAGGGAAGAGAGGTACCTGAAGTCGGCGGGGTCTTTCACCTCCGCCTCCACCCTTCTCCAGGTCGTTCTCATGGTGGCTGTCGCGCTCACCTGCTCCGAGCTCGTCCTCCTCTGGTTCCCTTCTCTGGCCCCGGTGGGGGAGTCTGTGGGGGTGGCCAGGAATCTTCTGGTGGCGGTCTACTACAGCAGGCCGAGCGCCAACCTGGTGGCGAACTTCGACCGGCCTCTTGCGGCGCTGAAGACCCCCTTCAACCTCGGGGACGTGATGGCAGGAAAGGTGGACCCCTCGCAGGTCAGCGTGGGGGTGGGGAAGATCTCCGAGTTCAACTCCCACGAGCGCCTTTCCTTCGACTCCTGCGTCGAGATCGGGGCGTGCGAAGCAGCCTGTCCGGCCACAGCGGCCGGGCGCCCTCTCTCTCCTCGGGTCCTGGTGAGGAAGGTCAGCCTCCTCGCGAAGGGACCTCAGGACGGAGAGGCCGACCCTTTCACGACCGTGGGGGATGACGAGCTCTGGTCTTGCACCAGCTGCGGAGCCTGCGTGGCCAGCTGCCCCGTCAGCGTGAAGCACCTCGACGTGATCTACGAGCTGAGGCGGGACCTGGTCGCCAAGGGGAAGCTGGACAAGGAGAAGACTGCGATACTTGAAAACCTCGGCCAGACCCACAACCCCTACGGTTTCAGGAATGAGACGAGGGGGGACTGGGCCCAGGGCCTGGGGATCGACACCCTGGCGACGAACCCCAGGGCCGAGTACCTGTACTGGGTCGGGTGCATCTCGTCTTTCGACCAGAGGGCCCAGCGGATCGCCAGGGCTCTCGCGAAGATACTGAAGCAGGCTGGGGCGTCGTTCGCCATCCTCGGCTCCGAGGAGATGTGCGTCGGAGACCCGGCCCGCAGGCTCGGCGAAGAGGGAAGGTACCAGGAGCTCGCCTTCCAGAACATCGAGAAGCTCAACTCCTACGGAGTGAAGAAGATCATCGCGACCTGCCCCCACTGCTTCAACGCCCTCAAGAACGAGTACCCCCAGTTCGGAGGAAAATACGAGGTGGTGTACCACACCCAGCTAATCTCGGACCTTATCCGAGAGGGGCGGGTGAAGGTCCCGCCCGACAGGATCCGGAACGTCTCCGCGACCCTCCACGACGCCTGCTACGCCACCCGGTACAACAACGTGTTTGACGAGCCCAGGGAGATGCTCCGTGCCTCTGTCTCGGAAGTCAGGGAGATGGGAAGGAGGAAGGAGAAGACGTTCTGCTGCGGCGCGGGCGGGTCAAACTACTGGTACAAGGTCCCCCAGCAGCGCTCCATCGCCGGGATCCGGACCGAGGAGGCCAGGAAGACCGGGGCCAAGGAGATAGCGACGGAGTGCCCCTTCTGCCTCTCCATGCTGGACGACACGACCAGGGTCATGAACACGGGGATGGAAGTGAAGGACGTGGCTGAGATAGTCGCCGAGTGCCTGACATAGGTCAGGGGCCCGGCGCGGTCCGGTCCTCGCTGCGGCGCGCGACCTTCCCTCCCCCCGTCGGAAGCGTGCGCAGCACTTCGTCGAGGGTCGGCCGGGGGCCCGAGCCAGTGCCGGTGAGGTCCCTGAGGACCCGCTTGGCCGTGTCGGACCCTTTCTCCCTCTGGGGCCGCAGGACCAGGTATGGGGATGCCCGTCCTCGTATGGCGTCCTCCGGTCCTGCGACGGCCCTCCCCTCCCCGTCGACACCGATGGCGATTTCGACGAGGATCTTCGGCACGAAGTTCTTCTTGCCTGTGATTGCGAAGCTCCCCCTCTGCAGATACTCGCCGCTAGGGGCAGCGGTCCTGACCTGCTCCGGCCGCACCCAGTAGGCGTCTGCAGACCCGAGCCCGGTCTTCCATGCGCTGCTGAACGCCACCGTCGCCTGGGCGACCTGCCTGACCTCCTCGTCCTCCTGCTCCCTCCCCCCCTTCAGGATGAAGAACGGGGAGCCGAAGAGGTCCGCGTGATAGACCGTGTCGGCATCCTCCAGGTGCCTGCTGATGAGCGTGGAGTTCGTCTGGGCGTCCCTTCCGCCCACTGCGAGTTTTCCACGGCTCGTGAAGAACCATCTGAACCTCTCGTACCATTCCTGCTTCCGAACCGAAAGGGGCCTCGTCTGCCTAGGCCCTCTGGGGCGGGCCCTGGGGACCTTCTTCTCCAGTTTGTCCGCTGCTTCGACAGCCTCGGCGGATTTCAGCTCGAGCTTCTTCGCCTGATCGAACAGCAGAGACGAGACCGACGCCGGAGAACCAGGCTCCCTCGAAGACCTCACCCCGGAGTCCCGGAGGATGCGGGTCGCCTCCTCGATGGTGGACGAACGAGCCCTGGCGGCGGCGGCCCTCAGCTTCGACGCTTCCGCCAGTCGCGACGAAGATTCCGCCCTCAGTCTCGATATGGTCACCTCCATCTCCTTCCGCCTCGTCTCCTGGGGCGACTCCGCCACCGGTTCTGCCTGGGCTTCCTGCAGGAAGAGCCGGTCGCAGAGCTCAGAAAGGGTCTCGGCCGAGTCCTTCACGTTCAGCCCCGTCGGCGGGAAGACGAAGATCTCGTCCCCCCTCGGGGTCTCGCAGATGCATGGCCTCGGTCGCTCCCGGGCCTCCTTCACCATCTCCGTGAGGGTCCGGACGACCTCCGACCCTCTGCCCTCGAGGTCGGAAGAGGGGGAGCCATCGGTGAGTCTCAGCCGCGCGAGACACTCGGACACGTACTTGCGGGGGAGGGCAACGTGTCTGCCGATTGCGCTCCCGGCCGTCTTCTCCTCCTTCAGCATCGCGGCTACGTCTTCTTCTCGGAGCCCGGCTGGGCTCAGACGTGTCTGGGCCGGGGGCCTGTAGACTGAACCCTTCGTCACCCTCCTGGCCGGGGTCCGCACCTCATGCAGCGCGGTCCGGATTCCCCCGGCTGCATCGGTAACCACCACGTTCCCGGGCGGCATCAGCTCGACGATCAGCGTGCGCTTCTCCTTGCCCTCGAACTCCAGCTCAAAGATCCGATCAAGGCCGACCTGGCTCGCGCCGACGAACCTTGACCTCTCGAGCTCAGACCTGAGCTGGGTGGTGAACTCGGTGGTCTCGGTCCTCTCTTTCACGCTCCTGGAGAGCCAGACGCCCCGCTTCGGAGAGACGACCAGCCAGAGGTCTTCCGCCTCAGGCTTCCTGAAACGGAAAAGCTGAGACCCCCCGAGCCTGTGAATATTGTTAATATACGTGCCTCGAAGCGCCGCTCCTACTTCATTGAGCAGCCCCAAGACTTCGAAGCCCGACAGCTCGGCCATGAAGCCTCTGCCGTCGCTTGCGTTTGATAAGCTATACTGGACCAGGATAGGCTCCGCCGTGCTCGCAGGGGTGCTCACCCAGGTCCTTCAGAACTCGGCCGGGACGGACTGGACCATCGGACTCACCATAGGCATCGGAGTGTACCTTCTGACCTACTACGCTGCGCTTTTCACCTGGTATCGAGGAATCCCGAGGGAGCAACAGGGGAAGGTGTACAGCACCGGCGTAGGTGGCTACGTGATGACCTTCCTGTTCACCTGGATGCTCTTCTTCACGCTGCAGACTGTTGGCTACTCGATATGAGCTTCGAGTAGTTCACCAGGGTCTCGGCGTACCCCGCGTCGAATTCGTCCGCCATCTGGCTGGCACTGATGGACTTCGCCGCCCTTTCGATTCTGCCCGTGTCCCAGGTCTGCATCGTCCCCTCCTTCGCCTTCGACATGCTCGCATAGATTCCTGTCGCAGCGAAGAGCCCTCCCTTCTCCCTTTCAGACCTCACTTCGGGGGTCAGCGCCTGGATCTTGCGCTTGGCCTCCTCGAGGTCTGACCTCTTCAGTGAGTCGAGTATGGATGCGATGCTGGCCTGCACGACTTTGCTCGTGAGCACGCCCAAGAGACGATATTTAACATTGTTCAACTCCGAGGCTCAAAATAGTTCAACAATCGGTCACTTTCAGTCGACGCCTGCAGCGCCTACCTCGGCCACCGCATGCCTTCCGGAACCGACGACGGAGGCCCTCACCTTCCCTCCCTCCCTCTCGAGCAGGACCGTCGTCTGGACGAGCTGGTCCACGGTCCTGCCTCCTATCCCGACGTCCTGCTGGTCTCCGAAGGTCACCCTGTTCGTGAGGAGATACGCTCTCCCGTTGAGATAGGCGTCCCGCGCCATCTCGCTAAGGTGGACGTTCAGGGCCGCCTGCCTGCTCGACAGGTTCGACCTCCCCGGGAACTCGAGTGAGAAGTTCCGGGTCAGGGTGTCAACCACCACGAAGGCCGCCGATGCCGTCGCCCCCCTGGTCTGCATCATCCTGATGGTCTCCATCTGTTCCGGGGCGGAGTCAGACCTGACATAGACGATTCTGTTGAGGATCCCGTCGGGCTCCAGCCCTCTCGCCTTGGCCATCTCCTCCACCCTCTCGGGCCTGAACGAGCCCTCGGTGTCGATGAACAGGGCCCTCCTCCCTGCCTGGGCGCAGCGCATGGCCGACTGCATCGCGATCTGGGTCTTCCCGCTGTTGCTGCGCCCGTACAGCAGAGTGATGGTCCCCGCCCTGCACCCTCCCCCAAGGAGGGCGTCCAGGTTCTTCGAGCCTGTGACGAAGGTCGGGAAGGAAGCGAGCCGCCTGATCGCCCCGTCCGCAGTCTCCAGCGAGCCTGACGTCTTGTCCCCGGACCCCCGATGCACTCGCTTTCACTACCGATGTCTTTTTAACTGTGAGGAGGCGGCCTGCGGAAAAGTTCTGAAGTGAATCCGCCGACTCCTTCGCAGACAAAGCGACCGCTCACCATCCTGCAGAAGGCCACAAACAAGCAGGTCTCGGTGAGGCTCAAGAACGAGATCGAGTACAAGGGGAAGATGGCCAACGTCGACCCGTACATGAACGTCATTATCGTAGACGCGGAGGAGACAGAGAACGGCTCGAAGGTCGCGAACTACGGCAAGGTCGTCATCCGCGGGAACAACGTCCTCTACGTCAAGATAGAGGACCGACTCTGAGGGGGTCCGCTTCCCGGGTGCGGAGGCCTCTGCACGTAGAGGAGATTAGGGGCCACGCCGTGGCCGACCTGGACGTCGAAATAGTCGAACGAAAGGGGAAGGGGCACCCCGACAGCCTGATCGACGGAGCATCCGAGGCCGTTTCTCTCGGCCTCAGCAGGTACTACCAGGACCGCTTCGGGGCGATCCTCCACCACAACGTGGACAAGGGGATCCTGGTCGGGGGGAAGTCGGACCCACGCTTCGGAGGTGGGAAGGTCCTCTCGCCCATCTACCTGATGGTCGCCGGGAGGGCCACCGATACCGTCCCCTTCGGAGGGAAGGATGTCAGGGTCCCTGTGGAAGAGATAGCCAGGAAGTCGATTCGCGGGTTCATCAGGGAGACCATGCGCTTCCTGGACCCGGACAGACACATGGTCATCGACACGAAGATCAAGCAGGGGTCACGCGACCTGGTGGCCGTCTTCATGAGGAAGGGGGCCATGCCCGTCTCGAACGACACGTCGATCGGGGTAGGCTACGCTCCGCTGACCCCCACTGAGACCCTCATCCTGTCGGCAGAGAAGCTGCTCAACTCACACGCTTTCAAGAAGAAGTACCCTGAGGTCGGAGAGGACGTCAAGGTGATGGGGCTGAGGCGGGGAAAGCGTCTCGAGACCACGGTGGCGGCTGCCATGGTCAGCTCAAAGGTCCCCGACGCGAGCCACTACACCAGCGTCATCGAGGACGTGTCGGAGGAGTTGGACAGGCTGGCATCGAAGACCAGACTGGATGTCAACTTCAAGTTGAATGCGGCCGATAACCCCAAGCACGGCGAGTTCTACCTGACCGTCACCGGCACATCGGCAGAGATGGGGGACGACGGGAACACCGGGAGAGGCAACAGGGTCAACGGGCTCATATCTCCCATGAGGCAGTATTCCATGGAGGCGACGGCAGGGAAGAACCCCGTGAACCACACAGGCAAGATACTCAACGCCCTGGCGGTCCTCACCGCCAGGGATATTGTGAAGAAGGTCCCGACAGTCAGGGAGACATATGTCAGGATCCTCAGCAGAATCGGGAGACCCATAGACCAGCCTCTCATAGCCAGCGCCGCAGTGGTGATGGAGCGCGGTTCCAGGATGTCCGCAGTCGAAGGGGACATCGAGTCGATAATGAACGACTCCCTCGGCGACATACGCCGGGTTACGGAATTGATACTGCAGAAGAAGATAGAGCTATTCTAGTCCTTTCGCTCTGCCTGTGATGTAGGCGAAGGCGGCATCCGGGTCCAAGTCGATGGCATACGCCCTCCTGAAAAATGCGACCACCGCCTTCACATCGTGCATCAGCAGCTCGGGACTGTTCGGGTGCGAAGCCTCTACCGCCTGGGGCCAATCGATGAGCCAGACCGAGGCCCCATCCGATAGGATGTTGTATTCGCTGAGGTCGGCGTTCACTAGCTTGGCCCGGAGATACGCGGTCTGCATTGCTTCAATTATCGTCCGGAGGGCTGACCCCGGGTTCTCCAGGTAGGGCCGGTTGGACAGCCTTACTCCTGACAGCTCCTCCAAGAGTACGGTGCTCCGGCTATAGGCGATTGTCTTCGGAAATGCGGGGGAGAGGCCCTGCAGCTTCCTCAGGGCGTCATATTCCCTCCTGGCGGCATCGTAGTTGGCTGTCATCCAGCTCCGAAAGTCCGCAGATTCTCTCACCCTCGTCTTCCTTATGTTGGTGAAGCTCACTCTCCCGATCTTGTAGAACTTCAGGGCGTAGGCCGTCCCCTCTTCGGTAAGTGCCTCGTAGACATCCGACTCCTTCCCCTTGGCGATGACCGCTCCCAGCGCGAAGATCAGGTCCTTCTTCACATAGTCCTTCAGGGCCATCACTTCCACCCCTTCCTTGGTCAGCACGTACCCGTGTCCTCTCCGCATGATCATCCCCTTCTTCTCGAGCGCGTCGGCTGCGAAACTCACCCGTTCAGGGGGGAGACGGGCCATCCGGGAAATCCTCCCCAGGTCAGGGGTGCCGGAGCCCGAAGTCGATCGCTCGAGCCCTGCGAGGGTCCTCCACTCCTCTTCCTTCAGTGACTTCAGAGCCCTTGCCGCGCTCTCGGAGGTGGACAACTGGCAGCTCGGTGCTCCAGTCCCATGTTATATCAAATGATGCGATAGCCTTCTAGCTGAACCCCTGCCGAGCGGCGTCCTCATAGGCGGCCCAGTACGTATCCTGCCCCGACCTGAAGCCCCTGGACCTGTCTCCGTCCATGACTTTGAGGCCCTCCCCTACCTTCACGACTCCGATTTCGGTCACCTCTGTCTCTGACCTCTTCAACTTCTTCGTCACGTCGTCGACCTTCCTTGGATTGCAGGTAATGAGCAGAGCTCCCTCTCCCATGGTGACCAGCGGGTCAATACCGAAGGCCTTGCAGACCGCGGCAGCCTCCCTCGAGACCGGAATCCTTGCGGCTTCGACCTCGAACCGCTTCCCGGACGCTCCCGCCATCTCGTCGAGGGCGCCCAGAACTCCTCCTTCGGTGGCGTCGTGCATCGACGTGACCCCCTCTGCCCCCAGCCCTGCCCTCCTCGCGGTTCTTGCGTCGTCGACGGTCGTGCACAGATTGATCAGAGACCTCGCTCGTCTAGCGACGCCTGGTCCGATTTTGCGCTCGACGTACGCCGGGAAGGAGAGCGCCAGGGACGCCGCCGCCTCGATTGCTGCATGCTTGGTCATCAGGATTCGGTCCCCTGCCCTGGCCATCGCCGGGGTGAGGTAGCTCCCCTCCTTTGCGAACCCGATCATCGTGCCAGAGCCGATGACAGTGTAGCCTCCTCCCGGGTAGGTCCCGGTGTGCCCGGCCGCGATGGCGATTCCGAGCTTCCTGCACTCGGCACCGATGGCCCGGATGTACTCCTCCCTTTCGCGGGAGTTCATTGCGTGGGGAAAGTTGTAGCTGAATATGGCGAACTCGGGGTCGACTCCGGAAGACGTGAAATCGGAGGCGATGAGATGCACGCTCAGCCACCCTGAAAGCTTCATCCCGAACCGAGGGATGGCCGAGACCGGGTCGATGGTCGTAACCATGACATTCCCGTTCCCAAGGGAGACCACGCCGTTGTCCAACCCTCTAGCCGGACCCACCCGGAGCTTCTTAGAAGGGAAACCAAGGTTGGCATACACGACCTCTTCCATGAAGTCTCTGCTCTCCTTGCCCCCTGAGGCCAAAGGCCGCCCCTATCCGAACCCGAGCCTTTTGAACGCTGGTGCGGACATCTTGATCAGATATAGCACGACCGGGATGTAGACAAGCTGGAACATGGTGGTTGGGACGTCCGGGAACGCGGCCCAGAAGGCGGTGACCGCATCGCTGGGTGACCCATACCCGAAGAGACCATAGGCGTAGAACGCCCAATCGGCAAGGAAGAAGCCCAAGGTTTCGAAGATGATTGCGGCGGTCATCGCCAGGGCGAGGGCCTTCGTCCCTCTCTTTCTTGCCCAGTAGACGAACAGGACCATCGGCCCCGTAGACCAGACCATCCCGAAGGGGTAGATTGGGGAACCTCCTGCCTTGTAGGCGACGTTGAGCGCCTCCCCCAGAAAGCCGCCCATGGCCGTCGCGCTGAACGACGTAGCGGGATCAGTAAAGTAAGCCAAGGTGAGGAAGACCACCGGAGACCAGATGATCTCGAAAACCGGTGGCGGGAGCGGGATAGTCATGAAGGTCCCCAAGGCTACGAGGGCTGAGAAGACCGCTATGACCGAAAGAAGGGTGCTGCGGCCTGGGGATCCGTTCTCTCGCATCGAGACATCGGGGGACTGCACGGCAGAGCGGAAGCGGTGAAGGTTATAAATCAGTAAATAAGTCATTTATGCGTGCAGCCTCCTGACGAGTTGATGATGGGCACCTACCTCCCAGCCATGAGGCAGCTGATAGCAATCCACCTGCGTTCAAGGGGACGATCACAGAACAAGATCTCCTCGATGCTGGGTGTGACCCAGGCTTCAGTCAGCCTTTACCTCTCGGCTGGCCCGACGAGGGCCTACGACGAGCTCTCCAAGTTCTCCATCGATCGGACCAGAGCAGATCGGGACTCGACTCTACTCGCGGACGACCTGACCAGGGGGGCAGTGCACGGGGTCGAGACCCTGAACAGGATCTGGACCGGCCTCCTGGGGGCCGGGGCCGTCTGCCCTGCCCACCGTGACGTGCACCCTCAACTCGTCGACTGTGACTTCTGCATCAAAGAGTACGGTGGTCGGCAGGGACCCTTGGCCGAAGTGATTTCAGAGGTGGCTGCGGCCGCCAGTCTCTTAGAAGATTCCCCCGACTTCATCGAGGTGATGCCGGAGGTCTCCGTGAACATCGCCTATGCAGCTCCAGGAGCCTCGACTCCAGGAGAGGTCGTGGCCATCCCAGGGAGAATCGTCAGGGTGAGGGGGAGGGCCAGAGCCATGCTCCCCCCTGAACCGGGGGCTTCCATCCATATGTCCAAGGTTCTGCTGCTGTCGATGCGGAGCAGGCCGCAGTTGAGGGCGTGCATCAACGTCCGCTATGATGGCCGGATGGCCAAGGTGCTGAAGAAGGACGGCGTCAGGACGATGAAGATAGGGGACTACCCGCGAGGGGGCGACGACCCTACTTCGGACGCGCTGGAGCGGAAGCTCGCTTCGTCGAAGGACGGGTTCGAGGCAATCATCGATGAGGGGGGAGCCGGGATCGAACCCAACCTGTATCTGTTCGCAAAGGGTCCCCGCGAGGCCGTGGAACTGGCCCTGAAGCTGGCGAGGCTCTACTCAGCGGGTTAACGTCCTCAGCTTCTCTGGCGTCCTCTCCATCTGCCTGGCGCGTCTGACGCACGCCTCCAAGAACGCCACATAGATCGGCTCGGGCCTCTCCGGCCGGCTGATGTACTCTGGGTGGTATTGCGTCGCCATGTAGAACGGGTGGCCTTCCAGTTCAAGGATCTCGGCCCTCCTGCCATTGTCGCTGAAGGCCGTGTACCTCATCCCCTTCTCCTCGAACCTCTTCAGGTACTTCTGGTTCAGCTCATACCTGTGCCTGTGCCTCTCCCTTATCTTCTCGGCCCGGTAGATGTCGTAGGCCCTGCTCGGCTTCGTGAGGAAGACGTCGTGCCCCCCGAGCCTCATGGTCCCGCCGAGGTCGGTCACCTCCCGCTGCTCAGGGAGTAGGTCGATGACCGGGTGGGGTGTCTCCGGGTCAGCCTCGGTCGTGTTCGCCCCCTTCAATCCGAGGGCGTGCCTCGCGAACGAGACGCTCGCCAGCTGGAAACCGTAGCAGAGCCCGAGGAATGGGATCCCGGCGACTCTCGCCTCGTTGGCAGCCGCGATCTTCCCTTCAATGCCTCTGCTCCCGAACCCCTGCGGAAGGACGACCCCGTCGTAGGCCTTCATCAGCTCCAGCTTCGCAGGGTCCTTTTCGATCTCTTCGGACTCGATCCACGATATCCTCGTGCCGGCGCCGTTCACCGCGCCCGCCTGAGAAAGCGCCTGGTTGACGCTCACATAGCTGTCGGCAAGGTTGGCGTACTTCCCGACCATGGCGATCCTCACCGTCAGGCGGCGGTCTGCAAACCTGTCCGCGACGGCGTTCCACCCGCGCATGTCGAGCTTCGTCCGGAGCCCCAACTGCCTGCGTATCGGCTTGAGTATCCCTTCCCTTTCGAGGAGCCGGGGGACCTGATAGATCGACTCGACGTCGGGGTCGGAGATCACGCTCTCTACCGGGACGCTGGTGAAAAGAGACACCTTCTCTTTCGTCTCCTGGGGGAGGGCTCTCGTCCCCCTTATCACGATGATGTCCGGCTGAATCCCGATCCTCCTCATCTCCTGCACGCTGTGCTGGGTGGGTTTCGTCTTCATCTCCCCGACGACGGAGAGCTCGGGGGCAAGGCTCACGTGGAGGAACAGGGTCCTGGACGGCCCTTCCTCCATCCTCATCTGCCTGAACGCCTCCAGGAACGGTAGGCTCTCGATGTCCCCGACCGTTCCGCCGCATTCGACGACCAGGACGTCCACCTCCTCTTTCTCTCCCAGCTCGCGTATTCTTCTCTTGATTTCGTCAGTTATGTGCGGGATAATCTGGACGGATTTCCCGAGAAACTTCCCCCTCCTTTCGTCGTCGATGACCTTCTTGTAGATCTGGCCGGTGGTGATGTTGTTTGCCTTCGTCATGTCCCGGTTCAGGAACCGTTCGTAGTTCCCGATGTCCATGTCGGTCTCCCCGCCGTCGTCGGTGACGAAGACCTCTCCGTGGGTGTAGGGGTTCATCGTGCCGGCGTCGAAGTTGAGATAGGGGTCGATCTTCAGGGAGGTGACCTCGGCCCCCGACAGCTGCAGGAGCTTGGCTACCGAGGAGGTGATTATGCCCTTGCCCAGCCCGGACATCACCCCTCCGGTCACGAACAGATACTTGGGCATCTACAAGCCTCCTCGCAAGAACGCACTTTCGTTGCGGGTGGCCTGAGGACCCCCCCTGGCGGGCAGGCGCCCGGCCGACGGAGAAGCCGAAGGATGGCGGGGCAAGTATGGGGATGCTGTCCTCAGAGAAATAAACCCTTTCCCAGAACGCATCCGAACAAGATCAGACGGCCAGGACTCCCTCGATTCGAAGGTCTCAGCGGCACTTGGCTTCTGTCCTTGGCAAGGCGTCGTTCACAGACTATGGTCGAGGTAATGCCGGGGATAGCCGACCTATGCCGCCTCCGGGACGATTTCGCTGGACATCCTGCCAGGACGGACCCGGGCCCGTTCGCGGTCAGGAACGGCGTCGGCGGGGCGAGAAGGCAGTCTTTCGGCGCTATTTGCTGTAGCCTTTGGCCGCGGCTTCTATGTCCTTTTCCAGCCGGGAGACCGAGTCCCTTGAGGACGATATGAGGGTCCCGAGGCTGTCGATGTCTTCCTTGGCCCCCTCCATGGCCTCCGTGTACTTCTTCAGCTGCTCCCCCAGGGAAGAGACCCTGCCATCCGATGGCGCATGCCTTGCCAGGAACTCCATCATCGGAGCCTGTTCCTCTTTCAGAGAGCTCCATGCGGCGTCATACTGGGCTTTCACTTCTGCGAATTTTCTGCTGTCGTTTTCCAGTTTTTCCCTGAAGTCCTTCAGCTGTGCCCTCGCGGTGTGCAGTGCAACGTTTGCGAATCTCTTCTGCGTTCCCGACGACCCCAGCTGTATGACGAGGTCTCGGAGCACTTCGGGCTTGTACAGCTGAGTGGCCGCTTCGATGTTGCGCCTCACCTCGGCTGCGGACTCTGCAAGTCTGGACGGGAGGAGGGTGTCGACTCTGACCTGGGAAATCAGGGCATCTATGGTGTCTACGGGCTCCTTCCCCGCCAGGACCTGCGGCTTTCGTATGAACCCCATCAACCGGCCCTCTCCTTTCTTCTCTTTTGTAACTTCAACTTCGGTCGTTCTGCTCGACCCTCACTTCGTCAGTTGATGGCCCCGTATGTATGTGTATTGGAGCGGGCCCTGGCAGGTCCGCGGGCAGGGCACCGGGTCCGGCCGACGTGCCCACCAGCTGGTGCTGCCGAGGGTGACGTAAAAGCGGGTTCGGCGGAGGAAACTGTGTAGGTGAATGGAAACGCCCCGGGTCTGAGCTGCCGCAAGTCCGCCGACTGTTCGTCGGCCTCCGGACAGAGAGGGCCCGGAGCCGAGGGTCTAGGAGACCTGCTGGGTTATGACCGCCAGGTCCGAGACGTCGACCAGCAGCCTGCTTACCCTTTCGAGGGAGGCCAGTATCTCCGCGGTCGCCGCGCTGTCCCCTTCGGTCTTCTTGGCCACCGAGGCGAGGGTCTGGGAGACCTCCTGAGCCATGGAGGCCACCTGCTTGCTGATTGTCCTCGGCCTCCCTGCCCGCCGCGAGATGAACCCCTGGGTGGCGAGCTCGTTCATCTTCTTCAGCTTCGTGACGCAGGCCGCGTACTCCTGGGACGCCCTTTTCGCTCCGAGCCCGCCAAGGAGCTTGCGGGAGAGCTCGCCCACGGCGTCCCCGATGCTCTCCAGGAAGCTGGCAAGGACCCGGTAGTCCAAGAGGTCCACAGGAGAGAGCCCATATCGCTCCGCGACCTCCGGCCTCACCACCGCGGCCCTGGTCGCCCTGACGAGGAGGAAGTAGAGGCGGTCGACCTCGTCGTCGCGCTCCCCCACCAGTGTCAGGAGCTTGCCGTCCCCCCGCGTTAGCGCCTCGGCCACGTCCTTCAGCATGCCGTCAAGGAGCCCCGACATCCTCCTCACGAGGGTCTCAGGGATAATCGCCCTCTCTTCGAGCAGGAACTGCATGGAGATCTTCCTCGAATCTTCGTCGAGTATCTCCAGGCCCACGAGCCTCCCGAGGGCCGTCTTTATGCCTGCCCTGTCTTCGCGGGTTATCGTCTTCGCGCCGACTATCCTGATCTTGTCGAACCCGAGGAGGTAGGCCCCTGTCAGGTCGTTGGTCACTTCTCCGATGTCGTCCCCCGGATAGTCGACGACGATTTCCTTCTGTTCATCTTCGGCTCCCTCCCGGGGGCTCACGAGGAGTTTCCTCGGGGAGATCTCTTCGACTGAAAACTCGGCGCCCTTCTTGATTCCGTTCTTCCTGATCCACTCCTTCGGAAGGGAGACCAGGATGGTCCCCTTCCCCATTTCGATCGCTTTCCTGGAAGGCACGCCTCTCCGTCCCCGGAGGCGATTCTCTTTACTTCTATTTACCCTTGCTCGGCCGCAAGGTCGAACGGACCCCTCCCCAGGTGCCCCAGGAGGTCCGACGCGCCGATCTTGAAGACTGCGTTCGGGGTCCCTGCAGCCGCCCACACCTGGCTGAACCTCCTCAGTGAAGCGTCCGGGTAGACCAGGACCTCGGCCCCGTGCGGAAACGGGGGGACTCCACCGATCGGGAAGCCGGTCCTCTCCTTCACCTCGTTGGGGGTCGCAACCCGCATCACCTCCCCTGTCTCCCTGGCAAGCTTGGCTGGGTCAACCTTCTTGTCTCCAGAGATTATCACGACCGCGGTTCCCGCGCCGACCAAGACCACGCTCTTCGCTATCTCTGCCACCGAGCACCCCAGGGCCCGGGCGGCCAGCGCAGAGCTCCTGGTGCTCTCGTCGAACTGGCGCAGCTCGACCTTCAGCCCCGACTTCGAAAGGTACTCGGCGACCCTCTCCCTGCTCCCCGTTGCCGACCTACTGCACCCGGGGTGGTCTGTTGACCTGTCTGTTGACCGCCTCGGCCAGGTAGTGCCCACGGAGGGTGACCCTAGCATCGGCGACTCCAGGGACCGAGAGCAGCCCTGCCTTGATGTCACTCGCAATCTTCAGGGCGAACATCGGCGGACAGAACGGGGCGGTCAGGTGGAACTCCAGGTCCACGGACCCTCCGCTGACAGTCAGCTTGTCGATGAGCTTGAGGTCGGTGATGGGCCGTCCCAGCTCGGGGTCCATGATCTTCGCCATGGCGGAGTCGATGGCAGACTCGTCGACCTGGGACAAGGCTGGACTGCGATTTTGCTCAATTGCTTATTTATCCGTTTGGTCGGCGCAGGACGTTGAAGCATTGTCGCTGATTTCGTCATTCTTCGCGTTCGACATCGCTCTGTTCTTCGAGGCTTTCGTCCTCCTCTTCGCTGTGGTCGACGCGGTCGGCACCGTCCCCATCTTCATCGGGCTGACAGAGGGGGTCACGGAGGACCGGAGGCACATCGTCAGACAGGCCGTGATAATCTCAACTGTGATACTCGTGCTGTTCGCCCTCTTCGGGTGGCTCATCTTCGAAATCTTCGGGATAACCATCAACGACTTCCGCGTCGCCGGGGGGATAATCCTCTTCATCGTCGCGGTCGACCACCTCCAGGGGGATGAGGAGCGGTCCAGGGGGCTGGAGCCTTCGGACATCGCGGCGTTCCCTCTGGCGACCCCCCTGCTCGCAGGCCCGGGAGCCATCTCTACGGTGATCATCATCTCCGCTTCACCCTACAGTCCTTTCCTGGCCCTGGTCGTCATCGCCTGCAACGCCGTCCTCTCCTACGTGGTCCTCTCGAGCTCCGAATGGGTCAGGAGAGCCATGGGGAAGAACGGGACGATAGCCCTCTCAAGGATAACGGCGCTGCTCATTGCCGCGCTCGCCGTGTCTTTCATAGCCACAGGGATAACTGGGCTGTTCCCCGGGATCCGGTGAGGGCGATGGCGACCGCGGTCCGGGTCAGGATAAGGGGGCTTGTGCATGGGGTGTCGTTCCGCTCGAGCATGGCGCAGATGGCAGCCAACCTGGGAGTAAGGGGGTGGGTGAGGAACCTTCCGGACGGCTCGGTGGAGGCTTTCCTCGAAGGGGACGAGGGGAACGTCAGGAAGATTCTGGACTGGGCCAGGTCTGGTCCTCCGAGGGCGCGGGTCGACAAGCTCGACGTGGTGTCTGCGGCCCCCAGGAACCACCGCGACTTCCGCATTCACGGCTAGGGTATTCTCAGCTCTTCTGGTACGACGCCCACTTTTCGTCGAGGTTCCGGTCCGCCAGTGTGGAGATCACGTAGTCCCCGAACTGGCTGGCCGTTGCCCCGCCAGGGCGACCCGTGATCTTCGCCTTATCCTCGTAGATGCTGCAGACGTCCAGGGCTTTCGCCAGCTTCCTGCTCTTCTCTATCATCCCGACGTGCTCGAGCATCATGACCGCGGCCCTCATGAGGCTGAGCGGGTCGGCGTACTGCCCCCTCCCTTCGGAGATCATCCTTGGCGCAGAGCCGTGAATGGCCTCGAACATCCCGAACCTCGCCCCGATGTTGGCGCTCCCCGCGGTCCCCACCCCTCCCTGGATCTCGGCGGCTTCGTCCGTCACGATGTCGCCATAGAGGTTGGGGAGGACGATCACTTCGAACTCCCTCCTTCTCATCTCGTCGATCAGCTTGGCGGTGAACACGTCGATGTACCACCCGTCCCACTTTATCTCTGGGAACTCTTTGGCGACCCTCTTGGCCGTCTCAAGGAAGAGCCCGTCGGTCGTCTTTATGACGTTGGCCTTGGTGACCACCGTGACCTTCTTCCTCCCAGTCTTCCGGGCGTGCTCGAAGGCGAGGCGGATTATCCGTTCGGAACCGGGCCTGGTGATGACCTTGAAGTCCATGGCCATGTCCGGGGTCACCATCAGCCCTTTGCTCCCGAGGACGTACTCCCCCTCGGTGTTCTCCCTGAAGAAGACCCAGTCGATCCCCTGCGAAGGGACCCTCACCGGGCGCACGTTCGCAAAGAGGTCGAAGGCCCTCCTGATCGCGATGTTGGCGCTCTCGATGTTCGGCATCCCGCTCCCTTCCTCCGGGGTCGTCGTCGGCCCCTTCAGGAGGACGTGGCACTTCTTGATCTCGCCATGGACGTCGTCAGGGAGAGGCTGCATCAGCTTGATTCTGCGCTCGATCGTGAGCCCTTCGATCTCCCTTATCTCGACCTTCCCTGCCTTTGTCTCATCCTTCAGGAGCTCCTTCAGCACCCTGGTGGTCTCCTTCGCGATGATCGGGCCGATGCCGTCACCGCCGATGACCCCGACCACGAGCTTCGGGAGCTTCGTGTAGTCTACCCATTCGATCGGCTTGCCGATCCTTTCGGCGCGCTCGGCCTGCTCCTGTATCAGCTTGCGGATATGCTCCAGGACTGTGTCGTAAGCAACGGCCTGCCTTGACATCGGGGGCAGAACCCCGCCTCACCTCATTAAAATGTGCTGCCTAATCGGTTCGAGGACCAAGCGACGCCGCTCCGTCTCTCCTCCTGGATACCCCCCGCAGGACCGGGACCGCGATCGCGATCCCCAGGATGGTGAACAGGAGTCTCTCGACCGGGTATGCGTAGAAGACGGCGACCCAGTTGGTCTGCAGCGTCTTCGGGCTGAAGAGCTGGTTGACTCTTACCGTTGTGTTCTCATAGAGTATGCTTCCTGCCATGTGCCCAGTCATGGTAGAGGCGAAGACGGTCGCCCCCACGAACGCGGGGTTCAGCCGACTCAGCCTCCCCCTTGCGTCGAACGCCAGGGCCACACAGAGGGAAACAATTGACAGTGCGTGCATTCAGAAGAAGGGGATCGGGGTCCCCTGGACCGATATCACGTCAGCCGACAGCGGGTCGAGCGAGTACCAGGCGACCGGTACCAGCGGAAGCGCGACTGCAATCTTCCTTCTTCCAGTGAACACCAGCCCCGCCAGCACCGCTGAAGCGAGGTCCGGAACGAAGTCCAGGTAGTCGAACACCGCTGGTTTGTTGAAGGAAGTCCACGAAGTTCCCGATTATCATGGAGAATCCGCCGGTCCACGGACCGAAGAGCATCCCCGCCAGCGGGCTGACGACATCCCTGAACGTCAGGAAGTTGCTGACCCCAACGTAGGCTGAGACCGGGAAGAGGCCGAGGATGGCGTAGATCACCGCAAAGACCGCGGCGCTCGCAACGAAGTAGGAGCGCCCCTTCGCATGGAGCAACCAGGGCGCCGTGGGGCAAGCGGTCTTAACACTTTCAGCGACGCCCCTCCCCAAGTCTTCCCAGCTCGCTAACGTTTTTAGCAGAACACCCCCGGCAGTGCATCGATGGCCACGTCCGAGAGCGACGTCAAGAAGGCTGCCGAGACCAAGCTCTGGCTCGAAGGGAGGATCGCCCAGCTTCAGGAGGAGATGGAGCGGCTGCGCGAGACCCTCGGCTATGTGGACGCATCCCTCAGGGCCTCGACGTTCAAGCCTGCCATCGAGATGATGGCCGAATCGAGAGAGGCGGCAGAAGTAAGGGAGCTCAAGAGGGACAAGGGGGGCCAGGTGATAGGAAGGGCCTCGGTCACAGCCGACGCCGTCGAGATCGAGCCCGCAGGGGTCACCCTGAAGTCAGCCACGCCTCCGTTCAGGTCCTTCCTGATGGGGAAGATCCTGCAGGGGATGAAGACCAAGGACGAAGACCTCGTGAAGGCGGGCAAGCTCCCCAAGGGGTCCGAGCTCCGCTTCGACCTGGAGGAGAGCAACGGCTCCATCGAGAAGCTGGTGATAGAGAACTACAGGGAGAAGGCCAGGCTCAACGAGATACTCAACACAGTCGCATGGACCTTCTCGAGGATGCTGGAGAAGTAGTCAGAGCTCTCCCTTCACCTGCGCCAGGGTGGGGGGCTCCGCGACCCTGTTCTTCAGATAGAGCCGCGCCGCCGCGTTGGCGAACTTCAGCCTGTCTGGTTCGCCCATCTTCCGGAGCCTCCCGTATATTGCCGCAGCGTCCCAAACGTCTCCCGCCCCGGTAAGGCGCAGCGGCCTGACGGCGCTTACCCTCGCCATCGACACCCTCGTCCCCTCGCTCGAATAAGACGCCTTGTCTGCGTGCAGGTCGAAGACGACACCGAGCCTCTTCGCCAGGGCCCTGCACATTTCTCCGAGGTCGCCCCCCGCGATTTCCAGCGCGCTCGCCGCAGCGGCCGCCTCCTGCTCGTTCATGCTGACCCAGTCGACCGGGCGCTTGGCCAGAAGGACCTCCAGCAGGTCGTCGAAGTCCTTCCCCCGGTCTCTGAAGTCTGCAGGATCGAAGAAGATGGGCTTGCTGGGGCCGAGGCGCTTCCTGAGGGCGAGGAGGAGTTCAGTCCCGCGCCGGTTGATCGCCCAGTTGACAGAGCAGACCACCCTCGAGTCCTCCAGGGCCCGCCAGTCGCTTCTGTCCAGCAGTCCGGGCCCGAAGTCCGAAGCCCCCTTCCCGTCTCCCAGCATGACGTTTACGTCTCCTTCGAGGGCGACGGTCAGGGCCGTCGGGCGCGGCTTGACCCTGAGCTCTGCATCAAGGCCTTCGAACGCCTCCCGAAGAATGACTTCGTGGGCCGGGTCGCTGTGGGTGATGAGAAGGGTCCTGAGGCCGAGCCGGGCGAGGGCGCAGGCCAGGTTGACCGCGTTCCCTCCCCGCACGTCCTCCTGGCGCGCCCCGTGAATCCCTCCGCCCCCTTCGGCAGCCTTCGCCGTCAGCGAGTCCGCGAACCCCCCGATGGCTCCGGCATAGAGGAGCCTGTCGATGTAGAAGTCATGCATAACCGCGACGTCGAACTTCCGGGGCATGTCACTTCAGGATCTTGATGCTCCGGACGACCTTCAGCCTGTTCAGCTCCTCCATCGCCTGCCCAGTGAGCTGCCCTTCCAACACTAGGGTCATCCTGGCATCGGGGACCATCTCCGGGTCTTCGGCCACCGCCTGCCTGACCACCATCCCATGGCGGGAGAGTATCTCGGCCACCCCTGCCATCACCCCGGGAGACTTCGGGTCTGCCTCTATGATTATTGCCGTGTACCCCAGCTGGGACACGACGTCCACCAGGCTCGTGCCGAGGGGTCTGGTCTTCGAGAAGAGGGAGTAGAGGTACCTGTTCCTCCGGATCTGCTGCGCAGTCTGCTTGACGACCCGCCTGTCCACATCGAGGGCCTTGGCGACAGCGGTGTAGTCGACTTCGACGTCGTCTACGTAGATCTTTTCGTCCTCGGACACGCGCATGCCGCACGCGATCATCTTCCGGACGATCTCGGGCCGGACGACCTGCCTGTCGAACTGCTTCCGGACGTTGGGCCACATGACAACTATGTCTAAAAGTGAGCATTTATGGCGCTTTCGCCCGTTTCTGCTTCAGATTTCGTGTACAGAACGGGTCACGATTTGATTTAACCCCGAAAAGGTCGCCCCTTCCCATGAGCGATACCCAGCTCAAAGCGGTCCTTTCGCAGGACAGACTTCCGACGGACTACTACAACATCCAGCACGACCTCCCGGAACCTCTTCCGCCTCCTCTCGATCCGGGGACGCTGAAACCAATGGCGCCCGAGCCTCTTCTGCGCCTTTTCGCGAAAGAGTGCGTCATGCAGGAGATCTCCACCCAGGAGTTCATCCCCATCCCCGACGAGGTCAGGGAGGCATACCTTCGCCTGGGGAGGCCGACCCCCCTCTACAGGGCGACGCGCCTGGAGGCGAAGCTGGGGACCCCTGCCAAGATCTACTTCAAGCGCGAAGACCTCAACCCTGTCGGGAGCCACAAGCCCAACACAGCCATCGCCCAGGCATACTACCACATGAAAGAAGGCACGGAGCGCCTCACCACCGAGACCGGCGCAGGACAGTGGGGGAGCGCGCTGGCTCTGGCCACGGCTCTCTTCGACATCGACCTGACAGTGTACATGACTCGCAGCAGCTACGACCAGAAGCCGTACCGAAGGACCCTGATGGAGGTCTACGGGGCAGAGGTCAACCCGTCCCCCAGCCCGAAGACCAAGGCGGGACAGAAGTTCCTCGACCAGGACCCAGACCACCCGGGGAGTCTTGGCATCGCGATTAGCGAAGCGATCGAGGACTGCATCACCCACGACAACACGAAGTACGCCCTGGGGAGCGTGCTGAACCACGTCCTCACCCACCAGTCAGTCATCGGCCAGGAGGCCAAGCTCCAGATGGAGGAGTTCGGGGACGACCCTGATTTCATCGTCGGGTGCATCGGCGGGGGGAGCAACTACGCCGGGCTCTCCTATCCGTTCATGAGGGACAAGCTCCGGGGGAAGAGCAGCGCCCAGTTTGTGGCCGCGGAGCCCAAGGCGGTACCGTCCACGACCAGGGGCGAGTACAGGTATGACTTCGCCGACGCGGGAGAGATGACCCCTCTGATCAAGATGCACACGGTCGGCCACACCTATCAGTGCCCTCCGATTCACGCGGGCGGGCTCAGGTACCACGGCAAGGCCCCCTCGATGTGCATGCTCATCGACAGGGGGTTCATGCGCAGCGTCGCCTACACCCAGAACGAGATCATGGAAGCGGGGATCCTCCTGGCAAAGACCGAGGGGATCGTTCCTGCCCCCGAATCCAACCATGCAGTGAAGGCAGCGATAGACATCGCCATGGAGTGCAAACGGAAGAACGAGCGCAAGACCATCCTCTTCAACCTGAGCGGGCACGGCCTCCTCGACCTCAAGGCCTACGAGGACAAGCTGGCGAACAAGCTCGTAGACTACGAGCCCGACTCGGGCGCCCTCGCCAGGGCCCTGGATTCGCTCCCGGTGGTCCCCTAGGCCCAGGCTGCGCCTGTCGTAGCCTCTCCTTCCTTCTATCCGTAGGCTCTGGTGATCGTCACGCCGTCGACCAGAAGCCAGGGGCAGAGGGTCGGCGTGTCCACCTCCCACCACTGGACCCACTCCCTGTCCTTGGAGATCAGCTGGACGGAGGACAGCAGCCTCCGCAGGTCGTCCCCGGCCCTCATCCCCTTCAGGGAGCGGACGACGCTCCCCTCCTCGACGAGGTAAGCCCCATCGCGCGGCACGGTCGAGAACTCCCCGGTCCTGTAGTTCTTGAAGCGGGTGTACCAGTTGCTGGTGAGGACTATCCCCCTCTTCATCTCCTTCACCATCTCGTCATACGACGAGTCTCCGGCTCCGACCTCGAGGTTCCAGGGGTGGGGGGTGACGAACCCCGCGTTCCCAGTGCTCTCTGTCTTCCACTTCTTCGCCGTCGTGAGGTTGTGGAGGTACCCCTTCAGGACCCCGCTGTCGATTATCTTGTTCGTCCTGGTCCTCACTCCCTCGTCGTCGAACACCCGTCCGCCCAGTCCCCCTTCCACGACCCCGTGGTCCGTGAGACTGAACGCAGGCGAAGCCACGCCCTTCCCGAGCATGTCGACCAGGTATGAAGTCCCCGCGTCCACGGAGAAGGCGGACGCGGCCCCCGCAACGGTCTCGATCAGGTTCGACGCGACCGCCGGGCTCAGGAGCACCTGGTACTTTCCGGGCTCAGGTTCGGAGGCATCCTTCATCTTCTTCGCCCCCTCTCCTGCCCTCCTCCCCGCTTCCTCCGGGTCGAACCCCGACAGGGAAGAGGAGCACGACAGTCCATGGCCGCTTGCTTCGTCTTCGGCGAATGACCTTATGTTCAGGGTGATGGCAGTACGCGAGTCGACCCCCTCCGTCCCCGCCGACGTCATTATCGCCACGGTCCCCTTGCCCGCGTTTATCACACCGGCAGCCCTCTTCCCTCCGGCGGCAAGGGACGAGCCGATGGCCTCCTCCGCGAACCCCGGGAGCTCCGCATCCACGTCTTCCAGCTTCCTGTCGTAGCTCAGCCTGCTCGGCCTGTACTTCGCCCCCCTGCTCGGGAGCGAGACGTACTCCGACTTCAGGAGCCCCTTCAGGGTCCCAAAGAGGTCGGACACGAACCTCTTGACCGCGGCCGGCTCAAGGTTCGAGGTCGACGCGATGGCTCTCCTCCCGTCCTTGGCAAGGTATACGGAGAGCTCTGCCTCCTCGACTCTGTTGACTATGGTAACCGAGTTGTTGGCGAACCTTATCATGCTGTCTGCGCTGTTGGCGCTCAGGGCCACGGCGTCGTCGACCCCGAGCTTCTTGGCGACGGACACCGCCCTTTCGTTCAGATCCTGCAGGTCCACCCTACCTCGCCCCCAACTTGATCCCCGCCAGTAGCGTCTCCGGGCCCCCCGTCCACACTGGGGCGCCCTGCTGGGGGTCTCCCTTGCCGCAGGTCGCCGCTTCGAACTCCATGTGCCTGCTCCTCGCCTTGACGCTCCCCCAGAGCCTCGGGGTCGTTATCTCGAGGACCGGGAACTTCACCATCCCCCGCAGCTCCCCCTGCTCTATGGCGTAGGCCTCGAGGGCAACGTACCTCTGGTTGAGCCTCTTGTCGTCGATGTTCCACTCTGTGAACGTCTTGAACAGCACGCCGTGCCTGACCTCCTTGAGCAGCTCCTCGGTGGTGTAGTCCCCTGGCTCCACGAAGGTGTTCGACATGCGGATGATGGGTTCCCTGTTGAACGACACGCTCCTTGACGCCCCGTTGCTCCTGAGCCCGAACTCCGTCGCCGTCGCCCTGTTCTGCAGGAACTCGTTGATCACTCCCTCCTTGATGAGCCGCCTCTTGGTGGCCACCACCCCCTCGTCGTCGACGGGCACGTAGCCGTTGGAGTGCAGCAAGGTCGGGTCGTCGCTGACGTTCGCCTCGGGGCTCCCCACCTTCCTCCCCAGGCTGTCAGCCTTGAGGTAGGACTCCCCGGCCTGCGCCCCTTCGCGTCCTAGGACCCTGTCTGCCTCCTGGGGGTGCCCCACCGACTCGTGGGCAGCGATTCCCGACAGTTCCGGGCTCAGGACCACGTCGACTATGTCTTTAGGCGGCTTGGCCGCGGTCCTCAGCACCTTCCCCATGACTCTCGCCTCCTCTTCGACAAGGTCTGCGAGCCTGATCCGCTTCACGACTTCGAGCCCTCCGGTCTCTCCCTGCTGGATGAATCTCTGGGCGGTCTCCCCCCCTTCCATCGCCGTGAGGGACCCGAAGAAGTTCACCCTGGGGAGCCTCCCTTCGACCCTGGCCCCGTCGGTGTTGACGTAGAATCTCTCCTCGAGGTCTGCCTCCAGGAAGAAGAGCCTCCCCGGAAGCTTCACCCCTGCCCTTCCGTCCGCTATCCTCCCGTCCACGTCCTGGAGGACCCTCCTGAGCCATGACGCGTCTGCGTTCTCAATCTTCTTTGTCTCCGGCGCCTCCCACTTCTTCCTGGCGGGCTTGGATGAGTCAAACGTCACCGGCTTCTTCAGCACGGAGGACGACGCTTTCGCGAGCCTTACGGCCTTCGCCGCTATGTCGTTGACCGTCTGCCTCTTCATGTCGTTGATGGCGGCGAACCCGAGAGCGCCGTTGGCGACTACCCTGATCCCGATGCCGTACCCCTGGGCGAAGAATGACGGCTGTGGCTCGCCGTTCTTGAGAGCGAACTGCCTTTCCCAGGTCTCCATCACCCTGGCTTCTGCATAGCTCGCCCCTACGGAGCGCGCCTTCGAAATCGCTCCCTCGGCCAGGTCCTTGGCGGCTTGGCTCGCCAACGGATGCGCCGCCCTCGCATGATATTTCTGGTTTTTCCCGCCGTGGGGCGCATCCCTAAATCGTGATGGCGACCCCTTTCGCCGGGAGCTTCAGCTTCCACCGCCCCTTGAACGCCCTGAAAAGGCGAGGGTGTTCCGTATGTATCGGTACGACCGTGGAGGCCGACACCCCTTCGACCAGTCTCCCTACCTCTGCCATGGGCGCATGCCCCGAGGCGTGGAGCTGGGTGTATCTGAACCCGACATGGTCGATCCAGTTGCGTATCACCGCCTCCTCCTTCTCCCCTTCTTCGTTGTACGCCTCCGTGGCCGAATGGATGTACGTACCACCCCGCTCTGGCTTTATGTCCACGAGCTCGGGGAAGTGCCAAGCTTCAAGGTGCAAGAAGACTCCCCCCTGCCTCTTCCGGACCTCTGCCGCGCTGACCCCGCTGTCCAGGAACGGGCGCTCCCACGCATAGTAGTCCGAATCGTCGAGCTTCCCTGACTTCTTCCTTCTGACATAGACGTCGACGTCCTTCCCCACCCTGGGCACCTCGAGCCTCCTGTCCTGCCTGAGCTTCTCAAGAAGGATCGCCATCTTCATGGAGACAACGAGCCTCCGCCCTTCGGCCCGGGCGGCACGGTTGAACGTGTTGATCCTGTCGACGTCGTTCCCCCTGAAGGTCGAGAAGACAAGGGCCTTCGTCCCGCGCACAAGCTTCTTCGCTTCTTCCAACACCCCCATCTCGCTCATGTTCGCCTTCCCGCCGCGGGGGTGCACCCTCGTCCCCTCGGTCAGGAGCACCTTCGGCCTCTCCAGCCTGGCCCCTTCTATGAAATCAGACGTCATTGACCCGGCCGGCCCATGGAAGCGGAAATCCCCTGTATAGGCAACCGCCCCTTCGCTCGTGTGGATGACGAACCCGTAGGCCCCCGGGATGGAGTGGTCGATATGGATCGGCACGAACTCCAGGGCGCCAACCCTGAACCTGTCCCCTGTCCTGAACTTCCTGATCTCGTGGCCGTCGAGCGGGGACCCGGTCGACTCGCCGTAGGCGTCGTGGATTAGAGAGGTCGTCTCGCCGCAATAGACCGGGATCTTGGGGTCGACAAGTTCGATCCTCCCCATGTGGTCGTAGTGATAGTGGCTCAGGACAACGGCGTCGACCTCCGGCTCGGAGTATCTGATTTCGGTGTTCTGCAGGGCCTTTTCTGAATAGAGCCCTCTGATTTCGGGGAGAAGACCGAACTCGAACAGGTCTCCGGCGCCATTGACCGTCCTCGGCATGATGCTCGAGTCGAAGTACTCGGAGCCGTCGGCAAACCCAGAGCCGAAGTCGAGGAAGACCTTCGTCCCTCTGTCTTCCAGGAGGAACTTGTTCCCGCCTATCTCCCCGACCGCCCCATAGCAGGTCAGGTGGGGAGGCATGGCGCGGACGGGGCCCCCTACCTACTTAACGATTCCAAGAATCTCGCCGCTGGTTCTGGTAAGTCCTCTGGAGGTCATGCCTTCTGACTCTTCTCCCTGTTAAGGGCGTGGAGGTGGCTTGCGTTCTGGATGAGGGTCAGCCATTTGTCAGGGCCCTCGACTGTGATTCCTGAAACAATCCGCACGATTGTAAGCGAGGCGTTGGCGAAGGCTTAGGCGATTGGCGACACCTCTCGCCGGTCTCAAGATGCTCGTGGACTATGGTCTGTCTTACCTCCTCGCCTTTACTTTCTTCGGGATGTTCTTGATAGTCGGTCGAGAGTTCCCCGAGTCTTGGCTCGTAGGCTTTACCGCCGTCGTTTCCTATGTCGCAGTTGACCTTATGCTTCACTTCATAATCATTGAGGAGAAAGACGGTCATTACCATACACCCATCGGTAGGATGTCCCTCGACCCCCGACGACGGCTATATGCTGTCCTTGCTTTCTTCATCCTCTTCGGGTCTCTCCTTGCGACAATCGTGGCGTATGCGACTCTGATTCCACTTGCTGTGGCATCCGGCAACAGTTGGTCTTGGATTGTTCTTGGCGGGTCTGGGGTTGTGGCTTTCTCCGTGTGGCTCGACTTGCGGCTAGTCTACCCATTGATACCCCATACGCCACCCATGAGCCCCCAATAGCCCCAAATGCTACCCAAGGGTCTCTTAAACCGATGAACCAAGACAGAAACAGGTAGGCCATGTTTCCCAAAAGGACGGCAGGAAACAAGTCCATGTCCAAATCAGGGGAGTCGAGGTTTACCATTTTCTAATCCCTTAAGTAAGAACTCAGATTCTGCTTTCGCCGTTGGCTTCTGTCAAAGGCTACATCGAGACGGTGCTTGCAACGGCCCTCCTTCTGTTCGTGTTCTCTTTCTGGGCTGAGGACGGCCTGAGCGTCCTTCAGAACGCGACGATTTCCCTTATCGGCTCGCTCTTCGTGGGAAGCATAGTCTACGGACTGAGCCTGCTCTACAAGGGAGTGGGTCTCAGAGTGGGGGCGAGGGGTGCGCTCATCTATTTCGCCCTGATGCTCGTTCTCCTTCTTGTGAGGTTTCTCCTTTTCGGGCCTCCCTGAAGGTGTTAATCCTGTGGAGGTGAGGTCAGGGCCGACCGTCGGCTCCAGAGGACTTACCAGAACCTCGCCGCTCCCGACAATGGATAAATACGAACCTGTCTCGACGAAACTCGGGTTGTTCCCTCACCTGCCTGTACTGCAGGCTGCGGGCTCTGATACTCTCACCGCCATCGCTATTCTAGTCGTGGCCATCGGACTGGCGGGCCTCGCGATCCTGATACTGTTCTCGAAGAAGAAGATCTAGGAGTCATGGCAGTCGCGGCCATCTTCGACCTAGACGGCACGCTGGTCACGTTCAGACTGGACATCCGCGAGTGGAGAAAGGTGATCATCGACGCGATGAGAGAGCGCGGCTTCGATACGTCGGGGTTGGAGCTTTCCACCCCCACCCAGGAGATACTCGACAGCGCGAAGGCCCAGGTCCCGCCCGAAGATTCCAGACGATACGACAGCCTCAGACGAGAGGCCTTTTCGATTCTGGACTCCCTCGAGCTGGACGGGGCGAGGTCTGCGTCGATCTTCCCAGGTGTTGATGGCGTGCTGAGGCTCCTGAAGTCCAGAGGGTTTCGTATTGGCCTGCTCACCAACAGCGGGAGGGCGGCCTCTTCGCTTTCGCTGACGAGGTGGGGCCTTGAGGGGTTCTTCGAACTCGTGCTGACGCGGGAGGACATCGAGGCGATGAAGCCGAGGCCCGAAGGGCTGACGAAGGCGGTCAGGATGCTCGGCGTAAGGCCGGATCAGGCTTACTACATAGGGGACAGCCTGTACGACGTGGCCGCGGCGAAGGGGGCGGGGGTGAGGTCCGTAGCGGTCTCGACCGGGAACTACCCCGCAGACCGCCTGAGGAGCGAAGGTGCGGACTATGTGATCTCCGCCCTTACCGAGCTTCCGAAGGTCCTGGGCATCCAAGCCCTTTAATGGGGAGGGCTGGAGGTTCTGCGGATTGGAGCTCTCACCGGATGAGAGACAGGTCCTGCGATCCGTCTGTGACGCCCTGGTCCCGTCGATCCCCGGCAGCTCCGACTTCTACAGCCGCAAGGCATCCGACATCGGCGTCGACGGGCTCCTCGCCGATGCTGTCGAGAACTCCCTTCAGCCCCAGAACGCCCGGGACTTCCGGAGGGTCCTTTCGGTCCTCGACAGCCCGCTGTACAATCTCTTCCTTACGGGCCGCCCGGTCAGATTCACGAAGCTTAGTCCTGGCTCGAGGGAGAGGTACCTTCAGGCGTGGCGGGATAGCCCGATCGCCCTCAAGCGCACGGCATTTCAGGCTCTGAAAAGGCTCACGGTGTTCCTCAACTACGCCTCGGTGGGTCCTGAAGGGGCCAACCCCAACTGGGGGGAGATAGGGTACCCCGGGGCGCACGACGTCGAGCCTGTACCTACCCCGGAGCAGCTCCGGTTGAACCCGGTCGCAGTGGCCTCGGACACCAGGCTGACCTGCGACGTGGTCGTCGTCGGCTCCGGAGCCGGAGGGAGCGTCATCGCCGACACTCTTGCCGGCTGGGGGTACGACGTGGTTGTCCTGGAGCAGGGGCCCTATGAGACCTCGGAGACCTTCAAGCAGAACGAAATGAGGATGATGCAGAAGCTATTCCAGCAGAGCGGGACCGCGGCGACCAAGGACCTGTCCTTCGTGCTCCTCGCCGGGAGGGGCGCAGGCGGTGGGACGACCGTCAACTGGAACACCTGCCTCAGGCCGCCTCGGCGGGTCCTGGGAGAGTGGGAGAGTGAATTCGGAATTGGAGGGCTCACCGGCCCTGCGTTCGCCTCGTACCTCGACGAGGTCTGGAAGACCATGGGGGTCAACGGGAAAGAGAGCCAGATGAACGGGAACAACTCGGTCCTCTGGGACGGGTGCCGGTCGCTGGGGTACAAGGAAGGGCCCGACTTTCATCTGATAGAAAGGAACGCCATCGGGTGTGAGCAGAGGTGCGACTACTGCACCTACGGGTGCATCTACGCCGCGAAGCAGTCGACCGCCGTCACCTACCTCCCTGCGGCCCAGAGGAAGGGGGCGAAGTTCATCTTCGACGCCAGGGTCGAGAGGGTCGTCATCGAAGGGGACTCGGCGAGGGGGGTCACGGCCGTCTGCACGGCTAACGGCAAGACCTGGAGGTTCGATGTGGCAGCGAGGGCTGTGGTCGCTGCCTGCGGCGGGATCGAAACTCCGGCGCTCCTTCTGAGGTCAGGGGTGAAGGACAAGAACGTGGGGAGGTACCTGAGATTGGACCCGACCGCAGCCGTCGGCGGGATCTTCGATAAGCCCATCGAGCCGTGGAAGGGACCCCCCCAGACCGTCGCAGTCTGGAAGTTCATCGACCTGGACGGCACCTATCACGGCTTCTGGGTCGAGGCTGCGCCGGCCCACCCCGGACTCTTCGCCCTGTCTGTCCCCTGGGCCAGCGGCAGGCAGCACAAGGACTTCATGAAGCGGTACTACTCGCGGTCTTCGGCGTCCATAGTCCTGCTCAGGGAGTGGAGCTCAGGCAGGGTGACCATAGATAGGGACGGATACGCCGTGGCGACGTACGAGTTGGAGACCCGGGACAGGGAGACTCTTGTCAGGGGGATGGAGGCGACCGCCCGCATCCTGTCCGCAGCCGGGGCCGTCGGAGTCTGGACTACGCACAACGCCCAGGTCTTCGCCGGGGACGGCAAGGCCCAGCTCAAGCCGGCGGACGTCGACTCCTTCTCAGCGGCGCTGAGGAAGCAGGGGGTCAGATACAACAGGATGATGCTGTTCAGCGCCCACCTGATGGGATCGTGCAGGATGAGCGCAGACCCTGCCCTGGGGCCGACGTCGCCCACGGGGGAGCTCCATACGGTCAGGAACCTCTTCGTCGGAGACGCCTGCGTCTTCCCGACCACCCCTGCGGTCAACCCGATGATCTCTATAATGGGAATGGCCCGCAGGACTGCAGAATCCATAAAGACCGCCCTCGGCGGGCGGTGACCGTTCTTCTATGGTGAAAGAAGGCGCGCGTACTCCGTTCTACATCGTCGGCCTCCCTGAGGAGCCCATCGAGGCGGGCGAAGCGAAGATGAAGTTCGAGAGGCTGTCAGCCGAACTCTGCAGGGTCTACCCGTTCATCGAAGAGATAAGGGCCGTAGTGAAGTCCAAGAAGCCAGCCCAAACCCATGCGAGGTATGAGATCTCGGTCGAGGTCTACACGCCCAAGGACGTACACGCGTTCACAGAGATCGGCTACAATCTTGCCGCGGTCTTCGACTCCATGGGGCCGAAGATGAAGAGGCTGATGTCCTCGAAGCAGTCGAGGGTGACTTCCAAGGGGACGACCGTGCGGAAGCCCTCTGAACCCTAGCCCGCCGACCTGACGAGCCTTCTGTTCTCTTCCTTTAGCCCCTCAACTTCGGCCTTCAGCTTCGTCAGGGCAGCGGAGGCCTCCTCCGAGGCGAGCAGTTCGTATCCTGTCTCGAGCGCCTTCCTCCTGACCTTCCCCTCGCGGTGGGTCCTTGCGACCCTCTTCAGGACCTCGATGAACCTGCGGTCCTCCAGCGGCCTGACGACGTTGTTGATGGCGTAGAGGGTGACGCGGAAGTCTCGCGGGTCTTCGAGTATCCCCTTCAGCACCGGTACCTCCTCGTCGAGGATCTGCCCCCGCTCCTTTATCGCCTTCAGCGCTCCTATCCTCACCCTGGTCGCCCTCCCATAGACGAGTGACTCTCTGACGATCAGGTTCACCTCGTCCCCCTTGATCCTGCCCATCGCCGCGACGCACGCTTCCCCGAGGGTCTCGTTGGGGGTGCGGACCTTCATCGCCTCCTTCAGATAGGGGAGCGCCCCTTCGGGCCAGGCCTTGGCCAGGGCCAGGGCCGCCTCGCACCTCACGTAGGGGCTCTCATCTTCCTTCAGCAACTTCACGACCCAGTCCCTCGCTCTTTCGCCCTTGAAGTTCCCCAGCGCCTCGGCGAACCCCCTTCTCACCCGCCTGTCATTCGGCATCCCGAGCCTGAGCATCGCCTCGAGCGCCGCCTCTGTCCCGATGTCGCCGAGGGCCCTGAAGGCCCGAGCCCTGACGAGCCAGAACTGGTCCTTCGCCGCTGCCCTTGCAAGCCCCTCGACCGCCATCCCGCTCTTCGTCTTCCCCAGCTCCCTCGCCGCCTCCGCCCTGCTCCAGGCGTCCAGGCTCCCCTCCAGCTGGTTCAACACGAGGTCCAGTCCTCTGTCGAACTTCAGTTTCTTGAGGAGCCACCGGCGGGGGTCGAACTCCACGATGGCAGGCTTGGAGGGGAGGGAAAACGTCAACGTCTGGTCGGCCGAGTCGAGGGTCACCCTGAAGGTCCGTTTCTCCCCTCCTGCGTAGAAGACGATCTCGCACGGGAGCTTGAAGACGGGGGTCCCGTCGTCTGTCCTCTGCACCTGCCTGACGCGCACCGTAGCCAGCTTGCCGGCCTCGTCCCACGAGTAGTTCGCCTCGAACTCAGGGTGCCCAGGCTTATAGAAGGCCTGCTCGAAGAACTCCGCGAGTTGAAGCCCGCTCGACCTCTCCAGCGCCTTGCGGAAGTCGTCCGTGTCTGCGACCGAGTTGGCGAACGCCTTCAGGTACGACGATATCCCCTTGAAGAACGCCTCGTCCCCCATCAGGAACCTGAGTTCGTGGAGCCTCGATGCCCCCTTGGGGTAGAGGTGCGCGTCGAACAGGTCGTCCGGCCAGACGTAGTTCCTTTCGACCATCGCCCTTCTGTACTCGTCGGCGTCTTCATCGAAATAGTCCGCGGTCCGGGTGTCGAGGTGCCAGAGCATCTCGTCCACTCCGCGGGTCCTCTCGAGGTACAGCTCCTGGAAGTAGGACGCGAACCCTTCGTTGAGCCAGGCGTGGGCCCAGTCTGAGCAGGTGACCAGGTCCCCGAACCATTGATGGCTCTCCTCGTGAGCGACCAGATCGATGGGACGCGTGTGTGGTGAGGCGTAGGTCGTCGAGAAGTCCTCTTCTGAATCAGCATCCGGATAGTAATTCATCGCGAGAGTGGTAGCGTTGATGTTCTCCTCCCCCCCTGCGACGAAATCCTCGACTGTGGTCTGGTCGTATTTCTCATATGGATACTTCATGCCCGTCAGCTCTCCGAGGACCTTAGTGACCCTGGGGGTCTCTCCGAAGTATCTGAGAACGTCGGCCCTCTTCTTTTCGGGGAAGTTGTATCGCAGCTTTATTCCATCGACTTCCTGTTCGATCTCGCTGAACTTACCTGCGACGAAGGAGGTGAGATAGGTGGGGTGTGCGACATCTTCCTTCCAATGATAGGTGGCTGTCTCGCCGTGGTCGGTTACCGACAGCAGTCTGCCGTTGGAGATGACTCGGAAATCCCTGGGGACCATGACGACCATCTCGCTCGTCGAGCGTTCGTGGGGATGATCGTGGCACGGGAACCAGTGCCGTGCATCTTCCGCTTCGGAGTGGGTCCAGCACTGGACTTCCTTGTCTGGAAAGAACTCATCGGGGCCGGTGAAGTAGACGCCAACTCTTGGGGATGCGCTGTATTCGACCCTGACAGCCCTTCTGCCATCGCCCGGCTTCACGGCAACGATCAGAGTTACGTTGTCGTATTCATATTCGGCAGGAGCGCCATCAACTATGACATTGGAGATCCGAAGTTCTACCGCATCAAGTCTGAATTGGTCGGCATCAGGCCTGACCGGCACGATCTCAAGAGTGCATGCGCCTGATATCTCCTTCTTCTCGAAGTCAAGGGCGAGTTCGACCTTCCTGTGGACGGTGTGGAAGTCCAGTTGAGGCGGATAGTGCGGTCTAGACTCGGGCAGGATGAACGGCTTGTGGGACGCGCTTACCATCTACCCGCCGGGGCTTCGGATTCTTCAAAAGAGTTTCGAGCGCCAAATACTTTGAAATATCCAGCCACAGGCGGCGCCTTCGTTGAGCTCCCTCCCTCGGGTGATACAGGGGCTGATCATCTTCTCGGCCGTGTTGGGGGTCGTCTTTCTATGGCAGGCCTATCCGCTCCTGCCGTCGGACGCGTTCGGGTTTGTTGCATTCGGGTGGGTCCTCTTCGTCATTGACAGCTGCCTGACCTTCATAAGGCCCATGGCCTCCTATTACCTCGGCATCGTGCTTGCGGTCATGGCCCTCGGGGCGACCCTCTCTCAGCCTGCACACTTCGCCCTGGTGGGGAGCGGGGGGCTCCTCGCGTCCGCGACGATAATCCTCGGCTCGGCTGCCGAGGCCCTCCTGGTGGTGGTCGGCGCCTACTATGTCATCACACGGGGGAAGAAGGACCCCTGGGAATGGCCTGGTGCAGAGTCTCAGGCCTGACTGCTGCTGCGCGACACGAACGCACTGCTGTGACGTAGATTCTGACACGGCTGTTGCGCCATCGAACGGTATCCGCATGGAGACTCCTCCTGGTGGCGCCTTCGCCGTGGTATTCTGACCCACCATGCCTGAAGTCGCAGCGAGGGTGGTGTAGTCTGTTGAGTTGGTGACCCTGGCAGTGACGAGCCCTGTAATAGCGCCGTCGGCAGTATGTCCGGCGAACACGGCGCATTTGGGGAATTCCTCGTGAACGAATGTGCCTGGTTTGAGGCCGGCCAACCTCCGTCAACCCTGACTTTTGGCGCCCGGGAGAGCGCAGTCCAATGAAACTGGTCAGCGCCTGCATGCGCAGGGTGCGAGTGGATGGCTGCCAGAAGGCTAGATGTATCCCCAGCTGATCAGCTTGTCGCTGTCCCGGGTCCAACGCTGGCCGATGTCACGCCGATAGAACATGTTCGGGATCATGACGTTACTTACGTTCTGGTAAGCCTTCTCGATGGCGTCCGCCATCGTCGCTCCAGAGCCGGTAACCACCAGCGCGTAACCCGAATTCCCTGCAGTTCGCCAGTCCCCCTCTTCGAGCTTCACTTCTCCTATGTGTATCCCGTCAAGCGCCTGCCGCTTGAACAGGATTGTCGCGCCTTCGGAGTACTTCTTGAACGCCTTCTCGTCTTCGAAGGGCCAGGGGGGGATGGCGACTACCACGCCGATCTGGTATCCTTTCTTCGTCTTCAGTTGAGGGTCGTTTCCGTGCGCGATGTCGGACAAGAACGGCCCCCATTCGCTGGTGATGCCTTCCATTTGGATGCTGATTGTCGGGTAGCCAAAGCGACAGGTCCATTCGAGGGGCCAGATACCCTTGGAGTTCGTTATGCAGTTTATGTCCACATATCCCACGTACTTGCTGGTCGCCAGCTTCTCTTTGGCCTTGGCCAGCGTCCTCTCGAAGACCGGGCTGTTTCTCGTGTAGAACATGGCGGTCCCCATCTCGCCCGTACTGGGCCCCAATTCGCCTGGGAAGAGCCGCTTGTGCTCGAAATTGACGCATACCGGCATTACGAACTCCTTTCCGTTAAAGAAAGCGCCCACGGCGACTTCCACCCCTTCGGCGAACTTCTGCATTTGAAACTCCTTGATCTTCTTGGACCAGTTCACCTTGTAGTGCTCGAGAACCTGGAGGATGTCTTTCCCGTCGACTTCCTGCCCGATGAACAGGAGTTCCTTTTCGCTCTGTGCCTTGCCGCTCGGCTTCAGGACATACCTGTCTGGATTCTTCTTGACGAACTCAACTGCTTCGTCAAAGGAAGTGAAATTCCAACTCGGCAGGACATCGACCCCCATCAGGTTGAGTTCAGCTTGTCCGAACTCTCGGTCGAGTTCGAGCTTATCGGTATACGCGCTCCCCCCGACGACAAACTTCCCTTCGTTGCGAAGTTGCTCTGCCTTGCTACCGAATCCTATGTCGTCAAAGACGATGACATCAGCCCAGTCTTTGAGCGGCTCCCACTCTTCCACTTTGTCAAAGAATCCGAGCCCGACGTCCTTCTCTCCTTGGTCATGGCAGTACATCTTGACTTCGTGTCCTTCCTTCTTCAGCTGCCATGCAAGGTCTACCGACAGACTCTCGAAAGTCACGAAAAGGAATTTCATCCGGTATCGAACAGATTATCCACTCGTTAATATCTGTTGCAAGGAACTGAGCGATTGCGAGAATTGGATGACGTGAACTCTTCTTTTGACCTAGGCCGCCCTGCTCGAGTCCAGCGACTGGGCCAAAGCATCCCTTGTTGATCTGACATCGTCTTCGGTGTGGGCGAGAGAAAGACAGAACCTGTTCTCGGGCTTCAGGTAGACGCCGTGGATGATGAGCTCGAGGTCGAGCAGCCTCCGCGTCCGAAGGTCGGTGCTCTTGGCTTCGCGGTAGTTCTTGACCTCGCCCCGTGTCAGGTAGAGGTTGAACATGCCGCCCTCGCCGAGAAGAAGGTGGGGAACCTGGCGCCTGGCCAGCTCTCGCGAAAGCGCGCGCTTCAGGTCGCCCGTCCGTCTGCACAGGGTCTCGAACATCCCCCGGCGTGAAAGCTCCTCGACTGTTGCCCTTCCCACCGACAACGAAAGGGGGTTGCCGTTGAAAGTCCCCGAGTGGAACACCCTCGAGCGCTTCTCTCCTCTGGGGTCGAGGAGCTCCATCAGCTCAGAATCGCCGACGACCGCACCTATTGGGTGCCCCCCTCCGATTATCTTCCCCAGACAGGTCAGGTCTGGCGTCGTCGAGTAGAACTCCCCTGCGCCTCCGAGCCTCACCCTGAAGCCGGTCTTGACCTCGTCGTAGATCAGAGGGACCTTGAGGTCTTTCGTCAGCTTGCGCAGATTTGTCATGAATCGCCTTTCCGCCGGGATCACTCCCTCTTCGAACGGCTCCATGATCACGCAGGCCAGTTCCTTCGAATGCCCGTTCAGAATTCTCTCTGTCGAGTCCCAGTCGTTGAACGGGAGGACCAGGGACTCCCTTAGCATATCGCCGTCGACCTCGGCGCTGTCCCCGATGGGCACAGGGGAGGCCGATGCCCCCGAGGCGCCTGCCGGCGGGGCATAGCTGAACAGGAGACGGTCGACTGCGCCGTGGTAGTGCCCCTCGAACTTCGCGACCTTCTTCCGACCGGTGGACGCCCGGGCCATCCTGACCGCGAGGAGGGTCGCTTCGAGTCCGGAGTTTGTGAACCTGATTAGGCCGCCCGGGTGATAGAGGTCCCTCAGCATGGTCCCGTATTCAACCTCCTCCTCCGTCGGAGTCCCCGTGACCGACGTGCCGAACGATTCCAACACTCTGCCGATGGCCCTCCTCTGGACCTGGTCCCCGTGGCCGAGGACAATGGCCCCGTAGCTCATCAGGTAGTCGACGTATTCGTTCCCGTCCACGTCCCAGATGTGGGACCCTCTGGCCCGCTTCATGAACAAAGGATAGGGCTCGAAGAATTTTATCCCGGCCATGACCCCGCCGGGACTGACCTCCGCCGCCCTGCGGAAGAGCTCCGCAGACTTCTTCGTCTTCTTCTGGAAGCGCGACTTCACCGAAGGCTCGTCGAGTAGGGCCGCCTGCATGTCCCATGACCCGGGCGCCGGCGCTTTAAGGGTGACGCGAGGGGTTTCTACTCGATGAGCTTCTTGAGAAGGAAAGACGCGCAGAGTATCAGGACTATGGTCGTCGAGAGAAGGACAAGGATGTCGACGGCGAGCCCCGAGTAGTCCCCCGTGAGCAGCATGGCCCTTATTGCGTCCACGACGTAGCTGAGCGGGTTGTATGCCGATATGTCCCGGAGGAAGGGGGGCATGAGCGAGACCGGATAGATTGCGTTGCTCGCGAAGAAGAGCGGCATGGTTATCGCCTGCCCTATCCCCATCATCCGGTCCCGGGTCTTCAGGAAGGAAGCGAGGGTCATCGACAGGGCAGCGAAACACATGGCGAACAGGACCACCACAAAAAAGACCCCGGCCACGTCCAGCGGGTCGAATCGGAGGTTGACGCCGATTATAAGCGCCAGGGCGAAGATCATGATCCCCTGGAATATCCCCCTCACCCCCGCAGCCAGGGCCTTCCCGACTACGACGGAGATCCTTGGGGAGGGCGTGGATAGGAGCTTGGTGAGCAGTCCCACATCCCTCTCCCAGACAATTGTTATCCCATAGAAGATCGCCACGAAGAGGACCGACTGCGCTAGGACCCCAGGCGCGATGTACTGGGTGTAGGTGAATCCGCTCGGGATCTGCAGGGCTGATGCCCGTATCGCGCTGAAGACCGTCCCGAAGATCAGGAGCCACAGCGCAGGCTGTATGGCCCTCATCCAGAGTTCGGTCGAGTCGTGGCGAATCTTTCTCGCCTCCATCTCCGCGATGGTGAACGCGCTGGAGACTGAGCGATGGAGGTCGTTCATCTCGCGTGCCTCACTATGCTTCTGCGGGCGGAGCGCGCCTCTTTGTAGCTCCCCTCTTGCTGAAGGGGCGCCCTGGCGTACTTCATGAACACGTCGTCAAGCGTGGGGCGGCTGAGTGACACTGACTCGACCACCGAACCGAAACGCTCGAGGTGGTCGGTCACGCGGGGAATCGCCTTCTCTCCGTCCACCGTCAGGATTTTCAGGACTCCTTCTTCAAAACTGATGACTGATCCAAGCTCCGGAGGGATTGAACCGGGGGCCTTCCCAGTGACCGCGACGGTAAGGACATCCCCGCCTACGGACTTCTTGAGTTCGCGCGGAGCCCCGATGGTGGCGATCCTACCCAGGTTCATTATGGCGAGCCTGTCGCAGAGCTCGTCCGCCTCGGCCATGTCGTGGGTGGTGATTAGAATGGTGGTGCCGAAGTCCCTGTTCAGCCGCCTGACATGCTCGATGACCTGCATCCTCGAGTGAGGGTCGAGCCCGATGCTTGGTTCGTCCAGGAACAACAACTTCGGCCGGTTGACCAGTGCCTGCGCGATTTCAAGGCGCCTCATCATCCCTCCGGAGTAGTGCTTCACCAGGTCGTTAGCCCTGTCGGCCAGCCCGAACAGCTCCAATGCCTCGTGTATTCTCCTGTTGCGCTCGGCCGAGTCCACGAAGAAGAGCTTGGCGAAGATGAGAAGGTTCTCGTAGCCCGTCAGGTCGCCGTCGACCGAGATCGCCTGGGGGACGAACCCGAGCATCTGCCTGACTTCCTGTGGGGACTTCAGCGCGTTGATGCCAAAGACGTGAATGGACCCCGCCGTGGGCTTCGTGAGCGTTGTGACCATCTTGATGGTCGTCGTCTTCCCTGCCCCGTTCGGTCCGAGGAGCCCGAAGACTTCGCCTGCCTTCACCTCGAAGCTGATCGAGTCCACGGCCTTCGGGCCCTTCGAGTATACCTTGGTGAGCCCCCTGACCTGAACGGCGAGCGGTGTCCCGTTCTCGGCGGACTTGCCGAAGGTCTCGGTGGTCGCCGTGCTCATGTCTTCTTCACCGTCTCCGACTGGCGGGGGTCGACGGAAGGTCGCCGCTGGCCGTCAGGGCCTTCCCAAGAAGGTCACGAAGGGTTCTGCGTTCTCCCGCGCCCAGAGACCTGAACAGGTCCGCCATTGCGGAGAGCTGCTCATCCCTCCAGGCGTCGAGTTTCTTGGCGCCCAGCTTCTCCAGGGTCACGGTCACGACCCTCTCGTCGCTTCCTCCCCTCTCTCTCCTCACAAGGCCGGACTTCTCGAGCCTCTTGACCGCAACCGAGGCCGAGCCTGCGGTGCACCCTATCGCCGACGCCAGGTCCTTCACTCTCATTCCTCCGCGCTCCAAAAGGGTCCTGAGTATCCAGTACTGTTCCCTGGTTATGGCGCCCTTTCGGACCGGTGAGGTGGACCTCCATCGCTGCCAGATGACCATCATGAAATCGCCGACCTCCTCGGAAGACACGGCCGGGCTGCTCGGCCCTGATGTTAATTAGTCTATCGATTCATTTGATAATCAATGCTTCTATGGCGCTCCCGAGCCGTGGGACCTAGCAGGGCGTGGGTGGGGTGTGCGGAAACCCGAGGTCGAAGACGTAAAGCGAAACAGTCCCGCATCCACCCGCACTGTCCAGGTCTCCGAAATAGGATGCCTTCAGCATAACTTGGCCGGGCGAGGCTCCCTCGTCGGGCTCGCGGAGCATGTGCAACGGCTGCAGACCGCATCCTTCGTTGGGGAGGGACTTCCCCGGGTCCGCCGTGGCCGTCCTGCAACAGGTGTCTGACCACCTGCTGAAGAGTTCTTCACCTGATTTCTAATTATGACACATCACCCCTTTCTGGCATTGATGAGCGGGCGTTCATATCGAGCGGGCCCGGAAAAGACCCACCCGTCGTCGGCTTCTCACGTTGTCTACGGGCAGAAGAACCACGGTCGCTATTACAGCGTCAGCGCCCTACGGCTTTGGCCTCCTGGCTTAGTGACCGAGGCCTTCTCAGGCCGCCGCCAGCTGAACCGACGAATAACGCAGCTGAGGCAGGAGGGCTTCGGTAGGATATTCGTGGAGAAGAGGCACGCCGAGCGCAGCGAGAAGGAGTAAGTGCTGTTCGCCTGGAGCGGAGGGGAGGACCACTGAGGGTGGTTCGCTTCGCATGGAGTCTAGTCTGGCAAGATTGGGCTTGGGTAGATCGACTCGCGCCACAGGACGAGGGAATCGGGGGCGCAAGACTTCCGCAGCGAGTCTGCCGAGCATGTCGGCGGCCCTGAACTCACCCTCGACTCTGGCCTCGAACCCTCCGACTCTCGCCTCGAGCCCTCTGGTCTCCTCTATCAGCTCGTTCATTTGAGGAAGGGGCACTGGCTCGAGCCAGCCGGGACCATCGTGGCCATGACGTGAAGAAACGCCTGGTCTGTTACATAACGGCTGCCTGCGGTCAGACCGCCCAGACGCAGATGATCCCTGAAGCGGAACCGGGCCCGTTGGGGTTCAGACCTACAGACCTATTATGGGTTCGAATCTCTTCTTGCAAGCCATAAATACAAGTCTTTCATGTATGACATGTAATGAGCGAAGCGATTTCGGTCAGGCTCCCCGAGGACGTTGCAGAGCGCCTTGAGGAACTCGCGAAGTCTTTGGACCGCCCCAAGACATACATCGTCACGAAGGCCTTGAAGGAGTACCTGGAGGAGTATGAAGACTACCTGATCGCCCTGCACCGGTTGAACGACAAGGATGACCGACTGGTGTCGGAGAAAGAACTGGTCAAGCTTGACCAGTAGGATACTCTACAAGTCATCCGTCAGTGGCGACCTCAAGAAGATTGCCCCGAAAGATGCGGCCCGAATCCTGAACCAGGTCCGGATGGTCCTGGGCGAAGATCCTCAGTCGGGCGAGCGGCTCCATGGAGACTTCGAGGGCCTCCTCAAACTCAGAATCGGTGAGTACAGGGTCGTTTATGCCCTCTCGGGCAGCGACGTCGTGGTCCTAAGAATCAGACACCGGGCAAAGGCGTACGATTGAGTCGGGCGGCCTACTTTCTCTGGTAGGATGTTGTCTGAAAGGCACAACGGGGTCTGGACCCATAATGGGTTCGAACCATTGCGCCACAAGGTTGCCCGCTTACTGTGATTAGACGAGGGTGACTCCAGGGAGCCCTTTGAGGTCCTCATCACTAGTGTATAGCATGGCCGAATTTTGACGGGCAGTGGCGTAGACTAGCGCGTCCGCCATGTGCAGACCGTGTTCGAGACTGTAATCGGCCGCTTCCAAGGACAGCGTCTGGTCTGCGACCACGACCTTGGTTTGGCTGAGGGCCGCAACCGCTTCGAGCGCTTTCTCTTCCCCTTTCATTCCTTTCACTTTCCTGTAGACCTCGTAGAGCACCACCACCGAGGTCACCAGATCCTCGGGCTTCTCGGCGTCAATGAGCCGGTTGTACACCGGGGCCTTCGGGCCGCTTGTGAACCTCTCAATCCAACCGTAGCTGTCCACGCTGATCAAGCCCCATCGGTCTCGTCTCTGAGTTCCTTGGTATCCAGCCCGGGGACCATCCCCTTTGTTTTGCTCAGGGGATGCACGGGCACGTACTGCAAAATTCCATGCTTTGCTATGGCCACCATCTTGTCTCCCGGTTTGATATGCGCCTCTTCCCGCAGCTTCTCGGGGATGACCACTTGATACTTCCGCGAAACCTTCACTGTTTCCATCGTTCGTCTATTCGTTTAACGGACTAGCTATCGATATAAGCTTTTCTTCGCCAAAGTCAACCTGCCTCGAGAGCTTGCCGAAATAATGGGTTCGAATCTCTTCATGTCTTTGCGTTCTAAAATATGCGTATAATGTCTAGTGGAAGGGGATTGATGTCTCTGGAACTTCGGGCGAAGATCCGGCCAGCACAAGCATCATCGCTAGGCGGTTTTCAGAAAAGACGAATGAGCCGAGGCTGAAAACGATGCCGACCGAAAGGGAGTATTCTTGCCCCCGTCGGGGGCTTCAACCATCTACCATTGCGGAGGGCCTAGACGATGGCTTTGTTTGCATTTCATTTCGTAGGTGGATACCACTCTTGCATCTTGCGGCCCGCCCAAACGTAGACCGCAGTGAGTAGCACGAACCCTACAGTCATCGTGTACGAATAGAGGTTCTCCTGGTACCACCCTAGCACGAACTCTATCCCCGATTCTCCCGCCAGGAGCACAGAACCGAGGGCTGCGGCCCCCAGCGCGATGAGCCTCCTGTCTCTCGTGATTACGGCAACCGCAAGCAAGGCAATTGAAAGGATGCCCAGGAGTATGCCGACGAGAACGTGTAGAGTGAGAAGCGCGGGTCCTTCGGTGAAGATCTTGTCGAGAGGGTTGACTCCATTTGTCGGATTGGGGAACGAGGCGAAGAGGTTTGCCCACATTCCAAGCAGAATCTGAAGGAAGAGCAAGATGATTGACGCGTCGATGCTGAACCTCGCCACCCGAAGGCCCCGCTTTCCTGATGACCTCGCGTTCAAGGGACCTTCCTTTCGTCCTCCGCGCCCACCACATGTTCGCAGCCGTCCGCGGTGACGTACTTGCTGCCTTGCGAAGTCGTCGCTCTTCCTGCGACCGTGTCACGTGCAATCCCTCGAGTCAGCGGAACTCCAAAGAAAAATAATACAACTGCGTCCACTCCGGCATTGAAGAAGACGCCGAGATAGAGCGAGAAGAATGCTTCAATGGCGAGCCACAGGAACAGCCCAGCAAGCAAGATTTTCATGAGTTCCTTGTCGTTTCGACGAAAGGCGACGCGACCCACCAGGAACAACGTCGTCCCCCAACCAACTAGAACAGCCCCGTAAAGGGCGCTTTCCCAGGACAACAAGATTCCTTTGTCGATGACCGGTAGGATGTCCAGGCCGAACAGGGCGAAGATTGCCCCCCAGCACACGAGGAGAACCGAAATCCCGCTAAACCAAGCTGATAGGAGTCTTGAGGTCATGGTCTAGATCTCCACTAAGGAACCAGCGAGGCGGTTGTCAGGAGTACGCTGATGAAGGTCAGGACCTGTAAGGTCGCCCTCCTGTCTTGCCACCTCTTGAAGCCCGCAAACAGGGGGCGTATCACATCAGGCTCCTCCGGAGAGTTCCGAAGCTTCAGCATGTTCGGCGCGGCTCGTGATGTGGTGACGCTGTGAGCAATGGTCAGAACCGCCGAGAGCCAAAGAAGCGTCGACGTTGTAGCAGACAACCCTCCAACGAGGTAACCGTCGGGTGCAGCGGCAATGACAATCAGCGCAGCGCCCACTCCAAACACTGGGTATACGACGAAGCCTCTACCCAGGTCCGCCGCTCGGGCGTACCTGTAGAATCCGGAGAGTTGATTCTTCTCCCAAACGGGGAGCTCTATGAGCGAGCGAAACATGCTCGCGCCTGCGAGGAACCCATTGACAGCCGCAGCCGACACCAGCGGGCCCGGCAGTTCCGAATTCATGGCTGCCTTCGCATCCTGATTAGGTGAGTGACATTGACGCACGACGAAACAACCTCCCCCGGGCTGATTCCCATGGCGAACCCCGGGATTGGGGCGCAGCATATCCTTATATTGATGGTGTTACTTTCCGAGTGACAAATTTCATGCCTGCAGACGGCTCGGTGGTCGAAAAGCTAACCATGATTGGCTTCACATCCTATCAGGCAAAGGTGTACTCATCATTGATTTCCTTGGGAGTTGGAAGCGTATCTGAGGTGCATCGCCACTCTGGGGTCCCTAGGACGAAGATCTACGAGACGCTCGATGAGCTGATCCGCAAGGGAGCCGCCGAACTGCAGTCCGGGAGGCCTGCGATCTATCGGGCTGCACATCCGAAGAACCTGGTGAAAAGGCTCTCTGAGGAATACTTCGAGTCTGCCAGAGAAGTCGGTGAGATCCTAGAGAAGAAATATCAGGAAACGCAGGGCGTGGAATCAGATCTTGTGTGGACAGTCAAGGGTAGGCCCGCCATAAGGAGGAAGCTCGCGGAGATCCTGTCTTCAGCGAAGCAGAACGTAGCGATGTTGGAAACCTACCCTCCAGTGTACACGCTTTCGGTGGCGGCCCTCTTGAAGACTCTGAGACAACGAAACGTCGGTGTCACCGCGGTCTCCGTAATCATGGCAAACCAACCCGCCGAAGAATTTTCGGAGAGTGGCCTTATAGACTATCGCATCTTTCAAGGAAAACCGAAAGGAATGGTTGGCAACCTCGACTATGATGTTCTAAGCCCATTGGCGGAAACGCTCTCGTCTCCCTACGGCGTCGCAGTCGTCGACCGCGCGAAGGCATATATCATAATCCCCAATGCCTCTGACGAATCTAGAAGCATCGGGTTCTCGGCGAGAATCCCTGGTGTGCCAACGATTCTAGGGACGACGATTCAACGTTACGTGGCATCAGTGACACGAAAGGTCAGAGTTTGAAATCGAAGTTTCTGTCGTTAGTCACTATGGTGTCGAACGAGTGGCGTACATGCCCAGGTTCTCGGTTCTGACTGCGACAGAGGAGACTCTGGCGCGCCATGGCAGACTGACCCTCAAGCTCGCCGCCCTGCAGTCGCATCATCGCCTACGAAATGAAGGCAGTTCTAACATCGCGTTTGGCTGGCTAGTTAGCGGCAACCGCCCTGAGGACAAGAATCTGACTAGCTCGAATAGACCTCTATTCGCCAATCAGAGTTCATTCTGAGCTATTCCATACCGGGCCCGGTGGGGTCCGGACCCATAATAGGTTCGAATCTCTTCTCGTCTCGTGTTCTACCACATGCGTATGGCGCCAAATCAAACACCCGAGGCGCAACTTGCTCATACACGACAACCGGACCAAGAAGCTGGATTTAGGACGACCTACCGTTACTTCGATTCCCTCGGACGCTGAACGGAATAAGCATCGGAACCTCCTTGGAGTAGCGGTCGTACTGGTCCCCGAACATGGCCCGAAGTTCTCTTTCCTCAAACGGAATCTGCACGAGTCGGAACCAGGCCAGGATGAACAGGAAACCAATCAGAGAAGCCGTGACGCCCGTAATGAGACCCCAGCCTAGGAATATAACCAAGGCCCCCAGGTAGAGCGGGTTTCTGACATACTTCTGCGGTCCCTTGAAGACGAGCGGTTCGGCCCGACCTTCGAGCTTTGAGATTGGGGCCCTGGCAAACATCTTCAGGAAGGTGAAGTAAGTGGAAACGATCATCTCAGCAGGGTGCCTGTATCTGACAAGCCAGAGGACTATTCCGGTGCCTGCCGAGACCAACGCCCATCCAAGTACTTGCACTGTTGGCGGGAAACCCAAGGTCGTAGGGAGCCCGAGAAGGTACGAAGTTACTGATCCCAGTAAGTCAAGCCCCCACACAAGCAAACCGACTACCCCGCCCCACCCCAAGAGCGCTTTCATGAACAGTTTCATGCCGGGGCGTGAAGGTCCGGCAATCCAGGCGAGAAATCGGTCGTTCAAGCGCTGCTCCACCACCAGCTCCTAGTGAGGACTCACCTGAGCACTCTTCTTCCTCGCCGGGACAAGGGCGCAGAACCCGTCCGACCCGATTTCCAGCGGGATGTTGATGAGGTTGTAGTAGTTCTCGACCGCGTTCACCCAGGTAATCTCAGCTATCTCCCAGTCCTCGAAATGCTTCCGTAACTCTTCGAACGTGGCGTCGGAGACGCGCTTGGAACGTGTCGCTTCTTCGACGTAGGCCAGCGCAGACCGCTCTCTGGGAGAAAAGGTCGGGTCTGTGCGGTACTCAGAAAGGGCGTCGAGCTTCTTGGGGTCGATGTTGTCCCGGATGACCATCGACCTGGCTAGGTCCGTGCAGAAACTGCAGCCGTTGACTCGGGCCGCGAGAGCAGCGATCAGGTAGTGCAGTTCCGGCCGTAGTCTGATTTTCTTCGTTTCGAACTTCACGATTTCGTTAGTGAATTTCAGAGATCCTGGCATCCTGGCGGTCAGGACCTTCACCGGAGTCATCACCTTCCCCATTTGCCGCTTCATCCCCCAATACGCAATCCGCATCATGAATCCCTCGGGCTCCTCGATCGGTTCCAGCCTCGGCAGGACTCTCACAACCGAATCCCGGCTTCCGGTCTGCGGGCTATGTAGAACCCTACGAAAGCCGTTGGCGGTATTGCTGTCGTGTTGGCGATCTGCGCGGCCGACAACAGAGAGCTGCCGCTTTCAAACATGTCCAAGCCGAGGGACACCTGCAGAGCGACGAGTGGTACGAGCAACCCGGACCCCGCCAGCAGGGATCTCGAGGAGGGTTTGGAGAACCTCGCAACAACCATGGTCGACACGGTCATGAACAGCACCGGGAAACCGAGGGCCTCGTGCGAAGTCGGGTCGACAAAGTCGTTGGAGACGAGCGTTCCGAGAACTACCTGAGGTACGATCAGGGTTCCAGCAATCTGGAACCACTTCGCGCTGATTATCAAGGCGACCTACTCCCTTCCGAGCTAACTGTGAATTCTAAGTTTACCACTTGCGCATGGGCGAGGTCCATTTCGTATTTAGAGCGATGCCTAGGGAAAATAGGCAAAAAGCAGGACGAGAATAAATATCATCTGGCCTTCGAGCAAGGTTAGGTAGAATAGACACCATGGACGAACTCGACGTGGGAATCCTACGCGCCGTCATCTCCGAGAGCGCCGTGGCTCCTACCAACATTCAGGTCAGGTCGTCCCTTCGGGAGATTGCGAAGAGATTGGGGGCGGATGACATGACGGTCGCCAACCGGTACAAGAAACTGAGGGAGGCAGGGTGTCTGAACGAGTGGCAGCTCGCCGTCAATCCCGCCTATCTGGGCTACAAGATGCTCGATGTGATGCTGGACGTCGAAGCAGAGTATGCCAAGCCGGACATGATAAGGAAGCTTGGACTCATCGACAGCGTCCTGGTCATCATCAATTTCCTGGGAAAAGCCATGAAGGTAACGATTCTGTACAACAGCGAGGAATCCCGCTCAAGGACAATCGAATTGATCTCCAGGATTACGGTTGCTGAGCGCATAACAGTGTCCGGGATGGCACTCCCCAGAAGCGAGACGCAGAAGCTGATGGAGGCAGACCATGCGATACTGGGGGCATTGTCAAAGGACGCTCGAAAGTCCTCCACTGCCGTGGCGAAAGAGCTCGGGTTGTCTGCCAGGACTGTCAGCAACCGCATCGAGAGGCTGAGGAGGGAGAGGACCATCTTCTTGTTTCCCAATCTGAACATGACCAACATAGTCGGGTTCATTCCTGCGGTCCTCACATACACCTACTCCCGTGCCGACTCCAAGTCTTCGGTTGACCGCAGCGTACTTTCACACTTCGACTCGAATCTCCTCTGGAGTGGGCTCTCGGATCCGGAGCGCGGATCCATCGTCCTGAGTGCGCCCACCATCGCCGACGTTCCAAGATGCGTCGAATGGACGAAGTCGCAGCTTGGCGTAGCGACTGCTCGCGTGGACATTCCACTTCAGCTCTTCAGTTTCCCTGAAAAGCTCGGAGAACTGCTGAAAGCCAGACAGATGGAACACATGGCACTGTGAATAGATGAGCCCGCCCTTCGTTAATCGATCATTGTGCTCATGGTGTCAAATGGAGAGGGTTTCAGGCGTACCAGCGCCTTTTCCGATTGGCTAGATCCTGGGCTATTCAGCCAGTCGGAGTTCATTCTGACCTGCTTCATAACGGGCCCGGTGGGATGCAATTAATTAATTAAGCGAATCCTATCGGCCGAAATGGACAGCATTCAGTAATGGACCGGATTCGCCTCGCAATTGCTTGAGACGCATGTCTGTTCAGGTCGTTCCGTTCACTGCAAACATGATCTCAATTGCGACTTGGTTGCTGATGACCCCGCCTGATTGGAAAGGGTTTCCTGGTTCGATGCAACCTGCTGAGAAACTGTAATCCGGCTGGCCATTGCCAGATACCAAAGAGAACTCATGCCCGCAGTTCACAGACTCGGGGAGAAGCCATCCAAAGTTTAGGTTGTAGATCCCGCTCACCCCGCCTCTAGCAGTTATGGTGAAAAGCACCGGCGTTCCTTCGTTCGTGTTCGGAATCCCCCCGATTGCGACAGTCTCGGGGGTCGAGGTGATGGAGAAGTCTGAATTCGCAGAGAAGTTCGAAGAGGTGCCGCCCGGAACGCTTTTCACTCCGGTTATTGAAATGTAATCCAATGGGTCTACTTCCATAGTAGTATTGGTATCGGGGTAGTAGTAGAACTCTGCGCAGATGACCAGCGGGTTGGCTGCATTCGTCCTGAATGTGGCAATCGGCCTGGTGTTTGTCCACACGGAAGCAAGCTCGGGTAGATTCGACTCGTAAGCACCACATGAAACCACTTTGGTCTTCGTCTTAACTGGCGCAATCGACAATGGAAGACTGAGCAAGTAAATGTTGAACGCAACCGATATGATGATAATTGCCATCAGGACGGCGGTTCCGCCCCTAATGGGCCCCACAGATCTCGAGTGTCTGGTTATGCGATTCAAATTTCCAGTGGATGTGATAACTCTAACTACAGTATCATTTGGAAGTTCCTGTATTCTCGTTTGATTGAATTGTGTAAAGGTACATCGACCCGTACGTCTCTCCATAGGCGTTCAGCACGTGCTGGTAAAGATTGGAGGTTTCGCCAGTCTGCGTAGTTGCATTAAGAGCAGACATGAGGTTATAGTTGCTTACAAGATCTATGTAACCGGAGAATAGCGTCGATTGGAGGGGCGTGAAACTTGCGTACTCACTCCCATGCCACCCAACGATTACTCCCTCAACCTGCCAAAAGTAATGTACAGGTCCGTACTCGGACCCTCCTGAATTGTAGTCACAATCCTGCGCCCATTGGACAACGTTATTCCCATAAGCTGTGTTGACTATTGTCCCCTCGTAGTGCGTTGCCGAAGAGTTCAGAAGGGTCGTCTGCTGCACCATTGCATAGTCTGTCACGTTGATACTATTGCTTGTGTCAACCAAGTCGCAGAAATCGACACAATCGGAATGCAGACTCCCGTTATTATAACAAGTCCCGCTGCTGCTAGTGCCCTCCCACTCCCACGCAGACCACTCTGTAAGAATGCCGGTACTGCTGACAATCGCCAGCCCCTGCATCCACCAGGTACAACCAGCCTGGTCCGCTGTGCATCCGTTAAGATATGTGTTCATCTGGTAAGAGAAGTGACCAGACGTGCTGGTAAAATGGAATGGCTCCTGCGTTGTCATCGACATTCTAGCCCAAGAGCTATAATCGAAGGACGTGTTGTCAGTCCAGACTTGGTCGTTTGGGCTTTGACCATTTGTGACTGCAACAACTGCAATAGGATTGAGAACCAACAAGAATAGTGCAAGGAATCCTGCGAGCAGAATGAATGACCTCGTTAAGTATCGCCTCGCATACCTACCGGCCACTCCCAGTTTCCAACGGGTAGACCTCAATCCCGGTCATATTGAATGCCCCGGCTTGCAACGGCACGAAGACAAGAATGTGCCCTGTCGCACTTAGTGGAGCGTTCTCTCCGCAATATGTGTTAGGTCCGTAATTGTACCACTGCATCTCGAGGGCCGGAGGGAAATGAATTACCCTGCCTCCCACTACAGAGCCGTTCTGAGCGGGGCCGCCTTCGAAGACCCCGCCTATCGTTTCTGTCCTGTTTGAAACCAAAGTAGCAAAATCAAAAACATATGGTGCCCCTCTCGTTGCGTTTAGGAACTTCTCGTTTTGCGCTACCAGAGGCACTAAGTTGGCGATGCTGGGCGCCCAAGTACTGGGTACAGGACAACTGAGGACAACTCCGCTACTATTCCCGTTTACCGCTGGCTGAGCGTACATTACCGATGGCGACTGTTCCGTGTGACCGCCTGTGGCGTTCGAATTTGCCAACAGCACGCCTCCGGTTACAGCCACGAGGCTCACCACTAATGCAATGGGTAAGAGGCGGAGCGGCCGTTCCTTGCCAACCTTCATACCCCACAATAAAATCGGTGCCCGCCTATATTAGTTTTGAAACCGGGATATGGACGACATTTCTTCTTCGCGTCTCAATAGCATACCTGCTGGCCAGTAATGCGATTGTTCCGGTTTAATTGGAGCGCGCGCTCAGTAGTATCCCAAACCAAATAAGCAAGTGTTCTTCTTGTTTGGAGGGTATCACATTGCCTTCTCCTCTGTTTTCCAAATCGGAGTCCAATTCCATCCCCCCTCCCTGGCGAGCCTGCACCAGCCGACACCCCCCGAGCGAACAGGGTGAGCGAAGGCCCCGCTTCGATGCGGGGTGAAGGCGAAGGACGAGCGGAGGGGCAGAGAGGGGGGAGCGAAGCGAGCGAAAGCGAGCGGTGCCGGAGGCATCGCGGGGGGTGAATCTGCCCCGGAGCGAAGGCCGAGCCCGAAGGGTGTCGGCTGGTGCAGGCGAGCCATCTATGGCTCGTCGTTCATGAACCCGTACAGCGTCTTGATGGTAACTCTGTCGCTTGCCAGCTTCCTATACGTCTCCTTGACATCGCTATTTGGAACGACGATGATGAACGGCTTGGCTTGTCCGAACCTTGCGGTCCGTTCCTCAAGGTCGTCGGTCCTCCGCTTCAGTCCTGTCTCTGCCTCCACGTATCTGCTGCCCGTCTCGACGTCAGGAAGGGCCTCGCCTGAAGAGGCCACGTGCACGACATCCTTGTTGCACCCTTCGGTTATCCGCTCGACCATCCACCTGTGGAGCGGGCTCTCGTTCTCGTTCGCGCTCCTGCGGAAGTACAGGACGTTGACCCTGCCGTCCTCGGGCATCTCCACCTTGGTGCGCTGGAGCTCGTCGTTGTTGAGCATGTCCTGGAGGGCCTTCGAGACGTGGAGCTTGGCCACGTTCGTTTCCACGCCGTTGTTCTCTGCGAACTCGTCGGCCAGGCTCGTCGGCGACGCCACGCGGTCCTCCCCTGCCAAGGTGGCGCGGATGGCTTCCTCGTATGACGACGTAGCCGACGCCCGTTCGCGCAGCTCCGAGGGAGCGAGGCTGACGGGTTCGGAGTACACGGTCTCCTTCTCCGGCAGCTCGACAGGCTCCGCCGCGAAGACAGGGAATATCCCTTCCTTGCCTGTCCTGAATGTCACGTCGATGAAGTGGTATGGCCCCAGCTCCTTTGCCACCCACGCGTAACCCGGCTCAACCTTGCGTATCACTTCCAGGTCGTTCTCCGACGAAGTGTTGAAGACGAACTGCGTCCCGAAGAGGTTCCTGAGCTTGTCCGGAACATCCGTTAAGTTCTGGGTGGCCGCGTATACTCCCCCGAACTGCCTCACCATGCGCAGCAGGGTGTCGGTCACGCTCTTGACGCCGAACTCCCCGTATACCTGCATCAGCCTGTGCAGCTCGTCTATCACGATGATGAGGCGCACGTTGGTCTTGCCGTATTGAGCGAAAGCTACCGGACCCATCGCAAGGGACTCCCATATCTGCCGAAGGGCTATCTCGGCGTAGAACGTCTTGGCCGACTCGTCGAGGGACGAGAAGTCGAGGACCGTGTCCGCGTTCAGGTCTATCTTGAAGGTGCCTTCCCCGACGGCGAGGCTCTCTATCTGCCCCTCGATCAGGGCGAGCGCCTCCTTCTGGATGTCAGTCGCGTCCTTCTTGGCGTTCTTGTGGTTGCGCCTGAATTCTTCCCAGTTCCTGCTCTTGCTTGCGAGACTCTTGGCCAGGACCGAAACCTCGGAGAGCATTATTCCTCTGACGTTGGCAGGATTCGCGAGCTCGTAGGCCATCAGGAAGGCGTCCGGGTCCTGAAATGGGTCGGGGGTGTGCCTGGAGATGTCAACCACGTTGTAGGGGAGCTGAAGATATGCG
>DAHVIE010000092.1:0-3340 GCA_027322035.1 Nitrososphaerota archaeon
GCCGACCACCTGCGGCAACTCGGCCAGCCAGACGTTGGGTGCGTTCTCTACGAACTTTCCGTTCGAGTCCAGAATCCCTTCTTCCATTAGCAGCTTCTTTACCGCGTAGAACTGGGTGCTGTACTTCGCGTATCCCAGCTCTTGAACGAGCCCCGTTGAGACCCTGTTACTGGTCCGGCCCCGAAGCTTGTAGAACACTCGCACCGCTTCTGCGTACCTGACTTGGTTGTAGAGCATTTGTCCAGTTGGAGCGCAGAGACTATATAAGGACTCATCTGTCATAAGGAACACCAACGTGACGAATCCCATGGAGACGCAGGTCAGGAAAATTCCGCGAAACTGCCGATTTCAACCTGGTCATGATCGTGCATAATCCTGATTTGTCTCGTCCCGAAGTCCATCAAAGCATAGTGGCGTTCAGCGGGACTGCTGTCGATTCTGAGAATGGTCGTGTCCCGCAGCTTTGCCAGGGTGTACGGCCCGCTGAGGTGCCCGCTCACCGAAAGCGGCGGGTTTACCTGTGTCAGGACCTGGTCTAGAACTTCGAACTCGTCGGAGGCGTGGTAGCGGCTACCGTATTCGGGAAGGTAGGGGCTCGCATGGGTGGCCAAGACATCGACGCCGACCAGCTTCGCAACGGCGGAAAGGAAGACTTCGGCAGACTGCCTGGGAACGCCGTCCTTGACCTTCGTCTTTCCCTTCTTCGCCATTATGCCGTTGATGAAGCCCACCTTCAGGCCTCCGATTACCCTGACTTCGCCGTCTTCTGCCAAGACTCTGGTTCCGTCATTGTTTCTCGCCGAATGGAGCACCTCCATGTTGTCGTGGTTCCCGTAGATGGCATGAACTGGGACCAAGTCGGTCAGGCACTTCCAGTCGACAGCCCTCCACGCATGCCCGAGGTCGCCCAGTGCGATGAGGGATGCCGACTTCGCGCTTCTGACCATCCCGAGCAACCAGTCGCGTGCCTCCCCTTCCCATACGCCGTGGTGGTAAGTCTGCTCGTAGTGGAGGTCGCTGATGATCATTATCGATTGACCGCTCTCGACCAAGTTCTCCTGCCATTCAGAGGATATCTGTGGGAGGAGAAAAGGTTCCTCTTCAGACGGCGACTTTTGCAGCAAGGAACTCTTGCGGCACGCCTGTGTTGGTCGAAACATTGGGCGTTAAATATCCGGTTCAACTTACAGAGCGTGAATCAGTCAGAAGAGTCGTCTGTCGCGACCCTCAGGGCGTCAGGGAAGCTCGCGCATCAGACCAAGGAGAACTACATCCTTAGGATTCGGGCGTATCTCAGGCGGGTGGGCATGTCCCCTGACCAGTTCATCCAAACCGTGAGCCGAGACCCGAAGGCGTTTGAGGAGGATTTCGTCAAGTTCATCGCCGAAGTGAGCGGGACCTCGGCGTCCTCCACCACCGCATTCTGGCGGGACTCCCTTCGCAGGTTCCTTGAAATCAACCGTGTGAAAGGAATCGACTGGGATTACGTCAACCAGTTCATCCCGAAGGTGAGGAAGTCGGGCCAGGACAGGGCGCCGACGCTCGACGAGATTCGCAAGGTGGTGACGGTCGCAGACCTCAGGACGAAGTGCCTCATACTCTTCCTGACATCGTCCGGCGCGAGGATCGGATCGATAGAGTATCTCCACTGGAGGGACATACAGGAGGTGGAGTTCGAGGGGTGGAAGCTCGCCAGGGTCACAATCTACAGAGGCGAACCTGAGGAGTATGACACATTCGCGTCGCCGGAGTGCTACGAGTACCTCCTGAAGTACAGGGAGATTCGCGAGAAGGTGGGGGAGATCATCACCCCTGCGTCCCCGATCTTCGTCAGGGAGGTGAACAAGAGGAGGTTCGACCAAATCAAGGTGAGGCCGGTCGGCGTCAGGACACTGAAGAATCAGATGGGAGAGCTACTGAACCAGATGAAGATGCGTGAGAAGCTTACCGACACCAAGAACTACCGGAGCTACGAATGGAAACAATGTCATTCGTTCCGCAAGTTCTTCAAGACAAGGATGGAGATGTCCGGGGTCAAACCCATCATAACCGAGATGCTGATGGGCCACACAATCGGCGTGTCTGGAAGCTACATGAAGCCTACCCAAGACGAGATGGTGAGCGAATATGCGAAGGCCGTCCCCAACCTGACAATTCTTGGGGAGATGGGAGAGAAGGCAGACAGGAATGTCGAGTTCAAGCGGGGGATCCTGCAGAAGGTGGGCGGGTACAGCAAGGAAGAAGTCGACAAGCTCGACCTGGCGAACATGGAGGACGCCGAGATTCAGAAGATGGTGAAGGAGAGATTCCTCGGCGCCATGGCGAACAACGGGAGCCGCCAGAGGGTCGTGCCGATCGGAGAAATTGAGACATACCTGACGCAAGGGTGGGAATACGTCGCGGCCCTGCCCAACGAAAAAGCGATACTGAGGCTACCCATTTGAGACACAAAGAGCGGACTCGCCCTTTACTTTCAGCACTCCCTCTCCCCTGTCGGACCAGCGAAGCGAGGCTGTGCTAAAACGTGAGCAAGCCCCCACCGGCCTCCCACGAGAAGTCTATGGGTAGCCACATTGGCCGCGACCGAAAATTCCTGTCGTTCTTCTCGAGACTCTGGCAGAGAAAGCTTGAGAAAGTCAGGTTGAGCCCGCTGAAGGTCCTCCTCTACCTTGACAGATATCAAAAGGGGACGCGGGCATCCACTCCAGAGAGGCTCGGGAAAGAGATCGGCATCGGGGGGTATGACACGATCAAGAACAGCTACACTTGGTTATCCAATCATGGATATGTCGCTCTAGCGCCAGGGGTGCCTACGGTCGAAGGCGTGGCCGAGATGATCGACCCCAACGAACTCGTCGTTACGCCTCTGGGTAGGGACGCCCTGAAGCCTTTCCTTGCCGCCTTCAGCCTGCAGGAAGTCGCAAGCATAGCACTTGCCATGCTGGGGCTCGGCTTCGTCCTTGGCCTGACCGAGGTAGTGTTCCAGATGTATCCATCATACTTCTGGGGCTTCGCCTTGCTGGATCTTGCATTCGGTATTGCTGTCTCCTATGTGACATCCGTGGCCCTAAGGGAGGCGAGGGTTAGGAAGAAGGAACGCGTCGCCTCTTTGATCGAGAGCGTGACTGACAGGGGCTGAGTAGATAGCCTCCGAATCAGAGTGGCGCCAAAGCATCTCTCGTGTCGGGTCCTCTGATTCAAGGGCGAACAACGGGGCTTTCTACCCATCTCACATGCCACAAAATATCGACATAAGGGTCCTGAAGAATTTCGTCAGCACGAAGTTCGGGTCGTCTTCCCTCCTCAGGAAGGTGATCGTCGCCGAGCCTGACTATCTGCC
>DAHVIE010000008.1:0-2414 GCA_027322035.1 Nitrososphaerota archaeon
GTGAGGTGGTCGACGGACGTCTCGATGACGGGGACCGCCTTCACCGTGAGGAAGTTCCCGGCCGAGCCCATGCCGATAACGACGCTCGTGGAGCTGAACACCGTCTCCCCGCTCATGGTCGCCTACCTCTGGCTGATGCTCGAAGCCAGGGGCTTCCTCATGGTGGTGGGCCCGACATCTGCAGGGAAGACGACCTTCATGAACACCCTCGCGTCCCTCATCAACCCGAACTCTGCGGTCTGCACAATCGAGGACAACCCAGAGATCAGGCTCTCCCACGAGGTCTGGGACCAGCTCACGTCGAGGCACAGCTACAGCATCGGCCAGACCAGCCTTGAGATTACGCTGCAGGACCTTGTGAAGCACTCGCTGAGGCTGACCCCCGACTTCGTCATAGTGGGGGAGGTAAGGGGGGAGGAGGTCGCTGCCCTGATCAACTCCGCGGCGTCGGGGCACGGAGCGCTGACGTCCATCCACAGCGACAGCGTCCAGAACGTCATGATCAGGATGAGCGCACCTCCCATGCTCGTCCCCGCCGGGAACATGATGCTCATCTGGGCCTTTGTCGTCATGAACAGGGTAAGGAGGGAGCATGGCCGGGTTGTGAGGCGGGTCCTCTCGATAACCGAACTTGACCCGAGGAAGGGAGGCTTCGACCTGAAGGAGATGTTCACCTACAACATGGTCGACGACACCTTCTCGCCCTCCGCCCCCGAAGAGTTGGCCCGGTCGAAGACCGAGAGGCTCCAGCAGATCATGAGGCTGTTCGGGTGGGATGAAGGTCAACTCAAAGCGGAACTAGCCGAGAGAGCCAAGTACGTGGAGCAGATGGTGGAGAACAGGCTCTTCACTCTGAACGAGGTCGGAGACTCGATTCGGAAGTTCTACGTCAGGAAGTACGGCCTCATTTAGCAAGAGTAGGAAACAGCACAATTAGAGAGCATACCACACACGGGCGAACGCCGAGGGCATGATATTAGAAAACGCATAGGGCATTCGGAGATTGTTCGATAATATTGCTCACCTTTAAATCGCTGCTTCCGCAACCACAAGGGCATGACCCTAGATGAAAAGATCCGAATCGGAATGGTAGCTCTGACAGGGGCAGGCATTGTTTTTGCCTCGCTGGGGCTTCACGTGGGACCTCTGGACATTATCGGCGGAAGCGCAGCCGGCTAGGAGCGGTCTAGCCGGTCGCCTTTATTCTCATGAGCAGCTCGTCGAACCCAGACAGCGACTCCTGCGAGTTGAGCTCCCATCTCTTCGATTCCTGATTATACAGCTGATACGCTATAGTGAAGGTGAGCGCGTTCGATGTGTCGATGATATGATAGTCGTACCTCCCCTTGAATGGTGCCAGCGCGGTCAATAGGTATTCGAAAGCCTCTGTGATGGTATCGATAGGAAATGCGAAGTCGGCGTAATAGTTCTTCCCTCCCGCCTCGAACCAGAGAAAGGGAAGACGGTTTGCGCTTGCAATCAAGCCCGCTCTCTCCCATTCATTCACGTTCCTGACCACAACGACAATTTCCATGTACCTGTGCTTTCTCTGCAGGGCCTTCTCCAGTTTGTAGTCATATCGCGTTCCCATCCAGTTGAGTCTGTACGACTTGATCAGCCCCCTGCCGAGGACGTGAGTCGCATGGTGCCAGGCGAGCTTCTTGTAGTTCACCTTGAGCTGTGTGGCGATTTCCGTTAGAGTCTTGCTTGCATCTTTCTGGAGCTCCTTTAGGATGAGCAGGTCAGTGTAATCGAATTTCTCTGGCTTGGATGGAAAGAAAGCGGAAGAGCTGTAATCCTGCTTGACAGGCGCAGACCAGCCGGAGTCCCACCTTCCAACATCGAAGTCGTAGAACTCCGACTTCATCGGCGGGTTCCTTGCCCAGTCAAATTCGAGCAGCTCCACGGAAGAGAAGAGCCCCTTGTTTCTTAGGGAATGGACGAACTTGCTGTAATCGTTCACGTACTCCGTCGGCACCGCCACGATGACTATGTAGTGCCCATCAGGCAGAGTCCTGGCGAAATACACAAGGTAACAGAGTTCGCTCATCGCGGTAAGAATTGCGTTCGCATATTGCCTGTACTCCTGTTCAAAGTCGGCAACCAAGATTAGGCGCTTTAATCCCAGTTTTTCGTGGTCCACCGCAGCCTGGACGACAAATCCCTTGTTGATGACTTTCTCCTTGTACCTGTACCTCACCGACTCCTTGAACTGCCCGAGTCTCCTAGAAATCTCAGGAATGTCAGGTCCAATCTCTGAGATCAGCTTGACGAGCTGAGCGGTCTTTGTGTTGGTGTCCTCGCTTGCGTTGACAGGCCGTTGCATTGTAGGAGCCGGGTTAGCAGGCTCGGCAGGGTTCTTTCTTAAGTTTATGGGAATTCTCAGGGAGAATGAAATACCGTTTCAAGTAGCG
>DAHVIE010000055.1:0-37812 GCA_027322035.1 Nitrososphaerota archaeon
CTACGGAGCGCCACCGGCGCGGGGGTAACAAAGCTTGGCTAAATGTGCGGGACATGATAGCCCGACTCAAGATCCGGCCTCGCTTCGGATGGGGTATCCCGTCCCTCAGGGGTTCGTGGGTTCGAATCCCACCCCCCGCACTGTACAAAATGGGTCGATATGGGGGCCGGTAGCCGGGTTGGAGCCCAGCTACTACCCCGTTTAATGACCGGGTGATAACTGGATTTTGAAAAAGTCTGTAGGCTGGAACCCCTTAGTGGACGGGAGGCTTCTCATGTTTATGGAGAGGGATATTTTTGACGCGATTTGTGGGCGAATTCGACCTTCCAAAACAGGGGTGCCCAGATTGCCAAAGGAAGTTCAAACCAGACGATTCTGGCGCAGAACGCTCTGCTCCTCTCCTTTCACGGCATCAACGGGCCTGCGTCAACGAATTTGCATGCAGAGAATGACACTCCTTGGGTCACCGACTTGAATTGCCAGGGGTTTATATCGAATCCGTGCTATGGGGTAAACTACCTTGGACGACGAGTCCTTGGAAATACTCGTCACCCTCAAGGTGGACGGAAGGACCTTGTCGGTGGCAATCCGCAGTGGTGTCCGAGAGGACACACATAGACTGCGACGGCTCATCAAATGGGCCGTCGGGATAATCACCGCCAGCGCAGCCATACTGAGCCTGGTCCACCAGGTTCTTCAGGTAGAACCTAGCGAAAGCTCAGCATCTCTCGGGTTAAGTCTACCCGTGCTTGGTCTTTGATTCCTTTGCAGGGATTGGAACTTCCGAGACAACGTGGCCGTCACGGAGTCCATCCGCAGTCTGACCCTCTGAACCTGAACTCCTCCCCTGGCGCGCTTCAGTCTCCTTCGCGGCGTTTGGGATGGCCCTCGCAATCTTGTAGAACGACGTATCGTCTCCCGTGAGCCGCTCCACCACGTCCTCGACGCTGGTGTGCAGGATGATCTTCATCCCCATCTGGGCGGCCTTCCTGAAGGCGTTGGGCTCGGCGGTCTTGGCGCCGACCATGATCATGATGGCGTTGTTCTTGGCCCCGCCGGTGGCGTAGTTGCGGAACTCGGGCTCGTTGATGACCTTGGAGTAGAAGATGTCGACGTCGGAGGCGGAGATGAAGCCGGCCTTCATCTCGAAGATGAAGTAGAGGGAGATGGCGAGCTCGGGAGGCCCGAACCCCACCCTGAATATCCTGTCGAACTCCCTTTGGGTCTGCCCCCTCCACTTCTTCCTCTCCTCCAGTATCCTCAGCTGCCACTCGTTGTGCTCGGTGACGGTCTTGAACCAGCACTCGACGTAGTCTTCCCAGGCGTCGCCGATCTGTTTTCTCCGTCTCCCCTCGTCGCTCGCCCAATAGCCGAGCTTCTTGATGGTCGAGACGACCTCGTGCTCAGGGACCTTCTCGTCGTCCCAGACCAGCATGAAGCCGAAGAGGTTCAGGTAGCGGACCCAGCTCACAAGGCCCCTCCCCTGCAGCTTGCGCTCGTCCTTGACTTCGGCGACTTCGATGTGGTAGTCCTTGCCGGTCCCTACGCTCTTGGCCTCGTAGGGGGCCTCTTTCCCGAACTTCTTGATGATGTACGAGAGGAGACTGTCTTCCACCCCGACCTCCATGCGGAGCTCCTTCGCGGTGTAGATGACGCCCCGGAGCTTGGTCATGATGGACCTCTCGGTTGGGGACATGAGGGCCTCGTCGACCGTGTCCATCCGGCGCGTGAAGGCGCGGTCGTCTTCCGCGAGGGCCACAAGGGTCCCCCTGTACATGAATCGCCAGCCTCCGTGCCTGTCGTCGAAGGAGGTGAGCCTCCCGTCCCGCTTCATCCGGGCGATGGCCTTCCAGACGTTCCGCCTATTGTAGGAGTAACCCTTTTTCAGGAGCTCCCGGTGCACCTCCGTGGGGAAGAGGGCGCCGCTCTCTCTTAGTACGACTTCGATGTCATCTTGGACCTTCCCTCTGATCCCGTTGTTCCTCTGCTCGGCCCTCCCGAGGGGGCAGAGGTGGAATACGTCCTCGTACTTTCGTCCCTCGTACTCCCACCTGAGGGTCTTGCCGTCGAACTCGGGGAGGGCGTAGGCGTAGGACTGAGGCCCCCTGACAGGGTAAGCCAGGGAACTCCTGGAGACCCTTCTTCGGCGATACAGGACGTTCATGTCCTTCTTCCTGTAGTCGACGTCAATCTCCCACCCGAACTTCGGTCCAGTCCTGAGCTGGTTGATGACCTGCTGGAAGTAGCTGGGCTGCTGCTGGGAGACAGGCAAGGTCCGGTCAGTTCACCGCCGTCTGAGCGCCGTTGCGGTCAACCTTCTCCCTGAGAATCTGCCGCGGCGCCTCGTTCCTAGTGGGGTAGTGGTTGGACTTCCACCAGGCGTCGAAGAGGTCCAGGAGCTCGGGGTTGATGGCGACCTCGACCCTCTTCATCTCGGCGGCTGCAGTCTTCGGTCGGCCCGGTCCTGGCGACATAAACCAGAGGAGGCGTCCAGCATTTAACGGTAGAAGGCGTTCCTGCAGGGAGGGAACCGAGTCCCACTCCGAGCGAACCGGATTCACTGCAGGATATGTTAGCCCGAATATTTAATCACCAATCAACGGCGGAAGGGCCAATTAGTGGTTTGGCTCCGGCTACTAGGGCTCTATCTTAGGCCGAAAAGCCAAGTTGCGAGTTGGATAGCAGGGGCGGGGGTACGTGTCCCAGTTCCCTGACGGATACATGACCGTGAGGCTACCGAGGGCCATCGAAATGGATCCTAGATTCCCAATCAACAAACTGTCGAAGACCTTGAACTTCGAGAGGGCCTCGGCTAGAAGGAGGATGTCCGGCTCTGCTGTTATGAGGCTCCTGGTGATGCGTGTCGGGAGGGAGGAGCCTGCGGGCGGCATCCTCGATTTTCGGAAGAAGACTATTTCGCCGTTGCTTTTGGCACCTGGCGGAGCTTACATGAGGACTTGGTGAAGGCCTGCTTTCAGGACCTGGCAAGGTTGAATCTCTTTGGATCCTCAGTATGCGTGGTCCGGGACCCCGCGGCAGACATTTAGCATGCATCATGATGTAATGACCAAGCCGTCCTTTCGTCAAATCTCACGCGGAATAGGATGCGCGTGCAAACCCCAGTTAGAAGGGACGGTCAGGATGGTTTGAGGACCACAGGAGTCGTTCTACCCGGTAGGGTGCAGGGGCCGGCAAGATTTCCTGCTCAGGGATATCATTCGATTAGTCCCTAGTCATCATCATCCGAAGTCTGTCAAGCTTCTCGAACACTGAAGCATATAGGACACGTAGTCGAGCAGGATCATCAAATCCTGATATTTTCAGAGAACGTGCGAGTTCAGAGTCAATCAATATTCTTCCCTCAAAGCCATCGCGAACCTGTTCCAGTAACGAGGGAAAAGAAACACTGGATACCTTGTGGAATGTGTTCAAGAGACCTGACCGGGCTTCCTTGCCGAGAATCTTGGGATTCAACACTGGAACTTGGAGCAACGGCGATTTTCCAAACCACATTCGCGACCCTCGAACCTCCGTCCTTACATCAAGCAATTGTTGCAACATGAAGGTGGAGTTCCACCATAAACCAAGGAGACAGGCGTCCTCGAAGGTGGGTACTCTCAGACACCAGAATGCCCACGTGGGTGCGATTGGAGTTCTTGAGCAGAATGCTAGCAATCTTGTGCCAGGCGCAGTGAGGTCGACGTTACCTCTTCCGCCGGTAATCAGGTACGCAGACCTTGAGGCTATCTGCCTTCTTCTCTTCTGCAGAATTTCGTCGACTTGCTTGCTATTCCAGAAGGGTTCATCACCTTTGAAACGATCGATAACAACGTAGTCGAAAGCTTTGTCTATCAAAAATTTGTCCATTCCAGAAACAGTTCGGGTTGACAGTGTTAATGCCCTTCTGGGAAATACGACGTCGATGGCATGATCCTTGCTCCGGGCTGCAATTGAGCCAGAATCTTCGCTTAGAATGGTCCAATCTATCATCGTGCGTTCCTCACGCTCGTAGGCAATCCAGACCGAGGCCTGGCTCCCCCTGATGCATATCTTCGTCTAGTCGACGAAGATGGTGCGGACGTTTCTCCTGTCGACGTCGAACCCATCACAGATTGGTGCCAGTCGCTGGACCCACTATCGGATGGCCTCATAAGACCTCTCGATGATGGGCTCAAGAATCATCGACGCCTTCCTCAAACTGTTTGAGCAAGGGTAGATGTACACTCCGTAAAGAATCGGCGGGAGGGATGCCCTTTCATGCTCCACTAACAAAGGATTCATGTAGCGTGGGAGGCATCATCATTCTGGACTCCTATTACGCGAAATTCAAAGGAGTCTCGAAGATCCCAGGGCTGGATTGCTTCCAGTGCGCGAACGCGACAGGGGCCACAATCTCACAGCCTCGATGCTGATGCCCATGTGGTCACGAGCGTTACTTTGGGAAGCATCCGCTGGTCTGTTTGCCATCGCCAACTCTTTCCTGGCCAGAGTATTACTGCTTATCCGGTATGCCGGGTACGACCTCCCTGAATCTGCGGCTTCACAAAGCGCCGTGATTAACAGGTCGAAGTGTGTCTGCTCTGCGCCCGACCGGGACGCGACCCCGACTCCAGCACCTGCTTAGCAGCCCTGTAGTGCACCAAATCGATCAAGCGGTCGTCGACCCTGATTGCACCTTTGCCCGAGGCTCTCGCCTCATCATACGCTTTCACCACCCTTTTTGCCCATTCGACCTCTTCTCTGGAGGGAGCGAAGATCTCGTTCGCAATTGGAATCTGTGACGGGTGGATGACCTGTTTCCCCGAGTAGCCCAAAGCCCTCGCGCGGATCGCCTGCTTCCGGAACCCGTCCATGTCGTTCAGCTCGAAGAAGACGTTATCGATTGCCTCGACCCCGCTCGCTCTCGCGACGACGACGATCTTCGACTTCACGTAGTGGTTCTCGAGATATTCTGAGACCGAGCCGCCAACAGACAGGGCAAAGTCTGCCGCGCCGTAGCTGACGGCGACGACACCATCCGAAGCCAAGATTTTCTCGATGTTGATCAATCCACGCACGGTTTCAATCAGTGGGATCACCGACTTTCCGGTTCTCTTGTGCACGCTTTCAAGCCCACCCTCCGCCTTTGGAACGACCACCGAATCTATCCTTTCAGCGCCTTTCAGAAGCGCCACGTCGCGGCGACCGTTCGAAGAGCCCACCTGGTTTATCCTCACGCAGAGCTCACGGGAACCCCAGTCCAAGTCAGACGAGAGTCGGCGTATTAGATGCCTGGCTTGTTCCTTTTGTTCTTGCGGGACTCCGTCCTCCAGATCGAGTATGACAGAATCACAGTCCAGAGAAGCTGCCTTTACAATCATTTCTTCCCTGTTTCCCGGGACGAAGAGCTGGCTTCTTCTCAACGCAGATTTGGCCGGAACGAGTGAGGATTAAATCTTCGGAGTCTAACGGCTCAAGGACGCGGAGGAGGATTCCATACCTTCGTGCCTTCCCCCGCCCTGTGCGGTGGCTTTCCAGACATCACGTGCCTCTTCAGGAGTTGTATCCCCAGGGCGGGGTCGACCCCCTTGGGGCAGACGGCCGAGCAGGAGCCGGCGAAGTGGCACCTCCAGATACCGTGGAGGCCATCGAGGAGCTTGAGCCTCTCCTCCCCGCCTTCGTCCCTGACGTCTGCGACGTACCTGTAGGCCTGCGACAGCGCCTGGGGGCCCGGAAACTTGGAATCCGTCCCCACGGTGGGGCAGGAAGACGTGCAGAGCCCGCACTTTATGCAGTAGGTGAACTGGAGTACCTTCTCCAACTCGTCCGGCTTCATCACGAACTCCGCAGTGGGGTGGTCCTGCTCCTGTTTGTCCGTCCGGACGAGGTTCGGCACCACGCTCTTGTGCATGGCGAAGAAAGAGTCGAGGTCAGTGACGAGGTCCTTGATTATCGCGAAGTTGTCCATCGGCTGGGCGACCACGCTGTCCCTCTTCAGCTCGTCGACTTGGGTATAGCAGGCCAGCCTGGGTCTGCCGTTGATCTTCATGCCACAGGACCCGCACGACGCCTGCCTGCAGGAAAACCTGAGGGCTATGGAGTGGTCGATGTAGTCCCTTGCGTAAAGAAGTGCGTCGAGCACTGTCATCCCCTCTCTCCTTGGGACGGTGTACTCCACCAACCTTGGTTTCGTGTCCTTCAGAGGATCGAATCTCTGGACCAGGAGCCTCACGTCGCCCATCAGCTCACCACCCCGAAGACTGCCAGGATTATTGTCCTCGTCCCGTAAGCCACAGTCGTGACAATCGCAATCAGGGTCCCTGCGTCCACCCACCTGCTCCACGGCGCGGTCTGACGCCATTCATGCAGTATGATCCTTACGCCGTTGAACCCGTGGACAAGCACCACGACAAGCAGCGCTTCGAGGAAGACGGCGTAGAACCCGTTCCTGTAGATCGAAAGTATGGTGTTGAACGAGATTGCAGTGACGTAGGGATAGAGGAGCCCCTGCATGGTCAGGTGGATGAACACGAGCGCGATTGCGACGACGCCCGTCCCATACTGAATCAGCATGAGCCTCGATTCTTTCATTCTATCACCCGAACAGGATGAATGTCGCCCAGACGGCGGCTATAACGGCCAGCACGATGGCGCCCCAAATCACATACTGCTGGAGCGAGCTCAACGACTTCGACTTGTAGGGATATTCGATTGAAGACGGTTTCTTGAGTATCAACCCGAACTCCGAGAGTATGAGCCTTACCCCGTTCATCCCATGAAAGAAGACGACTAGGACTACAAGGACGAGGATGAGGTGACCGAAGGAATTTTCGACGATGCTTGAGATAAACGTCCAGCTGGACTGGTTTGGCCCCGCTCCAGTCGGCCCACCGACGAAGAAGCTTGTGTCCCCGAGGTGCCCGAGGACGTACAAGAGTATCGCCACTCCTGTTACCCTCTGGAAAGTGTACGCCCACCTCTCGAGGTTGTAGTGGTAGGGATTCAGCCAGCCTGTTACTCCTCTTTTGTTCTTCGCCCTTTCCAGACCATCCGACCCCACGGCTTTCCCATTCCCTCGCTTTTTGCCGCTCAGTAGTGCCTCTCCGCAGGCTGATACTTCGTGATTGTGACAGTAGAGTAATCGAGTTTCGGTCCGTCCGCCGAGTAGTAGGCCAATGTGTGCTTTAGCCAGTTCCTGTCGTCCCTGTTCGGATAGTCACGCCTGAAGTGCGCCCCCCTCGACTCTCGTCTGGCCAGCGCTCCAGCGACCACGACCTCGGCCGCCAGCAACATGCTTTCTACTTCCAGGACGTCGCTCAGGTTCGTGTTGTACACCCTGCTCTTGTCGTCGCAGTGCATGAAGTCTTCGCTTTTGAGCTCTCTAATCGTCCTCAAGGCCTCCGAGAGCCCTTCCCCCGTCCTGAAGACGAAGGCGTCCTTTGCCATCAATTTTTGTAGGGAGTCCCTCACCTCGTAGGGGTTAGTCCCCCCCTTCCCGTGGAATATACCGTCAAAAATCCTCTTCTCTTCGAGCATCACCTGCCCGTTGGACGAAGGCTGCTTCGTCATCCCCAAAGCGTAGTTGGCTGCCTCGGCACCTGTGATTTTCCCCCAAACCAAGCATTCAGCGGTCGAGTTCGCGCCCAGTCTGTTAGAACCGTGCACATTCACGCATGCGGCTTCTCCTGCGGCCCAGAGACCCCTGATGCTGGTCTTTCCGTCGATATTCACGTCTATCCCACCCATCATGTAGTGGCACGTCGGCCTCACAGGAATCGGCTTCTCGACAAGGTCCAATCCCCTGAATTTCATTGCAAGCTCGCGGATTCCGGCCAGCTTCTGCTTGATTGTGTTGGGAGGCAGATGCGTCAGGTCGAGCAGGACATATTCCAGGCCACTTTCGGGGTCTTTGAAGCCCCGCCCTTCCTCCATCTCCTGCATTATCCCTCTCGAAACGACGTCCCTGGAGGCGAGTTCCATTTTTTCGGGGGCGTACCTCTTCATGAACCGCTCTCGGTCTTTATTGAGAAGGATTCCTCCCTCTCCCCGTGCAGCTTCGCTAATCAGAATGCCTGAAGGGATGAGCCCCGAGGGATGGAACTGAACGAACTCCATATCTTTCAGCGGCACCCCTGCCCGGTAAGCCATGACCAGGCCGTCAGGCGTAGAGCTATGGCCGTAGGTGGAGAAGCTGTAGAGCCGCCCGGACCCGCCCGTGGCTATAATGCAGGCCTTTCCAGAGAGCTTAACGAAGTCGCCGGTCTTCATTTCTATTGCAGTCAAACCACTGAATTCGCCATTCTCCACGAGCAGTGACGTGACGAACCACTCCTGGTAGAACGTGATGTCATCATACTTAGTGCAGGTGTCGTAAAGGGTCTGCATCTCGAAGAAGCCGACCTTGTCTTCGGCAAAGCAGCCTCTGGGGAAGCTGTACCCGCCGAACCACCTCTGAGCTAACCTCCCGTCATCTTTCCTGGCCCAGGGCATTCCCCAATGTTCAAGCTGGTAGATTTCTCCTGGCATCTCCTTGACAAGCCGCTCGGCCGCGTCCTGGTCGGCGAGATAGTCCGAGCCTTTCACGGTATCAAAGATGTGGGATTCGAATGAGTCTCCCATTTCGGGGTACAGGACGGCCGCTGTTCCCCCCTCGGCGCTGACTGAGTGGGAGCGGGTCGCTTGGACCTTGGTGACTACGGCGATGTCTGCCTTTCCGTTGCTTGACCTTGCAGCCTCGATGGCGGCCCTGAGACCCGCTATTCCGGAACCTACGATGACTATGTCGTGGTTTATCCTCTCGACCATGTCTCCAGAAACACCTGGTTCAGCGTGCAGCATTGTATTTCATTCTTTTCAGCTCGTACAACAGCTTCCGGAAATGCCGGCGTTCCGTAAATCCCTACCCGGGTCAAGAGATTTAAGGTCCCACGGGCTCTGACATGAAAGTTGAGTCAATCGCCCCAAGCTGGAACCCCATCCCCTTCGAAAGCATACGAGCAAGGACCGTTCTACGAAGATTTTGAACCTGGCCAGACACTCCGCCACCCCAGCGGTCGAACGATAACTGATACCGACAACATCTGGTTCACCCTTCTGACGTGTAACACCAATCAAATTCATTTCAACAAAGAGTACGTCGTAAAGAACTTCGCGAACCCGCCGTTCAACGGTAGGCTTGTGGTGAACTCGTTGCTCACGTTCTCCATCGTGTTGGGGCTGAGCGTCGATGACACAAGCAAGAACGGCATAATGCTGGGAGTGACCGACTGGAAAGCGGTGAACCCCGTGTTCGCTGGGGACACGATACACTCCGAATCAGAAGTGCTTGAGAAAAGGGAATCGAGAACCCATCCGAACATGGGTCTGGTTACGATTCTAACAAGGGGGTTCAAACAGGATGGGACTCCGGTTATCGAGTTCAAAAGGACGTTCATGGTGCGCAAGTCGCAGAAGGAATGGAAATAAGACACCCAATAGTTCAGGCACCTAGGCTCGGGTGGGTGGTGTGTCGGCGAAATCCGTCGTCGGGACTGTCCGACGGTTCAGTTCAGAAGAGGCAGACGCCCAGATTTCCAAATTCGCCAATGAATTAGCATCATGTGGTCTGACCCCGAACCAGGCAAGAATCTACGTTTTTCTCCTCGCCAAGGGCATATCACCAGTCAGGGTCATCTCGAAAAACCTTGGGCTCCACAGAGTCGATGTCTACAGGAAGCTCCGGGAACTCGAAGACTTGGGATTGCTGGAGGAGCGTTTTAGCTCTCCTAAGAGGTACGCGGCGGTGGACCCGAAGGATGCCGCGCCAGCCCTCTTGCACAAGCAGGAAGAGAGGATGGCGTCGTACAAGAGGAGGGTAAGTGACCTGTTCACGAGCCTAGACCGGCTGCATGATTCGGTTATTGACCAACGGCGTCCTCAAGGGGATTCTGAAGGTGTAGACAGCTCTTACAGACTAGTCGCCGGAAGGAGAAGGTATTATGAAGAAATGCGGAGGATGATACAGAGCGCAAAGGGCGAAGTTCTGAGGATTGTTTCTTCGGGCGGGATAACACGGACCTTTCTTGCGGGTATCGACAAGGAATACGCGCTTGCGAGGTCTAGAGGGGTGTCCATCAGAATGATATCTGAGATAAACCCCCAGAACCGACGATACGCCCGTCGGCTGTCCAGAGTTGTGCAGCTGAAACACTTGGATGGGGTACGCCTAAGGTTCACGTGCGTGGACAGATCCGAATCAATAATCAGCGCCAGGTTTGACGAAGCGTCTCAATCCTTGGACTCGGCCGAAGACAGGTACATCGTATTCAGGGACCCGAAACTGGCGGACTGCTTTCAGTTCTTCTTCGAGCACCTGTGGAAGGACGCGAAGCCGGTACAACTGTAACCGTTTGCGCGAGTACATACGACTGTAGGTGACAGTTTGTTACTACCAACGTTCTATATACGTCGCCTACGTACTCGACGGCGTACTTGCTTCGTACATCGTCTGTATTGAAGCACACTGGGGATGTGCGACTGAGTGACATAGATACGCTCTCGTTTCTTGACTTTAGGGTAGAAGATGACACGGACGAAGACTTCGTCGGCTTGATAGCCTCTGTCCAGAAGCACGGCTTGCTGCAGCCGGTGATAGTCAGACCGGCGGCCAGTGAAGGGAACAACGGCCCCGGGAGAAGATTCGAACTCGTGTGTGGGCGTAGACGATACATAGCGTACAAGAGGCTCGGGCTCGACACGATTCCATGTGTCGTCATGGAATTGGATGACAAAGAAGCGTTCGAGGTAGCCCTGGTGGAGAATGTGCAAAGACGCACACTCGACTCGATAGAGGAAGCCGAGGCGTTCAAGTCGTACGTAATGAATTACGGCCGGGGGAGCGTTACTAGGCTGGCTGAGAGGATTTCCAAGAGCGAGGAATACGTGTCGCACAGGCTTCTGATGCTGGGTCTTCCGAAGCCGCTCTTGGACAGGATTAGTAGGCGCCTACTAAATCCGAGCCATGCGATGGAACTCGTCTGGCTCAAGAGTGAGAACGAACAACTCGAGCTTTCCGAAGAAATTGCAAAGCACAACCTTTCGTTAAGACAACTTCGATCCGTAATCAGAGCCGTCAGGGCAGGGAACATCACAGTTTCCAAGGCCGTACAGGATGTTCTGCAAATGCGGAAGGCGAGAATACGCGAAGGCGATCACGGTGGAACAGATGACATCGGCATTTCGAACGAGCCGTGGATGGACAACTCGCAGCATACCGGTATTAGCGATTCGGACGAGTGCTTGCGTACGCTGAATCGAGCAATTCTCGTAATGAGATCAGCCTTGGCCGGAATGGATTCTCTGGTAGAAGGGAGTCCTGATTCGTCGGCGCTCAGGTCATTTCTGCTGAAGGAACGGCAATCGGTCCATGCAACTCTAGACGAACTGGTAAAAGCACGAGTGGCCTACAAGAAACGCGGGTCTAGACAATTCCCTGCTGCTCAAATTTCCTGATTTCGCTAGGTGTGTGACCCAACCATTTCAGTACAGACTCAGTATTCTCTCCTAGTTCAGGTGCTGCTATGGAATCTTTTCTAGAAGGTTCGGCATGGCTGAATAAGGGGGAGGTCGCTATCCGGACCGTGTGCTCTTTGCCTGAAGTACGGTAAATCGTGTCCCGCAACACTCTTGCTTGGTAGAGCTCGTCGTCGTGATATATTTCGTCTATAGACCGTACAGGAGCGCAGGGAACAACTTTTCCCAGCTTCGTCAGGACTTCTGTTGAGTCGAGCTTCCCTATGGCGTCTTGGACCGCGGTTTCCGTTTCGAGCCGGTGAGACAGCCTGTGTTTCATATCAGCGAATTCTGACCCAAGGGGCAGGCTCAGTGTTTCTGACAGTTTCTTCCATTGGGCGTCGCTGAGCGCGGCGGTCAGGAAGTATTTGCCATCCCTTGTCCTGAAGACTTTGTGAGGCGAATACCCAAGGTGGCTGGAACCAAGTCTCGCCGGGACTTTCTTGGTCATCCCGTAATACGTGATCCAGTACCCGTTCCAGTAGACGGACATGTCCAGGAGGGATACCTCGATGAATTTCCCCTTGCCTGACCGCTGGCGGTCGAGGATGGCCGCCAGCACCTCGATGGTGCCGTATGCAGCGGCGCCGAGGTCCACAGATGGGTTGCCCACTCGCAGTGGCTCGCCATCTGGTTCGCCAGTGAGGGACATTATACCGCTCATCGCCTGGGCCACCGCGTCGAACGCAGGTTTGTCGTGGTCCCGGCTCTTTGTCGAGAAACCTTTGATTGAACAGTAAATCAGGGCCGGGTTTATCTTCCTCAAGTGTTGGTAAGAGAAGCGTAGACTTTCGGGTACTCTTGGTCGCATATTTTCTACAAAAATGTCCGCCTTCTTGACGAGCTCGTACAGAATCTTCTGCCCATCGCTTGACTTCAAGTCTAGCGAAAGGCTCAATTTTCCCCAATTGTAGTTCAGGAAGCCCCAGGGGCTAACTGTCCTCGCTGGGTCTCCGCTTTTTGGTTGCTCGACCTTTATGACTCTGGCACCAAGCGAAGATAGCAGTGATCCCATCGCTGGTCCGGCGACCAAAGACGAAACTTCGACGACGGTCAGGCCTTTGAGCGTGGAGAAGTCAACACACCTTACGAATCAGTCGAGTGTCGTTGTATTTAGTGTTGAACAGGGTAGGTTGCTCCAATCCAAAATGAGGTCTGTCCGCGTCTTGCAAGGGATGAGCTTTGAGCGCTAGCCGAGTTTGAATGGGTCGCGGCTCTTTCCGGAGGTTTCAACCCACACGGCCTTGACCTGGGTGTACTCGTTCAGGACCTCGATTCCATTCTCTCTTCCAATCCCGCTATTCTTATATCCGCCGAAAGGAGCTGCGTACGATAAGGATCTGTAACAATTAATCCAGACGGTTCCTGCTCTTATTCCCTTTGCTATCCTATGGGCTCTTTGGACATCTTTGGTCCAGATACCGGCTGCGAGTCCGTAATTGGTGTCGTTTGACAGTTTAAGACATTCATCTTCATCCTTGAACTTCATGGCGCACAAGACAGGGCCGAAGATTTCCTCGCGGGCGAGTCTCTGTTCGTTACGTACGTCCTGGAGAATCGTGGGCTCGAAGAAGAGTCCCTTCGAGAGAGATGGTTCTGTTGACCGCTTCCCGCCGCATACGACCTTCGCGCCTTCTTGAATTCCGGCATCCACATATCCTTCTATTTTCTCTAGTTGTTCCTTGAATGCCACAGTTCCCATTTCAGTTGATAAGTCCATAGGGTCTCCCAATTTTATCGATTTGGTCCTCTGGACGAGCTTCTCCATGAACCGGTCGTAAATTCCTTCTTGGACGAGCAGTCTGGAACCAGCGACGCAGGTCTGTCCCGTAGCGGCAAAGATGCCCGAGATGACCCCGTTCACTGCGGCGTCGATGTCGGCGTCGTCAAAGACTATGTTAGGCGACTTCCCACCCAGCTCCAAGGTGACCTTGCTCAAATGAGACAGTGCATTCTGGGCTATCTTGACACCAGTATCCGTCGCTCCAGTGAAGGCAATCTTGTCAACTCCTGAGTGCTTGGTAAGAGGGTTGCCTACTTCTTCTGAATTCCCCGTAAGCACATTCACCACGCCGGGTGGGAACCCCGCCTTCTCAACCAGCCTTGCCAATTCAAGTGTAGAAACGGGCGTGTGCTTTGACGGCTTGACTACGAACGTGTTCCCAGCAGCAAGGCCCGGGGCCAGTTTGAAAGTCAACAGCAACAATGGTGAATTCCATGGCGTGATTGCGGCCACGACCCCGACGGGCTCCCTTGTGGTGTAAATCAGGAAGTTGTCCTTGTACGGAATCGTTCTACCGTCTATCTTATCTGCGAGGCCCGCGAAGTAATAGTAGTAATCCGGTAGCGCCTTCATTTGACCCAGCATCTCTCGGATGAGCTTACCGTTTTCCATCGTTTCCAATTTCGCGAGGTGTTCGGTGTTTTCATTGATTAGGTCGCCGAGCCGGTGCAAGAGCCGTCCTCTCTCAGCACCAGTCAGCCTATTCCAGTCACCCGACTCGAACGCTTCACGAGCTGCCTTGACTGCCACCTCCACATCGGTCGCTGTTCCTCTCGGCACACTCGCCCAGACCTCCCCCGTGTAGGGATAGATCACATCAAGCATTCTTCCGCTTTCGGAATCAACCCACTTGCCGCCAACGTACATCTTGTAGGTGGAGATTGATTGAAGCATATAGCCACAAGTGTGCCAGCTGAATATTAAGTATTCATCGGATGTCCGCGAAGACAGGCCTTCCCTGCGAAAACGCATAACCAGTCTAGTCTGGGGTCAGTTCAATCGTAGCGCTCTGACGAATCTGTACTTATTCTCGATGTGCTGCAAGGGAATCTGTGGAACATCGGCTCGGCCTCGTTCAATTTTGGCGACAATGAAGACCGGGCCTGGTCCATTTTGCTTTAGAATCTTGGTCAAGTTCTCCGTGCTCTTTATCGTAAACGCCTTCTGAATTCCAGCTCCCTTGGCGATTTTCTCCAAATCAGTCTGTTTCGCCGTGGCTGTGGGCTGGCCTCCTGTGTTTTCATAACAGCCGTTGTCCAATACTATAATCAGAAGGTTGGGTGGGCTTTGATTCGAGATTGTCGCTAATGATCCAAGGTTCATCAACAAGCCTCCATCGCCTTCAAGAACAATCACCTTCCGTTCGGGAAGAGCCAATGCTAGCCCAAGACCTATCGAAGTAGGAAGCCCCATTGAGTCCCTGACGTAGAAGTTCGTTTCCCTATCCTTCGTCGCATAGAGTTCGTGACAGGTGGGGGAGTAGCAAGACACTACAATATCTCTGTCCCTCAGTTCAGATACGAGTCTGCGTAGGACTTCGATTCTTTTCATGGTCGTCCTTCCTCAAGCAAACGCTCTCTTGTGAATCAGCACCACCACGGGTGTATTCGCGTTTTGAGCTTGGTGGAACGCGTCGGGTATCAATGAGAATGCACGCTCCGGAGTCTCCAATTCATAGCATGGGATTCCCAATGAGCCCAATGTGGGTTTGGTTGAAAGCCCAACAAACAGCTTATGGTAGAACTCTTCCCCGGGACCCCCACGGAAGCTAGCAAGAACGAGAAGTGGAATTCTGTAGGCTTGATTCAGAGACGCGAGAGCGTTGATGGAGTTTCCCAGGCCGGAGGTCTGCACCATCAAAGCCGTGTTCTTCCCGCCCATCTGTGCACCCGCTGCGATACCCACTCCTTCTTCCTCTCTCGTGGCATAGACCAACTCCAGCGTTCTGTCTCTTTCTAACAACGATAGAAGTTCCTTCGACCATTCGTCCGGCACCGTGACGACGAAGTCGACTCCGGCTCTCCTGATGCTTCGAGCAATGACTCGGAATCCTTCCACTCTCTCCCAGTCCTGACATGAATTGTGGACTACAGCAGTAAAATACTTTTGGATAGCTCGGGCAGACAATTCGCCGACATGGAGTCCGGCGCTCTCCATCCCTCGGTGCCATCTTCTTATCAGTGTAAGGAAAAGGATTCCGAGTCAACAGCACCCTTCTGCGCCCGCTGTCTGCCGGCTTGCGAGAGCGGGCAAAGGATGAGTTGCGAAAAGACCTGTCGACAAAGTTGCTTGCGTCTCCAGAAATCGTCCGCGGAGCGTTTTACCCCGAGTCGCTCACGGACTGGCAGAGGACGCGCACGGATTGAATGTGGGCTGCATGTGGAGACGGAACGAAACGACCCCCCGACGACTTTTGGGAATGGATGTGGATGGCAGCCAGAGATAGTGAACTTCTGTCCGTTGGCCGCACTTAGGTGCGGTACAACTCCGGGCGCCTATGGCTGAACGTCAATCGCGTCCGACGCACTTTTTCCACCAGGTCGGTATCTATGATGGTATGTACAGTGCATTCCTGGTCAGGTGCTTGGGCAATGATTTGACCGGACGGATCCACTACGCAGCTCCGCCCGCACAGATCCAAATCACTATCTACGGTACCGAACTGGTTTGCGTGAATCAGATACAGCTGATTCTGCAGCGCTGTTCCTTGCAACAAGATGCGAAGTTGATCAGAAGCCATGTTGAGATGGTCGATCGGCCATGAGTTGGGAACGCACAGCATCGTGGCGCCCATCAGCGCCAATGTCCTCGCGGCTTCAGGGAACCGAAGCTCGTAGCATATCATCAATCCAATCTTGCCAAACTCAGTGTCAACAACAGTCAGATTGTCGCCTGGTGTGAGGACGCTCGACTCGCTGTGGCCGCCTGGCGCGTCGAACAGGTGTGTTTTTCTGTACTTGGCAATGAGTTCACCGGATCCATCGAAAGCCAGGCAGGTGTTGTAAAAGCGTCCCTCGGCCACCTCTACAAAGCTCCCTGCCACCAAGATGCATCCTATCTTCTTGGCTCTGCCTGATAGCTCCTGACTGAGCCTTCCAGGAATGGTCTCGGCGTATTTACCAAGACCGGATTTGACTTCCTCAACGCGCCGCACTGTGAACAACTCCGGGAGGCAAATCAGGTTCGGCTTCTCGTGCATCTGGGAGATGCTGTCAAGGGCATTCAATACTTTGTTTACGTTAGCGGTTTTGTCATAGCCAGTGCCTATCTGCACCAGAGCAACCCTCAGCAGCATCGGCGTTTCCGGTCAGCCTTACGATATATACGCTCTGGCAGTTGCCGTCGAGGCACTCCGCCCGCGCCGACAAAGGCCCTCTCTGTGGTCAAGCGACGATGGGGTTGCTGCAATTCCGCGAGCGCCATCGCTGTGCGTTCTGTCGGGCGGGTGACCAAGGACGAGACTATGGTGGGGATTGCGCCTTGGCGCCCTTACCACGCCCCCAAGTCAACGCTAAGGAGCGCTCCGCCGTCGAGTGGAAGGCACATGTATAGACAGCGATGCGATGCCTGTCGAATCAGAAGGGACGAGGGAGTCGGTTGTCTCCGTAATCGCGAAGCCGTGCGCGACCACTTCACAGGGCACCTGCTCTCTCCGTTTGCCATAGACAAAGTGGGCCCAAGCCCTGCCGCGTTCCCTGCTTCGCCAGGCTGATTCGCTGAAGCGCTTAATAGGGAAAGACCGGATTCAAGAAACGAATGACGTCGAAACAGCCGGTTGGAATGCTCAACGCGCTGAAGTCATCCAAGATCTACGACCTGGAGTTTGAAAGGTTTCGGGAGATGCCGACGCTAAGAAACGTTCAGCCTTTCTTCTATGGATTGTGGCGCCGCCATGAAGACACCTACGATTCAGCTCAGGGTCCAAGGACGACAGCCGCCGGCATCCTAGTCGCCGCCGATCATACGGGAACTCACATTGACGCTCTGTGCCATCAATCTGAAAACCTCGAACTGTTCGGTGGTATTCCGGTCAACGAGAGCACGGAGACCCCCTGGGGGTTCGCCAAACTGGGGTCGGAGACGATACCGCCACTGGTAAAGCGGGGGATACTATTGGACGTCGCCGAATACAAGGGTGTCCCTCAGCTTCCGGAGAGATATGAGGTTACCATCGACGATCTGAAGGGCACTTCGGAACTGGAGGACGTCAGGCCCTCCCAGGACGACGTAGTGCTGGTAAGGACGGGATACGGGAAGTCCTGGGATGATCCGGCGAAGTTTCTGAAGTTTGCCGGCGTTGCGAAGGAGTGCAGCATTTGGCTGTCAGAGCTCAAGGTAACCGCAGTCGGTGCGGATAATCTGAGTTGGGAGTTGCTCGAAATCCCAGTCACCGGCAGCGGACTCTTCGGCCATCTGCATTTGATAGCCAGACACGGCATATACATACTGGAAAACCTGAATCTCGAAGGTCTGTCCGCGGACGGATGCTATGAGTTTGTCTTTGTCGCGTTGCCCCTGAAGTGCAGGGGGGCAACCGCCAGTCCAGTTAGACCAATTGCTATCTCAGCGGGCAAGTAGGTCACCTGTCGCCCTCGAAATCGCCTTGCGCGAAGCCTTGCCTCAGCAGGGCCTCAGATCGCACCTGGCCCTTCGAGATGGATGTCCGCCTCTTGTCATCTCGTTACGTATTCAGACCATCAATGTCGAGGAACCGCGGAGACCATACAGGGAGGGCGAGCCGTCACTTCCGAAGGCGGTTGGCTCCTCGTCCTCCCCGCGACCAAAGTCGGTTGCGCCCCCGACAGACTCCTATGGTTCTGCCCCTGAAGCTGCGGAAGCATTAAAATCGCCAAGGCACAACGGCTCTAATGTGACGAAAGAACTGGGCCTGGCAGACAACGTTGAACGACTTCTGACTGTGAATGTGAAGGGGACCCACAATCCTGTGCTTCTGGCGAGACTCGCGAGCAGGAACGGTTCCCCTCCGGTCCTTGAAGCGGCCAGGTGCCTGCGTGACAACGTGAAGCGCGGGGAGGTCGCCATCCTGACCTCTGGGTATCCAATCAAGGCTAGCGTCACACAAGGAATCTTCGACAGCGATGGACCCATCGGTGCGATAACACTGGCGCGAGCTGTATCGGTTGGCCTGAAGGGGATTCCGGTTCTGGTCTCAGAACCGAATCTGGTTGAGATTCTACGTTCAGGCTGTCGTGCCGCTGGGCTCTTCCCCTGCACCTTCGAGGAAGCTCAGAAGGCATCTGAAGAGGAGAAGCCCCCGCACGTGGCTGTGGTGATGCCATTTCCTCTGACGGATGAGCAAGAGTCTAGGGCTCTTGCAAGCGAGATCTTTGGCGTGTATGATCCCCGAGTTCTTGTTGCATGCGGGAAGAAAGGTGTCAACGAGAAGGGCGTGTGGCACAACCACTTGGGGCGGGACGCGTCCTTCTCCCTGTCAAAGGTAGACTTCCTGTTCGATCAGGCGCCGTCGCAGGGCGTCGCATCAATTGGAATCGGAGATAACTACATCAACGTGGGGTTCGGCGCAATCCGAGATGAGATTCTTTCCCACTTTCCCGAGTCACGAAAGTGTTCCTGTCCCTGTGGCGGCACCATGGTGTGTTCTACGAAAGTTGACGTCCTGGTCACTTCCACCATCTCCAACTGGGGCGCCTACGGGGTAGAAGCCGTCTTGTCGTACCTGACCATGAACGAGTCCGTGCTCCATGACTCATTAACCGAAGAACGCGTCGCGACGACGTGTGCACAGAACGGACTCTATGACGCGACGACGGCGACCACTGATCCGAAGGTCGACGGGGTCTCCTACAGGGAGACTGGATGCTTTCTTGACATTCTGCGTCTAATGGCGAGAAGGTGGCGTTCTTGAGTTCCCTTCAATCTGCATGTCCCGACGGGCCCTTCTGCGCTGGAAGCTCGGCCGAATGCGGTAGAACGCCTCCAGCCGAGCTTGGTCGTGATGCTCTTCGTTGAGGATGCACTCCGGCGAGCTGTGATTCAACGGCACGTGCAGCCGTGGGAGCGGTGTTGGCTCGATGGGTGCCTCAGAGATGGATGTCCATCTGCCCTTCCGCTTCCGTTGATTCCGTAGCGAGAAGGCCAGGCGACATGAACACGTTCCCTCGTCGTAGGTCTGGCAATAGCATCAGAGTCAACCGGACGCCGAGTATCAGGCTTGCGCTTGGCACCAGACTGTGATTGAGGCAAAGCGAGCCTTGACGTGGTTGCTGGTCTCCACAACCCGATTCATGATGGCCCAGGCCGATTTCGGCGTCGCCGTTGAGCTTGGATTCGGTCTTCCAGACATCTGCTCTAGCGGGACGGTCGGCGTCGACGCCTTCTATTTCGCCGCTCCGACAACCAGCCCTCGGACGCCAGATTTTCATGGCTGAAGTCCTCAAAGCCTTAAACAATTCCTTGGGAGAGCGTCGGTCGTGGCTACTGACTACCGCATAGGCATTGACGTGGGTGGGACTTTCACGGATTTCTCGCTTCTTAACGTGAACACTTCAGAGGTCACGATTGGGAAGGTCCTGACGACGCCTTCAGACCCGTCGCAAGCCATCTTTCGCGGTCTGACAGAGCTGCTGGACAAGACCAACCTCAAGTTGAGCGACGTCCGAGTAGTCGTTCATGCCACCACGTTGGCTTCCAATACTCTGATTGAGCGGAACGGCGCCCGGACCGCGCTGATAACGACAAAGGGTTTTCGAGATATACTGGAGACGAGGCGTGAAATGAGATACGATGTCTATGATCTAAAGATGAGATATGATGAACCATTGGTTCCACGAAGCCTCATCACAGAAGTGAGCGAGAGAGTGGGAGACGACGGAAAGGTGAACAAGCCCATGGAGCCGAAGACAGTGAAGCGACAGCTCCGAAGGTTGGTGGACCGCGAAGGTGTCGAGTCGCTAGCCGTTTGTCTGCTCCACTCTTACAGCAATGACAAGCATGAGCGACTTATCAAGAAGGTGGCCGCCCGAGAGCGGCTCGATATCCCTGTTTCACTGTCTTCGGAGATACTTCCCATGATTAGGGAGTATGAACGAGCCAGCACTACCGTGGTGAACGCCTACATCTCGCCGGTGTTGAGCAGATACATGCGGAGAATCGAATCTGGACTAAAGGAAAGGGGCTTCGAAGGGACTCTTTACATCATGACCTCGGCCGGAGGTTTGGTCAAGCCGTCGACGGCGACCAAGTTTCCAGTGAAGCTCGTCGAGTCCGGACCGGCCGCAGGAGCGATCGCCGCTTCGTACTTCAGTAGGCTCTTCGGAAAGGCAGATCTCCTCTCGTTCGACATGGGTGGCACCACTGCGAAGGGGTGTCTGCTGAGGAAGGGGCTGGTTCCGAAATCAAACGAACTGGAGGTGGCGCGGATTAACCTGAAGAAGGGGAGTGGGATTCGCATCGGAACGTCAAGCGTCGACCTGATCGAGATAGGCGGGGGAGGGGGGAGCATTGCCTCGGTCGGGAGCACAGGGATCGTTCAGGTCGGACCCAGAAGTGCTTCAGCAGAGCCGGGCCCGGCTTGTTATGGCCGTGGTGGCAAGTTTCCAACAGTTACAGACGCAGATTTGGTTCTGGGATACTTGAATCCGGGGTTCTTCGCAGGAGGCGAGATTCGTCTTGACATGGCCGCTGCAAGGACGGCAATGTCGGAGCACATTGCAACTCCTCTGGGTGTAAGCGTCGAAGAGGCTTCCATGGGAGTTGTGGAGACGATAGACGAGAGCATAGCCGAGGCGTTTTCGGTGCACTCGTATGAAAGAGGAATTGACATATCAGGATACGGCTTGGTTGCTTTCGGTGGCGCTGGCCCGGTCCACGCGTACGAAATCGCCAGAAAACTTCACTGCAAGAGAGCGATCTTCCCATTGAGAGCCGGCGTGTTCTCGACTTTCGGCCTGCTCGTATCGCCTATTTCGTTCGACCTTTCAAGGACCAATCGTGTTAGGGTGCAAGAGCTGAGCTATGCGCGTTACCATTCGATGTTCGGGTCGCTGGTCGAAAAGGCAACTCGCTTGGTAAAGGAGGCAGGAGTAAACTCCGATGAAATCTCAGTGTCGAGATATCTCGACATGCGCTATGAAGGACAAGGCTACGAGGTCGAAATGTATCTTGATGGTCCGCTGCCGACCAAGACAGAATTGGACCGTCTCGAATCTTCCTTCGGAGAGACCTATAAACAGATTTATTCGTTGGCGCTCGACGAACCCGTTGAGATAATCAACTTCAAGGTCACAGTGTCGGGGCCACAGCCAGATTTGCAGTTCAAACCTCGAAAGAGCAAAACGGATTCGACGAAGGAAAAGCGCAAGGTGTGGTTCCCGAGGGAGTCCGGCTACGTCGAATGCACCGTACATGACAGGTATGCTCTCCTTCCGGGCGCCGAAGTCTCTGGTCCTGCCGTATTGGAGGAGCTGGACTCGACAACGGTGCTGCCGAGTGCAGCCCGAGGGGTAGTCGACGAGAACTACAGTCTCGTATTGGAGGTGCGATAGACGGTGGCCAAGATCCAAGCGAGACTGCTCGGAGCGGCCTGGAATAGGCTGGCCGCTATTTCCGATGAGGTCTTCATAAACATAGTAAGGACTTCATTCTCCACAATCGTAAGGGAAGCGCGGGATGCTTGCTGCGTCCTTATGGATCCAGCCGGCAGAGCGATTGTGCAGAGCCAAGGAGTTCCCTCCTTCCTCGGGATGCTCCCGATGACCATGAAGTCGTTCTTGGAGAAGTTCCCAATCGAGATGCTTCAGGTGGGCGATATCGTCGCCACCAACGACCCGTGGCTGGGCTCGGGACAGGTCAATGACATCACGCTCGCGTCTCCGTTGTTTCTCAACGGCAAGGTGATCGGTTTTGTGGGGACGACGCAACACCTTATGGATGTTGGCGGAACCGGATTCAACGCCTCTAGTCGTGAAGTATACGAAGAGGGCTTGGTCATTCCGCCAATGAAGATAGCGAGGAGGGGGAATCTCAACGACGAACTGCTAGACTTGATATCCACCAACGTCAGGATTCCGAAACTCGTGCTTGGAGACTTGAGATCGACCATCGCGTCTCATCACCTCGCTCAAACACTCCTTGACGATGCGCTCCACGAGTTTCACGTTACCGACTTCGGTGGCTTGTCCGACATGATTATCCGGCGTACCGAGGACGTGATGAGGAGAGAAATCGGCCGCATCACTCCAGGGAAATACACCGGGACGGCTTATGTCGAGGGGGGTGAAGACGAACCCGAGGTCAAAATCGTATGCACCGTCAAGATTGGGGAAGGCAAGGTGACGGTGAACTTCGATGGGAGCAGCGGCTGTAGCAGTCGTGGAATCAACGTTCCGTTCTGCTACACTTACAGCTGGACTCAATACTCCATCAAAAGCTTGGTTGCTCCGAGGCTCCCAAACAACGAAGGGTGTTACCGCTGTGTTGATGTCAAGGCACCAGCGGAGAGTATCCTAAACGCTCCACGGCCTGTAGCCGTCGGTGGTCGCAATCTGGTGGGTCACATCATTCCATCTGCGATCTTCAAGGCGCTCAAACGCGACATGCCAACCGAGGTCATTGCGGAGTCAGGCGGGTTCACTTCCATGCAATTCTACGGCCGTGATCGTAAGAATAGGGTGTTTTGGCTTTCGCACTCGTCTAGTGGAGGGATGGGCGCAGGCTCGAGCTTCGACGGGCTCAACACGACGAGTTTTCCCACGAACGTTTCAAATGTGCCCGTCGAAGTGATAGAAGACCTCTATAACCTCACCGTCGAAAAGAAGGAACTGATTCGCGACTCGGGGGGTGCGGGGAAGCATCGCGGCGGATTGGGTCAGATGATAGTCTTGAGAAACACAACGTCCAACCCCGTTTCCGTGTTTCTTCTCTGCAACAGAACCAGGTTTGCTCCCGAGGGCTTGTTTGGTGGACAAGCGGGGAGGGTGAGATACGCCACGGTGAACGGAGCTCGAGCTGAAGCTACTGGAAAATATCTGGTAAATCCCGGGGGTACCGTCGTGCTTTGTGACGCAGGTGGCGGAGGCTACGGGAACTCATCGGAGAGAGAGGTGAGCGAGGTGGTCAACGACGTTCGGAATGGTTATGTTTCAAGAGAGGAAGCGAGGAAGTCATACGGGATTGTAATCGATTCTCATGGGAAAGGCAAGCGAATCGTAAAGAAGTCCCAAGGGAGGTGACAACAGAATGGATGGTGTTGAAAGCGAGCTCGTTGTCTCCCTGAGCGTCTCGAAGGTTAAGACGGGATATGCGAATGTGGAAGTGTTGCACGGTGTCGATCTGACGGCGGGTAGGAACCGCATCACCGCAATACTCGGACCGAACGGATGCGGGAAGTCAACGCTGATGCACATCATAACTGGCATTGTCCCGATATGGGAAGGGGAGGTCTTTCTGTGGGGGAGGCCCATAACACATCTGACACCACAAAAGAGAGCGTCAGAAGGAATCTCGCTCGTCCCCCAGGGAAGAAGAATCTTCCCCCAAATGACCGTATTGGAGAATCTGGAGATGGGAGGCTACCTGCTCAAGGATACGAACGCACTGGAAGGGGCCATATCCGCCGTCTATGACGAGTTCCCTGTCCTCAAGAGAAAGAGGAACGATTTGGCGTCGAACCTAAGTTCGGGAGAGCAAACGACTTTGTGCATAGCCCGGGCATTGATGTCGAATCCCAAGGTCTTGCTCTTGGATGAACCGTCGATAGGGCTGGCACCGATGATTGTGACCGAGGTGTTTCAGCAAATCCAGGCATTGGCCCAAGGCAGGACGATTCTGTTGATAGAACAGAACGTTCGTAAAGCACTCTCCATCGCCGATTATGTCTACTTAATGGATCAAGGTTCCAACGTCGCAGACGGCACACCTTCGACCATCTCCTCGAATGAACATCTGGCAGAGCTCTACCTGGGCTCGATTAAGGGGAGGCCCTAGATGAGCCAATACATCTTAAGCGCGCAAGACGTCTCCAAGAGGTTTGGAGGCAAACACGCTGTAGAGAACGTTTCGATCAATCTCCTGCCATCGATTGTTACTGGGCTCATAGGTCCCAACGGCTCTGGGAAGACTACTTTCTTGAACTTGATATCGGGGTACATACATGCTGACTCTGGGAGAATCTTCTTTGACGGCCGCGACATCACGAATCTGGAGCCCTTCGAAATCGCCAGAGTAGGACTTGGCAGGACATTCCAGACAAGTCGCCTCTTCTCCTCCATGAGCGTGAGGGAGAATCTCTTTGCATCTACGCTGCAGGGGATGCAAGGAAAGCGGCACCCGAAGGAGCTTGAGGAGAAAGCGTTTCGCTGGCTTGAAATGTTCAAGCTGTCCGATTATGTCGACTGCGAAGCCACGAAACTATCCTATGGTCAGCAGAAGTTCCTTGAGATAGTATGCACGCTGATTCGGCAGCCGAAACTGGCCCTACTGGACGAGCCGGCTTCGGGTCTTAATCCAGTGCTCCAGTCACTGCTACAACAAGTTCTGCGATCACTGACCAAAGAAGGAATTGGCACTTTGATAATAGAACACAATGTCCAGTTCGTCTTTGACATCTGCGAACGCGTGATCGTCATGAACGACGGGCGTTCGTTGGCGGAAGGGACACCGGCTGAGATCAGGTACGACCCCAAAGTCATCGAGACATATCTTGGAGGGGTCTGATTGCAGCGACTGACGGCATTGGCTTCGCTGTCACTGGCGGCCGTCGTTTCTGCGATTCTGCTCTACATCGGTCTGACGGCTCAGTTGATCCCATTCACACAGGTCGTTGTTATCGGTCTGCTCACTGGCGGAGTCTTCGCGTTGTTGGCTGCCAGTCTTTCAATAGTGTACGGTGTACTCAATTTGCCCAACTTCGCGCATGGCGACTTAATGATTCTGGCTGCGTACGTCGGTTTCTTCGTCTTTGGTTCGGGACTGCCAATAGCCTGGGTTGTCGTCCCCGCGCTTCTGCTTGGTGGACTGGGAGTTGCCCTAGGAACGACAATCCTTCGGCCCCGGACAACGGGATACAAGCTTGAGGAACCGTTGTTGGTCACTTTTGGGTTGAGCCTAATCATAGAGAATCTCATGACATACTTCTGGACCGGCAACGCGCGACTCATTTCGGTGTCTTACAGTGATGTGTCGCTCAACCTGGGTTGGGGCTTGGTCCTGCCGGTCCAGCTCTCAATCTCATGCGCCGCAGGGATTCTCGCTACGTATTCCCTCTGGTTCATCCTCTTCAAGACAAAAAGGGGGAAGTCGATACGTGCGGTGGCCCAAGACAGTGGGGCGGCGTCAATGATGGGAATGGACGTCCCGCATATTCAATTGCTTGCCCTTGTCCTGGGTCTTGCGTACATCGGTGTAACCGGTGTCCTTTGGGGCGTCACTTTCTCGTTCGACCCTGTTTCCGGAATTACGTATACCCTGGTTGCATTCACAGTAGTTACCATTGGGGGAGCCGGGAACATCCGCGGAATCTTAGTTGGGGGCTTCATTCTGGCACTTTCGGAGTCTATTGGCGCCTTTGTCGTCGGAACGGGGTTCACCAACATTGTGGGATATGCCATCTTCATAGTTTTCTTGCTTGCGAAGCCTACCGGTCTGTTCTCTGGAGGCAGAATGTTTTGAGGAGGACAGATAGATGATGCGCACTACCCAAATCGCTTTGATGGCAGGCTCGATTGCGGTGCTCTTCGCCCTTCCCTTGGCGGTGAAGAACGACTACGTGATGACTGTCCTGTTCCTGATTTTTCTGTATTCAACCTTGGCCAACGCGTGGAATATCTCTGGCGGATACACGTACCAATTGAACTTCGGCATAAGCGCTGCCTTCGGCTTGGGAGCATACATTACGGGCTACCTGTTGATAAATGGGGTAAACCTGGTTTTCGCAATCTTCGTCTCTGGCGCGTGTGCTGTCTTGCTCGGGCTTACCGTGGCACCTCTGCTACGAAGATTGAGAGCTTTCTACTTTGCCCTCGCGACCACGGCTCTCGCACTAATCGTAGAGGAACTCTTTCTTAACTGGAGTTTCTTGATTAACGTATTCGGCGGGTCGACGGGCTTCCCTCTTCCGTACAGTCCGTCCCTCTTCAGCATGGTCCCCCTCTATTACGCTGCTGCCATCATCGCGACGGCGTCGTTTCTGCTATCTTACTGGTTGTCGCACTCTAATGTAAGATACGTTCTGGCTGCGATTCGCTCCGACGAAGTTGCGGCGCAAAGGATTGGCATAGACCCTTTCAGGTACAAGATATTCACTCTCGTACTCACCTCGTTCCTCGTAGGCATCGCCGGGGGGGTCTACGCCTACTACTCTCCCTTCTTGGATCCAAACTCCGTATTTGATCTTGTGGACTGGGGAATAATTCCCATCTTCATGGTCTTCATCGGCGGCGTAGGCAGCCTCTACGGGCCAATCATTGGTGTAGTCTTCTTCGAATTACTCCAGCAGATACTCGCGTCGAACGGACCGTTCCTAGGGGTTTCACTCGGGGTAGGAATCATCATAGTGGTCTTGTTGATGCCCGGTGGGATTGTCTTCGGCGCGAGGAAGCTGATTCACCTGATTAATGGGTGAATTCAGGCGCGTTAACTCCCAGAGAACGGCGATGAACACGTCCCTTAAAGAGGGTTTAGCTCGCCCTGGACAAGACTTCGGCGGGGTCCCCGTACTTCTCTGCCACCTGAATCACCTCCTTGTCTTCAAGCGGCAGCAACTTCCCTTCTAAGATCAGGGGCTTGTCATCAATGTACAGCGAAGGCGCCAGGATCTCCCCGTCTATGTGGAGCCCGCCGGTCCCATATCCACTTCCCAGGCCGACATGAACGACTCCGGCATGCCTTTCTACGGGAACCTTGTTGGACATTTCCATGTTGGCTTCGACCGCCATCTTGGGGTTCAACCCCCACTGTAGTTCCAGGACTTCCTCGCTTCCACGAACAAGCTTTATCCTCTCTGTCAACGCGTCCGCTATCTCTCCCCCGGCAATCTCTTTGCATTTGCCCTGTTTCACAGTACACTCTACGTTGTGCCCCCAGGTCCTATTCCACCCCGGCGTGCCGTTCACAGAATCCCAACAGAGCTTTCCTTCTCCGTTCCTCAGGGGCTCGATTCCTGTAACCCCCAGAGGAAACGTGATTAACCCTCCCTTTCCTATCCGCGTCCCTTTCTTCACCTTGCTTGCAACGGACTGATCGAAATCAGCTTCGAAGTGCGTTCCCTTTTTGTCAGTCAAAGCAAGGTGCTTGCCTGCCAGGATCGAGTCAGCACATTTGTCCAGCAGTTTCTCCATCACTTCCATCGGGAAGAACGCAGCGTCCGAACCCAGGACTTCGATATCTGGCGACGCTACCTGAGCGATTCTGACGCCGTGGCTACGCAGGGTCTGCTCGTCCTTGTTTCGCACAATGAGGTTGCTGGCAACAGAGATTAGGACTTCGCATTCACCGGCCGCACTGAAGACCGGTCTTGGGATGGAGTACAGGGGGAAAGGTGCCGAGATACAGATGACTGCGGTTCCACCCCTTGCCCTAACGTTCTCCGAGACCAACCTGGGTAAGACGGCATCGGTGAGAGTATCCGCCAAGACAAGCACCCCATCGCCGCTTTCAACACCAGCCACGCCCACCAAGTTCTTGCACGCCTCGATTATATCAGTCAATGGGAAAAACACAGTTTACGTAATTATAAGTTTATACACCCGCGTCGTCAACAGATTGACGTTAACCGCGAAATGCTCGGTGGAAACTCTTCTGGACGCCGCGCGTTGGGCAAAATCGAAGCTGTGATAATCATCATTGTAGTGGTCGCGGCAGGTTTCGTCGGGTTCTACGCTTACACGACCTTCGGCACACAGAGCTCGAAGGCGCCGCCGACAATACTCCTTGGCGCGACTTTGTCTCTCACTGGTTCGTACTCGGGGTATGGCATCGAAACGCTACAAGCGTACCAGATTGCGATAAACGCGACTAATGCTTCAGGAGGAGTGTACATCAGCCAGTATGGGAAAAAGATTCCTCTGAAGCTGGTCTATCTTGATGACGCCAGCAACCCGGCGACCGCGGTGGCGAACGTCGAGAGGCTTATCACGGTGGATCATGTGGTCGCGCTGCTCGGAGACGTGACTACCGCGATGGTGGAGGCCGTGGCGCCGGTTGCCGAGCGGTATCACGTACCTGTCGTCTCAACGCTCATATCGGACCCGACCCTCAACCAAAACGGCTACAAGTACGGAGCCTTCGCCATCTGGCCCACGAACCAACAGATTGTGGAACAGATTGTAAGCTTCCTCAACTCGCTACCTACCCAGTACAAACCCCGAACGTTCGCGATTGCAGCCGACACCACAGGACTGTGCTCTAACATAGCTCAGAACTATCATACGCTGCTTACAGCTGATGGGTTGCAGCAAGTCGACCAAGAGACTGTAACGCCCGGAGCAACGGACTACTCCCCGGTCATTGAACATCTCGCAACGGCGAAGCCTGATTTCCTAGCAATCTGCATTTCAAGTACCACAGATGCTGTGAACTTTTTCAGGCAGGCGAAGCTCCTGAACTTCAACCCGACTGACGGAGTTGCAGGCATTGGTGGACTTACGGCAGACTTCGGGAAGGCGCTCGGGAATGACTCCAACTTCGTCATGGGCAACACGATTTGGTCGTCGTCACTGACCTGGCCAGGTAACTCCAACTTCACTCAGGCGTATGAGTCAACCTTCCACACGACTCCAATCTACGCTGGGGCAGGTTACGCGGTCGCCCAAGTCATGATTGACGCCATCAGAAAGACGGGGAGCCTGAATAGCACTTCGATCGACAACGCGATTTGGAGCATAAACGCATCTACGGTAGTCGGGCCGGTGTCATTCCAGCAGCAGGGTTCTGCCCTCCCTGGCAGGGCGATCCTGCAGGTGGCCTTGCTTGAGTGGCAGAATGGAACTGACGTAGTGGTATACCCACAGTCAATAGCGACTGCGAAGCTTGCATGGCCATGGGTCCCATGGTCGGCACGATAGCAACGGGAAGCACTCTATGACGGAGGATTACAAACAGAAGGTACTAGGTTCGAAGTACGACCTCTCTGTGTGGATTGACGGTGAGTTACTCGATCGAGAAAAGGCAAGCATCTCTGTCTGGGACCACGGCCTTCTCTACGGAGACGGAGTCTTCGAAGGGATTCGGGTTTACAACGGCGCCGTCTATCGTCTCTATGAACACCTCGACCGGCTGTTCGATTCTGCCAGAGCAATCAAACTCAAGATAGAGTATTCGAGAAATCAAATCGCGCGTGCACTTGGGCAGACGCTCGTCCATAACTCGCTACAGGCGGCTCACTGCAGGGTCATCGTTACGAGGGGGGTCGGTCAGCCTGGACTGGACCCTGCGAGGTCGCCGAGATCGACAACGATCATCATGTGCTACCCCCTTCCCAGTGTCCTTGGCGAGGGGCCAGTTCGGCTCTTGACGTCTTCGATCCGGAAGAAGTCACCGTACTCCATCGACTCGAAAATCAAGTCGCTGAACTACATGGATTCCGTGCTTGCAAAACTTCAGGCGACGAGCGCAGGATTCGACGATGCCATCTTGCTCGATTCAAACAGCTACGTTGCGGAGGCAACGGGAATGAACGTGACAGCGGTGAAAGGCAAAACGCTCTTCGTTCCACGAACGACCGCCGCCCTGCACGGCATAACGAGGGCGTTCATCCTCGGCGTCGCCGACGAACTGGGCCTCGCGGTAAAAGAAGGAGACTTCACTGCTTACGACTTCTACCTGGCGGACGAAGTGTTCCTATCGGGTACAGGTGTGGGCCTCGTTCCTGTTTCAGAGATTGATGGGAGGGCGATTGGCACTGGCACCAGGGAGGTCTTCGACTCGATCAAGAAGAGATACGACGAGGATATCCGGGAGAGCTCAATCGATATCGCGAAACTGGCGAACCTGGGGTCTTGAGTTTGCTGCTACTTGAGCGAACCCACCAAGTCCTTGATTGTGCTCGCGACTATGGTCGTATCAAATCCCAGCCTCACAATCCTGTAACCTTGATTGAGCGCTTTCTGGGCGTCTTCGCTCGAACTCGCTGCACGCCCGAGTATCAGGTCGTGCTCTCTTGCCGTGTTTGTCGCTTTCTCGATGGCTTCTTCCACAACCTTTCCCTTCCTGTCGAAGGGCACCTCCAATGACACCGACAAATCTGTCGGGCCGATGAAGGCGAAGTCCAGCCCTTCCACTGAGGCAATGTCGCCGATGTTATTGACTGTCTCTTTACTTTCAATCATGATTCCCAAAAGCGTCTCTCCATCGAGAGCCTTCGCAGTCTCGTAGGTTAGTGATTTCCAGTCGGTCGCATGCGACACCCCTGCTCCCCTTGGTGGATACTTCCCCGATGACAAGAAACGGCTTGCGCAGACCGCCTTCTCCGCATCCGACTTCTGGTCAATTCCAGTCAATAGTACACTGTTGATACCGGCGTCAAGGACCTTCGTAATCATCCGGGGATTGTTTTCTGGGATTCTCGCTAGGGTGGCCAGACCGGCACCTTCGGCTGTCCTTGTGAGATTCTCCAAAGCAACCGTGTCGTAAGGGCTTGGACCTCCGTGCTCCAAGTCCAACCAAATGAAGTGAATGCCCGTGTCACCTATCGCCTGGATCATGATTGGGTTGAAGGTTTGAAGCGCGAGGCCAAGCGCGGGTTTTCCGGTTCGGATGCGCTCTGCGATGATGTTCCTGCGCACAAGCTGATTGTTGCCGGCGTTGAAATATAAGCGTATGAATCTGGAATGGATTTTGGCGAGGCTTATCGCGGACCAGACATCCTTGGCATCAAGACGAGGGTAGCCAATCCTGCCCCGGGGGCTGTCGAAGGGAGCAGTTGTGGTGAGCAGATTCTCATACGTCGCGAGGGTCGTCAGGCCTAACATAGCGGATATAAACACACCAGTCGGTTTGCCTCGATATGCCCAAGGGGGAAGCGGGCAGTTCCTTCCGTCCCAAACTGACCTCCGGAGTCGAGCGAGCTCCTCAGCGAGCGATGCTGAGAGCGGTCAATTTCACAGATCAGGACTTCACGAAACCGTTGGTCGGCATAGCCAATACATGGGTTGAGGGGCAGCCGTGCAACTACCATCTGCGTGCCCTTGCAGAGGAAGTCAAGCGCGGAGTAAGACTTTCTGGCGGGGTGCCATTCGAGTTCAACACAATCGCGATAAACGACGCAATCGCAATGGGCCATGAAGGGATGCGCGCCTCGTTGGTGAGCCGTGAGGTTATCGCAGATTCGATAGAATTGTGCACGATTGGTTATCAATTCGACGCCCTCGTAACCATAGGCGGTTGTGACAAGACGCAACCTGCCTGCGCCATGGCAATGGCACGGCTGAACATTCCGTCCATCTTCCTCTACGGCGGTAGCATCCCGCCCGGCAAATGGAACGGCCGTGAAGTGACCATCCAGGACGTCTTCGAGGGTGTGGGCGCGCACTCTCGAGGCCAAATGTCCTCCCGACAGCTGAGAAGTCTGGAGTGTTCTGCCTGTCCCACGTATGGGGCATGCGGGGGGATGTTTACTGCAAACACGATGGCATGCGCCTTGGAGGCTCTAGGACTGACCGTCGCAGATAGTGCGGCACCGCTGGCTATCAGCAAGCAAAGGAAGGTCAGAGCTTTCGAAACTGGCGTGGCGATCATGGACATCCTCAGGCATGGAAGGCGGCCCAAGGCGGTGCTGACCAGCGAGGCGTTCGAAAACGCAATAGCTGTCGTAGCCGCCATGGGCGGGTCTACCAACGCAGTTCTGCATCTGATTTCGATAGCCCATGAAGCGGGCATTGTGTTGACCCTCGAAGACATCGAGTCCGTAGGTGCCAAAGTCCCAGAGCTCGCTGACTTGAAACCTGCAGGCAGGTTTGTGATGCGTGATGTCGAAAGGGTTGGTGGCCTTCCCGTCGTCATGAAACTCCTCCGAGACGCTGGCCTTATCCACGATGATGCTATTACCGTAACTGGCGAGAGTATACGCAAGCGGCTGGTGGGGGTTAGGTATCACCGACAAGACGTAATCCACCATCCGAACGAACCTGTCAGGAATTCCGGCGGTTTTGTGGTTCTTCGTGGCAATATTGCGACCGAAGGTGCCGTGGTGAAGTCCATCTCGACAGACAGGACGTCCCACCGTGGACCCGCACGGGTGTTTGACAGAGAGGAAGATGCTTTCCGTGCGATTATGGAAAACCAGGTCAAGCCAAACGACGTTGTAGTTGTGCGTTACGAGGGACCGAAGGGAGGGCCGGGGATGAGAGAAATGCTGGCCGTCACAGCAGCCATAGTTGGACAAGGGTTGAAAGGCACGGTCGCGTTGGTCACGGATGGGCGCTTTTCTGGCGCCACGCATGGATTAATGGTGGGGCACGTATCACCGGAGGCCGCGGTTGGAGGGGGGCTCTGTGTAGTCCGCGACGGCGACATTATCAGGATAGACATCAACCACCACCTGCTTGATGCCGATCTTACTCATAATGAGATTAGATCTCGATTGAAGGGCTGGCGACCCCCGGCCCCCAGATACACCACAGGTGTGTTCGCCAAATACTCGAGGTTGGTGTCTTCGGCTTCCGAAGGGGCTGTCTGCTCTTAGCAGCAGACTGCTGTCCTAACATGGAATCGGCAAGAGTGTGAATCTCGCTCGAGGAATGCAAGGCGCACCCTTCCGGTACTGGTATGGACCAGAGCCGCTCCCCAATGCGCCGTGAATGTCCATCACCGGATACGCCAGTCGTGTGACTCCGATACCGGCCGACTCGACCGAGATATCTGACGGGGTCGTATTCCCCGTTGCGTTTCACTGCTGCGCCGGTCCTGGCCCGAAAGAGACGACGGCCTCAAGGCGCCTCGGTGGGTCGTGACCTCCATCCGAGAGCCGAAGCCACGCCATGCTCAACGGCAGAGGTGCACGTAAGCAACGACAGTCTCAAAAGCGCGGAACGATGCCTCAATTTCCGCAATCGGGAGCCGTCGAACTGTTTTCGTCATCGTCGAGAACTGCATCTATAAATCTGACGAGCTTCCCTTGGGACGCGATGGCAGGAACTGTAGCTCAAGATGTCCTCCCTTCGCAACATATGACATGCTCGGAGAAGGTCGGAGTCATTGGCCTTGGTGTAATGGGAAGTCGCATGGCAACGAACTTGATCAAGTCTGGCTATCAGACAATCGTGTTCAACCGGAGTCCCCAGCGCGCACGAGACCTGGAAGGGATAGGGGCCGTCATAGCGAGTTCACCCGAAGACGTTGCCATGAGATGCCGGACCGTCATTCTGTCCCTGCCCACGACGGAAGCGGTGAGAGAAGTTGTACTCGGAAAGCAGGGATTAATCACCGCCCTATCAAAGGAGTCTACAGTGATAGACACGAGCACGACAGACCCAGATTTGCCCCTCGAACTTTCACAAGAGTTGCTGAAGCGGGGGTGCTACTTCTTGGACGCCCCAGTAAGCGGTGGACCACAAGGAGCCCAAGAGGGAACTCTAACGGTAATGGTGGGGGGTGATTCCGGCGCCCTGAGACAATCTGTTCCCATCCTGCAGGCCATAGGAAAGTCAGTGGTTCATGTGGGCCCTTCAGGCTTTGGTCAGAAGATGAAGCTCTTCAATCAGGCACTCGTCGCCGTCTATTTCGGTGCAGTCTCAGAAGCGTACGTCTGGTCCAGGCGAATGAAACTCGATCCGGACGAAATTCTCGAGGTAATCTCCAAGAGCTGGGGAGATTCGCCGGTCTTCAGACACTTCATGTCCGTCGTCGTGTCACGAGACTACAGTGACGGAGCCGCTGTACGCCTCTATCTGAAAGACATCGCCTTGGTGCTTAAGGACGCCGAACGCCGAGGGTGTCAGATGTCTCTTCTTCAGGGCACAGCCAAGCTCTTCGCGAGGGCATCAGAAGAAGGTCACGGCAACGATGACGGTAGCATCCTCTCCCAGGTGCTCTCAGGCGACCAGTCAAAGGTCAACTAGGCCAAGAAGAGCCAGAGTCACTCGTAACCTGGGCGGCAGGTGACGAAAACTCCGCAAATAGACCGCGACGCAGCCGAGAGAACAAACCCACTCTTGGTGATTCAGATACTCAGATGTTCAGTGCCCTATCTCGGGAGCAGCCATCTGTTGTACCCGAAGGCTTGTCGTCGTCTGAAAATTTAAATTGACTTGCAACCGCGATTCTTGCATGGATTCCAGAGGTAACTGGTGGGTAAGCGATTACAATCTAGACCCGAAGGTGACGTCGAAGTTCAATCTGGCGAGACAGGAGGCGATAATCAGTGATTGCACCCTCAGAGAGGGGGACCAGCAAGCTGGAGTGAACTTCGACCCGAACGACAAAGTGGAACTTGCTCGCGAGATGGATGAGATCGGAATTCAGGAGATCGAGCCTGGGAATCCATTCACATCTGATGCCGAAAAGACGGCATTACGAGAGATAGTGAAGAGAAAAGTCGATGCTAGGATAATGGCCCTGTGCACGTCGGGTGGCAAACAATCCATCGATTTGGCGCTCGACTGCGATGTTGACGGTGTAATCATTCCCGGGATTCAGGTAGGCAAGCCTCAGAGACTGTACGTAACGAAAATCCCTGATGACGAGGCCATTTCAAGGGCAGTGGAACTCGCCCTCTACGCCAAGTCCCACGGACTGTACGTTGTCTATGGGGCGACTGACACAACGAGGGCAGAGCTCGACTTGTTGAGAAGGGTATATACCGCCGGAGTAAACGAGGCGCACGTCGACGTAATCAGAGTGTCCGACACCGTGGGGGCGATAACGCCTCAAGGAATGGATTACCTCATACGGAATCTCAAGCAGACGGTTGGAGACGTGCCAATACAAGTCCACTGTCATGACGATTTCGGGCTAGCGACGGCGAACACCCTTGCTGCGTACACCGCGGGGGCTTCGGTGCTTTCTACGTCTTTCCACGGGTTGGGCCAGCATGCAGGGAACGCGCCAACGGAAGAAGTGATACTGGCTCTGCAGGTGCTCTATGGCGTAGACATACACATTCAGACCGAAAAACTGCACGCGCTGTCCAAACTAATCGAGTCGAAGTCGGGGGTCAAGAACCAGCCGCAGAAGGCTGTAGTCGGCGACAACATCTTTGTGTACGACAGCGGAACGATGATAAGCAGGGTGATGCGGTTCCCACTCGCAGGCTCGTCCTATCTTCCCGAAATAGTTGGCCAAATGCGCCGAGTCGTACTTGGGAAGTACTGCAACAACGATTCGGTTCTCTACAAGCTCAACGAAATGTCCTTGAAGGCTTCCGACGACGAGATAAGAAGGGTGGTCTCGGAGATTCAGAAGGAAACCTCGGGAGGGAAGCCCTATGTCTCTGACCAGGAATTCAAGGACATCGTGAGAAGGATGAAAGAAACCTGAGACCGAAGTGTCTTGGTCCGAAGCCAAGGCCGACTGCAGAAGACGTCAGGCTCGCACCCAACTCTAATCCACCGTTCGTTCAGAGCCCTAAAGGCCAGACGCTGGCCCGGGACAATCTGTCCTGGATCCGAGGGCTAGGCTGCTCCTGGGGCCGAAAGGAAGAAACCTTTGCTCGACGAGCTTGTCACCCTAACGCACGGGTGGCGCTGTCGTCAAGAAACGAACGCTGCCGTCACGAGGGCTTTCCGGGGCCGATGCCACCAACTCGACCTGTTTCCCCGGCAGAACGACTGATTGACGCCTCAATGTAGCCGCACAGACATTTAAGGCGACGGAAAGCAAGGGCAGAACAAGATGGCGCTGTCAATCACTCCTGATTTGATTTTCAACGCACACCGGAACAGATTTCCAATCGACGCAGCTTTCGCCAATGCAGAGATTGCTGAAGCTGATGCGTACGATGTTCAGGCGGAGGTAGTCTCGATGCTGTGTCGAAACGGAAGTGATAGGGTGGCGGGATACAAGCTGGGTTCAGCCAGGAGCGCTGACAAGACCGACGCCGGACGCACGAACCAATTCTATGGGACGATCTTGGGTTCCAAGATTCTGAACAGCCCCGCGCAGCTGTCTCTCTCGCAATGCCTCGAACCTTACGTGGAACCCGAGATAGAGTTCGTATGCGTCGAAGATCTTTCCGAAGGGGCCGACGAGGGGGAGATAATCGAAAAGACAAGGATTACTGCAGGGATTGAGATTCCGGATGGCCGAATTCAACAGTGGTTCGAGAATGACAATCTAGGAGCGCTGATAGCAGATAATGGCGCTGCGGGTTGGTTGATTGTCAGTGAGGCTTCGATGGATATCAATCCAATCGAGTCCGTCACCGTGGAGCTCAGGTCGAACGACGTGAAGATTGGAACTGGGAGGTCTTTGAACGTCAAGAAGGAGCTGCCCCATGCGATAGAGTGGTTAACGAAGAAGATTATGGAAAACGGATTATGGATTGCAAAGGGTAGTGTCATTTCAAGCGGGACTCTTGTACCCCCTGTTCCAGCGACGGAAGGAATTTTCAGAGCCGATTTCTCTGATCTTGGTTCCGTATCTGTCAGTTTCTCATCTTAAGTCTGCGTCAAGCCCTGTCCGTGTACTGACGAGGGGATGAACAAGCCTCTCGTCCTCCTTAATCTACTTCTATCTTTAGGCGCCCCTTCCTGATGTAGTACTTCCCCCGGTCTTCCACGAATGCCACTATGTCATTGGGTCCCAGCCTCAAGCTCCGAGTCACCACGGAAGGCAGGACTACGCGGTTTCCCGCTTCCAACCTGCTGAATGGCACTTCTGCAGCTGCGGGCTCTTGCGGCTTCGGACGGGGCACCCTGATAATCTTCCACCCAGGCTCTATCTCTTTCTTGTCGCTGTCCGGATCGTACGCCCTGTAGTGCCCGTCCCCGAGGTACCAAAGGAACCTGTTCGGATCGTCGAACTGCCGTGCCGAGGTGTGGTTGACGGAGCAGGCAATCAACTGCAGTTTGATTGTGCCCTTGTTGACGTTGTCCCTAGGGTAGTGGTCCCGGATGTACTGGACTGCTGTCGGACCCGTCAGCTCCCCGAGCTCCTCCAAGGCCTCCTTCACCATCTGCCAGACCGGCTTGCTGTACTTGGGCATATTCCAAACTTTCCAAATATTAGTAATATTAACGTTTGGAGAGTTAGGATTACGTCTCACCAGATGATCATGACGGACTCCCTACCTGGGCTTGCTGCCCAAACTAGGGCTCGATGGGATTCGTCGAACATGAAAGAGAGGGCCAACGGTCGTACCTTGATGGTGGAAAGCCTTCCGTCCATTTTGTCCACCTGTAGGGGTAGGCACGTTCGAATCCCACCCCCCGCACTCCGATTCCAAGGCTGAGTCAGGGGTATCCTGACCGAAAAGAGCCAAGAAATCACCTGTTTGATTATCCAGAAATCGACTGGGTCGAAGGATTTTGTGTGTGGCGGACCCCTATCTTGTTGGAGATGCTTTCATAGGTCTAGCCCGGTCGCCGAGA
>DAHVIE010000066.1:0-3904 GCA_027322035.1 Nitrososphaerota archaeon
CCCTCCTTCGGGGAGCGAGGTAAAGGACACGTGGTCGAGGTTGGCGAACCAATCCTGAATCCAGTCTCTCAGCCATTTCTCCTTCCCTCCAAGGAGCTCTCTTGCCTTCGTGGTGTCCCCGCTCGTGAACAGGCTGAACGCGCGCTTGAGCCTCTCTGAAGTATCCATATACTCAACGCCCGCAACCTCCACCTCATCCTCCTCGGAGAAGTCGTTCAGAAAGTTCGAAGCGTTCTCTGCCACGATATGGAGTTCGTCCTTTGCCCTGGTAAGGGCTACGAAGTCAATCCTTAGCGGCTCCTCCTCCAGTTCCTCTTCGACGCTGATGCCCATGGTCTTGAGTGTCTGCTTGACCACCTGGTCCTGAAAGCTCTCCCCGCCCCGGACCTCCTGAGGAGCATAGACCACCGCCTGGAACTGCCTTCCTTTGGCTTTGTGAACCGTCGTGAGGACTACATCCTTTTCACGCCGGGATTCGTCCGCAGCCAAGTCGCTAGACCTAAGGTATGTGATTACAGCCTTCAGGTCCAGATTCCCGACCAGCCTCATCGATTCGGTGAAGGCCTTCTGCATGTCGAGCGCCGCCATCAGATACTCCCTCCCGTATGAGACAGCCACTGGGATTATCTGCGCGCGGAAGAGATCGTTTACGTCGGGGAGCTTTCTCACCTTCTGCCTCATCCTCCGGAATTCAGCGCATCTTTCAGGGAGCACCCTCAGGAACTCGTCGTCCTCCAGCTGCGCCAGGGAGAACGCTTCCTTCAGGGAGACGGGGAAGAAGGGGGTGAACATTGCGTTCTTGACGTCCCTAGCCTTGTCGGAGAAGATTCCGAGCAGGAACCTGACCACGTAGTCATGGGCATCGTCGGAGGCCTGGAAATAGGTCGAGGAGTGCTCCACCCCTCGCCTAGCCAGCTCCTCGGAAATCTCCCTGACCCTGCTGTTGGTCCTGGCGAGGACCGCCACCTTCAGCCCCCTGCTTCTGATCCCCTGTACCAGCTCGCAGACAGAGCCAAGAATGTCCTCGTCTGCGACGCTGTAGACCCTGGGCCTTGGTCCCGGCCCCTTGGTGGTGTTCCTCAGGTCGCGCATTTCCACGGCCGCCGCTCGGTCCTTCGTCTTCGCGAGGAAGAAGGCCCTGGCGTACTCCAGGATCTGGTTCGTGGACCTGAAGTTTTCAGAGAGGATCGGCTTTGTTGAGCCTTCGAACTTGGCGAAGTTCAGGATGGATCCGCCCTGAAAAGCAAAAATGGCCTGCTTCTTGTCTCCCACGACGAAGAAGGTCTCACAGGAGTCAAGGACCATCTGGGCCTCGATGGCCGACGCGTCCTGCAGTTCGTCGACTAGCGCATACCGAAAGTGGGGCTTCTTGTTCAGCTTCGTGAACTCGAGGAGCATGTCGGCGTAGTCTATCCCTCTCCCCGCTTTCACGGCTTCGTAGTGCTTGAAGATCTCGACGAAGGCTTCGGCGTATTTGTCCATCTCCTCTTTTGTTATGGCCCTGTACTCGGTAAGCCCGGCCTTGACTCTGGCAAGGTCGATTCCGTCTGGGAGGACCCCGAAGCTCTTGAGATACCTGATCGAGTCTTCTATCTTCGGGACTACGGTGGAGATTAGGTAGTCGTCTCCGTAGGTAAGAATCCGGTTCTCCACCAGATAGCGGTAGATGGCATAGCGGAGTAGGTTGTTGCTGATCGTCTCCTGGGCCCCAATCGCTTCAAGAGCATAGGCGTGGAAAGTCGTGACCCTGACTTTGGATAGGTCGAAGTCAAGCCCCATCTCTCCCAGGACTCTCAAGATAGACTGCCTCATCTCGTCCACAGCCTTGTTGGTGTAGGTGAGACAGAGGATCTCGTCCGCCTTTACGCCTCGACCGATTAGCTGGGCGTATTTGTGGGCCAGGAGGAGCGTCTTCCCCGTGCCGGGATTGGCTATGACAAGGACATTGCCCTCCGCTTCAAGGGCTCTGATCTTCTCTTCATTGAGTGCCAAGGCTCTAGGTACTTCGATGGCAGCAGGTTGCCGGATACTCGGAGGGTCTTCCTGCCGCGAGATGGAAGGGTCGGCGTCTGACTTGGAGGACGGAACTTCCGCCAATTGGGCTTACCTCCTCTATGTCTCTTCGGAGTGTTCTTCTGCTGTATCTCCAAAAAGGGCGGCTGGCGAAGCCTGCAGCGCTGGTTCAGGCTTCGTCCCGGTCACCTCTCCCAGATGCGTGGTTATGCCGCTGAGCTCCCTCCTAGTGTCGTCGATGTCTTCCGCTGCCTGGTCCGCGTTCTTGTAAGCGCTCTTTAGATTCTTGGCCAGCCGCCCGAAATCGACCCCCACCCGCTCCAACTTGCCGTCTATTTCCTGGACGTAAGTCGTCAGCCGTTCCGTGCTCTTGGCTAGGACTATCGCCTGGTGCGCTCGCAGAGCCAAGTTGGACAGGATGATTATCCCCTCCGGAGGGCATGCGACCACCTTGATCTCCTGCATCGCGCCGACGGTCTCCGCCGTGAGCGCGTAGAAGACGGAGTTCGGGAGGACCATGACCGCGAAGTCCGTGGTCACCCCAGGGGCGATGTACTTGACCAGTTCATCCGCCCTCTTCTTGGCCAGCTTGTTCGCTTCACCCTCGAAATCCTCGAGGCCGTCCGGCAGGCTGAACTTCGCGTCGATAGGGAGATACAGTTGAGACCCGCCGTTGCTCATCCGCAGGGCGTAGTCGACCCTGTCGGTGGAGCCTGGCAGGTAGTATTGCTCCTCCCAGAGATCCTTGGGGAGCCTCTCGAGATAGCTCCGAACGATGATCTCACCTGCGGCGCCCCTCTTCTGCGAGCTCCCTGTCAGCAGTGTGGCGAACTTCTTCATCTCCTCCATACCCAGTGTAGTCTGGCCTGTGTCTCTCCTGATCTCTCCCATTGTAGAAACCAGTTGGGTGACGGCGGCCTGAAGGCCAGAGACTGAACCCTTCACCTCGCCTAGGGTGGACTCCAAGGAACCTGCGTCGGGGCCTCCCACGCCAGGCTTTCTCCGGATGGCGACGAGCACGTAGAGAATGGCAGAAAGAGTGACTAGGGAGAGGCCCAGGGCCACTACCGTGAGAGCGTCAGCCAATTCGGAGACCTACGCCCACGCCGAGATGAATTTCTCTATCTAAGGGTTCCACCTCACCGCACGACCTCACCTTTCCGCTGCCTCCCGGGTTTCGCCTGTGGACCTGCTCGTGTTCCTCCACGGCCAGAGAGGGATGGACCTAACATACAGGCTGACGATGATGTCGTCCCGTGTCGCTTTCTTCGTGGGCCTGGCGTATTCACCCAACTGAAAGACATCGAGCATCCTATCCTTCGATATGAGGTCCTGCATGGTTGCGGCATGGAGGGCCTCTTCGTACGCGCCCTTCCTTTCCAGGGCCTTCGCAGTACCACCTCCGTCCCTCCAGGCGTGTATAATCGCATACGCGGGGAGGAGCGAAACGAGGAGCACCAACAGGCCGAAGCCGCCCACATGAACGGGGAACATGGCCAGCCACACATAGACGTACATCCCGAGTTCAAATAGGCTTATACCAACGAGCGGAAGTCCTTCGGTGTCCCATGCAAAAAGGGCGCCGAAATGGTAGACCAACCAGGCTCGTATTCTCATCCCGCGCCAGACGCGGCCAGATTCGTAGCCTTCGATGATCTCCTGGATGCTCGGCTCTGCGACGGGCTGATGGCTGTCTGGAATAACATACGAAGGGTCGTCGTGAAGAACAGGCTTTCTCGTCTGCTCGAACCAGTCGGCTGCCATCGTTGGACCTATCCCCACAGCAAGAAAGACGAAGAAGAGCACGGGGAAGGTTATGGTTGAATCGATCATAGGCAGTCCGATGGCGACCCAGCCCACGAGCAGGGCGATGAGGGAGAACATCGCGTAG
>DAHVIE010000081.1:0-8851 GCA_027322035.1 Nitrososphaerota archaeon
GGGCGCGCCCTTCTACCCGACGTCAGCGCTTGTAGTCGAGAAAATGCTCGCCCTGGCCGGCGTCAACTCGGAGTCCATCGTCTATGACCTGGGGTGCGGGGATGGCGCAATCGTAGTCGCAGCAGCACGCAATTACAATGCCGCAAAGGTGGTAGGCATCGAGCAAAAGCAGAAGCTCTGTTCCATTGCGCTCAGAAAGACGCGGCATCTCGGGAATGTTACAATAGTCAACGCGAACTATGACGACGTGGACATTTCCGAGGCCAACGTTGTCACCCTGTATCAAAGCTCGAGCGAAAACGCAAGGCTGAAGCGGAAACTCGTCGACGAGCTTCGTGAAGGTTCCAAAGTAGTTTCACACGACTTCGGGATTCCTGGTTGGCGCCCTACGGAATTTCGCGTTCTCAAAGAGGGCCGCCATAATCAAAGAATCCTCGTGTACGTCATTGGCTCCAACACTCCTTTGTGACTCCATGGAACACGTCGGCGCTCGCCTATTTCGCAAAGACCGCACTTCAAAGTGGGGTTGTACTCCTGAATCTTCGATCGGATGATGCTAGAACCAAATCAGACTGGCAGTTGATGGGCCGCTTCAGAAACCGATTCTCTCCTCTAGCATCTTGACAAAACCTTGCGTGACGCACTCGATCTCGACATCGCCTCCATCAGGTGCTCAAGTAAGGCGCACCTCTCCGCAGCCTCTTGATTCGACGACTTGGTCGACGAGTCTAGCTCTTTTTTGCCGCTGTGTTTGCGGACGTAGTCGTCGAGCCGCGCGAAGGCTCTGTCGACCTCTACCTGTTCTGATTCGATATCATGCTTCAACCTCGCGAATTCTCCCGCGCTCGATTTGTAGCCATCATGGTCCACTCTCGAGGAGCTCGAAGGGGAAGTCGGATGCCTGATTGAAGGAGTGCGTTTGTGACTGCGTGGAAGCGGATGGCGTCGTCCGTCGGGTCTGAACTGAAAGACGTAACTAGATGCTGCCCACGCTCCCTCTTCGTCATCCCCGTTGTCAGACTACGCCGCAGAAGAAGAGAAACTTAGGAAGCAATACGACCAGGCACGGACACAGGGAAACAAGAAGAAGAAAAGGGAATACAAGGACAAGATCGCTGAACTGAACCGGCTCCGCAAGTCTGCAGAGCGAGAGAGCGCTAAATCGAAAAAGTAGAGAGGTCCCAGATGCTTGTCCAAGATTCCTATTCTTATTAGCCTGTTCAAATCGGAACGAAGAATCATGGGAAGAGAAGGGAAAAAGAAAAAGAAGGAGAAAGTAAGGGAAAGGAAAGAGGAACGACGGGCGCGCAGGGGGTATTCGTCCAGCTAGCTTCCCCGGCCCTCACTCCGGATGAGATCTAGCCATCTCGGTGGGGCCCGATTCGAATCTAGGGGGTGTTGGATGTGGGCCAAGCTCCCCACCTTGGGACAAGAGTGCGGGCAGTCTTGTGAACAGGGGACCCGAATTTTGCCAACCATGTCTTCTGGCGAAAGCGACGAGAAGACTTCTATTGGCGGCACTGAAAGAGACATTCTGAAGAAGCTGAACCTGAGGGCAAAGAGATAACGAGCCAGCCCCTTTCACGAATCCGGCCGATATCACGGTCGCTGATGCGGCGGAGCGCCGGAGAAACAGGGCTCGTCCTGCGCCATCATAGAGACCAATGGAAAGGTAGTTGGGATGATTACTGAACGCTAAATGTCGAGGCGAGTCGTAGCAAAGGGAGCCTCGCCTGAGAAGACGAAGGTCGTGGCTGTAATGACGTCTCGAATCGTAGTGACACCTCCTGAAACCGACATAGAGGAGACACTCAAAGTCATGACAGCTTCCAAGGCGAGGAGACTGCCGGTCGTGGACGAGAAAGCAGCTTTGGTAGGTCTCGTACGCGTAGCCGACATAGCGAGAGCTCTCTCAGAGAAGGCGGTTACTCAACTTCACTGATCATGGCGATGACGAAGGAGATTCCACCCAGGAGCGGAGTGTACGGCTAAGCATCCGGGTCTTCTTGGAGGCCTGTAGCGTCAGTCAACCATGGACCGCTGTACTCAGACTCGATTCTGACCACTGGGTGGTTACTCCTTCCGGGACACAAACAAAGCTCCCATTTCGATTGCATCTGAACACAGAAAATACTCGGCCCTTAAATACTGCGTAGCACAAATTGTGTCAGCTGAAGTACGTGAACACAAACAAACAGCTGAATGCGTTGAGCAGCCGGTTCAATCCAAAACGCAATTGCCTGAACTGCGGAAGGGCCTTGGACGAAACCAAGAGTCTCTGTTCCAACTGTACAATGTGGTCGCAAGCATAGTCTCCGGCAGCCGGGAGCTTCCCTTCTGGATTCAAATCGATAACAACTTCGTCCCTTGCTCAGTGGCGCGGGTCGGTATCAAGGACCGAGTTTGTGGCTACCACCGTAATCCAACGCGTGGTGCCCTGGCCTGGCCCTGGCGGTTCAGATGCGTGTCCGTCGCAGAATAAGCGAGCTGGGCTTTCAGCTTATCAACACTTATATACAACGAGAGGTTGTATAGCTCCTGATTCATTTGTCAACCAGGGGACAACAGTACATAATTTTGAAGGAGGGCTCTGAAGAATCTCGAGGGAGCGAGGCCCAGAAGAACAACATCAGCGCGGCGAAGCTCATAGCCGAGGTCGTGAGAACGTCTCTTGGTCCCCGGGGAATGGACAAGATGCTCGTCGACTCGATGGGGGACGTGACGATTACCAACGACGGAGCGACGATGCTAAAGGAGCTCGACATCCAGCACCCGGCAGCGAAGATGATGGTGGAGATCAGCAAGGCAACCGACAACGAAGTGGGAGACGGGACAACCTCCGCAGTGATTGTGGCGGGAGCTCTGCTCGCGAAGGCGGAAGAGCTGATCAGCAAGGGAGTGCATCCCATGGTCATTGTGGACGGGTACTATGAGGCAGCGGAAGAAGCTCAGAAGGTCCTGGAGGCGGCGGCGGAGAAGATCGACCCGACGGGCAGGCCCGACCTGCTGAAGGTGGCAAACACCAGCATGGTCACCAAACTGGTAAGTGGGGATGCGCCCTATCTGTCGACGGTTGTCGTCGACGCAATTCTCCTCGTCGCGGAGAAGGCTGAGGGCGGCTTCAAGGTGGACATCGACAACGTGAAGGTCGAGAAGAAGCCTGGTGGGGCCATCACCGACTCTAGACTAATCAAAGGGATCGTGCTCGACAAGGAGGTCGTCCACTCCGGGATGCCCAAGCGGGTTGAAGAAGCGAAAATCGCGCTGGTGAACTCACCCCTGGAGATTGAGAAGACAGAGTTCAGCGCTGAGATAAGGATCAACGACCCCGCTCAGATGCAGGAGTTCATGGATGGGGAGACAAACATCCTCAAGGGGATGGTGGACAAAGTCAAGGATGCTGGAGCAAAGGTCCTCATCTGTCAGAAGGGGATTGATGACATGGCCCAGACCTTCCTGGCCAAAGCAGGCATACTTGCGGTGAGGAGGGCAAAGGAAAGCGACATGTCGAAGCTGGCGAAGGCAACCGGCGCCAGGATGGTCACAAACCTCGACGACCTGACAGAAAAGGACCTCGGATACGCCAAGGTCGTAGAGGAGAGGAAGCTGGAAGACGACAAGTGGGTTTTCATCGAGGGGTGCAAGAACCCGAAGGCGGTCACAATCCTGATTCGAGGCGGGACCCAACGTATCGTGGACGAGGCCGACAGAGCGCTCCATGATGCGCTCATGGTCACCAAGGACGTGGTGGAGCTACCGGCAGTCGTCGCAGGGGGCGGCGCGCCAGAGGAAGAAGTCTCGGTCCAGGTGAGGACCTGGGCCCAGAAGCTATCCGGAAGGGAGCAGCTGGCTGCACTCAAGTTCGCTGATGCCATGGAGTCCATCCCGCTGACCCTCGCAGAGAACGCAGGCATGGATTCCATCGACACCCAGGTGGAGCTCAGGGCGAGGCACGGGAAGGGGGGCAAATGGTACGGCGTCGATGCCTTAAGTGGGAAGGTCGTCGACATGTACGCGAAGTCGGTTGTCGAACCGCTCGCCGTGAAGCTGCAGATTCTCCGAGCAGCGACCGAGGCGGCTTCGATGTTGCTGAGAATCGACGATGTAATCGCCGCAACCAAGATGAAAGCTCCAGCCGGGGCACCAGGGGGCGGGGCGGGCGGGATGGGCGGCATGCCACCTATGGGCTAGGGGCCCTTCAGCATCGCATTCGGCGTCTCGACTTCTTCCCTAATGTCGTTAGATGCCTCGACTCGTTCTTCGTCGTTCCATCTTGGCGCCTGCAGTCACTTGTCGTACGTCCGCTCCGGCATCCACGGCTCCACTTTTCTGATTGTATGTGTCGGCCAAGCCCGGTCCGAAGCTCATCCTTCCCCGGCTTGATATCCATCATCCGCGGCGCGACCGCGGGCCTCATCAGACCTTTCTGAGGAAGTGGGGGACCGCGCTTTCTCCGACTGTGGTCCCGCAGTCAACTCAATTGGCTTGGCCGTCAGTCCTTCGACGATGATGTTTTCCACTCCCTGACTTCGGCGTGACGCTTCAGACACGACTCTTCACCTGTGATATCCAAAACAACCTGGCGGGACATCCCTAGCGGTGTAATTCTCCCCTGATACGCCGGAGATAGTCCCTGATTCGGCCGCCTGACTTGGCTGGTGTCTTCGCTTGCTGACTTGCTTGCATCCTTGGTCACCAGAACCAATTGGTGCCGCCCTCTTATAGAGGGGAGGTATCCTTTGAATTCAAGTGCAGTCGAGCAAGGACCTGGGTCTCAGCTTGATCCACTCGTACCCGCAATACATCCGCACAAACTGAATTCGTCTATTCGCGTGCAGCAGAAGGGGCACAGTTCGTCAGAATAGGTCACATCCTCTGATCTCTTTCCGAACAGTTCAACGTGACTGTCTACCATAGAGCGATCCCCTTCAGCGGCCATAATGTCCACTCGTGCACCTATGGTGAGTCCCTACCGGGTTGTAGGGGATCCACCGAACTCCGTTCCTCATCCAGGTTATCTCCTTGCCGCATCTGCTGCAAAGGCTACTTTGAAGTTGTGACATGCTCATTTTGCCTTCGAATCCTCCCCTGAATCAGGCCCGTGTATGAATGGCGCGTGTTGTCTCAGAGCCAGCCTCTTCTTAATCTGTGCCGGTGTGAGTTTGTCTGCGTCGTACTTCACGGTCACCGAATCCAGAGTGTAGTCCACGTCGACCCGGAGCACTCCATCGAGCCTGGTAGCCGTTCGCCTGAATCGTCGGGCCTGTATTGAATCACTCATGCCTCGTATCTTCAGGATGGCTGTTGCTTCCCTCTTTCCTCCTACCATCACGGTTCAGCCCTTTTGGGGCACTAGACCTATTGAACTCGACGTATTTTCTGCAATCAACTGCAAAGGAGGGTGAAGCGTTTGACAACCCTGGTTGGGCGACTGCTCACTGAAGCTCGAAGGAAACTGCATTCTCGTCTTGCCGGAACCGCAGCGGCTTTCCCGGTGGCTCGAAGATCGCCTGGACGTAACTCTGCAAGAACAGGCTGCCCTTGGCGCCGAAGTCGTGCGAAAGGGTGACATTGATCTTTCCGCCCCGGATGGCTTCGCTGTATTCGAACAGGCTCGCGTGGTCAGCGGTGGTTCTGAGATAATCCAGTGCGCCTTCAGCGGTGAGTTCCCCCCACTTGGCTCCGATGTATGTCTTCGGGACGTCCTTGCCCGCAGACTTGCCGGCTTCCATCACAGCTTCGTTCGTTGCTGCCTGCAAGAGGTGCATGAAGCTCGATGCCGGCAGCTTCAGCATGTGAAATCGCTTCATCGGCCGGTCATAGTTGGCGTACGTGAGAAGGAGTTGGTTGAACATGGTGTTGACGCTGACGTTCTGCTTTCTTGCGTCTTCCTGGAGGTCGTCGAGGGCAGACTCGTCCAACCTGAACGAGGCTGTCGCCGTCTTCGGTCTCAAGTTGGGTCCACTACCCATTCGGATTCGCTGTGTTATTAGTTTGCCCAATGTCTCATGAGAGACGCTGGAGCGGGGTCCCCTTTCGACTGCACCTGACTGCAGAAAATACCTTGGCTCTATATGCAAGCGGACGCACATTATTCTCGGTGACCAGGAGTGGAACCACGTCACTGCGGATCAGAGGCAGGTCACAACGCCAGAGATGTCCAGCCAGGCTGTCTTAGAACGTCAGGGGCACGGCTCGTGACGACGTGTCCGCCGCTGGATGTGGGTGCATGCTCCTACGAATTCACGCCGCAGTCGCCAACTGCCGGAGGGGACCTTCCATGCCTCCAGGCGGAATGGGGAGGCATGGTCGGTCCGACGAATAACTGGGCCTCAGGGGTGACTAGACAATGACATTCGCACGGAGAAAGAAGTGGGCGGTAATACGAAGACGCAGGCACGCTTCTCACCAGCACGCGCTCGAGCAACGCGGTGGACGCCCCTCAAGAACCCCCTAGCCGCGGCTTAGGGGCTCGCCATCGCCTGATGGAGGGCGCTGAGCCTGACTGCTCCTAATGACCCACGGGCGCCGCTTTCCATATGTGTCGGTTCCTGCCGACCCAGGTTACAACCTCGTCGCGAGGATTGTGACCCTGTTAGTGATACTGGGCCCCATCGGCCTCATCCCGTTTTACCAGACGCTGATCAGGGACATCTCGCCGGCCCAGAAGCGCGACGTCGCCTAGAGGTGCGTCCCTATTTCGATGGTCCTCCTACTGATCTTCGCCTACCTTGGCCTAGCAGTCCTCGGGATTGACATCTACCACTTCGAGATAGCTTGCGGGACCCTTCTCTCGGTGTTCGCCATCCGAGACGCCATTTCGGACGAGCCGCTGCGATTGCCATGCCCTCCACGCTGTCCGAAACTCGGATTCTTTCATACTCCCACCGTCATTCCGTCCGACATAGAACACGTTCTCCTAGGGGTACTCAGAGGGGCGCATTGCTGCTAGCTGGTCGACCCGGTCTCACGCTTCTTGGTCTCGACCCGCTTGCCAATCCAGGTTTCATACGAATCCTGGGCGGGTTTCTCCGAACCTCTGGTCTTGGTAGACCTCTCCTTGTTGGTCCCCAACCACTTCTCGTAGGTGTCGCCCGGGAGCTTCGTCTTGTCTAACTTGGATGATTCTCTCAACTCTCCTCAAACCCGAGCAGGCATTCTCCCCTATAAGCTAGATTGAAACTGGCTTTGTCGCTCTTCCAGAGTACGACCGTCACTTTCCTCAGTCGCCGGCCGCGCTCATGGCTTTCTTCATGACTTCGACCTTCTCCTTCATCAGGGCTATTGCCGCCTCCAGGCTCCTGCACCCATCCTCAGCCTGAGCCAGGGCAGCCTCCAGGTCTCTGATCTTGCTAGGCGCGCTGTTCAGATCGCGGGTTATCTGCCCCAGGGGAGAGTAGTCCAGCCTCCGCGGCATGTTCTCAAAGAGCTCCCGCTGCACCTGGTTGATTTCACTCATCTTCCTTTCGTCTGTCGCGGCCAGCCAGGAGACCTCCCTCCCGGCCCGCAGGCTCTCGTAGAGCTGGTCTTGGATTTTGATGTAGGACTCCCAATATTTCATCCACGCCTCGTTGTAGGCGGAAAGAATCTCTCTCAGTCTTGCTTCGTGGCCCTTCTCATGGGACTCCAAACCACCGGAACCCAGGAAACGTTACTAATAGGGTTTGGAGTGGCATTACGCGCCTTTATTAGAGCCGCGAAACCGAACTGAACGTGAGTAGTCAAACACAATTCGAGTTATGCGTGACTCATCGAATCAGGCTTCAATCGGATGGAACCTCTAACCGCCTCATCTGTCCGGTCTGTGTCCAGATGGCCAACCAGGAGTCTCTCCGCAGGCGCTCCCGAAGGCGATAGGGCCATGGGGCAAGCAGGAACCGTCCAGCAGTCCCAGAAGCTCCCCAGAGCCTGCCCCAGGTGCGGCAGCATCGGACGCCTCTACAGGACTCCCCGGGGGCTGATGTGCGAGGACTGCGTCAGGACGATGGATTCCGCAGGTCTGGGCTTCAGGTAGACTCCGCGGGCCCACAAATGGAAGAGGACGACCCGCCCTTTATATACAGCGGCAGCGTTTCAACCTACGAAGTACAGGAAACTTCTGTTCGTGACCTGAGTTAGAAACAAGCACCAACTTCTCGCGGCTCCTGAAGATGGAGAGGAGTTCGAACAAATGCCCCAGATGCGGCAAGAGCAGCCTTGTCCTTGACGGCATGGGGTCGGAGTACTACTGCGCCGACTGTGGGCTGGTGGTCAAGGAGAAGATCACAGACACGGGTCCGGAGTGGAGGTCCTTCTCGGGAGACGAAAAGGGGGACCGCAGCAGGGTAGGAGTTCCGACATCAATCGCCATGCACGACATGGGGCTGGCTACAGTCATTGGCGGACTGAACAAGGACGCGGCGGGGAGGTCGCTGTCCGGGTCCATGAAGTCGACGGTCGAGAAGTTGAGGACCTGGGACAGAAGGAGCCAGGTCCACGAGTCGGCGGACAGGAACCTCCGCCAGGCGTTCAGCGAGCTAAGAAGGTCCGCTGACAAGCTTGCTGTATCGGATGCAGTCACGGAGAAGGCCGCCTATTACTACAGGAAGGCACTGGAGAGGAACCTTGTCAGGGGAAGGTCAATCGCTGCGATGATGGCCGCTTCCCTCTACGCTGCGTGCAGGGACGGTGAGATACCCAGGACGCTTAAGGACGTGGCCGCGGTGAGCAACGTCAAGAAGAAAGACCTCGCGAGGTCATACCGGCTCCTGCACAGGGAGATGGACTTCAGGATGCCCGTGGCTGACGCGAGCAGGTGCATTTCGGGGATAGCCTCGAGGGCGGGGATGTCTGAAAAGACGCAGAGGAGGGC
>DAHVIE010000087.1:0-17482 GCA_027322035.1 Nitrososphaerota archaeon
AGAAGGCGGTGAGGGCGTAATCGCCAGCTGATCGCCCGTCCGCCATCGCGCGTTCCACGACGTGGACGTCGGACTGCTCTGTACGGATTCTGGCTAGCAGCAGTTTCGAGAGGGGCCGTTCGACCGAAAGAGCCTCGAGCAACCTGAGGGGGTCTTTGAGCTCCAGGTGCCCGCGCGACTTCTGTTCGACGATGCCGGGGAATTCCAGTTCCTTCGTCACGTGGTTGACCAGATCCGCTGACGTGTTCAGTTCCCTTGCGATCTGAATCTGGGACGTGTCCGGGTGCGCCAACAGATAGGAGATCACCCTGTAGGTCTGTGGCGCAGTTAGCCTGACCAGTCGGTTACACCCACACGATGTTTGCGGGTGGCTATATAAATAATCCGACGTTTGTCGGATAATCCGATAGCTATCAGATTACGTATGACGGCTCAAAACGGCAGCTTGAGGATCGCCCTGTCGTCGGAGAGAGAGGCCACGTACTCCCACCCCTGCTGGATGTATCGCTCCACCTCCCCCGTGTGGATGACCTTCTGCCTCGACCCGTTGTTCGCCATGGCCCCGAGCAGCTTCTCTCGCACCATCTTCTGAAAGTCCTCGTCCTTGATGCTCGACAGGTCCAGCTTGTCGACGTCCTTCACCCTGAGAGTGAGAAACTCTCCCACCCTCATCCCGCTCGATGCCAGCATCCAGAGATCATTGCAGGGATCCCCGGGTTGGGCAGGGGTCGGAAGCTCGCCGGCGTAGAGGCGTGGGTCCCCTACTCAAGGTCGAAATCGAACGAGGGCAAGAAAGCTGACCTGGTTTTCACGCGAAAGGGCGACAACGGGAAGAGGGACTACCATGTGGTGCAGGCCGAGGACAGATGCACCGAGAGCGAGCTCTCGGACAGGTGGAGCCAGGCGGAGTGCTACGCCAGCCTCCTCGAAGGGCATCCGAACAAGCATTGGTACGACCACAGCCCTGTCCTCGCAGCTTTTGCGGCGGTCGACTGGACGCCGGCCCTAAATCGCCCGACCACCGGCTGGACTTGTGGCGACGAGTGGCAGGGGGAATTGAGGGACGTGGACACTCCGGGCCGCGCCATTTTCGCGGCCCCCTCTCCTCAATGAAACGTTCAACTAGAAGGTGAACCCTGCGGAAGCGTATCTTGTCAGGGCGGGTCAACCATCGTTGGCTGCTTGCGAAGAGGCCCACGGGCACCGTCGGCAAGGAGAACTTCCGCTGGGACGTATCGCCTGTCCCATCCCTGGCCGAGGGGAAGGTCTTGGTCAGGAACCTCTGGCTGTCCCTCGACCCGACGCAGATACTTTTCACCTATGAGGAGTCGGGTGAGAACACCATCCCACTGGGCGGGGTCATGCGGTGCATCGCTTCCGGCCAGATAGTCGAGTCGCGGCTCGCCGGCTTCAGTCCCGGTGACATCGTGCAAGGGTGGTTCGGTTGGGAGGATTACACGGTCGTCGACGGCAGCCCCCAGCTCACACCCGCCCTCTTTCCGCTGACCAGGGTCCCCCCTGAAGTCAGCCCTGAACTTGCCGTGGGCGCTCTGGGCATCACGGGGATGGCTGCCTACCTGGGGACAATGGATGTCGCAAAGCCGCGTCCCGGAGAGACGTTCGTGGTCTCGAGCGCGGCAGGAGGGGTCGGGTCCATCGCGGGGCAGATCGCCAAGATACATGGCGCCCGGGTCATAGGGATCGCGAGCGGGAAAGAGCGCTGCGGCCGGGTGATCAGCGAGCTGGGGTTCGACGGCGCCATCGACAGGCGCACCGAGGACATCGGCGCAAGGCTGGACCAGCTCTGCCCAGAGGGGGTGGATGTTTTCTTTGACAACAACGCCCTGCCGGCGATGACCAACCAGGTGCTCAAACGGCTCAGGCCTCTCGGCAGGGTGGTCCTCTGCGGGGCGACCCAGTACTACATCGGGGAGCAGACCACCGAGGGGCTGGACGTGATTTCCCTCATCATGAAGAGGGCGAGGATGGAAGGGGTCTACGCCAACGACTCCGCCGGCCGCTTTCCGGAAGCGAGGAGGGCCCTGGGCCTCTGGATAAGGGAAGGGAAGATCAAGCCCGCGGTGGACGTAATGGCGGGGCTGGAAAGCGCGCCCGACGCGTTGCATAGGGTGTTCGCCGGGGCGAACTTCGGCAAGCAGCTGTTGAAGGTCTGAGAGGGCCTCGCCGGATACCCTCCCGAGCAGATAGCGGTAGAGTTCTATGACTCGGTGCGAGAACTGGGGTTCGTCGCAACTGACGGGGTGCACTTCAGGAGGACCCCCGAAGAGCCCCCGCTTGCCTTCCAATGGGATGCCTATGAGCCTCGTTGCGGGCCGAACCTCTCCAGGACCACTTCGTCCTGGTTCAGCGGGCTGACGAACCTCCACTCTCCAGAAGCGAGCCGGCCCTCGACCTCGCGCACGTCCACGACTTTCTGCACGGGTGGGTCCCGTGCCTCGCTCCCGGCCTCTTTCCCTCTTCCGGTCGCTTCCTGCTCCTTCATCGCCCCGCGCTCATCATCGCTGAGCCCCGACAGGATGGTCCGCGCCTCGTCGCCTGACACCTCGCCTGCCTGCATCTTCTCAAGGACGACGCCAAGGACCTTCTTCAGGGACTCGACCTCGAGCTCATACTTCTCAGAGATCTCCTTCTTTATGGCTTCCAGCCTGTTGGGGTCGAGGACCTCCACCGTCTGAGGCATCAGCGCCGTGGCGGAAGGCATCCCCTTCAGGTAGTGCTGGGCCAGCTCCTCCCGGGCGTAGCGCGCCTGTAGGCCGAGTCGAGGAACTGCCTGTGCCCCATCAGGCCTCCGTTATCTCCCGCCCGAGGACGCCAAGCATCCGTGTGAAGAAGAACTTTCTAAAGGTGTGGATGTGGATGACGTCGCGTCCGTGCTCGTCGCGCTGGAGGAGCCCCGCCGCCCTTAGCGCGGAGGCCACGATCACGTCCAGGTTCCAGTAGCTCATCGGCTTGTTCTCCCACCGGCCTCGGACGAACTTCACCCTCTCTTGGTCGTCGACCCCCTGGTGCCTCCCCTGGAAGACGTACGCCTCCGGGTTCTTGACCCTCTCGCCCAGGTACTCCTTGAGGAACCCGGCTGGCTCGTCGCTGATGAAGCAGATACGCGCCTGGCGGTCCTTCGTGACCTCGGCCCGGAGGGCGACCGCCACCGGCCTCTTCGAGAAACCTCTCGCACTGGTGCGTCCGGGAAAACCGAAGTCACACTAGAGACGCTATTTGGCATACTCCTTGTTACCATACCGGTCTTATTTTGGTTAACCCGAAGTTCACTGCGGAGTTAACTTCCGCGTAACATCTTCGTGAGAATGTGTTCCGAAATTGTAAGAATTTGCAAAAGCACTTCAATGTATCGAGCCGGTTGCGCCTCCGTCGGGCTCGGCGGAGGCAACAAGCTCGGCGTTCAAGAATTCGGTACGAATCCGATGTGCTGGGCCGCAAGAGCTTGGAAGCCCAGATCAACTTCGGAGAGCGATGTCACGTCTAGTTCTTCTTCCGCTTCGGAATTGATACATTCCCCTTCAGGATTCTGATTAGTCCCGCCTCGGATAGGTCTTTGAAAATGTCCTTGACATCCTTGCTCGTTAGCCCTCCTTTTGCCAGGACCTTCGCGATTGAGTCTTTGGATTTCTTACCAGCTCGTATCTCACTTCCGATGATCCTGAGAAAGATTCTCTGCTCCGCTTTCTTCCCTAATCTAGTGAGGAAAGGCACACGCAAGTTGTACTTCTCCTTTAGCTGCAGGCAATTATCATAGAGTCCGGATTCCCAAATCCGCTCTGTCTCCTCGGATTGGCTCAGGCATTCTTGATAGACGGTGTCATAGTCTATGCCTGCCCTTGCGACTCGAAACATATCCTCCAGGTCTCTGTCCCTTTCGGTGACACCCTTCATGAGAAAAATGTCTTCGCCAGAGAGTGTGAGGATTGCCAGGTTGGCCCCGTTGAAGTAAGCCTTGGCTCTGGCCTTCATGCCTTTCGAAAGAAAGAGTTTGTTGGCGACTACCCTCAGAAACACATCCCATCGAAACCCATCTGGGTTCTCGAGTATCGCCTGCGCGGCCATCTTCCGGTATACCGTCTCCATGACCGGCCTTGCTATGATATGGTAGCCAAGACTTTGAAGGCCGCCCATTAGGGAGAATAGCTGCGTCTTGTCCTCGACTATGACGTCGATGTCTTTCGTTCCAACCTTCAGGCCCTTGACAGCCATCACGAACCCACCTGCAGCGTAGACGGTTATCGGCCTGTGGAGTTGGGCATCTAAGGAGTGCAATTGCTTAGATATGTAACGTGGGTCAAAATCCCGTCTGCTCAAGGTAGCTTGATATCATACAGTCCGGCTAATTGGATAAAGTCTTCCCACTTTGGGAAAGGAGATTCGCTCCCAACGCCTCTTTCATTGACATAATGCAACATGCCGCCGATGATCGTTGCTGTTCCATAGTATTCAGCTTTCTTGCGAAGAACCTCAGTATCGAGGCTCTTTAGTTTCTTGAGGAGCAGGAGGGCGGCGTATCCAATGTAAGTTGCGCTCGACGGGTCAATCAAGATGGTGTGGACTATGTAATCCTCAACGGTGGGAATTCTTCCGCTCGAATCATAGACGTAGTACTCTTCGTCAGTTACAAATTGGATGCCATAACGAGGAAATACCGTGAGTGCGGTCCTGTGAAAGTGCGGCCCGGTCTTTACTTGAGCTTTGACCTTGAAAAGGTAGCTTGCGCCTTTCCTCCAGAATATCACCGCGCCGCGAGGTAAGGTTTCGGACGCGAGCTTCCTGCCGGCGTAATCCGCAAGCGCCTCGATGAAAAGCCTCAATCTGGCGTTCGATGCGGCCTGTTTTGGACTGGCAAGCATCCCGTGCGCGGCTAGGTTTCGCAGCGCCCTCCACTTTGTTGTTTCAGAAACGTCCTTGCCCAAGCTGGTGGACAGCAAGTAATTTGATAATACTTTGCTATTGGAATATGACAGCACGTCTTCCCAAGGAACATATGGCTCATTCTTAATCAGGTCGGCAAGATATTGAGCGTGGTTTGTATCGGCAATCGAAACAAGTTTCTTCGCACCCCCTTTTTGTTGTGTTTCGATTAATCCTTTCTCTTTGAGAGACTTTACAATAATGCTTGCCAAGGAATTTGATTTGCCTAATGCATCCGCTATTTCTGATACTGATAGTTGCTGTTTTGTTAGTTCTTTGAATGTGGTAATCTCTGGTTTAGTGAGCATGTATTGTTCAAGTCTTTGTTTCATTTTCATATTTGCATAAAATTAAATATCTATATAAGGATTTTATTTATATGTGATATTTAATGATATTGATTGTATTGCTACGTTGCACGAATCTATGCTCTGAGATGGTCTTTGCCGGGCCTGCGCAGCGAGTCTACCGCGCCGCGATGAACCCGTTGTAGATGGACGCCTTCATCGCCATCTCCCTCGCCATGTTCACGAACTTCCTGGCTGTGACGTACTCGCCGAAGACGCGTTTGATGCACGAGAAGGCCCCCTCGACCCTCCACCTGTACCCGAACCTGTGTATCCTCGACCAGGCCTTCGGCCTGAATGCCTGCTGCTCGACCACGGCCATCTTCCTCGGGTAGCACCACTGTCTTGTGGGGACCGACCCCTTCCTCACCCTGATGACTGGCCTGATCCCCTCCTTGGCGAGGAACCTGAAGTTGGCCTTCGAGTCGTAGGCCCCGTCGGCGAGGACCCTCCTCACCCTGACGCTCCCCTGGGCCCTCCTCACCAGCCTCTTCAGCCTCCTCCCGTCCCCGACCCTCTCCGAAGAGACGTCCATGGACACCACCTGCCCCGTCTTCACGTCGACGGCGAAGTGTATCTTCAGGTACCCCTTCCTCACCTTCCAGACCCTCCTGATCCAGTCCCCTCCGTTGTGGACCTTGACCCCCGAGGCGTCGACGGCTATGCTGACCGGGTCGTTCGACCTGACGAGAGAGTCGTCCAGGTCGACGCGCAGGCGGTTGACCCTCCTGTCTATGGTGGAGTAGTCCGGGGCCTTGAGCCCCTCCACGAGCCTGGAGAGGGAGTGGACGAACCCCTCGGTCTGCCTGTAGGGCTGGTGGAAGAGGAGGCGGACGAACGCCAGGAACCTGATGTACGACTCGGGGTAGCGGTAGGGCTCCCCCACCTTTCCCCGGTTCGCCTTCTTCAGCTCCCTCTTCCACTCCTCCACAACGGAGGAGTCGAGGTTCAGCTCCCCCCTCCTCACCAGCGCCTCGTTGTAGCTGTGCCAGTCCCTGTCTGTCGTTGACATGAGGTCGGAGAGCGTCCGACGGGTAGAAGCACGCTCGAACCAAAATCGTTCGATTACAAGGTCAAGTCGTGCAACACACCAGCGAATTCGGCAAGTTCTTAAGTCAAACGTGGTAGTCAGCGGACTGGCCATTGCCCTTCTGCGATAAGTGCGGCAAGCCGGTAGTTGAAGACGCACAGTTCTGCAGGGCATGTGGTGCTCCTCAGGCTGCGGCGGTCGCTCCCGCGGCGTCGTTGAAGGGAGGAGAGGTTTCGGGCGCAGACCTCGGAGAGCCAAACGAGAAGCCAAGCTATGACATCTATGAGCTCGGCAAGTCCCTGGAGAAGATGACCGACGAGATACTCAGGCACATGAACTACAAGACTGAGACGAGGCAGAGGCTGGAGGACGAGAAGACCCATACGAAGCACGAGATTGACATCGTGGCAAGGCGCGGACCGAGGATCACGGCGGTGGAGTGCAAGAACTATGGGGAGGGCTCGGTGGTGGGAATGGAGGACGTCCGCAACTTCAGGCAAAAGCTGACCGACCTCAAGATTGCCTCGGGCCTCTTCGTCACCAACGTGAGGTACTCTTCCAATGTTGAGAACTACGCCCAGGGCAACACGATAACGCTCTGGGATGGCGAAGAGCTCCGGGAGAAGTTCTTCTCCATGACGATCGGCAGGCTCCCCGCGAACGAGGCGGCCAAGCTTGAGTTGGCGCTCCCGCCGACGGTGGACTTCAGGGCGGCCACGGCGCTTCAGCTCGCGAACATTGGCTCGGCGAAGGTCGCCCAAGCGAGGCTCGTTTTTCATCCGTACTATCGCGTCCACTACAAGCTGAAGGCAGTCAGGTACGACCCCGTCAAGGACAGGCACGTGGTCGACGACGAGGGCGCCTACGTGATCGACGGTCTGGACGGAGAGATAATCAACCAGGAACAGAGCACCGTGAAGAAGCTGGGCTCTCTCTTCAAGAAAGCCGAAGAGAGGGAGGAGAGGAGAACAGACAAGATGGTGACGGAAGATGTCCTTGGGCTCAACGCCGAAGAGAACATGACTTTGGAGCAGACGACAGACTTCGGGATCAGCAGGATAACGCCAGAGGTCAAGGAGAAGACCGTTCTGAAGACCGTCGTTGACCGAGTCATCGCGAAGAACATCACCGACGAGTCATATGAGGTTCTCGTTGGAAGGGGAAAGGACCGGGACACGGAGAAGAAGAAGTTCACCATCGTGCCCAAGGCAGACGAGGTGGCCATCAGGAGGTCCTCGGTAGTATACGTCCCGTTCTGGGACGTTGAATTCGAAGCCGGTCAGAGGATTTACTCGAGGCGCATCCTCTCGTCCTCCGGAAGGACCATCAGGGATGAGATCGCGTTGTGTCCGAAGCACTTCTCGCTGGGCGGGATGCAGCTCGTAAAGAAGCAGACTCAGGCTGTGTGCGAGATTTGCGGCTCGGCCTTCTGCTCCGACCACATCATCCAGGCTCCGGATGGAATGTACTACTGTGAGGAGGATCTCCCTGAGCAGTATAGGTCCAAAGAGCCGGAGAAAAGGACTTTCGGCTTCAAGCTCCCGTTTGGGTAGCGCTGAGGGCTGGTCCCCAGAACTACTCTTCCGATGATTTGTTCGACATGATTGAGTTTCTATACGTCTATATCGCAAAGCCAAGGAGGACACATTACCATGAACGGGACCGCTGTGGACTTCATGTCGACGCTTCATCGGTCGAGGAGGGGCGCAAGGATTGGATATCGCAGTGGAATCCCATGCTTGGAAGGCTGGACCCTGCGTACCGACTAACTAGGCAAGGAGCCATCGACAGGATAAGATGCGCCGAGTCACAAAGCCTGTTCCTCGATTCGTTCCCAGTTGTTGCCCGCCCAATTCCAAGAAACTTGCCTTTTCCCCGTCGGGCCACCTGAGGGGTCGCCAATCCAAAGTTTCTGATCCTGGATTAGAAAAGGGTGATTACACTTTTCGCATGCCAAGAGGATTTGGTCGGCTCCATCGATTGGCTGAATGCAGACCTGATTCAGAACCTCGTTGATCCGCCTTTGGCATGCTCTTCGGGTTCATCGCTTGATGCTTAATCCGCCAAGTCTTGAGGTTTGCTCCGGACGTTCTTCTTGAACGCCCGGAAGTCCTTATCCTGAACTCGACACATTGAACGCAGCCGTTGTTTCGTTCTTCTGCATTAAGCTGGTAAATAGGGTCACTCTTCAATTCCCAAAGCAGGGGAAAGTCGTGGAGGAAAAGGAGGTCGACGCGGAGATAGAGGAACTTGACGCCTTGATAAGTCAGCTTCAAAAACGAAAGCAGGAGCTTCTAGAAAGCAAGAGCGCCATGAACGTGACTCGAGTCTTGACCTCGGTGCAGTGGACTCCATTCAAGGGAGGGAAAGACGGCGAATGGACTTTCTTAACGGACCCGCAGGGCAATCTTGTGAAGGAGCTTGAGCCAGTGAAAGAGTTCGTCCAAGGATTGACGAAGGATAAGCGAGTCGTCGTTGGAGAATATGGATACAACATTTCTGAGAACAAAAAGTTCTTGCACAGGTTTCCGGTAAAAGGCAGCTCTCGCTGCCCAGAAATGAGCAGGACGCGGTCGTGCTAATAGAATAAAGGCTCCACTACGACTTTCTTGGTGCGCTTCTTCTTCTGGAGTTCGCGCATCGGCGCAGTTTCTGAACTCTTGATCTCTCTTGTATAGATTCTTGAGACCCTGCCAGTCCAGGGATTCCTTTCCCTTATTCTGAAATCTGAACCTCTGCCAGTCCGTTCGACCTCGCGTCCCATCAATCTCTGTTGCAAGACGAATTGCTCTTCCGCGGCTTTCCCTTTGCGAACGTTCTGTACCAGAGTATCCTGCTTTGCTTGCTTCTTCGTTCTTCTTCCGAAGAGCGCTTCGTCGAGCCAGCTCATGACTAGGTTGCATGATGACTTCCGTCTTAAACTCGTCCTTGGGCCTGTTCACATGTCTGCTAAGGCTAGGGGCACAAGATGCTAGGAACGACGAATTGCCTAATAGTTGTCTTTTCCATGCTACAGCTGGAAAGTCATGCTAATCGAGGCGTACAACCAGGCAATGTCGAGGCGTGAGGAGATTCTTCGATACTTAGATGCTAGCGAAATCGGAGAAACAATACGAAAGGCGAGGGACCTGTGGGTAGGCTACCATCCTCAACAGATCGAGTCAGAAATCTCAGGAATAGATAGCAGTTGGAATCTCATTCCCTACCAGGGCTTCTTCCTCTACGCAGTCGACGCTGTGTCCATCTCAGAAGACGAAAGCTTTCCTGTGCCACCCCGTTTCGATGTGAACGTTGGTACTCTGGAAGTGGAAGAAGGGGAGGAGATTGTGTACAACCCGCGGCTACGGCTTCAAAGTATGGGAATGGAGTACGAGTACGAGCTTGCCAAGGAATCCTTGGGAGACAGTAACCTTGTGCTCATCGACGGCTCCGTCCTCGCACGATTCTACGATAGGCGACTGAAGAAGCCCGTGAAATTCTTCGAGTACGCTTCGATGCTGATGACCCAGCAGAACGTGGTCTTCGTAGCCAAGACATCCGAGAGCAACCTCACGCTGGGCGGGGCCGTGGGCGACATGTACTACTTCAGCAAGGCGACTTCAACCCCAGGGTTCTCCAAGCCTGAGTACCAGCCAATCGGGGTAAGCGTCTTCTATGCCAGGCTAGCAGAATTCACGCCTTGCCTCAAGGTCGAGGTGCCTGGAAGGATTGCGGAAGTAGAGGCGAAGCGGGTACTTGACCTTCTGAACAGCAAGAGCTTCGATGGCTATCCTTATGTCCTGAGGCTCGCCCATGAGCGGTGTAGGATAGCGAACGAAGACATGATCCGTCTCGCGGAAGTGCTCGGATTGAACATCGAAGTTGGAGGTAGAGAAGTGCTGGGTGAGACCGCATGAGTGCCGAACGTCTGGGTATCGTGGCAGCGGAAGCGGCCCCTCACACATTTCAATTTCTGGCAAGTCGCCCGGTGAAGGTCGGGGAATACGTCGTCGTCCGTGCACCCGAAGGGGACGTTCTGGGGTTCGTTGAAGCGAGCGTCATAAAGAGCAGTCTCATGGAATCTGCAAGGAACTATCAAGCGGCCGTAGAAGCGAAAGATGCTGCATCGAAGAATCCTCGCGACAAGAGCAACTTGGCTTCGGTGAAGGTGCTCGGCCTGATGGAGCATCTCACCGCCGGAGTCCCGTTTATGCCCTCCTTGCCTCCGGAGCCGGGGGCCGACGTGAACGAGGCTTCGGGAGCGGCACTCAACGGCATCTTCAGCCGAGACGGACGGGAATGGATACGGATTGGGAGGCTCCTAAGGAATTCAGACGTGCCTGTGTCTGCGAACCTGAACAAGATAGCGGCTAGGCATCTCGCCGTGCTGGCTACGACCGGCAGCGGGAAATCCAATCTGCTGGCTCTGCTGGCGAAGAGGGTGGGCGAATCCAACGGGACGATGCTTATTTTCGACTACCAGGGCGAATACTCTGACCTCAGTCTAAGGAACATCGTGCAAAGTCGAGCGAAGGTGAACCCGAAGCTTCTGGACGTGGAGAAGCTTGCTGACATGCTGGACATAGGGGAGTCAGCATCGAAGCAACGTTCCATGCTGAGCTCCACATTCACCAAGGACGTGAAGGAATCGTCAGATTTCTGGGCCTCACTATTAAAGGAACTCCAATCGGTTTCCAGGGATGAAGAAAGCACAGCAGACGACAGACGAGTGGCTGACAGGCTTGTCGAGATAATCGAGAGGGCCAGGAGGAGGAAGGGACGCGTCCTGGACCCCGACATAGGGGACCCGCTCGACCAGATCAGGCCAAATTGCGTCAACGTGCTCAACATGCTAGAGCTTACGGAAATGCAAGCTGCGACCGTCATCTCATACTACCTTTCAGAGGTTCTCGAGGACAGGAAGATTGCTCGTAGGATGCGCTTGGCTCGCGAGAAAAGCACCGACGCCAAGGTGCGGTTCAACACGCCCGTGGTAGTCGCGATTGAAGAAGCACATTCGTTCCTCCCCGTTGACAGGAACACCGATGCCAAATACATGGCCTCGAAGATAGCGAGGGAAGGGAGGAAGTTCGGGGTTTCCCTGATCATCATATCACAGAGGCCTAGCCGCGTCGACCAAGATGTACTCAGCCAGATGGGATCGCTCGCCGTCTCGCGCATCACGCAGCCAAAGGACCAGAGCTACATCGTCGAGTCCTCCGAGCTTGTGACTGAAGAGCTCGCCTCCTACCTCCCGTCGCTGAACGTTGGGGAGGTCTTGCTTCTGGGCCAGTGGGTGACACTTCCATCGATGGCGAAGGTAGACAAAGTGGAGGAGAAGCTACTGGGGGCCGACATCGACGCCGTCTCCGAATGGCGGGAGGATGTGAAGTTGCCTACGGTGGCGCATGAAAGAACGTCCGAGCTAATCAAGAGGAGGTAAAGGTGTGAAGCCCCTTGCTCATCGGCCATCTCTCTGACACCCATCTCGGGGCGATGCCGTACAACCTCAAGGAACGGGAGGATGACTTCTACGAGGCATTCGACGAAGCGATCCAGACGATGGTCAAGGACCACGTCGACGCCGTGATCCATGCGGGTGACATCTTCGACATTCCCAAGCCTGGAGGAACGGCACTGGTAAAGTTCCTGAACGGGCTGAAGGTGCTCAAGGAGAACCAGATCAAGTTCTTCTTCACGATGGGGGAACACGACATCAGCAGGCTTCCAGGAATACCCTCGCCCTTCCTCTTCGAGGAAATCGACCTGGCGACCTACGTCGGAGACGGAAAACCACACGGTTTCCGCGATGTCACCGTAGTAGGATTTCACAAGCACAGGAAGACGGAGATTGACGACTTGCGCCAGAGACTGAAGACAGTGGAGTTTGAGACGGTCGGGGTCGGCGGCAAGAAGCTCCTGGTTCTGCATCAGGGAATGCTTGAGTTTCACAAATACGCCGGAGAGCTCGTCTCTTCAGACCTGCCCAGAGGTTTCTATTGCTACATGATGGGGCACCTCCACGACCATTTCCAGAGCACCTTCGACGGCCTCAGCGGCCCTGTCTGCTACCCGGGCTCGACTGACGCGACATCGGTTGAGGGGATCCACGAGTACAAGAAAGGGTTCTACATCACCGATGTCTCGGGAGAGGAGGCGCGACCCGACTGGATACAGCTGAAATCCATTCGAGGCGCGTTCGCCCCCGAGTTCTCCTACGAAAAGCTCGCCGAGGACATCTCGGCCTTCGCCAGGACCCTTAGGGAATCCACCAAGAAGGCTATGGTCGCGATCAAGGTGAAGGGGGAGGAGATTGACAGCGCACTTGTCGCTAGCACATTGAAGTCGCTCGCTAATTACGTCCTATACTACGTCTGGCAGCCAGTGGAGACAGGAGTCTCGGGGGGGAAGGACTTCGCGGAACGGCCCTCGGACATCGACGAGCAGATGTTGAAAATTGCCACAGCCGTGACAGGCAGCATGGAAGCGGGAACCTTCGCGGTCACAGAGCTTCTGCCACTATTGGCTGAAAACAGGGCCGACGAGGCTGCAGACCTGCTGTGGTCGGCCTTCAAGGCCGGGAGGTTCGAGAAGAAACCATGATCGAGACCGTCGAACTGGTCAACTTCATCTCGCACAAGGAAACCTCCATTTCACTTGAGGACGGCGTCAATGTGTTCATCGGCCCTAACGGGGCGGGCAAGTCATCTGTCATTGACGGGATCACATACGCGTTCTATGGTGAGCACACCCGCGATTCGGTCAGGAACCTCCTCAGAAGGGGAGCGGCGGGAGGCTCTGTCTCGCTAAAGTTCGGCATCGGCGGTAGAGAATATTTAGCAGAAAGGCGGTTCGGGAAGGCAGGGAAGCTCGAGGGCGCCACTCTGAGAGAGCTCGCGCCGAGCCCGCGTCTCATAGTGGCTGGGGAGAGGAGGCAGTACGAAGAGTCTATGTCAGAGGAAGCGAGTAAGATCTTTGGCCTTGACTATGACAGGATGAGGGTGGCTGCAATCGTTCAGCAGGGGGAACTTGGAGCCATCATCCATTATACTCCAAAGCAATTGAAGGAGCTGCTCAACAGCTTGATTGGAATCGATAAGCTGGACTACGCATTCCAATCAATGCGAGATGCTTTGGAAGGTTTTCGGCTGAACCTGCGAACCGAGTGCATGAACTACGACGACCAGAGCGTGGATGCTCTGCAGGAAGAAATTGGGTCGACAATTCAGAAACAACAAGAGGGTGAGGCTCGGGCCAAGGAAGCGTCGACGAAACTGGAGGGACTACGGCAAGAGCAGGAGAGCTTGGAAGCCGAACTAACCCGTCTGGAACCGTTGCGCAGGAAGAAAGACGAGTATGAGGAAAGGAAGGAGGAATTGATAAGGTATGTAGGAAGAAAAATCTCAGAGTTGGCGAAGGAGGCCGATGCCCTCAGTGAGGTAGCGAGCAAGGCAAAGAGTTACCTTCCCGTGATTGGCTCGAAGGAGCAGGTCGAATCAGAAGGCATTGACCTCGAGGAGAAGGAGCAGGCCCTCAACAAAGCTCGCACCGATTTGACGTCTGACCTGCGTAGCTCCAAAGCCGCCGCAGAAAGGGTCAAGCGACTGCAGCTCGAAACAAAGCAAGGGGCGAAAGAGATTGAAAAAGTAGTTGCCAGAGTTCAGAAGGTTAGGGCCGAAGTCAGGAAGCTGAAGTCGGTGCCCCTTCCGACCAAAGAAGCCGCAGAGCAACTAGCCCACAGGTTGAAGGAGTCCGAAAGCTCGCTGGATGGCCTGAAAGAAGACCTCACGAAGTTAGGGGAAACAATAGCCAGCTACAAGACGATTCAAAAGACCGGAATCTGCCCGACGTGCCAATCGACAGTCAAGGAAATCAACCTCGACGCAAAGCTGGCGATAAAGCACAAGCAGCATACAGAAGCAAGGTCGAAATACGATTCGGCACTGCAGCGCAGGGACTCGACGCGAGCGCTGCTGGACGAACGCAAGAAATACGATACGGCACAGAAGAGGCTGAAAGAGCAGACGGACCTCCTCGAGGAGTACACCAGCGACCTAAAGACCGAACGGAAGAAATTCGCTGCTGCGAGAGATGAGATCAGGGAGAAGTCCGCTGAGGCCAAACGAGAACCCACGCTGAGGAGGAAGCTCGAATCAGTGCAAACGGCACTGTCAGACCTAGACGAGAACAAGCGCTTGCTCAGGAAGAAGCGGGACTCCCTCGTTGAGGCTGAGACTTGGCTGCGACAGAACAAGATAGCTACCCAAGCAGACATCGAAGAACGGCAGAAGTTGCTAGAAGACCTACGGGCGAAGCTTCGTTCAGTCCCGAAGGATCTCGCCAGCGCGAGCGTCAAGGCTCTGACCGTGGACGAATACTCCTCAGAGCAGGTGGGCAAGATGACAGACCTTCAGAAAGAGGCAGGCAAGTTCGACGAGGATGCATACCAGAGCATCAAGAAGGAACTCGAGGGGCGCCTAAGACCCGATATCAACAACATGACGGGTGACCTCGGAGGTTGGAGAAAGCAAGCGTCCGAGGCAGGACAGCGACTCTCGCAACTGAAGCAGGTTCGAACGAAGCTAGAAGATGCCCGACGTTACACGAACATCTTCCAGAAGATAAGGGACGATGTTTACAATCGTGATGGAATCCTGGCAACGAGCCTCAGGTCATGGGCGCTTAGGGAACTCTCGAGGGACATGTCAGACTACGTCCGGTCATTTGGGATAGGTCTATCAGAAGTCCAGCTGAAAGAGCAGAAGCATGACGTGAACATTGAGTGTTACTCCTCATCTGGCATGGCAGACATCAAATCGATGAGCGGCGGGGAGAGCGTGGCGATAGCACTTGCCCTTAGATTCGCGATGGCAAGGCTCATGGGTAAGGGGACGGTGGACTTCATCGCGCTCGATGAACCAACAACTCATCTGGATGAAGAGAGAAGGCGTTCTCTCGTCCGCCTCATAACCGAGTTCAATTCTGACGAGCGGCGAACCTTGAGCCAAATCATCGTGATAACCCACGACAGAGAGATTTTCGAGGACTCGGAGGTGAATGCCGTGTTTCAGTTCGAGAAGACGCCCGACGGGACGGTAGTGACTAAATCCTAGTTCTTCTACTGTGTCGCCCGCCGGATTCACATATTAACGGGATTATCTTTGCGGTAGCGTCGCTTGAAGCTGGAGAAGTTCAAGGTGGAGCACTTCAGATGCCTAGAGGATGTGGGTTGGATTCCTCTAAAGAAGTTAACAATCTTCACAGGTCAGAACAATGCGGGCAAGTCCTCATCTCTTGAGGCACTGAGTATATTCCTAAATCCTAAGAGTCTTCCAGACGGAAATGACTTTACAATTAAGGATGAAATGGGAGCTTCAGCGCAAGAAATGACTATCGAAGGCATCTTCTCCCTTAACGAGAGCGAGAAACTAATATTGGGTCTCGAACAAAATTCGGTTCATGTGAAGCGTACTTTCAGGAAGGATGAAGTGGACTCGGGCCAATTAATGTTCAAGACATTGGTGCACATGGATATCCGACTGCAGAAAGATCTAATGCAGGTCAAAAACGAAGACTTGCTAGCGGTTGCTGACGAGTATGGAATTTCACTCGAAAACCGGAGAACCAAAGAATCCATAGTTAGGAACATTCAAAGCTGGATGGCCACGCAGCCACGGCAAGAAGGCTGGCTTCAGCTCCCATCCAAGCTCTACCAAAACCTGCCAGAGATGAAGATTTTCGAATCCGCGGACGCCCTAGATCCGCAAGTGGAAATCAACAGCACGCTAAGGAATTCCTTTGCAACTAGAATAAAGACTGAAAGCTACTCTGGACGCTTGATGCATACGGGATACCCTACGCTCCAACGTAGGTTAGGGATAGGTTAAGCCAATTTTCGACCTTGCACGTGCCACCGCACGTGCCACCAGACTACGGTCGCTTTATATGCTGCACGTGCCACCCGCTGTGCACCCGTGTGCACCCGACCGGAAACACCGGTCGTGCTGGGGTAGGGTAACTCCTGACGTGTAAGATTGGTGAAAAACCGCAGCACACATGAGACTTCGGTCGGATTACGTCACAGAATGGGTAAATTACACGTCAGGATCAGGCTATGCCAGGTCTCTTCCAACCCCTGGCCGTCAATATCCTGTAGACACGAGGATTCGCCCAGGCGTAGCCGACGTGCACACAATCCCACCGGTCATCACTCTCACAATGCAACCCCTTCTCTGTCGCCCTAACTTCGAAAAGGTCTCCGCTCTTCCTGTCTTTCATGAACATGGATTCAGAATCCGGGTCAGAAATTAGAATGAGGAAGGGTGCATTGCTCTCAAGGGTCCATTTCTCATCTAAAATCGACCAAAGGAGATGTTGAACGTATGTGCTGAACTCTGGCCGGTCCTTCTCGTTTGGATGCTCCTTCGACATCTCTTCCCTGATATTCGCCGCTAGCTCTTCTTGGAGAACCACGTGAGAGACTTTCCGGTCTCGCGAAGGCATGGTCTACCGAGTTCCGAACCGTTCCTTAAGTATTACGGATTAGACATTCAGCATTGGGAACGCTTGGGAACGTTTAAATAATGTTCCCACATGTTCCCATGACATGCCACGGAACGGTTGGAAGAGCATTGCTCTTCGTCAAGAGTACTTCGACCAGCTTGAAGAGAAAGCAACGGCCGAAGGTCGAGCCGTCTCCAATTATCTTGAGAGACAGCTCCTTGCGAATGGGATAATCAAAGAAGAGGCGAATTCGCAGTGACCGTCAGAACCTACCGTCACTACAAGAGCAGCCGTGGTGAGAAGAATTTCGTCACAGGTGAGGAGTTACAGCTTGCACCAGATGCGCGAGCCCTGATCACCGCGGCCGGTTCGGTTGATATTTACGAGGGCGCTATCCGAATCAAGAGCAAGAACAGCGAGTACATCATCGTCGCGATGCGGAAGGGCGAGATGCTAGTCATCGAGGCGTCGTAATCGTGACGGCCCAGGTCCTAGAATCCAAGCCAGCCTTCCACGTCCTCCCCCCTACCAGGAAACGACTCGACCCGGCACAGGCCAAGGAGCTCGTCTACGGCCTCTTCACCCAGGGAGTGGTCAGCCCGACGCAGATAGCGAAGTCGATCGGGTGGACCGGCAAGAACGCCAGGATCACAGCATCAGACTATCTGAACAAGCTCGTGGAAGA
>DAHVIE010000002.1:0-3573 GCA_027322035.1 Nitrososphaerota archaeon
GAGCAAAGACGGGAGGTGACTGATAGCTCCGGATACCGGGATAGAGCAGCACGCTGGACCACTTGGTAGGGCTGAGTCCTCGAACTCTTTGTCCTGAATGTGGAGGCGGCCTCCGCAAACTGTCTGAGTGCGCTAGAGCGCTGAAAGGTGCATGCGGAGAAGGCTGGCCAAGGCGTGCTGCTACCCCGTCCAAAGGAGCTTTAAGGGGGCCATGGAAGGAGCGTAGCAAGCAGAAGGGACCGGAGCCAGAAAAGAGCGCGCGTTACAAAGGTGCCCTACCTGGGCGAGTCCTCGCTTCAGCACGATACGTGCGGCGAAGTCGCGGTCAAGCGCCCTCCCGCACCCCCTGCACTCGAACTGCCTCACCGACAGCGGGACCTGGTTCCGATCTCCGCAGAAGGAGCACTCCTGTGTGGAATACGCGGCCGGGACCCTGACTACCGGCTTCCCGGCCTTTGAGCCCTTGTACTCGGCGAACCTGACGAGCTGGGACCAGCCTGCGTCGTGGATGGATTTGGCGAGTGTGTGGTTCCTCACCGTGTTCCTGACCCTCAGGTCCTCGAAGGCGATGAGTGAATGGCCCCTCACGAGCCCTGTCGAGAGCTTGTGGTTGAAGTCCGCCCTCTGCCGTCTGACGCGGGCGTGCTGAGAGGCGAGCCTACGCCTCGCCCTGGACCGGTTGTTGGAGCCCTTCCTCTTGTGGGAGAGCGAATGCTGCAGGTGCTTCAGCCTCTTCTCCGCCTTCCTGAGAAGCTTCGGATGCTCGACCTTCGTCCCGTCGGACGTGGCTATCAGAGAGAGGAGGCCGAGGTCCACGCCGACTGGCGACCCGGCTGGCTGCTGCATCATAGCTGGGGTCCTGACATCCTGCAGTAGTACCACCTCCTCGCAGACGAGGGAGGCATACCATTTTCCGTCAGGCTCCCTGACCACCGTGCAGGTCTTCATCCTCACATCCTTCGGCAACGGCCTGTGGAACACCGCCTTCACGTTCCCGACCTTGGAGAGGAAGAGCCGCCTGCGAACCACATCGGGCTTCACAGACCCGTTGTACGCCTGGGGGTAGGCGAAGGAGCCAGCCGAGGAGAGCTTCTTGAACCTCGGGTACTTGGCGCGGCCCTGGAAGAAAGCCTCGAACGCCCTGTCGAGCCTGCGGAGGACGTCCTGGGCCGCCTGGGAGTAGACTTCGGCGAGGACAGGGTCTGCGTGCCGCTCTGCTGTCAGAACCCATGCCTGGTGGCTGTAGGATGTCGATTGCCTGAACTTCTCCCACCTCAGTTTTCTGTGGGCGAGGGCGTCGTTCCAGAGCCTCCTGCACGCCTCCATGGTCCTGAGCATCCTCTCCTCCTGCTCGCAGTTCGGATAGAGGCGGAACCTGAAAGCCGAGAGCATCTTCAAGGGGTGAAAGCGCCTCATGCGTATTTAACCATCAATGGGGCTCGCTTTCATCCCACCGCTAAAGCGTGTGGGTTTTCCCGCTCGCATGTGATAAACTGCGTCTCTCGGCATCATACCATCGAAAGATTCCGCAGTGCACGCTCTGCAGCGGTTGGCCAGTGAGCACAACTGTTCACCTAGAAGCCGTAATCTGATTTTGACGACTCCCAGTCGTCCCTAGAATTGATGTCCAGTTGCATCATCAAGTCCCGCATCATAGATCCGCGAGGGTTGTGTTTGGGTCCGCGCCTTCTCAAGACCAATCGACTTGTGTCATCGGACCAGACCACGCTGTATCCCTGGGCCCTGAGCTCGGCCAGATGCGTCCTTGCGGTCGGACCATCCCTTACCCCGAGAGCCAGGTCGTTGAGCTTTCCGATCCTTGCGGGGATCACCATCTGCCCCTTCGAACTCGCCTTCGTGAATCCCATCTCTTCAATCTGCCGCCCCATATCGGTAAGACATTCTTACGCATACTTGGGTATCCGGTTCCCCATACCGGTGCGCCTCCCTCAGCCACCGGAGGAATGCCTTCCCCGCGTCCCGGGAGTCACGCCTCGCGAAGAGCATCTCCACGATGTCCTTCCTGGGGGCGTCCTCGAGGCCCACGGCGAGCAGAATGATTTTGCGAAAGGCACTCCCCGATGGATGAACCTTCGTTACTGATCGGCTGACTCGGCCTCGGCGTCGTTACTGGGCTCGTCGCCTATGATTGTGCACCCTGGCATCACCACTCTTCGCTTTCGTAGGACGACTCGCAGACTCGCTGCAGGTCGGATGCGGTCCTGTCGTCCTCTCAACGGCCCAGCCCGCGGCGGGGACGACTGTCGGGCTGACCAAACGCTGGTCGGAGGGGCCCTGCTCGTGCGAGCGTACGCGCTCTTCCACTGATGGCGCGCGGGTCCCCTGCAGGGATGGGAGCGCCGCCCTCACCCCCCCTTTGACGAGATCGGCTCCAAGGGACCCGTCCCTTGACCGTGGACCCTGGGGGTACCCTCACCCCCATCCCCTTTTCGACCCCCAAGACAGCCCTTTTGGGGGGTGAGGGGGGGTCAGGGTCAAGATAGCCTAGCCGAGCTATCTTGAATAGGCCTAAAACGCGCTCTGTTCATCCAAAGGAGTTCAATCCTAGCAAACCTTTGATGCACCCTTCATGGGTCATCAAACGACTTTGACGCCTGGTAAATCCAACCCGGCTTCGAGGCTCCTCCACGCCTTGCTGTATTCCGTACCAAAGTTTGACCCGCAGGCCTGATGAAGACGAACCATGGCGGCTAACCGCGATTTGTCATGGAGGATGTTTGGGAATCGCGGGTACCCATTACGCCTTATGGTGTCTACGAACCGGCCGAACAGGTTTTCCCAATCGAGATCATCATTCCAAAAATAGATTGGGACTAGGGCACGAATGGGTATTACATGGCAGAGGGCGGACCATATTTTAGTTTCATATTGGTAGGTGTAGTAGCATGGACGCGACTTGTCGTTCAGACAGTGTTCGTAACAGTAAGGATACCGTTTCATTAGGACAAAACTAGTTAGAAATTCCGTCAACCCCTCAAACAACTGCGAGTACCTCGTGCCCAAATCAAGTCTTCTCGCTGTAATCGAAAGACTGTGCAGGGTCTCGTGGACCAATGTCTCTACGCACCAGTAGTTTCTGTTTAGCAAGACCTTCCTGAGCTCGTAGACTGTGAGGCCCCTTAGACTGCCTCCAGGCGTGTACCCTGGCGCGAATCCGAGTATTTGAGATTCTTCAAGTTCAACGATTCGGACATCTTTTGAGATGAACAGGTTGTTGATTGTTGTCCCTCTCCAGTTGACAGTCCCTGCGATTTCTACTGAATCCACGGGGAACGATGCCCCTTCAAAGAGTTCAGTCTTGATTGCCTCAAAGGCCTCTTGATGGCATGAAACGAGACCGGGGTTTCCCCTGGCTGCTGCCAACAGTTTCACGCGATACTCGCAATCTGGCAACTGCTCTCGAACCGTGGTCCGGCCTTGCGACAATATTAACTGCGTCTGATTGATTGTGACATTCTACTGATATCTGTGCATGAATCGCTTCCTGATTACAAGCCTATGCAGACGCCGATACATGCAGGGTTAAATCAGCACGGGATGCGATTACAGTCC
>DAHVIE010000006.1:0-34375 GCA_027322035.1 Nitrososphaerota archaeon
TTCGGCACTCACGCCAAGCAGCTCTTCCTGAACTCTCCCTGTCGAAGCAGTCGTAAGCGTCTATGGCCCCTCCTACTGTCTCCCTGGACTCCTTCACGTCCCCACTCAACTCCCCCTTCCTATGCAGAATCGTGGTGAAGTGGTGCCGCGGGTCGGATTTATCACTACCTAGGTGGGTTCAAATCCGATTCGCATAAGGCAAAAGCCGAATAGTCGCACAACATCTGACGAATCCACAGGAGCCTACGACGCGAATCGACAGCCAGCCTTGATTACCGCTTCCGCTAGTCGGATTGAAGCTGTGATTTGCAAGCAAAAGGTTCGGGACCAATCAACCGGAGAGATTCAATTCGCCTGAGGGAGAGTACGACCTGGTTCGGGATTACAATCCAGCATGCAGAGCATTCATGGAGAGGGTCCGCTGGGCTTTATACCCATTTGCGTTCAAATTCCAACTCACGAGCTGTTCGGCGGTTCGATACCGACGGGACCCGACCCCATAATGGGTTCGATTCCCTGTTGGCTCGCAATGGGATTAGCCTGGCATCACACGCATCGGGGATTGTAATCGGCCAACCGAATCTAGCAATGCCAATAAGGTCTTGGGATACGCCCCATGCGGGGAAGGTAACTGCCCGCCGAAAAGGTGATTTTCGCCAGAGTTCGGATAAATCCCAAAGTTGTGGATGGAGTACTCTCAAGAATCGGCCGGATGCCCGAGCAGACTTCAATCATTAGAGCTGCGGGAAGGAATCTGTACTATGTGCATTTCCGGGCTCCGGGGGATTCGGTAGCAACGATACGCAAACGGCTCGAGAATTATGGTGCAAGTGTCGAACTCCTGACTGTTTTGCCAGATAAGAGGCGGTTAGGAAGTTCGTTCGAGCGGACTGTCGTCCAGTTCAAACAAGTTTCTGATGCTCTAGCCGGCGAGTCCACGGAGGACAAACGATCGTCAATCCGGTTGGCAGACTATAGACTCAAGGCCATCATCAGGGAGCTGCGGCGATTAGAGTTGGACTGGATAGCTGAGAAACTGGAATCTACTTGGTTAACAAGTTACTTGGCGGTTCAATCTCGAAAAAGAGAGAGCGGAAAGCTTGCGAAAGCGACTGATGAGCTTTTCCGCAGCCTCTCTTCAATTCACGGCCAATTCATCTCGGAAGCCCTAAGCGACATAGGGAAGATGTTCGGTAATCTGGAAGATGTGAAAGAAAGCGAATTCATGCCACAGTACACTGAGCTGGTCTATAGGTTGCGTGACCTAGTGGAGTTGAGGAAGAGCTACGTGGAAGCAGCTGAAGAAGAGGGAGTCCGCAGGGCCTACGTAAGATCTCTTACCGCACAGGTGGGTTAGAACGATTCCCAAGCTTGTTTGGCTCGGAGGGGATATGGTTCACCTCCGGGTGAACGTCAGAGACAAGTCCGATGACTCGGCACATTACTTTTGCTTCCCAGCTGAGCGGGGACGTACGAAACTCGATGACGTTGAACCCTTGCTGCGAAGCAGCTATCCGATTAAGGGCAAGGACACCACTATCATACTATCTCGGCTTCACTACATTGGCTTGGTAATTTGGGTCGGACCCAAAGCTTATGCAAAGGGCCAGGAGACTAGACCACTTTGTCGGTTCGCATGGAGTGTCCATACTCCGTGCGTAGATGTCGAAAGGACCAATTCCTCGCTCTGGGATTATAGCGATATCGCAGATGCGGATGCTGCGGACGGTTATCAGAGAGCGGGGTGGTGGTTCACCGAGCGCCTTTTCCGTTTGATTTACATGCTGACCAACAGTTCTGAAGTGAAGGAATACCCAAACGTGTTCCAGGAGCTCGAAGGGGTGGGGTTCGATTCGAGTCAGCTGTTCGACAGGGAAGCAATCGTGAACCAAACTAGGTATGTGCTGCTTGTCGGCCAGAGCCCCAACGTTGATGCGGTCAGGCAGCTGCTGAAATCTCCGCCCAGTCCCATTACAAAGGGGGATCTCAACCAATTTCTAGTCAGACTTGGGATATCTTAGGTTCCGGTGCCCAAGCCGAAGTCCGGTTGGGTCCGCATTTTTCGTTGGTTCGATTCTTGGGGCAGCCTAGGCTGGATGTGCTGCCCGATGCTTCTTCGTCAAATGCCAGACGCCTTGCCCTGAGTGCGGAGAGCCTCGATTGTAAGGGGAAAGGAGGCACTCTCGTTCGGGTAGAAGGCGAATGATTGGCTGTCCAGCATGCCCGACCTGACCATTAAGAGAAGATGGACATCGCATACCTGCGAAGCCAACTTGACAGATTCTCTCATCCTCTCCTGCCTGTAGATTGGAATCAGGCTTTGCTCGGGGCTGACCTTTCTGACCTCGTCAAAGCTGCCGTGAACGTCACTCGAGAGCTCTTTGAAGATGGCGTCTATCGCATTTGTTTCGGCTTCGGTTAGACTCAAGTTGGCCTTGAGCGTACCAAGCAGCTGCCCTCCTCGAAAATCAGGTTCGGCTTCCCTTCTCTGATAAGCAGACAGCTTATCGGACAAACCTGCCCCCTTCATGCTTTGGTCGAGCTCCGCTGCCCGTTTGGAAAACTCCAGCATGTACCTCAGTTCCCGCCTCGTCGCGAAGTATAGTCCTCTGGTAGCGAGTTCGTGAACGTCGTACGCTTCAATCCAGTAGACCTTCATCCCCCATACCAGGAGGCTCCGCAGTTCTGGATTTCTCATCGAGCTCGCGAGCTTAATGTAGACCCTCGTAAATGGTTGGAACACGCCGAAAATACGGTAGTAGGAGTCCCGATTCTTCTCTTTTGTCTCCGTGGCTATCGCGTCCCTCCTTGCTCGAGCATCAAGGAGCGCCTGGTCAAGGACTCGAATATGGTCCTTGTCGAGAGTCAATCGCTCGCGCCGGAACGCATGATCTGATTTAACGATTTGAGATTCGCAGGGAAGAAGCCCGGTCTGATTTGCTCTGGATTGAGTCGAGAGCTCTCAGAAATTCTTTGGAATCGAGTCTTGGGGCAATATCATCTACCTATCCCCAAGTTCCGCCTTCGGCATTCTGAAATGAAAGCCGATAGACTGGATAATTTTTTAGAGCTCCTTCTTCAGGGCGGGCTTGTTGTTCAGGATTTCATCTGCGAACCCGTGAATCAGGTGCGGTATTCCACGCGCGGCGAAACTCGGTTTTGGCGATTTAGGGCTTGGAGACAGTCAGCGGAGTGATAAGGGTCACATCCGGTTCGACCAGCCTGCCTATCTGGCCTGATTCGGCGCCAAGCGGAGCGCCCACTGCAAAGTGCCTCTTCCAGTTGGCACCAATCCAAGCCGTTCCCTGGTTCGCCAGCTTCGCCGCCATTGCGACCAGCACCAAGGAGCAAACAGTATAGGAGTCGAGGACTTCATGCGTCCATCTGCGCTTTCGATAGTCGTCCCCTCCAGCCTCGAACTTGCCCCTCAGCAGGTGGGCTATCTGCCCCGCCTCCACGCCTGACCTCTTCTTCACGGGTTTCCCGACGATGCTTCTGGCGATTCCCGCTATGGTATCGAGGAGAGCGTTAGGGCCGAGGCCGGCTTCGACCCTGAGGGCCCAGGCCGCCTGGAGGGTGCTCGCGTCGGGCACCTTACCCGGGAGCATATGAAGGGCCTTGCGAACGACCTCTTCTGGGAAGTCGTCCCTAAAGTGCCCGTCCAACGTAGTCTGGGAGGACAGGCGGAGTATGTCGAAGGCCGTCTCCGTGTCGACGACGAAAGACGCGTAGTCCCGAGCATACCCAAGATAGAGCATCGCTCGCCACCCCATCAAGTGTATCCCCTCGCCTGCGGGATGGGGCGTCCTCTCGCCTTGGTTGTCGAGCTCGACGCGCGAATATGGTAGCGTTCCGGGCACGTACCCACGGTAAGGCCTGTCCAAGGGGAACACATACGGGATCGCGACTCTCCTCCGCACCGGCAGCCGGGGAGGAAGTTCCCCCAACTCGAAAGTGGGAGCCTTCGCGGCCTGCAGGCCTTCCGCCCCTAGGATGCCTGCGGCAAGGGCCCTCGCCACGGGAGGAGGCACTGCGTTCCCCACGAGGCGCTGGTTGTCGGCCGCTCCGACTCCCCAGAATTGGAAGGTAATCGGGAAGCCCTGCAGGCTGGCGCATTCACGTGGCGTGGGAATCCTGTACCTGCTCCCCACCCTAGGGTCGCGGATTATCAGGCTGGCTCTGCTCGACTTGGACGCCGTGGCTGCGATGGTCCTACTCGGAACTTCCAGGTCGTCTGGGAAACGCATTTTGCCGTACCACGGGTGATAGAGCTTGGCTTGCCTCGCCATCTCGGCCTGGGTCCGGCCGAGGCTGGTGTCGAAGGAGTGATCGGTGAGGTCCGACTTGGAGATTGTGACTCCCTCATAGAGAGGATCCGAGACCTTCCCGCGGAAGTTGTCCACCCTAGGTCCGAAAGGCGGCGGCAGGCCGAAGATGACCTTCTTCATCGGAACCGGGGGCGAGGAGGCCTCGGTCGGGGAGAGGAAGTTGCCCGAGAACATCCTTAGCCTGCTCTGAGGGACGCCGAGCTTGGCTGCGTTCAAGACCTTCACCACCGGAAGGTATCTGTCCACGTCCGCCTGGATAATCGTTGCGTGCGGAGACTGCGTCGCGCGCTGCAGAATCGCCCCCAGGTTAGGGACGTTCTCCATAATCCAATACTTTGGCTTGACGATCCTGATGGCATCAAGGAACTTTTTCACAAGGGCGAGCCCAGCCGCCAAGTCTCCATTCCCTCCTTTGTTGGCCAATGAGAAGTGGGTGCATGGCGGGCCGCCGACAAGCACGTCGACCGGCTCAAGCTGGCTCGGGTCGAAGTCGAGCAGGTCTGCCCTGACAGCCCGGGCTTGCTTGAAGTTGTGTCCGAAAGTCGACACGGCGGGCAGCCAGTTGTCGACCCCCCAGGCGACCTTGAACCCTGCCTGCCTGAAGCCTTCAGAGAACCCTCCCGCGCCGCAGAAGAGGTCTCCGACCGTCAGCCGGTCCTTCATAATCCCCGACCCAATCCCAAGAGTGGTGCTCTCAGCTGCAACAGCGGCCCCGTCTTAATCCTAATCTGGTTCCACCTTTAAGCGTAAACGGAACCGGCCTCCCGGGTGCCCACGCGCACCTGAGAGAGGACTCGCTTTGCGCATGCCCGAGGGTCTGACCTCACCTCGTGCTCCCACAGCTCGACCACCTTCCAACCCATCGACCCCAGCTCCTCTCTGTTGAGCCTGTCTCTTTCGACGTTCCTGGCGAACTTCCGCCTCCAGAAGGCGGCATGTGTCCTGGGAACAGGGGACGCGTCAACTGGGCACCTGTGCCAGAAGCAGCCATGGACGAAGACAGCGACCCTCTGCTTCGGGTAGACGAAGTCAGGGCGGCCGACGAGGTCCGTCTTCCGGAGCCGCTTACGTAGATATTTCGCAAGGAGTAGCTCCGGTCTTGTCCCCGAGGCCACGTTAGAGCGCATGGATTTCGATACGGCCGTCGACTTGGCGGTGGGAGACCTGCCTACGGGCTCAGATAGGTACGCCCGGCGGAGCCGCTTGACCATCGGTGGCCTCCAGGCCCTGCCGACTTTAAGAATGGAGCCCCCCTTCCACGCGACCACGTGACGACCATCTCACTCGAAGGCAGGGTCATGAGAAGGAAAGGCGACCCGCGGTCCCGGTACGTCGTCGTGACGACCGCTGTGGGCAACCGCGCTTCGGAGACGTCTATCCATGTAGCCAGAATCAGCGCGTCGCCCATGGCCTTCGAAAGGATTCCGCTCGAGGAGCTGGAGGAGGAGACGCCAGGCGCCCCGCTCGGCGGCTGGGAAGCTGTAGCCCACCTGGTCGCGAGGTCGCTGAGCGGCTCCAGCACGTCCGAAGGCGCAGCCTTCGCTTCGAACACCGAGTTCAAGCCCTACCAGTTCCGCCCCCTGCTGAAGTTCCTGGCGTCAGATTCCAAGAGAATCTTGATCGCAGACGAGGCGGGGCTCGGGAAGACGGTCGAGGCGGGGTACATCATCGTGGAAGACATCTCTCGCTACGTGGCCAAGCGCATACTCGTCCTCTGCCCCGCGGGCTTGAGGCAGAAGTGGCGCGACGACATGTGGAGCCGCTTCGGGATGGTGTTCGACGTCGTCCAAGGAGCCGAGCTCTTCCGCCGCCTCCGAGGGCCGTCGCCGTTCCGGCTCATAGCGTCGTTCGACAGCGCCCGACGCCCCCGTGAGGAGGGCCCACCTGTGGAGAGCGAGGCAATAGACCTCCTCGTGATAGACGAGGTCCACCACATGATAGGGAGAACCGGGGAGGTCCTCCGGCGCAAGCTGGGGCTAGCGACGTCGAGAGCCAGCAAGCACACGGTAGCCCTTTCGGCGACCCCGGTGCAGCTCGAGCTGGACGACCTACGGAGGGTCCTCGAGGTCGTCCTCGGGACCCCTCTCGAGCAGCGAGAGTTCACCGCGAAAATCGACCTGGTGCGGCTCCTCAACCAAATCCGGTTCGCCGTCGGCGCAGGGGGGCATGGGGGAGACCTGGATTCTCTCCTATCCTCGTTGGCCGCGCAAGGGGTCCAGGAAGCTCAGGTGAAGAGGCTCCGAGCCTTGTCTGCGACCCCAGGAGGCGAAGAGTTCGAACGGGAGCTGAAAAATCTCGACCCGTTCAAGAGCATCGTGACAAGGAGCCGGAGGCGGGACGTCGGAGAGTTCAGGGCCAGGGACATCCAGGACTGCTGGATAGACCTCGACGGGTCCGTAGGACGCGGTAGGAGCGATGACCTGCGAGAGGCATCCGAGTTCTCGGTCTTCAAGCGCATCGACGAGCTCCTTAGCTCCTCCTTCACATACGTCCATAGGCGTCAGCTGGCGTCGTCGCTCCCGGCGACAATCGGTCTGCTCAGGGGGGGCGCCTCGGGCTTCCGGGTCTGGGTCCGCGACGGAGAGGGCTTCAACGAGCTCGAAAGGCGAGACGAGGAGGACGGAGGCGTCCCCGCTCCTCTTCCCTACCGCGCCCTCCTCAGCCCCGAAGAGAGGGCACGCTGCAGGTCGCTCGTCGACCTTTACGACAGGCTAGCCAAGGACAGCAAGTGGGAGTTCCTCAGGGAACTCATCTCGTCTTTGGAGGACGAGAAGCCGAGGAAAATCATCGTCTTCACTCAGTGGGTGCCGACCCTCGAGTATATGCGAGAGAAAGCGCAGACCATCCCCGGTGTCGGCGCCTTCGCGATTTCAGGGGAATCTCCCGAATACGCGCGCGAGAGGATTCTCTCGAAATTCAAAGGCTTCGAAGGGCCCGCGGTGCTCTTCGCCACCGACTTCCTATCCGAAGGCGTCGACCTCCAGTACGCCGACACCATAATCAACTACGACCTCCCCACGAACCCACAGCGGGTCGAACAGAGGATAGGAAGGATCGACCGAGTTGGCCAGGCCTCTGAGAAGATTGTCGTCCGCAACCTCTGGACGAGGGACACCATCGACGAGGACGTCGAGGCGGTGAACAAGAGAAGAATCCAACTCTTCCGGGAGGGCATAGGAGACGTGACGGCCATCACGGGAGACACGGCCGCCGACTATCGCAAGGAGCCCGACGAGGAGGTAGAGAGGAGAAGACTCGCGCAGCTCACCGAGCTGAACAGCACCGGCATCTTCTCGGGGGTAGAAGGGTTCATCGACTCGCAGGCATTCGAGCTCAGATCTAGGCAAGTGGGCAGCATGCACAGACTCTGGTGGCTCCCCGTCGCGAACATGCTCATCAGAGCGAGCGGCTTTATCGCGTCGATGGTGGACGAGGGCGGAACCGTCCTGGTGGGGCCCCTAGACACCCTCGCGCTCGAAGTGGTGGGCAGATGGACAGGGGTCCAGAACGGGGACATCGTGGAATCACAGCTGATGGGCCACATGGACGACAATGGCAGGGTCAGGCTGTCGAAATCTCCCGGCGGGCCCGGCCTATTCTGCGCTCCGGCGAACCCTCTAGTGGAGGTCGCGGTCAGGATAACCCTGAACTCTTTCGAGCCCCTGGGCCGGGAAGAGGGCCCCGTCCTGCTCGAATTCAGCCCCGGCGGAGGCACGCAGGCCAAGCCCGTCGTGGTGTGCAGATACGCCCGGAGCCCAGAGGGGGACAGAGCACTGGTCTATTGGGCCGAGTCAGCAGGAGGGCCTTCGAAGGTTGGGCCGGAAACGATGCCCCAGGTCCAGGCGCTCATCGACCAGGCGCAGCTCAGCGAAAGCAGCGCGACCGAGAAGTGGCAGCCAGACGAATCGCTCGCAGAGGCCGTCCTCGACGACTTCTCCAAATGGTCAGGGGAAACACGAGATACAAAGGAAGGAAAGCAGAGAAGGATTGAATACGTCGCCGTAATCAGGCCAAGGAGGTAGGGCGTGCCCGAAGACATCGTCTGCGCAGCGGAAGGCTGCGGGGAGAGACCAAGCAGCGCAAGGGCGGTCGAGGTCGGGAAAGACGGGAAGTGGCTCTGCAAGAAGCACGCGAAGCTCGGCACCAAGTTCGGAGTGCCGACAATCGCCTTCGTGAGGGACAGGCTGACTCAGACGTCGAGCACGAAGGAGCCAAAAATCAACTTCGTTGTCAGGGAGCTGGTGCAGAACGCCGACGACGCCAAAGCGTCGATGCTCGTCCTGCGCTTCGAGGAAGACGCGTTCTACGTCGCAAACGACGGCGAGACCTTCACAAGGATGAGGGAAGAGGGCAGGCCGTCGGACTTCGACAACATCATCGACATCCTCAACCGCTCGAAACAAGACAACAAAGAGAAGACTGGCAACTTCGGGAGCGGGTTCCAGACCGTCTTCGCCCTCACGAATCTACCGGAGATTCACTCGGACGACACCATGTGCACGCTCGACGCAGCAAGAGAGGTGCCCCTCTGGGGTGACGAGCCCCGCTTCTCGCCTTACATAGGCGGGCCGCCCGGGCGCAAAGGCGTCCTCTTCAGGTTCCCCTGGCGCGACGACGATGCAGCGGAAGACGAGGTTGACGGGAAGCGCCCGTTCTCGGAGGAGAACGACTGGCCGAGGTGGCGCAAGAAGGAGCTCAAGGACAGGTACGCAGAGCTCAAACTGTACTGCCCTGACGTGCTCCTCTGCTGCCAGCATCTGAGGACGATTAGGCTCGTATGGGCGGTCGGAACACGGCCCGAGTCCTACCAGGTCTCTAGGGACTTCAGCCTGGACGACATTAGGAGCACAATAGAACAGAGGACGGTAGTCGGGTCGGATGTCTCCGAGCGGCCCGAGTGGTTCGACTGGGACAAGGGAAAGAAGGAGCCCTCGAAGTGCCCGCCATGCTTCGACGAAACGAAGAGACTGAGGGCGGTGAGGGACCGGAGATTCCTGGTAGCCTCAGGCGCAGTCCGAGACGAGGACGGCAGCGAGATTCACATAGGGAAGGACGAGTCGGGCACCGTCAGCATCGGCACTGGCCCGCAGGGTACCCGGGACATCAAGAAGAACCACGTCCACCTTCTCTTCCCCCTGGAGCCCCCAGAGCGCCCCGATGAAGTCTCTCTGCTCTACAGTGTGATACCCCTGCCGACTATCGGCTCGAACCGTTTCGTGTTCACGGCCCACTTCTTCCCCATGTCGAGCAGGAAGGACGTCGACATAAGCGGGAACACCGGGAAGAACGGAGAGTGGTACCACGCCTGCATGAGATCCATCGCGCGCCTCTATCAGGAAGCTTTTCAGGAGCTCATCCGGGCGGTCGCCGACTCGCCCAGGCCTCAAAGCGAGAAGAGCCAAGTCCTACTGTCTAACCTCCCAAGGACCCCCATCAACGATTGGATGAGGCCCGAGGCCGAGAAAGGAGCGGATGCCGAGTGGGCGAGGGTGGATTCCGAGAGGCTGTTCAAGTGGCTCGAAGACCAGCCTTGGATCGTCACGGAGAAGGGGCCCTGGTGGAAACCGACAGAAGCGCATCACGCACCCGGGGCGACTGAGAAGGAGGTAGCGGGAAGCCTCAGGCTCGCCGTGTTTCCGGAGGAGCTGCTGGCCTACGCCGAGAAGGCCAGCTGGCTCAGGGCGCTGTGCGAAAGACGGAAGTTCGGCCCTGAGGCGTTCAAGGTCAGGTGGGGGCAGCTAAAGGATCACAACGTCAGATGGAAGGGGCTGCGCTACAAACAACACTTCGCTCTGCCATGGGAACCCGAAGGAATCGACCTCTCCTCAGAGACGCTCACACCCCTTGTCAAATACGCCCTCGCTAACGATGCTACGAAGTCAGAGGACGTCATCCCGTCTGACGAGGGGACCCTCAAGGCGATTGGCTCCTTCAAGAGGCTCCCTGAAGACCTCAGGCTCGTCGAGAAGCTCTTCCCCCCCGACTGGAGAATAAACCACGAGATTGAGGCGGTTGTCTCTTCAGTTGAGAAGACCACCCACCTTAGGGAGACGAGGACCGCGAGCGAGGTGCCTGCTCTCATCGCCCAGGCCGTGGAGGAACAGCAGCCGAGGTTCGAACGACTGAAGCCTGAAGACCATCAGACGTTATCCAGGGCACTGGTCGTCATGGCGACGAACGAGAAGCTGAAGTTCGACAGAAAGCAGTCCCTCCGAGAGAGATACCTTCCGTACAGGCGCGACGGCAATCTGTTGGTGGGGGAGCTGCCTCCCGTAGACGAACGCAGGAGCTCAATGGGAGAGAGTTACGAGCGAGACTGGATTTTTGCAAGGAAAAGGAGGGAACTCGAGGGGCTCCCCCCTGAAATCGAGGCGAAAATCAAATTCTTCGAGCTCTCGCCCGAAGTTCCAGTCGAGGCGGCAGAGAAGGTCGAGGGCGCCCTGCTCCTCGTTCCGCTCGAGTCCAACCCCGGAAAAGCGACCGACTATGCCCGCCATTTCTTGTCAGGTAAGCACGGGTCGCTCTTCGTAGACGAAGAGCTGACGAAGTTTATCGGGACCGTCGACGAAGAGACGCGTAAGAGGGTGAAGAGGACGATGCTGAAGGCTGTCAGGCAGTACTGGAAGGACGAGCACGACGAGGCCGACTTGACGCCGACCAAAATGGGAGAGGTGCCTTGCATCTACGAGGCCGGCGGAGACTGGAGCAAAGCGAACGAGTTCGCCCTTGTCGGAGGAGACTTCGCGAAAGTGATAGGATACAAGAGCTACGACCCGTACTTCGCTGACTGGGGCAAAGCCCTGGTGGCAATCGGCGTGAAGCCGGAAATCGGACCGCAGGAAGTGAAAGAAAGGGTCCTAAAGCTTCTGAAGGGCCCCCAGCCCAACAAGAGGGACCTCTCGACCATATTCGACGCCGTGGTGTTGCAGTACTCGGAGGAGAAGCTCAGGGCCCTCGCAAAGGAGCTTCGCACCGCTTCCTGGATTCCTGTGGTCGGGGGAGAACTCGTCGGCTCTGGGAGGGCGCTATTCCCAACCAAGCGGAACGTCTCCATCCTAGGAGAGGGGTTCGGGCTGTTCGTGAACACGGCCATGGTGCGGCCCGAGAGTTCGGAAGGCCCTCCGCCGGGCTTCGACGAGAGCAAGCTCAGGGCGCTCGACATCAGGCTAGAGGCCGACACCGACGACCTACTCGCGGTCCTGTCAATCTGCACGAGGTCCGGCGCGCCGCCTCCTGCCGCGCTCCTCCAGGAGCTCTCTGACAGGAAGGTAGAATCGCTCGCCAAGATGAAGATGTCTTACTACGGATTCTGGTGGGAGGGCCGCTGGAGGACCGGGAAGATAAGGATCCTCAAGGAATCGGACCGGGCCCTCATTACCGGAAGCTCGAACCAGGTCCTGGTCCTCAGCGAGGAGCAGGCCAGTCCGTACGAGCACTACCTGAAGTGGATTGGGGCGCAGTGGCAGCTTCTCCCCGAAGATCTGCTAGAAGAGCTCAAGCTCCTAGGGAGCAACCCGGATCAGTGGTCAGACGACGCGCAAGCCCGATATCGCAAGATTTGGCAGCGCCTGGAGATAGAAGCAGAGGCCATCCCTCCCCCGGTTGCCTCGCGCTATAGGGCCGAGTCCGTGGTGCGCGAAGCAGGCAGGTGGTACCCGCCCATGAACGTCCTCGTGGTGGACGAAGAGATTTCCCGCTCCGTCGTCGCCTTCCCGAAGACGCTCATGATTACCCCCGCCGAATCGGGCGGGGCCCTTTCGAAGCTGGGGGCCACGAGAGTCGATGTTCTGACGCGGGAAGACGCTATCAGGCTCGCATGGAACTGCGCAGGAGAGGGGCCGAGCCCGCCTCAGGCCGAGGCGTACCTATCTCTGATTGAGCGCGGCGCCTCCAAAGGGTGGTGGGAGTCGAGACGCCCACTTCCGCTTCCCGCGATTCGCGGGGGACGGCTTGAGTGGGCCCGCGAGCCTCGGAACGCCGCCCTGGGGAACCTGGCGGCAGCCGCAGCGATGAGCGGCGTCCCTCTGCTGGTAACAAAGGTCAACGGAAGAGATTCTAGGCCCGTGGCTAGCCAAGCCCTAGCCTGGGGGTACAGCCAGCTGTCTTCTTCGGTCGTCTACCCGGACTTGAGCCCTGGAAGCTTTGAGAGGCACGCCCTCGAGCGCACAATCCGGGTAGCATGCAGGCAGCTCTCTCGCTATTATGACCAGGATTCGACCCATTTCGAATGGGTTGAGAGGATGGAGGTCAGATTGGTGGAGGGCGCTAGCCAGAGATACCAGTCCCCGTGGGGCTCAGGGAGCTTCACGATTCCGGCGTTGGTGCCTCTGGGACCCGAGCAGACCGCGCTGCTCTTGCCGAAGGGCCAGGAGAGCGTCGACGAGCGAGCTGCAGGCCTGATTGCGGAATGGGCAGTCGCGGAGGGGTTCCCGGCAGACAAGAGCGAGGCCTTCATCAGGAACCTGGTGTACGCGATTCCCCGCATCGAAGACGAACTGAACGAACAGGAGGAGGAGTACTCACCGGCATACAAGGAGATGGTCGAACAGCTCAAGCCGATGTACACCGGCTGCCAAATATGCAGGATGACCACCCCGTACAAGGTGAGCGAGGACGGCTCCCCACTCGTCGACACCCAGGAGTCGGTCAAGAGCATAGTGGGGGCAAAGAGCGTCATGTACCTGTCAGACGAGCCTGCAGAGTTCGTAATCGGCAACTGCCTCTACCTTTGCCCAAGGCACGCGAAGCTTGCCTCGAGGCAGCTCGTCCTGTTCCCCTTCATCGAGGACTTCGAGTCCCGACGCGACGAGGTGCTGGCGGACATCGACTCGCGGATTGCCGACGTGCCCAACAGGCTAGGCCCTGACGGGTACTACCACATGGAGATTAAGGTCTACGAAGGAAAGGCGGGCGGTCCGGCAGCCTGGTCCTACACCGAGATACTCTCACTGAAACCTGACCACGCGGTCAAGCTCTACGAGCACCTCTCGTCGTTCGTGAAGAACTCATGAGCGAGAGCCAACCAATCTCGGGAGAGTTCGGCTGCCTGATGCTCAAGGCGGGCGAGCTCCACTTGGTCCCCAGGCTCAGGGAGATCTACCAATTCGAGTCGGCTCGAGTGTCGAAGCCGGGCTCTTGGAAGACCGACATTCGCTCGGTGCTCTGGACCTTCGACGAACTGGTGGCAGCCCTCAAGCTCGGCCCCCAAGAGAGCGCCGAATACCGAAGCTTGCTGGACGAGCTCGTGAAGTCACGTCACGCGATGGAGGTCATCCGGCCTCCTCTCCCTCCGAGATACGTAACGCGCGTGGCGGAGACCGTGCGCCTACTCGGCCACACCTACGAGTACTGGCACGACGGCAGCTGGGCAATCGACGCGGTGCGCTGGCTGACCGAGTTCAAGAGAGTGCCCCGGCGCGACCTGACGACGTCGAAATTCGAGGACGACCTCGAGTCACGAATCCAGAAAGAGGCCCGACCGGAGTGGAGGAAGCCCCTCTCCCAGGCGACCAGACTCGTCGTCCCGAAGGTCGCCGAGGCTATCACCCATAGCATACGGAAAGGGCCGGATGCGGTCAGGTTCAGCAGGTTCCAATTCGAATCGACGGCCAAGATGCTGGCCTCAGAGTTCGGGAAAGGCGACGCGAAGCCGGCCCAGGTGATAGTTTCCGGCGTAGGCAGCGGGAAGACCTACGCTTTCATGATTCCGACCTTGATTTCCGCCATCGCCCGCCTGAAGAAGGGGGAAGACGAACAGAGGGTCACGCTCCTCCTCTACCCCAGGAAGGCACTCGCAAAGAGCCAGGCCGAAGTCATCTACGACCTCGCGGGAAGAATAGGGTACCCCAGCCTCAGGGTGCTCTTCGACTACGCGGATCAATACACGAGGATGGGGTACAAGTCTGTCAGGGACGGCATACGGGGCGAATACGGCGGAGGCCGACCTCCCCCTCACGTAGTCGTCACCACGCTCGAGACGCTGAACAGGAGACTGCGCAACCCAGATTTCATGACCCGCCTGCCTCCCAAGCTAAAGCGCGTGGTGGCAGACGAAATCCACCTCATCGAAGGGCTTTCCGGCAGCCATGTCATCAGGGTGATAGACAGGCTCCGCAACGCCGCCGAAGCTTCGGGGGATGGAGAAGGGCTGCTATGGACGGGATCATCGGCGACCGTCGCCCACCCTCACGTCCACGCCGGAGTCGTGTTCAACGTCAAGTCGGAGAAGGTCGACGTTATCCAGCCCGCGAACGAAGACACCGACCCCGTGGGGCTGGTGCACCACGTCTTCCTTCGGCCTTCCGGGAACATCTCCAACATCGGCGCCCTCGTGGACGCCACCAGCATCGTAGTGCACAACCGCAGGCGCGACCTGGGGGCCCGCGCCGCCCAGAAGGGAGACGGTTATCAAAAGACCATAGGGTTCGCAGACAACCTCGACCTCTTGGGACGTTGGAACGCGGACCTCAGAGAGAACGAGCGGACCGAGTCAGGGGACAGAGGCCACTCATTGAAGGAGAAAGTAGAGGAATGGACGCCCCGGCAGCGCGAGGTGCCCTACGCAGCGCGCTTCCATGATCCCCTCCAAGCCAGGATAGACGCAGAACACCCGTCGATACGGCGCCTATCCGACAAGCTCAGGAAGAAGGGAGTCTGCGAGAGCTGCAGGAAGGGAACCTTCGTAGAACTGGGCAAGCCCACCGCTGACGACCTTGAGTGCCTGTCTGAGCTCGTCTACAGGAGGCCCATGGAGGACAAGGACAAGATCGAAGTCTTCCGTATCCAGGCGCCCACCGTCCTCCAGGGCGATGAGGGAATCGGGAACCTGGATGCATGCCCGTACCTCAGGGCAGGCGCGTGCTTCTGGTTCCCTGAGGAAGCGGAAAGGCCCGAGCGCATCCCGAGCACCGACTACCATGAGTGGGCTGCGGTCGCGAGGTCGAAAATCCACTCCGCAAAGACTGGCGCCGAGGACCTCGCTGAAGAAGGAGAAGGCGAGGTCGTCTTCAAGGCGCCCGTCCAGTCCGTCTACGACGTCCGGGGGAAAGAAGGGAGAGACATCCCGGTGGACGTCGTTCTGGCCTCCCCATCCCTCGAGGTCGGCGTGGACCTCAAACTGCTGACGGAGAGCGTCATGTTCCATGCGATACGAAACGTCGCCTCCTACAGACAGAAGGTCGGACGCGTAGGGAGGGAAGAGGGGTCTGACACGCTCAACGCGACGCTGATGGCAAACCGACCCATAGACCTGCACTACTACAGGCAGCCGAGGAAGCTCGTCAGCGTGGGGCAGCTCGACCCGATTCCTCTGAAGGACAGCAACATGTCCACATTAAAGAACTCGCTATACGCTTCAGTCTGGGACTGGCTCGCTCTTGAGGCGGGAATCCCCGAGGCAATCCCAGGAACGGGCGAAGGGGGGAGCGAATTCGCCGGGAGGCTGGAGGCCTCCCTTGAGAGGCTCAAGGCTTCGCGCGGGGCGCTCGCGGAATACCTCCAGAAGTCCTCCAGGGGCCGCGTCGGCGCTCGGTCTCTAGAGGTAGGGGCGGTGATAGAGCAGGTGGAGGAGGAAATCGGGTTCCTGCTGGCGGACGCGTCGACGACCTTCGAAGGGAAGGTGGCCAGACTCGCAGACCTGGTCCCGCTATTAGCCCCACAAAAGCTGGCCAGGCACGTGGCTCTGACGGCCGAGGCCGCTTTGGTCAAGACGCGCCTCGACAACTACGGCGGAGAGTACTCGCGCCTACGACAGACGATTATCGCCGGGGATAGGGCGCTCGAGGCGACGTTCCGAAACCTCGACATGATGGCGCAAGCAGGATGGGACACCAGGCAGCTGAACAGATGCCTGGAAGACCTCGAGAGGTGGGCCGCCTCCGCAGGCCGAATCAGCCTCGACATGGAGGAAACGATAGGAAAGGTGAGGCTGATCTCGCGGGTCCTCTCGGACTGGGGGAAGGACGCGCTCCCGCTCTACTTCTTCTCCCAGCTGAAGGAGATCAAGGCAAGGTCGGACAACTGGAAGCTCTGGTACCTATCCGACATGATGACGGAGGTCAGGGTGTTCGACGTCCTAAGAAAGCAGAGGGAGTTCGTGAGGGAACGGAACCTCTTCACTAGCAGATACGAGCACCAGGTCGAGGTGGTCGGGGGCGGCCCACTGGCCGGCCAAACCGTCCCCCTAACCGAGGCCCTCTTCAGCCTGATTCCAGGAACATGGACCTACCGTTTCGGGAGGAGACCGGTCAAGGTGAAGGCCGGTAGGGTCGAGCCTACTGAGGGGGGGATTCTGGCAGTGAGCCTCGCGAGGCTCAGGAAGGACCAGGGGTGCGTCTTCGAGAAGGTGGGGGCCGGGATACTCGGGCCGCCGGGCGTGGTCGACAAGTTCGATGTATACCGCCCCGTCCGCCTTCGGGCGACAGAGCTAAGGGACTCGGACAGCGGAGGGGCGATGAAGGAGAAGTACGTAAGGCTGAACAGGGCCCTGCAGGTCGTCCAGGACGACGACGAATATCCCGCCAAAGGGGCCGGGACCGACCCGGTGAAGATACCCAAGAGCTTCCTGAACAGGTGGGTGCATGTCCGTTCTGAGAAAGAGCGCCCGACGGGAGTGAGCCTGCCGGCGGCAAGCGAGGGCACCCTCGCAATCCTAAACGAAGGCGGAGCCGTTCTGGCCGAGGGGCATGAAGCCGCAACAAAGATCATCCATCCTGTAGCCAAGGCGCTACTTGCAGGAGTGTCATGGCACGAGAGCCTAGTCGCGACAGACTTCGTGTATTCGGTCTCCCGGACTTACTCCAAGGGAGGAGCGGTGGACCTGCTCTTCTACGACGAGAACTCGAGGCCGATAGGGTTAGGCAGGAGCATCGAGACGGAAGGCCTCTCACTCGACCTCGAGCCTACCCTGGTGCGAGAGGTGAAGGAGCACATCGAGAAGGCCATCCTCTCAGGGGCTGAGGAGTGGGCGCCGACGGCGATGAAGGCCCTCGAGTCGTTCCTGGTGACTACGGGGATGGGCGAGTCCGCGAGGGCGAGCCCGTTCGTCGTGAAGGATCTCTTCGCCATAGCGACGACTTCCCTAGGGAGGAAAGGCAAGGCGTGGTCTTTGGAGTCCATGTCGGAAGAGCTGCAGTCTCTCGCGGCCGACCCTGACGCGCTTTCTTCGCTTGCTCGGGAGCACTTCCGTGCAGCGGCCAAAGAGGCACAGTCTGACGAGGAATCTCGCGGGGGTAAGGGGCGGGAGGTAATCGAAGCCGACGACTTCGTCGAGGCGAAGCTGCGGACGATCTCGTCCGTGGCCGCGGCCCTGGCCCCATCGCTGCCGGGGTTCAGGGACCGCGTGGGGTCGTGGGTGATTGAAGCCCTACTGACGTCATTCGGGGTCGCCGCGCTAAACGCGCTCCAGAGGATGGCAGGGGTAGGAGACAACGTGGTAGCCTATGCGGTAGACTTCGAAGGCGTCCAGGAAGGACGGTACAGGGTTTTCCTCTTCGACAAGGACGAGAAGGGGAACGGGAGCTCAGACGTCGCGAGACGGTTCCTGCACATCCTGCACATCCAGCGCCACGGGACCACGTGGGACTCGATGTTCCTCCCGTCGGACGACTTCTTCTCCGTACTCGAGGAGGAGCTCCTCCAGTGCCCCCAGCACCACGCGGACAGCGTGGCCCTCGAGATCCACTCGGCAGGGGGCGGCCGAGGCATACCCGCTCTTGGCTACGTCAGGTCTCAGGCGGAGGAGGTGTTCGCGAACAACGGCGAGACGTGGAAGGCAATCGGCATAACGGGCCGGGCCGACATGCCGAAGCTGCCCATGCTCTACGAGGAGAGGGCCGACCTGGCGGACAGGCTGCGCCTGGAACTCGACGACGTCGTCAGGGCGACCACGGTCTGTTGGAACGGGTGCCCCGAGTGCCTCCTGAGCGATACACAGTCTGGGGGGCTCGCCGAGACCCTGCTGCTCGACAAGGCGCTGCTAGACGAATGGTTCTCCCGAGGCCGACAAAGGTGCGACGAGTACAAGGAGGTCGACCTTCAAAAACTCGGAGCAGGCGAGGTGGCACTACCGCTGGGCAACCTGTCGGGGGTAGTGCTTGACCTTCAGAACCCGGTAGGCAAAAGGGTACGCTCGGTGTCCCTCCCTCACACCATAGGGTTGGAGCTTCCACGGAGGGCCGGACTGCCGGTGAAGCTGATAATGAGGACGTCTGACATCGTGGGGTACTCCCTTTTCGAAATGCCGGCCGCCCAACCCGCCATGGGAATCGAGGCCATGGGTTTCAAGAGGCTGTTTTGGAACGACCTGGTGCTGACCTGCTTCCTCGACCTCCTGGGTTACATCCCTCCTGACAGAAGGGTCGTCAAGCTCGTGTTCTACGACGCCCGAGACGTCGGGTTCTCCGACGCCGGCGTCTCGGAAAGGATGCTGGGCGCGATAACAGAGCTAGACCCGTCGGCGTCGGGGCTGAGGGAGCCGGAGAGGCTCTCGGACATCCTCGTTTGGCTGGCGAGGCGCGGCTTCAAGGTGTCCATGTGCATCGACAGCAGCAAGATGGAAGAGAGCGTCCCGAAGCGGTTCGCGGAGCTCTTGGCCACGGGAGGTTGCGAGGTCGTCGAGAAGGACCTGAAGGTTGAAGGCCACGAGAACATCATGCACAAGAAGATTTTGATTACGCCATTGAGCGTGATGCAGGGTTCGGCGAACCTGACTGAGAGCGGCACCAAGTGGAACGAGGAGATTGTCAACTACGTCCCGAGGGCGGCACCACAGTACGGGCCATTGGCGACCTCGCTGGGCGACACCTTCATCGGGGCCAGACCACTAGAATAGCCACACGTGTCGGTGCAAGGTTTACTTTATCCCGTACTTGCTCTTGAACTCGCTAACTTTACCTGAGAGTTCCTGCCAGTCCCATAGAGAAACGTGCATCCTACAAAGCCCGACTTTCCATACCTTATCATCCATCCCTTCTCCCACCTGTCCCTGTTCCTTCTTCTTCCTCTTCTCCCATCTGTACAGCTTGATGCTCTTCCGGCCCCCACCTTCGTCGACAACGACGAGAGCGACCCAGATGTTATTGCTCTTGTAGACGTCATAACCTTCAATCACCTTGAGCGTTTCTGAGACAGGATAGGGCTCGGTCGCTACCGCCACGGCGTCCTTTTTTCGGTAGGCAGATGTAAAGCTTGTTTGCCCCAAGTTCGGGCATGAAGAGTTAAACAACATGAATAACGTTGCTCGGTCGGGCTAGGGAATGATTTCACATTGATGTGGATGGTGCGAGCAGGTCGCGGATGCGGGTACTTCGACCAGTTCAAGACCCAAGGCGCAGTCGCGATTGGATGGGAAGAGCTGGGTGACTTGAGCAGGTTTGGTGACCTGACCAAGTCATCGGCGAAACTCGAGGCCGCCCTCAAACGGAGGTGGCCGCGTCACTATGACCTTCGTTCCAACCCGCGGAAGGCAGCGGCTCGACTAGAGGCATCCGTGCGGCAGATTAGGATGTTCCTCTTCGAAATTCAGTCTGAGCACCAAGTCATCACCTACGACGGCGACGGGACGTATCTGGTCGGAAAGATTGCTTCGGGATACGAGCCCGGTGTAACCACTCTGGAATACCCGAACGTTCGGCGGGTCCGGTGGCAAGGAGAGGCCTCGAGGAGCGCACTACTGGATGGCAGCAGGGGCGAACTCAATCAGGACCAGACAGTGTTCCCCATAAAAGCCAAAACCGAAGCGGACATCATTCGCAACACGAGGGGATACCAGGCTCCGTCGCCTGCCGTTGCAAAACAACTGCACGCCTCTTCCTACCTCATACTCACCACACAGCCCGAGTCGCCATGGGCAGACAAGGAGGGCGAGGTATACCATTTCGGGTCGAACGTTCCGAATTACACGCGCGTTAGACCAGGGGTCATCGGCATCTTGTATACCACATCCGGAGGAGAGCAGTTCCTCGGGTATGGCCAGATAGCCTCGATTACAGAAGAAGACAGAGGAAGAAAGACTCCCAAGGGAGACCCAATCGTAGAGAAGTTCGCCCACTTTGCTGGCTACGTCAAGTTCGACCCAAGGCGGCCGAAAACCGAGGAACTCGACGTCCTGATAAGGGCGACCCCTGGCTTCAATGCCTACAACTCTATTAACCCAGCAACGAAGGAAGTCCTCGACAGAATCACCAATGAACGCCGTGGAGGCGGCTGGAGTGCAATCAACCCCGAAGCATTGTCGGCCATCGTCACGAGGGCGTTGCAAGGCGACGGTAAGAGGCTGGAAATCGATTCCGAGACGGTGCGCAGGGCTGTTACCCACCTGGTGGCTGGGAAGCACGTAGTGCTCCACGGTCCCCCAGGGACCGGCAAGACTGATCTCGCGCTGAGGCTGCTGCGAGAGCTCTCCACAGCAGTCCTTGGGTACGAAGAGTTCGAGCAGGCCGTAGCTTCGTATGAATGGGGCAGATACGATGTGATAGGCGGGAACTCCATCGACCCGCCGCCCGGCCAAGACCGCTTCCATCTTGGCTGCGTAGCGAAGGCAATCAAGGGTAACAGGTTCCTACTCATCGACGAATTCAACCGCGCGGACATGAACAAGGCGTTCGGGGAGATGTTCATGGCCGTAGACCACGGGAGAGTGAGCCTGAGGGACGACGAGCGTCCCAGCTGGGTAGTGCCTGACGGCAAGCCAGGGATGGCCATTAAGCCCGAGTTCAGGATGATTTGCACGATGAACGACTATGACAAATCTCTGCTCAACGAACTCTCTTACGGGCTCCTGAGGCGCTGGGCTTTCGTCGAGATTGACGTCCCCAAAGACATCCAGAAAGAAAAGGCCGTGGTCGTCGAAAGAGCTGTCAAGGACCTCGCAGAGATTGGAGCTGCATACGTCGCAGGCTCCAATGCAACGCTAGACTCGGCCATCGACAAGTACTTCGAGTTCATCGACGCGGTAAGGAAAAAGCGGAGAATCGGCGTCTCGACCTCCATCGACGTGATGAAATATATGGTCACAGGGACCTCCCGCGGTTCGGCCGACCCCTGGAGTCTGCTGGCCGAAGCTCTGACGGACTATCTACTGCCGCAGCTTGACAGGCTCGACGTCGAAACTCTGGTCCACGTCAGAGACAACGTTTCGTCCGTCCTCAAGCCTGCGGCCCGGGAGGGGCGCGAGTTAGACAAGCTCGTCTCCGAGCTACAGTCGAGAATCGATGCACTAGACAAGCTGAACCAGCTCTTCAAACCACAAACAGGCGCCGGGTGACACGCTTGACCGGCGCTTTCGAGTCTGGAGTTTCCTTCAGCGAGGGTCAGAGGGAGACCATGATCAGGGAGATAGGAGAAATCCTAAGCGTCCTGAGGCAGAACGTCATCGACTTCGAGAAGGGAGAGACGGTAAGGCTGTTGGACGGGCACGGGTCGGTCTTCAGGTTCCCTCGGGTCGAGCGACTGGAGAGAAAACGTTTCGTCAGCCTCGTCAACGCCTCCCTCCCCGCCCTGTCTTACCTCGCCAGGAACATGACCGCCACGAGCGACGTAGTGAGCTCTGAAAGGTCAGACTTCGTCATCGGAGCCATCGACTACAGGGCGACCCTGCTGCTGAGGCAGCGGGATCCGACGGCCAAAGACAGGGTAATCGTAGACGAGATACGTAGAGACTTCAACACCCCTGAGAACCAGATACTGGCACTGACCCTGCTGGCAATCCTCCTCTACAGCACCAAGGCCATCGAGAGCGAGCTGGCGGGCCGCGGAGAAGGAGACCCCGGTCTGGTCGTGTACGAGTTGGAGGGCATCCGAGGTGCCACGAGAGAGTTTCTGCGGTCAAAGCGAATCAAGGAGATACTCCCGATGGCGCTCGGGAGCGGAGAGAACCTGGGCCGACTCTTCGAGAAGCTTAGAGAAAGGATTGCTACTGGTCGGATTCCACCCTTCTACTCGAAGGCCTACGAAATCTTCCTCAGGTGGCGTAACTACTTGTGGATTGTGTTCGAGGGGGGCTCCTCGCTCTACAACGGCCTCCGTCACCACTTTGACCAGCTCAATGACCCTAACGCTCTCTATGAATGCTGGGTCTACTACAGGGTGCTGAGGGGAGTCCAGTCCAAGGTCGGGACGAAGTTCGCGTGGATTGAGGGGTCCGATGGGGCTGCCGGCTTCAGGTCGACGGACGGAAGGGTGACCGTGACCTACCAAAAATGGGCGAACACGGGGTGGGTAGACAGGGGGCGGGAGGCTTCGCCTGCGAGCCAACCGTGGGACAAGCCCGACGTCGTGGCAGAGGTGCGAGGCAGGAAGCCGGTGGTCCTCGACGCCAAGAACAGCGAGTATGAGTCAGGCTACCCGTACAGGGAACAGATGCAGAGTTATCTCGAATCGGTGGATTCGGACTTGGGAATCCTAGTCCACTCACACTCTGAACATCCCGCGTGGCACCAAATCGAGAGACACGAACAAAGAATGGTTTGGACATCGATTTCGCCGGCCAACCCCGGAACGATGAACAGGGCCAGCGATGAGGCTTATGAGAAACTTCTCGACAACATACTTGCCTGAGTCTGGCCGTCGTGTTAACGTCAAGAAACCTATGGCTTCATGGTGGGCGTTAGGGGCAGGCTACCACGGGTTGCCTTGTCAGATTTTTTAGGTTCCATCGTTCTTCCGAATCCTCTGCCGGGATTAGCCGAGGGGCCTTCCGCCGAGGTTGAGGTATCCATCATCGCTCAGAGCGACTGTCTCGGCTACAGTTTCGTCTATCGTCCCCGTTCGAAGCTATCAGGGTACGAGTTGCAAGACTGCCAGGGGGTTCCCAACGGATGCTGCCTCATCGGCCGAGATAGCATCTAACCGCATCTCGGCGTCCGCCTTTGGGCAAAATCGCCCTTCCATCGCCTTGGCTGCTTCCATCATGTGCGAGGCTTCTAATCGCCAATGCTCGACAGGGCGTCTCTCCGTATCGCAGCCGCAATAGCGCGCGAAAGTCCGACAGGCACTGAATTACCGACCAATCTGTATCTCGTAGACAGAGAACTCTCGACGAAGGCGTAATTGATAGGGTAGCCTTGTAACGTCGCGCATTCCCTGACCGTAGGCCGTCTGAACAACGTGCTTCCATCGATACTCTCTTGGATTACCATCGTCTCTCTTGATGGCTTGATTTGGGTGGCCATCACCGTCCTCGCTGGTCTGTCCACCGCATCTGGAAATCTCATTTTCCCATAGTAGGGATGTTTCGTTTTCTGATTTCTATTCCTCGTCGTTTCTTCTTCCGTCAACACACATTCGCGTCCGAAATGATCGCGGAGCTTTCCCTCGTCAAGGGCGAAGTCATAGAGAGGATCCCGTACGAGCCGTCCCTGTTCAGGCCTGCCGAAAGGACTAGGGAAGGCGTCTAAAGCTCGCCGCATGGGAATCCAAGGTTCATATGTTGCCCCGTCCAATCGCGTCGTCCCTGTTTCGGAGTGCGAACGAACAGGGTCTGGGTATTTCCCCAGGAAGGCTCGTATTCGTTTCTGGGGGACTCCGAAGTCAGCAGCGTCGAACACTTTTATTTTGGGTATGTTGAAGTAGCTCTCCTCTTCGGAAATCCCAAGTTCCTTCAACGTCAGAGTCGGGGGTAAGGATTGAAGCAACCTCGGAACGTTCTCCATAACCCACCACCTGGGCCTGAGCTTCTGGACGAAATGGAAGAACCTGTATACCAGTAGCATGCCTTTCCGAACGTTGCCTCCTCCCCCGAGCTTCGAGCCTGAGAATTCGGTGCAAGGAGGTCCGCCGATGAAGACATCGGCCTCGGGTATTCGGTCAGGAGCAAGCACTGTGGCGTCGATTCTCTCGACCTTCGTGTTCGGATTGTTCAGTCGATACGTTTCGACTGCAGGCTTCCAATTGTCGACGGCATAGATTACGTCGAAACCGAGCTGTTTGAACCCAAGGGAAAAGCCCCCCGCGCCGCAGAAGAGATCCACTACCCGTAACCGCCTTGTGGGGCGTTCGCCCTCGCCTAGCTTCCCATGCACACTTGGATTGCGGAAGACCTGCACGCCGGTCTACGGTTTCAGCCAATAAAACCGTCCCGGTGACTATGAATGGCTTGGACTGGGGACTGTTACGAAAGTTCTACAGCGCTCGATAACCATTCTGAAGATGGGACGCTTGGATGGGCTCATCGGCAGGTTTACTGTTCCATTCTCGACTTGAAGAACCTCTCAGTGTCCTTGTCCATGAAGTAGGCGTAGCACCCCTTCATCCCTCGGCTGAACAGGGCTCTGTACGTGTTCTTCGTCAAATCGACGAACCTCTCTTTCGACCTCTTGACTATGGTGTCATGGGAGTTCTCCGGATGCCCTACCCATGCTTGTTGGTCGAAATCGTACCTCAAGTCCGGCCCGAATATCACCCCGACATAGTCGAACTCGAAGCCCATCGCATTGTAGACACAGCCAATCTGGTTCATCCCGTTCGGATTGTCGGCCCAGAGCGTCGCCTTGGGAATCCCGGGAGCGAGTTTCTTCGCCTCGGGTCTCGCGTCCCAGGGCCTACTGTAGCTGCCAATCACAACGTCGTCGGGGAGGTTGCCGTTGGCATCGGGGTTGGACCAATGCCAGCAGTACCCTGCCGTGACCCTGCCGGTGAAGCCCTGATTGATCTTGTTTCTTATCGCTTGCTCGAGGGATTCTGGCGAATCGGCGATTTGGAAATCGAAGTTCTCGTCGCCCTCCCAGATGACGTTCGCTGTCCTTTGGATTCCGAGGGTGTTGCTCACCCAGTTCACGAAGGCGTCGGACCCGCCGCATCTGAACTGTACCTGCAACTCGTACTCGAGTATCTCACATCCGAGTCGCTCCGCCTCCTCTTTGATATAGCTGGCCGATCCGATTTCACCCGGCCTCACTTTCTGTAGATCATCGACGAAGAAGACGCTGGCCTTGGCCGCCTTAATCAGCTCCTCGACCTGGGGGAGGCCGGTCCTGTCCTCTTTTCGCATGTACCTGCTTACGCTCGTCTCCCTGAGCCTGTGGGCTTCGTCGGCCAGAAGGACGTCCACAGCGTCCCTCTCGGCATGAGAATAGCTGTTGAAGTACCTGAACTGTATCCCGCCGAAGGACCCGATTCTCTTCTTCAGGGTCTCGGTGAAGGCGCGCGACCCCGTGGCGTATTGCGTGTTGTACCCTTCCGACAGGAGGGTCGCCATGACGTTGATTGCGATGAGCGACTTCCCGGTGCCCGGTCCGCCTTTCACGATGACTACTGTCTTCCGCCTGTTGTGGAACCCCTGCCGGACCAGCGAGAGCATCTTGTCATAGACAATCACTTGGTCGTCAAGGAGCACGTAATCCTGTCTGCCTCTGATTATCTCGGCCACGTTGTCCATCAGTTTCTTGCTCGGCCTGTACTTGCTGGCCTCGATTCGCCCGAGGACGTCAATCCCTTGTCCCTTCTCGAGCCTCTCGACAAGGCGTTCCTTCAGCTTCGGGACGTCGTCGGCGGTGAACACAGGGCATCTGCTTCTCGGTCCGTCGAACTTCGGTGAGAAGAGGGCGTCGCCGGAGTCATAGTTGTAATTGTGGAGGTAGGTACAGGCATTCAGAGCAATCGGGTTCGGGCCTTCATAAAAGGCGGTGTGAGTGTTCTCTAGGTACAGTTTGTATCTCTCGACCTGGACAGACGGATGGAGGAGTTCGCGCCTCGCCCCTCCGACCCAGGTCGAGACCTCGTTCTCCCCATCCGCTTCGTGGCATCTTTCCCACTGCTTCAGCTCGATTATGACCGCGTTGTCGGCGCCGTGGCCATCTCTGCCGCAAATCAGACAGTCGAGCCTCAGCGAAGTGAGCGGTAGCTGATATTCGAGGATGACGCCATGGTCGACCAGGTTGGCGTATTGGAAGACCTGTGAAATCGCCCTCAGAGAATTCCTCCACGAGTTGATTTCTCCCGGTGAGGGTCGGTACCGGTAGTAGTCGAAGAACGCCAGTCGCAACTTCTCTGCGATTTGGTTCTGGAAGGTATCCTCGATGAACTGCTGGGATGTGCCGGCGTAGAGTCTCGTGGCTAGAGCTCGTCGTACTTCTTATTTGATCCTTTGGACTTGTCTATGGGGTATTTCTTGGAGTTCTTAGCCAGCTTCTCAGCCACCGCATCGCTCAAATCCACGCCGAGAACATTGGCGAGACTAAGCAGATAGATTCCGATGTCAGCCATCTCCTCTTTGATTCGCTGGAGCTGTTCCTTGTCCTTCGGCATCTTCTTCACATGTTCAGCGTCCTTCCAGAGGAAGAGCTCCTCTAGCTCGGACGACTCGATCGAAAGCGCGATGCTCAGATCCTTTGGGTTATGGAACTCGAGCCAATCGCGGTCGTCCCTGAAGCGAGAGACTTCCCCCTTCAAGGTCGAAACCGTCGTCTTCTCGTCCAACGCAGGGCCGATTTGCTCAAGAACTAAAAAGGTTGGTTCGACTCTCATTCGTTTAGGATTTCTTCGATTCGCTGCAGCTGGTCCAGAGTGAAATCGAAATTCCGCAGGGTTGCGATGACTCTCTCCTTCGCTTCGATTGCAGACATCACGAAGTAAGAGGCTCAGCGCACTTAAGCCACCTGGCGCCTCCAGTCGCGTCCTCCCTACCGTGGCTCCACCCCTGTTCCATATCACTATTTGACCAAGTCATAGACTCCGACGACCACACCAAATATGAGAAAGACGTTGATGACGTAGAACCACGGGCCAAGGACCCATGAAGGTATCGCGAAGTCGAGGATCAACAGGAAGAAGACGATGAACGCTACCGATCCGGCCGTGCTGCTGTCGAGGGCTGACTTCTTGGCTTCCCACTCCCTTTCTTCTTCGCGCCTAGCCGTCTCCTGGTTCAGCCGGTAGAATAGGACCTCACGCGGGTCGTCGTACTTCTCGGGGCCGAGCACGTCGTACAGCCTGCGCTTTTCGGGACTGGAGAGGACGAAGTATGCCTCCGAAACCTCCTTGAACCTCGCCTCCGCTTCCGGAGAACTGTTCCGGTCCGGGTGGTACTGGGGTGCCAGCTTCCTGTAAGCTGCTTTGATCTCTTCGCCCGAAGCCGTCTTGGGGACGCCTAGGACGCCATAGAAGTCCCTCTCGATCATCCTATAATGCACACGACAGTATATGCGTCCGTATGCATATAACGACCCCGATTTCCGTATACCGAGGTGTTATATCATGAACCTACGCCAGGTCCTCCTGTGACGGCACAAGCAAGGGTCAAGATTTACGTGTCTGGCGGGAGGCACAGCATCAACCTCCCCGGCGAGTTCGTCAGGGACAGCGCCTTCCCGTTCAAGCCCCTGGAGGAACTTGTCGCTAGAATAGACGGGAAGCGGATAGTAATAGAAAGACCACAGAGTTGATTCCGCTTTCAAACTGTCATGCCTGAAACACAGAGCCAAGTTAGGTGAACGAGTTCTTCGAACTTCCTTGAAGGAGGAACATGGCGACCCCGCGCTCTGGTTTAATAGAAAACATCACTGACCATGAGCGATGAACCTCCGAGAATGGGAATTTGTTTCACTAACTCGATCGGTTCTAGCGAACGAACCTAACCTTCGTACAGTCCAGAGTTCCCTTCTGGAACCCATCCTCAAGACTGCAGAGAACAATACGCAAGACAAGGAGGAGAAAACCATCTTTCGATTGAGAGATGAATTCGAAAGGACTCTCGGCAAGGGCAAGAAGTTGGAGATACCACTTTTGCTCAAGGATTGGCAAAGTGCTAGACTTGACGCCATGGGTGTTAACCCACAAACAGTTTCTCTAGAAGTGTCGCTGACGCGGATTCACAAATATCCTTTCTCTCGCGGCCCGAGAGAGGTAGCAGAACTTGGAGATTTCGTGCTGCACGTAGAATACACGTCACCAAATCGCTATTTTGGCCTCTCGAACTTCTTCCAAATCAAACGAATCACGAATGACAATGTTAAGGCTCTGATCGACCTTAAGCAGCTCAGATTCCTGACTTGTCGAGGAACTATGCGCGTCGGCAAGTGGAAGTTGGGAGTTCCTATCAACCCATCCGATTTCGAACGAGCTGGACCATGGTCTCATTACTGGTTCATTCATACATCGACCGCTGCGAATCGGCTTCTCGCGCCGGTTCTGCTAGCCAATTCCGCCAATTGGAGAATCTACGAAGAGGAATGGGTCGGCTCACAATTCTTCGACCTGGTAATCGGGCGCTTCGCCGAGAAGTCGCACACTTCTCTCACCGACGAATTCAGAACACTGAATCTGGGGACATCATTCATGTGTGCAGAGGGCGTAACCTCGCTTCTAAGGATGTCCGGATTGAATAACCTCTGCAATCTAGGAGTTCAGAGTCTAAAGCCAAGAAGCATCAATTTGATTGAAGGCGATAAGCCGATTTCCCCCATTCAACCTGGCGGAGTAGAACTGTCAGATTGCTTATTCCTTCGCCATGGAATCTCCACTTCATTCATTCAATCCATCGTGGCAGCAAGCAAGAACAAAGGCCTAGCTGAATCAGCAAGTAACTCAGGCCTGGCTGTCATAATCAAGGTCAGAGCGGGCGGCCCCGAATACAGGAATGACAACGAGTTCATCCCTGAACAAGGTTAACCGCGGCTGGGGTCTGTGTTTTATTCGTCGCTCCACTCGTGGGGCGCCTTTCCTTAGGCGACTCTGCCAGTTGTTTGTTCAACGACGTTCCCATCCTTCCGAGTCCGACTCTAATTCCTTCTTCACTCCCGACGTCTCGGTAATCACCGAGTCTGTAGCCTCTCTGGCGATGGTGTAGATCTCACGGAGCCGGGTGTGATACGACGGATAGTTGTCTTGGCTTGGCGAAGAGTGCGCGGCCGCATTTCTGAGCTTTCTCAGTGACTTGAGCGCTTCTTCATCCGATTTGTCCTTCAGCCTCTTGTCCAAGGAGTCCTGTATCTGCTCGAATCCGATTGACTTCACGCTCGGGTGGTCTCCCTTCGCTATGGAATCAATGGCCCGCCAGCAAGCCAGGAACCTATCCTTCCCCTCGCCAGTCCAAAACGACTCTCCGACACAGTTGACGGCCGCATCACAAGAGGACCCGCGGGGGACCGCTTCAAGCATCCTCCCCGTAAGCTTCAGTCTTTCATTCAGGTCTGCTATCCACGCCACCATCGATTCTTTCGAATGGAACCTGTCGTACGGGGGCGTCAACCCCTTGTCCGGCCCGTATCTTGTGGTGAACGCGCTCGTCTTCCCGAACCCTCCGTCTGTGAAAGGCAGGTGAGTGGTACCGTCGAATATCGGGCCAATGAACGGCAGACCACTATTGACCACCCTATCTCTCTGCCCCACCATGCTGAAATCGAGCGGATGCTGGCTCCTGGTGAAATAGGCGGCGTAGTTCCTGACGCGCTGTGCCTCCGCCAAGAGCCGGTAGCTCGCCTCATTGTAGTTCTCCACCATCACCTTCGTCTTGATGTCCTGGGTGAACACGGAGTAGATCTCCTTGACGTGTCCTGCTTCGTCCTTCAACGCTATGGGCTCTACGTGGGTATGCGCGACGACGAGATACTCGTTGACCCTAGTCGCCTCCGGATCGGTCATCCCTCCCTTCGTCGCTGGTGGCCGCAATAAAGGCGCAACCACCTTCCCTACGGTTGGACGGGCGTCTCCGGCGGGGGTGGATTGACCCTGGGTCGACGGTTGCCTGTCTTCAGACGGGGATTGTAGTAATAATAACAGTCGCGGCAGCCTTTCGATGTCAAGCCTGCGGGCAGTCAGGCCATGTCGCAATTTTTGCAGTCCTTCGGAATCAGAACCACAACCCCTCGAGAATTCGAGTTGCAGACTGCCGGGATTGACGGATTTCTAAGGAGACGCGAAGCTGGACTTCCAGGCGGCTTACTCTAGGTATCGGGTTTCGGCCAATGGCGCCTTGGTACCAACCTGAAAGGACCGCCCCTTTTCCGCTTGTCGGCAAGCCAGCGCTCGTCCTCCGCCGCCAGCTTCTTCTGGTATTCCGCCCTCCTCAGTCGGGTCAGCATGGTGTCGTCTCCTCGTTCATGGAGCTGCCAGGCCAGCTCCCACTTCCCCGGCATCTCCGCCTCTTCTCGATCTCTCTTCTCCTTCTCCTGCTCCTGTTGGGTCAATAGCTTTGGATGCATGGTGAGGGACCTCTTGGTCGCCTGCTCCTCTCCGGGGACCTTCTCGGACTGCAGGAAGTCGTGGTAGGGGTGCCCCGACGTGGGGTTGACCACCTCGATCTCGACGGGGTGATCCAGTTGCCCCGGGTAGTTCTCCACTCTCACAGGAGCCTTCCCAGTCTCCTTTTGGACGAGGTCGCGCACCCGCTCGTAGTCCTTCTCCGACATCACGACGAACCTCACGGGCTCGCCCATCTTCTCGTTCTTCCGCAGATTCCTCAGTATCGCCTCGTCGCTCTTCCTGGTGGCTTCCATCTCCACTTCTATCGCACCCCCGGACCACCACTCGGTAGGGGAATGAGGGGTCCATACGCTGATGTCGGGGAGCTGGCTCTCGACCGCCCCAGTGTCCACCGCGACCCAGCGCCCCTTGCTCTGGAGGATGTTGGCGTACTCGGTCACCATATCTTTGTGCCATTCCGAGCCAGCCCTCTGGCTAGAGAAGCGGAAGTAGAACAGGTTCTCCAGCCTGGGGTTATAGTGGTCCACGGAGTAGTAGCCTCTCGAGGAGATGTACCCCTTGTGCTCCCAGACCAGCCGCGCCGGGCCCAGCCTCTCCTGTGTACTGATCATGTTCCGGATGCCCTTTTCGTTGGCATATCTGCGGGCGTCCCAGTAATCGGTCACCGACCAGAAGAACTCCCCTGCGAGGCTGCCGAGATAGCCCCTCAGGTGGAAGATCTGTCCGGAGTGCTCGAACCAGCGTACCCACTGCTCCTGCCTTGGGTCGTTTCGCACCCAGTGTTCCAGGTCGTTCACCAGCTCCTCGCCGCTCCATATCCCGAACCTGAGGTACATCCTCTGGATGAGGTGGAACTCGAAGGGGCGGAGCCACGGCTCCTTGGGCATGATCATGTCTTCTCCACCTGGACCTCGACGACCTCGCCGCTCGCCGACTTCTCGAAACGGGGCTGGGCGATGGTGAACCCGCACCTGCCGCAGCGGACGACGACCTCCCTCAGGTCATTGCTCATCAGCCCCCACTCGAGGTCGCCGCCGCTCTTCGCACGCGCCCTCAGCGCCCTCTCCCCACACCTTCTGCACCGTAGACCGCCGCCCCTGAGGGCCTTGACCGTCCTCGCCCTCTGCACCAGCCACCTGAACCCGTTGACGTAGTGGGCGACCCAGGGCCTGCTGACAGACCCGCACTGGGCGCAGGCATAGCTCAGGTGGAACCTTGTCCTGCCGTCGCTGAACCTCACCTTCTCCAACGACGGGCCTTTCACCGACCCACAATCACATCTCGAAGTGAGCTCGCTGAACCCTTTGACCCCGGACGCGAACCCGACGTATCTCTTCAGCAGCTCCCTTACCTTCAGATAGATGCCCGTTGGGACGAGGGGAGACTCCGCCACGGTCCCGAAACCCCTGCCTCTCCCGAGGCTCCGCTTGTAGAGGATGGTCAGGGGGACGGCGTGGAATGGGCCTCTCACTCTCTTCAGGCGCCCAAGGAAGTAGTGGACCCCTGTCACGGGGCACTTGGCGTAGACCAGCACGCGGCCAGCCCCTGCCGCCTTCAGCGCTTGCGTCAGGGCTTCCGTCGGGGAGGCGACCTGTTGCATGGACGCCGCCGTTGGCTCCGCCTCTTGGCTGGTCATGGCGTCTCCTCCCTCAGAATCGCCAGCCAGGTTCCGATCTTCCCGACGAGCTCCTCCGCCGGCAGGTAGTCAGGCTCGACGAGAACCACCTTCCTGAGAAGGGAAGACGACCCGAAGCTGCTGGCGACCCAACGCTTCAGCGCCCTGATGTCGACCCGAGTCCTTCCGGGGTGTGTCGCCGAACCACTGGCGATTACTTTCGCTATTCCCTCTCTTTCCTCTGATTCCAGAATTTTGTCCATCAATGAATAAGTCCCCCCTTGAGGGGGACCCTTCCAGCTTGGAGGCCCCCAAGAAGACCCAGTACTGGTTCGCTATGGACCAGTCCTACAACTCCATCGTGTACACTATGCCTTCAGTGGAAGGCGTCGTCTACGAGCGGGGAGCGCAAATGTCCCGCCAGGGCCTGACCTTCACCATCGACAACCCGGACGTCGAAGGGGTGAAGTTCCAACTGACGCGGAAGGACAAGCTGGGCATCTTCGCGCCGGAGGGCGTGGATCTGGAGACGATCGTCGGGATAATCAAGCCGTATCTGGACACGGCTGCCGGAAAGCCTGTGAGGTTGACTCCCCTCCTCATGCCATCGACCGCTGCGTCCAAGGCCGAGAACGACACCGAACTCGTAGGCAACACGCGCCTGGCCGTCGCTCTGGGCCGGTGCTATGACCTGCTGTTCGACCTGAACTATCTCATTTCGAGGACGTTCAAGAGCTCTTTGGACGAGGACGCCCGAAGGGTGAAGGAGCGACTCGTCGTGGTCAGGAGTCTCCTGCTGAAGTACAACCCCGCCCTCAAGAGGTCGGAACTCGAGCACGAAGAGAGGAAGACATTCCCGATATCATTGATGGACCTCTTGAGCGGTGGATTCTGGTGGGGAAAGAGATTCATCAAGCGGGGGCTGAAGGGCAGGTACGCGCACCTCCTGAGCCTGGCCAAGGAGCTTCCTGAGGGCCAGGCCAGGGACGAGATCTTCACTTCACTGTCCCTTTTCGCCGAGGTGGCGGCGAAGCTGGACCAGCAGTTGAGGAGCTTGGAGCCGCCTAGCTCCATCCAGAAGGAACTAGCCTCTCCTAGCGCTCCATAGGTTGGAGTCGCTTCAAGGCTTCTGAGACCGACAGGATCTTCGTCCTCTTGAACTCCTTCAGTTCGAGAAGGTGTCTGTCGCCGGTCACAAGGATCTCTGCGCCTCCGTCGAGCGCCGTGTTGAGAATGGCGTCGTCCGTCGGGTCCTCCCCGACCACCTCGAAGCTAGATGTTACGGTCGTCACATCGCCCGACTGCACGAGCGTGAGGATTACGTTGCTGACCTCCTCCTCGCTGGCTTTGAATTTTGGCCTGCGCAGAACGGTTCCGACCTCCTTCAGGATGAACTCGGACACCACGATCTGAAATCTGCCGTCGACCCCCCAATCCAACAGCTGGCGCGGCTTGCCGCCGGAGGCCACGGCGCTGACTACGACGTTGGTGTCGAGGACGACCCTAATCATCCTCTCGCCCTATCTGCTCCGGCGCTTCTCCTTTCTAACTGCCGCGACTTCGTCAAGAACCTCCTTCTCCGAGATCTTCAGCTTCTTCGCGTCCATCGTCCTGAATATCTCGTCCCACTCCTTTCTCAGGTCGGGGAGCTCCAACTTCTTCATTATGACCGTGTCCCCCCTCCCATAGACGAGGAGCTTTGTCTTCGGCTTTATCCCGAGCTCCTTCCTTAGGGACTGAGGTATGACTACCTGTCCCTTCTCGCTCACGGTGGTGACCTCAGGTTCTTGTGCCATATCCTACTAGTAGGAAAGTACAACATTCATACTAGTTAAGGATTCCAGTCACGATCGTGCAACGTCCGTCTTCAGTTCGGAAGCTTCAGCACGGCCTTCTCGTTGGGCAAGGCCGCGACGTATTCCCACCCTTGCGTCAGGTATGTCTCAATCTCACTTAGCGGTACGACCTTCTGGCGGCCCCCGTTGTTCGCCATGGCGCCGAGGAATCTCTCCTTGACCAACCTTTGAATCTCTGCGTCTTCCATGTCTGCTAGGCTTAGCTTCTCGACCTCCTCCTTGCTGTACCCTCCCACCTTGAGCAGAATCTCCCGCTTGAATTCGACGTTCTTGTCCGCCTTCTCTCCCATCGCCCCCACAATCGTCAGGTTGGGAATGGCTTTGACGTACTCGCTGGCCATCTCGTCCTGGGTCGGCTTCATGTAGCTGTTCGCCACCCCGACCGTGTGCCCCATCAGCATCTCCGTTATGATGGGTTTGACCCCGGACATCTCCATCCT
>DAHVIE010000007.1:0-32042 GCA_027322035.1 Nitrososphaerota archaeon
AGAGGTCCGGTTGGCAATCCAGAACCCGGCGAACTGGGTAGGGAGTCTGGCCGAGTCTGCCCGCGTCAAGATAGTCGACGTAAAGGAAAGGAAGGGAGTCGTGGAAGACTTCGTGGAGCTCTCGTCGGAGAGCCTTTCACCCGAGGAGATACTTTCTCACCTGAGGGCGACGGCGGGGGTCCTCTCGGCCGACATGACGAAGGTTGACAGGAACAGGGTAATCGGCATGGTCTCTACACACAGTTGCCCCATCTGCTCCACCTTCGCCGGACTGAACTGCTTTCTCATCTCGGCAAACACCAGGGATGACGGGAAGATGGAGTGGAGGCTGTTCATCGGCGGCGACACCGACCTCAAAAAGCTCTGCGGGAGGCTCGACGCCAACGGGGTCAAGTACGATATCCTTGAGGTTTCGCGCCATGCGCAGAAGAAGGAGATTACCGCGAGGCAGGAGGAGATCCTGAGGGTGGCCCTTGACCTCGGATACTTCGAATTCCCGAAGAGGATGCATCTTGAAGAACTGGCGGAAAAGCTTGGAATAACGCCGGGGACCCTCTCCGAGATCCTCAGGAGAGCGGAGAAGAACATCATCTCGAACCACTTCGGCACCGCAAGGGAATGACGTCTCCACTTTCGGCTCCGCCTGCCGCGGATCATCGTGGGGTCGGCAATGCGTCTGGTTGACAACCCGCCTTCCGGGGCCAGCCATCAGGCAAGCCAATAGCAGCTCTGATACCATAATTGTTTGGGGTTAACGCTAACTCCATCTCCTTTCCACCTGTCCCCATGAGTGATTTGCAAGCTCCGAGTTCCCTTGCGGAGGAACACCGCGAGCTTTTCCGCGAACTTGCGGAACTGGAGTCGGAAGGAGGCGAGACAGGAAAAGCCGTCAATGAGCTCTTGGCGGTCCTTGAGCCGCACTTCGAAAAGGAGGAGGGAGTTGTGATGCCCCTTCTCGGAGCCCTAAGGCCGCTCTCCGAAGGGAAGGCGATACGTGACTATTCCGAAGCGATGTCTCTTCACGAGAGGCTCTCGTCAGACCATCCGAGGATGCTGAAGGAACATGCGCAGGTGAAGAAGCTCATCGAGCGCGTTCGGACGGCGGCAACGAAGGAGGGGAAAGGCGGCGCGGTAACGGTGATGGACGAACTCGAGCACCACACCAAAGTGGAAGAAGAGGTTCTCTACCCAGCTGCCATATTGATCGGAACGTTCGCGAGCGGCAAGGCAAAGGCGAAGGTCTCTTGAGCGTCGTCGAGCCGATAGAACACCTGCAGGAGCTCCGTGCGCTGGTTAGTCAACTGGAAAAGGAACACAAGAAGTTCGCATCCGACATCGACGGACTGGAGGAAAAGATTCAGACAGACGAAGCCGACTTGGTCAAAAAGCTCTTCATTCCGTTGCAGGACAGCCTGACCGATCACATGCTGGCGGAGGAATTCGAAGTCTATCCCGAACTCATGCGAAAGAATCTGTTCGATGCGGCGATAAGCTCCATAATGCAGCAACATCACGACGTGACGTCATCGCTCGGCAAGATGGAGCTTTCCCTTCGTTTGGGGAACCTCATAGAATTTCAAGCGGCCCTTGAAGAGCTCGCCGCGGTCCTGCGCGAGCACCAGCCTGCGGAAGAAGAGAAGGTTTTCCCGCTCGCAACGGGTTGAGGGATACTCCTCATGGCCGACCCTCGACATTCAGGGCCAAAGGCTAGGCAGCCTAGATTCTGTTCCCTGTGCGCGGCTTCTGGCGTCGTCACCCCATCGGAGTGGTACCACGCGACGCAGCTGGAGTACTGCACCTTCCACTATTGGCTCATGCGAGGGCGTGTTGGAAGCCATGCCTGTTCGCTGGAAGACTACGCGAACGCGTCGAAAAGATTCGCCTTCAGGGTTTCCCTGCCTTCGAGGGCCGACTGCGAAATGATGCAGAAGGAGGACGACGGAAAGCACAGTAAACCTGCAACAGAGCCCAGGACCTGAGGGGACATCCATGTTGAATCGGAGTCAGGCGGGCACCGGCCAGGGATCTGTCCCCTCCCCACAGCCAAAAGCCGCGCAGAGGCCAGAACGGACGCTCACTCTCCTCTCAGTTTCGACTGGAGTAGTGTTCGCGTTCATCGGCAGCACGGTCGGCGCCCTTTTCTTAGGCCAACTGTCCGGGCTACCCATCGAAGCAGGCGCCAGCCTGTTTCCCAGCCACCCCTTCCTGCAGATCTATGGCTTCATCGCGCTCTTCGTCATGGGAGTCGACTACTCCCTCCTGCCCCGCTTCAAGGTGGGGAGACTCCCTTCGTTGATCCTCGGATATGCCGCCTATGCCTCGATCACCACAGCCAATGTCTTCTTTCTGCTCTACTCTATCCTTCCACTCGGCTCGTTTCAGTACGTGACGGCCGGCGCCCTGCTCATGCTTGCTGGCTCGGCGATCTTTCTCTCACAGGTGGTCATTCTGGTCACGAGGCCCTCGGGAGGCTTCCCAGAGGCCAATCCTCTGATCATGCTGTCGTCTATTTCTCTCGTCATGATATCGCTCCTCCTGGTCATCGGGTCGGTGGGATATCCGCTCCCGGGCGGGACGTTCTCTCCGCAGATGGTCTATCTCGCGCTCGTGGGGTTCGCCGGTTCCATGATCTACGCGGTCGAGATCAGGTCGGTCAGCTTCAGGCAATGCAACTACAGGAAGCAGGTCGCGAACTTGTGCTGGGTCCTGCAGGGGCTAGGCATAGGTGGCATGTTCACAGGGGTGGTGACGAGGAGCGGCCTCCTTTCGCTCCTAGGAGCAGTCCTCCTCCTCGGCGCGGCCCTGAGCCAGCTGGTGTCCATCAAGATCCTGGAGCTGGCGCACCCGCTGATGTACAGGCCCGCGATGACCAGGATGCACTTCAGAATTATGAGATACAACGAGGTCTGCATGCTCTTGGCTTCTGGTTGGCTGGTGTTCGGGTCGCTGATGGGGATGGTCTGGCTGGCGACCGGGACGGGCACCTTCTTTGTCAAGGACTCTTTCATCCACGCCATAGCCATCGGGTTCGTGGGGTCAACCATAACCTGCTTCGCGCCTATGCTCCTGCCTGGACTTTTGGGGCACAAGGGGCCGGTTACGGGGCTGTCGTTCGGTCCCATCGCCGTCCTGAACGCCGGGGTACTGGTCAGAATCGTCGGCGATTTCCAGACACTGACAGCGCGAGCCCCACCCCTCTGGGAGTCCGCGTCTGGCCCCCTGGTACTGGTGGCGATGGGGTGGTTCCTGGTGATGATCCGGGGGATAGGAAAGCCGAAACAGGCGGCTGCGCAGAGCAGCGCGTCAAGGAAGTTCAGCCTCGCGGAGTCTCGAGGGATTGCGGAAGGGCAGCTCACCGTTTCCACTAGAAGGACAAACAGAGAAGTGACTTTCCCAGTGTGGTTCGTCGTTGCGGATGGCTTAATCCATCTCCTGCCCGTCAACGGCTCCTCGACAAGCTGGTACAGGAACGTCTCGAAGAACCCGGAAGTGAAGGTCACAATAGCCGGGCACATATACCCTGGCACTGCGCAGTCCACTCGGGAGAAGGAGAAGGTGAAGCAGGTGATGGACATCTTCAGGGACAAGTACGGGGACAGAAACTGCAGAAATTTCTTCGGAGACCGGACGGATGTGGTGGTGAGCGTTTACGGTCCTTCGCCGTAGCCGCCTGTGGCCCCCTCCAGTGCGGGCTCCTCACATGCCTAGGGGAGGGCCTCCTCTGAAGTGCTCTTCCAACAGCTTCTTCTGCGTCTTCCGCAGCGACTCGTAAAGCGTGGGAGGCGCGACATCCATCATTCTTGCTAGGGGTCCGATGCGAATTCTCTTTGGATAGTCGAAGTATCCGTTTTCGTAGGCAGAGCGGATGAGCCATTCCTGTCGCGTGGTAAGCGCCCTCATCCTCTTCACCTCTGAAATGTCGCTCACCTTAAAATCGACCCTCAGCCTCCTTAATCTCGCCATGAGCTCTCTCAAGGAATGTTTTGTCCCAAGCACCCTCCATGCGATCTCCTTGCCCGAACCATTCGATGCGTAAACAAGGAAGCAGTCCGAGTCCGCCACGCACCTCATGACCACTCCTTTCGCTCGCACTATGCCAACGAGTCTGCCGTGGCTCGAGTTCGTTATCTCGAGTTCGGATATGTCCGGGCTGTTCCGAAGGTACCTGAGTAGCCGATCTTCCAGCTTCCGGTCGACTGTAATCTCGAACAGCTCGAGTACCTCGTCTCGCCTCCGCGTCCCCTTGGAGTTCAGCAGCCTCAACCTCGCTCCGTACCGTCCCGTCACAGCGTCGATCCACTTCTGGTGACCCTCTACAAGAATCGTGGCCTCGACTAGATTCATGCCTCGAGGCCCCCCGCCTTCCGAAACTTAAAGCATGACACGAAACCCGAATATGCCTAATTCTAATTAGGTTAAATTCCCATATCTGCCCTTGACCTACCTTGGGTCGTGCAGGGCGTCCACGATGCGAAGAGCGCGACGAAATGGCTTGAGGGGCAGGTCATTTCGTATCTCTATGGAGGGACAGACGAGCACGGCCTGAGTCGATGCGTGAACAAGCTCACGTCGACATACAGAGTCTCACCGCGAGACATCAAGTCGTTGTTTGAATCCGTGGAAAACAACCTCACGACCTACTACGGGGGCAGATACCGCCTCGCCTACGGCGCGATGGGAAGGCGATTCGGAGAGACGAGTTTCACAGAGAGCCACCAGAAGGAGGCGATCTAGCAGTCGCTGGGAAACGTAAGCCGGGCGCTTTCGGATTCGAGATGAGGGGAGAGGAGCATGGTCAGACAAGTAGATTACAAGACGAAACCCATCGACCCCGATTTCCTCTCAAAGCCAGACGAGTTCCCGATCACCGGCGAGCATAACGGCCACAAGGTCAGGGCGCAGGGGCTTTCGAGAACGAGCGGCGATGGCAGCCCCTATCCCACCACCCAGGGGATACATGGCAGTCAGGTGGCGGTGGATTGGGAGACGTGCATCGCCGACGGAGTCTGCATGGACGTCTGTCCCGTCTTCGTCTTCGAATGGGCCCTCATCCCCGGCCAGGCAGGGACGGGGAAGGACAAGATAATCGAACAAAACACAGACGAGTGGAACAGCTACCGGACCGATAAGTCAGAACCGATAAGGGAACCTGACTGTATCTTCTGCATGGCGTGTGAAACCAGCTGTCCAACCCAAGCCATCAAGATCACCCAGCCCTAGAGTGGTTAGAGGTGTGAATAGACTAATTGGTGGCTGACGAAACGCGCTTGGACATCTGTCCCGGCTGCCAGGACCCCATCGACCAGTGCAGGTGCGCCTGTCCGTCGTGCGGCCAGGTCGAGGGCTGCGACTGCGCCATAGGGCAAGACATGGCGACGGGAGGATAGAAGGATGAGTTCGAAGACTGTGAACGAACTCAATTGGATGATCGGGGGGGCCCAGGGGAGTGGGGTCGATCTCTCAGCCAGCTCGTTCGCCAGGTCGTGCGTCCTCGCGGGCCTTTGGGTGTACGGGACTAGGGAGTACTACTCGAACATCAAGGGCCTGCACAGCTACTTCGAGATCAGAACGAGCGGACGGCAGATAAGGTCCAAGGTGGAGGGGGTGGACCTTCTCGCGGCTTTCGACGCTGAAACCGTAGTCAGGCACGCGGACGCCGTCAATCCGGATGGCGGGATAATCTATGACCCTGCGGTCTCCCGGACGCCCATCGAGAAGGTCGATACGCTCTACAAGGACGAGGTAAGGCAGATTCAGGCCAGGCTCACCCAGGAGGGACTCGGCTCGGACGTCGACGCGATTCTGGAGGAGGCGAAAAGGAGAGGGGTCAGGCTCTTCGCCATCCCGTACGGCGCCCTGATCCAAGAGATTGCCAAGCGCCTGGAGACGTCAGAGCTCACTCGACTAAACAGGATCGTGAATGTCCTCGCCGTCTCCGTTTCTCTGTCTCTGTTGGGCCTCGACAAGCGCTACATGGAGGAATCGGTGCGCCAGGCCTTCGCGGCTTCAAGGAAGCAGAAGCTTGTGGAAATGAACCTGGCTGGTGTAGATAGGGCCTACGAGTTTGCCAAAGAGAAGTTCGGCGAGGGAGGGCTTCCTGTCCGCCTCGCTCCCGTCCAGAACAAGCCAAGGATGTTCGTAGTGGGAAACCAGGCCGTCGCCCTGGGGAAGATAGCCGGGGGCTGCAGGCTGCAGACCTACTATCCCATCACCCCGGCGAGCGACGAGAGCGAGTTCCTCGAAGCTCACGAGAATTTCGACCTACTAGGCGTGGAACCCAATGACGGCAAAGGCTCGGTCGTGGTCATCCAGACGGAAGACGAGATCGCAGCCATCACCATGGCTATAGGCGGGGCGCTCGCCGGCGCCAGGGCGGCCACCTCCACTTCCGGGCCCGGTTTCTCCCTGATGGTCGAAGGAATGGGTTGGGCGGGGATGAATGAAGTGCCTGTGGTGGTTACGCTGTACCAGAGAGGCGGACCATCGACCGGCATGCCGACCAGGACGGAGCAGGGCGACCTGAAGTTCGTCCTGAACGCATCTCATGGGGAGTTTCCGCGGATAGTCCTCTGCTCGGGGGACATGGAGGAGTGCTTCTACGACGCCTTCAGCGCCCTGAACTACGCAGAGAGGTATCAGCTCCCCGTCATCCACCTAGTCGACAAGGGGCTCGCCAACAGCAACATGACGATACTGCCGCCCGACCCGAACTCGTTGGATATCGAGAGAGGGAAGCTGATTCTGACTGGCGGCAGCGGTGCGCCCAAGGACGGGGAATACAGGAGGTTCGCGCCCGCCGAGGGTGGTATCTCGCCGAGGGCAGTGTTGGGCCTCAAGGGGTACAGGTTCTGGAACACCGGGGATGAGCACGACGAGGTCGGCCACATAAACGAGAACTCAGAGAACAGGATAAGGATGATGAAGAAGAGGATGTCGAAGTTGGAAACTGCAGACAGGGAGATGCCCATGACCGAAAAGGTCGGCTTCTACGCTGCCGCGGGGCGTCCTGACGTCACGCTCGTGAGCTGGGGGTCGTCGAAGGGCGCCATCCTCGAAGGGATGGAACTGCTGGAGAAGAGGGGAATCAAGGCGGAGTTCCTCCAGATCAGGCTGGCCAGCCCGTTCCCCACGCAGGCGGTCCGCGAGAGGCTGTCAGAGGCGAAGCTGGTCATAGACATTGAGCAGAATTATTCAGCCCAGATGGCAGCCGTCATAGCGGAGAAGACACAGATCAACATCAAGCACAGGATTGTAAAGTTCAACGGACGGCCGATATCGCGGGACGAAATCTACGATTCGGTAAGACAGATCGTGGCAAGACCCGAAGCCAACGAAAGGGTGATCCTCACACATGGCGCTTAAGCTGACCGACGTCAGGACAGACGTCCATAACGACTGGTGCAGCGGCTGTGGTGACTTCGGGATTGAGGCGTCACTTCAGATGGCGCTGACTGAGATGAACGTGGACATACACAAGGTCGTAATCTTCTCGGGGATAGGTTGCCACGGCAAAATCGTCCACTGGACCAATGCTTTCGGGATTCACACACTTCATGGGAGGACGCTCCCCTTCGCGCAGGGCGCGAAGCTCGCCAACCCCGGGCTGGAGGTCATCGCCATTGGCGGGGATGGGGACGGCTACGGCATCGGGGCGGGGCACTTCGTTCATTCGGGGAGGCGGAATGTGGACATGACGTACATCGTCCATGACAACGGAGTCTACGGGCTCACCAAAGGGCAGGCTTCACCGACCCAGAAGCTAGGCGAGCAGACGAAATCCCTCCCCCAGCCGAACATAAACAGCGCCGTCAACCCCATAATGCTCGCCCTCGCAGCGGGGTACACTTTCATCTCTCGCAGTTACGCCTTCGACAACAGGCACCTGAAGGACACAATCAAACGAGCAGTCGCCCACCGAGGCATAGCCCTTGTGGACGTCCTCCAGCCCTGCCCCACGTACAACGACATCGAGACCAAGGCCTTCTACAGCGGGGAGGACAGGTCTGACCCGGCGACTCACAGGCCGGTGCCGCGGGTCTACGACATCGAGAAGACAGGCTACAACCCGTTGATCACGAAAGATATGACAAACGAAGACGTGGACAAGAAGACACTGGAAGTAATCAGGATATCCAACGAATGGGGGGACAGGATACCCATCGGCGTCTTCTACCAGAACGAGAACGTGCCCACCTACGAAGACAGGATAACGCGCAGGGTACCCTCCTACCTCGACCAACCTCCGGCCACCCAACAGATCCAGCTTCAGAACAAGAAGTCAGCGGTGGACCTCTCCAGCCTCTTGAAGGAGTTGACCATAGGGGATTGATGTCGCGTGCATGTGAGGCCAGGTGAACCCGATTGCCAGATCATGCGGATTACCTGATCGTCGGCGGAGGCGTGGCGGGAGGGCATGCGACCTACGCGATTAGGAAGCAGGACAGGACTGGGAGGATAGTGGTCGTCTCTGATGAGAGGCAGTTCCCTTACGACCGCGTCCCTCTGTCCAAGGAATTTCTTGCGGGGAAGAGGAAGAGAAAGGAGCTCTTCTTCAAGGGGAACTCGTACTATCCAAGGAACAAGGTGGAGGTGATCAGGGAGCGGCGAGCCGAGGCGCTCGACGTTTCGAGCAAGACGCTGCGGCTTGACGACGGACAGGCGTTCTCTTACAAACGGCTGCTACTTGCGACAGGGGGGCGCCCCAGGACGCTGCAGTTGCCCGGGTCGGACCTCGCTGGAATCTATTACCTGAGGACACTCGAAGACTGCGACGCCATAAGGAAGGCATCGTCAGGCGCCAGCGAGGCCATAATCGTCGGGGGCGGGTTCATAGGATGTGAGGTCGCATCGACGCTCCGCAGCAGGGGCCTAAAGGTTACCCTCGTGGAACTGGCCGACCATCTGCTAGGGGCAGCAATCGACGAAAAGACCGCCGGCTGGATTCAAGGATACCACACCAAACAGGGTGTGAAGGTCCTGACCAAGACGACTGTCAACGAATTCGTTGGGAAGGATGGGCGGGTGGCGGGCGTGAAGCTAGGGGGCGGCCTCGTGGTCTCCGCTGACTTCGTGGTTGTGGGGGTGGGCATCATGCCGAACACCGAGATTGCGGAAGAGGCGGGCCTCAAGGTGGACAGGGGCATCGTCGTCGATGAGCGCCTCAGGACGAGCGCGAAGGGCGTGTATGCCGCTGGGGATGTCGCAAGATTCTACAGCCCAATCCTCAAGCGCGTCATGAGGGTGGAGCATTACGACGTGGCAGAGAGGCAGGGCGCCGTCGCTGGGTCGAACATGGCGGGCATGAGGGCCGCTTTCGAGGAGCTTCCCTATTTCTTCTCCAACCAGTACGACCTCGAGATAAACGCGTACGGAGACCTGTCCAGCCGGACTTCCACAGTCTTCAGGGGGGACCTGAATTCCAGCGCGGGTTTCTTGCAGTTCTACTTCAACGGGACAGTCCTCGATGGGGTTCTCTCCATAAATCGGGATTGGGACGAGATAGAGAAGGCGAAGGCCCTGGTCGAGCGGAGAAAGGCGATTGCCGACCCTTCGGCGGTCGGGGACGAATCGAGGGCCCTGAGATAGATGATAAGAATCCAGAAGTCAATCTACGATGAGGCCGAGCCTTCAGACGGAAAACGAATCCTCGTGATGAGGATTTGGCCGAGAGGCATCTCGAAGGGCAAGGTCGATGTCTGGATGAGGGATTTCGGGACCCCGAAAGAGCTGATAAAGCAATGGAAAGATGGAAAGGTTTCTTGGAACAAATTCGCGGCCAAGTACAAAGAGAGCCTGAAAGGGAAAGAGGGGCTTCTCAGGGAGTTGGCGGAAGAGTCCAGAAAGGGAACGATCACACTGCTTTGTACAGAGAAGGACCCGACAATCTGCCACAGGTCTCTCCTGAAAGACGCGATAGAGGAGACCGCGAGGGCTGGATAGTCTCATGCGAACAAAGGGAACGGAACCAGAGCTTCAGAGAGGCCTGATGAGGCTGGCTTGGCAGGACGAGAATTGCTTGGCATGTGCATGGTTTTCACCCAACGATCCGATCAACGCCGACTTGCTGGAGCGCGGAAAGTGCGTTCATCCGAAGCTGAGAGAGTACAACCTGGTCGTTTCAGGGCGTGACTGGTGCAATCTCTTCGAGGAGACAACACGGAAAAACATCGATGCCCTTCAGGAGAAAGCGATGAAGGCCGAAGAGAAACTAGGACTTGCACACAGCCGGGCCGAGACGCCACGGCGGGGTGAGAAGTGAAAGTTGCCTGGCGAATTCGCGAGGGTCGCAAGCAGAAACGAAGTCCAAGAAGGCAGGATGAAGGAAGTCAGTGTGGGCGCGAACAAAATCATGCTGGCGAATGTCGGGGGAGAGTTCTTCGCGATGGGAAACTCGTGCACCCACATGGGCGGACCTCTTGCAGTAGGGAGATTGGAGGGCCACGTCGTGACCTGCCCGTGGCATGGCTCGCAGTTCGACGTCAGGACGGGGGCAGTGGTCCGGTCGCCGGCGGAAAAGCCTGAACCATGTTACGAAGTGCGGGTTGAAGGAGAGCATATCCTGCTCAGGACGACTTGAGCTACGCATGGTCGAGGGCAGCGCCCCGACTCCCTGTCGAAGAACGCGGTAGAGGAATTCGCGGGGCTAACTGGCGTCGGACCCCGCGTGTCCGCCCGTGTCTTGGCGGCATAGTTAGAAGGGCATCTGCAACATGACTGCGAGCAGTAGAATCAACAGCATCAAGACTAGGTTGGCGGCCGAGAGCAACCGGCTCCTCTTCCTGAGCGCTTTCAATTCTTCGAGTCTCTTCTCCCTGGCGAGTTGGATGATCTTCCTCCCAAAGTAGACGTTATGCGCGTAGATGAGGAGAACGAGCGCGCCTACAAGAATCACCTTGAGGAGAAGGATGTTCCCTGTGGGGGTGTCGAGGAGGGCAGCGGTCGAGGGGAGGTACCAGGACGCGTTGTAGATGCCTGTGAGGATGAGTATGATGAGCACCGTGTTGGTCATTCTTCCGAACCGCTTTGCAATCACCCCCGTAATCCGAGTCCGCTCCGACTCGTCGGCCGTCATCAGCCGGGACGAAGGCACGACCACCAGCCACATGAAGAACGAGCCGCCCACGAAGAGGACAGCCATGAGGAGGTGGACCCAGAGGATGATGGCGTTCAGGACTGGAGGCAGAATCATGCTGAATCGGATAGGATCCGAGGCGCGGATTGTCTTGGGATTAGGTGTGAGACTTGGGAAGACAAAGCTAGTCTAGTTAACGCCCGTTGGAGGAAGGCACGTCGTTGTCAGCTCGTTCTTTTGTCGAAACGAAGGTGCCGTTTTCATCGACCTTCGATGACCCCCTTGGAAGTGCCCTATTACAGCAATTGCGTACGGCGAGTTTGCCCTGGTGCTGCTTGATGTGGTCGTCGAACTGTGGTCTGCCTGCGAACCGCTCCCCGTTGAAGCATATGAAACCGCCTCTCCGAACGTTGACTGCGTTCGCGGGTCGGATTTATCACTACCTAGGTGGGTTCAAATCCGGTTCACGTAAGGCAACAGTCGAATTACTGCACAACTATTGACGAATCCACAAGAGCCCATGACTCGAAACAACAACAGCCAAGCTTTGATCATCGCAGACGCGAGTCGGATTTGAGCCTTGGTCTGTCGGTAAATTGGCAGCCGGTAGACCTTGCAACCCAGTATATGGGCAAAAGTGGTAACTAACCTACGCTATGTGTCCGAGGGGGCTCAGTGCTAGACTTGGCGTCTAGTATTCTGTTGGCACTACCTTGTCTATCCGTCCTGTCCCATTGCATCTCGGGCATTTTACCCACGCCTTTGAGTGGGCCCATTTGCCAGGAACTTGGATCTTGTATACGCCCTCGTGAAGACTACAGTGATTTGGACAGCGCCTCCTGACGGTCTTCGGGACTCGTGCGTGTTGGAGGACCTACCTGGTTATTTATCGATTGACGAATAGTCATGCGAGGCGAGACAGTTGATCGAGCGCGCGCAAGGTACCAGGTCATACGGGCAATTCCTCGTTCATTGCAAAAATAGGTTTCTTGTCGTCGACAACCCTCCCACCTTCATAAATCGTCCAGTACGATTTCCACCTGTTTCTGTGCAATGTGATCTGGAACCCGCACACATAGCCGTATCTCCGTGTCAAGTCGATAAGATTGTAGTGGTCTTTCGCGAAGTCCTTCTTGTGGGTGTTGTTCCACTTCTTAATTTCGAAACATATCAAGTCGTTCTGAGGGCTGTTCTCTCGCTTGTGTACTATTATGTCCACGAACCTTAGCTTTTCTCTACCACTCTCATCTATGAGAGGCTTGCCATGTACATCTTGATAGACGAACTTGCCGTTAGGTCCTTCATAGCCTTTGAACGAACTGTTGAAATCACAATCTACGAAGAACCCTGAAAGACGAGGATCATCCTGTAGGTAATGTGCGAACCGAAAGACAATTGAGCGCTCGCTAACGCCCTCACCCTCATTTCTCTCGAAGATGGGACCATCGACCTCGTAGAGTCTGTTCAAGCACTCTCTGACCAAGTCTTCGAAGGAATCACGGGACGAGTTCCTGGACAGGGAGGGTGACATAATGTGAATCGAGGGGGCGCCGGTCCTAATCTTAACGCTTCGCGCGCGAAAGGGAGGAGAATGGAGGGAAGAGTTATCCTGAGCAGAGGACTTCGCGCGTCATGGCGCCCGCCTAGGCAAAGGAACAATCAGTTCGCTCTGGATTAAACCTGATGTCCATCTTTGCAGCCGAGTCGAAGGGTGCCAGCAGCCGGTAGTATGATGGCCCATCAACCGAGCAGGAGTTCGAGTTCGCCAAAGAAGTAAGGGTGCATATTCAGCTTCAGTCTGTTGCGATTCTGTTTCAGCCAGCTAATGGTTTCGGCTATAGACTTCGATTTGGGAAGCATCCCTTCTCCGCCAAAGCTTTCGTAAATCTCGACCGCAGTGGTTCGAGAGAGGCCTGCTGCAATAAGAAACAGGACACTGTCGTCGGAGGCTCCAGTCTCCAAGAAGGCGGGAAGGCGCTGGCAGTAGTCCCAGGGCTCCTTCTCCTCGGAGGCCACCTTCGCCAGGATTTCGCAATAGCACTTCAACCCCCTTACATAATCGAATCTTACCCTGTTCTCAATGTCGTCATCGAGTTCCTCTATGACATCGTTGACTGTCTTCTTCGGCGTCTTCTTCGATTCGGGCTCGATTCGGAACTTGTACTCAATAGCTTTCAGAAGAATTCGCTTGTATTGGTAGTGACCTATCCATTGAGAGGCAATGACTGCATAATGCCTATAGCTCTTAGAATCATCGCGAAGCAGTCTTCGAGCTACCGCTTCAAATACAGGCTCGAGTTTCTCGTAAAGACCCCAGCCAGGATACGGAGGAAGCGGAGGACGTCTCGTCTTCTTCATCCAATTGTAGAGGTCTTCTTGGAACCTCGGGTCAATTGACCTGTTCTTCAGAATAATTCCGTGGTCTAATGTTATTTGTCCTACGACCTCAGCCAACTTCGAACCCACAATTCCAAGCTTGTTCTCGTCTATGGATGGATGACGCGTCTTGAAGTCCTCAAGAAACCTCTGGTCTGGTAAGAGTAACTGCTTCATTAGCAGACTCGTCGCCATGCCTTTGATACGTTCATTTGCCCCAGGGTCAGGGTGCGAGAGATACTCAATCAACACGTCGATGTCCTTTGAAAGAGTGGTTTCTGTCGAGCTTTCGATAAGTTCGGGGGTGTCTGTGAGGGCTTCCTTTCCAGATACCCAATCGTCGAGATTGACGCAGTATATCTTGCCATAATAGTCCTTGTTCAGTCTCCCGGCTCTTCCCATCAAGTTCCTGACCGAAAGGGAGTCCATTGGTATTGACCCCTTCCTCGGGCTATAGAGGACGATGTTCTTTGCCGGAAGGTTTACGCCTTCTAACAGGGTGCTGGTGCATGCCAAGAATTGGAGCTCTTGTTCTTCGAATAGCTTCTTGACTTGAGATCTGACAAATTGGGGCATCGTTCCATAATGATAGCCAATCCCGTTCGGCAAATAGTCCGCAAGGTAATACGCACTATGAACATTTGAACGGAGGAAATCTATCGTTTCCCTCAGGCGAAGCGAGGGGTCGGGTTTTCTATCTGATTCAGCCACCAACTCGTCTGCAACTCTTCTGCAATCCGAGGGCTTGTTGCAGTATATGAGAGTCGATTCTCCGAGAGTAGTCATGTTTCGAGCCACCCATGCTTTCAGCACGTACTGGGAATCAGACAAGTTTTCCACTTTCAGGTCATACGCGAGCGAGAACGTTGCGGCCTTTCCATCTTGTTCAATCTCCCTCACAAGTGCCGTGGCAAATGGAATAGACATGTCTCCTTTGAGACGTTTGAAGGTAACTAAGATGTAATTCTGTCCGACCGGAGACTTCCCTGTCATTACCGTCTGAAGCTTGGCGCCACCCAATCCGAAGATTGCAGCATAACGGTCGAGGTTGGAGACATATGGCGAAACGAAAACCATCTGCATTCCTTCCTTTGCCTTCACAAGCTCGCCGACCGCATCTTCAATCACGATTCCCCTCCCCTCGTTTGCTACCTGTTGCGCTTCGTCAACGATTAGGAGATTGACTCCGAAGTCCAACAACCTGTTCGCTAACATCTCCTGCAACCGTTCTTGGGTCAGCACGAGCACCTTCTTCTGAACCGATTTGATTTCATCCGAGTTCAAAGTGCTGACTCCCGTAAATGCGAAGAAGTTCGCATAGTCTGGAATACGTCTCACGATTTCCGAGATTGCAGTTTGCACCTCAGAGACTAGCGCCTTGGTTGGAACAATGTAGATTGCGCAGAACTCTGGGCTAGAAGTGAGCCTCTCCGCAATGTAATTGAAGAGGATATACGACTTCCCCGACGAGGTTGGAGCAGAAAGCGCAAGGTTCGTCCCATTTCGCAGTTGGTCGAGGATGCCGTACTGGAAATCGGTGAGGTCTAGCCGGTTCCCTGCGATGGTAACTTGGTTGAACGTTTTCTTCTCGATAACCTCGGGGAATCTAAGCACCAATGACTGCCCGTCTCTCTTTGAATCGGCCTCCGTCTCTTGATGCCCATCGAAGTACGAAAAGTAGTCGGGAACCTTGTCATGCTCTATCATCTGCTTTATTACTGGAATGTCCCCCAATCGACTCAAGACCAACTGCCCGACAAACGGGATTGAACCATAATCGCCTGAGTATTTCGAAAGAAGGTAGATGACAATCTTGTAAGCCAGTTTCTGATGGGCCTCTCTTTCACTGAAAGACATAATGGCACTCGTTTCGAGCAACCTGACGATAGCCTTCTCGTCCAGTGGTTCAGCTTTCACTGGAGACAATTCCCCCGAGGTGAGCGCCTTGAAATCGTCGAGGAACCTTGGGTTGGCTGAGATGGCATCTGCGGATTCCGTGAGCAATCCAGCCATCAGGAAATCAATTCCTCCATGAACATCCTCCTGAATCGCTCAATATTCGATATGGGGAGGAAGAGGAAAAGGAAGTTCGAGCCAGCGATGTCATTTCGTTCATCTATTGACTTCTCGACCTTATTGGCTACCTCGCCAACATCCTCTTCGTATCTTGATATCAGGAATTCTTCAAGAGTCTTGCCACCATTGGGGGGCTTTTCCGCCATGAACCCCCATTCTGAACCTAGGAAGACTGCATTAGCTTCTTCGTAGAACTCCTTATCCCCACCATATGGGTCGAGTATTTCCAGTATCTGCTCTGACGCCTCACCGAACTTGACTTGGTCGAGATGTCTTGAGGCTAGTCGAAGCTCATATCCCTTTTGTTTGCGGTCTGCATTGAACTTCTGTATATCATCCAGTACTTCCGCAAGCCCAGAAGCAAGAGAGGCATGTGTCTTGGCGTGTCCGAAGTGCATGACCAAGTTTTTGCCGACTTGGATGTGTATCGCGTCGAATCCGTGAAAGTGCATTTTCGAGGAAGTCTTGAGACTCATCTTGCTGTAAAGCTGCACTATGCCTCTCGATTCTAGTAGGATATACAACAGCAATTCCCCTGCTTCGCCACTCTTGGTAGATTTGACGAATGTGTCCCGCGCCGTGTTGACAATTCGCCGGTAATCATCAGCCTTTGCATTGTGGTACTCTGCTCGAGGCAGGACGTAAGTGACAATCTGTGCCAACATGAAATCTATGAGTGCTTCCTCTCTGACCTTTTGCGCATCACATGCGGTCAAGTAGAAAGCTTGGATTCTTTTCGTTCCAGACTTCTCGACGCAGAGTTTGAGGATTTTTCCGACCTTGTCGCTTGAGACACTCTGTCCGGCCGCGATTTGACCTCTAAGCCGTTCTAATCCGGCCAAGTCCATTCGTTATCTTAATCCTTGAAGTCCCCGACTTCGCCTTTGTATCAAGGAACCCTGGTGACTCAATTAGATAGGTCGAAGTGTATTGAGTAATAACATTATTCTATACGATTCTAGTTGGTGAAGCACATAAGCGCATGGCTCCATTTCTGAGACGCGCAAGAAGAGTTAGCCAGCGGACTCCTAGGCTCGTAGGCTATTGGAGACATGGGATCTCTGGGCGGGGTAGCGACATTTGGCCAACTTAATTTCGTTCCGACGGTTGTAGATAACGCGAGGCTCTGTGGCGTCGTAGGCACGGACAGGATGTTCAATTGGCAAGCCCACCCTCGCGTATGGTTCAACCATCGTAAGGGTCCTTCGCTTGTCTAATCGTTAAATGCCTGAACCTACGCAGCCCTCGTCATAGTTAATCAGTTGACGACATCCACAGGTTCAGGTCGCAGGAAGGACTCAGCTCGCCTGATATGGGATAGCAAACCTCGCCGAGGAGCGAATCCGAAAGATATCGACTTTCAGACAGCTGAGTTGGTCATACCCAACCCAGCAAGGGAACAAATTCTCCTAAGTTCGTTTGTTCCTCTCCTAGAAAGAGGAGGGGTCGACAAATTTGGCACGAATAGGCTGATTTGGGGGGATAACCTGCTTGCAATGCAGGCACTGCTTGCCACTGGTTATGAAGGCAAGATAAAACTGATTTACATCGATCCGCCATTCTGGACAGGTGAAAACTACTATTCAAACATCGTCATAGGCGGCGAAACCATAACGAAATCTCCCTCAGTGATTGAACGAATCGCATACAAGGATTACTGGGAAGGTGGGATCGATTCGTATCTCGATATGCTCTATCCTAGACTTCAGCTCATGAAGCGTCTACTAACCGATTCGGGGTCAATCTACGTTCATACCGACTATCATGTAGGACACTTCGTCAAGATCCTAATGGACGAGGTATTTGGACGCGAGAATTTCAGAAATGAGATAAGTGCTAGACGTAAGATCAAGAACTTACAGAATCAATTCGAATCAGTTCGGCAACTGAATGTCGCATTCGACAGCATCCTTTGGTACTCGAAAAATCCACAAAGTCGATTCCGACTCCCGACAAAGAAGGTGGAATTGAGAAAGTCCGATCAGTGGAATAATTTCTTCAATAATGCAGACAGACCTACACTAAGGTATCCGTTCTTGGGTATAACGCTCAAGACCGGACAGTGGAGGTGGGAGAGGCCCAAGGCAGAAGAAGCGGCGAAGAACTACAAAGAGTACTTGGAGAACTACGCATCAAAAATGACTTTGTACGAGTACTGGGTAATGACAGGGAAATCCAAGCGTTTCATAAAGAGGGAGCCTCAAGCGACTCGAGCCTATTATTGGGTTGAGCCTAAAGAGACGGCTCCATTCGATTCGGACTGGACTGATGTTTTTTCCTACGACATTTCACCCGGAGCTTATCCAACCCAAAAGTCAGTAGAGATTCTCAGACGGATACTTGAATCGGGTAGTGAGAAGGGAGATTTGGTTGCTGATTTCTTTTGTGGTTCGGGGACGACCATGATAGCCGCTGAGGCAATGGAGCGCAAGTGGATTGGATGCGACTTTTCAAAGGTGGCTCTCCAAGTCGCTCGCGCCAGACTAGTAGGGTCAGAATCCAAGCCGTTTCTGCTCGAGAATATAGGCAACTACCAAAGGCAACTAATCTATCTCTCGGGGTCTCGAATCTACGAGATTCAGCCCGTCGTTCTCAAGTTATACGGAGCGACCCCACGCAAGGACTTCACCGACTTGGGTACACGAAGACAGGAAGGCGTAGAGGAATTGGTGTACGTGAGCTATCCTGACCGTCCCGTTTCTGCAAGAAAAGTAGGAGAACTGGAGGCTCTTGCCGAGAGATTGGACGGAAGTGGCTACAAACGACTAGTAATCTTAGGATGGGACTACGAGTACAATTTCGACGAGTTGCTGGCTGAGATCAAACGCAATTCTAAGCGAGTCTGGCGCAGTGAGGTCATAGCCAAAGCAATACCACCTGAAGTGTACGAATATCTGAAAAAGTCGAAGTCTGAAGAAGAAATAGAATCACTCGTAGGCAAAGTAAAGTTCTACGACAAACCTTTCCTGAAGCTGTCACGTCCCGCCGTTCAGTGGAGAAAGGACACCGCCGATGTGACAATTAGTCTCGAGCGATATGTTGTCTTTGACTATCCGATTGAAGATCAAGACCAAAGAAAGGAACTTGAGGAGTTGTTGGTGGACAATCCCTTGGCACTCATAGACTATTGGGCTGTAGACTGGAACTACGATGGAGTCACTTTCAGATCGAGCTGGCAAGCTGTGAGGGAAGCTGGGCGAAAGAGCATACCTGTTGCGAAATCAGCTACTCAATCCATGGCTAGGGGACGCAAATATGATGTAGCCATCAGAGCCGTCGATGTATTTGGCAACGACGCAAGCAAGATCATAGAAGTCGATTTGGGGCGTAAGCGTTAGTGGCTTCAGCGGCTCAAAGTCCACCCAGCTCGCAACTCTTGCTATCCGAAAGGCTAAAGGGCGAAGTAGATTCTTGGGAACAGGAAGGATGGCCGGGCGTCACCGGCACTACATATGAACTCCTTCGATATTGGTTCACTCGTGACGAGAACACCCCTGAACGCTTCTTCGAATGTCAAAAGAAAGCAGTAGAAACAATCGTATACTGTCACGAGATCCTCCAGGTGCAGAATTTGGAGCAGCTTTACCAAAGGGTGGCTCCCGACTTGCTGCTCCGCAGCCAAGCCATTCTCGACGAAGTTCGCGATGTAGATTTCCCCAAGTATTGTTTGAAGATGGCCACGGGCTCGGGAAAGACCTGGGTGTTGCTAGCCTTGCTTGTTTGGCAATATTTCAACAAGTCGAATGGCGAAGTGCCAAACGGGGCGAAAGGTGAATCAAAAGATTGGTACTCGCAACACTGTGTGATAGTCGCTCCAGGACGTGAGGTTCTCAATCGTCTTTTGGACGCAATGAAGGGTCATCGCGATCCAGAGCACAACTCACGAGACCCCAACACAGCTGACATAAGGAAGCCGCTGTTTGTGCCGGAGGCATGGCGGAACAAGTTCAACATACAAATTCTCGAGCCTTTCGATGTCCGTCCAAATACTCCACCTCCTGAAGGCCCGTTCGCCTTCCTGACTAATTGGCAGCAATTTGTGCTTAGGAAGGACGACGAATCGTTGTGGGAGCAAATGACCGGTGCGGAAATCGGCGAGCAACCTCGTGGCGATTTCCTCTTAGATTATTTCGCGAGTTACTCAGATTTGGTAGTAATGAATGACGAAGCCCACCATCTGCATATGACGAAAGGGGAGGTTCAGGAGGAGCTAGTCTGGCGCAAGTTCATTCGACGTCTACGTGAACGCATCGCGGCTTATCATGGGAAGGCAACTGGCACCTTTGTGCAGTACGACTTCTCTGCGACGCCGTTCTTCGGCAGTGGCAGGAAGAGGACTTTCTTTTTGCACATCGTGTATGATTACGACCTGATTCATGCTATGCGGGATATGCTCGTGAAGCAGCTTTTTCTGGAAAAGAGGCTCGCACTGTCGACCGACTCTCTCGATTTCAGGGCGAGACGGAAAGAAGCAGAGTCTGGAGAACGAACGAGCGAAATCATTGGGCTCTCTCAAGGCCAGCTCATCCTCCTCGAAATAGGGAGGCGAAAACTAGAGGCGCTTGCAGAGGAGTTCAGAAGCAAAGGAATTGACAAGAAACCCGTCATGATGGTCCTGTGCGAAGAGACGGAAGTCGCCGGCCTCGTAACCAAACACTTCAGGACGGTGGTGGATGAGAAAGGAGTTCCATACGACGAAAAGTGCGTTCTTCAAATCCACACTGACCTAGGAGAGACTGAGCTAGAGGCGGCCCGAAAGCGGCTAGATCTAATTGATGACAACAAAGACCCACTCAACGTGGTCGTTTCAGTTCTCATGCTTCGCGAGGGTTTTGATAGGAAGAACATAGCGGTGATAGTTGTGCTCCGCGCAACTGATTCTGACCTTTTGCTTGAACAGATAGTGGGGCGAGGACTGCGGTTGATGTTTCCTCCTGAAGCGCACGAAGCAATATGGCAAGCCAAAGTAGACTCAATTGAAGAGATAAAGCGTAACCGTGTTCCGTCCAGTTCATTCGATTTTCTGTTCATCGTTGAACATCCTCGTTTCGAGAACTTCTACCAACGCCTCCGAGAGGAAGGTTACCTCATCTCCGAGGGCGATAGTAGCAAAGCCAAGGTAACTGGTGACCTGCTGGCCGTTGACGCTGTTCCATCGAGAATTCCTGAGTTCGATATTTCATGGCCAATTCAGGTCTTCGACCAAGGGACGTTTCCAGACTTGGCCGAGATCGACGTTTCAAAGCTACCACGGTACAGCATGCTGACAACCTTCGCCCAACTCAAGGAAGGTCTAGGGAAGCTCATTATCCAAGAGATGCATTACCCTACTGGTAAACGAACCAAGACTTGGAAGTTCGAGACAAACGTCTTCAGTTACGAGTTCTTTCTCGCGCGCGCCGCGCATGCCATCTCCGAGGCAGGGAAAACGCCGGTTCTATCGGGCCACCTGGCGGACATCGCTCAGCTCGTCGATGAATACGTGAGCAAGCACCTGTTTGGAGAAGAAATCAATTTTGGTGATTCGTCCAATTGCCAGGTCCTGAATTATCCGGTTATCTTCGATTTCATAGTGGAACAGGTTCGCAAGGCTATACTTCTTGAGCTAGGTGACATTCACTACCAGGCAACCGGGAGATGGCGCAAGCTGTCAGATTTGACTAGGCTCCTTCTGCGAGAGCGAACTTCCGTCGAGACATGGAAGTCGATATACTCCCGTCAGGGCTTCGCGTCGAAAGGTGGGGGGTTTGAACGCGATTTCATGCTCGATACTTTAGAGCAGTCGGCTGAAGTGCTCGCATACTCGAAACTTGATCGCCGTCACGCTCTCTTGATTCCATATCGTGATGAATATGGCATACTCAGGGACTACGAAGTCGACTTCTTGGTAAAGACTCCTGCGCGGATATACCTGGTCGAAACCAAAGCTGACAAGGACCTGGAAGACCCCACCGTGTTGTTGAAGGCAAAAGCTGCGAGATCATGGTGCGAGACAGCCTCCGGTCTTGCCACCCCGGATGGATTCGTGCAGTCTGCAAAATGGGACTACCTGGTTCTCTCAGAAGGCCTCTTCAAGGCTAACCGGGGGTTGGGGTTCGAGGCATTCGTCCCGCTCTGTCGGGAGCAACGTGATAGAATGATCGAACGTTTCGATCGTATGACAGCCCACGGCAGATAGAGCATGCGAAGAAAAATGCCCTGTGAGAGGGTGCTCTGTCACCTCAGACGACGATAAACACCCCGCGACACGAACTCGATGAGTCCCAGGCCTCGCAACACCTGTAATTGTTGGCGAATCTTCGGCCTGATGAAGTTGTTCTCAGGATGCTTGGCTGCAAGCTCGGCTTCGAAATAATAGACATTTTCTAATGTGAATGTTGAATAGAGCCTGTCAACGCACCTCAAGATGTCTGCTAGCCAACCACGGGCTTGGGGTTCGGCATCTAGGAGTCTATCGCTGCGCTTCCATTGTTCAAGAACTTCCGCCTTTGGTCGAACCACGCTGTTCCTTATGACTTCGATTCTTCCCAGCGTGGGTACACTAGCCAGAGAAATCAAGCAGCCCTGCCAGCCCGCACGCCTGGCAGTAGCACCGAGGGCCTTTCGCGGAACCAGACAGCTTGTTGTGATGCACGCCCGATGGACGAGCTCTAGATCTGCAACAGCCCATTTGATAGGGTCGTAACGCAATAGAATTAGAGATGGGTAGGAGTCCTTCATGACACCACCAAGGGCTGTATGGTATTCCGAGTCCAATACCGAGTTGCCGAATTGTCTCCTGGAGGCCTTCAACTGAAATCTCTCTCGACAATCTGGTGAGTGAAAGTCGTATAGAGGCGTATTAGTGGGATAAGCAGAAAGACCAGCTCCACAAGAAGCACAGTAGAAGTTGTTGAGAGTCCATCGTTCTGTTGATACCCGGGCGAGTTGCGAGGCACTCTTGTAGGCAGTTTCCGTGGCAAGGCTGAGGTTCATTTCCCAGTCATGCAGGTAGGATTGAGCTCTTGATCAATGTTGATTGTGACCACCTATCAGCTGACTATGCTCCACCGGAGATGACTTCGGGTTTCTTGAATCCCCGCCAGCCATCCGCATGGCAGTCTAGTAGTTCCAGTCAGTCGCTCCGATTTAAATGACAGTCTTTGAAGTTCTAATGAGTTTCTGGGATTGGTACTTTGATTCGCTCTCTCCGACTAAATAACCGCTTTGATCCAAAGTCGAGTCGGAAGAAACCAGTTTGAACTTCTTGAGTAGCTCGAAGTCTTCGAGATCCTCCATGGTTGGTGACCGTTCCTCTAGTGATATCGGGTCGTTGCCTTTGAGGAATTCCTCAAACTCCGACTCCAGCGCTCTAACACGCACCGTCTCGAATTGATGTCTCGTCAACGTTAGCCGATGATCAGTCTCGTGAGTCTGCTGCCGTTTGAGTCCTCTACTTGGCATCTTCAATTAGATTCGATTTGTTGCCCTTCTCTTCATCTCGCTGAGCAGAACCCTGAAATCGGCCGTGCTTGCACGCTTCATCTCTCCTTGCAGATATGTGCCCCAATGACTGGGATTCTCGATCAAAGGTAGCCTGTCCTTGATCTCGAGGGCATCTATTCGTCCCACTTGATTGAGCGGCTCAATACGGACCCGCCATGGATACAGTTTGTCAGACCAAAGGGGTGTCCTGTCGAAGAACGGCTCGCCCACAGTCCTGTAGACTCCGCTGAATTGCTTCGCTCCCGCTATGTAGAACGTGATGATGTCACCTCTCCGGACGTCTTGAATCGTCCTGGTCTGCCTGTTGACTCCCCAAAGCCCGCTCGCCAAACAAATCTTGTAGTTCTCGGGGGTCGTAATCACTATCCAGTGTCGCGCAGCTCTTTCTATCTGCTTTCCAGCGACCTTCAGTGAAACGTCGGTGATGACACCTGCTCCGGTGCTTTCGTCGAACTCCCTACGCTTGTAGGGATAGTCCTTCCTGTACTGTTCGAGCCAATCCTGATCGAGCACCACCGCGTTGGCGTCCCACAGCCCCCTGAAGTACTCCAGCAAGTTCGGGATGGGAGTCTCATCGTTGTGACCACGCAGGGCTATGCTAGCTTCCTCGTTGGCTTCGAGTCCGCCTCCTGTCAAGTTAGCTGAGCCTACGATGGCGCCTAGAGAGTCGTCGTAGGGGACCATGTAGAGCTTGGGATGGAAAGTGCCCGTAGCTACTTGGGCCATCCTGATCTTGGACCCTTCTTTCAATAGCCGTTCGAGAGCCTCAGGTTGGGTTATGGCAAAGGCGTCGCCAACTACTCCCTGGTCGATTTTGACCTTCATCGAATCGAGAACATCAAGTCCTGTTTCTTTGACGTACGCAACGGCGACGTTCATCCTCCCATAGTCAGGCGCGGAGAGGTCGAGAAGGCCCTCTCGGAGCTTCCTCACGAACCTGACTTCCAACGAGGGGCTTCGTTTTGAGCTCTTGTTATTTAATGCTAAAACCAAGTTGAGGCGTGAGATGATCCTACATCATGACTTGGCCAGGTCGTAAACTCCTACGACTATCCCGAGTACGAGGAAGACGTTGATGACGTAGAACCACGGGCCAAGGACCTATGAAGGTATCGCGAAGTCGAGGATCAGCAGGAAGAAGACGATGAACGCTACCGATCCGGCCGTGCTGCTGTCGAGGGCAGACTTCTTGGCTTCCCACTCTCTTTCCTCTTCGCGCCTGGCCGTTTCCTGGTTCAGCCGGTAGAACAAGACCTCCCGCGGGTCGTCGTACTTCTCAGGACCAAGCACGTCGTACAGCCTGCGCTTCTCGGGACTGGAGAGGACGAAGTAGGCCTCCGAAATCTCCTTGAACCTCGCCTCCGCTCCCGGAGAACTGTTCCGGTCCGGGTGGTACTGGGCTGCCAGCTTCCTGTAAGCTGCTTTGATATCTTCACCCGAAGCCGTCTTCGGGACGCCAAGGACGCCGTAGAAGTCTCGTTCGATTATCCTGTGATGTACACGAGAGTATAAGCATACGTATACCTATAACGACCCCCATTCCGTGTACCGAGGTGTTATATCATGAACCTACGCGAGGTCGTCCTGTGACAGCGCAAGCCAAGGTCAAGATCTACGTGTCCGGGGGGAGGCACAGCATCAACCTCCCCGGCGAGTTCGTCAGGGACAGCGCCTTCCCGTTCAAGCCCCTGGAGGAGCTGGTCGCCAGGATAGACGGGAAGCGGGTTGTAATAGAGAAGCCGTAGCGGGCCTTCATCAGGAAGATGCCTGAGGGAGGAACTGTTGTGGACGAAGAATCGGGAGAGGTATACCATGCCCAGAAGAAGTAGAGGAGGGGGGGCAAACCCATTTCGCGAAACTACGCCGTGTTCAACCCGGCCTTCCTACGGCGCCCGACCTGTTTCGACTGACGAGGGCAGACTGTCCTCGAAGGGCGTCGGAACGTCAGCGGGGGGCTGGCGCTGTGGCTGCTTCGAGCCTCTTCATCGCAGCCAGAAGGCGGGCCTTTGTCGGGCTCCCCCTCGTCTCGTACTTTGCAGCCTTGAGCGCGCCCGCGAGGTTCGCCCACTTCACCGCCTCGGCTACCATCGAGCCCTCGGCGAGGTAGCCCGCGAGAACCCCCAAGAAGGAATCGCCGCTCCCTGTGCTGTTGACCGCCTTCATCCCGAGTAGAGCAAGATCGACTCCCTCAAACACGACAGCTCTGCCTCTGCTCACCACGAGGCACCCCCCTTTCCCGGACGTCGCCACCACTATCATCGCTGGCTTCGACTTCTGGAGGAGCTTGGCGGCCTTCATGACGTTGGTCTCCCCGCTCAACCTTCTCAACTCGGCCTTGTCGAGGACGAGCACGTCTGCAGCGTCGAGGATGCCGGCCAGAGCCCCGAGCCCTTCCCTGGTTCTGATTCCCGGGCTGTAGACCAGCCGGCCTCCCGAGCGCTTGGCGGTCTTGGCCGCGGTCGTGGCCACGTCGGTGGGCGTATCCATCAGGATGAGCATCGACGTCTTTGAGAGCACCTCCGAGGGGCCCGGCATCGCAAGGTGCGACGGGCGCATCAGAGCGTTCGCTCCTAGATGAGTGTGGATCGACTTCTTCCCCTCGCGGTTCACCAGGACGTAGGCTCTCCCCGACCTCACGCCTTTTATCATGATCACTCCTTCGGTTACGATTCCTTCCTCTTCGAGCTCGCGAATCTGCCTCGCGGCTATGTCGTCCTCGCCTAGCGCCCCGATGAAAGCCACCCTCCCACGGCCCAGCAGTCTCGCGGCAGCCACCGCGACGTTCGCCCCCTTCCCACCGGAGAACTCCATCACGTCCCGGACCGGGACCTCCTCGCCAAGGCCGGCGAGGCTGTCTTCGAAGATGCTGACGTCCCAGTTTATGTTTCCGACGACCGAGAGGAGCCCCTGGGCATTCTTCCCAACTCGGGTCTCACCCTCCGACTTCCTCAATCTTCGGCCCTCTGGCACCGCCACCCGACACCAACCAACGCTCTGCTTCCCCTCCATCCTGGGGCGGTCACTTATAGGTCGAGGTGCCCCATTTGTCCAGGGCGGTCCTTAGGTCCGGGCTCCCCTCGGCGGCCTCCGCCAGGCCCTTCTTCTCCATGTAGCCGTCGATGGCGTCCCTCAGCGCTTTGGACCCTGATTTTCCACCGTTGGGGTGCCCCCAGATGCCCCCGCCCATCTGGACCACGATGTCTGTGCCCAGCAGATCGAGCAGCGGGTACAGGATGCCGACGTGCAGGCCGCCCGAGCTGACTGGGAGGAGCGCCTTCTTGCCGTACCAGTCCTGGGCCAGGCCCCATCCGAAGCCAGGGCTCCTGTCCGCGTAGACCTTGTCCCTGAGGCCGACGACTTCCTCCTTCGTGGCTTCGAGTTTGCCGATGGCTGTACCGATATGGATCTGGTCGACCCCTATCAGCCTGGCCGTCTCGGCTAGGACCGCCATCGACATGCCGTGGTTCGGGCTCCTTGTGAAGGCAGCGTGGAAGGCCCTGTGGGCGTGGATGGCAAGCCCCAGGTCGCCACAGACATCCCGCATCGTCTGGAGCGCCCCCCATCCGGTCGTGCAGATGTCGATCATCACGAATTCCCCGCCCAGGTCTCGGACTAGCTTCGCGCGCTTCTCCATCTCTCGCGTCTCGGCCGTTATGTTGATCAGGTACCCCTTCTTCTCTCCCGTCTCCTTCTCCGACCTGTCCCTGTACCTGAAGGAAAGCCGTGCCCGATTTGCGAAGGAGTTGAAGCCCTGGTTGGTCAGGTTCTCGTCGTCCTTGAGGAGGTCGAGCCCCCCGCTCCACGCCTCGTAGCCATGCTTGGCGTGCTCCTCGGCCGTGAGCCCGACCTTCGGCTTGGGGACCGAGGCGGTCAGCGGCCTCTTTGTCACCTTCATGAGCTTCCTGATGCCAGGAGCCCCGAATTGTGCTCCGGAGAATCCCTCTACGATTCTCCTGGGCCAGATTATGTCGACGAGCCTGAGGGCCGAAACGGCCTTCATCCCGAAGACGTTGCCTGCGATCGAACTCAATATCTGCGGCATGTTGGCTCCTTCGAAGAGCTCGGGCGGGTAGGAGATGCGGACCAGGCTCCCCGAGATGTCGTAGGTCCTGGCCATCAAGCTCCTGACCAGGGGCGTAAGGGTGGTCAGCGTGGTCCAAGTGCCGACGCTGCTTTCTGACGCGACCCTCCCTGCGGCGTCCTCCATGGTGAAGCCAGGGGCCGGGGTGACCCTGAAGAGCGCAATCGTATCTTCTTTGCCAGGCCTGGCCTTCAGGTCGACGAAGTCGTGGTACCATTCGACGTCCCCCTCCTTGTGCTCCAGTGGCGATGCCGTTCTTACCATGCCGGGTCCTACGCCGGCTGGATGGATATACGGCTGTCTCCGGTGCGGGAGGAGGCGCCTTAGAAAGAGATTTCAGCCCCCCACCCCGGTTTCGCGCCATGCGCGGCGACCCCGTAGGTTCGACGTACCAGGCGATCAAGGACATGGAAGTGAGAGGCGCAGGGAGGATCGCAAGGGCCGCGGTCCTGGCCCTCAAGGAGTACTGCGCCAGCGGAAGATTCTCATCGACGAAGGAGTTCTACGAGGGGATCTTCGCGGCCGGGGAGAAGCTGAAGTCCGCCAGGCCGACGGCCGTCTCCCTCCCCAACGCGGTGAACTTCGTCCTATCTTCGGCGAGGCGGAACGAGGCCGGCGGCGGCACGGTCAGAGAGTCGGTGAAGGCGATGGAGAGTGCATGCGATGGCTTCGTGGCCTCCAGCCTAAGGGCGACAGCGACCATAGGAGACTACGGCGCGAAGAGGTTCAAGGACGGAGACGTCGTCCTGACCCACTGCAACAGCGAAGCAGTCACGGCAGTCCTGACCGCTGCCCACAGGGCGGGGAAGAAGCTGAAAGTGATAGCCACCGAGACCCGGCCCAGGTTTCAGGGGAGGATTACTGCGTCGGTGCTCGCGAAGAGGGGGCTGGACGTCACCCTGATCCCAGACTCCGCGGCCAGAGTGTACATGAGGTCGGTCGACGCCGTACTGGTCGGAGCAGACGCCATCGCAGCAAACGGCGCGGTGGTGAACAAGATAGGGACCTCCCAGGTAGCCCTGGCAGCCCACGAGACCAGGGTCAGGTTCTTCGTGGCGGCCGAGACATACAAACTGAGCGCAGCGACCATGCTAGGGGAGCTGGTCGAGATCGAACAGAGGAGCCCCTACGAGGTGGTCTCGAGGGCCTGGCACAGGGCTAACGCCAAGGTCAAGGTGGAGAACCCCGCCTTTGACGTCACCCCGCCGGAGTACGTCGACCTGATAATCACGGAAAGGGGGATTTATCCTCCTCAGGGGATAATCTTCCTGATGAAGGAGCTGTACGCCGAGCCCTCCCTGCCAGGGCGGTGAACTCGCCGCATACAGGTAAGAGCCCTGAGAGACGAACACGACGCCTCCTTCGGCATAGGTCTGTTGCCAACTGTCGCCGCCATTAATCGACTTGTAGATACCCCCACCAAACCGGCCAGCGACTCCTGCTGTCGCGACTACGACAACACTCGGATTGGAAGGCTGGACTGCCACCGCGTTGACATCTGTGGTGTTAAGCCCCATGTTGACTACTGTCCAAGTGGCGCCGCTGTCCGTGGACCTGAAGAGGCCCCCATTCCCGTATACGGAACGAGCCGGCGTCCTCCCAGAGGCTACATAGATTACGTTGGGATAATTCGGGCTGAAGCCCGTGGCGGGCTGAGACTGAACCCGTATTTCTGCTGGAACTGCGAGTTGAGCGCTGCGTTGCTCAGCAGGGTCTTATTGTAGAAGATGGTGAATGTGGACGCGTCGTAGGGCACACCTATGAGCTCCCTGGTGCCGTTCGAAAGTTGGTCGTATCCTCCAAGTTCTCCCTGAGAACGGCGAGCCAGGTCCCTACCTTCCCCACAATCTCCGTTACCGGGACGATATCGGGCTCCATCAGCATCACCTTCCCAATGAGCGAGTGCGATCCGAACTTGCTGGCGACCGACCACTTCAGCGCCCTGATATCCACTTCGCGTGTACCGGCTGAGACGCTTGTCTGGCCTGTAACCGTGGCTTCCTGCTCCGCCGGTTCTCCTGGAGTGGACGCGGACGTCAGAAGCCTGTGGCCTACCGGCGTATTTGGTAATGCGTCCGTATGATTTGAGCGTGGGCCGTGCTCAAACTATCCGTATCCACCAACGACCGTGGTGTCCGACCAGTGCGGCGAGCGAAAGGGCCTATTGCGCACCAGCCGGGTCAGGTTCATTCAAGTGTTGGGCATTGACTACCCGTCGGGGTGAACTGGTTCCTACCAGAGGGGAATTCCCGGCATGCGCCGAGCCACCTGGTCGCGGATTCGATCATGGCGTATCTACGGAGATGCTTTGGAATAAATTCCAAAGTCTTAAGTAGGGGCCCCAGACCTAGGCAGGCAGGTGACTGGAGAATGAAGGTCAAGTACGAAACCGCTGGTCCGTTGTCTTCCGTCTTCACTAGCCCCGAAGCGCGGATCCTGGACCAGGCTTTCCTGGTCGGTAATATGAAGCAGACGATCCCTATGCTCGAGGAGTCGACCGGCCTGAGCTTCAAGACCGTCCAGAAGGTCCTCCAGAGACTCTCTGGAAAGGGCTTCGTGGCTCCCGCAGGGAAGATCGGGAACGCCAAGGCCTACCAGTTCAGGGTCGAAAACGACCTGCACGAGCTGATCGAGTGGGCGACGAAGTACCAGTTCACAAGGACTGACTAGACAGACCCAGGTCGTCCATCATCTTCTTCGTCCTCTCGCGGTACTCCCTGGACCTCCTCGCTTTGTCCGATTCCCGACTGGTAGCCGGCGGCTTCTCCTGGGGCGGACTGCGGTCCTCCGTGAAGAAGCGGGTCAGAGGGGGAAGGCCTACCCCCTTTCTGTATCTGTTGCATAGCTCCAGGCCTTCCGCGACCGCGTCGTCCTCGTTCAAAGCGCAGATGTGGTCCTCACCGGTGGAACGGAAGACCAAGACGAGCCTGTTCTTCATCCTCTGGCACGCCGAGTTCACGTGTCCCCTCTTGTCCGGAGGGCTGATAACAGCCCGCTGAAAATATGTAGAAACGTGTACGTCCAATCAAGGCTCATGGGGCGTTAAAAGCCCCGGGCTGTCTCACAGGGAGAAGGACACTGAGCCACCCCTGGAGGTCCACTGGCGACAAGAGGACGGTCTTCTGGGAACAGAGCCAGCCGGAGGAGGTGCTCCGGTATCTAACTGACATGCGGGACGCTGTCAGGTACGCGCTGCAGGTGGCGTACAGGGGCGCCGTCGCCGATGAGAGGCACAGAATTCTTTCTCCGATCGCACTGAGGAGGGAGGTCAGGGAGTGGTTCTACTCCCACTACGACTACGCCAGGCACCACATCAACCCGGTCTGCAGGGCCGCTGTTTCGATGCTCAGGTCGTACAGGAGGAACCACCACGGGGAGCTGAGGATACCCGAAGTGAGGAGGCTGGCGATGAGGGTAGACGGTGAGCTGTTCAGGGTAATGGACGGGCGCATCAGGATGACACTGCAGCCGAACAGGTACGTCTGGCTCACCGTCAACGCCTCGAACAAGCACTACCAGGAGTACTCGAGGGGGAGGGCGTCCGAGCTCCTGATCACGGACTCGAAAGTCTGCCTCACCTTCGTGGTAGGAGAGGGGAAGAAGCCTCTTGGAGACAAGCTCATCGCCCAGGACCTGAACTTCAAGAGCGTCGACTCGACTTCGGCAAGGGTCGGGAGCCGAGCTGCCCTAGAAGGCGTGACGACGGAGTCGCTGAGGAAGGTCGTCCAGGTCCAGGACGACTTCTCGAGAAGGAGGAGGGCGCTGCAGAGGCACGTCAGGAACCCTCAGAAGCGCGTAAAGAAGCTGAAGGAGACGAGGGGGAGGCAGAGGAACCGAATCAAGGACGCCCTTCACAAGCTCTCCACGAAGACGGCGAGGGAGAACCCTGGCGCGTCGTTCGTGTTCGAGGACCTGAAGGGGATACGAAGGACGAGCAGGGAGGCGAAGAAGAGCAAGAGGCTGAGGACGTACCTGAACAGATGGCCGTACAGGCTCTACCAGTCCATGGTTGAGTACAAGTCGCCTAACCGCACCGTATACGTGAGCCCGCGTGGGACCTCGTCGGAGTGTCCCGTCTGCGGTGGCAAATTGGAGCACCCGGCGTGGGCTGTGAGCAGGTGCGGGACATGCGGCGCGGACTACGACAGGGACAGGCTCGCCAGTCTGGCGATCCTCTGCCGCGGCCTGCGCCTCTGCGGCCTGACGCCGTTTGCCGTGAGTGCGGACGCCTCCTGGCGGCAGATGAGGGATGAATACTCGTACTCCCGCAGCACGCCTGAGGCTGCGGGAGCGGGTGGGACCGATGCTGCCAGCGCTCCGAATCTGGATGTGTATACGAAGATACACGTTTAGAGAAACGGTAGCCCTTTTGCATGTTGCTCAGCTTCGTGTGCCTCCCGTGCCTGAGGTTGTTCCTCTTCGCGAAGCACTTCAGTGTGTAGAGTTTGTTGAGGACGAAGCCTGCTGCGGTCTCTTCTTCCCTGTCCGAGAAGGCGACAAGTGGGGCCAAGATGCGCGCTTTTCCTAGTTGGGAAGCTTCAGCACGGCCTTCTCGTTGGGCAAGGCCGCGACGTATTCCCACCCTTGCGTCAGGTATGCCTCAATCTCACTTAGCGGTACGACCTTCTGGCGGCCCCCGTTGTTCGCCATGGCGCCGAGGAATCTCTCTTTGACCAACCTCTGAATCTCTGCGTCTTCCATGTCTGCTAGGCTTAGCTTCTCGACCTCCTCCTTGCTGTACCCTCCCACCTTGAGCAGAATCTCCCGCTTGAATTCGACGTTCTTGTCCGCCTTCTCTCCCATCGCCCCCATAATCGTCAGGTTGGGAATGGCTTTGACGTACTCGCTGGCCATCTCGTCCTGGGTCGGCTTCATGTAGCTGTTCGCCACCCCGACCGTGTGCCCCATCAGCATCTCCGTTATGATGGGTTTGACCCCGGACATCTCCATCCT
>DAHVIE010000048.1:0-8621 GCA_027322035.1 Nitrososphaerota archaeon
ACGAGCAGTATCCTGATGGTGCCGAGGATGAAGGACCCTATGTAGACGATGAAGTCGACGACCCATGCCGCCAGCTGGACCAGCGGCTCTGTCAGGAACCCCCAGAGCCCGGACTGGGCCGTGGCGCCTGTGGCAGCCCAGAGCGAGCTTATCCTGGCGGCGTACGTGGCGAAGTTGTTCCCTGGCCCGGAGATGAGGGCCATGTCGAGATAGTCGATCAGGGCGGCGACCTGGTTGTAGATGTAGGGGAAGGCGAGTATGAAGAAGATGGCGATCGCAAGGTCGACGAACGGGATGCTGTCCTTCCCCTTCATGGAGCTGGAGGCGTATGAAATCATGAACCCGACGACTGCCAGGCCAAGTGCGATCCCTGCGACGAAGTCGTAGAAGCCCCCAAGAGGGATCTGGCATGGGCTCAGGGACTGGGGGCAGTGGACGGTCGCGCCGAACGACGTGTCGTTGAACAGCGGGAGGGCCACCAGCAGCTGGAAGGTCGCGTCATTCTGGCCGGCGTTGAAGGTCGCGTTGGCCTGCTGGACCCCGTTGACCGAGAGGGAGATTCAGCCTGAGCAGGATTGGGCGGTGGGGAGAGAGTACCCGAACGGGGAGTCGATACCATAGGCCACGGACTTGTTGGTGCCCGGCCAGGCGAAGTTGTTGGGAGAGAAGGAAGGGGACGCGCTCGTAATCGGCTTGAGGTTCGCGTCGAACCACGTGACTTTGCCCGACAGGGTGAGCCGGGCGTTCGATGCTGGCGGGCCTACTATCCCGACGGCTGCGCCGAAGTAGTAGGTGGAAGCGAGGAGGCCGCTGTCTGAAGGGCACTTGACCCCGGAGATGAGGAGGCTCCAGGACGCGGGAGGAGGCGAGGCCGCGTTTGCGAGGAACGGGGCGAACAGGGCGAGAAAGACGAAACTGACTGCAACGATCCTGGCAAGGTTCCTGTATCCGACAGTGATTGTCCGGAAGGTTGACCCTATTCCCACGGTGGAACGGACCCCGTGGCCTAAAAACGGGCTAGACGCTTCCTAGCCTTCGTCCCCGCTGACCAGGTCCCCGATGGAGCCTATCATGGTTACCCCCGCGTATCCGGCGACGATGAACACGACGGCGCCGAAGGCCAGGTTGAAGAATCGGACGAAGACGTCCGGGAGCTGGGGACCTCCGGGCCAGAGCGTTGCGATGTAGCTGGGCGCGCCGCTGTCGCTGTAGCCGAACCCGTAGGCGAAGGGCGGCGGCGCGGCCCCCGAAGCCGTGGCTGCCATCCAAGTGACGAACCAGAGGAGGGCGGGAGCGAGGAGAGCCAGGCCGATGATCGTGAGGTGGCGCCTGATTCTCTGCTGTGCGTTAGCATGCCGGTCCTGCGACATCCTCTCAGGCCTCCGCCTTCGTTATCTGGATCGTGCGCGGGTCCGCCGAGACGGCCACCTTCTGCCCCGCAATCGCTCCGATGAGCTTCAGCTCGCCAGTGAGAGTGAGCAGCAGGCTCCCGCTGGACTCCCTGACGACCTTCAGGGCGCGAGTGCTTTCCATCGGAGGCTGAGGGATTCTGAGCTTTTAACGAGGGCTCGTTGCGCCTTTGCCTTCGAAATCCACATTGTCAGGATAGTCGCGATAACGGGGAGCTGGAGAGGAGATTTGAGGGGGAACGAAAGAAGAGGTCCTTGGACTTCATTCCGGAGACGATTCGATACATACTGAGCGAGTATTTGGCAAAAATTAACCGCTCCTTGGCGCTGGAAAAGGGGGCGTCGAGTCCGTTGTGTCAAGGTCGGATATGCCGTGTGATTGCATGAAGGGCCCGAGTGATTCCCATTCATGCTTGACTGGAACCTCACGCATCGTCGCCTTGGCAAAATCGCAAGGTCCCGAGCCTCCGAAGTTTGGAATCTCCAGCAAGTATGCGAAGCGCTTCTGAATCGCTTCGTCATAGACTGTCTTTCCCTTGATGACAAGGATGAAAAGGACCCTTAGTGTCCGAGTAGGTCTTGCCTCGGTCACGGAATCAGAGAAAACCAAATCCTCCTTCCTTCCAAGAAGGTCAAAAGAGAAAGAATCCCTGTCAACGGAAAAAGATACAACGGATTCTCCTCCAAAACTGGTAAAGACGGCAAGGTTGAGGAACTCGGTGTCGGGCGGCGGAAAGATGTCCCGAGGCTCATCGACGGAGCCCCCTTCTCCTTCGACTGTAAGCCAAGGAACGCGACGAATTACCTGATTGTGGTCGAAAATCCTCGTAAGTTTCCCTTCAACGATTAATTGAGGCGTATTCACAAAGAGTCTATTGACAGTTTCAAGTAGGACGGTCTTCCCGATATTGGTCAAGGTCAGGTTGACGTTGAGCCCATTTTTGTAAGGCCCAAGGAGAGGTATGGCGTGAATCTTCGGCCTATTCCTCCACTTCCGAAACCATTCTACGAACGTTTCACCCAAGACCAAGGATGCAACTCCAAGGATGAAGCCTACCAAGCCTTGCCAGTAGTTGGAAAGGAGCGTGGACAAGCGCGTTGATTCCCCAGATGAGGTTATTTGAAGCGTGAGCCGTTAACCCCGTGGAGGCGCGCCTGGAGCCGACCATCGGCTTCAGAGGACTTGGCAGTTCCCTCGCGAATCCAAACGTCTTTTGAGGCTAGGAAGGCTCTGTTAGCATGTCAGAATCAGCCTGGTGGCGCGAAGAGTTATGGTGGGAAAAAGCGCTCTTCCAACTAGGGGGGAGCTCGATTTCTGCGAGGCAGCTGGGAACCCTGGCAGTCGTCTGCGCGTTCGCGTTCTTGGCGTCGCTCCCAATCGGGTTTTCCCTTGACGGGATTTCATTCGCGGGTCGTCTCACGGCCTTCGGGCTGATCGTCCTCGTCGGCTACTTCGGGCTGGTCCAGAGGCGGGTGAAGGCAGTTCCCCTCGAGCTGCAGTTATTCTTCTGGATGACCAAGGGCAGGGCCGGGGCCAGCGCCAAGCCAGCCAAGCCGGGCATACGCAAGCCATCCGAGCCTGCTGTTGAGACCCACCAGATCCTCGTCGACGACTTCAAGGACCCGACCCCCTTCAGCTTCACGGGGACGGTCAGGGTCGACTCTTCCGGCACGGTCCAGCTGCTCATCAGGGGAGAAATCAGGGATGAGGCGCGGGTGACCCCTGAGAACGGGTCGTACCGCCTGATCTACAGGCCCCAGCCGAAGGACCTCGGTGCCCAGGAGGGCGTCCTGATGCTCCAGGGCTCTGACAGGCCCCTTACGTCGTTCAAGGTCGTCGTGAGCGCGAAGGGCGTCAACCTTCTGGAGTCGAAGGAGCACTCGCGTTAAGTCTGACCAGCCGCTCGGACTGCATGCCCCGGAACGCCTCGTACATCTACGAACTCAGGTCCATCAACCTCGCGAACCTCCCAGAGAAGGAGCAGGCGCGCGTCCTCGACCAGTTCGCCTCGTTCCTCAACTCCCTTGCCGACCCAGTCACCTTCGAGGCTGTGAAGGACGTTCGTATTGTCTCGGCCCTCGGGGCCTCGTACGAAGTCCCTTACATGAGGTTCTTCATCTCTTCGGACTCCCAAATCGACGACCTGCTCGGGGGCCTCCTAGGCACCAACAAGTTCGTGAGGGTCCCGTCGGCGCCTTCCATCGAAATCTCGCATGTGAGCAGCCGCTATGTGATGGACGCCCAGTCCCAGTTCGTCCAGACGTTCAACATAACGAGGCTCGGCGGCGCCATGGAGACCGCATTCCTCACCCGGGTCTACGGGACGGCCCACTCGGTCAGGCTGCAGCTGCTCCCCGTGGAGCCGTACCAGGCCAGGGCCCTGTCGAGGGGGAGGGCAAGGGCCCTCAGGTCGGCGCTCGTCCTGCGGCAGCTGGGGGGATGGTCGTTCAACCCGGAGCGGGAGGCAGAGCTCCAGAGGGTGCAGGCCGCCGCCCAGCTGATAGCGACGGGGGCGGAACGCCTCTTCAAGGCGAAGGTCAGCATCAGGCTGAGGGAGAAGACGTACCCGGACCTGGTCTCAGCGCGCAGGAAGCTCAGGCAGGCCCTCGGGGGGGTGGTCGAGGAGATGGACTCCCCACGCTTCCTGCAGGAGCCCTTCCTGACAGGAAAGGGGCCGGATTGGGCGACAGGGAGGTGGTTCTACCTCACCACGGCGGCCGCCACGACCTTCTTCCCATTCGCCGGGCTGGACATCGTGGACCCCACCGGCGTATTCCTAGGGCAGAGCAAACTGACAGGGAACGCCATAATCTTCGACGTCTTCGAGAAGGAAAACTACGGCCTGGCTGTGATGGGGGCATCCGGCTTCGGCAAGAGCACCTTCGTCAAGACCCTGTTCTCGAGGATGCTGCTGACAGACCCGAACATGTGCGCCTTCGTCTTCGACTCGATAGTGAGGCCGGAATACGCCCTCGGTCCGGACGGGAAGTACGAGTCGTCGTTCGCCGGGATCACAGGCTGCCACGTCCACAGGTTCCTTCCGGACAAGGGCGCGGGCCTCGACCCGTTCGCGGTGTTCCCCGACAGGCGCAGGGCGGCCAACTTCCTCGCGAGCGTGGCGAAGATCGAGGACGAGCCGAACCTGATGGCGGACCTCTACCTCGCTTCTGCGAAGTCTTCCAGCGTCGACGACCTCATGGCGAAGGCCGAGGGAGAGCTGAGGAAGCGCCTCCAGGCCAACATCCCTCCGTACAGCTTCCTCTTCGAGGGGGAGCTCAGCGTGTATCCGAGGATGGTCTTCGTACTCTACGACCTTCCTCCCGGGGAGCTGAGAGACGCAGCCGCCTTCCTGTCGCTGTCGGCAGTCTGGAAGTCGATTCAGGACACAACTGTGTTTCCCGTGTCGCGCAGGAAGTCGATAATAATCGACGAGGGGTGGGCGCTGGTGGAGATCAACCCGAGGACCGGGAAGCCCTACTTCCCGCTCGCAGTCGAGTACGTCCCGGAGATTGCCCGGACGGCAAGGCACTACAACGCGAACTTCACGCTGGCGACCCAGCTGGTGTCGGACCTGATAGGAAGGGGCGGCTCCTACGGGCCGGGGAGGGCGATGGTCGAAAGCTGCGCAACCAAGGTGGTGCTCAAGCAGGACCAGGCGGCCTCGGCGACGCTGAAAGAGGCTTTCAACCTGAGCGGGGTGGAGGAGCGGTTCGTTACGAACGCCAAAATCGGGCAGGGCCTCCTTCTCACGCAGGAGGGCCACCTGCCTTTTCATGTGTTCCTGAGCGACCTAGAGCAGAGGTTGTTCACGACGAGGCCGAAGGAAGTCACAGCGTAGAAGCAGGGTCAGGAATATCTTCGCGGTCTCGCCGGTGAATCGTTTTCCCCAGGAGCACAAACCCAGCGGCGAATCCCAGAAACACAGAGAGCAGCGTGTCACCAAAGGTCGGATTGCTCGTCGCTTTGACGACGGCCTGAAAGTGGCCGATCGAGACGCTGACCCCATACGCGTTGACTATCCCCAGCGTGACGGTGCCGTTCGTGCCTGGCGACCAGGCGAAGGTTTCAACTCCTTCGAACCCTGGCGGAGCAGGGGGCCCCATGTTGTCGAGCAGGGGAGAGGAGAAGAGCAGCCGCCCGCTCGTGCCGTAGCCTTCGCGGACCCAGAAGGACTGCGCCCCTCCTGACGTGTCGCCGACGTCGATTGTCGTGTAGACCGACCCCCCTTGTTCTACGGAGGTCGCAGAAGCGCCCCCTCCGACCAGGTTGACGAAGACGGTGTTGTTATCTCCATAGAGGAACGGGTAGTAGAGGGAGTACCCGCCGGGCTCGGCTTCCGGGGGGAGGAAGCTGCCGTCCCAGTCGGGGGGCCCCGACCACGAGAGGTACGGGGTGGGGGCGGAGAAGTTGAAGGTCAAGGGTATGGACCTGAACTGTACCGTCTCACCAAAGGTATAGGCCGTCACGTTCTGCCATTCGATGGTGCCCGAACTCGACTGGACGGGAAGCTCAGGGACGAGGTAGAGGCCGAAGGAGTTCGAGAACGAATACGTGAACGCGGCCCCGTGTCCAGCCACCGTGACCTGGTAGGCGCTCGGCGGGTCCCCCTCCAGCTGCATGTTCGTCTGGTTGACGAGAAACTCCCATGTGCCGTCCCCGCTCGAACGCGGCTGGAGCGTCTGCACCGGGGCGCTTGCGGGATAGAGGTCCGCCCTGAAGGCGTGAATGACCTGGCTGTCGTTCCCGAAGATTGCGAGGACTTCCTGGGTCAGGTAGGCATCCAGCGGGTCCGGGTTGACAGCGGTGACGGTGACGCTCACGCCGGGGTCGGGAGAGCCGTACTGGTTGACGGCGCGGAACGTGAGGTCGCCGCTGTAGAAGATCGGCTGGTAGGCATAGCTCGTGTTGATCACAGCTTCGCTCATCCCTGCGAAGTTCAGCGAGCTCAGCTCCTCTGTCACGTTCAGGTATTCGACCCCATACGGGACGAGCTTCTGGAAGCCCGGAGCCTGGCCTACGAAGTAGTACTTGACGACGCGGTGGAGCCAGTCGAACAGGAAGGTCGAAGTCTCGTTGAGCGACGTGATGTTGAGGCTGACTCTCCCCGTGTCGGTGAAACCCAGCCTGAACGCTGCGCCCGGGCTCTCGTTGAACAGAGGCGAGAAGCCTTCCGTGATGAACGTGTAGTTGTCGACGAGGGCGCGTTCCCCGGTCGAGTTCGTGGCCATGAAGGGCGCCGTGTTGGCGTTCCCGGCGTAGCTGTAGCCTGGCCGGTTCCCGTCGTACCTGACGAGAGTGACGAATGGCTTCTGGTACGCGTCCGGGGGATTGCTGTTGTAGTCGGTGTAGGTGAACTCGGAGAACATGGGTGAATACCGGACGACCGCGAAGGGGACCTTCTCCACGGCATGGGCAATCGACACCCCCTGCCAGTCAACGGCGTTGAAGCTCAGCGGGAGCGTGCTGTTGGAGTACGGCGAACCGAGGGCGACGGCAAAGCAGGCGTATCCCTGCCTGCCGGGCGTGCTCCCCGTATAGTTCGAGGAAGTCTCTCTCAGGAAGGCGGGGAGGGAGCCGCTGACGTTGACCAAGATATCCGTCCTTGCGCCGGAGAACTGGAAAGAGGCTCTCCACTCCTCGCAGAAGGAGTCGTTCCTGTAGAACGTGCCGTCGGGGTTGCGCAGGGTCAGCCCGTCCGGACCGGTCACGTTGACAAGCCGCGTGCGGATGGTGAGGGTCAGTTGGATGACTCTCGCGCTCTCTGCGATGGACAGAGTGGAGTTGAACGGCTGCGACGAATTGCCTGTGAACGTGACAGACGCTGAGATGGGGAAGGTGCCGGTCCTGTTGCCAGCCACCACAAAGGAGTCCCCGGACCTGTCAAAGACCGACCGGTCGTAGGACCATGAAAGCGAAGCGACGGTGGCGTTCTGCCCCGGCGAGATGGATATCGGGAATGTGAAACTGTCTCCTGGGTAGAGCGAGCCGTCTGGGTTGGAGCGGACGTAGTGGATCGAGCCGCAGATGCAGTCTCCGTAGGAGTCGCAGGGGTCGGAGGCGCGGTGGGGAAGGGCAGCCCCAGCGAGGGCCGCAGAGGTCAGGGCCAGCAGAAGGAGCGCAATGAGGAGGGGTCGCAACTGGAACCGAGCAGCCCACGGCCTAAAAGCCTGGGTGGCCCAGAAGGACCGAAGACGAGGCTAGATCCGGGCGTGGGCAGGCTGATTGGCGCGGAGCTCGGCTTTCTTCGCTTCAAGGGCCAGAGTCGCTTCGTAGATCGTCTGCGCTATGAAGTCGAGTTCAGCCCTCTTCCTCTTCGCGAGCTTTGCCATGCCTAGCTCCTCCTGAATTCGTCTTCGGCCGTCTTATACTTTGCCGCCAGTTCCCTGTATAGGTACTTCGCCTCCCACTTGTTGCTGAACCAGGCCTGGAGGACGTTCCCCACCCTCACGAGCCTAATCGAAGTCGTCCCTATTTCGAAGGTGCTTCCTTCGATGTCCCCGCTCAATGTCAGGGCATCTCTCCGTGGCACTTGAGCGCCAATGACGGCGCGCGCCACCCTTCCCTGAGGGCCTGCTCCCTCCCCTCCTTGGTGAGCCCATAGCACTGGCTCTCGTTCTCGTCTACCAGGCCTTCGATGCGAAGGTCTGCCAGTGACGCTGCGAGACCCTGCTTCCCTACGCCCTGCACCGAAGAAGGTCCGTGAGGCGCTTCGGTCCCTTCTCGAGTTCCGCTATCAGCCTTCTCTGCTTCTCGGTGAGCTCGCTCGGCATTAATGGCGGAGCCGGGAGCACGACATAACGCGAAGCTCTGCGGCTGCAAATCGCCTCGTGCATCGGCAGCTTCCAGGTATAGTACAGGTAGCCGCAGAACCTGCACCTTCCGGTCGGCTCAGCCCACAAGTCACGGGAAAGGTTCCCGGTCGAAGATAACGCGGAGTGGGGGGTCCAAGCGGGGCGCTCTCGCGTCAGTGTTCACCCCCTGAACATCCGGATGTTCAACTCCTGACCACAGAGCAAATTCTGGGAACGTTCGCCCCCTGAACATTCAGGCGTTCACCGTCTGAACGTTGGCGCTTACTTCCGGCGGAGGGACTGCCAGTGTTCCTTCAGGGTCCTGACGAAGCGGTCGAACTCCTGCTCGCTCCACTGCTCCACGCCGCAGGCGTCGAACGTGGTCATGACGGGAAACTGGATGATCCCGCTGCGGGGGGT
>DAHVIE010000058.1:0-7961 GCA_027322035.1 Nitrososphaerota archaeon
ATCTGGTCAGGGCTCAACGGCCGGGTTCGCGAAGCCGAGGCTCATTAAGCTTGAACCAGAGTCGGCCCTTCCATCAAACGGAGTTCGTTTTAGGTCATGTCATCGCGGGCCCGGTGGGGTCCGGACCAATATCCGTACGAAACCCCCTCCCCGGCGGAGGGAGATTCCATCAAACCGAGGTAATACTCTCTGAGGTACTTAAGCCCCTACTTTGAGCCTGCCCAGGATGCTCCGCAAAGCCGACTCCTCAATCGAGAAGCCGTGGCGTGAGCCTGGGAACTTCGTCTTCCCCGCCTTCTCCCACCTTACCCTGTAAGTCTTGGACGAGCCATCTCCGGATACCACCGCCTTCTTTGGGGGTTCGGAGAAGAGGACGGAAGCCCTTGTGTTGTCTCTCATCCCCAGCACGGCCCGCCTCCTATCCATGAGGCACTTCAAGAGGGTGGATTCTTGGTCCGGGCTTTCGATTCTCACCATCGTCTTCCCTGCCTTGACAGTGAACTCAAGCATCGCTTGGGGGGGCGGGGAGACGACATGGTAATCGAGGGCGCGGCAATGCTAGGTGGGATTCTAGTCTTCGTTTCGGTCTGCTGCCGACATTGCCCTCTCCTTGAAATCCTCATTCCTGCCCGTCTTGTCGGCGTGGGATTGTATCCTGGACGCTGCTTCCTTGGTCATCTTGCCTGCTCTGTCGAGAGCCCGGATTGCGTTCATCCTGTCTTGCATCATCTTTGACCTGTCGGCAAATTTCGAGGCACCTTTTTCGCCAGACGATTTCGAGTCGTAATCTCTGTCCGAGCCCACGAACGAACCGTCACATTCCCAAATTTAAACGCTGACTGTCCCTCCTTGTGCGGGGATGACGGCCTCTCTTATCGATGAGCTTACCAGAAAGCGATGGGGGAGCGGAGCCGTATGTTACACGTCAGAGTCGACAGGCGAGAGCGGCATCGTGGTCTCAGGGGTTCTCCCCGGCCACAGGGACGAAGCAAAGCTAGTACTGCGCGTCTGGAAGACTCAGCTAAGGTTGTGGTGGTCAGCCTGGACGTCGGGTTACGCCGTGCTGGAGCCTCGGGAGTGGTGGGAATCGGCGTCGTACTTGCACGCGTGGTGCGTTTCTTCGGGCGCATCGGCGCTCAAGCCTATCGCAATGGATGAAGCACGAAACAACGAACGGTGCGCGGAGATCGTCGCCCAGCTGCACGGGCGGTCCCTGGCCCATGGAGACTTGGGCGGGGCTTTCTTCGAGGGTTCCGAAGGGGTTGAGCTTGCACCCCCGTTGCATATGGGTGTGCTAAGCATGTCCTTCAGGGAGCGACTGCACGCGGACGAGAGGTTCTTCGGAGTTTCGTTCCCTGAAGAGGTCGAGCCGCCGGAGGTCGCTGGATTTGGCCATCAGCTCCTTGTCACGCTAAGAGCCGAGCTGCTTCCCTTCTATGAACTCCTCTATCGTTGCAGAGTCGAAAAGGATCAAGTGGAGGGGTTTCAGACGCCGCACTTCGTCCTAAGGTTCCTCAGAAACGAGCCTGATCCTGTGTTCGGGGACCTGCGCAAGCCCACGGCCTCCCAGTTCTATTCCGAAATGCTGGGCCAGTCGCAAGGTGAGGGGATCTCGCTTGTATTTGGCGACAGCCACGACCCCTTTTCGCATGAGGGGGCTGTCCTCAGAGTCCTCGGCGAGCACCCCGACGACGAAGACTGTCTAGTTGTCACTTCAGAGGACGAGGGCAAGATAGGCTCTGATGAGAAGTGGTGCCACCCACGAGACTATGGCACGGCCAGTTTGGTCCTAGGGAAGAAGTCGACGTTGGAGCTGGCTCTGAGGCGTAGGCATCTCATACGTTGGCTCAGAGCCCCGATGAAGGGCCCCGACCAAGGCACTACACGCCGTTCCCTACCGGATTCCATCTTGGGCAACGAAGGCATATACAGCGTGCAAGGCCCGCCGGGCACCGGCAAGACCTACCTGGCCTGTGAGGCTATTACGAAACTGTTGGAGGAAGACGAAGACGCCAGAATCTTGGTCTGTGCCAAGGAGCACCAGGCTCTCCGCACCCTTCGGGACAAACTGCTGACCAGATTCGGCGGTCACCTACCGGTTCACGTGGTTGTTTCTCGACCTCGCAGGGTAGGTCTCGACATGCAGACTGGAGGCACTCCGTTCGACGCAGCCCGAAGATCCCTTGGGAACGTTGCCCCCGAGTCAGCGCCTTCGGCACTAAGAGATTCGCTAGAGGCATGGGGGAGGCAGCCGCCACCGCTGCTGGAGAGGCTAGTGGAAAACAGTGCCCAGATCGTATTCGCGACAACTACGTCCTGGACCATGAAAGAGGCCAGGTTCGACCGGAGGGCAGAGCCATACGACTTCGCGGTGATCGAAGAAGCAGGAAAGTGCTACCCATCGGAGCTCTTCAGCCCGTTGGCTATCTCTCGGAAGGCCCTGCTTATCGGTGACCAGAAGCAGCTTCCCCCATTTCAGCTCGAGGAGACCAAGGCTGCGGTTGATTACATTCAGACGATTCCAACCGCGGTGACCAAGCTTGAAGAAGAGATGGGCCACGGAGAGAAGGGGCACATCGAGTGGACCGAAGTAAAGCAGTGGTTGCAGCCATTCGCCAGGCTGTACGAGGGCGGGCCCTCGTTCATGCTTAAAGACCAGTACCGGATGGTCCCTCCAATCTCCCAACTGGTGAGCGGCACCTTCTACGGGACATCGTTCACCAACCGCAAAACAGCCGCAGAGAGCAAGCCGGTCTTCTCGCATCCTAAACTCGGGGACATGACGCTGGTCTGGATTGACGTCCCTTTCTGCAGTGACCTTCCAAGAGCCAGGGAGGATCTAGCGGGCCACCGATTCAACAAGCTGGAGTTGACCATCATTGCCCGGCTGTTTGCAGAAATCCAATACACGGGACGGGGACCACCGAGCGTCGCCATCCTCTCGCCCTACAACTCGCAGGTGGACCATCTGGCGGGCAACAGGGGCCTCCAGGCTGCGCTGCCGGCGAACTGCCCTGGAGTTCCCGGATTCAACCCAAGGGATTTCGTGAGGACAGTCGACAGCTTCCAAGGCAACGAGGCGGATCTTGTCGTCGTCAGTTTGGTAAGGAACAACACCTTCGGCCATCCCCGTAACTCATGGGGGTTCGTCCTGAACCCTGAGAGGCTGAACGTCATGCTCTCCAGGGCCAGGCGGCACCTAGTTGTGGTGGCGTGCACCAAGATGGTCGAGCTCTACTCCACCTATGACGAAGTGGGCCCGCTGAAGCAGGTGCTCGACTACTTCAGGTCAAATGGAAGGGTGGTGGACGCCAAGGAGTTGGGGGCGGTACCTTGACCACGATTGGCTTCCGGGTCGTGGTCCCGGCACTGCTGGTGAAGGGGCATGTCCACTATCATCGGAGGAAGAAAGAGTCGACGATGATGGAGACCATGATCGAGGCCGTCGACGATGCGGGTGGCAGTGTCACGGGTATCACGAAAGCCATCGGTCTTCCCGAGCCGGTCGTCGCAAATCTCATGGCGATGGCTGCGTCGCATGGTTATCTCACTTGGGATGAGGACGGGGTCGCTCTGACTTGGGAGGCGAGACAGGCAGTCCGAAATGGCTCGGTAAAGAACCTCGTAGGGCACGACGAAGAAGCCAAGGAGTTCGAGGTCGTCGTCGACTTGGCAACAGGACTGATTCACGATTACGACTGGGTAATGAATCATTTGAGAAGAATGGCTTGGGGCGGGGACATAGTGCTGGAGAGGTCTCTGGAGCTCGAGGATGTCATGGAGACGCTGAAGAAGACCGAGATCGGACTACTGCTCACGTCGTCTTCACTGGCTGAGAAGTTCCGTCGCGCCTACAAGGGGGAGCGTATGGTGGTCGAAGGGGTCGAGCGGATTGACGACCTCGAGCCGGGGGAAGTCGTCGAAGTCGCCGTCGACGTCTCAGAGCACAGGTCGAGAGAGATGACGAGATTGCTGTTAAGGCATGACACGCCGACTTCCCTCGTTGACTTGCTCGTCAGAAAGAAGCCAGACCTCTTCGCCGCGAGGTACAGAGTCACTGAGGTGGGTGAGGCTTGGGAGGAATCACAGGCGGGCCTCCTGCTAGAAAGGGTAGAACGACTTTACGAAAGGGTCCACGACGCCCAGTTCAACTGGAGCACCACGGAACAGAGGAAGGAACTCGCCGCGCTTGTGCTTGGGGAAACGACGGACTGGAAGAAAATGTGGAAGGAGGAAGAGCGACCCCATTCGGATGTACGATGGGCAGGATTCTGGGGTGGGCCCGCTTTCGAGCAAGGGGAAAACCTAGCGAGGTTCCTGAGGAGGGTCAGAAAGCGGTGCGTAATCCTTACTTCGTTCCTCAACAGGAAGTTTACCGACTGGGTAGCAGGCATCCTCTCCAACCTACCGAAGAATACCGAACTCCTCATCCTGTATGGTCACGCCAACGCTGAGACGCCGGAGCAGCAGAAGGCTGAGGCGGAAGCATATCGAACTGAACTGCAGAAGCACCTGAGGAGCGATATACGCCTGAGATTCGGAGTGACGAACAGGCGCAGCCATGAGAAGATCGTAGTTTCAGACTCGAGCGACTGCCTGCTGGGGAGCTGGAACGTGTGCTCCAGCAGCCCTCGGAGCGGGCACTTCGAAGCCAATGTGGAACTGAGGTCCTACATCGTTGCAGCGCAGCTTTGTTCGGTCCTCGAAGAAGAAACGACAGGGGAGGACCTCGAGTTTGTCAGGAATCTACACGCGACGCTCACAAAAACAGGCGGGTTGCTCGGCGCCAAGATTGGCCTGAGATTGGACGACATCCTCCTATGGGCGAAAGACCTGGCTGGAGCGAAGGACCCGATTGTGCCGGTGTGGAGAATCTGGAGGACCCAACTGCTAGGCCTGAGAGACCTCCTATGGACATACTTCGACTCTCCCCCAGTGACCCTCGTGAGGGCCGAAAGCCTGCGGGACGCCTTCATCGAGCAGGTAAGGTCCTCGAACCGGAGCCTCCTAATCGCCACTGACCGGGTCAATCCAGTCGGACTGGACGCTTCGCTGCTCAGCCACCTTCTCGAGAGGCCGCGCCTGATACGGATAATCTGGGGGATGGAGTCGCCACAATGGGACATGAGAGACGACCCGGGAGCCCTGGAGGAGCTGAAGACGGCAGCCGAGACCTTGGAGAGCGTAGTCCGAAGCGGAGGCCGGAGCGTCCTGACGAGCTTCAAACCGATGCTGAACCATAGCAAGCTTGTGATTGCGGACGAGGAACGGATCTTGGTCTCTAGCAGCAATTTCCTCGCCCGGGGGACGGAACAGACCGAGGTGTCGAGTCAGGAGATCGGCCTGCTGATCGAGTCCCCTCTCCTGGCGCGACAAGCCCTCGGCGAGCTAATGCTCCACTCCGAGCCGATAAGGGGGGCGGTCTTCTTCGGGGAAGCGGCCAGCCAGCCCTGGGACCTATACGAACTGCTGAGGAGGGCGGTGAACGACCTGGCCGCTGACAAGCAGGTAGCGAGCCCAGGAAACCCCGGCTTGGTGAGCTTTGCAGTGAAGAGCAATTTTCTGGAGTTCACCAGCCAAGGGACAATTGTGGGGGAAGAGGACCTGAACTACAAACCGACAGATTCCGGACTCAGCGAGCGCTGGACGAAGTGCATGAAGTTCCTGGGCCTCGGCAAAGTCAAAGGGAGGCCCGATTCCCAGCTTCCGGCATACGAAGAGTTCTTCCTCCTGTACGCCTGCGAGATGATTGGAATCCAGCGGCAGTTCGTGCATGGGAAGTATACGATTCACCCACGGACGAGGCAGACCTTCGTCATGCTCCCGCGCTCAATGAGGAAACCCAACGTGAAGCCAATGGTACCGGAGGGAGCAGAACCGCCGCAGGGGGTCTTACGGCAGGAACCCGAATCAGAGGACGAGAAGTTATACAACTTGAGGATCGGGAAGGAGCGCGGAGGGGAAGCGGAGTAATGCAGATTCCAAACAGAGGCAGCCGGCGACAGCGTAGGCCCTCTTGAACTCCAATCTAGGCCCAGTGGTGTATGCATGAGCCTGACAAGCTTCATTTCGATACATGACGTAAAGGAGAGGTTCTCCCAAGAGTTCCCTCTCCCCAGGACTTCATTGAAAGGGAGCATGGTCGCCCCTCCTGTGACCAAGCACTACACTCTCATGGGCACGGCGTTCGATTACCTAATGCGGTTCCGACTTGAGCGGCTTAACCAGAAGTGCGTCACTCAGCCCTGGGTGGCAGAGACCTCGGTCGAGTTGACGGGCATGATACCCCGGTTGACGTTCGCCGAGAAACAGGCCAAGAGTCTCCTGAAGTTCGCAAAGGAGAGCCACCTGGCCTATCTCAAGGCCGGGGACCTCTCCGAGAATCTGCTCAAGTCCACCGTCTATCTGGCCCAACTCGACGGGATTTACAGGGCCGGCATGGTTGACCCCAGCATGGGCACCGTGGATCCTGGGGACCTCGAAGACCTGAGGCGCCTCGTGGGTGCAGTGAATCCTGACCTTTTTACTGCACGCCGACACTGCCTCCTCAACCCCACCTTCGGCAATGCTTCCTTCCTTGTGGGTGGCGCCGACGCAGACATCTACCTTGACGACACCCTGATTGACATCAAGACCACAAAATACCTGGATTTCAACAGGGAACAGTACAACCAACTCGTGGGGTATTACATCCTGACAAAGATCTCAGGGCTCGTGGGGGCGCTGAAGAACCCCTCCGTCAGGAGGATTGGTATCTATTTTTCCAGGTATGGCGTACTGCATACAATCCCGACTGATGCCATGGACACCAAGGGAGACCTCGACGGTTTCATACGGTGGTTCACGGAGCGGGCGAAAGAGGAGTTTCCGAAAGGGAGTAGAGCACGCAACGAAGGCAATGCGCTAGTCCGGCCCTAGCGGCGTTCCAGTTCTTCGACCCTGCCGACTAGTCCTTTGGTTGTGCCCTCCTGCATGCTGACCCTGAACTCCAGGGCCCTCACGGCATGAATCAGCTTCTCAATCTCCTTCTCCAGCGCCTCTTCCACACTCGCTTCCATGTTCCTTCGTCTACACTAACTGCGGGGGGATGCCGGGGTCGCGCTTCCAACTATCGCACGAATAGTAGACCTTCACCGGGACATGGTACGTCGAGCACATGCCGCTGCTCTGGTCGTAGAAAGAGCACAGGTCGCAGCGCGGACCGAAGCGCGCTGGCTGAGGCCCGTAGTTAGGAGGGTCCGCCAGGGCGTTAGGCACAGTATCATCGGTTTCGCTTGCTATGGTCATCGTCCTCGGTGCTTCGCCTTCGCCATATATGACGAGATGCTGACTCGTGGTTAACCATGGGAGGAGACCCGTCGGTGAATGTGTTCCTGTGCTGGCAGAAATTTCAGTCTCCCCTCTCCCTCGTCGGGAATTCAGGTTCTGGCATCTCAGGTTAAATGCGAAATCCGAACGCTCGTGATGGAAGAATGGTCTCCATAGAAGTTCCAGACGAAAAAACGGGCATCCCGAAGCTCAAGCGGATGAACAAGATGCTCGACGCCGTCTACAGGACGGTGATGCAGAAGGGGACGGACTACGACACCCTTCCGGGGTCTTCGAAACCCATCCTCCTGAAGCCTGGCGCCGAGCTTCTCGCACGGCACTTCGACCTCGTCGCTGACACGAAAATCTTGAACGGGGTAGAGAAGATGGAGCAGGAGGTTCCATACTTCCAGTACGACGCGGAGTGCAGGCTCTACAACTCGAGGGGGACGTTCGTAGGGAACGGGGTGGGGTCGTGCAACACAGGAGAGCCGCAGTATGCCCACATGTGGGTCTTCCTTGAAGACTTGCCGAAGAACATCAAGAACCCCGAGGAGCTTGAGACGAGAGACATCGGGAGGGTCAAGCAGTTCAGGGTGCCTCTGTCGAGGGAGGAGGCCTTCGGCCTGGTCAACACAATAAGGAAGAAAGCG
>DAHVIE010000079.1:0-12952 GCA_027322035.1 Nitrososphaerota archaeon
ACGGGTCCGCAGAAGGACCGGGCACGGTCGCGGCCTCCATGGTGAAGCCGGCGTCTCGCAACGCGTTTATCTTCAGGTGCCCCGAAGAACCTTCCCTACAATTGTCGCAGGACCAGAGGAGGCTCGCCGCGATCATGTTCATAATTAACTTAACGTTCTATATCCATTAACGTCTATGATAGAGGCGAGTTTACGTCCTCTCATGTTGCGAACGACTGGTAGCCGTGCTTGGATTCACTTTCGAGAATAAATAGCGTTTGAAGATATGGTAGTGGGTTGCCATCTGCGAGATGGTCTTTGTTTTACTCCTGCCCTGCTGATTACGACTTGTCAGCCTTTTCAAGTTTGGCTCAGGCGCTGGCCGGAATTTACGACAAGCTCTCTTTGGTCAAGGAAGGGCATGACCCTTTCGCCACATATGATAAGAGGAGGAGGGGGAATTGGGGTCACTATCCAGATTCCCGTCTGGTTCTGCTGATGCTAAGGTACAGTTTTGATGTTGAGAACCTGAGTGCCGGAGCACAGCTGAACGTCTTGGTACGAGGCACCGATATGGTAGTGGATGCGCTCAGTTTGATGAACCTTGTCTCTTCATGGTCAGAGGACGAGTGGAATCTCTTTTGGAACACTTTGCATATCACCGGTGACGTAAGAGAGCTACTCGAATCGGCAAGGAATACCTTTGGTGATGAAATTCGGCAGTTGGAGGAGACCTACGGCATGACTATAGGACTACTACTGCAGTATATCGGCCCGGAACTTCAGGCTTTGGAAGATAACTCCGCAGATTTCGACAGAGCCGAAATCACCCGAGAGTGACTTGCCCAGACGCGTTTGTGTTCGATGTCCTTCCTACCTGTACGGCGAGTCGTCGAGAGAAAAAGCAATTCTGCTTTGGTAGATGGATTCCAGGACTGGATCGACACGGTCTAGCAATTCATTAGTATCGATTCCCAGTTCATCAGCTAGGGCCGAAACCGCCCTTCTGAGTTCCTCTCCTTCTCTCTCCCTCATCAGCCTGCGCAAAGAGCGCTCCGTGGCCTCCTTGTTCTCCAGTCTCTCACGAGCTACTCTTTGTCTTTCTCTGTCTCTCAGTTCGCGAACCGCGTTTATGAATACGGGAACCTGCATGATTGCGGTTGAGGCAGCCAATAGAATTATGCGCAAATCCGAGCCATATCTGAGTTCCTTGATGACCAATTTCCTACCTAGCCAGTAGCTTTCTCTGTCTCGAGTGCTCGCCGCATGTTGACGGGCAGAGATGCTTTCAACCGTCTCATACAGATCGGAGATGGACTTGGTGAGCAAAGCAACTTCTGGGAGCTTCACATCTTGCGGCGCCCTGAATTTCATCTCAAGCTCGGTGGGGTCGGGCATCGGAGTGTTGGGGCTCGGTTCCGTACTAGATTAGTATTCTCTGATGATAAAGTACGTAGGTTGATGACTCGGGCCCTTCAGAAGTCGGCCTCAGAATAGTGGTGGTTACGCGACACGCTCAACTTCCCAAGTTCGTCCCAGTGCTCAAGGAACTCCTTTCCCCACGGCGATACCTTCAGGAGATAGCCTCCGCCCTTCCCTAGGACGGCACTCTTGAGGTGCGACTTGGCCCACTCTGAGACATAATCGCCGTAGACCATTCCAGACTCCGCCAGGTCGTCTACCGTCTTTTGTGCCTCATCGTTACTCCATCCAAGATTCCGAGCAAGTCTTGTTGTCGTGCAGCCTTCGGGGTGCAAGAGTTGATACTGATTTAGTTCCGTCATGAGCTTTGCCCGAGCCTCGTGGGTAATCCCTTTCCTTTTGGGCATAGAGGGAACTTCCCCGTCTCGTGCTATTAATTCAACGGCATCGCCTCCCCATGTGCCGCTATTGGACTTCCTTGCCATGAGGGAGAAGTGGAATCCATCCGTGGTTCGCACGATCACCCCAGCCAGACCTCCTTCACCAGCTGAAGTTGAACTGATAATGAAGTTAGACCTGAAGGCGGCACATGATATTCAGACTTGCATGAGGGAGACTGTAGATAGGATCTGCCCAAGGTGTAGCAGAGTCTACAAGCAGCCTCTTTCGTGCGGGAGTTGGGCTTGCTGGCGCTGTGCGGACCGCAGGACCAACAACAATACTGACTGGGTGGTGTTCAAGATCTACGAGGTCATTCAGGCCATCCGAAGGAAGACTGGCAGGGACTACGCGGGGCCGTTCTGGCAGTTCGAAGGGACTGCTCCTAGCGGGTCATATCAATACCGTATAGCCCGCAAAGGCATGGGCCTCTGGAAACGCTTCAACTCCGATTTTTTCCACGACTACCTTGTCAGCCAGAAGCCTCGGCTCTGGGGTTTGGAGCTTGGCATGTATGTGTACGGCCAGAACTGGCGATCGTCTGACCCTCTGGGTGTCGGGCCAGAGTCCAAAAAATACGGCAGTGCGTACCACTATCATACTCACGGTTTTGTTTCGGGATTCGGCTGGGAGAAGAGCACTGGCAGACTGTATACAGTTGAATATCCAGAGTCTGAGATGTGGATTGAGTCGCGTTATGAAGGACTTGGTGACTTCGGATTCAGAACTCTCCGCTTGACCTGGGATGAGGCTTTGAGCGGCATGTACGGTTTGCATTCTGCGTCCGACGTTGATTTCAATGTCAAGTACCGTCCCAACGAATCTCGGACGGAGCACAGGAACTGGTATTCAGGTCGATCTCCTATCTGGGATATTCACAACGTGCTCGCGGATGCGAAGTCACTCCCGTCTGGCCTCCATACGGAGGCCAAGTCATACCTCCACTCGCTGCTGATGACGAGGAACTTCAAGCGGTATTCGGGGTATGGGTTGTATTCGTCGTACTATTGGCAGAGACGATCCCTTTGGCTGAGGTTCTTAGGGTTGGAGTTGCCTCATCGTGCTCGGTTCGAGCGTGAGATTAGGATTCCGCGTTGTCACGAAGACGGGGAACCTTTGGGGATTGATATGCGCACTGTGGCCCCAATTGAACGTGCTTTGGATGAGGGGTCGCTAGCACTTTTCCGTCCATCCACGAGGGCGTTCAAGAGGAAACTGGGTCGGAAGTATCGGGGCGGCAGCTAGAAATTGGCCAAGTAGAAAGATCGAGACCGTAGGGGAACGTATTCGAATCAAAGGCATTGTGAGTGCCACGTGGCGCGAAAGCAGTGGTAAGCTGCCCTTGCGGACGATAGTTGTCCGGCGGTGATGTTGCGCCCTATTCATTACTAGGCGCAGGCCTTAGCTTGCGGTGATACTGAAGCGTTTGGTTTGCCTGTTGATGAGGAGGTCAGAGGCGTTGACCCATTTAGCCTCGAAGTCAATCGCGCAGTGGCGGTCAGGACTGAATGGATGGCCATGTTTGATGCGGCAATGAGACTAAGAGGACTGGCTCGCGGGAACCAGATCCGGCGGGGGGATAGGAAAAGTCCTGAATGAGAAACCGTCTCTGAATGGATAAGATTAATCTGGGGTACCTTGACGAGTTGGGGCGCTTGTAGAGTTGAGGGGTTTGTGTCTTGAAAGATAGTAGTCTGATTCGCAGGTCCGCGACTTCGAAGAAGAAGCAGCCCATGGGACAGTTCATGATCGACTTGTTAGACTATGCTGAAGAGATGGTTGACCAGACAAAAGTTGCTAGGAGACTAGAGGCCTATTTTGACGAATACTCCAAGACTTACTTGAAATTCCCTAAGGAGGGAGAACAAACAGCGTACGCCGCCGGCGCAACCGAGGGAATCACTTGGGTTCTGCTCGATCAACCGGTGCTATTGTACAGTATAGGATTGAATGGTCCCGCAATGGTCGAGCTTTGCTCTGTGTTCGAGTGGTGGGCGAAGGTCTCTGTCATGCGTCACTTGAACCTGAGTGGAAGCACCTTAAAGAGAATCTTTGACTTTGAGAGCCTGCCAGACCTTTGTGACATTCTGAAGGAGAAAGGGATTCTGGACGATAAAGACGTCCTGTTTACGAGGAAGCTGAGTTCTCTCCGAAATGGGGTGGTTCACAAGAACGAAAGAACGGTTTCAAATGCGGTGCTTTCCGGTAGGAAAATTGGTCCTACTGATATCGATTCAGAGTTGCGGAAAATGGACATTCTCCCATACATAATGGAGACAACGAGAATCATGACCAAGATGATGGGGGAGATTCGTCCCGACTGACGAAGATTGGCTGTGCCGACTCTGGTGTCTGAGGGGGTAATGTTGTGTCTCAGCGTCATTCTGCGTGCTCCTTCGCTGTGATGAGAGTACGGGAGAAGATCCTCGGGCCCTTTTCCCGGTGCGCGGGGCGAAGCCGCGCGCACCGCCCTTATCGAATCTGGTCGACCCAGTCCGAGTAGTAGATTTTCAGGCGACTGATGTCTTTTTGAGACAGAGGGTTGTTGTGCGCAACGATGTTTCTCGACAGGGTTATCTCCTCTATTCTCTGCGAAACCCATTCCAACGGCCTTTTTACCGAAGGCATCTTGTCCCTGAAGTCAACGAAGTTGCTTGAAATCAGCCCGATTAGATCCTCAATGTCAACATAGAATATGGGATGTGCCCCCCTCTTTCCGTGCCATCGGTTTGCCCCGTCTTTGAGTTCTCTTTCAGCGGCTTTTTGTCTAGTGGGGTTAGATGCCTTCGAGTCCCACCAACCGGCTCCGTATCTCGCTTCTAAAGTGTCTTTGATGAAGTATCTTACTGAATTCTCGAATAAGTATAGGTAAGGATAGACCTCCTGCATTCTCGTAGCGTCGTGCAATACCGACACCGGAAGGCCTGGATTTTCCATTTTCGGGTTGCTTGGAAAGTTGATTGCCACACTTTTAGTGCGATTAATGACAAGGTTTCCGCCTTTGGCTGCAAGTCCCTTGCGAACCACCGAGTCGATGTTTAGTCCTCTGACATCCGGCGTTTGCCTGTAGATTCCCTTTCGTTTGCCAATTTCTTCCACAAGACCATAAGGCACCATGGCTTTGAGGATCGTTGAGCAGGTAGTCGGGTAGATGCCCGTTGTCTTTGAAACCTGCTTGTAGTTTACGGCCTTTCTCACGGCTTTTAATATTGAGATCCTCTCCGCAGAGCTTCCGCAATACTCTACGATATTCTTCTTGATTTCATCTATGGACCGCACCCAAGCTGACACCTTATCCCAGGGCTTCCTCTTTTCCAAGAAGTTTGATGAGTTTGGCCTTCCTGATTCCTATTATCTTTGAAACCTGTTCTGTGGTTGGTTTTCTTCCGAGGACCAACGCTGCAATGAGAACTTCTATGTCTAGAAGACGGTCATCTGTCTTCTTAACTTTCTTTGGCACTTTTCTCGCCCTTCGGGTTCAGCATATGACTAACTGCAGACTGGTCCACGCCTAGAGCCTTCGCGATTTCGTTTACTTTCACGTCATTTTGTACTAGGAGCATAATCAGGAGTTTCTTGATATTTCGAAGCTCCTTGATTTCATCGCTCATTTTCGGCTCTTTGCTCTCCTTTTCTCTACCTTCTTCCTCAGTTTTTGATTTTTTGCCGCCTTCACATACTTGGTTAGTTGTGTGCTTTCGATGCCGAGAACGTTTCCAGCCTCGGCTGGGGTTAGGCCAGCGTCTTGGAGAATGAGGAGTTGGTCGCCGATAGTCAGGTCTTCGTTTGTTTCTCGGAGTCTTTCAAGTAGGAGCCGTAGAATCGCATCCATTCTCCGTATCATTGAGTCGGATGCTTTGTTCTCTTTCATTGTTTAGTCCTCTTGAGGAGCTTCTTCACCGGAAACGCCCTACTGAAGTCAGCAGGGTCCATTTCTAGCAGTGTGGCTAGTGATACAGCGCTTACTCCTGTATACAAAAGTTGGAGAACCAGTAGCTTCTTTATGTCTTCAAGCTGTTCTGTTTGGTCCTTGGGCAATTATTCTTCCTCCTTAAGGTCAACGGCTCCCTTCTTGTTTACCAGTTTTGCGAGTAATTTCTTGTTGGCGACATTCCGCAGATATGACGGAATCTGATTTCTGGGGATTCCGAGGATTCGTGCCGCCTGTCCTTGGGCTATCCCGCTATCCTGCAGGATGAGGATCTGATCACCTAGTGTAAGCTCTTCGTTTCTCGAACGTTGCTCGTCCAGCGCCACTCGGAGCAAGGCTCTCAGCAGAGCCTCTGTGGATGGACCAGACGCCTCTTTTTCAGACATTCTCTCGCTTCCTATTGATAGTCTTCAAAGGAAATGTGTTTTGCAGAGTCTTGACGTTAGACTGAGTGACTTTGGCGATGGCTTCGTAGCTTACTCCTGACTTCAATAGGAGCAGAATCATAAGGTCTCTCAAGGTTGCAAATTCGTCGTCGTTCATGATAGCGAATCGCCCGGGGTGCTCCTTATAAGATTGTTGGAGGAGTTTATGATGACGTTCAAGAAGTGAGTAGTTCCTAGTCTCGCATGGGCCTCCAAATTGAACAATATCATTCCGACTGTCAAGCAGAGTCCAAGGCAAGGGCCCTCCGTGTTAACAGTCGCGTCAAAGTCAATACCTGAGCCCTGAGTCTTAGATTTTCATTTAGCAGCCGTTCCAGCTGTTTGCTTGTGTACGGCTCCGATGGACCATCTGGTTCTCTGGGATCAGAGATTGACAGAAACGGCATCAGAAATCTGTCATACTCTTGTACGAGGTTCGAAAAGTCTTCCAGTGTGTAAGTGCCAGCGTTGTGTCCGTGAGATTGCTTATCTCCCATGAGGTAGTCCCATGAGTTGACAGGCATTGCGGTCTTTCCTGCGATTGTGTGGAAGCGTTTTCGAAGGTAGTGAGACGATATGTAAATTCCGAATTTGGAAAGAGTTTGTACGGTAATTTCTCGCCAAAGAGTTCTACAATTGGGAAACGGCGCCACCCGTTTGGTAGTCCTACAGTAATCTCTGAGCCAGTCGGCCAAATGCCTTGGAATGATGCAAACGTGCTCATTTCTGGCCTTGGTATCCTGCGCATTGATGTGGACTAGCGTGTACCTCTCGTCGAAGTCCTCCCACTGTGAGACTGGAGTGTTTGAAACCGCTGCCAGTCTTTCTCCGGCGTAGGCTTGGAGCTCCATCAGCTTCTGCTCCTCCAGAGAGACACTTTGGTAGATAGCCTTCAATAGTCCCGAACCGATTTTCTTAGTTGAATGAGTAAATGTGGTGTTGAAGGAGGCCTGAAGAGGACATCTGTTGGCTTTGAAAATCCCTTTGATGGAAGCGCCCCATGATGCGTGTGATTTGATCGGTTTCTGGGTGACGAATTCCAGCAATCTGTCGTCGGTCGAGTAGACATCCCTTCGATGTTGTGTCCGAGTCTTCGTGATTAGGTCGGAAAGTGCGTGCTCGGTTATTGGCGTGCCCAAGAACCGGAGGAAGTGTTTTGAGCCAGACAGTGCCTTGAGCATCGTCGAGTCTGAAATGTATCCGTTGTTTCGTCTTCTGTTGGCAACCACTGTCAGATATCGCTTGATGGTTGGGTCTTGAGAGATAATCCCGTGAAGTCGGGTCTCCTCTTTGAAGCGGTTTCCGCCCCGACGCCGTCTGGTCTGTTTATATTGCGGGGAACTCGCGTCGTCTGAAGGGACACTTGGGAGAGGGCTCACGCCGCCTTGCAGCAATTATGTTCACCGACATGGTGGGATACACCGCCCTAGGGCAGCGGAACGAGGCCCTCTCCCTCGCCCTGGTCGACGAGCAGCGTAAGCTCATCAGACCCCTCCTGACGCGCCACAACGGCCGCGAGGTGAAGACAATCGGTGATGCCTTCCTAGTGGAGTTCCCCAGCGCCGTCGACGCGGTCAGGTGCGCCTACGACATCCAGCGGGCCGCAAGGGAGTTTGGGCTCTCCGTCTCCCCGGAGAGCAGGATCCGCCTCCGGGCGGGGGTCCACCTCGGGGAGGTGGTCGAGTCCCAGGGGGATATTTCCGGGGACGCCGTGAACGTCGCTTCGCGCATCGAGCCGCTCGCCGAAGAGGGAGGGGTCTGCGTTACCCGGCCAGTCTACGAGCAGGTGAGGGGGAAGGTCGACCTCCCGCTGGTCAGCATCGGGGCCAGAACCCTGAAGAACGTGGCCGAGCCCATGGAGGTGTTCAGGATGTCGATGCCGTGGGACCAGGGCCCCGCCGCACAAGCCCCCGTCGTCCTCAACCCGAGGCGGATAGCCGTCCTCCCCTTCGTCAGCCTCAGCCCCGACCCCAACGACGAGTACTTCGCAGACGGACTCACAGAAGAGTTGATCACAAAGGTCTCGTTCGTGAAGGGGCTGGAGGTCATAGCCAGGACCTCGGCTATGAACTACAAGCGCAAAGAGAAGAACGTCTCAGAGATAGGGAAGGAACTGAAGGTGGGGACGCTCCTCGAAGGGAGCGTCCGCAAGGCAGGGAACAGGATACGGGTCACGGCGCAGCTCATCGACGCCAACAACGAAGCCCACCTCTGGGCCGAGAGCTACGACAAGAACCTCGACGATGTCTTCGAGGTCCAGAGCTCGGTGGCGGAGAACGTCGCCAGCGCGCTCCAGCTCAAGCTGGTCGGGGCGGGGGCCAAGGAGGAGCAGAAGGTCGACCCCCAGGCCTACACCATGTACCTCCAGGCTGTCCAGCTGACCAACACCGGAGGCGAGCACTCCCTCAGGCGCGCCAGGGCCCTCCTCGAGAGCGCCATCGCGATCGACCCCGGGTTCGCCCGCGCATACGCCGCCCTCGCACGTGTCCTCTGGTACCTAGGGAGCTCATCCCCTGACTACGCCGCGATGATGGAGAAGGCGAGGGCCGCGGGGACCAAGGCCCTCGAGCTGGCCCCGGGGTCGGACGACGCCCACGTCGCCATGGCCTACGTCCACAGCGCCTACGACCAGTTCGAGGCGGTGTCCGAAGACCTCAGGGAGGCGGTCCGGATTAACCCGAACAACGCCCTCGCGTTCGAGATGCTAGGGAGCAACCACCTCACATTCGGACGGTACGAGGAAGGGGTGACCGCGCTCCGCAAGTCCGTGTCACTTGACCCGCTGTCCATCTACTGCCTTGGGAAGCTCGCCTCGGGGCTCAGGATCTCCGGGAAGGTGGACGAGGCCATCGTCATCTTCGACAAGATGCGCAGAGAGCACCCTGACGCCGCCGCCGGGTACGTGGGAGGCGCCGTCTGCCTAGTCCAGAAGGGGGACTACGAAGGGGCCTTGACCTTCATAGAGAAGGCATCCGAAGTGGGGCCGGGTGAAAGCATGCTGGATGCGTACAGGGGGTGGATACTCGCCCTGCAGGGGAAGAGGGCCGAGGCCGAGGCGGTCCTCGCCTCGTTCCCGGCGACGAAGCTGAACCAGAGGAGGAACGCGAGCATTCTGATCTATTTCGCACTCGGGGACCTGGACGCCGCCGGGGACGTCCTGCTCGAGCAGGCCAAGGAGCACGCGTGGTACCCCTACATCTGGAGCGACCCGCTATTCCGTGGCGGCCTGAAGACCCCCAAGGGGGCAGAATTCTGCAGGATGGTCGGGCTCCCTCCTCCGGAATAGCGGTTCCTTCCTGACTCTCACTAGTCAACCTCCCGTGGTCTGGCGACCAGCCGGCCGGGTGGGGCCGCGTCCCCACAACGGATTTATCACCTCCGCAGCCTTTGTCCACTGACCCCCTTTGTCTGTCGGAACCCGGAAGCTCGCGGCCATCATGTTCACCGACATCGCCGGATACACATCGCTCACCCAGTCCAACGAGGCACGCGCCCTCGAGGTCCTCGACGCCCACAACGGCCTCCTGAGGCCTGTCTTCCCCCGCTTCGGGGGCCGCGAGGTGAAGACGATAGGGGACTCCTTCCTCGTGGAGTTCGACAGCGCCCTGGACGCCCTCCGCTGCGCCGTCGACATCCAGGAGGCGCTCCACGGCTACAACGCCACCGCAGCTGACGGGAAGAGGGTCAGCGTCCGCATCGGGGTACACCTGGGGGACGTGGTGCATCGCGACGGCGACGTCTTCGGGGACGCCGTCAACATCTCCTCACGGATCCAGCCCCTCGCCCAGCCCGGGGGGGTCTGCATCTCCCGCCAGGTCTACGACCAGGTCAGGAACAAGTTCGACCTCACCCTGGTCTCCATGGGGGAGAAAAGTTTGAAGGGGGTCGAGGTTCCCACGGAGGTGTTCGCCGTGGTGATGCCATGGGAGAAGAAGGACGAGGTCTCCTTCGAATGGGCGAGAAGGGTCGCCGTCCTTCCGTTCGCCAACATGAGCCCAGACCCCAACGACGAGTTCTTCGCAGACGGTATCACCGAAGAGGTCATCTCCACTGTCTCGCGCATAGAGGATACCGAGGTCATCTCGCGGACTTCTGTGATGCAGTACAAGAGGGCCCCAAAGCCGATCAGGGAGATATCCAGGGAGCTGGGGGTCGGGATCATCCTCGAGGGGAGCGTAAGGAAGGCGGGGAACAGGCTGCGGGTCACTGTCCAGATGATCGACGCGACGAAGGACAGGCACGTCTGGGCTGAAAACTACGACAGGGACCTCGACGACGTCTTCGCCATCCAGAGCGACATCGCCGCGCAGGTCGCCGGGGCGCTGAAGGCGAAGCTCCCTGGCCCGGCCGCGACTCCCCTCCGCCCCCCCAACCTGGACGCCTACACCGACTACCTGCGCGCCCTTCAGGTCATGAGCGAGGCTACCCCCGACGCCCTCAGGGAGGCCGTTTCGCTCTTGGAAGCGGCCCTGCGGAAGGACCCCACCTTCGTGAAGGCATACGCTGAGCTCGCCTTCGTCTGCCGCATCGTGGCGCAGTTCGGGAACGACTACGACGCATTCATGATGAAGGCGTGGGCCGCCGCCCAGAAGGCCCTGGAGCTGGCCCCCGACTCGGTCGAGGCGAACGCTGCCATGGCAGAGGCGTGCATGGCCAGGGACATGTTCGAAGAGGCAAGGCCTTACCTGCAGAAGGCGGTCAGCATCAACCCTAACCTCGCCGCTTGCCTCAGGCTCCTCGCGGAGGCTGACGTTGTCCTGGGGGACCTCGGCCCTGCCGCCGAGTCGATGCGGAAGGCGGTGTCCCTCGACCCGCTCCCCCTGGTCAACCACGTGATCCTCGCGGAGCTCTGCAGGGTCTCCGGAGACGTGCAGGGGGCGCTCGCTATCTATATGGGCCAGAAGGAGCTCCACCCGAAGACCCCCTTCGTCTACAGCGGCCTCGTGTCCTGCTACCTGCAGGCGAAGGACTACGCGAAGGCAAGGGCCGTGACGGAAGAGGCCGTCAGGGTGAATCCGTCGATAAAGGAGTTGGAGCTACTCAAACTACTGGTCGCGGGATACTCCGGCGACCGCGCAGGGGCAGAGTCCGCCTTCGCCGCCATCCTCAAGGAGGGGAACCAGGTCATGAAGGCGCAAGCCAAGCTCGCCTTCGGGGTGGCCCTCAAGGACTTCGACCTGGCGTTCGAGGGGCTGTCGGAGCAGGCCAGACTCCACTCGTGGTGGTTCGTGATAAGGTCGGACCCCCTCTACGCGGACCTCGTCCGCGACCCCCGTTTCGCCGAGTTCAGCCGAAAGGTCGGGATGCCCGCCCCGGCCTAGGGGACGGCGGGCGGTTCCTTCGACGCCCCCTTCCATGCCAGGTAGGACAGCGGTGCCTTCAGGGCCGCCCAGAGGGACGGCAGGACCAGGACGTAGAGCAGGAGCCTGAACTGGAGCCCTATCGTCGTCCCCCCCGCCGTGACCTGAAGGTATCCCCCGTCGGTCACAAGCCACAGGTAGGCTGCGCTCAGCAGGGCCGCGCCAGAGATGAAGGGGCCGGACACCGCCATCCCCTGGAAAAAGGCAGCTCCCACGTCAAGGGTGACAAAGAGCACCCCGAACTCAGACACGAAGGCGTGAATCGCGAGCGCCAGGCCGGGGACGACCCCGGAGAGGTATGCCCCCCAGGTAGTATGGTGTGACGATTCACAGCACCACGTTGGCCACCAAGGTGACGGCCGCGCTCACCCCCCCAGGGTCCACGCCCCTTTCGGTGTCCTCGCATTCACCCGCTGTCCCTCCCATCGCCCCGGGTCAAGGGTCCGGTCCGACGGCAGCGACTACCCTCCCCTTCTGGGGGTCGAACCACGCCCGACCCATCGCTTCAGTGTTGAAAGCCCCTCCCACCCTCCCCTTGAGGTCCACGGTGACTATCCCTGCCGTCCCCTTCCCCCTGACCTTCGTGATCTGCTCTATCGCCCTCACTGCCGCGCGCTGGGCGTCGTCCGCGCCCATGAACTCGCACGCCTTCATGCAGAGCCCCACCCTGATTATCTCCTCCCCTGTCCCGGTGGCGCAGGATGCCCCGAGCCCCGAGTCAGCGAACAGGCCCGCCCCGAGTATCGCCGAGTCACCCACCCTCCCGGGGAGCTTCATCCACGTCCCCCCTGTGCTGACCGCCGCGGCGGGGACCCCGTCCGACCCGAGGGCCACCGCGCCGACCGTGTCCCCCGCCTCGAACCTGCGGACCGTGCGGAGGGGTTCCGAGTATTTCGCCTCCCTCCTCAGGGCCTCGAACCTCGCAGCCACGCGCTTCGAGGGCGTGAGCTCCTCCACTTCCAGGCCGGCGAGCCTGACGTAATCCCTGGTCCGGTTTCCTACGACGAGGACGTGCCTCGTGTTCTCCATCACCCACCTCGCCAAGGTAACCGGAGTGTGGGTGCTTGTCACGTTCCCCACCCCTGCCCCAGCGAGCCCCTCTCCGCTCATGACGGCCGCGTCCAGCTCGACCTTCCCCTCGGCCGTGAGGTACGCCCCTCTCCCGCAGTTGAACAGCCCCGAGTCCTCCATGCTCCTCACCGCAGCGACGACCCCGTCGAGCCCTGACCCCTTCTTCATCGCCGACAGCCCCGCCTCCACCGCTTCCTCCAGCCCGCCGTACCGCTTGTCGTCCTTCACGTACCTCCCGCTCCCGGCCCCGCCATGGACTATGATGGATGGTTTCAGGTGGCTCTCGGCCCTCGGGGCCCGTCCGAACGTATGAAAAGCTTAACATG
>DAHVIE010000011.1:0-5235 GCA_027322035.1 Nitrososphaerota archaeon
GAGAGCGTTTTCATCCCAAGCCTCGAAGACGGCTGTGAATCCAAGTCCCAGTGTGATATCGGACCTGCGATCGGTGAGGCCTACGACGGGCACGAATTGGCCCGCATATTGCTTCGCGACATGCGGAATTCGTCTCAGAGGTTAGACGCGAACGGTTGTAGGGTAATGTTCGTCCGCAACGCCGTCGACTACATGGCACTCATGCGCGAGCAGATAGCCAGGGAAAAGAACACGTTGATCAGGACGGCATCGTTCAGGCTAGCCGACGAAGACCGCCGACTGACGCGCTCTTTCAGGCAGTACGCGGAGCGGGAGATGATACCCGAGACATCTCAGCAGTTCGCTTCCGACATAGATGCCATCCTTTCGGAACTCTGCGTAATTGTTCCTCCTGCGAGCAGGCGCGCATACTCTCGAGGCACGATTCCCTATCACAGAGCCGGTAAGGCAGTCAGGTTCTGAGCCATGGACAACACATCGGCAGAGTTGGGCTTGGGAGTCGGAGACCGATGGAAGTGAACGAGTTGAGGAAGACTGACCTGCGGGCCGAGGCCGAATGCCCGGACTGCCTGAAGTTCCAAGTTCACACCCCTGTAGAGAAGTGGAAGAGGACCGAGATGAAGTATTGCACCTTCCACTATTGGATGATGAAGGGACGAGAGAAGCATCTTTGGATGGGGCAGGAAAAAGAAGGCTACAGACTCGACGAGTACGTAGAGCGCTCAAGGCACTTTGGATTCATCACTTCACTCCCTTCGCCTGAAGATATCGCGGCAATGATGAAGCAAAGTGAAGTACCGGTCATCGGTCCCGCCAAGCCCTCTCAGGAATTGACGTTAAGCATCATTGCGAGTTAGGCCTGAACGATGCGCCTGCGAAACCTGATTCCTGATATGGTTCCATCCGAACGCTCAGCCTCTAGGTATCAGTCGAGAGTTACGCATCCAACCTCTGGCGAGGCTCTCCGAGGGAGCGTGCTCGGTGAGAGAAAGCGGATTTCGAGACTGTCTCGGATAAGGGAAATTGTTCTAGGGTTCCAAGATGGCTTGCTGGTCCCACTGGCGGTTGTAACTGGTTTGGCCGGGGCGGCCGTGAGCTCGACCATCGTAATCGTGGGCGGGCTGGCTGAGCTGGCGGCGGGCGCGTTATCCATGGGAACCGGCGCGTTCCTGGCGAGCCAAGCCGAGAACCAGCTCTTCAAGACGGAAATACGTGACGAGGAGGAAGAAATCAACGACCATCCGGAGGTGGAACGTCTCGAGTTAGAGATGCTCCTCCAAGATGAAGGGCTTTCTGGAGAGGATGCCAGAGTCGCGAGCGAACGAATCGCGAAATCAGGGTCGTCATTCAGGAAAACGAAGGTGGAAAAGGAGCTTGGCCTTTCTTATGAAGATACTTCGACAGCTGGCAAGGATTCCATGGTGGTCGGGTTGACCTATGCCGCGGCAGCCTCGATCCCTCTGTGGCCCTATCTCTTCTGGACCGTCTCTTTTGCGTTGCCGATTTCACTCATTGTGACCGTCTTGGCGCTGTTCTCCCTGGGCTTGATCAAGGGCAAGGTAGTGCGGATGGCTCTTGCTCGTAGCGGGTTCGAGGTTCTGGCCGTTGGCGGGGTCTCCGCGTTCCTGGGTTATCTCATAGGGGTCGCCGTTCCGCACATGCTCAGTGCCTAAAAGCCCTGGGGCGGCTCAAAATCCTCTTCGTAGCGAGCCGGTTCTCACTCTTGAGAATCGTACGTCCCGATTAAGTGCGCCTTTCGGGTCCGATGGTTTGACCAGCCGTGGCAGACCGCCTGCTAGTGGTCGTCCTCCTAGTGACAGTCGGGGCCTATCTGACCTACGCTGCCATGGCACCCTATACACTTGCTAACGTCCCCCCTATACCCAACACCGTCAAGACTCAGAGCGGGTCCACGCTTTTCACTAGCGGGGACATTGTGCAGGGGAAGTAGCTCAGCCAGAAGTACGGGTTGATGGACTATGGTTCAATCGAGGGGATGGGCGGATACTATGGAGTCGACTTCACGTCATACACCCTCCAGGTTGCTGCCGGATCCATCGCAAAGGGCTACGGCCTCCCGGAATCGAACAACGTCACCACAATCCCTCAGGTAGCCTCTGCGATGAAGCCATCCTACGACAGCCAGACAAACACGATCACCGTGAGCGACCGGTTCGGGGAAGGGCTCAACGAAAGCATCAGTTTCTACAGCGTGTATCTCGGCTCCAACTCTTCTGCAATAGGGCTCAAGCCAGACCTGGTGACCAACCAGACCCAGGTCAAAGAGCTGACCGCGTACTTCTCATGGTCCGGCCTCATCTCGTTGCTGGGGTACACGAACGGCTTCCCCTATGTTCCAGGAATTCTCCAGCCGACATCGAACGTGACCTACGCGTCGATATTGCAGTTGGTGGCCCTTCTTGTGGCGATTATGCCGGTGGCCGCGTACATCTTCATGAAGCTCCTCCAGTACTGGAACGAGCCGAAGGCGCCAATCCCTCTCCCCTCAACCACGCCAGCGCAGAAGACCGCCCTGGTCGGCATGGTGATAGCGGCCGTAGCTACGGGGGTCCAAGGTCTCTTGGGGACCTACACGATGCACCTCTACGCGGATACATCACTCTATGGCGTTAACCTCACGTCCATTCTTCCGTTCAACGTTGCAAGGGCGCTCCACTACACACTGGCGACCCTTTGGATAGTCCTGACGTGGGCCGCCTTCTCGCTCTTCGCCCTTCCTTACTTCGGGGTCCAGCTTTCGAGACGGAAGACGCTCGGGATAATCCTGTTGACAGTGGGTGTGGGAGCAGGTTCTCTGCTTGGAATCTGGCTGAGCTACCTCCAGTACATCCCCGCACCCTGGTGGTTCATCTTCGGCGCCCAGGGCCGCGACGTCGCAGTGATGGGCACCTTCTGGCTAATCATGATAGCCGCCATCCTGTCGTACCTTTCCTACCTCTTCGTACGCGCCTATTCGAAGGCCGCGGCGCCGCTCAGACCCTTCGCAGGGGTGCTCTCGATAGCGCTGGGCGGCACAGCCGTGGGGAGCTTCATCGGCGCCCTCCCGGTCGTGCAACCCTTCGCCAACTTCTCCTTTGACGAGTTCTTCAGGTGGACCTTCATCCACTCCTACGTAGAAGGCTTCTGGCCTGCGATTGTCGTCACAATCCTAGCGACCCTGCTGGTCGTAACAGGGCTCTTCCCAGTCAAGCTGGCTACAGCAATAGTCGGGTCGGATGCGGCGCTGGAGATAGCCTCGGGGATGCTCGGGACCGCCCACCACTTCTACTGGGGCGGACAGCCGGTAATTTGGATGTACTTCGGATCGGTGACAAGCGTTCTCGAGGCAATTCCTCTCGGCTTTCTCCTCGTCTATGCGTTGCTTCTTCTCAGAAGAAGCCGGATTCAGAACCAGCTCCAGAGGACGCTGGTTACATTCGTGGCTGTGGCCGGCATCGGCGGGGGCATCGGCGCCGTCGGCCTGGGAGCAGGACTATTCAACCTTCCATACGTCAACTACTACTTGCACGACCTGCAGACGACCATGGCGCACACTCACCTGGCCTTTCCGCTGGCCTACGGGCTCCCAAACATGCTGATGTGGGTGGTTGCCTTTGTCTTTGTCGGAAAACTGACGGACAGGGACCTGAAGCTGGCGAGCCTTGGGGCTGTAATCATGGGGGTCGGATTCTACCTGCAGGCCTTCATCACGCTGCTCCCTCTGGGAGCGTTGCACCTCAGTAACGAGATGAGCTTCGGCTACTGGTTCGCGAAGTCCATCTTCGCCCCGATAGGTGACGCAGGCTTCTGGCAGCTCCCCGTCGTTCAGCAGTTGGTCTGGATTAGGATGTTCGGGGACGTGGTCGCCGGCATAGGCATGGGAATCATCGCGTTGATTGTGATTGTGAGGTTCTTCGGTAAACCGAAGGTATCTATGCAGACGACTTGATAGCGGTGAGACTTAGACGGCCCCAAACTCGTACGTGGAGGACTATCCTCCGGTGGCCACTCCCGGACCTATGGCGCAGTCACATTCTCCAATCTGACCGCAAAACGGGCAGACACAGTCGCACTGGTCTACTGGATTGCGACAGTTCGGGCACACATCCAGACGCGCTTCGATTGCGGCCATTCCACTCATCGATCATGCGATTTCCTCGGGTCGCTCCTTATACAGTGGACTCGATTCTTGGGTCTAGGAATCTCGGACCCGCCCCCTTACTGGTTAGGAAGAACGTTCAGGCACCGAACAACAGGGATGGAAGGGATTCGAAGCGAAGGACTTTACTCTCTCCGGATGGGTGCGGTTGGACATGGAAGAGGAAGCCAGAGTGAAAGACAAGGGGTGGGCGCCGGGCCAGAAACAGGACCTGGCGGGCATGGTGTCTTACCAGACCGGCGCCATAGTCAGCCGCACAATTATCAACCGCAAAGCGGGCACAGTCACACTCTTCGCCTTCGACGAAGGAGACGGTCTGAGCGAACACACTAATCCCTATGATGCCCTGCTGTACCTGCTTGATGGTGAGGCCCTCGTCACGGTAGCGGGGGAGGCTAGCAGAATGAAGGCGGGGGAGGGCATAATTCTTCCCGCTGGAAAGCCGCACTCCGTCGAGGCGGTGACGAAGTTCAAGATGCTCCTGACGATGATCAGGTCATAGCTGAGAAAGAAGCTAGGAACCACATCAGTGCCAGTCGACGCCGTTTGACACACGTCGAACCGTTCAATTCCTCCGCGAAGGAGTTTTAGGGGAGCGTGACAGCAAAATAGACTCGGCGCAGGCACGTTGCTCAGGGAGCAGATTGTGAAGCTGGACTGTGAGCGCTGCAGGCTGAAGACCGAGCACTACGTGGTGGACTACGGCGACAGACCCGCGCTGGTCAGATGTCTGAGATGCGGGCGCATCACGACGAACTCAGGCCTCCAATACTTCAACCACGAACCCTACCCGGAGGACGACCGGAAGCCCCTCTACGTGACATAATGCGAATCCGGGGCGCCTCAAGTGGGACAATCGGCGCTTCCTCCACGACTACGTGGCCTTCAGCTTCAAGGCCAAGCAGCCACTTCGAATAGGCGTGGACTCGCTCGATAAAGTTGTCGCTCATCATGGCTGGTGCTTGACCGTTGGTTGGTTCATAACGCCAAGTCGGATTCCGGCGCTCTGCCGCTGGGAGAGTCTTGGGCGAAAGTGAACAAGGGTGTTGGGTCACTTCGCAAGGTCATTGAGCCCG
>DAHVIE010000010.1:0-9789 GCA_027322035.1 Nitrososphaerota archaeon
AGCCTGCGTGCTGGCCGTGGCCTGGGCGAGGCGCTGGACAGGGTTGGGCAGGAACGAGTAGCTGATTGACGCTATGTATTTGGCCGGCGCGAGCACAAGGAACGGCAGTGAGACGGCGAAGAAGATCAGGGCGAATATCCCTACTCCCTTTAATGCAGCTCGCCTGTCCTTCCTCAGGCCCCACAAGAAGTAGACCGGCAGGATGAATATCGCCTCCTGCTTGACCAGGAACGCGACGGCGAAGGTTGCCCAAGACAGCGTCAGCTTGTCTTCGTACAGGAGGTAGATGCTGAGGAGCATGAAGAACGCCACGGGCTGGCTGCTGAACCACAGGTATCCCTCCTCGAAGAGCATGAGGGGGGAGAGAGCGTATCCGATTCCCGCCAGAGCCGCCGCCCTCCCACCCGCCTTCTTGCCGACTATCAGATACACGAGTGGCGCCGTCGCGGCGTCGGCGAGCACGATAGGTATGGCAGCGGCGTGTATCCCTCCGATGGCGTAGAATGGGTAGAGCAGGTAGAGGAACAGCGGCGTGTATGAGTAGGCGAAGTCCCTGTAAGGCAACAGTCCATGGCTAAGCGAGCTGAGTTGTCCTCCGTAATAGTAGTAGAAGTCGTCCCAGACCCTCACAGTAAACAGCCCAGGGATCGAGTGTATCCCGTAGGCTATCTGAAGGATCGAGACCGCAGCCCTAGCGGATGCTGCTATCGCGAATATCGCTAATACGGTTCTTCTCATAGGTGGTGACCCAGTGCTTGGTTCTTTCCAGAGCTACAGAGTCACGAGAGTCTTTCCACGCCAGCAGTCTGGAGACCAACTCCAGCATTACCGCTGGCACTAGCCAGGGTAGCCGGCTCGGCTTTTCACGGATGCTCCAGAAGACCGCCATGCCAAGTGCAGTTGCATCCATGCTGGGAGCCGTGCTCTTGGAGTAGACCATGTGTCCTGTAACCATCCTCCGCCGTCGCTGCATGATATGACCGATAGAAGAGGATGCGTCAAAATAGGCCACCGCATCTTGGACAAGCACGGTCTTTAATCTCCTGCTCCTCAGCGCGATACAAATCTGCTCATCGTCGTTGATGGCTCCCGAAACTCGTGGGACGTAGTCAATCTTGAAGGCGTTCATTACTCCACCGGTGTGGCACGAGCCGGAAAGTGCCTGCTGGGCGCGCTTGCCGTGATTCAGCATAGACCAGATGAACTCGTCAAGAAAATAGGAAACATTCCTGGGACCGATAGGGACCTGCCACACTGATGCCCCTCCCACATCTTCTCGCGCTACCGCCTTTATCAACGAGCTGACCGCCCTGGACCCGGGGATGGCATCGGCGTCGATCTCGATGACGACTTTGTAACCTTGCGAGCTTGCATACCCCAGGGCGTCCTGCAGCGAGAATGACTTTCCAAGGCGCGTGGGATGAACCACCAAGGCAGCCCCTGACCTGCTTACAACCTTGCGAGTGCCGTCGATGCTCCCATCGTCAACGACCAAGGTATCGTGGTCAGAAACAGCGTCTAGCAGGTACGGTAGCGAGTTCGCTTCGTTGTACGCGCAAACGACCAGAAGCGACTCTCTCTGCCTACGTCTCGAACCGCTCCGGATTAGGTCGAGCCCCGCTGAAGCGCTGATAGGCTCTCTCATCCACATGCAGCGCAGGGTCTTGGCTATTTACCATTATGGATTTGTATTCTATTTTGGTGTCCGGAAGGTCAATCTTGGTTTACTCATTAGTGCGGGTCCGGCTTCTACGAGGCCTTTCTGACGGGGGTGCCAAGTGGGAATGGAGGAGAGCGAATGCTGATATTGCCCCAGGGGACCATTTGAGAATCGTGCTCATGCTGCCATGAGACGGGTGAAAGGACTGGAGGATGTGCCAGACTGTCTAGGCTGAATCGCAATCTTGACGAGCTTAGAGCAGCTTTCAAGCGGCTTCACAACTGGTACGCCGTGTTGTCTGTTCTCTTGATCGGTCGAAACCCTCGGCAGCCTGTAATGCGAAAGGAAAACGAAGCCAACAGCAAACGTCCCACCGTCACTGAGTTGGGCCTATTGGTCGGTCTACTAGCCCACGGATTTGAGGTGATCAATGGTGATCCGGGAATCCTCTTGCTCGAGTCACCAGAAGGTGCCAGAATCAAGACCAGGTTTGGAAGAGGCGGTGATTTCAGACATCTATCGGAGATTTACGTCAGGCATGATTACGGCAGTGACTTCAAAGGCAAAGTCGTTTTCGATGTAGGCATGTCTAATGGTGACTCTTCCATATTCTTTGCGTTACGGGGAGCCAGGGTAGTCATAGGTCTTGAGCCGGAGACCGAGTCGTTCAAGCTCGCCCTTGAAAACATAAAAGCGAATGGACTGACTGGGAGAATTGTCCCATTGAAGATGGCGCTATCAGACGAAACAGGTCGCTCCAATTTGGTGACATCAAGTGGCTCTTCAAATGCTAACACACTGACGCCGGAAGACGCAGCACAGGGAACAGTACGCTTTGACGGTTTCCAAGAGGTCGAAACCGTCACACTTGAAGCTGTAGTACGGCAGTACGGTGTCGAACACATAGATTTCTGGAAGATGGACTGCGAAGGCTGCGGGTATACTGTTATACGGAGCCCTTCGGATAACATGTTACAAGTCATAAAGGAGCTCTGCATTGAATATCATGCGGGAGCCGCGTCATTGGTCAGAATACTAGAAAGTAACGGGTTCAGGGTGGAGTCCGAGGGAGGCGCCTTCGGGCTCTTAAGAGCCAGGGGTGGGATTGACTGATTACCCTTGTTGCGGTGCCGGTTGGTTCCAGGAACGAATAGGAATGCAGGCTGTCCCGTTCAACGGCCCGAAGGATTATTCTGCAGTTCCTTGCAACCACGTCGGATCAATCGTCAAGGGAGGAAGCGTTCGTCTCTTCCCGTCTTACCGACGAGACCATCGACGAAACCAACGGCCGTGGGATAGACCAAGCTTCTGACGCCGTTTGCTATATATAATCTGATGAGCATGTCAAGGAGTTGCCAAAGGAAGAAACGTATGTTTATTTTGCGCTCCTTCAAGAGAATCAACGAATTACGCGTCACGTAATGCACCCTGAAACCAGGTTCAAAGCGAATCTGCTGTCCATGCGGCCGTCTAGAAACGCGAGCGAGGGCAAGCCAAAGCATCTTTCTGGGCCGCGGAACGTCAGCTAGGGATTTCGTCTGGCCGATGCTATATGTGGCTCCCGCTGATATCTCCGCGACTTTGTACCCCTTTAGGCGCAGATTGTAGCAGTAATCATGGTCAATCTGATCCATAAAGAACTCTTCCCTGAACCAAATCTCCTTGGCGATTCCGGAACGAACAACGCTGCCGCTCGTAATGGCGAAATCTTTGAATTCGGCTTCGGCTGGGCCGAGGCCTTCCGAAAGGTGTACTAGCCCGACCCTTTCGTCCCGGCGGAGTAAACTTAGAGCCAAATAGAGCGAGCCATCGGGCAGAACAGAGTCTTGGTCTAGGAACAGGATGAACTCAGGATTGCACTCCGGCATCACCCTCCGAACGCCAACGTTCAACGCGAACCCAATACCCAAGTTTCTGCCAAGGAGAACCAAGTCAAGCTTATTGATATTCCTCAGCGCGAGCAGGTTCTCGTTGTCCATGTGCGACCCGTTATCAACCACCACAATGCGCGATACCTGAGCGAGAAGACTTTGGCACAACGAAACTACTTTCGGCGGCGGATTATAGGAGACTATGATGGCTACTATTGTGTTCTCGTTTCCTCTGTCTAAATTGCTCAATTAGCTTACCTCGACCTAGTGGAGGCAGCGCTCTTCGACAATTCGAAACGAAATTTTGCAAGGGACTCTTGCTGGAATCGAACGTCCAAAGCACGAGCTAAAGGGTTCCGTAGTTGGGGCAAGTCGATTTGTCTCTCTTGACGCGGACGTATTCCTCACTTCAAATAAACCCCGTATAAACCTCCACCGTTGGAAGGCGAGCCCTCTGTGTGCGCTGTGATAGTTGGATATGAGAACGTGAACGGAATTCTCTCTTCCGCCCACGAGGTCCTGAATTCTTCCTACAGGAACCTCTTCGTTCTGGCTATCAATAACGGTCGGCAGAAACGAAGAGAGGTGGTGCGGGAAGGAGCTACGTCTGAGTTCGTCAACACAGGGTCCAATCTCGGATTCGCTTCAGCATGCAATGTGGGAGCCAGGCTAGCGCTTTCCAGAGGATTCAACTTCATACTCTTCATGAATGACGACGTCTTGTTAGAAAGGGGGTGCGTGAGCAAGATGGTCGCAGAGATGGTCAAGAGACCTAAGGTGGGTCTGCTTTGTCCCGTGGTTCTCGATCATTCTGGCTCTGTCGAAAGCGCGGGAGACCGGTTCAACGGCTGGTTTGGCTTGTCTCTCCATAACGCCAACGGCAGGAGGTTTGAGGATGTTTGCGGGACTTCCCCGCGTGTCGATTTCGCACCTTTGGTGGCCTCGATGGTCAGGGCTGAAGCGCTGAAAGAAGTCGGCTTCATGGATGAACGGTATTTTATGTACGTCGAAGATATCGATTTATCCATCAGGGTGAAGGATGCCGGTCACCTGGTGTCGTGCCTTACCGAGACTTTCGTCAGACATGCATCATCGTCCACTTCGATGAGATTCCCAGGGATAAAGCAATACTACATGACACGAAACCTGTTTCTGCTACTAAGAAATCAGAGGAAAATAGCGCAACTCGTTGGGCTCGCTTTTTCGTTGCCGCTGACGACACTGATCCGTATCGTGAAAAGGAGGCACGAAATCGGGCTGCCCGAACTGAAGGGGCTCTTCCGGGGCTTCAAAGACGGAATTGGCTTCAAACAAGGACCGAGCGATAGGGAAGAATACAGGCCTCCCTGAAGCCGGCTAGACCTGCAATTGCTCATGCAGTAACCGGGACCTACCACTGGCGACACCAACAGCAAGCGCCAGTCTCCTCTGGTCACTGGAATTTGGACGCGTGGTTCAGCCCTCTCGGTCCCGTTGAAGTCCCGCCGGAATATGGAATACGAATCCACAAACGCCGCTCATGAAGAGAATTCGTGAAGGCTGGAAAGTGCGTTCGAGGGCGCACCTGGGAGGCCTGGAATTGGCTCGCGTCAGGATGTGCCTCTTATAGCCTCTGTAGGATGACTGAAGACCAACCACGCATAAGCAGCAGGACGCCTAGACGGCCGGAGGCGCTTTCCTTCGTCCGTCGCCCTGCGGCCGTCGCGGTGTGAGCAGATGCCTACAAATGGGGTCATCGCTCGACAGATACGCGAAGGCCCCACCCACGCGCGTATCAGGCTTTTTCTCCTCTCTCAGAGGCGGTGCCATCTCTGACTAGACCTCGTCTGGGATGCGCCTGATGGTCGGCAGCTGCCTTGCGGTGTTTCATCCACCTTCCGTGTCGAGGCGGGGCGGGAAGCGCGCCACCCAGCGAATTAAGGGATCCTGGCAATCGACGCATTTTTGGGACAGGGTCTAAATCTGTAGGACAGACCTCTCGCCCACAATTAGCTTCTGTCCCTTGGGCAGGGTCGCGTCGCTGTTCAAAATCGTCGAATGACTTCCTATCAGGCTGTCAACTATCTTCTTGCCGCTTTCGATTCTTGAGCCGTTCATCACTATGCTGTTTTCCACCTCCGTGTCCTTGAGCAGACATTCATCGCCCACCGATGTGTACGGGCCGACGTAGACGTTTGGCCCTATCAAGCAGTTCTTGCCTATTATCACAGGTCCGCGAATTCTCGAACCCTCAAGCACCTTGGAGTCCTTGCCTATAGCGACTCTGCCCGTTACCTGGGCGTCCTCGGAGACCTCACCTTCGACATTCCCCTCTAGATCGGACAGGACCAATTGATTAGCTTCAAGAAGGTCCTCCGGCCTTCCCGTGTCCTTCCACCAGCCATTGACCTTCTGGACCCGCACCCTTCTTCCCTCGTCGAGCAACCTCTGAATCGCATCAGTTATCTCGAGTTCGTTCCTCCAGCTCGGCTTGATTTTCTTCACAGAGTCGAAAATGGCCGGACCGAAGACATAGACCCCGATTAGGGCAAGATTGCTCTTGGGCTCTTTTGGTTTTTCGACCAATCGCACCAGTTTTCCTTCATCAATTTCTGCGATTCCAAATCGCGAGGGGTCTTTGACTGGCGAGACGCCGACTACACAATCTGCGCCATCCCTATCGAAAGCCCGTACGAAATCCTGCACGCCTTGCTTGAGTAGGTTGTCACCGAGGTACATCACGAAGGGTTCGCCCGCCATGAAGTCTTCAGAGATTAGTACTGCGTGGGCAAGCCCCTTTGGCTCGGGCTGGTCGACGTATGTTATCTTTATTCCGAACGAGGAGCCATCCCCGAGCGTCTCTTCCACACCTTCCTTTATCGGCCCCAGAATTACGGCAACCTCTCCGATTCCGGCGCTCTTCAGGTGCTCGAGGCCGTAGAGGAGCATGGGCTTGTTGGCAATCGGAAGAAGGTGTTTGTTGCCCGTATATGTGAGAGGACGGAGCCGTGTGCCGTGGCCGCCCGCGAGGAGGAGGCCCTTCATGACAGCGTCTCCCACGAATGTAGTCGATTAAGGCCCTCCGAAATCATATGCGGGCTACGGCATGTGCATAGAGTCTTTTATCTCTCTCAGTCTTGGCCATTTCCTGTCTCTTTCCGAGAGCACGGGGTTCCGGATGGGCCACCTTATCATCAAGTCTGGGTCATTCCACACTATCCCGCCTTCGTGGTCAGGTGCATAGGGATTGTCAACAGCGTACTCGACCTCGGCAGGGTCGCTCAGAGCAAGGAACCCGTGGGCGAAGCCACTTGGAATGTAGAGCATCAGCCTGTTCGATTCCGAGAGGTTGATCGAATAGTACCCCCCAAAACTCCGTGAATCCGGCCTGATGTCAGCTGCGACATCAAATACCTCTCCCCTGACACAGCGAACAAGCTTTGCCTGCTCGTAGGGATGACCCTGAAAGTGAAGGCCCCTGAGCACCCCGCGTGCAGACCTGCTGTGGTTGATCTGGAATATCTCAATGTTCACACCTGCATGACTGAACTCGGTTCTAGTGAAGGTCTCCATGAAGAAGCCACGATTGTCCTCGGAGACTTTGGGCTTGACGAGAATCAACCCCGTCAGGGAGGTTGTCTCGAATGTAAAGGACACTACCCCGTTCCCTCCCTAGAATCAAACTCCTCCTTCAACGTATGCAATGACTCCTTAATCGAAGTGGGTCCTGTTCTGAGGAAGGCTCCGGCTTTCGTCACATCGAGAGAACTGTCCTTCGGCCTCGAAGCGAGCCAGTTCATCTTCCTCATCTCGACGGGATTTATGAGAGATTGATTCAATGACCATGTCTTGCACAGCTTTCTTGCGAAGTCGAACCTGCTCAGCCTGCTTGCCCCTGAAAGGTGAAGGACGCCGGTCGACCTCTTCTCAACACACTCCATTATCATCTCTCCCAGGTTTGTGTTCAGGGTGGGCGAGACGAACTGATCCGCGGCCACAGCGACTTGTTTGCCTTCCTTCAGAGCGCCAAGTACCCACAGCGCGAAGTTGACCTTCCCGGAAGAGGGGGTCGAACCGTAGATTACGCTTGCCCGGGTTATCAGACATGCTGATAACAGCTCACCGACTGCTTGCTCTCCCATCAGCTTCGTCTGACCGTAGAAATTGATTGGCGCGGGCTCGTCGTCTTCTCTGTACATTCCCTTTTCACCATCGAACACGTAGTCTGTGCTCACGTAGACAAGGTATGCGCCTAAATCACGGGCGCATTTGGCAATCGTATTTGTCGCCTCGTAGTTCACAGCTGTGGCCAGGTCGCGTTCTCTTTCGCACCTGTCGATGTCTGTAAGGGCTGCGGCGTGAACTATGACGTCAGGCTTGACCCTTCGCAGCGCGTCTGTAAGCCGATCCTGATTTTGGAGGTCGACGTGGACGAGAGAGCCAGAAGCGGGCGGGTGCTGATTGTAGAAAGAATACACTTCGTACTCTTTCGCGCTCTTTAGGAGCGCCGAACCAAGAAGGCCACCAGCACCAGTGATAACAAGCTTCATGCGGGTCACCAGCTCAGTTTCCAAGGGGTCGGATGCAGGACTCTTTCATCAGTAAGAGGCTTCCACCAGTTTTCGTTCTTCAGATACCATTCTACTGTCTTTGCAAGAGCTCTGCGGAAGGAGTGTTTCGGCTTCCAGCTTAGCTGGTTTCTTATCTTCGAGCTGTCGAGGCTATATCTAAGGTCGTGCCCTGGTCTGTCCTCGACGTGTTCAATCAAGCTCAACGGTTTCCCGAGCAGTTCCAAGATGGCTGAGACGACTTCAAAGTTCTCAAGCTCGACGCCCGAGCTGATGTTGTAGACTTGCCCAGATTTCCCTTTCCGCAGGACAGCGTCTATTGCTTCGCAGTGGTCTTTGACATAGACCCAGTCTCTGATGTTCCTCCCCTTTCCGTAGAGAGGAATCTTGAGGCCGAACCCCGCCCTAATTATCGTCTTGGGCACGAGCTTCTCAGGGGACTGATGGGGGCCGAAGTTGTTCGTGCACCGGGTAATGATTGCCTTCAGGCCGTAGGTCCGGTGATAAGCACGGATCAGCATGCTCGCGGCGGCCTTCGATGCGGCGTAGGGGGAAGATGGGATAAGCCTATCCTCCTCCTTGAATGAACCATGCACGATGTCCCCATACTCCTCGTCGGTTCCGACATGAATCAGTTTGACATCATCCTTTGCCTTCCTCAAGGACTCTAGGATTGAATAGACGCCTAGTACGTTGGACCTGACGAAATCCCGAGGGTCAGAAATGCTCCTGTCGACGTGCGTCTCTGCCGCGAAATTCAACATGACGTCCGTTTCGTCGAGATAGCGGCACAGTAGTCGTGTGTCGTTTATGTCGCCTCGCACAAAATTGTATGTTGGGTGGCGTTCGTATTGTTTGAGACTCATTCTGTTCGCCCCGAATGACAGGTTGTCAATGTTCACCACCTTGTCGACGTCCTCCCGCCGAAGGGCGCCGGCGATGAAGTTGCTGCCAATGAAGCCCAGGCCGCCCGTCACGAGGAGTCTCATCTGCCCTCCCCACTCCTGACCTATCCCCTGATATCTATGTCCTGCTGACCGCTGGGCTGACTGCCTTGCTGGCTGTCGAGAGATTCGCGTCAGGTTAAGCTCAGGAAATCCGACGTGATGGGGAGCACGCGGGCACCACCCCGCTTTGCACAACCCGCCGCCGGGTGGAGAAGGATCTGGCACGGCTAGTCTGCTGGCGGTAGGAACTCGATTTCAGAGGAAGCATGTAACCCACTGCAGCTTCTCCGGCAGTAAATGGGCGAGGAAGGCCACGACGTAGACGACTGAGGAAACGACCGCCCATGACGGTGATGAAGGCGACGGCGGCATCCATCCGAAAGCCCGTTTCGGCTTTCAGGAGGGTGCCCAGCTCTCGGCCGGTGGTTAGGCCCATCCTTTGCGAAAGGGCATGAGCGCGAGTTCAGAGGGCGCGAGACTGCGACCCAGCTCGGAGCAGAGTCCACAGGCTTTGGCCACGGGCAGCTCACTCTCCCAGCGCGCCGATGTGCTTCACCCAGTCCTTCTGCACCTTCTTCACCACTTCTCTGTCCGCCGTATAGAAGGTCGATTTCGTGGCCATAGCAAGCGCGACGTAGGTCGAGTCGTAGAAGGACAGCCCGTGGGTGAATGCGACCTCGGCGGAGATGTCCATCAGCTCCCCGGCCGGAGGGAAGAGCGACACCTGGAGGCCCTCGAGGGCCCTCACCGCCCTCTTGACGTCC
>DAHVIE010000012.1:0-2353 GCA_027322035.1 Nitrososphaerota archaeon
GTTCAGGAAGGAGTTGGAGGCGGGGCTCCGTGCGTGAAGGGTCGGACGCGCCCGATGAGGGCGAGGGGTCGAAGGGCGACGACCTGGAGGGGTTCAGGAAGGAGGTGATGGAGAAGGGTGTGGACGGGGTCGACGAGGAGAGTCTTGAGGAGTGGCGGGAGGGGATGGCGGACAAGGATGACGGGAAGGGCGTAGGGCCTCGTGAGGCTGGTGAGGAGGGGGAGAAGGCGGGCGATGCGAAGGGCGAATCGGCTGAGGCAGGGAAGGAACCAGAGAAGGATGAGCTTGATACTGGCGAGACCCAGGCTGAGGCAGGGCCCGGCAAGGAAGGCAAGGGTCAGGAGAAAGGGACTGATGGGGCCCCGACCGAGACAGCGGATGTAAAGGGGAAGGATGGAGTCGAGGGCGACCAATCAGGAGCCGGCGCCAAGGACCCGCCTGCCGATGGCAAGGCCCAGCCTTCCGAGCAACCAGATAAGCCCGTCCAGGAGAGCGACGTGGAAGTCGAGCTGGACAAGCCGTCCGTAATCGAACAGGCCAAGCCTTCCCAAGAGTCAGAGAGCTACACCAGAAACAACGACCAAGTGCTTGTGGTTGAGCATGCAGGCCCTGGACGGGAGAGGGACGAGGGGGCGGAAACGCTGGGTTTGCAGCGTTTGCAAACAGAAGAGGTATTCGCCCCGATTGCGGTTTCGATTTCTGGGTCTGGCGAATCAGTGCGTAACAAAGAAAATAATGCTGCCGTGGTTGAGGAAAGGGGAAGCACACCTCTCCCTCTCAATCAGGCCGTCGGCGGGGTGGTGCGCTATAGCCAAGAGGGCAGTCACCTTGTGGTGATTCAACAGGGGCGAGGCCCACCTCCTGAAGGGGTGGATGTGGCGCCTCGCGAGGAGCGCGGTAGCGAGCCTGATGTTGTTCGACGAGTTGTGGAGCACATGGGATCGCCGATGCTGATTGTGCCGGGCTCCAAGTTTCCTGACAGCATAAAGGAAGGTGTGTTCGAAGTTAAGCTGACTAGAGAGAAGGAACAGGCAAGGGGTTATGTCATCTACTGTAATCACACGGCCGGGCAGCAGAAGACCTACCTAGACCTCCGCCACGTGGGAGCTGAAATCGGGGAGGGAGTTAGAATCAAGAGGATCGAGCATCTTCTCCCTAAGTCATTCGCAGAAGGGTACAACAGAAGCCCACCCAAAGGATTAGAGAATACTCGTCTGGTTGTGTATGATGGACGTCTGGCACTTGGGGTAAGAGACAAAGAACTTGGCTTCAGCAGCTTCGTCCTCAGAACTCGCGAGGGCAAAGCAGTTCTTGATGGAGAGCTTCAAGGCGTAGGACGAGTGAAGATTGCCAAATCGTCCACCGAGTTCGACTTCCGATTACGTGACCATTCGTCGGTAGAATCCATCCGTGAAGAAGGAGGGTTGTATAAGCTGGAATATAGAAGGACCTCGAACGAGCCGTTCCCTCACATCAAACTGGTTCCGCGCGAAGGCGGACTCGAACGCCAATCGTTTGAGGAACACAAAATAGAACTTGATCCCGCGGGCTTGGGTATCGATAGACCTCTGAGCCTCTCAGCTCAGCTGGTGAAGATAGAAATGTCGCCCCAAAATCGAGCGATAGCCTGGGAATACTGGCGTTTGGCTTCATCAGAAAGAGAGAGGCGTATCCATATCGGAGACATTGGCCAGGCAGTTGCAGAGCACGCCCTTCGGAAGTCTGAATTCGGCATAATCTCGAGTGAACCTTTTGGGAACCCGATATTTAGCGGAAAACATGTTTCAGAGAGTACTGGTCCAGACTTGATTTGTGAAACGAAGGAACAGGCGGTAGTTGTATATGTGAAGCATTGGCTGGAGGCAGCCAAAGGATTGGCTGAGGCGATGCACGAAGTCGAAGCTTTGGGAAAGAGTAAGGAGAAGCTTGGTGAATTGGGCCGTAATCTTGGGAGGCCTGTTGTCGGCGGGCTGGCCATAGAGGTTAGTTGGTCCTACAAGGAAGGCAGGGGCGTTATATACACGAAGTACTTCAGTTACAGAAAGGAGATAGGTAGTGCAACAGGACCAAATAGTTGACGCGGTGACCATAAAGAGAATCCTCGAAGAAGAGACGGGCGATCCGTACGTCCTGAACCGAGGTTCTGACTTGGTGCACAAAGACGGGAAGTCCTGGTTCATACATATCCCCTGGGGCAAAGGAAGAGGTTGGATAGCGCACGCGTCAGAAAAGAACGGTGTGATTACGCTAGAAACTTCTGTATTCCTCGACACCAGAAAAAGAATTGAGTTCGACTACCCGGGACAGCTGGGAAAGAAAAGGCTGGGGCAGGCAATATCTAACCTTGTGGATA
>DAHVIE010000026.1:0-5716 GCA_027322035.1 Nitrososphaerota archaeon
ACGGGGCCACATGACAGCAGTAATGGATGCCGTCTGGGGGAAGGGGTTCACGAGCAAAGAGTCCAAGTGTCTCGCATGCGGAGACGGCTTCTGCGAGTTCGAATTCAGGCGAAGCTAGAGTGTCACTGGGCCGTCGCTCCCGCGCCAAGTCTTTGGGGCGGGACCGCCCGGCGTTTCTTCGACGTTCCGCAACGCGCCCCCTTCAGCCCGCACTCTAGGCGCCCGGCCAGGGGTGCGCTCCGCGTGGCTACATAGAAAGTCACGGGGACGTATGTACACATATGGACATGCCACGTTTGTTTATATGTTGACCATCGCACGACTATGGACTGGATGCGGATAGAGCGCAGCGCAATATCGACGACTGTCGTTGCTCTGGCTGTTGTTGTAATACTGGTGGTCGCGGCGGCTGGGTACTTCTTGGCCCTCCCGGCCCTGAAGTCGGGCACTTCTACCACGCCTTCGTCAACCGTCCAGGCTCCCGCGTCAATAACTGTCGACGAGATCCCCTCTGCGGTCAGCGTCGACCCCTCGACCAGCTACGACGTCCCAGGTGGGGAGATACTGCAGAACGTGTACCAGGGCTTGGTGTTCTACAACGGGGTGAGCGGTTCATCTTTCGTCGGGGTGCTGGCCGAGTCTTGGACAGTCCCGACGAACGGCCTCAACTACACCTTCACCCTCTGGCCCTTCGAGGCCTTTAGCGACGGAACCGCACTCAACGCCAGCACTATCTGGTTCTCCATCTACAGGACGATGATACTGAACGGAGGCATCTCCTCCTACATCAGCCAAGTCTTGGCCGTCGACGGAGGGGCCGGGTTCACGGGCAACGTCACGTCTACGACGACGGGCAACATCAGGCTGCCGTTCGGCGCGGAGCAGGCGCTTGAGGCAGGCGGGTACACGTTCTCCTCGACAAACCAGAATCTTGCGAACCAGCAGGCAGCGCAAGACCTGGCCTCAATACTTTCACACTTCAACGCGGCAAACTCTACGATACAGACCATCATGTCGTACCCCCACCAGGCCGTGGTGGTTACGGGAGCTGACACCGTCGGCATCAACCTGGACTTCCCGTTCGCCGACTTCCTTCAGGTGATCTCCGGCGGCCTCGGCGATGCGATAGACCCCGTCTTCGTCGACGCCCATGGAGGGGTTAAGATAGACACCTCGAACTCCTATGTCACAGACAATGCCTTGGGGTCGGGTCCCTACACCCTCGACGGCCCCATAGGAGGTTCGAGCGTGGTGCTGTCGGCGAACCCCCATTACTGGGCCTCGCAGGTCCCTGCGGCCCAGCGGAGCGTCTGGCTCACGCTGCCGGCGATCAAGACGATCTCAATCGACTATCAGTCGAACGAGGCGATCAGGGTGAGCGACATACAGAACAACGTAGCCCAGATATCCCAGGTGGAGATACCCGACTTCTCCGAGATCAGCAGCTACCCCACGATAACGATCCATAACTGGGGACCGACTCCTACCATCGACTTCCTCGCGATAGATGCCTACCAGTACCCGTACAACATCACAGGCGTCAGACTGGCCTTGGAGTACGGCATCAACGCCACCCAAATCCAGAATGACGTCTACAAGGGGTACGCCGCGTCTTACGTAGGCCCGCTCGACCCGGCAATGGCCTATTACAACAGGACGTTTCCGGGATACACCCCCAACGACAACACAGCCATTGAGATGCTGGTGCACGCGGGATTCACATTGACGCTTCAGAACGGCACGGTGGAGAACAGCGGGGGTAAGGTCCTTCCCAACCTCAACCTGATCTTCACGGCAGGGAGCAGCGCCGACCAGGAGGAGGCTACAATAATCCAGTCGCAACTAGCCGTGATAGGGGTCCACGTGACGCTCGCGCCCACGGCGTTCGCCACCATCATAGAGGATGAGACCAACGCGGCAAGCTCCCCCAACTATCCTGCGCTGCAACTCGCGGGGAATTCCGTGGTGTTCGTAGGGCCGTCGGACCCGTCAGCGTACCTCGGGAACTGCCCGGCAAGGTGTCACCACGGCGACCCTGCCTACTTCAATAACGCTCAGATTGTCCAGCTCATCTCCGAGGCGATACACACTTCGAACCCGACGCTGCTGCAGCAGTACTACAATAACATGACGAGCATCTACAAGGCGCAGGCCCAGTACGTATGGCTGGATGACTTCTCTGGGTACACTGTGGCCGCTACGAGCCTCCAGGGATTCGCGTGGAACGCGGCCCTGCTGGGTGTCTTCTACGCCACCCTAACCTAGGAAGCGGCTTTGGGGCTAGCTACATACATAGCCCGAAGGATACTATTCTCCTTCTTCGTCATAATCGGGGAACTCCTCATCATATTCTATCTTACCAACATAGCGGCGCCCAACCCGGCCCTGATATGGGCCGGTCCCGAATCCACCTTCGCCCAGGTCGCATTGGTCGCCCAGCGGTATCACCTGTACAGTCCATGGTACGTCCAGTTCTACTACTATCTGGCCAACATTTTCTCTGGTAACTGGGGCATATCTCCGCTCTATCAGCAACCTGTGATATCGCTGATCGAGGAATACCTTCCGGTGACCCTGGAGCTCACGATCATCACATTCGTAATCAAGCTGGCCCTAGAGACCTCGCTCGGAGTGGTGTCGGCGATGCGCCCCAACGGGGTGGTCGACAACGCCATCAAAGTGACTTACACCGCCGTGCGGAGTGCTCCTCCCTTCCTCGTCGCCCTCGGGCTCCTCCTTGTCTTCGCATACGGGACCCACACCTTCCCCTCCTCCCAGCCCATCAACCCTATCCTTGCGGTGCAGACCCCCAAGTTCCAGTTCTACAACCCCTTTGCAGGGAAGGTGACAGGATTCTGGCTGATAGACAACATGCCGATTCTGAACGCGCTTCTCGTAGGCGACTGGCCCGCGTTCGCTTCGGCGGTGTCTCACGCGGTGCTGCCGATACTGACTCTCGTGCTCTTCGGGTTCGGAGGGATTGTCAGGCTCGTGAAGGTGTCGATGCTCAACGTCCTTGACCAGGACTACATCCGCACAGCCAGGGCCAAGGGGCTCCGCGAGACCACGGTGATCTTCAGGCATGCCCTCAGGAACTCTCTCCTCCCAGCCTTCACCCTCATGGGGGTGGTGTTCTCCGGACTTGTGGCGGGTAGCCTCGTCGTCGAGACCGTCTTCAGCTACTACGGGTTGGGGTACTACGTCGCCGAGAGCCTCATCACCTTCGACACGCCTTCGCTGATAGGGACGCTCGTGCTGATCACCGTCGTCATCATCCTGAGCAACCTTGTCGTTGACATCGGATACGGCTTCCTCGACCCGAGGACAAGGGTGGGATACTGAGCAGGAGCGGCTCCTCCGTCACCATGGACATAGTCTTCGGGAACCCCGCCACCATCGTCGGGGTGGGGATCCTGGCGGTCTTTCTGGCGCTTTCGCTGTTGGCCGCTTGGCCCCCGACCTACCATCTCTTGGCCCGCTACGATCCATACTCTCTGAACTTCGGCAGCTCCAACAACTCCCCCCCGTCTCTGGCCCACCTGTTCGGCACCGACAAGGAGGGGCGGGACATCTTCGCGAGGGTGCTTGCCGCCCTCCCAGTAGACATTGCCATCCCGTTCGAGGTCGTGGGCGCAAGTGTGGCCATCGGGTTGCTCCTGGGGACCTTCGGGGGGTACCTTGGAGGGTGGGTCGAAGAGCTGGTGCTCAGGGTCACCGACCTCTTCTTCGCGTTCCCTTCTATCGTCCTCGCCTTGGCGATATCGGCCATCTTGGGAGCACAGGCGACTGGCCTTCGGGTGTACTACAGCGAGCTCGCCCTGATAGTAGTAGGGTGGCCGTTCTACACCAGGCTCGCCCGCGCCGAGGTCATCACACTGAAGCAGATGCCGTTCGTGCGGGCCGCTGAGGCCTCCGGGCTCGGCAAGGTCAGAGTCATAAGGACCCACATAATCCCTCACCTGGCTTCGGTGGTCGCCGTGTACGCGACCCTTGACATGGGGACGGTCCTCCTTCTATACTCTGTCTTCGCATTCTTCGGGCTGGGACAGGCACCTCCGACTCCTGAGCTCGGAAGGATGGTCTACGATGGGCTCAGCGCTCTGCCGGGAGACTGGTGGTGGTCGTTCTTCCCAGGGTTGTTCCTTATGATACTCGCGCTCGGCTTCTCGCTCGCGGGTGAGGGGCTCAGAGACGTGTTCGACCCAAGGCTGAGGGGGGAGCGATGAAAGACGCGCTGAGAATCTCTGACCTCTGGGTGGACTACCTGACGAAGTCCAGGTGGGCTAGCGCCGTCCGCGGGGTCGACCTTACGGTAGGGGCAGGGGAGGTTCTTGGAGTGGTCGGAGAGAGCGGCTCTGGGAAGAGCAGCCTCGCCTTGGCGATAATGAAGCTCCTCCCGGCTAATGCGAGGGCAAGAGGGAAGGTCGAGGTGCTTGGACGGGATATGGTCGAACTCCCGAAAAAGCAGGCCTACCTGTACAGGGGGGTCGGGATGACGATGATATTCCAGGAGCCGATGACCAGCCTGAACCCGGTCATGCGCATATCAGACCAGCTGGCCGAGGCCGTCCGGTCCCGCGGCGAGCACTACAGGCTCGAGATGTTCCGCTCGGACCTGATGGCCGTTCCCCGCGGGCCAGACCCGAGGTTCGCTATCTCTCCGGACAGGTCCTCCCCTCCGACCAAGGAGGTCGTGGACGCCCTCCGTCAAGTGCGGATGAGCGACCCGGAGAGGACAGCCTCCAAGTACCCTCACGAACTCTCTGGAGGTGAGCGGCAGCGGGTGATGATCGCCATGGCGTTCCTCCTCAGGCCCCGACTGCTCGTCGCCGATGAGCCTACGACCGCTCTAGACGTCACGACGCAGGCCCAGGTCCTCTCCCTCCTGCTCGGCCTCAGCCGGGATGAAGGGACCGGGGTTGTTTTCGTCTCTCATGACATACTCGTGGTGGGGCAGGTGGCCCAGAGGGTGGCCGTCATGTACGCCGGGGAGGTTGTCGAGATAGGGCCGACCGAAGCGGTCCTGAAGAACCCTCTCCATCCATACACGAAGGGGCTGCTCGGGTCGATCCCGGCAGGCTTCAAGGGGGGGAAGCGGATAGAGCAGATTCCAGGCTCTCCGCCAGAGATCCTGAACCTCCCGGCCGGATGCAAATTCAACCCCCGCTGCACGTTCGCCATGGAAAGGTGCAGGAAGGAAGACCCGAAGCTGAAAGAAGCGGAGAAAGACCATTTTGTCGCGTGCCACCTCTACTGAAGACGTGATGAGGGCGGAGGCGCTCTCGGTCACCTACAGGCTCAGGACTGGGTTCCTGGGGAGCGTGCACAAAGAGATCAAGCCGGTCGACGGCGTCGACCTGTCCGTAAGGAAGGGGGAGGTCATGACCGTGATAGGCGAGTCCGGAAGCGGTAAGTCGACCCTCGGATACGCCCTCCTCAGGCTCGTGAAGCCGAGCGCAGGGCGGGTGCTCTTCTCAGGGGCAGACCTGCTCAAGATGAAGGGGTCGGAGCTGCGCCGACTCAGGCGGTACATGCAGATTGTCTTTCAGGACCCGTACTCCAGCCTCGACCCCCGCCTCCACGTCAAAGACATAGTGTCGGAGCCCCTGATCGGGTCGGGGATGAAGGACCAGGGAGACATCGCGGACAGGACGAGCAGGGCGATGTCTCAGGTCGGCCTTGACCCAGCTGCGAAGTCCAAGTACGTGCACGAGTT
>DAHVIE010000074.1:0-7937 GCA_027322035.1 Nitrososphaerota archaeon
CGAGTATCATGGCGCTCCCCGGGCTGACGAATCCCGCGACGGGGGTGATCACTATCAGCCCCATGAGCACTCCGTTCGCCATGTTGATGAGCCCTGGGTTCGCTCTGGTCCTCCACCAGACGACTAGCATCAGGGAGAGGAAGCTGGTCGAGGCAGCCAGAAACGTGGTCAGGACGACGGTCGTTGCGGAGCTGTTGAAGGCGAGGACGCTCCCCGGATTGAACCCGAACCACCCTACCCAGAGGAGGAGTATGGCGAGGGTCAGCCAGATTGGGCTGACGTTAATGGAAGCCTGGGGGCTTTCTTTGACCCCCGCCCTCCTTTCTTCCTGCCAGACTGCGACCAATATTGCGAGCCCCGCGGCCCCGGCCGCCCCGTGGACCACCAGCCCGCCCGCGAAATCCCTCATCCCCATCGCGTAGAGCCAACCGGTGGGGTTCCAGATCCAGGCCGCTGGAAGGTTCCAGATCACCAGAAAGTAGATCACAGAGAAGAAGGCGAAGACCTCGAGCTTGACCTTCCGCAGCACGACTACTCCGACGAGGGCGAGGGTCACAGTGGCGAATGCGGTTTCAAAGAGGAAGTAGGTCCCCGTGGTCAGGCCCGTCGCGAAATACTGCGGAGCCATGGACCACCATGTCCCCGAGAGGAGACCTGAGCTGCTCCCTGAGAACCCCCCGAGGAAGAACCCGGGGCTGTACCACGGATCCCCAATCAGCCCGTTTCCGATCGTAGGCGCGAAGGCGGTATTGAACCCCACCACGGCCATCACGACGAAGCCGATTCCGGTGATGAGCATGGTCTTCAGGAGGCTTGTGTTTGAGAACTTCTCCCCCAGCTCACCCACCTCCAGGAGTCCCACCGCCGGGGTCATGGTGAAGACAAGGAGGCCCGAGATCAGAACGAACAGGTTGTTGGCGTCAATGTCGACGGCCACGGGCTAACGCCCTGAGATGACTCGCTTTAAGCGAACTGCCTGGATTCGCCATGTCCCGCCGCAGGGGTCAACGAGAGGCGGCAAGGACAAGCTGCGCCCTTCGCAGCCTCTCCCCGATGCACTCCCGGACGAGGTCGCATGCCTCCACGATACGGCTGTCGCTCACCGAATAGAAGATAGTAGTCCCTTTTCTCCTCGTCTCCAGGAGCCCCTGCTGCCTCAAGACCGCCAGATGCTGGGAGAGGTCAGCTTGAGGGATTTCAGTCGACTTGGACAGGCTGCCGACGGAGCACTCCCGCCTGGATGGTGATGATGGCAGGGAAGAACCCGGGGAAGCTCGGCATCTACGGCTTCCGCCACCGAAGTCCTGTGGCCTCTGCCCCGCCTGCCCGCAGGCTCGACGCCCGAGCACTACGTCGGCGTCACGGCCAGCGAGCCGAGGAAGACAGGGACCTTGGCCTTGTCGAGGACGAAGCAGTCGTGCAGGTGCCTGGGGGTGCGTGCGGCCTTGAACCCCCACTTCACTTCGACCCCGACCTGTTTCTTTCCTTCCAGCGAAACGACATCGACCTCGCTCCCGTTCTTCCAGTAGTACGCCGAGCAGGGCCTTGCGATGTGCGATGCGACCACCCCCTCCGCCACCGCTGGCTCGTCGGCATCGACTCCGGCGTATCGAGCTAGTGTCTTCGCGACGAAGGGGTCGACGAAGTGCAGTTTCCTGTTCTTCCTCGGCACGACCTGGCCGTCCGGCCGGATGAACTCCAGCACCGTCAACAGGAGGAGGTCGCGCAGCGTCTCCACGTAGGCGCGCGAAGTGTGGGGAGACCCGATCGAAGCCCCCCTGGCCAGGCCGAGCCACGAGACCGGGTTCCCGCGCGCTTCGACGACGCACCGGACCACCTCCTTCATCGTCCCCTCGCTCCTCCCTGCCCTGACCCAGTCGCCTCTTATCCCGTCCAGGAGCGACTTGGCCGCGGCCGTGACCCTCCCCGATTCCGCCATCTCGCGCATCGAAAGAGGGAAGCCCCCTGTTTCCAGGTACTGGAGGAAGAGCCTCCCCATCTCCCCCGCATGGAGCCGGTTGGCTCCCATGGCCTCCCCCACGTCCAGCAGGGAGGGGGCTGTCTTCCTCTCCTTCAGGCCGGGGGACAGGACGTCCAGGTAGGAGGCGAAGTCGAGGGGCATTAGGGTCAGGTCCACGCCGCGCCCCCTCCTGCCCGGGAAGTACTCCTTCTGCCTCAGCAGGTCGATGCTGGCCGAACCGGTGACCGTGACCACGTCCCCCCGGAGCGCTCCCGAATCGATTCTGGCCTTCACCGCCCTCCACCACTCGCTGACGAACGTCACTTCGTCGAGGAAGATGTACGACCGGCGCAGGCTCCACGACTTCCTTGAATTCAGGTAGCCGTCCAGCACTTCACCCAGCTCCTTGTGGTCGGAGAGCTCGTCGCACGAGAGATAGAGCACCGAACGTCTGTCCTTCCCAGCCAGCAGCAGGTCGCGGACGGCGAGCTTCACCAGGGTCGTCTTCCCGACCTGGCGGGGTCCGGACACGAAGTTCAGGGAGAACGGGTCGAGGGAGAGTTTGGCCACCTCCTTTGGAACCCATTTCACAGGGCTCCTCTCCCAGGCCTCGACGGTAGGGTCCTCATCCTCCCTCCACCAGGGGCTCCACCTTTCCATATGCGACGATATTGCACACCATTATATATATCCATTTGCAGCAGCGTTGCATATCGTCCGAGGACGTCGGCAAGGCGCCTCGGAAAGCTGTAGCCCGAGCAACCACGGACGCCAAGGCGGGCCATGCAGAGGGATGTATGATATTATCCTACAGGGATAAGCTTTTATCGGCTCCGGCAGCCCTTGGTCGATGTGAACGCCCTCGAGACTCTGCTGGGGAGCTCGACCAGGAAGTCCCTGGTGGAGGCGCTGGCCCTGTCGGAGAGGCCGCTGACCCCCTACCGCGTGGCAAAGGAGTACAACATCAACGTCGCGAAGACCTACCTGGAGGCGAAGAGGCTGGCCGGAGCCGGGCTCCTCAGGCGAGTGAGGGGGAGCCGAGGGACGGAGTACGAGCTCGCGGACGACGACCTGAAGCGGCTGGCGGTTAAGCTCTCATCCAGGGTCGTGACTTACCGCAGGTGGAACGACGAAGTAGAGCGCGCGTCAAGGTTCAGGGCCGGGCTCCGGCGGGTCCCGGACTTCTTCATCGGAACGCCAGCACGGGGGGCCCTGGCCAAACCCACCAGGCTGCCGGGCGAGCTCGAGGGCCTCGCCGCCCTCGGCCGAAGGAAGTTCGCGAGGAAGTACCGGCAGGTGGGGGTCAGAGAGTACGCTCGCCTATAGCACCGCGAAGAGGGTCATCTTCCAGACAGAAGACCCCACGGAGCGGAAGGTGAGGTTCATGGCCTTGCTGACCTCGGCCCTGCCGAAGCGGGGGGCGAGACCGGTGCTTGTGGGCGGTTCCGCCGTCGAGGTGTACCTCGACGGGGTCCTCCGGACGGGGGACATGGACGTGGTCCATGAGCCCAGGGCGCTCGGGCCTGTCCTGAAGGCATGGAAGTTCGACCTCGGGACGGGCCTGCGGGCCTGGGTGAACGACGAGCTCGGACTGGCGGTGGACATGGTCGGGGGCAAACTCGCGGGCTCCGCCGAAAGGACCACGACCATCACCACGGACTACGGCCCCGCGACCATAATCGGGGTCGAAGACCTCGTCCTGAAGAGGCTCGCGTCGGCGAAGCACTGGAAGGCCCCGGCCGACATGGAGCAGGCGTACCTCCTGGCCAAGGCGTTCGAGGAAAGGCTCGACTGGGCCTACATGGAGGCCGAGGCGGCCCGGGGGTTGGTCTCAGACTACCTAGAGACTCTGAAGCGCATGCTCGCAGACAAGCGCGCGTCAGGGAACAGCTCTCGGTCTGTGAGGAGAGGGACCCCAAGGGGCTCTACGTCAAGGCTAGGCGGGGCGAAATCGACAAAATGACGGGCGGCCAGGACCCGTATGAACCCGAGCAGCCTGACCCCGTCTCAGATACAACCAAGGACGGGCCCGCCGGCGGACCTGCCCGCCCACCTTCTTCCCGCCTGCATGGAGGCCATCATGGCCGACATTGACGCCGCCTGAGCGCCTCCCTAGACCTCGAAGAGGACGCCCCTGCGCCCCGCCGCCTCCTTCAGCACAGGGTCGGTCGTGAGGAGCACCTCGGCGTTCGCCTCCAGGGCTGACAGGGCGAAGCAGTCTGCGAGGGACAGGCCGGGGCGCCTGAGCTTCCATCTACCTACGGAGACCACGGCCCCTTCGTCCGTGGGGACCGAGACTATCTTGGAGCTCCTCACGAGGCCAAGCCTGGCGTCGGCGGTCTGCACCCCGAACTTCCTCCCCGTCTGGTAGTAGAACTCCGCCAGATTCACGTCGGAGACCATGCCCGCAGCCCTCCCCGCGGACACCCTGTCGAAGTACGGCTTCACCTCTCCCCTCCCGGCGAAGTACAGGGCGAAGACCCCCGCGTCGAAGAGGTAGCTACGTGCGCTGGGACTCGACTTCGGCTCGCCTGTCCATGGAGATCTCCCTTGCCACTTCGGTCATGCGTCCTCCGTCGACGCCGAACGCGTCCTCGAGAGACGCAGTGGGCTCCACGACTAGCCTCCCCCCCTCTTCGGATATTACGACCAACCTGGTGATCCTCAGCTTCTTCCTGTACTCGGCTGGTATCACCACCTGACCTTTGCTGGAGACCTTCGCGACGACGGCCATCGTCTCACGCAGAGTATTACAGTGATTTATGTTTTACCCGTATACATGTAAACCGCGGCTCCCCGCCTCCGACGCATCCTCAGCTGCAGACAATTAGATGAGCGAAGAGGATCAGTGGACAGCCTGGTCGGGAGCTGTTCTACCATGACCATCAGAGCTAACAACGTCCCCCAGGGCCACAGCTGACAGTCGGAAAGAGGTCCTTCGCGCAGATATAGCACGGCCCATCCTGATCAGCGACGGTTCCCATCACCCCACTTCGTCCAGGAACTCCCTGCTCGTGCAAACGTTCGTGATCGCTGTCGCGCTCGACCTACGGAGGTCTGCCCTGAGCGCACTGCCGTCCTCGAGTTCCTATATGCAGCGCGAGGTTCATGCTCTCAGTTTGGACGCGCGGCTCAAGCGGATGGTAGTCGATCCCAGGGTGCTGCGAGGGAAACCGGTGATCGAGGGGGCACGAACCCCTGTGGTGCCTGGTCGTCGATCTCATGGCCTCCGGGATGAACGAAGCCGAGATCCTAAGAGAGTATCCCCACCTGGGTCGCGGGGACATCCGCGCCGCCTTGCAGTATGCCTCGAAGGTCCTGCGCCAGGAAGAGGTCATCCCAATAGAAGCGTAGCCTTTTGGCTCGATTCATCAATCGGTGGTCAAAGCCGGGAAGAACTCGCATTGTATTCCGTCGCAGGGCGTCTAGGATGCGAAAGTGATAAATTTCATCAGAAGCTGGCAAAGTCGCAAATCGTTTGTCCAAGATGTGGGAGTTCCGATAGTTGCTCGTGGTTGTCCTGGCCGGGGGTGAGGGGACAAGGATGAGGCCGCTGACATTTACGAGGCCGAAGCCTATGCTCCCTGTCGGGCCGAGGCCGTCGCTGCACTACCTCCTCCGCCATCTCTCTGACCAGGGATTCAACGACGTGGTAATGGTCGTCGGTTACCTAAAAGACCAGATAATGGGGTACGTCGGGGACGGTTCGGAATTCGGTGTACGCGTCACATACGTGGTCCTGCCCGAAGGGCTCGTCTTTGGCACAGCAGGAAGCCTGAAGCTCGCCGCTCATCTCCTCGACTCGACGTTTCTTGTCGCCCAGGGCGACACCATCAGCCAGATTCCGCTGAATGAAATGTTCGAATTCCATCGGAGGGCGGAGAGGGACCTAACGATAGCCCTGACACCGGTCGAGAGGCCTGCGGAGTACGGAGTCGCCGTCGTGAGCGAAACCGACCAAGTGACAGGATTCCAAGAGAAGCCGCGACCAGAGGAGGTCAAGAGCAACTTGGCGAGCACAGGGTTCTACATCCTGGAGCCCGAGATAACAGACTACATAGCAGACGACAAGTGGGACTTCGCGAAGAACCTGTTCCCTGCGCTGATGGCGGAGGGGAAGACGATCTCCGGGTTTGTGTCAGGCTCGTTCTGGGCAGACATAGGGAGCCTGTCAGGTTATCTAAAGGCGATAGGCTGGGTGCTCGACGGCATGAGCGTGGAAGACAGAGATAGGAAGGGGGCCCTTTTGGGCAAAGGAGTCGAGATGTCGGAAGGGTGCAAGATCCAAGGGCCGAGCCTGATCGAGGACGGGGTGAGGCTCGGGAGAGGCGTCGTCGTCTCTCCCTACAGCGTGGTAAAGTCGAACAGCGTCGTTTCACGAGACAGCGTCATCAGGAAGAGCGTGGTGCTTGAGGGGACGACGATAGGGACATCGACCCAGCTTGACTCCAGTGTCATCGGTGAGACCGCCTGGGTAGGGGATGCGGTGACCGTCAGTGGGTCGATAGTGGGCCAGGGCTGCAGGATAGGCAGAGGAACCAAGGTCGAAGTGGGGAGCAGGATATGGCCGAACATGTCCATAGAGGAGAGGGAGGTGGTCAGCGGGATAGTGGCTGTGCCGAGGGAGAAGGCGTTCTACTTCTACACGTCTCTCGGGGCCTATACAGGTAGAATGGCATCGTCCATAGACGAGTTCCTCGAAGCGATTAACACGGTGCCGCTGCATTCCCTTGAATTCCATATGGCAAGGAGAGACTTTGAAAAGTGGGCCAAGGACGTCGTCCGCTCCATGGTCCTGGCGGACAGGCTGAGAGACATGAGGAGGAAGGGGCTTCTTGGAGAGGAGCTGAAATCAGGCCTTGTCGGATGCGTAGAGAGATGGAGAAGAGAGGTGACGACTAACGAGGGCAGCCCGCCATAGCAGGGGAGGGAGCGAATCCGGATGAGCGGTCCAGCACCGGGAGAGCCAGGCATAGAGCCGAAGTGGACGAGGGGGAACAAGGACGGAGTGGGAACGGCCTATTCGGCCGACAGCAAGCTCTGGTACACACTGTGGAGCGGCATCGTAACCGAGGTCTACTTTCCCACCATAGACAGACCGCAACTCAGGGACATGCAGTTCCTAGTTACGGACGGAAAGACGTTCTTCCACGAAGAGAAGAGGCAACTCGTGCACAGGGTGGAGAGGCTCGCTCATCACGCCCTTGGATACAGGGTGACCAACACGGACCCCGAGGGGAGGTACGAGATAATGAAGGAAATCGTAGGCGACCCTCACCTCCCAGTCCTTCTTCAGAACACCACCTTCCGAAGGAAGGTAAAGGGGCGTACCAACGATGGCAACGATATCAGGCTCTATGCCTTGTGCGCACCCCACCTGGAGGTGGGCGGCTGGGGCAACAGCGCGTTCTCGGCAGAGTTCTCGGGGAGGAAGGTGCTCGTGGCCCAGAAGCAGGGCACGTGGATGGCTATGGGGGCGAGCGTCCCTTTCACGAAGACGTCCTGCGGCTACGTCGGAAAGAGCGACGGCTGGACAGACATTTCGTCAGATTTCAAGATGGACTGGAACTACGAGAGCGCGGAAGACGGCAACATCGCTCTCACGGCAGAAATGCCTCCAGTCGACACATTCACTCTTGCCCTTTCGTTCGGGGAGACTCTGCATAGGAGCGTAACCGCACTCTTCCAGTCTCTTTCGACCCCCTTCGACGCGCAGAAGGAGAAGTTCCTGGACCAATGGGAGAGACCCACCAGACACATCCTCCCTCTCGAACCGCATTCCCGAGACAGCGGCAACCTCTACCACACGAGTTACAGCGTTATCCTGGCACACGAAGACAAGTCATACCCTGGCGCTGTGATAGCCTCGCTTTCTATCCCATGGGGAGAAGTGAGGGGGGACGAAGACCAGGGCGGCTACCACCTCGTCTGGACGAGGGACCTCGTCCAGGCGGCCCTAGGCCTTCTCGCTGCAGGC
>DAHVIE010000080.1:0-12015 GCA_027322035.1 Nitrososphaerota archaeon
CGTGGTCTAGCCGTTGTCGCTGCGCATAGGGTTCTTCGGTCCGCCGGGGGCTAGCACCTCCAACCGCATAAGATCCTCGTCGAGGTATGCGTCTCCCCGCTTGATAGAATGGGGCCGTGTTGCATAGGTGCTGAACCCGAAACTCTCGTAGAGTTTCTTGGCTCCCTTGTTCTTCGAGAACACGGACAGCTCCACGACTTCGAACTTCTTTCTGCATTTCCCTAGGACAGAACGCAGCAGGGCCGTCCCGACCCCCATCCCCCTGTAGTCAGAACTGACCGCTATTCCCAGTTCTCCCCTGTGGGAGACTTCTGATCTAGGCCGGCCGATGGCGTTCACTTCGCATAGACCCACAGCGTGGCCATCTACTTCAGCGACGAGCGCTACTGTGGCGCCTCTCTTTGTCCTTCCAAGCAGTTCAGAGAACCACTTTCGCTCGTCACTCATGTTTGGTCTCTTGTGCGAAAGAACGATGCCAAAGAGCGGGTTCTCTTTGACCTCCTCGTAGAATCGGTAGTAGTATTCAATCACGTCGCGGAAGTCTGAAGGCTTCGGTTTCCGGGTGATTATTTTCGGCCCCTTGCGACCGCTTTCCGAGGTTCTTGCCTTCTCTCTCTTCGCCATTCTGGCTCCGGTCCTAGGCATCGGTTCGGCCGTACATATGGTTCGGTGTGCCTCGCCTTTACTACCTCTGCGCCAGCACAAAGAGGTGCGTCCCATCTTTCTGCTTTGATGTCCTCGACTGTATCACTCTGAATTTCGCCTCTTGAATCATGGCGAGGTTTCTTCTCCTGTCATAGTGGCTCCAATACATTCGAGCTCCTCCTCCTAACCAATTCTCTTCTGTGCCCACCCAGTCGTCCCAGCCCATGTGGATAGCGAGGAGACCCCCGGGCCTCAGAATTCTTCGGAACCCCTTGAGGATACCCGGGTGGTACCGCCTTGGGTTGTGGAATATCGAGTAGAAGCAAACGATCCCGTCGAACGACCCTCCGGGGAAGTCCAGCTCCTTCATGTCCACCTTGACGAAAGTCGACCGGGGAGAGTTGGCCCTGGCCAAGTCGAGCATCCCAGCCGAGATGTCGATTCCGGTAACCTTGAACCCCTTTGCCTCCAGAATCGATGCGATGTAGCCGCTTCCACAACCTGCGTCTAGAATGGCGCTTCCGGGCGCAAGCCGCTTCACAAGGGCTTCGATGTCCGGAGCCACGGTCCAGAATCTGCTTACGCGTCGCCTGTGGTAGAGTTGTGCGACCTTATCGTATCCACGCTCTACGACACTCTCTGTATTCACGGCGATGTCGCAGGGGAAGGGCCGTGCATAAGCGTTCATCGCGCCTCCGCCGGGAACAACTCATCCTAGCGTTGGGGGTATAAGTTGCTGGACCGCCTTCCGGAGGTCAGTTTCAAGAAAAGAGGTTGAGCGCCCACGCCCAAACCGCCGAAACCTTAAGAGCGCGAATTCGAGATTCAGACTAGGATGTCCATCAAGCTCAGGGATGTGAAGACGAAGATTATCAGGGAAAAAGACGGTTCGTACGCCATAGCCTGCTCTGCGCTTGGCGTCTATGCGGTAGGAAATACTCTGGATCAAGCGAGACTGAGCTTCGAAGAAGCGTTGGAACTCCACCTTTCCGCCCTTAAGGAAAAGGCGATCGAAGCCGTAGCACGGTAGCTTGCCCAGGCTGGTGCCTGTAGAAGGTCGGAAACTGATCAAAATCCTGTGCAATGACTTCGGGTTCATGGCGGTCCGACAGAAGGGGAGCCATGTGACGCTGACCAACGGGAAGGTACACGTGACTGTTCCAACCAAAGAAATTCGAGTAGGGCTCCTGGGTGTTATCCTGTCTGATTGCGAGATATCTAGGGAAGAATTCCTCGTGCGTCTCTAGTCCTCGTCGTGCATGATGGTTCATCGCACCTACGCCGGGAAACATATCCGGCGTTGGGAGGCAGACAGTGGGCGAACTAATTCATTCGGGCCTTGCAATCCGAATCAAAACGTAGAAGCTCACGTAAGAAAGAATGACCAGCGTGGACACGGCATCCCGTGTCTGGTATTGGTCCAAGCGGCCTAAGAAGAAGGGCAAATCAACATACGTCCTGTTCAGTATTAAGATTGCGTTCATCAGATCCTGCGAAATCCAGAGACCCGCGGTGAGGAGCGCGAACCCGAAGATGGCAATCAAAACTCTGCCGCTCGTGAGCTGGCCAGGCGCCCAGGGAGTCATCTCCCATGCCACAAGTCCGGCATAGGCTACCCAGAGGAGGCTGAAAGCCGCGTCGTGGTAGGTCCATACGCTGACGGGCGCCGGGTAGCCTGGAACGTTGACGAAGCTCCTCCCAAAGATGACGACAGAATCCAGCACCTGGTTTAGCATCCAGAAACCGATTGCGACCATCGCCAGAAGAAATAGTGCCAGCAAAAGCCTTCGGAAGACGACGAAACCATGCTTGGTGAGCAGCGAGGAATCGCCATCCATTCGCGCGCGCAATTCGGCGGTTCGGATTTAAGGTTAGAAGCGGCGTGTTTTCGCTGTGCTAGGGTTCTTTGCGCCTCCGCAACCTCACAACCGCTTCCACATTGACTGGGCTCTGACGGAAAAACCCAGTTTTCTATAAAGCGCCGTTGCTTCCTTTGCCTCCGCTGGGCAGTCCAGCAAAACCAGTTCCACCCCAGATTCTTTCATCGCGGAGAGTACATCTTGCATGAGCCACCCGCCGATACCAATCCTTCTGTAACTCGGGCTAACCGCCAGCTCAGCGATGTAGCCTACACTCCCTGCCTTCCATCTGTCGAGAGTCTCCTTCGGGACGTCCCTGAGATGGCTGTAGACGAAACCGACCAATGCGGCACCTTTTTCCGCCACCAAGAACCCCTGTGGGAATGTGGACCTCAGTGTGAAAGCAGACTCGGTCACACCGTTGTCAAAGGAACCATATCTTTGGGCCAACCTGAGCACCGACTTCATGTCGCCCTCCGCAAAGGGTCGAATCTTGACTTTGGCTCTCTTTCTCTCCGACCACGTGGCCCCCTGCCTTTCGATCCCTCTGCCCTGAGCGTATTCAAAAGAGAGAGCGACGACATCATTTGGGTCCTCCATCGGCTTCTCGCTATGATGGAGTCTTCGGTGCTCGCGTGTTGCTTTCTCGAGGCTCAGCTTCCTCAACTCAGAATGGGCTACCCTGGTGTTGACCAAGCGGTTGCCCCAAGGAACTAACCAAAGAAAAACACTCGCCGTGCCTGCGAGTTCATTGCGCCTCCGCCTGGAATAACCTGTCCTGCGTTGACGCTTAGGCGTTAGCTATCTCTCGTAGACAGAACCACGCGGTTCCACTGCGAGCGGGACAATTTGCTTCTTCGCCACTATGATTGTGTAGACGATTCTGTGATCTCCGAATCTCGCGCTCCTCAAGCCTCGGAACCTTCCCCAGAGCTCGAATGAATACTGGTCGCTGGCAACTTCGTTTAGCGTCCGTCTGCTCCCATCCAAGTCAGTGGACGACAGCCGACGCCTCCCCCGCTCGAAGTTCGAAGTCGAGACCAGGGTATGGTTCAAGCGTGCCTTGTTCCCTTGACAAGGCTATCGACGTCCTTGTAGGTTTGGAAGCGCCCTTCTTTTAGGTCCTTTAAGCCTCGGGCGATGCTCCTCGTGGTCCTCTTGTCGCCCAGTATTTCCATCGTTTCCTCCAGCTCTTCAAGGCGCTTTTCTAACGAGACCACCTTGCTCTCAAGGGTCGTCATTCTGCATGATGGAGAGTTTCCGAGCTTAAAACACTTTGGCTGTTTTTGTGTCCACGGCGCGTCAGAGAGATGAAATCGTGTATGATGGTTCATCTCGCCTCCGGCGGGAATGTCTCATCCAAGCGTTGGGCCATAGTCAGCGGCCGGGCTGAACTGTTCCCCGAAGGCTTATCAATGCGTAAGATATTCTTACCTCATATGGCAAGGCAGCTGGAGGACGTGGAGTTCACCAGGGCGAGCTCGAAGGGGCAGGTGGTCATCCCGAGAGGCATCAGGAAGAGGCTCGATATCAAAGAGGGCAGCCTTCTCGCCGTCGCGGCGGAAAGAGACCTGATCATCTTGAAGAAGGTCGACTCGAAGATGTCGGACGAAGATCTGAAGACGATGAGGCGGGTGGAGGAGGCCTGGAAGGACATCGAGGAAGGACGATACGGCCTCAAGTCCAAGGACGCCTTCTTCGAAGAGCTGAAAGATTGGTAGAGATCCGGTCTATCGTCTATACCCAGAAGTTCGAGAGAGACGTCAGGAAGCTGCGGGACGGCCTCGTGAAGGAGAGGCTGAAGAAGCAGATCAGGAAGATAGTGGAGGACCCGGAGTCAGGGAAGCCTCTGAAGTACGGGTTGAAGGGAGAGTGGACCGTGCGCATCCCTCCATACCGGATGATCTACGCCGTTCAGGGCAACAGGCTGATACTGCTCAGGTTCGAACACAGGAAAGAGGTATACGACTAGGTCGAGCCGTGCAGAGGGTTCATCGCGCCTCCGCAACCTAAGTGGCCGTAATCGGCCAGGTGGAGATTGCGTCTTTGGAGGAATGGTATATCACGATGTCGTGCCCGAAGTGTTCTTTGTACCAAAGATGGACGCAGGCTCCGTTCTCAACTTCCACCTGGATGTGCAGGTCGTTGAATAGAGTGGTTCCTTTCTCAACAAGAGAATTTTCTCCCGGGTATGAAAGGTCGTAGCCGTCCAAATAGACAAGTGGTATGCATTGGGCAGTAACTGGACAATTCGATGAAATTGAGATGTGTATCCATGGCTTTTCTTGACTTGTTAACGACTCCCCAACCCGGCGACACCTGCTCGTTGTTAGTACCTGCCAAGGCTAATTCGTATAAACAACTGGGTCGAAGCCGTAGCCCTCGGATTGGTGCTAAGCACCTGGGGATGGATGGGAGTCTGGCTCGCCTTCATGGGCTTTATCCTTCTCTTTGCACAAGTTGCTTCAGGAGGCGCGGCTGGGATACCTCCGCTCTGGACTATTGGTGCCATAATCCTAGGAGTCGTTCTCGTAGCCGCGGGTTACGACTCTGGGCCTGCTGGCACCTGCCCTAGCTGTGGCAAAGGCACCCTGGTGTTGGTAAGCCATACACCTACAGAACAATCACTCGCCGTTCAAGGAATGTCGATGCCAATATGGAGAAACTGGTATCGTTGCCCGGTGTGCGGGTACACGCAATGGCGTGACGAGGCAGGAGTCTAGCCCACGTTAGGGTCACTAGTGCCTATGGTGGGTTGGATTCGCTTGGGAGGCCTGTCCCGGGGATTTCTATGAGCGCGCGACGTTACGTCTTGAAAAGGCGTGGGGGTTGCTCAACTCTATTGCCTCTGCTAGTCGTTAAGCTCGTATGACTCGAAAGCGGAGAAAGAAGACCCACGAATATGTCATCGAGTAAGTGACATACAGCTATCGAATTCAGACTTCGCTTGGGCCAGGGCATTCTGCTGCCATGCTAGATTGTGGTACGTCGATGGAGAACCAGCGCTACTGAACAGATCGTTGATTATTCTTAATTTGTCTTGGTACCGTTGTTGGCACTCGATTGCCGTGACCAACCGCAAGGAGTGAATCCGAACGCAAGTAAACCTTTCTGCGAATAGGTGAGTTAACTAGATTTTTCAACCCAGTCTTTTTCAACCCGTCCCAGTTCAGACCTTTCAGCACGTTCAAACCCACTCGTGACCATGGCTACATTTGTGTGGCATGTGCTGTTGCGCCCCGTTGAAGACACAGGGCATGATGCAAGGCGCAACATCGTCCTGCCACCTCCCAGGGGGAGAACCCCACCTAGGGTTGCATGGAAAGAATGGACATGGATTGAATGTGCACCTCGCTCCACAAGGAACCCACTGAGGCATTTGTGCCGTTTAGGACACCGCCACCATCACGACTGCTAGGCATATTTAGAAGTTTGATGATTTCTTAATTGGGAATCCTGGGCCCTTCACTACGCCTCCCCCCCCGACAAACTCGTTCACTGGGGGTACTGCATTGGGGACTTCCCATGCCGGCCTGTGGACCTGTTGACCGGGTGGCTACGGCCTCGCAGAAAGGCGCTTCTCGACGTCCTTCTCCATGGCCCGCACCTCTCGGATCGCATTCGTCATCCTCCTGGTGAAGAGCAGGTTCCTGACGCCCACGTAGAGCCAGGCCAAGGTGAGGAGGATCACCAGCACTCCGGCCCCCTGAAGGGCCGGGTCGGTCAGGTCCACGGTCACCACCGCGTTCCCCGTGACGTAGGGGGTGAGAAGCTGGCCGACGTAGGAGCCGATGAGGAGGACCGCCACCACGACGGTGACCCAGGCGAGGGCGCGCATCGTCGAGCTCCCCCTCTCGATCTGTTGCATGAGCTCCTCGTGGGTCTCGAGCACCCTCACCTTCGGATCGGCCTCGTCGCTCATGCGCCGGCCCCCAGCGCCCCTCCGGCGATATAAGGCGGGCTCACAAATCGTGCACTCACAGCGGAAGCCTCCTGAGCCCCTTCTGCAGGTCTGACAGCGCCTCCGCCCCCTCCGCGGTGAGGGCGTACTCGTCGTGCCCCTCCCGGCTGTCCTTCCGTATGGCTCCCTTCTGCAGGAGGCCTTCGGTGTATGCGGGGAGCCTGTCGTAGGAGATGTTGGCTCGCCTGGAGAGCTTCGTGGGGCCCTGTGGGCCCTCGGTGAGGATCGTCAGTATCTCCATGTAGACCAGGACCGAAGGCCGATACTTCAACCCGCGCCACCTCTTCGCAGGCTCCCCGTAAAAGTTCACGATTTGAGAGCCGGAATCGTGCGTCAGTCATTATTACTCCAGGGGCGCGTCAACCGACGATGAGCGCGGCGACAGGGCAGGGGGGCGGGTCCTGATGGGATGGAAGCTGACCGCCTTCCTGTTCCTGTTCGCCGCCTACGCGCTGGGCGTCGGCGCCCTGGTGGTCGGGGTCCCGATCCTGCTCTACCTCCTCTACAGGCTCTGGTCCAGCCGCCAGGGGTCCCCGGGCGGGAAGTCGCACAGGCTGGCGTACCTTGGGGCCTTCCTCCTCTTCCTCTCGGCCGTCGCCGTGGCCGAGGGCGGGACGCACTCCCCAATCGTCTTCGGCACTGCGGGGGCCGCCCTGCTCCTCCTCGGGCTCTTCCCCGGGGCCGTCCAGGAGCTTGCGGAACGGGCCGCTGGGGCCGGGCATGAAGCCTCCCGCGCCTTCGGGGAGACGGGCGAGCCGGCACCCTGGTCCGCGGTCGAGCTGACGACCCTCCCCCTGGGCTACCTCGACAGGAAGAAGAACGACCCCAAGGAGACGCTGCTCAGGTTCCAGCGCCTCGCCCAGACCCTCGGCGAGCTCGGGTTCCCCGTGGAGATGAGGCTCCTCTTCTCGGCCGGCTCTGGGAGGATCCTGTTCGCCGCGCCCCGGGGCGGCGACGGACGCGCCGAAACCCTCCTCAGGGTCGCAAAGTCTCAGCTCCCGGAGTTCCGCGCGGAAGCGGCCGAGGCGCCCCCATGGGGCGAAGGCTATTCCGTCATGGTCGAAGGAGTGCCGGAGGCTGCGCCCGACCCTCTGGGCCCCCTGGCGAAGTTCTTCGTGGAGAACCGGCTGGAAGGGGGATACGCCGTCCGCATCTCCCCGGCCTGGGTCAACCCCGTCTCCAGGTGGCTGGCCGGGAGGCGGCAGAGGAGCATCTCCGAGAAGTCTGGGTACCAGCGGGTCGACGACGACAGGACCACCTCCGCGGTCGACCATCCGAAGCAGGTCGAGCTGGAGCACGCCGTGAGGGGGCTGGAGCGCCTCGGCGCCAGGCGCCCCGTCAGGGTGTCGGTTGAGGTCGCTGCGCCGGACCCGGCCACCGCCTCCGAGGCCGCGGGGGTCCTAGCCGGGGCCCTCTCGAGCCAGAGGAGGATCGACGGGTTGAAGGTCTCCCGCCCGCTGAAGGGCCCCGGCCGGGGGAGGCCCACCCTGATGCTCCCGTCGGAGGCCGCGCCCTGCCTCTGGCTCCCCCACCTCTCCCTTGGGATGAAGGTCGCCCCGTCGGCTGAGTTCCAGGCGCCCCCGGCGACCGAGGGGGAGATAGTCCTGGGGGAGTCGGTCTCCATCTCTGGTAGGAGCGGGTCCCAGGTCAGGGTAGGGCGGGACCAGCTCGCCAAGCACGTCTTCGTCACCGGGATGACCGGGTCGGGGAAGACCACCTCCTGCCGGCTCCTCCTCAAGCAGCTGGCGGGGCTCGGGGTCCCGTTCCTCGTCATCGAGCCGGTGAAGTCGGAGTACAGGAGCCTCCTGCTGGCCGTGAAGGACCTGCAGGTCTTCACCCCCGGGGACGAGACCGCCCCCTTCAGGCTGAACATCTTCGAGCCCCCGGCGGGGGTGAAGGTCCAGGCCCACCTGGAGAACCTGGTGTCGGTGTGGAACTCGTCCTTCGTGTCCTACGCCCCGGTGCCCTACGTCGTAGAGCGGGTCTTCGCCGAGGCGTACAGGGCCTGCGGCTGGAGCCTGGAGGGCGACGCCCGCGGGAGGCCGGTGACCTTCGACGACGTCGGGGGGGCGGTGAGGAAGGTGGTGAGGGGCCTCGGCTACGAGCCCCGGGTGACCATGGACGTGGAGGCGGCGATCTCCGTCAGGCTGGACTCCCTGGTGCAGGGCGGGAAGAAGCGCCTCTTCGGGGCCCCGGCGTCCACCCCCATGGACGCCATCCTGTCCAAGCCCACGGTCATCGAGCTGAAGGACATACAGGCGAGCGAGGAGAAGGCTTTCGTTGCGTCCCTCATCCTCACCGACCTGGCCGAGCGCGTCCGTGCCCGGGGGGCGTCGAAGGAGCTCAGGCACTTCACCCTGGTCGAGGAGGCGCACAGGCTGCTGCCGAACCTCTCCCCGGTGAAGGGGAGCCCCGAGTCCGCCGACCCGAGGCAGGTCATGGTGGAGCACTTCGGGAACATGCTCGCCGAGCTGCGGGCCTACGGGGAGGGCCTCGGGGTGGTGGAGCAGATACCGACGAAGATCCTCCCCGACGCGATAAAGAACACGGCCACGAAGGTGGTCCACAGGCTCCCCGACCGGGGGGACAGGGCGGCGATGGCCGGGGCGGTGAACGCGAGCAGGGAGCAGTCGGCCGTGCTCGGGGCCCTGGGCAACGGGGAGGCGGTGGTGAGCGTCGAGGGGCACCCGGTCCCGGTCCGGGTGGAGGTCAGGGACGACTGGGGGGCTCGGCTCCGCGACGTCACCGACAGGGAGGTGGAGGAGTGCATGGCGATGTTCTACCGGCAGCACCCGCTCCAGGAGCAGGAGGAGCCGCTCGAGGAGAGGATGAGGGAGAGGGTGGACTCGGAGGGGTTCAGGAAGCAGTTCCTGCCGGCGTACCAGGGGTGGGCGAGGACGGGGAAGGTGGAGGGGCTGAGGGGGTTCCTGCTTTCAGAGGCTGCCGGGCTCGGCGGCGCCCAGGCGGACGAGGTCGAGGCGGCCACCAGGGTCCTGGCGCTGGCGACGGCCTACTACCTGCCGTTCAACGCTGAGCAGAGGGAGAGGTTCCCCCGGCTGTTCAGGAAGGAGCTGGAGGCCGGCGTCCGTGCGTGAGGGGTCGGACGCACCCGCTGAGACACCGGAGGCGGTAGACGACGACCTGGAGGCGTTCAGGGAGGAGGTCAGGGAGAAGGGGGTCGACGACAAGCCCCCGGAGGAGCCGGCGGCCAAGGAGGAGGACGCGGGGACCAGCGAAACCGGAGGCGGAGACAAGGCGGGCGAGGTCAAGGACGAACAGGTGGACGCCGGGAGTCCCCAGGGCGGGGAAGACCCGAAGGGAGGGGAGCCTTCGCAGGCGGGTGGACCAGGAAGAGAGGCACCAGAGCAGGGCGTGCAGGAGGAAAAGGGGGCTGGCCAGGACAAGGCGCCTGAAGCCGTGGCCCCGGCCGACGGCAGCGAGGCAAAGCCAGAGGGGGGCGCCAAGGAGGGCCAGGAGGCCAAGGTCGGTGATGCGCCTGCTGACGAGAGGCCTCAGGGGACCGAGCCCGCAGAGAAGTCGTCACGACCCGAGAGCGGAGCGCCGCCCCAGCCTGAACCGGAGAAGCCCCCCGAACCTGAAGCGAAGCCCGCTCAGATCGAGACCAAGAGCTTCACCAGGAACGACGACCAGGTGTTGGTCGTAGAGCACGCGAGCCCGGGGCAGGACAGGGACGAACAGGCGGAAACGCATGGTTTGCAGCGTTTGCAGGTCGAGCGAGACGCGGAGCCGAGGCTCCTCGAGGCCGTCGACTACGGAAAGGGAGCCAACCTGCGGGTCCCGATGGGCGACCTGGAGCAGGCGGGATACGACCCTACCGACCACAATGCGATCGTCCAACTGGGGCTGAGGCCGGAGGGGAGCGAGGAAGTCCAGACCGTGTTCGCCAGATACAGCGCCAGAGACCGTAGAGTCGAGGCCTACGTCGGGGACGTCGGCGGGGAGAAGGGGAGCAGGTACGAGGTGGTGGAGGCCAAGGGGGTCGACGAGGATGCGTTGGTGAGGGCCTTCGAGAGGGGGAAGTGCGAGCACCTGGACAACGTCAGGCTGGAGCACGCGGGGGACAGGATGCTCCTGAACGTGGATGGGCGCGGGGTGGAATTGGAGGGCTACAAGACGGCTACGAGCGGGTCGCATCTGGTGGTGCGCGGGAAGCTGGAGGGGAGGGACAACTGCAAAGTCGAGTTCGACGGTCGCAGGGCCTCGGTGAAGTTCGGGAGGGACTACCCTGTGGAGGGGATGAGGATGGCGGAGGACGAGCTGGTGGTGAAGTACGAGCAGAGCAGGAACGAGGTGCACGAGCACCGGATGCATCTGGAGCATCTGGCCGCCCCGGAGAGGCCCTCGCTCAACCAGTTCGACAAGCCGCAGATGCTGGAGCATGTCCGGGTGCTGAACCGGCCTCCCAGGATTGAAGGGATGTACCAGGTTGGACTGGACAAGCCGTCGCAGGACGAGGTCCGGGGCCTCCTCGCGGATGCTCCAGACTATGGGGTCATGAAGGCCGAGATCAGCGAGCGGCTGGTCCCGAACGTCCTAGAGAGCCTCGGGTGGGAAAGAGTCGAAAGGCACCCGTTCAGCAGTGTCAGGAAGGACAGCGCGGCTGCGAACGGGGTAGATTGGCTGATGCGAGACCCGGATGGGAACATGGTCCTAGTTGAGGTCAAATGGTTTGAGGATAGGCGAAATGGAATCAGGAGGGCTGCTTCCCAAGTCAAAGATGACTTTCACGCGAACAAGCACAATCCTGATCTGAACCTCAAGGCGGCTTATATCGCGATAGTGGAGTATGATGAAGAGAGCCGTGAGAACACGCCAATGAAAATCCACGTCTTGCGGGTTGTAGACAAGGAGGAATCGGTGTGACTTCGGAAAGTAGCGCCGTCAGGGACATGATGAACTCTGTCAGCGCCGTCAGGTTCACTGTTGCGGACCCAGGGAAAAACAGGCTGCTCCTTGGACAAAAAGCTCAGTGGGTTTTGTGGAGCACGGACCTGAAAGAGCCCCATAACATTGGTCCACTCAAGGCGATTTGGAAAGACAAGGGTGGAGCGATATGGCTCGAAACCGCGAAGATTGACGACATGATGTCTTTGGTGGAGAGAGAGTATGGCGAGAAAGGCGTCCATGAGTTTCCCTACATCGAAGAAGGGAAGGCACCGAGCGGAGATTTCCCAGATGAAATAGCCAAATTCCCTCGCGTGGTCACCATGCTGAAGGAGTGCGAGAAGCGGGTGGCGGAGATCTCGGAGAGGACCGGCGTCAGGCTGAAGATAATCTACGACGGGGGAACCGGAGTCACGACGTTCAGAATCGGGGCCAAGATCACAGACGCCCCCACGGACATGTTCATCCTTCGCCAGGTCATCCTTCCTATAGCTCAGGTACTCAGGGAGGCCCACGACGCGGTCGTGAGAGTCGTTTGGGCCCGCTATGAGGAGATGTGGACGGACGCCCCATGAATGGGACGTCGACGTGTCAGTTCGGTCGGGGAGCGGTCTCGACCTTCTTCGCGTGCCTCTTACGCGAGGC
>DAHVIE010000090.1:0-2333 GCA_027322035.1 Nitrososphaerota archaeon
CCCTATCTGGCCGCCTCGGACATCAACCTGAGCGATCGTCGCATGCTCTGGATAGAACTGCTGATAGGGGAAGTCCGTCCCCAGCATGAGCAGCAGGTCGGAATCCATCATCGCAAAGTACCCAGAGGAGAAGCCCAACAGACCGGTCATGCCCACGTCGTATGGGTTATCGTACTCGACGAACTCCTTGCCTCTGAGAGCATGGACGATCGGCGCCTTGAGGATTCTTGCGATGTCCATCAGCTGGTCGTGTGATCCCGCGCAGCCGGCGCCTGCGAGGATCGTCACCCTCTTGCTCGAGTTCAGAGCGTTCGCCAGCCTTGCTACGTCGTCGCTCTTGGGCGACATGAAGTGCCCCCCCTGAATGTTAGCAGGAACCGGCCGGGTGGACTTCGATTCCTCCAGGGCGATGTCGCCTGGGAGGACCACCACGCTCACGCCGCTGTTGGAGATCGCCTCTCTGACCGCGATATCGAGGACCCGAGGGATCTGATCGGCGTCGGAGACAAGTTCGCAGTAGTTGCTGCACTCCCTGAAGAGGAGCTCCGGGTGTGTCTCTTGGAAGTAGTTCGTACCGATCTCCCTGCTTGGGATGTGAGACGCGATCGCGACCACGGGGACGCGACTGCGGTGGCAGTCGTAGAGGCCGTTTATCAGGTGCAAGTTTCCGGGGCCGCAGCTGCCGGCGCAAGCCGATAACTTCCCTGTCAGGTGGGCCTCGGCTCCCGCCGCGAACGCCGCTGTCTCTTCATGTCTAGTGTGAATCCAAGAGATCTCTTTGGAGTGGTTTCTGATGGAGTCGATTATCCCATTCAACGAGTCGCCGCTTACGCCATACATCCGAGTGACCCCCGTCGCAACGAGGGTCTCCACGACCACGTCAGCGACCGTCCTTGCCAAACCGTGAAGTAAGCTTCGATAGCGCGATTTATGGCTTTGCGGTCGTCCACAGAGCTCCGCAGACTTGGCCGACCTGACATGAAGCCAGGGCGTCAACCACAAGACGGCGGTCAGTTGGTCCATGGCCAGACAAGTGAACGCCACGACTGTCGCCAGCAAGCCCCAGGCGGCCCCGGTGAGGTCAGGATCAATGCTGGTTCGGTCCTGCTTTCAGAGCGAGGCCAAAACCGCTGGGAGCTGAGCGGGTCACCTGTTCTGCCGCTCGTAAGGAGCGCGGTTTGGTGCCAGGGTCTGATCTGAGGTCGTGTGTTGCCTCGAACCTTGGCACAGACGCCATCCCTTGAGATACGGTTGCGGGCTGAGGCTCAATGAACCCTATGGATGGCCGCAGCTGCCTTCAGCTGACCAGTTCGAGGAACTCTTCCCTAGTCATCCCTGCTTCTTCGATGATGGACAGCAGCGTGCCCCGCTTGATTTCGTCTCTTCGTGGAACGGTGGCGAAATGACCGATCGAGTCTTCGACGATGATATGGCTGCCTCGTTGCCGGACAGGCTTGAATCCCCTTCTGGCCAGAGCCTTCAGGACATCTCTCCACCCCATGACAGGGAGAGAAAACTCAGACCGTGACTTCTACGAATTCAGCTTTCTTCGCTCGTTCCCTCTGAGCGAGGTGTTCGAGGACAAGTTCGATGGCCTCCCTGATGTTGGCCAAGGCCTCTTCCTTCGTCTCGCCCTGGCTGATTGCCTGCGGGAGTTCGAGGCATTGCACCGAATAGCCGCCTTCCCTCTCCTTCCTCAGGGACGCCGTGAAATGCCTCCCCCCGTTCAAACGGACGTTCTTGGCCATCCGCACAAAAAGAAGCGAGGCGGGAGTATTAAGCCTAGCGCGAGAACGGTCGTAAGTTGCGGGGTGTACGCTGGAAGCCCGCAGGGGCGATCAGCCCGTCCGGCACGCATGCCCCGACGCTAGGAAGAGGCATTCCGGGCTGAGGCGCAATGAACCCTATCCGCGGCTATGGTGAACTTGGTCCGAAAAAAGGACGGATGCGAAGATTTGTTCCAGGTGCCGCGGTCGGAGGCTCCCCGACCCCATGCCGGCTCATCGGAGGGAGTCTGCGACTAGCCTGAAAACGGCTTGGGTGCTAGACAGAGTCCATTCTGAGCTGTTTCATTACGGGCCCGGCGGTTTCCGGACCGATATCCGCGCGAAACCCCCTCCCCGGCCGAACGGGATCTCGTCTATCTACGACGATGGCCGTCTAGGTACTTCGCCTCCAAGAGCTTGTCGTAGACTTCCACTTTGATCGCCAGGTTCTTCGGAGTCATGTGCGTGTCTGTATACAGGCATAGGCTCTTCCGGCAGGTTTCACGAGCCTGAACGCCTTCTCGCCCTTCAGGCGGGTGCTCGTGCTGACATGGATGAATTCGGAGA
>DAHVIE010000094.1:0-3681 GCA_027322035.1 Nitrososphaerota archaeon
GTGCAGCTCCGAGTATGCCACGTAGAGCGAGGCCGCCGCGAAGACTGTTGGAGCTCTCCCGGCGAAGGCCCTGGCTGCTTTCAGTGCCGAAAGAATCTCGACGGCACGGCGCTCGACCGTCGGCTCCAAACCCGCTTTGCGTGCTATGTCGGGGACGAAAGCGATGGGGTCTGGTGGGCGGACCTTGAGGTCCTCGTCGAGGAGCATCCTCCTGTATTCTCTGGCGATGTCGCCGGCTCTGACCCCCGTCGCAGCCGACACGTCCTTGAGCGTCTTCGGGACCCCGAGCAGTCGGCATGAAGCGTAGACAGCCGCGGCCCTGAGCACATCAAATGGGCGTCCGGGGTGCTCCTTCGCCTTGAAGTAAAGCTGGACAGCGGCCCACTCGAGCCTCGGGCTGTTCACCCCAAGCGCCACCGCGATGCTGCGGATCTCTCCGGGCGGTTCGGTTGGCACAGGTCGCATGAGGAAGTGGTGGGCGCGTGATAATAACGGGGTGGACGCGTCAGCGCTGCTTCCTTCTGCGCCGGAGAGACGCCCTGAGTATCAGCCGCGGGTCCGTCAGGCGAGCGAACGGCTGCTCGGTCCGGTACGCGTCCTTGAGCTGCCACACCAGCCTCACGAGCAGGGCGAGGTCCTTCGACGATTCAGGTTTGTACGCGATTGCCATCTGGATGGCCCTCTCTACGGTGAGATTCCTGGGCCTCATCGAGCAGATGAACTCGTGCGAAGCCAGCTTCTCCGTGTAGTAGGAAGCGCCGCAGAAGAAGCACTTGGATGTTGGCCCCAGGGACATGCGTGGAGACGCCTGCGGCCGATTAAAGCCCGCTGTAGCATGGCAGAACCTTGATCATGACAGCACTCTCGAGGCCCTCCCTGCCCAGCCATCCCCCGAACTTTCGCCCCCGTCTTATATCCCAACAACCAAAGTTACACCTTTCATGAAGTGGAGGGTCACAGCCGGGGAACTGGCGGAGATTACCGGGGTCGACGAGAACACCATCAGAAAGGCTCGCGGGTGAGCTTCGGGAAATGTTAGGAGAGGTCGAAATCGAGCTTGAGCAATGACGACGGCTATCCTTACGCCGGAGAGGACGACGAATATGAGTACTATGTCATCCATGACGGGCTGGGGATCTCACACTTCCTGAGGCAGAAGAAAGGTGTGCATCCATCGATCAAGTGTGACAACTGCGAGTAGCTAGGTCCATGCTATCCAGGGCTTCTCCTTCAGGAGGGTCCCGGAGGGGTCGGCAATGTATCCCCCATAGGGCTGGTGGATTATCCTCCCCTCCTTTCGGAGGGCGTCCAGGTCCCGCCTGATGGTGTGCTCGGAGACGCCTAGCAGCCCGGCGAAGTACCGCATCCCCATCCATCCTTGCCGCTTCACGAGATTGACCAGCTTCTCACGCCTCTCGGAAGGAGAATCACGTGTCGAGACGTAGTGCCAGGTCGTCCGTCTGACCCCTTTTTCTACCACATGATGCTCGTAGTAGAAACCGTGATTCTCGCCTTTCCTGTAGGGCCCGTCCGCCCGCATTCCGCATTTGGGACAGATCTTGGCCGCGGCGCCTTTCACCGTGGCACCCAATTTGGCAACTTCGAAAGTTTCCATTCTAGGTGCCAGAGAACTTCCCATCCTCGCCGTAGGTGTACGCCCTTCCGTTCCCACCCTCCTTCACCACCCAGGAGTTCAGGTCCTTGTCCCAACTCACGGATCCGACGACGGGCTTACCGATGGGAACCCTGAACCACCCCTCTTTGTCGTCCTTCTTCCTCGTCTCGACCCTCAGTTCCTCACCGACCCACGCGGCCCAAAGCCAGAACTCCTCTCCGCACTCCGGGTTGAAGCATTTGCGCTCCGCCCGATACGACCCTTCGGGCGCGACCGCCTCCTTCTCCGGCACGGCTGCCCCCCTGAACCTGATGAGGGTCAGCTCCGAGTCCTCCTTCAGCTCGAAAGGGGTCATGGCCCCGCAGTAGGGGCATGCGGCGAAGTGCAGGCTCTCCATGTAGGGCACCCCGGCAGGGGGCTGGGAAGCAGCAGTTGGTTCGGTCTTTGTTGTAGAAATGGCGTCAGCTTGCTTGGTCGTAGCAGGAATGGCATTATCCTTTGCTCCTTGCGAGGAAGGCGTTGGCAAGTCGGGCTTGCTCTCCTGCCTGGGGTCCACCGGGGCCATCACCACGTGCTGCACCACGTTCATGTCCGTCGGGAGGCTCGGCTTCTCCTCTTTCCTCGCGTACTCCGGGAACAGCTCTCCGAACCACTCCGGGAGGCCTGAGACCATCTTGTCGATCGACTTGTTCTTCAGGGAGTTTTGGAACTCCTTCACGTTGAACCCTGCGTTGGCAGCGCCGGCCGCGAACTCATAGAGCTCCTTCTCGTCGCTGATCTTCGATAGGACATCCAGGTGCCCCAGCTGGAAGGAGAAACCGGCCCGCCCCCTTCTCTCGACCTCGTATAGCCTCCCCAGCTTGTCCCCGAGGATTCTTGCCAGCTCTATCCTCTTCCTCACCATCGACGGCTCCTCCCCTATCTTGGCTGACGCCGCGACGATCTCGTCCTCGTCGGCCTTCTGCGAAGCGAGGTAGAACGACCTCACCTCTTCCAGCACGGAGAGGTTCCTCCGCTTCAGGTTCTCCGACATCGAGCGCGAGAAGAGCTCGACGAACGGGAGCCCCTCGTCCAGCAGGGCGTAGTAGCTCTTGGGCTCGCCGTCACCTTCGAAGAGTTGCTTGACCGCAAGAAGTCTCCCTATCCCCATGTAGACGTAGTAGCCCGTGCCGTCTGGCCTCTCGACCGCCCTCCCTGGTTGCAACTGCCCGTGGACCTTGATGTCCTCAGCGAGGGCGTCCACCTGATCGTACTTCAGACGGGTCTGCAGGTCCGGGTGGGGCTCACACAGCTTCACTGGGAGAGCGACGAGCCTCCCCTCGCTCTTCGGCCCCGAGGCTTTCGGTTTGTCTCTGAGGAGCTTCAACTTACCACGCCTCCAATCCGCCTAAGGTCCACCTTCTGGACGACACTCTCGTCATAGCCGACTTCGCTTCTTAACAGGAGGCCCCTGGTGCCGAAGTAGCTCCCCTTCGCGAGCCCCATCCTGACAATGTACGACCAGGCGAGGCTCTTCTCGGCGGGAGGGAGGGTCCTGAAAGTGTCCATGTCGGCAAGGTAAAGCGCCGAGGCGGCCACGCTCTCCGGAGCTCTACCCCGCGCATCTGCGATCATCTCCCTCAGGAGGGAGGCGAACCTAACCTCGACCTTTCTGAGGCACCCCGCGTTGTCCATGATGGTGGCCGTGATCGGGAACTTCGAGGGCTGGAAGCGCTTCAGCAAGGCGCCCACGTTAGTCTCCATGGGGGTCCCTCGCACTTCCCCTGTAGTGGAGACCGTCGCCTCCTTCCGCGCCTTGAAGAGGTAGAAGCACCTCCTCCCGGCATTGACCTTCACGGTCTGCCAGTCCGGGCGCTCGCTCTCGTATGGGGAGCTGACATCGATGATCGAACCGTTCCCCTTAACTCGGATTTCTACAACGCCATCCCCGTCGTCCCCGCCCGCCAAGAGGTCGGACAGGTAGATGGGCACCCTCACGGTCTTCGGGGAAGTGGAGATCTTCGCGCCTCTCTCGCAGCCACTCACCACGACCCTGATGCCTGACGGGTCCTCCGAGGAGACCGTGA
>DAHVIE010000096.1:0-3712 GCA_027322035.1 Nitrososphaerota archaeon
TCGAGCGTCGGCGCCCTGTCCTGGCCCGACTTCCTCACCTTCGGGATGAACTGGTTGACGTAGTCCCAGTCGACCCCCTTCACCCTGTTGATCTCGAGAAACCTCCGAAGGGAATCCCGCCAGAATGCCGTGGTGGAGGACGCCGAGGTCCCGCTCACTTCGGTGATGAACTTGACGAAATCCTCCTCAAACGCCTTCGGGTCTCGGCTCACAGTTTGGATGAACTGGTCGGGGGACGTGCCCACTCGCCTGAGATACGCCCGAATCCTGAGGATGTAGTTCTCCTTGGTCTGAGGTGCCAGTTTCCCCGATGCTCTGAGCGTTGCGATTGACGACTCTTCTTTGTCGTTCACGCCCTATTAGTTGACCACGACATATAACGACCAATGTTTGAACCCACACAGGGGTGCCGCGGGCATTCCTTGCAGTCACACAGCCAACGAAGGCAATTCCTCGTGGCATTCACTGGTTGGAATTGTTGCGCAGCCCCAAGTCGAAGTACATCATGGTCGTCCGGCTTCCGCGACGTTGCGGCAGGGCTTGGAGACCGAAGTATTTCTCATAGTGAGATTTCCTGTCGTGCTCTGCTTCAAGGATGACGTACCTGCATCCGATCTCCCGGGAGAGGGTGTCGGCCCTGAGCAACACCCAGTCGAACATCATCTTGCCGATTCCCTCGCCCTTGTAGGTTATGTCGCGCGCCATCTGCCCCAATAGCAAGCAGGGTACCATGCTGAAGTGGTGGAGGCCTCTGACGTCAACCGGCAGATCCCCTTTCTTGAGGGAACCCATGGCCAGCGTCACATAGCCAGCCACATCAGTGCCAACCCTGAATAGGTATGTCACACAGGTATTCTCGGCCTGCAGCTTCATAGCCTCGTTCTTGTCTCGTACGAATTTCACATATCCGGCTTTCTCGCACTGGAACTTTGCGCATTCTGAGGGGGATTTGTACTTGGAAACAACGACGTCTCTCGCTGGTATCAGGAGAGGTCCGTCACTCTTCGAATTTGATATCTCGTGCTGTCCTTAGCGCTTCTTGCAGGCGTACCTGCATTTCACGCGGTGCAGGCTTGTCGAGCCGCTCCGCTATGAATTCCCACTGTCTCTTCGTCAAATCCGGGATTGGCTTAGGGAGCATTTTCGCTTACCTATCTACAGTGGGTAGGTAGGCTGTTCTCTTATAAACCTTGCATCATAATTACTACGACGAAACATTGTTACGATAAGGACGTAATATACGGCCATCGTTAAATAGTAGCGGTATCAAATGCACTCCGATGAAATTCATCGACGATGGGACCGCGAGCGTCTTGATGCAGCCATCTCGCTTTAGGATTCTCCAATTCCTCCGCCAGTCAGAGGACCCACAGTTCGTGGAGCAGATAGCCAAGGCCCTCCAAATACACTCCAGGCTGGTCAGCCACCACTTGGACGTCCTGCAGGAACAAGGCCTGGTGGAGAGCAAGTACGAGGTCGCAGTTGTCAACGGGTCGAAGCGCGGAATAGCCGTGAGGATGTGTTCCACCACGCCCAAAGTGGACGAAGTGCTGCGCCAGATCCACGAGTCCTCGCGACAAGTGAAATAAGATGACGCGCTTCTACTATCTCGGAGCGGTCCGGGACTACGTCTTTGGCACCTTCAAGGTTCGAAGGATTCTACTGCTGACCGTGGTCCTGCTCAGTCTGCTGTTTACCGGTCCAGTGCTTGTCAGAATAGCCACCTGGGTAAGGGTTGACCTCGTCTATTTGTACGTCGGGATAGCTTACGTCACTGGCTTCTTCATGTACGGTGCCTTCAGGCGGCCTCTCAAATCGCTGATCGGCTCTGTCTTCCGCGGTCGGAAGTATAAGCCGAGAGAGCTGACTCCAGACGAGTACAAGGCATACGACGTGGCGCAGATATTGAACGAGATGGGGATCACGAAGAGAGTGCGGGTATACATCACCTCCGACCCTTGGATTGAGGGCCCTTTCACGAATGCTTTCACCAACAAAATCTACCTTCCGACTTCATGGATGAACCGCTTTCAACGGGTTGACACGCGGGCAGTCCTAGGCCACGAATTGGGACACATCAAGACTAAACGGAAGTTCCTCCGAGACATCGTGGTCGCCATAGGCGGGGTAGTGGGTGTCACTTTCTTGTTCGGGCTATACTCCATCGCAATCGTGGTGGAAATCTTTGAGCTGGCCTTGGCCTTCTTGGTTTTGACCGTCATCTCCTGGAGCAACGAACGGCGGGCGGACATGGAATGTGCCAAGGTGACAGGTCCGGAGGGCCTGATTTCCGTCTTCGAGCAGCTCGCGGCCGAGAGTGGTCGGGACGACGGTTCAGAGACCCATCCTCCTCCAAGGGATAGAATCACCCGTCTCTCGCTCCTTCTACCCAAGGTTTGATCCCTGTAATCAGTCCCATCCTTTCCCTTCTCGTCGTTCATTACCAGCTCCTGCTGATTTTTCCCATCACTATGGCGTTCGCCTCCGAGAAACACTATACCGGAAGGGTCTCCATCGTAGCAAATGTAGTGAGCATGTTCGTCGCTGTCGCTCCGTTCTGGGATCAGACTAGTAGCTGGCTGAACATCGGGGGATTCCCTTTGTTTCATGCGTATCTTTTCGGTGGCTTGATCTCTGGCACAATCGCTTTCCTTAGCTATGTCGCGGGTGGATCAGTCGAGTCCGACTTCTACACTGCTGCGTGGATTCTCTACAACTCAGCCTTCGCCGGGTTGGTCTGCTTGATTGCGGCCCTCGTCCTATAGGCTATCGCGGAGCAGGCTTCGATTTGAGCAAGACCCCCATTTCTATCCAGCGAACGATTATTCTCCAAATAGAAATACGACTTTTGTTCGAGAAACTTGGTCTTTGATCGAGTTTAGGCGTGCCGCAAGGGCTCCTTGCTGCAAAAGTCGTCGTCTGAGGAGGGGGCTTTTCTCCTCCCACAGACATCCTCTGAATGGCAGGAGAACTTGGTCGAGAGCGGTCAGCCGATAATGATCATCAGCGACATCCATTACGAACAGACTTACCATCACGGGGTATGGGAAGGGGAGGCACACGACTGGTTGCTGCGGACGGTCAGAAGCGCCAGGCCGGCATCCCTCATCACACTGGGCGACCTCGGGCATGCGTGGAGGCCTGTCGACTGGAAGAGCCTGACCGACCTGGTCCCAGTTCATGCCATCTACGGGAACCACGACAACATGGAGGTGCTCCATTCGGCGAGAAACAAGGACGGAACCAGAGTCCTGGCAGAAGACGGCGAAGTCAGGGCAATCGGAGGCCTGAAGGTGGGTTTCATCAACGGCATAATGGCGAAGAAGGGAAAGACGAAGGCCAAGGACGGCGTCCCCAGGCAGTCTGCCGAAGACTTCCTTTCCGTCGCTGCGAAGCTGGTCGGCGTCGATGTCTTGGCCACCCATGCGAGCCCCTACCTTCCCGAATACGGTAGCCGCTACCACGCCTCCGACGAGTTCGAGGTTCTAGACCAGGTCCTGACACAGGTAAACCCGCCGCTTTCGGTGAGCGGGCACCTCAGCGGGCCGTATACCCTGTCAAAGCTGCGGGACACGACCATTCTTAGAATCGACAGCAGTCCTGCTGAACGCCACTATGCTCTGATGGACTTCGGGACGAGACAAATCAGGATTATCCACGACCATGATCAGGTCGAAATCGGCAGTTTCGCGGAATCTTCCTGACTGCGTCT
>DAHVIE010000004.1:0-3438 GCA_027322035.1 Nitrososphaerota archaeon
CTCCCAGAGCGTCCGAGCCTGCTGTTGAGACCCACCAGATCCTCGTCGACGACTTCAAGGACCCGACGCCTTTCAGTTTCACGGGGACGGTCAGGGTGGACGCGCCTCGCATGGTCCAACTGCTCGTCGGAGGGGAGGCCAGGGACGAGGCGCCTGTGACACCTGAGAACGGCTCCTATCGTCTGATCTACCGGCCCCAGCCGAAGGACCTCGGAGTCCAGGAGGGCGCCCTGAGGCTCCAGGGCTCGGCCAAGCCCCTTTCGTCGTTCAAGGTGGTCGTGAGCGCGAAGGGCGTCAACCTGCTCGAGTCGAAGGAACACGCGCGTTAAGTCTGAATGCGCATTCCGGTTACATGCCTCAGAAGGCTCCTTACGTCTACGAGCTGAGGTCGATCAACCTGGGGAACCTCCCCGAGAATGAGCAGGCACGCGTCCTCGACCAGTTCGCCTCATTCCTCAATTCGCTCGCCGACCCGGTCACCTTCGAAGCCGTGAAAGACGTGCGCAGGGTGGCGGCCCTCGGGGCCTCGTACGAGGTCCCCTACATGCGGTTCTTCGTCACGTCGGATTCCCAGATCGACGAACTCCTCGGGGGCCTCCTAGGCACCAACAAGTTCGTGAGGGTCCCGTCGGCGCCTTCCATCGAGATCTCGCATGTGAGCAGCCGCTATGTGATGGACGCCCAGTCCCAGTTCGTCCAGACATTCAACATAACGAGGCTCGGCGGCGCCATGGAGACCGCTTTCCTTACTCGGGTCTACGGCACGGCCCACTCGGTCAGGCTGCAGCTGCTCCCCGTGGAGCCGTACCAGGCCAGGGCCCTGTCGAGGGGGAGGGCAAGGGCCCTCAGGTCGGCGCTGGTCCTGCGGCAGCTCGGGGGGTGGTCGTTCAACCCGGAGCGGGAGGCCGAGCTCCAGAGGGTGCAGGCCGCAGCCCAGCTGATAGCGGCGGGGGCGGAACGCCTCTTCAGGGCGAAAGTCAGCATCAGGCTGAGGGAAAAGACATACCCGGAACTGGCCTCGGCGCGCAGGAAGCTCAGGCAGGCCCTCGGAGGCGTGGTCGAGGAGATGGACTCCCCCCGCTTCCTGCAGGAAGCATTCCTGACCGGAAAGGGGCCGACCTGGGCGACCGGGAGGTGGTTCTACCTCACCACCTCTGCCGCCACTACGTTCTTCCCCTTCGCTGGCCTGGACATAGTCGACCCGACCGGCGTCTTTCTTGGACAGAGCTTGCAAACAGGGGGAGCTATAGTGTATGACGTGTTTGACAGAGAGAATTACAACATGGCAATCATGGGCCAAACAGGGTTTGGAAAGTGCCTAGCTGAGAATTCACTCGTTGTTCTTGATGACGGCAGATATCTGCCGATACACAAGATTGTTTCGGGAAGTGCGCTCTCCTTGAATGACGACCTTAAGATAGAAACTCAGAAAATCGTCAGGGCCTCGAAGCGAGCGCTTCTTTCAAATGAAAGGATGCTCAAGGTAACAACACGGTCCGGACGCGTCATCGAGTTGACCGCCGACCATCCAATTTTGACCTTGCCCGGCTGGAAAAGAGCAGGCGCACTTGTAAAGGACGAAAGAATCGCTGTGCCCAGGATAATACCCGTCTTCGGGATAGCAGAAATACCAAGTTGCCAAGTGAAGATTCTTGCATATCTCATAACCGAGGGATCTCTCAGCCAGACACAGAAGACTCCCGGATTCACTAACACTGATCCCCAGATAGTTCAGGACATGAGGGCGGCCATAGCTGAATTCTCGAAGGAATTGGCTCTGAAACCGCGTTCCAGATTCAACCGTTATGATTACGAATTCAGAATCTCCAAGAAGGACAGCTGCCGCAACTCACTAGTCGCGAACCCCCTTACACAGTGGCTAAAGTCACTCGGAGTCTTTGGGTGCGACTCGTACACGAAGTTTGTGCCTGAAGTCGTCTTCACGCTGAGGAGGCCACTCCTAGCGCTCTTCCTGAACCGGCTCTTCTCCGGAGATGGCTGTCTGCGAATGCAAAGAAGTCGCGGGAAGAGTCCTGTCCCAGTCGTCAGTTATGCTTCGAATTCCAACATCCTGATTCATCAGGTGCAGCATCTTCTGCTGAGATTCGGAATACTGTCGTACGTTCGCGATAGGACGAGGGGGGGTTTTGGCTACGAACTCTGGGTAACCGGTCAGGACGATGTAAAGAGGTTTCTCTATGAAATCGGATTCTTCGGTGCAAGGTCGAAGCTGGAGGTTACGTTCCCTAGCACACAAGTGGGAAGTGCTGACAATATCCCGAAAGAAGTGTGGGCTCGGATCGAAAGAGGATTTTATTCCCTCGGCAGGGAGCGAGGGCTGACAAAACAACAGATACGTGGTTTGTACACCTACAGGAAACGGAATCCATCGAGACAAGTCCTATTACGAATCGCCGGAAATGACCCCCTCGCAGCAAAATACGCTACATCAGACATATTTTGGGACGCCGTGAAGAAGGTCGAGAAGCTGGACTACGCCGGGTTCGTATACGACTTATCCCTCCCTGTGAATCACAATTTTGTTGCCCAGGACTTCTTCGTTCACAACAGTACCTTCGTGAAGACCCTGTTCTCGAGGATGCTGCTGACAGACCCGAACATGTGCGCCTTCGTCTTCGACTCGATCGTGAAGCCGGAATACTCCCTGGGCCCGGACGGGAAGCGGGAGACGTCTTTCGCCGGGATCACAGGCTGCCACGTCCACAGGTTCCTCCCGGACAAGGGCGCCGGCCTCGACCCGTTCGCGGTGTTCCCCGACAGGCGCAGGGCGGCCAACTTCCTCGCAAGCGTGGCGAAGATCGAGGACGAGCCTGACCTCATGGCAGACCTCTACCTCGCTTCGGCGAAGGCTGCCAGCGTCGACGACCTCATGGCGAAGGCAGAGGGAGAGCTGAGGAAGCGCCTCCAGGCCAACATCACTCCGTACAGCTTCCTCTTCGAGGGGGAGCTCAGCTTGTATCCGAGGATGGTCTTCGTCCTCTACGACCTTCCTCCCGGGGAGCTGAGGGACGCCGCCGCCTTCCTGTCGCTGTCAGCCGTCTGGAAGTCGATCCAGGACACCAGCGTATTTCCCGTGTCACGCAGGAAGTCGATAATCATCGACGAAGGGTGGGCGCTGGTGGAGATCAACCCGAGGACCGGGAAGCCCTACTTCCCGCTCGCCGTCGAGTACGTCCCCGAGATCGCCCGGACGGCGAGGCACTACAACGCGAACTTCACCCTGGCAACCCAGCTGGTGTCCGACCTGATGGGTAGGGGCGGCTCCTACGGGCCCGGGAGGGCGATGGTCGAAAGCTGCGCCACCAAGGTGGTGCTCAAGCAGGACCAGGCGGCCTCGGCGACGCTGAAAGAGGCGTTCAACCTGAGCGGGGTGGAGGAGCGGTTCGTTACCAATGCCAAAATCGGGCAGGGCCTCCT
>DAHVIE010000020.1:0-14965 GCA_027322035.1 Nitrososphaerota archaeon
ATGGACTACGGGCTGGTCGACGACTACCTGCAGGCGATGAACTACGTCCCCACCACCAGGGAGGCGAAGCGTTACTGGTTGCGGTCGTGGGCGGCCCTGATCGGGAAGCCCCTGGAGGACGCGACCACGAAGGACGTCCTGACCCTGAAGGAGGCGTTCGCCAAGAAGAAGGGGCGGGTCCCCCTGAAGTACTACCAGGCGCTGAAGGCGTACTACCGATGGGTGGGGCTGAGGAGGCCGGGGTTCCCCGACCCGCTGGCGGGGGTCATGTTCGAGCAAGGGGTGGACGCGGCCTCCAAGGACGCGCTGTCTAGGGAACAGATGGGCATCGTGCTATCGACGGCGTTGAACGGGAACAGGGCGCTGGGCATCGTGGGGGCGAAGGCGCCTGCGTTCTACGGGGGGAAGGACTGCATCCAGGAGGGGAAGGCGAGGTTCAGGCAGAAGGAGTATCTCTGGTACTGGGTACTGACGCTGGGGCCGATCTACCTGTTCAGGGCGCACGAGCTGCTCCCATACGACGCGCCCCATGCGGTCAGGATCGTCGACCCAGACAAGTACGAGGTGGAGTGCATAGAGGGGGGATGCGGGTTCAGGGCGAGGTACTTCCAGGGGGACGACTGGCACCGCGAGGTGCTGTCGGAGGGGAAGGGGCACGTCGAGAACGAGAAGCTGGCGGACTTCAAGTGGGTGAAGCTCAAGGACGAGAAGGGGCAGACGCAGGAGGGGGCGGTGTGGAAGCGCAAGGGGAGGGTGAGGAAGGACAGGATGACGGGGGAGAGGCATGGGGAGGCCCACTGGTCGGAGCCGAAGCCGTTCCCGAAGTCGTTCATGCACCACCTCAGACTGGTGCTCCTGGCGCCCCCGTTCACGGCTAAGCACAGCACCTGGGTGCTCAACAGGTGGGGGGAGCTTCTGAAGTTCGACCTCCGCAACAGCAACGGGGAGAAGATCAGACTCTCGGCCCACATCTTCAGCAAGCACTCGGCTGTGACCAACAGGATACTGGACATACTCGAGGGGAAGAAGGACAGCGAGGTCGCCATCGCCGAGGATGCGGACGTCAGCCTGAGCAGCCTCGCGCCGTACAGGCACCAGGCCGCGAAGCCGGGGAACGTGGGGAGGCAGGTCAGGGAGGCGGCTGGGTTCTGGAAGGAAAGTTGATCGGGCAGACCATGAGCGTGGACACCAATCGACCCGTGGGCAGACGAACCCGAAATGCGGTTGAACTCAGGCTGGCGCTCGTAGAGGCCCTAGGCGGCAGATGCGCCAGATGTGGTGGTACGGAAAGGCTAGAGGTCGACCATAAGGTCCCCGTGGCTTTGGGCGGGAAGTCTGACATATCCAACCTGCAGGCACTTTGTGCCCGGTGCCACCGTGAGAAAACCACCGCTGAGATGTCTCCGTACATAGGACAGAAAATCAGTGCGGGTGCCAAGAGAAGGAAGGAGAGAAAGATGGCGGAGGAAGTTGAAAGAGAGGAGGCGAAGAAACGAGCATGGTTTGAAGCGGAGGAGATGCGGGCGCGTCGGCCGTCAGGGCGTCGGGCAGTAGCGGCAGCTTGTCTGAGGCTGGCGATTCCAATCCATGACGTTCTCCGCTGGATGGAGTTCCCCACGAAAGAGAATTATGACCTAGCGCTCGAGGTGGGTGACCATCGCATCATTGAGGCCGTCGAAAGACGCGTCCAAGGGCGCCACAAATGCTATCTGTCTGGGGATTGGACATCGGTTCCCAATTGCACACTTTGGTTTGAGTTGAACGACCTAGGAGCATGGTCACCCTACCCGCCATTGAACCCACATTGCAGGATTCACCTAGAGGTAGCGGGAACAGGCCGAGACCCTTCAGGGACACCACAGACGTTTATCGATGTGGAATGGGCGAGACAATCCAATCTTCGGGCTTGCGACAACTGCGGGTCAGTTTTTGTTCCCATCAGGGGTGGGACGCGATACTGCATGGACGCATCCTGTCGTAAATCACGACGAACCAAGGCGGGCGACTCCCTGAAGGACATACTGGACGTCGGGAGGGTCAGGAAGAAGTCTGTCAAAGAGCCCGCCGATGCAGACGACAAAGAGGAGGCCCACCCTTGAAGATGGCCGTGACTGGGAGGCTGCTCAAGAAGGCGCAGGGGAAGGAAGGGGTCAGCGTGTTCGATGTGCTCGAGGGCGGGCAAACCTCGCTCGATAACTGGACCGGCTGATGGCGCCAGGGCGCCCTTTCACGAGAGGTTCGTGCCCCGAGCTAGCGAGGGGACCCTATGGACGCCCTGAGCGTCTGAGGCTTGTCGGGGTTCGTATTTATGGTGGAGGGGGCACTCCGCCGACCTGCGTCACGGTGACGTCCTGGGTATAGAGGAACCCCTCCCAGTCGTGCGACGCCACATATATCGAGACGGGGGCGAAGGCGTGCAGTGTGAACCCGACCTCCCCTGACAGGGGCGCGGACGCCCCGTCGACCACGAGCGAGAGCGCGCCCGTCCCGCCGGTCTGGTTCGCATGGCCCTGGAGGCTTGCGACGTACGACCCCGGCGGGAAGTATGCCTCGTTCATGAACACGGTGCGGTTTTCCATGAAGTACGTCACGCTCCTCGGTCCGCAGACCGCGCGTATGGGGACGTAGAGGGGGGAAGAGACGGGGCCGCGCTCGAGCAGCACCACGCCGTCGGCCTCGACGGCGAGAGAGTAGCCCCCGGACGCCCACATGGCGTTGAACACCGCCAGTGAAGGGAGGTCCATGTACTGCACCGGGACGTCGCTCGCCGGACCCGTCACCGGGACGGCGAAGAACGCCGACGCCAGGGAGAAGTTGGACGGCGAGAGCCATGGGTAGCGGAGCACGGACCCGTGGAAGTCGGGGAACGTGTGCCACACCTGGACTACTGCGGCGTACGCGTAGGGGGCGTCGTCCATCCCCGTGACGGCGACCTTCGAGCCCGGAGGGAGGAGGCCGAGGGCTTCGGCGGCGACGGCGCCTGGGCTGGTGCCCGGGAAGTCGAAGCCGCAGATCCCCGCCACCGCCGGGACGCTCGTGTCATAGCTGGTGTAGAACCGCATGTCGGCCTTGTAGGGGACGTTGGACAGGACGACGAGGACGAGGACCAGGAGGGGGACGCCCTTTCTCCATGGGATGCGGGGGGCGACGTCGGCGAATCCAAGGAGCATGAAGGGGACGATGAGGACGGCATGGCTCCCGGTCAGGATCTGCGGGTACAGGCTGGCGTGAAAGCCGGACCTGACGATGAGGAAGAAATACGGGGCCATGAAGGGGAGCCACCTCCTGGAGAGGAGCGAGACCCAGAAGACGGGGAGGAAGAGGACGGCGACCGTGGTGAGGAAACCCGGAGGGGTGTCCCATGCCTGCCAGGGCTGGTTGACCGGGTCGGGCTGGAGCGCGCCCCAGACGCCGACCGCATAGGCGGCGACCACGAAGGCGAGGAAGGCGACGGCGACCAGCGCCACGCCCATGCGCCGGTGCGCCCTCATGACTGCGAGCCCGAAGATGGCAGTGAACACGGAGAACGGGTAGTGCATGAGACCGGCGAGGACCACGAATGCGAAGGCCCAGGCGAGGCGCCCGTCCTCGTAGGCCCAGACCCCGGCGAAGAAGGCGGTGGGGAAGAACAGCTCGGTCCCGAAGGAGTGCAGCCCCACGCCCCACAGGGGGAAGACGACGAGGTAGGAGAGGGCGACGGCGGCGGAGGGCCACGGCGCCAGCCTGCGCCTGCACACCAGGAAGAGAGGGAGCGCGCCGGCCCCGATGTATGCGGACCAGACGAAGATGATGAGGGCGGGGCTGTGGAAGACGGTCAGCCACCTGAAGAGGAGGTAGTACGACGGGTCGTGCCACCAGTCGAAGAGCATCGTGCGCAGGGGGAGGGCGGTGTTGTCGAAGAGGGTGGCGAGGAGCTGGTAGAGGTCCCCGAAGCCCTCGGCGTGCGCGTAGCCCTCCCAGACGTAGACGCCTATGACCGTGGAATAGGCAACGGCGGCGCAGGCGACGGTGGCGAGAGGGAGGCGGTCGCCCTTCACCGCAGCTTCCTCTGGATGGAGTCGAGGCCGAACTCGCGGACGTTTCTGAGGATGCGCTCCGCCTCACCGCCGCCCCTCCCCATGTCCCTGAGGACCCGGAGGAGGAAGCGGGGCCGGTAGAGGCAGGCGTGCAGGAACTCTTCGATGGCGAGGCTGGCGTCGGCCGACGAGAACCGGGGCTGGCTCATCTGTGGGAGCTGGCGCCCCTTGGAGTCGAGCATCGCGCCCCCTATGTACCCTAGCGCGGACGCCGTCGCGTAAAGCTCGGTGCCCCTGAAGGCGTGGGCCGGGGCCACCTGCAGGTTGGAGAAGTCGTGCCTGAGGGCGAAGCGCAGGGTCTTCTCGAAGGTGCGCCGGGTCTCCCCTGGGAGCCCGACCACGAAGCACGCCTGGATCATCAGGCCGAGCCTCTCCGCGTCCTGGGTGAACGCCTCCGCCTGGCGCGCCGACACCCCCTTCTTTATCCCTCTGAGGACCCCGTCGTCCATGCTCTCATACCCCACCACCATAAGGCGGCACCCGCTCCGCTTGAGCGCCTCGAGGACCGGTCCCTTCGCGTCGGCGCGCACGTTGCACGACCACTTCAGTCCCACGCGCCTCAGCGCCGCGCACATCTCGTAGAAGCGCCCGCTCTGGACGTTGGCGTGGTCTGTGAAGGTGTCGGAGTCGATGAACACCTCCCTGACCTCGGGGAGAGAGTCGCGTATGTAGGCCATCTCTGCCTCCACGTCGGCCACCGAGCGGTAGCGGATCGGGAACGAGCGCCTCGCCGTGCTGTGCTCGCTGGTGTAGGTCTGTGGGGTCAGGCAGAAGGTGCAGCGGGCGGTGCAGCCGCGCGAGTCGTAGATCTGGACGTAGGGGCGGGTCACGAAGGGGAGGTAGTAGGACGGTATGTCGAGGTCGCGCTTGTAGACAGGGGAGACCCAGCCGAGGGCGTCGAGGTCGGCGGGCTTGGGGCGCGGCTCGAACCCGTCCCTGTGGAGCACCCCGGCCACGTCGAGGGTCCCGCGCCCCACGGCGTCCTTCACGGTCAGGTCGTACTCGTCGATGGCGACGCCGTCGACCTGCGGGTATGCGGAGAGTATCTCGCGGGCGAGGACGGTGGCGCTCTGCCCCCCGCAGGCGACCAGGACGCCCGGCTTCGCCTCCTTCAGCCTTGAGACGAACTTCATGTCCAGGGGGAGGGAGCCCTCGCTCGGATGTATGAAGACCATGTCGAACCTCGAGGCGTACTCGAGCGCGCCCTCGACGCCCTCCCCGGAGGCGACGCTGTCGTGCAGCGTGGAGCCCGAGGCGGCGGCGGCGTGCGCGAGCCAGATCGGGTACCACATCGACTTCGTCCGACGCGTCCCCTGGCACCGCGCCCCGACGCCGTCGAAGCGCCCGAAGCTCGGAGGGACGAGCATCAGTGCCTTCACTCGAGCCACCTCAGGAGCGCGAACGACGCCCCGGAGACGACGAAGGCCAGGAGCCCGACGACGTCGGTGGGGGCGGGGACGTACCTGGAGAAGGGGCCGAACTGGTATCCGACGGTGGCAGGGTCGAGGACGGAGGCGACGACGTAGCCCCAGGTGAGCAGGCCGTAGACCCAGAGGGTGGTCAGGAGCGCGGAGAGCGACCTCCTCATGGGCAGGGACCGTACCTCCTGAACAGCTCCACGGTCTTGCGTATGCCCTCGTCGAAGCCATGTTTGGGGTTCCACCCGAAGTCCGAGGGGGCCAGCGACTGGGAGGCGATCTCCAGCGGCCTTTCGCGTCTCACATACGCAGGCGCGAGGCCCTCGAAGCCCGGCACCGCGAGGATGCGGCGGACCACCTCCTCCTGGGTCAGGACGTCGTCGGTGGCGACGTTGACGGCGCCGGAGGGGAGGGACGCGGCCTGCACGAGGGCGTCGACCAGGTCTGCGATATAGACGTACTGGCGCTTCGTGGCCTCGCCCTCGAAGACCAGGGGGCTCGCGCCCGCCAGGGCTGCCCTGACGGTGTTGGGGACGATGCGCGGGGAGCGGTCGAGGCCGTAGGCGTTGCACGACCTGACCCTGACCACCCCCATCCCATACGTCAGCGCGTAGGAGGCGGACAGGATGTCCTGCGCGACCTTGCTGGAGGCGTAGGGCTCGCCCACCACATAGGGGGCGTCCGGGGGCTTGGCGAGCCCCTCGCCGAAGAGCTTGTCCGTGCTCAGGACGACGACCTTCTTCACCCCCGCCGCCCTCGCGGCCTCCATGACAGCCGCCGTCCCCATCACGTTCGTGGAGAACGCCCCCCAGGGGTCCCTGGACGCGGAGGCGACCACGGAGACGGCGGCGGTGTGGAAGACCGTGTCCACCGCGTACTCTGCGAAAGCCCTGCGGAGGAGCCGCTCGTCCCTCACGTCGCCGCGCACCAGGGTCGCCGCGCTCAGGGCGTGGTCGAGCCAGCCTGAAGAGCGGCCATCCCTCACCAGCCCCACGCAGTCTCCGAGCCTGTCGGCGACGTGGCTCCCGACGAAGCCCGAGACCCCGGTGACGAACGCCCTCAACGCTGCCGCCCCTCCTTCTGCGAGCGCGCCACGAGACCGGCAACGAACCCCACCGCATAGGTCAGATGGATGAGAGGGTAGACGAAGAAGAGGGCGACCCCCTCCTTCACGCTCGCGGCCTCGAGGGCGCACGAGACGACGTCGGCGAACGCGTAGACGGCGAGCAGCCAGGGCGCCAGCAGGGCGACGAGCAGCCCGAGCGTAGGGAGGGCGTAGAAGGGGCTCGACCCATGTCGCCGCACCATCCATCCGCGCCCCCGGGCGTAGTACCACACCTGCCTGACGAACCGCCATACCAGCGGCACCCTCTTGTGCGCGACCACCACGTCGGACGCGTAGACCACCTTCAGCCCCATCCTGCGGACCTTCTCGGCGAGGATGTTCTCTTCGGAGCCGAACCATTCGGTGAAGCCTCCGGCGCGCACGAACGCGTCCCTCCGCACGAAGGCGTTGGCGAGCACCACGGACCGCTCGTCGGTCTCGTGGGTGGCGGACGCGCCCCAGCGCCTGCGCGCTATGCCTCCGCCGAAGAAGGTCGAGAGGGCCTTGGCGCCTATGGCGTGCCTGAAGGACTGCGAGGGCGGGGTCAGCGTGGGGCCTGTGACGATGCCCACTAGGGGGTCGTCGAAGTACCTCAGGGCGTTCGCCACCCAGCCATCCAGGGGGACGCAGTCGGAGTCTATGAAGCCCAGGACGTCACCGCCGGCGACGCTGGCCCCGATGTTCCGGGCCTCGGGCGCCTTCGCCTTCACCTTCAGCACCTTGCAGCCGTGCGCCCGGCCCACGGCCTCCATCTCCGGGCTTTCGCTGCTGTCGACCACGACGACGTCGGCCCCGCCCATCTCAGAGAGGCACGCCTCAAGCTCGTCGGGCCTGTCCACGACGGGGATTATGACGGTGGCGGCGTGGACGGTCAACGTCAGGGCGCCTCTATTACGAGGGTCGCCTGCCCCCGCTCCGGGACGTTGGCGAGCCTGACGTCGTCGGGATAGCCGAGTTTCAAATCAGTCTCTCTGACACCCTCGAGCCCGTCGTCCCTGCGCCCCATGTAGCCCTTCTCGTACTCGACGACGGTGGCTTTGAAACAGACGGCGTCGCCGCGCCTGAACTTCGTGGGGTCGAAACGCTTTCCACAATTGATCCACACGTGGTCGCACATGAACTCCCCGCGCAGCTTTATGTCGGTAAGCAGGGCCATCTTCACTGCTGGGAACCTGCCCCCGCCCCTCTGACGGTACTGGTCTGCGAAGGTGGCGGAGAACGTCAGGCGCTTCCCCAGGTGAGGCAACAGACGGTCGCGCATCTAACCCGGTCCCACGCCTAGTATCAGGGCGTTCTCGTCCTGCTTAACCATATAATCCCAACAGCGTTCCCATATCGGATTGAGTATCCATATCGCAATGCCCAAGACCGTAATAGCATAGCCAAACTGAAAGACCTCATATTCAATAGAAAGGGACAACGAGAAAAAGACGGCTAAAGCAAAGTCTCCGAGCAATATGTAGATGCCGCCGAAGATTAGGGCAATTTCGAGATTGTCCAATTTCTCTGACATTAGAGATTCCCCTCTACCGAAAGTTCCCACGGAGACGATTCTGTCTGATAAACCGAAGAGTTCCCAGAACTTGGGCGAATCTGGCCTGAAGGGGGCGCGATCCTGTTGCCGAAGGCGTCGAACTTCAACCCCAATTCGCTCCATATTTCTCGTGGAACCGGAACATGTCAGCAACCATGCTCGGCCAAAGGAGGAATCCCAAATCTTTCACCAATGGGATCAGGCGGCGGGCAGAATAGGTGGCCGGATGGAAGGGTATCGAGTGGCCCTTGGGCTCGCCTCCGATCAGTACGACCGATTTCCCATCCAGGTAGAGTTTTGCGAGCCCGACAACGAGAGTCGCATGGCTGAGTTTGTCCCTGGCGGCAGGATGGGGGAGGTTCACCACCTCGTACGGATGCCAGTTCCAAGAGGTCAACGCTTTCTGCTGCCACTTCCCCAGAGGCACCAGCGTCATTCCTTGCGCCCCGAGGTCCCGAAGTTTGTGATAGGTCGCTTCGGAGATGGTGCCACGGACCTCTCCCTTGTGGTTCACCCATAGGTCGAAGAAGACCGCCTTGGGCGCGCTAACATTCGTCTCTGGAACAACGGCGTTGGAAGACAAAACCCCAGCGTCGAACTTCAACCCGTCACCTCTCCCTTCCCTTTGGTATATACGCTCAAGGTCACAATAGTACCTCGAAGCTGAAACGCCCCTCGTTGTGCTGGTTCGTGCCTCTTATCCTGAGGCCGATGGAATAGTCGGCCCTCAGGGTCACGGCGCACAGGGAAATCACCTTCCAATCGAGCAGTTCCGAGAGCCAGACTTCCCACAGCCACACTTCGCCCTCGTATGGGTGATAGGTCACACAGTGCAAGCCCTGGAACCCGCCGAATGTCAGGTTGACGCTCTGTTGGGGGAAGACTATGTTTCTGATCCCGGCGTCGTCAACGAAAGAGTGCGTCTTCGGGTCGGGCTTTCCCACTCGAACCAATGGCTCGTCGTTCAACCCGGCATTCGCCTTCGCAATGTCAAGGGGCACTTTCAGGCCCTCGTCTCCTTGAGCTTCATGAGTTCTTCGCGCATTTCGGAGATCCGCCGCTCCAGATAGGTGATTCTGGCCTCGCGTCGGATGACCTCAGGTCTCACCTTGGAGGCTGGCCGATTCATGCGCCTGAGGACCGTCTTCACGGTGTTGTAATTCACATGGGCGAGGTCGGCGACCTCTTGGGCCGAGATGTCGGCCACCCGTCTCCTGAGAAGGACTTGTTGGACCTTGTGGCCCGCCCGAAGGTCGCGTGTCTTCCTCAGGACACCGTATTTTCTGCCCCACCACCAGACCGTCACCCGGCTGACCCTGACGCCGAACTCTTTACATGTCTCTGTTGCCGCGTCTCTGGTCGTGGACCCGCTTCTCAGTCTTCCAAGGGCGAACAACACCACCTCGTCTTTGAACCTGGACTTGAATGCGTGTCCATCCCTGCCAGCGGCGAAGAGAGACCCACAATGTTTGCAGATGTACTTCTGGGTCGCCTTGTACGGGTCGAACTGACTGTAATATCGTCCATGTCTGCTGATTTCCAGGCTGCCACAGGCAGTGCATTTGGGGATAGCGTCGACCTTCACCTGGATGGCTCGCGCTTTCACTCGTCGTCCACCTCGACTGAATTGCCGCTCCGCTTTTTGGTGTGCTCCCTCCCGCAGGTCGGGCAGACGCAGGTAGCGACCACCCGGGCTCGCCCCATGCCGCCGCTGCCGCCCCCGAACCCTGCCCACCCAGGAGGCGTCCGGTTCCCCGTCTCCTGTCTGTACTGGAGCAGGTTCGCGGTCCGGGACGCTGTGATCTTGTCAGCCACCTGTCTCTGGACAGCCTTGTCGCCGAGTTTCGCTATGGTTATGACGTTGGAGCCAGTCAGTTTGTTCCCGATGAACTTCACCAACGACGGGTCGAGGTTGAAGAAGACGTTCATCCTGTCCTTGGCCCACTGGTTCGTCTTGCCCAGGGCCTCGCACATTGCGTCGAGGTTCCCTCCATACTTTTCATGGACGAGCCTGTCCAGTATCGCGCCTTCCGCGTATGGGTTGACGAAGGTGTTCCTGTGCGCGTTCTCGGTCAGCTTAAGCTCCATCGCGTCCGTCTCCTTCGTCTGTTTTATGATTGCCGGGATCTTCGACAGCCCGAGGAACCTGAAAGCCTCAAGCCTGTGCTCGCCGAACGTCACCGTCCATCCCTGCCCGTTCGGCCTCACCTTGATCGGCTGCTGGAGACCTTTCTGCTTAATCGAGGCGGCCAGCTCCTTTACCCGGTCTTGGTTTATCTCCCGGGTCTTGGTCGGGTCGCTCCTGACCAGGGCGACGGGCAGCATCACGACATCCTCGCTCCACCGTTCCTCCCCCTTGGTCGCCTGTTTGCTCAATCTCGGAGTTCACCCACGGTGGGTTTGGTATTTGTGCTCATGGCACATTCTCCTTCGGAATGTCAGCCATGATGTTTCCTCGGGACCTCGACCAGCAAGCCGCCCACATGGCACTCGGGACACCTGTAGATTCCCTCCTTGGAAACCCGTAGCAGAAAGCCATGATCCTCGTGCCAAGGGTAGGCTTCCTTGAACCACCATCGGCCATCCTTGAATATTGACACTTCGGCAACTCTGAGCAGGACGACCTTCTCAGCAACCCAGCTTTCTCCTTTCAGGTCCTCGAGCTTCCGGTAGTTCGGGCAACTGCACACCTCGACCGTTTGCTGACAGACTTCGCAATAATCCACTGGGGGCCTGTCGGAGAAGAGTTCGTTGTCGAAGGTGGGTCGGCCGCACTGGCAGCGGGGTCGCTGGCTCAATGGGAGCCGATGGTTCCATTTCTGGGTGCTCATTCCAACATTCCCAGGCAGAATCTCAGAAGCCATGCACCCTGACCGAGCGTATGGCGACGTTCCCGGCCTTGCGACAGTCCGAACAATAGAAGTCGGCGTCTCGCCCTTTCACACCGCTGGAGCCCATCCGGCCATACCTGATCTCCACGGCTGCCTTCCCGTGTTCGATCTCCCGGCCGCAGTTGGCGCAGTACCGCGTCGTCATCGCCCAGCCGCCCAATCGTCAGGTATCGGCGCGTCCTGCCTGCGCTTCCATGTCCGGGCGCCCTTTTTGACATACTCGTAATAGCGACCTCCCTTCTCGACGCCGACGGTGTCACGGCCCCTGATGATGATATGACATGAGGGGTTGCTGCACTCGCACCAGTCCTCGACCTGGTTGCCCTGCTTGTCACAGATGGCGACGAATAAGTGAGAATTGCGGGCTTGGAAGACCATTTCAGCGGCCTCCGCGCCAGTGGAAGTACCCGAACATGATCTCAGCGGCACCTCGGTGCCTGCGGACCGCCATCTTCATCTCCAAGGGCGTGGGGTCGGGGATGGCAATCGATACCCCTGCTTTCTTCGATTCCTCGATGGGGCCTCCGGGAACCGGAGTATAATTTGATTTGCTTGTCAATATGGCGCGTCCTCTCTCTGGCAGGGCACGCATTTAGCCTCGTCCCTGTCTGTGATGAACCTGATCCCGCAGCCCGAACATTTGACTTCGTGCCTCGGTTCTGACCTCAACGCAGCCGCCTCTCCATCTCGAGCATCCATTGATAAGGACCCCATGTGCCGGTCTTCTTTATCAGTTCGAGCACCAGGTCGGGGTTGCGATAGTGGGCGACGACCTTCGCCCTGCCGTTCCCGTAGAACCAGTCCAGCTCGTACACGGCGGGCGGCTTTCCGGTCTTCGGGTGGTTTGCCGAGGGGTCATAGACCCTGTTGGCGGCTGGGACCTCGACCCACGCATGGTTGATCTTGCGCCCCGATGGGAATGTTATCTCGCCGTGGATCAGCGTCGGCCTCTTCCCGGTCTCAGCCAGTCTGAGGAAGAACTTGACAGCCTCTTCATAGCAGTTCCCTTCCGCGCGGACGTTCATAGGACCAGCTTCCCATCGGCCACCAGGTCGGCGCAATCCTGGCAGATGTTCTCTGAGGCGATCAAGGCCCCCAGTTCGTGCGTCAGGGCTACTTTTCCACGATTTTGGTACTCCACCCAACCCAACCTCCGAAGGCAGCCGGGGCAGAAGCCTTTCCCGGCATGTGCGGGGTCCCGAACCCTGAGCCTGCCCTTGACCGTCACTTGGACGGCTTCTTGCTTTAAGGCGTATTCGCCCATCGAAGGGTCGTATCTGGGGGCAGTCATCGCAACCCTTCCTCAGGTTCCTCGCCCAGACTGTCGTTCATATAGGTGCTCATAGCCTTCTGGGCGGCTTCAAGAGCTGGGTTGCATCTGATCCGCCAGTTCAGGACGAAGTCTGGCGTGTGACGTTGACCCTCGAACATCTTGGCGATCTCAGGGTCGGAAAGCTCGACATAGCTGACCGGCGTCCGCCCCATAGGGGTGGCAACACAGAGCCAATCACCCACCACTAGGCGGCGCTCTGGGTCTGCCATGACCCACTTCAATTCTTCCATGGTAGGTTCTGGTTTTGAGATCATGTCGCATGTCTCCGCCTCGGCGTCATGTTTGTTGGCATCGCGGCCTCAAGCGGGATGGTCACCCACGCATACTGCCCCGCAAGCTCCCACTCGCCGCGCCCCACTTGGACCCCGACCTTCTGCACGTTCTGGCGTATCTTGAGGGCGTACCCCGGCTTGCCCTTGGCGAGCACTGGGAAGTCCCTTATCGCGGCTTGGTAGAGTGTGCTCAGGGTCGCCCGACCGCCGTTCTCCCTCATCCAGCCCACCGTCAGATCCCGCCAGTGGCCCTTGAGCTGCATCATCTGGACTTCTGGGCTTACGCCGCCCGCGTAGGTCATCCTCGGGGGCAGGGGCTTTGCGACCTTGGCGAGGCTGGTCGGCGTCGCCCCGCAGAGCAGCATCCCGTTCTCCTTTACGCAGTCCTCGCAGGAGGTGTTGCACCGCCCGAAGGTCCTCGGGTCCCATCCGGCCCGCTCGAGGAAGGTCGTCGTCCCGTAGGCGTGGGGCGCGTCCGCCTGTCTGAGCGGCGTCTCCATGATCCACTTCCTGCGCTCCCCCGTCAGCCCGAGCCGTTCGGCCAGCCCGAGGAAGGCGAGGTGGTTCTCAGCCGTGGTCTTGAACCGGAAGACCACCTTGTCGTGGGTCGCGAACCAAGCCAAGCGCCCCTCTTCAGGCAGCGTGGCGCCATCCAGACCTGGGTAGATGTCGGTGCTGACTTGGACGTTCACGCAGTCTGGGTCGTCCAACACCTTCTCGTAGAAGCTCAGGGGTTCCAGGCCGCGGGTTATCAGGAAGTACTTCCTCTGGGGGAAGTCGGCGCGGACCCACTCCGCCCCGCAGCAGTCCCAGGTCCCCTTCCCTGCCTTGAAAGCCAGCCAATCCTCCTCGGTGACCTCCTTGTACGTCCCCAGGCGGACCAGTCCGATGCCAGGAGTGGCCTTGTGGGTGTGGCGGCTGGTCTTGCGGCGCATTTTGAGGAGCTTCTCGGCGTAGCAGGACTTGCAGGTGCCGGTGAAGAAGAACTTGCATGGCTTGAGCTGTTCGACCTCAAAGCAGGTGAGAAGGCCGCTGTCGCCCATCTTGACGTTGCCGCTCCGCCCGCTCCTCGGCGCGATCCCGCTAACCATCGTCCAACCCGGCTCTCCCCCCGTTATATATACATACTTCTTACCCACAAAGTATATACCATCCGAACCCATGGCCTCGGACTGCAATGAACTGCAGGAGGACGGACTAGCATGGCGCAGTCGGACACCCTGAGTATTCTAAAGGCTAGCGGGAAGCCTTTGAGGGCGGTCGACGTAGTCGCAAGGGCGAGCGAGGGGAAGCCCAAGAAGGTCAGCGCGGGGCTGATCGGGCGTGACCTGAAGAAGCTCGCCGAGAAGGGGCAGGCGAAGCAGAACGAAGACCGGACCTGGGAGGCCGTATCTGAGCCAAAGACCCCTGGCCCCCAGGGCGCGAAAGAGCGAACCGAGGCCCTGATGGCGAAGGGTGCGGAGGTGGTCGCAAAGGCCCCGGTCTCTCACCTGGAAACGAGGGCCGACGGAACCGAGGTCGTGGCGGACGGGCCGCTCCCGATGAAGCCCAAGGAGGTGCGCCTGAGGGTCAACGTGACCAAGGGAGCGGAGACCGGGCACACCGACAGCGGGGTCGACGGGCCGTACACAGACGCCGTGGGGCACGACGTGAACACCGGGCACGCCTGCAAAAAATGCGCGGCGCTGCTCGCCGAACGGAGGGCGGCTTCCCAGGCGGAGGCCGGCCCCTCCAAGGCCGAGGTGGACGAGATGGTGCTGGACACGCTGGACAAGGTCGACGAGAAGTCGCCCCTGTTCGTGGCGATGGCGCTGGGGAGGGCAGGGAAGATCACGGTCAGGGAGATGCCCCTGGTGATGGAGTCGTTCCGAAGGCTGGCGAAGGCCGGGAGGCTGAGGAAGGCGTGACCGGGAAGGAGCTGCACCGGATGCGGCGGGAGATCGACGAGGCGCTTGCAGACCTGGAGAGGCGGTCCCAGGCGTACCTCCATCCGATGCTGGAGGCGACGCCGTCTTGAAAAGAACATTCGTCTGGGCAGCAGTCGGTGCGGGGATGACCGGCTTCGTGATTTTTGCGCGGTTTGCTTCGCCCATGCTCAACTTCGGTGGTGCGCTTATGGCAATAGACATGGCATTTACGTTTATGGCGATTGGATATCTAAACGGGTCGCGCCATGAAGAGGAATTGGTTAAGCCATGAGCGAAGGCGCGCTGGTCCCGATATCGAAGGTCCCCAAGGGGCGGAAGACCTGGCTGGAGAGGTTCATGGAGATGCCCTCGGGCACGGCTAGGCCGTACACGGGGACGAAGGCGCAGGTGGCGTGGACGATGTTCCAC
>DAHVIE010000022.1:0-4736 GCA_027322035.1 Nitrososphaerota archaeon
CGGTCTGCTGTATAGTATCTGCCCACCTCACAAGGGATTCGGGCGAAATTGATTCCCGCAACTCCTCGATCGCTTGGATGGCCCCGTCCACCCCGCTGGCTTTCATTTCCACCCTTCCTTGCGACTAGCAGTCTAATATAACTCTCCACATTACTCTCTCTCGGTCGATGGGGAGGTCTCCTCGGCCGCCCAAGCAGCGCAGACTGAAGGCAAGCCTTTCAGTTTCTCGTCAAGGTTTGCCGCAACATCGCTGAAAAGCGAAAGGGACGCTGTTATCTCCTCGCGCGCAGGACCATCAGGGAGTTCATTGGTCAGAGCAATCAGATGCAGATACCTGTCCTTCAGCCCCCGCCGGACAAATATTCCTTCCCACCAGACCCCGCCGCTCAGCAGGTCTTTCAGGGATATCGCGGTCGTCTTCCTCTCTTCGGCTTCTAGCTCCTCCCTCTCGAGTGTGGGGTTGTACTTCAGCAGGAGGCTCCTGACCATGGTTAGCCGCTCCTTGACCCTGCGGGCGTCTTCATCCAAGGATTTCCTGAACGTCCTGGAAACGAGATAGTTTAGCTCGAACAGGAGGTCGTAGCACCTTCCCAAGGCGATGGCCAGGCGTGTATTGGCCACGAGTTCGAGGTCATTCTCGGCCTTGGGACCAGGAGCCGGTGGCGAGAGAAGAGGGGTCAGCCTGACAGGCTTTCCAGCGGCCCTGTCCAGATACGGCTTGACTATCCCGACTATCGTCTCCAACTCCACACCTTCGGGGGCATAGATGCCCAGCTTGTCCTTCCGCGTCAGTTGGAACTTCACCCCCTCGACATCTGGGTTGTCGACGGTGAAGGTCAGACCCTGACGGGAAATCTGCGCGCCTCGTTCGTAGGCGATGCCTTCCACTGAGGGAATCATGTGTACAATGTAATTGTAGGGTTGGTCCATCGAGAACCAGTACTGGGTCTTCTTGGGGACTTGCAAGTCGGAAGGGGCCCCCTCAAGGGTCCCCTAATGGTTGGTGGGCAAAACCTTGGAACTTGACAGAGAGGGAGCGGCGAAAGTAATCGCCAGTGAGTCGACCGCGCAGATAGGAAGGACCCAAGTCGACGTGATGACACTGAAGCAGTGGGTCGCCAGTAAGCTCGGATCATCTTCCCTTCTCAGGAAGGTCATGGCAGCCGAGCCGGACCGGCTTCCGGCGGAGGAATTTATCGGGAAGGTCTGGACGTGGCTGGCGATCCTGAAGGAGGACTTGGAGGCATAGGCATGCCCGACCTGATGCCCTTCCTGATCGTCGTGCTCTCGTTGTCTGCTTACATCGTGCGCGACGTCGGGATCAACTGGGAGAACGCAAAGGCGGAAGCCCACGAGACGTGGAGAAGGACCATCACCGTCTCAGCTCAGGTCGCGTTCTTCTCGCTCATACTGTACCTGATCATCACCGGCATTTCTGGGTACACCATTTCGCCATTTTTCGGAGAACCTGACGTCTCAGTCGTCTGGTTCGCCTCCGTCGTCCTGCTAATCACCGTCCTGTCGAAGCACTTTCGGGAGGCCCGTGACATGTCGAGAGTTGAGCAGGCGAACAAGTTGAAGGCGGCTGACTACATGGACCAGCAGCTAGCGGGGCGCCTGAAGCCCCTGGAGGGGGCCGTGATGGGCGTCCAGGCAGGCGTATCGGAGCTCTCGAAGCTGGTCAACCTGCTGGACAAGGAGCTCGAGCACTTGGACCCCTACATCCAAAGGTTCGCCAACGACGTGACGGAACAGACCAAGACGGTGAAGGACTTGGCAGGTGACTTCGCCCTGAGAGAGAGGCAGTACCTGAAAGTCACGTCTCAGTACGACGAGTGGTATGACAGGCGGATGAGCGCGAACAGGGAGCTTGTGGCCCTTACCACTGGCGCCGGAACCATGCTGGAGAGGGTCGCCACCCTGGTCGACGAGATAGACGAACTCCTTGGCACCCTTGGAGTGACAGGGGATGACACGAAGGCGCCTGGGACGACGCCCCAGAACGAGGTGGGCGGTGCCCTTCAGAAACAGGACAATGGCCAGGCTCCAAGTCTAGCGGTGGAAGGCGGTGACCCGTCTGCCCCTACGGGCGGCAAGCTGACCAAGGTGCAAGGGATGGCGAACGGGGAGAGGGGGAACAAGGCCCAGTTGAAGTTCGCCGCGGAGGTCCTCATTGAGACGGCGATGACCAGCCGAATGAGGCACGCGAGGAAAGTAGGAACCGCTCCAGGAGCGATGTAGCCTACTGGACCACCCGTTCATAAAATGTCCATCCGGGGCAATCATCATGGCTGGACTCTTTCAACCACGAGTCTGTAAGCTTCCTTGAGGGCACCAATTGCCAGTTTCATTTTCCCGATTTCACCCCTTCCCAAGTCAATCTTGGCGCCTATCGTACAGATTGCTATGTTGCGAGTTCCATCGAATCTCAGTTCCAGGTGTATCTCGTGTCGCCTTGATACTCGTCTCAGAATCCTGGCCCATTCATCAAATCTCTTGGCAATCAGTGGAAACCTTGAATTGAATGACAGCTGGACGTCGCGTTTCGTGAAATTGGAAAGGTCCATCTTCATCAGGTCTTTGGCGCCTTCCTCTCCGTATTCTCTCTCAACGAGCACTATCGTATCGCCGATTTCGCAAGTTTCTAGCCACACGTAGTTGTCGTGACTCTTCCAAACGTACTTGATGTGACCAACTTCTTTAGCATAGGCCATGTCAGGACACCACACGAACCATTTCGCGTTCTGTTTGACTTCGCTTCGAGATTCAGGCACTTCCGCCACTTCGAATGGTGCCCGTACTGACCACGAAAGATAGTCCGCAACCACTTCTTGCTCTGGTTCCTCAGACATTCGAGTTCACCACCGGTCTCACGCGTCTGACATGGATTCGTATCGGGTCATCGTTCAGATTCCAATCCATCGCCATGACATATCCTCGCTCGATTTCTTCGCCCTGATACTTTCGTCGTCTATCGTAATAAGCCCCCACCTGAATCTCACCTCGTTTGAGGGCACTCTCTATCTGACCCCAATACTTCGATTCGGAAATCGACAACTTGTGGTCAGGGTCCCGAAATACGTGGTCAGTGCCGTTTCCTGTGACTCCGACCTTTCGCGTCTCATTGAAGGGGTGCCTTTCTATTCTCTCCCAACCAGCTAGATTCATCAAATTCGAAATCAAACCTTCACCTACCTCTCCCTTGACTACGCCGTACCTTCTTGTGCCCTCTTCCACCGCGCCTTCAAGGATCGACCTAACCGATTCCTGTAACCTCTTGTCCACAGCAAAAGTGTAAACCCCATCCGTCCCCTCTGGTGCATCAAGAAGTCTGGCAAGTCGCAGGGCCTCGGGCTTATCCAGCTGTCCTAGCGAGAGTTTCCTATCCCCAATGTCGGGGTGGTCAAGTGACTGTCGATGCTCGTGCACTTCGTTCTTACTCTGAACATACTTCACCACAAGTTCATCTCCCTCCATCCTCATCCCTTCCACAGGGTAGTCCCTTCCGAACTTCACCGCGGCCCTATGCCCGTCGAACTCCAACTTGCAGTCGTCCTTTCCTTCGAGCTTTCCCCGCAACACAAGGTGCGACCCGCCCGTGGACATCTTGTACCCCTCGAGTTCCACCTGGAGCCCGTCCACGTTCAGGAACATCTTTCCACCCTCGTGCTCCAGCCTGACGTTCTGCAGGTGCTCGCACTTTCCCCGTTCAAAGTCCCTCACCATTTTGTCCTCGTCAACACCCTTGGCCTCGGCCAGCTCGTACTTGCTCCCCTTCGCTCCCCCGATGTCCCCCACGTTGGCTTCTGCCCTGCGTCCTGAGGCGTTGTATCTCGCGTACACAGCTTCCACCTCATCTCCCTCGATAGGCCTCAGTCCCAGCTGCACAATCGCGTTATGGTCGGGCGGGCCGTAGCCGGCCTGCTCCAGGTCACGCATGGGAACCCGCACGTTGGCACCCTTGCCATAGTCGACTGCCTCGAGGACCCGCTGCTCCTCTTCCCGCTCGTTCTGGCCCTGTAAACGCTGCAAACCCGGCGTTTCCGCCTGTCCTTCCTTTTCATGCCCGGGACTAGTATGCTCAATTACAAGCACCTGGCCGTCGTTTCTGGTGTAGCTCTCTGACTGTGATTGGGAAGGCTTGTCTTGTTCGATTACAGGTGGCTTTTCCACCTCGGCCTGGGCCCCCGCACCGCTCTCCTGGGCGGGCTTGGGTTGCTCGGAATGTTGGGGCTCGCCATCGGCAGGCAGGTCCTTGGCGCCGGCTTCTGATCGTCTGTCCTTGACCTCTTCCTCGTCCTTTGTATCCATGCCTTTGGCCGGGGCCCCATCAGTCCCTTTCTCCCGACCCTTGGCCTCCTCCCCTTCTTCGCTCCCCTTGTCAGGGTCGTCTGTCGCCTTGGCGTCCTCCTTGCCGGGCCTTGCACCCGCCTGGGCCCCGCCAGTATCCAGCTCACCCTTCTCCGGATCCTTCCCCACCTCGGCCGCTTCGCCTTTCGCGTCACCCGATTTCTCCCCCTCCTCGCCAGCCTCACGAGGCCCTGGACTCTGCGCGTCCTCCTTGTCCGCGATTCCATCCCGCCGCTCCTCCAGAGTCTCCTCGTCGACCCCGTCCACACCCTTCTCCATCACCTCCTTCCTGAACCCCTCCAGGTCGTCGCCCTTCGACCCCTCGCCCTCATCGGGCGCGTCCGACCCTTCACGCACGGAGCCCCGCCTCCAACTCCTTCCTGAAC
>DAHVIE010000031.1:0-6928 GCA_027322035.1 Nitrososphaerota archaeon
GGCCTTGCGACAAAATTACTTCCGTAGCGGGCTGAGGAACTCTGGTTGCACGTACGCCATGTAGACACACCTCCTGATGTTGTAGGTGTACACCCGGAGGGACCCCGCGGCGTCCCTCCTCCAAGTGAGCCTCCTCCTGATCTTCCAGGGGAACCTCGTCTTGTCCACCGAGTTGACTGTCTCGGATATGGAGCGCATGTGGTACTCCCTCAGCCACCCCTGGGGGTGGTCGACGAATCCGTGGTGCATGTTGTTCCACGAGGGGACGCCGTGACTGTCGAATGTCGCGTTGACTCTCGGGAAAAAGCATGGCCTGGCCCCGTACTGCGACACCAGGGCGCAGTTGTCCCTGGTCGCGTGCAGGGCGTCCCCGAGCACTGCATCCATCCTTGGACAATTGATTCGGGTCTGGGAGAGGACCCCAGGGAACATGGAGAGCTCCCCGACCGAATGGTCGGAGGTCGTCTCGAACCCTGCTACGAGCTTTGTATGCACTCCGACCGATTCCACTGTGTACTGGAAGTCGCTCCTGGATGATGGCCAGCTGCTGGACGAGGCTGACGACGACGAGGAGTTGGCTGCCTCCTTCTTCCTCTGCTCCGAGCGGACGGACTCGTAGTTTGTCTTGCTCGACGTCGGGTTGCCTGTCCCGTCCACCGAGAGCGTTGTCTCGCCTGCGTTCCCGTACTCGTTGGTGATCCTGAAGACCTCCCGGAGAACCTCCGACACGGGACCGGGGTCATACCCCCTCTCGATGGTCTTGTAGCTGAACTCGTTCGCTATCCCCAGCTTCTCCTTGAAGAGGTACACCAGGCCAGCCGCCACCCGGTCGGAGACCCCGAAGTACGACTGGAGGAGGAGCGCCTTGGCCACGTCCCCCGCAGGGAAGGGGGGTCTTCCTCTCCTCCCCATCCTCGACCTCTCGGGCATGCGGGATGAGGCCAGGTTCACGAACCTCCTGATCAGGCCGAGCGTGTCAGACATCTCGTGGAGCTGAGCCTCGTTGTAGGAGGCCCAGTCGAGGGACCTCTTCGGCCTGCCGTCGTAGTGGAATGTCCCTGACCTGACCGACTTGACCAGCTCCCGCAGCTCGTCGGTGGTGTGCCTCTCGGTCAACAGAGAGGAGCGGTGCGTCACGCTTCATTTAACCCCGAGCGTGTCGGCGCCTGAACAGGCTTGTAACAGGGACCGCATCAACGGGCAGATATCGTCGGCCGGTCAAGAAGAATCAGGGGAGCTTAATTTTGTCGCAAGGCTCGACCACACGCCGGGACATTCCAAGTATGACAACCAGGTTAAACTAAAGAGGTCGAAAGTAGTGATAATCGGCCTCGGCGGAGCAGGGTCAGCTGTTGCGTCGAGTCTTGCTGCTGCCGGTGTCGGAGAGCTAGTGCTCGCAGATAACGACGTGGTCCAGCTTTCCAATCTTAACAGACAGATGATTTATGACGAAAACGACCTTGGTAAGCTCAAAGTAGAGAGGGCGTCACTGAAGTTGGGGATGCTAAACTCTGACATCAGAATCTACGGCCATAACAGTATGATAAGTTCTGCAGGGGATATCGAAAAGCTGATTGACGGAGCCAATGCGTTTGTTCTTGCGGCAGATACTCCTGAGGAGATAGGCGGATGGTCCAATAGAGCTGCACTGGCGACAAACACGCCATGGTTTGAATGTGGTTACGACGGGCCTAGGATTGTAGTAACAGGATATGTCCCATACAAGACTGGTTGTGCAGAGTGCAGGAAGATTCTCGCTAAGAGGGCCAATCCGCTGGTTGATCTAGCAGATTCTCACACGAAGCCGAACGCTGTCATAGGGCCGGTAGCAGCGATTTCAGGACAATTTTGTGCCCTTGATGTAATCCATTTCCTCACTGGCATGCAGACCAATGTAGTCGGCAAAGTGATGGTTCAGAATTCAGTTGTCTTCGACGACCTCACAATGCTTGAATTTCACAAGCTACCGGAGTGCCCAGTTTGCAATTCGTTGGGTGCGAAGGCGGTTCTGGAAGAAGCATGATTGCATGATTATAACTACGATTTGAAACCTGAGCGGTTTGCGTGAACAATAAAATGCCGGACTGGCATCATAGCACTAAAACTGCGCTCCGCCAACTCACGACCTGTCTCTACTTCATGGGATTGTCGACGGGATACTTGATGGCTTCCGATTTTGCTATCTGTCTTATGTCCACTTCGATTATTTCTTCCATGCAAGTTGCCTCCGGTCCAAGTATTGTCATTGGAAGTATTTATTCTTGTCAATTTTCTTGGCTCTGTAGAAACCCTCCCTTCAAGAGTCAATCTTGAATGAGATTCTCTTCGTGATACGCTCCAGATTCCTCCAGACGGGTGGTCTTGCCATCGTCCCCCGGACCTCCGTCTGACTAGGATGAAGCATCCGGAGGACGACGACAGGGAGAGGAGGAGGGTCAGCCGCTACATAAGGATGGTCAGGGCTGTCTTCAAGGTCTGTCGGCGTCAGTGCATCCCCCTCTACTCTTCCAAGTTCTCCAGGAGGGACTTCACCCAGTGGCAGCACATCGCGCTGCTGGTCCTCTGGCAGAGGATGAGGAAGTCATATCGGGAGTGCGTCAACGACCTCCTCCCTGTCGCAGACGCCCTCGTGGCTGAGCTGGGCCTCTCCAGGCTCCCCCACTTCACGACCCTGGAGAAGTTCATGCTCCGGGTCTCGTCCACGATCCTGGAGCGGGTGATGGGAGGGTTCGTCCTCCTGACCAGGGTCAGGAGGCAGGTCTTCGGCATCGACTCGTCCGGGTTCTCGATGCGTCACGCTTCCTACTACTACGCCCTGAAGGTTAAGCAGGACGTCCTCTCTGGTATGAGGAGGCAGCTGGGAAGATGACGAGGAGCAGGAGGCGTTTCCTCAAGCTCACCATAGGGGCCGAGCTCAGGCGCCAGCTGGTCACCTCGGTCCGCGTCCGAAGGGGGCCGTACAACGACAACGTGGACTTCCCTCCCGTGGTGAGGAAGGCCCACTCGGTCAGGCCCATCGGGGTCGGCATAGGGGACAGGGGGTACGACTCTGAGAGGAATCACGAACTCCTCAGGGAGGAGCTCCACGCCATGTCGATGATCCCCCCTCGCATGAAGGATGTCGCCCTCTGGAGGACCGAGGGGCTCTACAGGAAGGAGATGAAGAGGAGGTTCTCTGAGAGGGTGTACCATCAGAGGGCCAAGGACGAGACGATCTTCTCGGTGGTGAAGAGGACCATGGGGGACGAGATGAGGTCCGTCAGAACGAAGGGGCTGAACAACGAGATCAGAGTCAGAATGATAGCCTACAACGCCATGCGGGTGGCATCCTCTTTTGTCGGAGGGTTTCTACAGAGCCAATTTTCTTGATAAGCGATTCTTCTCCATCTCTAAACAATGGGGCGTTCTCCAAAGACGAAGCCTGCCACTCAGGTTTGTCCAGCACGTAGGACCGAGTCTCTTGGTTCGAAGCGACTGACAGAGTTGGTTCTTTCGTTCGTGTCATCCGTGTGGAGTGTAGCTAGTTGCCTTGAACGGAATGCCGCAATCAAGGCTTTGCGACAAGACACCGCACAGCTTTTCGAATGACAAGCGAAAACGTTGGGCGAATTAGAACATGTCCGAAAATTGAGCCGTCCATCTAACTGTTTGGCTTTGGTGGGGATAGAGTCACCCCCCTCTCTCTTTCCCTCCATGACACAGTTACAACCGCAGGTTGCTGTACCGGCGCAGGCAACGGGCAATGAGGAGGATCTGGGCATCGACGAGAAGTATCGAGTCTCTGACGAGCTCTGGAAGAGAATGGAGGTTCTCCTCCAGCCTCCACCGAAGCACAAGAGGAAGGACGGGCCCGGTCGTCCAAGGATGGACGACAGTAGGGCCATGAACGGGATCTTCTATGTGCTCAGGACTGGATGCCAATGGAAGGCGCTCCCGAAGTCTCTAGGGGCTACCAGCACCGTCCACGACAGGCTCCAGTACTGGCTCAAGACCGGAGTCTTCGAGGGGCTCTGGAAGGAAGGGCTCGTCGAGTACGACGAAACAAGGGGCTCGACTGGGAATGGTAGGCCATGGATGGAGCGATTACGAAAGCACCTCTCGGTGGACAGGGGACAGGGTCAAACCCGACGGACAGGACCAAATCTTGGACCAAGAGGAGAATCCTAGTCGAGGGGAATGGGATACCTCTCGCGGTGGCTGTGGCTGGCGCCATTTGACACGACATGAAGCTAGCAGAGCCGACGCTGGAGAGCATCGTCATCGAGAGGCCGAAGCCTACGAAGAAGCATCCACAAAGCATGTGCATGGACAAGGGGTACGACTTCCCAGAGGTGGACGAACTCGTAGCGGAGTGGGGGTACGCTGCCCACATCGCGAGGAGAGGCGTGGATCAATCGAAGAGGACGAGAATCCCAGGTTATCGAGCAAGGAGATGGGTCGTCGAGAGGACGACCCAGTGGATGAACAAGTTCAGACGTCTCCTGGTCAGGTGGGAGAAGAATAGAAGGAACTACGTCGCCATGATCCATCTAGCCTGTGCGTGGATAACCTACCATCAAGCTGGAATACTCGGATAAGCTCTTACGATTAGTGCCCGGCTCACCGAAGATTGACAGAGAACTGCACTTTACAAAAGCGGGATTCTGTCGCGGAGTCCGTAATCAACCGATGCTTAAGTCTGTGGTCATCGCGCGAGTGCCATCCAGAGTCCGGAGGCTCTTTGCGAATGCGAAGCCTATCGCTGTCATTAGCAGGAGGATGCCTCCTAGTTCATAGGTAGACGCCACACCAATCATCAAGATCAGTATTCCTCCGACCACAATCGATAGAGGAACACCTATGTAACTGATCAAGCCATCAACGGCGAAGTACCGCCCCCGCATCTGCTGCGGGACGAGATTCTGGGCTGACGTCAGCCAGAGATTGTTCGAAAGGCCGATCATGACTCCAATGGCGGTCATGACGGCGGTAGCAATCATGAGCAAAGGAAAAAGACCGAGCAACAATATAAGAATGCCCTCGGTAATACTGTTCAAAACCCATATCTTCCCTGCACTGGTCAGGAGCCTCGTGCGGCCCGCGAGAAGGGAGCCAATAGCGTTACCAATGACAAACAGGGCGAGTAGTCCTCCATAGACAGATGCGTTGGATGTCAAGCCTACTGCGACGTAGATAACCAAGAAATTGAAGATGATGCCAACCAAGAAGTTGGAGAATGCAGATGAAACAGAAAGCATGAGCAGCCCTCGCTGAGAGACCAGCCAGACGATTCCCTCTTTTGTTTCGGCTGCCATGCTGGATTCTCTTCCTGTTTCCGTTTGATGACTGGGCGCTGGAGAACGTGATGCAACGAGAGAGGAAAGCGCGGCGGCGGCCGCGTAACACACGCCACCGCAGAAAAACACAGAGACCGCGCCTGCGATGGTGAACAATGCGCCTCCTAGCACGCTGGACGCCGAACCGAGGAGAGATGTCCCAGCCTGCGTCACGCCGTTCGCGGAAGGAAGTTCGTTTCCATCGACGATTTCAGGAAGGATTGAGTGGTTCGTGGAACGATAAAGTTCCGTGAACGCGGCAAGGGCAACGGAAACAACTATTACAGCAACGAAGTCGAATCCATACCTTGCACTGATGACTGCCAGAAACAATACGGCCGCTCCGGCCCCTGCATTGGAGAAGAGCAGTAGCCGCCGACGACTGAGCCGATCAATCCACACACCAGCTGGGAAGGTGACCGCAACCCCTGTCAGCGCCTCGGCTACACCCAAGATTGTCACTGCTATCGCGGATCTTGTTACGGCGAAGACGAACCAGATAATGGCGATACTTGTGAACGTTCCGGCCGTACGAGAAGCAAGGTTCATCCCAAAGTACTTCTGGAAGGTATGACTCCGGATTATCTTGTCGAGATTGCTCGTACTTCACTTCCTCATCGAAGGTAATTTAGAGGTACCTGTAATTTCGGCGCTCGAGATGAGTTTGCCAGATGTCGATGGTAGGCTCCCCGCAATGAGGAGCGGCATCAGGCCCCGAGGGTTTTCATCGGCCCGCCGACCGCCAAAACTGAATGTGCTACTGTTGCGCATAGGAGTCTGGATAGACATTCCTGCATAGCTTTCCCGTCTGTGACTTGCAAACATCTACTTTTTCCCTCATCAGCGGGAAGTGAGTTCCAAAGTCTGCGTTGAAATAGACACGAAATCCGCCATTGTGCAGCATCAACTCCAGGAAGAATGACAAGTCACTCTCGTTCATTATTTCCCAATCCTTGATTTTTGCATCAGCCTTGATTAGCACCGCATCAAGTACTTCTTCGGAATAATCTGCCAATGCAAGCTGTTCGTCCGGAACTCTTGCTTAAGGTCATTCCGGGAACATTGTCGCTTGCGTTAAATCAGAAATCCTTCCCATCCCATGTTGAGTTACGTCTACGAAGTGGGCACGATTAACCACTTCAACTTGAGCGAACCCGAATGCAGTGCAGTACTGGCCTCTTTCGCCTCTGCTCTCCAACAGCTAAGCTCTGCCGTCGTCTTCCGCATCAAACTCGACGACATGAGCATCGTCTTCGGGGTTCGGAGCTCGGTCGTCGACAGGTCGGGCTTCGTCCCGGAGGCGCTCCTCTTCAAGGGAAGGCTCCGTCCGCATCGTCAACTACAACTCCCCCGGAGCGACCGGTGCCCCCGTCTTCTCGGCCATGGGCGTGAAGGCGCTCCAAGACGGCGGCTACCTCGACGGATTCCGGTCCAGGGTAGCCCCGGACCGGATCCCAGGGTGGGGGACTTCCACGCCGTCGCGTCCACGCTCTAGCGGTATCTCTTCCGGTAGCTGGCGAATGTCATCAGGTCGTAGCCTATCTTGGTCACGCCGCCGGCGAAGGGGAGCGCCGACACGACTCCGAGCCCCAGGAACACCGCCGAGGCGGGCC
>DAHVIE010000041.1:0-4692 GCA_027322035.1 Nitrososphaerota archaeon
GACCCCAAGCCTGACTCTCCCTTCATGGCTGCGGAGTTCAATTTCATCGACGCGATATAATCTCGCTTCCTCGCCGCGGCCCTGAAAGGGGAGAGGGACCCGTTGGTGAATGTGCTCGCTTCTTGGCGTCTGTCTACCGTCGAATCGCGTTCCTGACCTGCGGGAGCGCGGCTGCGAATGCCGTGTGCTGGCAGTAGTCGGTGGCGTCCAGTTCACAGTAGAACCTGACCTTCCCTCCGTCGGCAGACTTCGCCTTCACGCCCACGATCCTGTCCTTCTTGTTGTCGCGTATCACGATCTCGTCCTCCCCCAGGGAGATCAGTTCCAGGAACGGCGCATAGTTAGAGAACTTGTCCTCTATGTAGAGCATCACCTGCAGGATCTCGCTGACGTAAGTGGCTGCGCTCTTCTTCTCCTTCTTGGCCCGCTGCTTCACCTGCCCGTAGATGGCCTCTGTCACTGTTATCGTCCGGAACCCTCTGTCTGGCATCGGAGGTCGGTAAAACTACGGAAGATTTAAGTGTTTACTGAAGCAGTGCAGGATGGGTGTTATAGAAATCTGTCTCTCGAAATTCTTTCTGCCTTAAAAGGCCCCTCGGAATCGTTGTCCATGTCCGTCAACAGCGGAGACGGGGAGCCCCTCGAGCTGTGCGATGAGTGCGGCTCCCCCCTCTTGGGCAACGTCTGTGCCGGGTGCGGAACGAACTACATGGACGGGGCGAGCCCGGTCGGGGCCGCACCTCTGGACAGGAGCGAGCTTTCGAGGGTCCTCGGCAGGAGCGTAGGCGCCAGGGCCCACGGGTCCTACGCCCTCTCGATGCAGCAGGCAGAGGGGATGGCGCCTCTGAGGAAGGAGATCGATGCGCTCGTCGAGCGATTCAGCGCGTCCCCGGAGGTGAAGGCCTCGGTGAAGCGGAGCGCGGAACGCCTCGCGGTCAAGGTCATGGGGGAGCTGGGGCCCACCAAGGCGGCCGTCGCGTCCGTCGCACAGGAGATCCTCCGCCGGGGACGGAGCATGGCAGAGGTCAGCTCCTGCATAGCGAAGGTCCACGCGGGGATGGACCGGGTGAAAGATTTGGTTATCGAGGTCAAGCCGTCGACGGACGCCGGAGTCCGCATCCTCGTCGATGGGAGGGAGCGACCGTCTTCGTCTTCCAGCCGGGGACTGTACTTGACGCTGCGGATGCCGATGTTCGCTTCGGACGACGGGAAGCTCCTGGAGCTGAAGGGAGCAGTGGTGACGAAGCGGGGTTACGATGAGAAGCGGATGCTCCCGCTTGCTTCCTGGTCCGAGTTCCAGATCAACGTCGAGGAGAAGAACTTCGAGCTGTTCAAGGTCCTGAAGGAGGCGCGCCTGGCTGGCCTTCCGGGGGGCAGGGAGGACATTTCGGTGTCGTTCAGGAAGTACTCCGTCTCCAAACTTCCGCTCACGGAGCTGCTCCTGAAGGAGTCAGGGCTGTTCAACGAGGTGAGCGCCGAGTATGCCAGGCTGTACTCTGCGAAGGCGGCCGACGGGCAGGGGAAGACACCGAGGAAGCTGGCAGAGGAGGCCCTGAAGGAGGCTTGCAAGGCTGTGGTCCCGGAGAGCCTCAACGACCTGATGGCCTCGAAGTTCATGCTGAAGCCTTCCGCGGTCAATCGGCTCTTGGTCCCGAACGAACCAGCCGAATACTGGCCAGGGTGAATCTGAGGTGTCGTCGAAGGTCGTTTCCCTGCCGCTTGAACTGATTCAGCCACACCTGAAGCTAGCCTTCAGATTCAGGTACGAGGTCGATTCGCTATCCGACTCCATCAGGGAGACAGCCGACGAGAGCACCCCCAACGGGCAGCTCAACCCCGGCAGGGTCGTGAAGGCCGAGGGAAAGGAAGGGTACTGTGTCTACATCGGGGTCAGGCGGTTTCTAGCCCTGAAGACCCTCCACGAGAGGACGAAGGATGCCAGGTTCGGGGTCTTCAACGCCTACGTGGACGAGGGGCTCTCCGAGCTCCAGATGTTCCTGAAGGCGAAGGCTGAGAACGAGGAGGAGAAAGGAGAGAGGCAGCCGCTGTCGCTGCTCGAGCAGGTCCGCGGGATCCGGATGATCAGGGAAAGTGTCGACCCCAGCAAAGCGAGCCCCGCCATAAAGCAACTGCTGGTCCTTGCCGACAAGTGGGAGGAGAAGCGGCTGCAGAAGCTGAACGAGGCCGAAGGGGCGGCGGGCTCGCGCTTCACTGAGCGGCAACTCGAGGGGCTCGCGAGGGTGAACGGGACCGAAGCCGAGTTCTACACCACCGCTGCCACGATGGTCGCCTTCAGGGTGAATGAAGCTGAAGACGCGGAGAAGAAGAGGGACGCCGCCTTTTCCCTGACGTGGCTGAAGAGGGTGTTCCCCGAGATCAAAGAGGAGAAGAAGGAGGAGACGAACAACGAAACCGCAACCAAGACTGAAGACAACAAGCCCGAGGTCCACGAGAAGGACGTGCTCCTCGCTCCCTGCCCACGATGCGGAGGCGGGAACATGGTCCGAGTCAAAGGAGAGGTGGAGATTACCCATGTCGATCCCGACCCCGACGGAGAGGCATTGACGGTGGTGGCGGACACGGTGAGCAAAGCGAAGCTACCGTGCTCCCACTGCGGCGGGGAGATCTTCATGTTCGTGAGACACGTCGAAGGCAAGTACTTGCTGGCCGCTTCAACATCCGGGACCTTCAGGGACCCGAAGGAAGAGACGGAAGTGCTTGACCTGAGGTTCGACCGAAAAGAAAACGCGTGGCAGAGGATTGAGGGAGACAAGGTAGGCGGCCTGGTGGTTCTGGCGCCTCAGCAACGAAAGTGAGCCGGCTTGAAGAGGCTCAACCGGGACGCTGTGACCGCCATGATTGTGATACAAATGCTGGCCGAAGGCGTCTACTTCGACTCGGCAAGTGCTTACCGGATTCCCGCAGGCAAGGGCATTGTCTGGAGGACCATGAAAGCCCTCGAGTCGGCTGGGGTGGTCGCGCGCTCTAGGGCCAGGAAGAAGTTCCTCCTCACCGACGAGTTCCTTGAGTACATGCGCCAGGAGATTACGAAGAGGATGCCCCGCGGGACGTTCGTTCACCATCCCGACCTGACAGTGTTCGAAATGTGCGGGCTAGGCGACTGGTCGGCGGAGGAGTTGAACGCCTACATCAAACGTTTGACCGACCGCTGGATGCTCAGGAAGGGCTTTTCAGCGATTTAATCCACGGCGTGTGTGGATTATTTCCGCCAAAACAATCCACGGCGTCTGTGGATTATTTGCTCGCCCGAGGGTTAATACCAAATTCCATTTCCTTTGACGCTTGTCAGAACGAGACCCAATTGGCCGGTGCAGATTCTGTGGATTTTTCTATTACATCTGGAAACTGCCTATTCACGAGGCTATCTGTAGCATGAAGCCCGATCAGGGAATCCTCGTTCCTTTCTCCCAGACGAGCACGCCCTTGACGCTCCAGGAGTCGCACAGCTCTCGCGGAGACATGGGGCGGTCGTACAGGTCGCAGCGCCCCCACTCTGGAGTCTCATCCACGTAGTGGCGGCAGTTTTCGCAGCGCCCGGCGTCCGAGCCTGCACGGAAGCGAGGCGGGTCCATCGGGCAGATCATGGCCAGTCGAGATTTAGGCGCGGTCGTAGGGCTGACTGTTCCCGGGAGGGGAGGGCTGGCCGAAAGTGCCAGAGACGGCGCGTTTTAGGCCCTCGGCGCTCCGCTCTTCCGATTGAAGGCCTTCCCTGCTCTTCTCGTCTGCTTTGCTCTCGTCGTCACGGTTGGCTCCTGGTCTGCCTTCGGGGCTCCACACATGGTGCCCCACGACCCTTGTGACTCCTACGGGGATTGCATCTCAGGCTCAATCCACTACGCCCGTTCCAATCCCGACGGCTCGCTCTATCCCGGGGACAGCTTCACTATGCCGATATCGATTACACCTGGGCAGAACATGACAGGTTCCTCGTTGTCATGGTCCTATGACCAATCAGTCTTTGCCAGGTCGGGGGACTCCTTCGTCGTGGCCGGCAACAAGACCGGCACCTTCCAGATCTCCGCCTCGGTTGCGTTCACGGGTTCAGTGACGGCAGGTAACTCGACACGGTCGTCCAACTCCACCCTGTCCATCACAGAGAGCGTGACAGTCATCCAACTGGTCATTGCTATACGCGCGCAACTGGTCAACGTAACCGGCTCGAACGGGCTGACCCTGCGCAACGCCGACGGCACTTTCTACAGAAACGACTCCTTCTGTGAGAAGTGGAGCGCCTCGTTCCAGTTCTCCCAGGCGAGGCCTGACATACTGGTTAACGCAAGCGGCTCCCTTCCCGCGTTCCTCAGGGAAGCTTCGTCGAACTACACCGGGAGCACTCCCGGCAGGCAGGGGTCCGTCTGCTATGATGTCGCCCTCGCGTCGCCATTCTCCAACAGCACGCTCCCGCTGAGTTTCAACGCCGTTGACTGGCAGGGGATGTCAATCGCCCATACAGTAGAGAAGGTCCCCTTTGCGGTCGTCCGGTATTCGCCGATGTTCTCCAAGTTCACCTACACCGACTACAACAGCAGCCCTTCGGACGCGTATCAGAAGCCCTTCGTCACGCTCGTCAGGTACGGCGGGAACCGGCCAGGCTACAGCTACGCCGGGAACGTCAACACGGCGCCCTTCATGGCCACGAACTCGACCGGGGAACGCGCACTCGTCGACAAC
>DAHVIE010000059.1:0-4216 GCA_027322035.1 Nitrososphaerota archaeon
GTCGAGGTCAAGTTCCAGCGCTTCAAAAAGCCGGAGCTGAGCAGGAGCCTGGGGGGGTTCCTCAGGAGCTACTACCCCGACCGTTGCCTCGTGGTGACCAGGGACTTCTGGGGGCGGAGGAAGGTGGGGAAGACGGAGGTCGCCTACGTCCCCGTCGGCTACATGTAAACGAGATCAGTCAGCTGCTTGCAAGACTTCTGTGACGAGCCCATTATTTCCTTCATCCGATTTCGGGGGATAAACAATCGTTCAGGATGGTCCGACCCACACAGCAGCCCCAGAAGCTGGAAGATGGGCTTCGAGTACTCGGGATTGTCAGCGACTTCGTTCGGCACCGTCACCGCCGTGAACCCTTTCGCCCTGTAGAACTCCATCTTAGCTTTGTCTTTGACGCTCGATTTCCCCCCGTAGATTTCAACTACAGGCTTATGCTTTCGGCTGGCTGCGAGGTCTGGGGCATGCGACTTCGGGACCAGCGCCCGCTTGGAGCATCTAGGACATCCCGAAGCCGCCTCCGAAAGCTGTCTGGCCACGGCCTGCTTCCCGTCGGGAGTACGCCTTGCCCGCCTCCTGATTCTGACCGCGAGATGCTTGCTTGACATCGGAGAAGGAGCACATCATAGAACACATAAATATCAATTATTGGTCTATCGTGGTCATCCAATATGCAGAAACCCGACCTTGAGCGGCTGAACGAGTGGTGGACGTCTGGGAGCGTGAGGAGCGCCTTGGCCCCCAGGTACAGGCGCCATCCGTTCTCGGACGCCTCCGACCTGCTCGGGAACAGGCAGGCGGTGGTCATGACCGGGCTCAGGAGGGTGGGGAAGTCGACCATTCTCTACCAGCTGATAGGCGACCTGCTCGCCCGGACGGACCCGAGGAATGTCCTCTACTTCTCGTTCGAGGAGGGAGGCGAGAGCACCAAGGGGGTCCTGGAAGAGTACGAAAGGAGCGTCCTCAGGAAGCGCTTCGAGGAGGCGGGGAGGGTCTACGTCTTCCTGGACGAGGTGCAGTACTCCGGGGACTGGGTCGGCGCGGTGAAGAGGTTCTACGACCTCTACCCGAACGTCAAGTTCTATCTCTCGGGCTCGTCTTCTCTCCTGATATCCAACAGGGCCCTGCAGAACCTGGCGGGGAGGTTCTTCTCCGTCGAGGTACGCCCCATGACCTTCAGGGAGTTCGTCGAGGCGAAGGGGGCGCTCCGCGAGGGCGGGGGCCCGACGAGCAGGCTGGAGCCCCTCTTCTCCGACTATCTCACCAAGGGCGGGTTCCCCGAGATCGTCGACGAGGCGGATGAAAGACGGGTATCTGAGTATGTCAGGAACTCGGTCCTGGACCGGGTGACCCTGAGGGACATACCCGCCGTCTTCGGACCCAAGGACACCGTCCTGCTCGGGCGGCTGCTAAGGGCCTTGGTCTCAGCCCCCGGGGCGATGGCCAACGTGAACACCCTCGCCGGAGACCTCGGTGCCGACAGGGTCACGATCTCGAGGTACCTCCGAACCCTGGAGGGGTCGCTCCTCCTGCGCAGCCTCGGGAACTTCCGCCCTTCAGAGCGCTCTGAATCGAGGAAGCTCAGGAGGTACTACCCTGCCACCACTTCGATGGTGTTCTCCATCGCCAGGAGGTACTTCGACGAGCGGCCGGGAGCTGTCCTGGAGACATACGTCGTGAACGCCCTCCGGGCCACGCGCTATTACAGGAAGGGCGGGAGGGAGGTGGATGCGGTCCTGGGAGACGGGGAAGTCTGCGTCGAGTCGAAGCTCAGCCCGAGCGAGAAGGATGGGAGGAGGTTCTCCGGAGCGGCGGACAGGCTCGGCGCGAAGCGGAAGATCCTGGTCACCGGCTCCGGGGGCTTCGCCCAGCCGGGGGTCGAAGTCGTCCCCGCATACGCCCTCGAGTGGGAGCCGTGGGTCGCCGGCAAGCGAGGCCGTTCAGCTTCTCCCGCCTGAAGGCAGGGAGATTGCGGCTGCGTCGTTCTCTACCTGCCTGGGCGGAAAAGTTACCAAATCACCGTATCTTCTGTATCACTCGACAGGAGACTGGCTACGCCATCTTCCGATGGCGGAGGGCTAACTCCATCCCCCCGGCTTGTGTGGCCGTTTGGATGGACCCTGCCCGCTCGCCCGATGGACGCTCCAGTGACTTGGGCTCCGGCCACGATAGCAGGAGTGTGGCTTGACCCCCTCGCGGAGGTGGTAGCGGGTGGTGCTGTGAACAGTTCTGTTATCACCCCTCCTCCATTGCCATCCCCGCCACTCTTCCATTCCATCGGTTCGTGGCGGGGCGAAGTCTGGATCCGGGGGTGATAACCATAATATCTGACGCAGTGGTTCCACATCGCCCTTTCCTTCCTCTCCCCAGGAAGGCAATCGAACGCTGGCCTCTCTCCAAATCCCAGCGCCCTCCTGGCTATGACGAACGCCGCGAGCTGGTGCCTGTTGAACCCTCCGAACAGCTTCCCATACTTCGCCAAGGCGACCCTGCTGGAATAGGCATGGTTCACATCCACAGAGAGCCTCTCCAGCTTCTCCTTCATGTTCCTCGTCTTCTCCCTGAACTGTTCAATCCGGTACCCGATGCCCTCCTCCTGCGATGCAATCACGGCGCGTGCCTGGTTCATCGCGGACTGGCACCACCTCGCGTTCTTCACGCCGTACCTCTCCCGGAGTGTCGCCTTGACCGCGCCAGCGCTCATCCCCTCCCTGAGGAGGTTGTATGCGGTCCTCTCCATGGAGCAGAACGTCCTGCAGATGGCATCGAGCCTCTGGTCGCGCCCTTCCACGAACGCTCGAAGGGTGTACTGCATACCGACTGAACGGTTTCAGACTATTTAATCCGCCATGAGTCTTCCTTGGTGATACAGAAGATACGGATTCCAGGCAGCTGCTTGCAAGACCTCTCCGGTCCCAGGAGCTGCAATTCGATTCCCCTGACCGCATGCCCGGCTCAATCCTATGGCCTGCCAAGAGGGTTTGTGCGACTTGGGCGCGACCCCTGGATGGTTAGCTCTTGGACACCTGCTTGCCCTGCATCAGCCGATTGAGGTCCATGATCTCCACCGCCACCGGCCGGGTGCCTTCTTCCTCATAGAAGAAGACCGCCAGGCCATCGTCCGTGGGCTCCCCCACAGGCTTTTCCACGTGCTTGAACCTGATATAGAGGTCTCCTCGCTCGCCATAGTCCACCGCGAGGACCTCTCTCGGGACGCCGACCCCGTACATTGACTCGACCTTGGACAGTATCTTCTTCAGGTCAAGGTCCAGTATGGTCCTGCTCATCGCTCGCTATACCTCCTTTTCTTCCTCTTTTCATTCATGATGAAGGCCGTCCTAATAAATCCCCCATGTTCCTCGAGTTCGTATATCACAACCATGAAGTGGCCTGCATCGATTCGTTTCAGCGCATGATACTCGCTCCTTCCCCCCGGGTAGATCTCGTCGGGATTGCTTACGGCCAGCAGCACCCGCGCGGGGTCAGGGCCCACCTCTGGGTGGCGGAAGGATATGTGAAGCCAGTCGTCGAGGGTCAAAGTGACTCTTCTGCCTTCTGGGGTCTTGGCGTCAGTGGGAAGCTGCTCCAAGTCTTGCCTCCTCTCGCATCAGCCGTAAGGCTATAAGGACCAGTGGATTTTGACGTCGTAGCACAAAAGGGCCTTCTCAACCGATCTCAGGCAGGAACAGGCTGTCAGGATGGACAGAGCTAGCAGATTTCGTTATCTTCCTTAACAGGGGAAGATAGCTGCTGACGGACGCAATCGTCCGGAGGGTTCGTTCTACGCCCTCTAGCCCAGTCTCCTCGATTGGTATGACCATTTGGACTGGCCCTAACCGCTCGCCGAACGACGATTTCAACGGTTTCTGCTCCCTCTTCAGGAGCGTGGCTTAACCCCATCTGAGATGAGGCGCCAGCGAGTGGCGCTGTGAACAGCTTTGTCATCACCCCTCCTCCATTATCGACGCGGAGACCCTCCGGCGCATGTGCGGCCTGGACCCGCACGCGGACCTCAGGTTCGTGTTCGAGGTCTCCCCACAGTGATGCCAGGCGCGCCATGACTCCGACGAGATGAACCCCGCCGTCGACAGGCTCTGGAGGAGGAACGCCAGGCTCGTCGGGACTGTGGCGGTGTTCTCAGGCGCGGCTGGGGTGAAAGGGCGACTGGGCTACAACTCGACTATCTGGGTATGAGCGTATCGGGGGCGTCACCGGGCGCCGA
>DAHVIE010000060.1:0-11616 GCA_027322035.1 Nitrososphaerota archaeon
CGCCGGGAGCCGCTCTAAGATGGTGCTGGGGATGGGCGACCTCGCCGACGTCCTGGGGGACACGGTCGCGGGCGACGACAGGCACCTGCGCACCGCCCACGCCACGAAGGTCATGCGGAAGCTGGAGCGGAGGGGGTTCGCACACCCCGAGCCCGAGAGCCTCGACGGCAAGAAGATGTGGGTCATAGAGACGGGGCGGCTAAGGAAGGCGCTGGAGAAAGCCATTCCACAGGAATACTCGGAGGCTGCGAAGAAGGTGGCCGAGATGGGGGACAGGCTGAAGCTCGCGTTCCTGGAAGGCAACAAAGATGACGCGATGCGCTTCTTCATCGAGCTGGCGGAGTTCGCGGAGTTGCACGATGAGGACAAGGATGTAAAGGCGGTCATGGTCGGCCTGCTCGGCTCGAAGCTGCCTCTGACGCCGGAGATGCGCGCCATGCTGGAGGGGGCTTAGATGGGGTTCACCACCTACTTCGGGCGGACGAAGCGCGAGGGGAAGGCGTGGCACAGGCGGAAGTACGACGACGGGGTGGAGCGGGTGGCCTATACGGTCAGGTACAGGGCCGTGAAGGGGACCGCGAGGCGGAAGTCGTTCTGGGTCTATCTCCCTCCCACCTACTACTCGCCCCCGCCGGTCGACGAGGCGCACCTGCATGCGTTCCTGGTCGCCCACCTCACACGGCACGACGTAATGCTCCCTCAGGTCGTGCAGCTCCAGCGGAACCAGGCGCGCGGAGAGAAGCCGGGCTTCCACTCCGTCGGACTCTTCGCGCTGTCAGAGGGCTCGGTCAGGGTGCTGCGCTCCTACCCGGGGGTCAGGGGGGTGCCCCACACGCCGCCCGAGCGCGACTATTGGTTCAAGCGGTCGAGCCTGAGGGGGTTCGCGCCCGACGTAAGGGTGGTCCCCGCCGACCCCGCATCCTCGGCAAGGACTCCTCAGGGATGGGAGGCGCCCGACGCCGGGGTGGTGGAGTCGGTCCCGGACGCGGCGCCCTTCACGACGGTCCTGGAGTCGGTGCCGACATGAACAAGCCCGTCACGGCTGCGGTCGCCCTGCTCTTCGTAGCCCTCATCCTCGGCGGCGCCACGGCCTACTTCTATCAGCAGTCCGCATCCGAAGCCGTGAGCTACAGGTCGGCCACAGTCCGGGCCGATCTCTACCAGTTACAGGCTGCGAAAGAGAACGCGACCATCATCGGGCTGGAGCAGAACATCTCAGCCATTCAAGCCAGGGTGACTTCGCTGAGGGCGCAGCTTGCGAACGCGACCGCTACGCAGGCTGAGGTCGCTTCTCTCCAGTCGCAAATCTCATCCGACCAGTCCCAGATGGCGTCGGATCAGGCCGCCATCTACCAGCTCAACCAGGAGCTGTCCTCGTCCCTGGGGTACGCCGGGCTGAACAACGTCGAACGCCTCGGCGCTTTTCGTGTGACGTCCACTAACTTCTGCTTCGCCCCCTACTTCGGCCCCTACTCCGTGTACAACTACGCGGGCTACCTCAAGATGGTCGTCAGCAACGTCACCGGCAGCGGGACATACTCGGAGACCGTGAGCTGGAGCGCCTACGGCGTGAACTACTCGCGGACGGCCACGGGTAACGCGACCTTCCTCGTCCTCCCCACCGACAACCTGAACGTCACCGTGGAGACCTGCGGTGCCAGCATCGGGGTCAGCGTGGCCGCATACGTCTATACCTAGGGCGCGTCAAGCTCGGGGAGCCCCAGGCACGGACGGCAGGTCGAATACGCCCTCTGCGCCGGGTCGTCCAGGTCCAGCGCGGCTCCGCACCATACGCACTCCGCCACGGAGGCTTGCACGTTCTGCCCGACGCGAGGTTTGGATTTAAGGATAGGCGAAAGGCTATGGCGCGTTCGACGACGGACGAATCAGGCGGTGAGCAGGGTCGGCTCCGCTTCGCACAGCTCCCCCACGAGCCTGTAGGCGTACACGCGTCCCGCATTGCTCTCGTTGGCGACAGCCAGAGCAGCGTCCCGATGGGTGGCGTCCTTGGTGAAATGCTCTATGATCCCTTCCGTCCCTCCCTCGACGGGGCGCAAGCACACGCGGCATATCATGGATGCCGTAGGCGGGGAAGAGATATTTACGGTTTCACCTTTATGACGGTGAAAAGTCAACACGGGCCTGTAAAACTAAAACACTTTCACGACACCTCCCGTTACGCATATATACACGGCTTGACATACCGCTGGAAGCGAGATGGACCCGACAATACGCATCCAGACGAAGATCCTTGCGGTGGGGAACGTCCACCTCCCGGCGGAGATGCGGAGGCGTGCGGGGCTCAAGGACGGCGACCCAGTTACAGTGTCCTTCGTGCAGGAGCCTCAGGGCGGGTTCCTGATCGCCATCACGAAGCCGGAGGCCATGGTTTGAGGCTCACCCACCGGCGGTTGCTGCTCCTCGCCTTCCTCCCACTGGTCCTGATCGTCGGCGGGGCCGCCGCCTATACCGTCCTCAGCGGCTCGACCTCCGCCAAGGTCCAGGAGCCTCTCTCAGTCTCCAACGTCGCCGCGGTGGACACGTCGTCTAACACGCCCGGGACTTGCTCCCAGGATACCTGCAGTCTGACCATGTATGCGGGCGAGTCGGGCCAGGTCACGTTCACCCTCAGCAACGCCGCCAGCGTCACCATCGTCCCCACGGTCACGGCCACCTCCAGCGACCCCACAAATGTCCCCGTCACAGTCGCCTTCAACAAAGGCCCTGGTCCCGGTCAGGGTATAACGGCCCAATCCTCTGTCACTGTCACGATCAGCTTCACCGCTTCGCAGAGCACCCCACCTGAAACCGTGACGATAACTTGGAGCGTGAGCAGATGATCTGTATTGACTGCATGGTAAAGACAGGCCGAGAGGACTTCGACCCCTCGGGGTGCTGCGCCCCCCCTGATTGTACCAGCCCGCTCCATGGGAGGCCCTGACATGTCGGCTTCCGCGTACTCGGCTAGGATGCGCCCCCCATTGCTCAAGACTCTCTCCGCAGCCTGCAAGATAGTCGTCGAGGAGGCGACGTTCACGGTCTCGCCCGTCGAGGGGCTGTCGTTCAGGGCCATGGACCAGAGCCACATCGAGCTGGTCCACGTCGCCCTGCCGCCGTCGGCGTTCGAGTCGTTCGCATGCGAGAAGGAGGACTCCTTCAGCCTGAGGGCCGAGGACCTCGCCGCCGTGGCGAGCCGCCTGGACAGCGGAGACGGGGCCGTGACCCTGGCCGAGGGGGACGACAGCTCCGTGGTGCTCGGGCTCGAAGGCAAGACGACGCGCACGTTCTCCCTCCACACGCTCGACGGGGGCTCCGGCACCGCCCCGCTCCCAAAGCTGGAGTTCACCGCGAAGGCCGCGCTCAGCCGCGCCCTGATGGAGAGGGTGCTGGGGGACATGGCGGTGGTGGCAGACCAGGTCACGCTCGACGCCACGCCGGAGCGGCTCGCGTTCTCAGGGCGCAGCGAAGCGGGCAGCGCAGACGTCCGTCTTGCGAAGGGCGACCTGTCGAGCCTTGAGTGCGGCGAGGGCGCGAAGGCGACGTACTCCATCGACTATCTCGCGGCCTTCCTGAAGCACGTCGGAGGCGCGGACGAGGTGACGGTCGAGTTCGAAAGCCGGAAGCCCGTCAGGCTCACGTTCGCGCTCGGGGACCAAGGCGGGCTGGCGGCCATGTACCTGGCGCCGAGGGTGAGCGAGTAGATGCGGGTCCCACAGGCGATCTTGGACGCGATAGAGCGATACGACTGGTGGGGAGTGAAAGCGGAGACCGAGGCGTGGTTCCAGGCCGACGACAGGGACGCACGCCTGGCTTCGCTGGCGAGGGAGCGGGACGAGCTGAAGGCGAAGCTGCAGAAGCTGGAGTATGAATACGCCGACTTCAGGGGCTCGGTAAACCTCGGCATCCCGCACCAGAACAAGAAGGGGACGGGAGCGCACTATGTGGGCAGGATCAAACGGCTGGGGAGGGGGAGGGCGGAGGCGCTCATCGCCCTGCAAGACTCGAAGGCGTACGACTACGCCTCAGGGATGACGACGGACGCGGTGGCCCGGTTCGTCAGGGAGACCAGGGAGATCGAGCACATACCAGTGGCCGCGACCTTCGACCTCGCGCACTCCATAGGCGGGAGGCTGTCGGAACTCCTGGGCCTGGGCCTCGTGCAGTCGGCGACCAACGTGGTCGAGATGAAGGATTATGACGAGCAGAAGTTCAGGACCGGGGACGGCAGGGGCGAGCAGAGGTGGTTCCTGACGGCGGCGGGGATGGCGATGGTCCCCGAGGAGGACAAGGACCCCCACGAGGCGCTGTTGAGCTATGGAGCGCGGCCATGAGATGGGTTTCCGTGGTCACCGGTATCATTGGGTTGGTTCTTAATTCTTGGTCCACATTGACTGGTGGGGTTGACTGGCTCAGAATCTTCTTCTTCACGGCATTCGCCTCTTTTGTGGCCTATGGGCTGTTGACATCCCCTCCAGATACAACACACGAACAAAGCAACGATGAGGACTCGCCATGACAGGCACGGAAGGGCAAGCGAGGGCTCACAATGTAACGGAGATGGCTGAAATCATAAACAAGGTCTTGCTTGTGTTGGTAGTAGTCATCGGATACGCCAAAGCCATTGACATTGTTTGGGGATTCTTTCATTGACTCCCTCACAGCAAGAAGGGCAGGAGCAAAAATGAGCGAAGAAGATGGGCCTGACCCCGATGACATAAGGGCAATTTTGGATGCGATGTATGACGACCTTCTTCAAGACCCAGACGAAATCGATTGGGATGAATCAGGGGAGCAAGATGATGACGCTGACCTATTCGGGGATGACTATCTATGACCCAAGAAGGACAGGGCGCCCGTAAGAAGGAGAAACCAAGATGAGAACAATCGAAGGTATGGACGATCCTTGGTTCACTTGCTTGGTCTGCGGTCGTGTATTCAGAACGCGTAGAACCCATCGGAGTGCAGTGTCAGGCCACAAACATCGGCCTGCACTTAGTAAATGGCTACCGACAGGAACGAACCCCAAACTGAGAAGGGTTCTCAAGGAGAGCGTGCAGGTCGCTTGAGCGCCGCTTCAGCCAAGCCAGTGCCAGTCGAAGATGACCCCCTGGTAGACATTCAAGATACTCTGGCGCACTACTACAATACTAAGACTCGGATACCACGGAGCGTCCTTTTTGGTCTCATAGAAGCAACGAACAAGGTCAGGAAGATAGCCCCACTAGCCGCAGAAAGGACAACCCTGAAGGATCTGCGCGATTCCATAGAAGCCATGCGCCAGGAGGCACGAAGAGACCTCAGGAACCCGCCCGACGACGGGGTGTCGAAAAACTTCGATGTCGCCTTCTTTGGAGGGAAGTCGCTGGGTCTCCTGCGTGCGAGACAAGAGGTCGACAAGTTGCTGTCCGAGGCGAGCCAGAGATGAAGGAGACCTGCCCCCTCGGGCACACCTTCGTTACTTACCGCGATGTGAATCCCGGTGTCAAGAGAGACCTCAACAGGCTTGCCGAGATGCGGACATTCACTCGGTTGGACCAGTGGGGGATAGGAGATTACACGCGCGAACCCTATCTCGTCTGCCCTGTCTGCGGGGTGGTCTTCAAGCCCTCGGTGAAAAACGCCGCATCGAAGCAGGGGGAAGCGACGTGAGCGTCCTCTGGCGCAACCCGGCCGTAAAGAAGTGCCCGTTCGACGACTGGTGCGATGGATCCCCCAAGGCGCTCTTCGAGCATCTGTTGAAGGCTCATCACGCCAAGGTGGCAATGTACGCGGCCAACCAGGGGATCGACCCGACGGTAGCGGCTTGGAGGCTCGTGGACTCGGCGCGGATGCCGCCGCCAGTGCCGCCGATAGAGAGGGTGGACGGATGACGCGCCGGATCAACCCCGCAGCCTACGAGGCCCTGCTCGTCGCCCTGTGGGAGAGGCAGAAGGGCGTCTGCCCGTACTGTGCGAAGCCTGCAGTGCACCCTCAGAAGCGGCTTGAGGTCGCGTGGGGAGAGCGGCCCACCGTCCACCACACCAACGGGAACGCGGGGGACGACAGGTATGCGGGACAGATGCTTCATCACGCCTGCAACACCGCCGCGTACAGGGAGTTCGCCAGGGTCGCGGTCAGGGAGAAGGTGCTCAGGGCCTACGGGCTGCTCCCGGAGGCTCAAGCGCAGCCTGCCCTCCAGCCTGGAGGCCGACGGGAGAGAGAGTCGCAAGCGTCTGTCCCTCCCACCCTCCCCGACCTCCCCGGGTTCAGGGTCGTCCCAGCCAGGGAGTCCGATTCCTACTCGAACCGCAAGAGCCAGGAGCGCAAGCCGCAGTACTTCGCCGAGGCGTTCAGGGTCATGCTCGCCTGCTACCACGGGTCCGAAGAGTTCGCAAAGGGGAGGTACTTCGCCTTCGACGAGCTTAACGACGCCTTCGCCATGAAGGTGGGCGAGGTCCCGCAGACCACCGCCAGGTACATGGGGATGCTGAAGAGCATGTACGGGCCTTTCGACGAGGTCGAGGACGTGCAGACGAAGAAGCTCCTGCTGGTGTGGAGGTTCCCATACTACGCCTACCTGGAGGTCGAGGAGCTGCTGCGCGTATGGCCCGTGGACGGCATCCAGTCCGTGAAGCCGGAGGTGCGCGCCGCGTTGCTCGGTGAGGCCCAGGCCCGGTTCAAGGAGGCGGAGTCGCGTAAGATACAGGAGAGGTTCGGGCCATGAAGCTGTGGCAGATACAGGAGATTTCGAACGGATACCTCGTTTCGCTCCCGGACGGGCGCGTGGAGTTCTATGATGGCTGGGATGGCGTGATGAAACGGCTCGGGGGGATGGAGCGGGAATGACGTCGGACTTCGGGCTGATGTTGGGGCGCTCGCGCCTGGTTGCGAAGGACCCCGAGGGGAAGGAGCGCCCGCTCACGGAGGGCGAGCTTCGGTTGATCGGGCTGCAGGAGCGGGCCAAGGTCCTGATGCGGGGCGTGGGCGCGACCCTGGGGCTGCTCGCCGACTACTACGTCGAGATGGGGCCGCTGTGCGCGTCTGTGGCGAACGCCCTCGACGCGAAGGACCGCCTCGACGCCATGTCCGAGGGCGACAGGTTCCTCGACTGGGCGTCGGAGCGCGCCATCAGGGCCGGAGCTGCCATGTACGCGGTGATCGACGAGAGGTCGAGGGCCGAGGAGCCGGGCAGGCTCGAGGCGGCCAGGGCCGCATGCAAGGCCTACATGGAGGGGCTCGAGGGGTGAGCGCGAAGCCGAAGGAGCACACGCTCTACTGCGGCGTCTGCATGGCTGTAGTCGTCCTGAGGGCGCCGACGCGCAGGGAGGCGATCGCCATGCTCGACGACCCCGCCGTCCACATGCACCACCCTTCGATGTTCGTCGTCGCCTGACACCGTGCCTTTATATGCAGATGCTACACACCCGCCTGCGTTGGCTCGCTGGGTCCTGAAGGTCGTCCTCGATGGCGAGACGGTCCACGTCACCAGCCATGGCGCGCGGAGGTATGCGGAGTTCGAGTTCAGGAAGTTCGCCGGGTTCACATGGAGGCAGCTCCAGCGCGGGGAGGCGGCGACCCGGAAGTACGCCGGCTCCACCATAGAGAAGGTCGAGCGGGGGGCGAAGGCGGCGAAGGAGCAGGTCGCCAGCAGGGCATGACCCCGAAGATCCCACACGACGTCGCCAACGAGGGCGACCTGAGCGGCCACGGCTACCACCTGAGCGTCACGAGCAAGCGCAGGAGGATGCGCGCCCTCGACAAGGCCGTCCACGAATTGGGGGTGCACAAGGTCCTCCACGAGCTGGAGGCGCTCGCGATCAGGATGCGGAACCCCCGGGACCCGAAGGTCTACTCCGAGCGCGCGTGGTCCGACTATCGCAGCCTCGAAAGGAAGCACGGCATACCGAGGAGGCGATAGGCCGCTGAACCGGAAGGCCCTCGCCGCCCTCGCCGTCGCCGCCCTCGTCGTGGGGGGCGCGCTCGTGTACGTCTACGTCCTCACCCCATGCGCGTCCACCTCCTGCCAGCGCGTCTCGGTCGATCCAACAGGCCCCCCCTCGGGCACCGCGACCCTCGACGTGTGGGCTAACTACACGGGCGGCGCCGTGCACTTCTCGAAGACCGCGCCCCTGACGGTGTCGCAGGGCGCGATATCCATACAGGGCCACGTCGTGACCGCCCTGACCGTGCAGCTCAGGCTCGACGTCGCCGGCGCGTCCGTCTCGGGGTACTCGGGCTCGCTCCTCGTCTACACCTGCTCCGCGTGCGGTGACCAGCAGGCGTCCATAGGGTCGGTGGCGGTCACGGGCGCGCTCTCCAGGGGCGTCATCCCCGCCTCGCAGTTCCCCGCCCTGGCGACGACCTCGAACCTGACCGTCCTCGTCTGGCCCGACGCCGTGGCCGTGACGCTGGCCGGCGGCCAGAAGCTCGTCCTCGGCATGAGCCCCGTGGTGGTGTCGAACCTCGTCTCCGGGACGCCTGCGCCTCCGCCTGCAGCCTGCCCCGCGACCGTGCCCATCTACGTCGTCTCGGGCGGGACCCTGGACAAGGTGGGGACCGCCACCCTGGTCTCCTACGCCGACGCCGTGGCCGTCTGGGGGGGCACCACGCAGTCCGACATCGACATGACGGCCACCTACTACCTCGGCTCCTACTCGATCACGAGCGTGATCGTCCCCGGCATGGGGGGGTCCTCGGCGCACCCCAGCTACGGCTTCCTGAGCGGCTACCACTACACCTCCACGGGCGCGTGTGTGTCTTGACCTTCGGCCTGCCGCAGTTCTTCAACTTCGCCGCCTTCTCCACCGTGCACGGGGCGGAGGCCATAGTCGCGGCGTTCATCATAGGCGCCCTCCTGGCCGGGATAGTCAAGGCGCTCTTTCACCTCGGCATCCTCATCGGCCTCCTCGTCGCGGTCCTGGTCGTCCTGGGGGTGGTCTCGCTCGACCTCCCTGCCGGGAACGGGATTTCGCTGACGTCCGTCTATGCGCTCTCGTCGAGCATCTGGGGCTTCCTGGCGCAGTTCGCAAAGGCCATATCCGCGGTCTTCGCAGCCGGGGGGGTGGACGGGGCCCTGGCAGGGATCGCCGGGTTCGCCCTGAGCTGGTTCGGGCTGGGCTTCCTGCCTCTGCGAAAGAAGGACTGACAGTTTCAGCGAGCCCTCTCCCCTCGGGCGTCCCGGATCTTCCGTCCCGCATTAAATACCCCGGAGGGGCCTCGGGCGCCGAACATGAAATCTCAGCGCATCAGGCTGCTGCTCGAACTCGCCCTCGTCTCCACGCTCCTCTCCACAGCTGCGTACGCCCAACTCGTCAGGACACAGGACATATCCTACCAGCTCTCCCCCACCATGACGGTCTCGGTCTCGTCGGTCTCTCTGGGCACCCTCGCCGGCGGCTCCTCGGGGAGCGTGACGTCCGCGGGCGCCATCGCCTTCACCGTCGCGTCAGGCACCCCCTCCCAGCAGGTCTCAGCCACCATGGACGTCAACGCCACGTCCTTCGCCTCCCTTGAGGTCGCCATCGAGAACTCGGCAGGACAGATGTGCGACCTGAAGGGCGGCTCCGCCGTCTCCTCGGTCACCACCTGCACATGGACGATCCCAGGCTCCGCCACCACAACTTATTCCGAAGTCATAATTTGGACGACCAACGACGGAATCTCCTACAGCGGCCAGCAACCCATCACGTTCCAGCTCGCATAGGGCTGGAACCCCCTTATTTTTCACTTTCACCGACCCCCCACGCCGAGGCGCCCCTGCTTCGCTCGCTTTCATATACCCAGGCGACACAGCCGCCAGACATGGACCCGTTCATAGAACAACTGAAGGCCGATCTGCTGAAGATGGAGGTAGACGACAGGTCACTCACCAACGTCCTCCGGGTGAAGAAGGAAGTGGACTCCATCGCAGGGAGCCGTCTGGCTGCCGACCCGACGTACGGGACGATCGCCTCCCTGGTGAAGGGGGTGCCGAGCGGGGCGACCTGCGCCTGCTGCGGGAAGACCGGCCTGGTCGACATACGCAGGAAGGAAGGGAAGATAGTCGGCAACGAATGCGTCCACCATGATTGGGGAGACTGCAGGCGTGGTAACTACCGAAGCTAACCCGCGCCGCTTCAGCCGCGACATGCACGAGTTCCGCGCCTCGGTCACGGACTCGGAGACTGCCCTCCTCGACTCCCTGAGCTGGTACGGCATCGCCGCCGAGCGGGGCTGCAGGATCCTCGACTGGTCCTCGGTCAGGTGCGGGTGCGGCGAGCGGTTCGAGGCCGAGGGGGAGGCGTCCGTCCTGGGGCCGCTCGAGCCCCTCCCCTCCGCCCCCTGCCCGAGGTGCGGCAGGGACGCGCAGCCAAAAGCGTACCTCCCCGACCTGGTCCTCAGCAGGAAGAAGCGCCTGGTGATAGAGGTCTCGGGGGCGAAGTCGAGCATCGCCGACCCGTCCAAGGTCGGTTTCTACATGCGCACCGGCGTGCTCTGGGTGGAGGTCAAGAACGAGACGGTCAAGGACCTGGACGCAGTGAAGTCGCTCTGTCAGGCCCTGGGCGCCGCCGTGGGGACGTCGCACCCCGAGAGGGTGTGGGGGATCGAAACGTAGAAACCTGCGACGCGCTTATATATCAAACGTACCAGACCTGACGAACGACATTGACAACCATTAGATGGTATGGGGTGACGGGGTAGATGCTCGGCAGCATTTCAGACTGGGCCATCCTCGCAATAGTCGTGGTGGTGCTCTTCTTCGGATCAAAGAAGATACCGGAACTGGCCCGCTCCTTGGGCTCGGCGAGGCGCGAGTTCGACAAAGGGCGCAAGGAGGAGACCACAGACGCCTAAGATAACCTTCTACGTCCGCCCCTCGTATCCGAAGTTCTACGCGGCGATAGTGAAGGCGGCCAAGGTGAAGGACATCTCCGAGGCCGAGCGCGCCCTGGCGAAGCAGTTCATCAGGAACGCGGTGATCGACATCGAGAAATACGAATACGACGGAGAGGTGTTCGACTTCCGGCAGCAGAGGTTCGTCCCATGCACGGACGCGCTCGAATACGACCACCTCGACCGCATACCCCTCAACGGGCACAAGGCGGGGAAGGACACGTTCAAGCGCATCGTCGACCTCAACGAGAAGCAGATGGAGGCGTTCAAGCAGGGGCTGGCCTTCCGAAAGGCGGTGCAGGAGTTCCTGAACAAGGACAAGACGCTCCCCCGCATCGTCTCCGTAGAGGGCAAGGCGAAATCCCTCGGCGACTGGTTCACGGCCACCGTGGGGGCGAGCGTGTGGCGCTCCTCGGCCCAGACGAAGATCGAGGAACTCGAAGTAGGTTGAACCCCGAGCGACGGAGCTTCCTGAAGAAGGCGGCCCTGATCGCCGGGGGCGCGGTCGTGGGCCTGACGGTGGGGAAGTTCGGCCTCGGGAGCGGTGTTCAGGCGCAGAGCCAGACCACGGGTGGCGACCCGCAGTTCAGCGACAGCGGGGTGCAGTTCCCGTCCCTCACGGCGGACCCGGCACCCCTCGTCGGCAACATGTGGTATCGCTCCGACCTGACGGCGATGAAGTATTCGGACGGGACGAACGCGCACGAGTTGGCGGCTCTCGATTTGGTGCAGACATGGACGGGGACGCAGACGTTCCAGCCCTCA
>DAHVIE010000067.1:0-179066 GCA_027322035.1 Nitrososphaerota archaeon
TTGGAGTCTCCCCTTCGCCCAACGTCTGACCACTCGATTTCAGAACAAGCCGTTTGCACAAGAACAAGTTGCTCGAGGAATTTTCAGAGATTGGAGAACCCGATTTGGCGAGGCCTAGTCGCGTTAAAAGCCCGTCTCCGACAGACTCTCATGCAGACACGGCAGACCACCGAGACCGGTGACGGGTTCGTCTCGCTTGTCAATCTCAAGAAACTGGTCAGTCGGCTGCTTCCGTCAGGCAGCCCTGCCAGGTCGGTAATCCTCGCAGAGAGGGACACCCTGCCCGTCCGGGAGGCCCTCGCCAAGTTCGAGGTCTTCGACAGGCTCCTCGCCAACGAGTTAGGCGCCTAGCCCGCCCCTCGGCAGCCTGACTATCGTGTACCCGTCCGGGAGTTGGGACACGTACTCCCACCCCTGCTCTATCAGCCCCCTCACCTCCCCCGCCGGGACCACCTTCTGGCTCCCCCTCAACCCGAGCGCTTTCCTATTGAAGGCCTCCACGAACTGCTCCGTCGTCAGCTTCGAGAGGTCCCCCATCTCTTCAATCTCCATCTCGCCATACCTGCTGCTCAGCATCTCCCTCCTTATCGTCGCCAAGACCCCTCCCCTGTCCATCGACCTTCCGACGAGCTCCGACCTCAGCCTCTCGACCTCGGCCTGGAGGGCCTCCCGCTCCTTCGATATCTCCTTCAGGACGGGCAGCTCCGACGTGGAGAGGTGGGCCTCGCTTGCCTTCTGGTACGCCTCCCTCATCTTCGTTATGTCCTTGTCCGCGAGGCCCTGGGTCGAATAGACCGACTCGATGGTCCCCGAGTGGCCGAACCAGAATATGCTCCAGACGCTGGGAACGAGCCCGTCGGCCTCGGCGTTCACCACCGCGTGCTTGAACCAGTGGCGGAGCGCGTAGGGGCGGTACTTCTTCCCCCAGAGCTGGCGCATCGGCTTCCTGATGAGCATGGAGACGTCCTTGGCCTTCAGCGGCCGCCCGAACCTCCCCTGGTGGGGGTCGCTGGTGATCAGCGGGCTGTCGGCGGTCAGCTTCTCTAGCGACTTCAGCCGCCAGTCGAGGTACGACTTGAGGTGCGAGACCCCCTCGGAGTTGAGGAAGGAGAAGTACGGCCTCCCGTTCTTGGAGAGCTCGGCCCTCACGGAGATCCGGCAGGGGACGACCGCGAACTCCGCCCTCCCGTTGACGGAGAGCCCTTCCACGTCGCCGACCTTCAGGCCGTCCGTCCCGCCGTAGTTGCCTATGACCTCGGGCCTCAGGCCGGAGAAGGCCACGAGGGATATGGCCGCCCGCGTCCGGTAGCCCGACGAGCGGAGCAGGTCGTGGACCTCCTCGGTGCTGGGAGGGACCTTGCTGAAGACCGGGGACGTTCGTTGGATGTGGAGGCGCTTGACGATCATGATGTCGTTGAAGGTGAAGAAGCCCCTGAGGGTGTAGATCACGCCGCCGATGTAGTTGGAGCTCTTCCCCTGGGCCGCCATGTCGTCGCGGACCTGGAGAAGGAAAGCATAGGCTTCCTTCGGGGAGAGCTTCTTCAGGTCGGCGGGGGTCTTCCCGTAGGTCGCGCAGACGCGGCCGAGCCGCCTGAAGTTCCCGTCCCGGGTCCTCTGGGGCTGCCCTGCCAGCCACGATTTTGTATCGGGGTCGGAGAGCAGGAGCTTCTCGGTCGCCCTGTGGACGTCGAAGACCGCACCTTCGGAGCCCTTGATGTTCAACGACGATTAAGGGCCCGGTCGGCTTTTAACTACCGCTCGGCGAATAGGTCACGGAGATGACTCTACTGCTGCGTGCTGGCCAACCGATCAGCCGCCCTTGATGACGTCGTCAATCTGGCCCCAGCCTTCCGCACTTCCGCCAGGGCCCGGGCCCCGTCGCCGGGGTTGACGTCCACGGCCCTGACGCAGTCCTTCAGCACCCCCACGGAGAACCCTGCCCGCAGCCCGTCGAGGGCGGTCTCCTTGACGCAGTAGTCGGTGGCCAGCCCGCCGACCAAGAGCTCATCCACCCCGAGCCTCTTCAGCTGCGCTCTGAGGTTTGTCCCCTGGAAACCAGAGTAGGCCTCCTTTGATGGCCTGTCCCCCTTGCTGATTACTTCCGCGTCGGAGGGGACGTGGAGCTTGGGATGGAACTTCGCCCCGGGCGACCCCTGCACGCAATGGGGAGGCCATGTGCCCCCCTCGCTCCTGAAGGAGATGTGGTCTGCTGGGTGCCAGTCACGGGTGAAGAAGACCGGGAGCCCAGAATTTTCGAAGGCCTTGATGATCTTGTTGAGGCGGGGGACCACCTGGTCCCCGTACCTTACTGCGAGCGCGCCCCCCGGGCAGAAGTCAATCTGAACGTCCACTATGATGAGCGCCGTGCGCATCAGTCGCTACCTCCACTGCAGCGATGGGGCAGAAGTGGCAAGCTGGTCGAGGTCAGAGCGGACCCTGGTCCTGATCTCTTCGACGCGTTCAATCCTCCTGACGAGCTTCCCTCCCTTCAGCAGGGGCCTGAGCATTGCCGTCGAGTGGTTGGGCTTCGGTGAACCCTCGAGCGACACGAAGTCCTTGAACCCGGAAGCCCTGTAGACAGCCTTGCGGCCCCCGAGGCCCCCCCTCTTCGCCCTGAACTCGGTCCTGGAACCGTCTTTCACCTCGACGATCTTGGCGCTGAGGTCGATGACAGGCGGGTAGGCGACTGCAGTGCCCACCCCGTAGCCGTCGACGAGAGGGTTCAGCTTCGCAATCTGTTCTTCGTCGAGCCTCCCGGACGCGATTATCCTGACCTTCTTCCCCCCTCTGATATCCAGCTCCCACCTGACTTCCTCTGCTATCTTCGCGAAATCCCCCCGCCTGGACGCTGGGGTGTCGAGGCGGACCCCCCAGAGCTTGAGGCCGAGGACCTCGAACGCCCTGACAGACTCCGCCTTCTCGTCCCAGAAGGTGTCCACCAGGGCCACCCTCGGAATCCCCTTGGGGACGGTATCGTCGAACAGCCGCCACGCCTTCTCTTGGCTCCCCAGAACCTGGACAAGGGCGTGGGGCATGGTCCCCGACGGCTCGAGCTTGAGCAGTCTGGCGCCCAGGACGTTCGAGACCCCGTCGAAACCCGCGACGTAGCAGGCCCTCTCGACCATGGGTGCCAAGGCCGGGTGGACCCGGCGCGTGCCGAAGCTCAGGAGGAGCTTGTCCCTGGCGGCCAGTCTGAACTTGGCGGCCCGCGTCGACACGCTGGTAGAAGATGAGAGCAGCCCGAGGAGCGGGTTCTCGTACTCGACGAAATCCGAGTACCTCCCTTCTATGATCATCAGCGGTTCGTACATCACCGTGTTCCTGTCCGCCACGAATACGGACCCCTCGTCGAACGCCCAGACGTCGATGGGCACCCCCTCGAGGAGTTTGGCGACCTCGTAGACCCCCGTCAGCACCCCCCAGTTGTCCGGGTAGGGGACGTCGCGGGCGTACACCTCCATCACGACCCGGGTGTCGATGTTGTTCCTCTGCAGGACCTTCTTGGTGTGGAGGAAGTAGGCGTCGGTCGTCTCGGCGTTCCTGACTTCCTTCTCGCTGGCGAGCCAGAAGAGCCTGTCATCCAGGTCCGTGTGGGGCATCCTGAAGCGCCGCCCCCGGGAGTTCGGCAAAAGGGTTTCCCCGGATGAGACGGGGCGCGGCTACGAACCCTTAAACAATGAAGGGCTCGAGGGCGAAATCCCGTGGGCCGGTAGTTCAGCGGTACGAACGTCCGCCTCGCACGCGGAAGGTCGGGGGTTCAATTCCCCCCCGGTCCACCTTTCTGCGGTCCGAGGGTGAGATTTCCCCAGTAATGGGCCGCTCTGAGTTCCTTGAAAGCCGGGTAGAGGAGGGCTGAAATCGTCGCGGTCGCGACTCCTGAGACGCTCAAGACGAATCCTATCGGGTCACCCCGGCGGCAGTCCCCGCCATCACGGCTGCGATTGGCTGCGCCGCAGACAGCAGGGCACCCAGTACGGTCGTAGCCCGTCCCAGCAGTTCGCCCGGAGTCTGGGTCTGGACGAGGGCGCTTGTCGGGACGCTGACGAACGCGAGGATCATCCCCATCGCTGTGAAGAAGATCAGGGCAGCGGCGACGTTCGTGGTTATGCCCGTGGCGTGAACAGGACTCCGAACGCGATTTCACCTGCGAGCAGGAGCTTCCCCACATAGTGCTGGAAGTTGACTTTGCCGATGAGGACCGACAGAAGGACTTGTCGCTCCAACGAGCAGAGGACACCGCTCCGATTGCGGAAAGTGATCACTGGACGGGTAAGATCGGGCGAAGGCGACGGGGAGCGATATACTTCTCTTTCATGGTTCAGGAGAGCAATTTCACGAAGCTATGGATTCGACCCGTACCCTGGAACTCTGAACATCGAAGTCTCCCCCTTCAGCGAAGTCCAGAATGAATTGGTGGCACGGGGCACCGTACTCGTTCCTCCGACTACCGGTGTATGTTGCTCTCTTCTGCGCCCGGCGAGTTTGGGGAAGGCGCGTCGGAGGCAGATTGCGGCGGGCGCGGGAGGGAAGAAGCGGGAGAGCGTGGTAATCGTCAGGCCTCTCCTACTGGGTTACGAACAAGACAAAATCGAACTCGTTTCGCCAGCACACCTTCGACTGACTCTGGGTCTCTCGGATGCTGATGAAGTCGAGCTTGAATTTGACAGGAAGACTCCGTCAGTGGGAGGATGGATTCAGGGATGATGGTGGCCCAAGGTCCTTGACGGACCCAGAGTTCGTTGCGGATGTGGTCGCCCGCACGCGAGTCCATATCCCGCCCGCGGTGCCTAAGATTCGCTAGCCAAGCCAGTCGGTGCACGCGGTCATGCAGACAACGCAGTTCCTATCGAACTGCTCGTTTCGTGCCAGGTAATCTTCATGCTTCGTGGCAGGGAGGGTCGGCATGTCGGATTCCATGTCTGTCGTGGAGACGGCGACGACTAACTAACTCAGCAAAAGTCGAAGTGTAACTTCGACAAAGAACTATTGCTCTGCCCCGAATGCGCCCAGAAGCTCTCAGAAGACCTGCCTTGCCGCGACCATGCGAGCTCCTGTGGCGAGGAGAAGACGACAATCCCTCCCGCCCTTCGTTTTGTGCGTCTGTGAGTGCTCTAGAGTGGAGTCAACAGAGACGAAAGGGTCTCCATCACTGACAGCGTATTCTGAAAGACCTCGGTTTGAGTGACGCGCCCGATGATCTTCCCCTTGTCGACGACGAACAGACGCCTTATCTCCTTCGTGGTCATCACTTCCATCGCATCGCGCAATGTGGCGTCTTGGCTTATGGTGATGAGGGGCGAAGAAGCTATGCTCCCAATCGAAGTCTTGGAAGGCGACATCCCCTTGCCCAGGCACCTGCGGATGACATCTCGTTCCGTCACGACCCCTTCGGGCAGTCCCCTTCTTTCCACGATTATGGACCATATATTATTGTGAATCATCATCTGAATCCCTTCTTCCACCATTGCGCCGGCGTCGAGCGAGAACACCTTTTTGTCCATGACATCCTTGACCTTCAACATGATTGGCATCGGCCTTGGCTCTTCGCCAGAGTTGCTCTTAACCTTAACACATAGTTCCCGCCTCGATTGTGACCTGTAATCGCGCCGCGACGCCTTCGTATGACAGTGCACGCGCTAGACCGGAGTCTGTTCCTGTGCCACGATTCGTCTGGTTTTCACCCTCGAAGCAAGTTTAAGCAGCGGACAAGTTCGAGCGCTGGCTGAATTGGCGCGCCTTATCGGCAGAAGACTCCCCGACAAGTTGCTCGAGTACCTTCAGGCGAAGACTGAAGGAAGATTCAGGGATGTGATCCTTGCCGCTACAGTCGACGAGGCGAACACCCCTCACATGGCGATGCTCAGCCTAAGTGAAGTCTACGCTGGCAGCCGTGGAAGCATCAGACTGGCGACCTATAGGGACAGCAAGACGACAAGCAACTTGAGAAGGAACGGCAGAGTCACCATCGTCGCCATCAACAGACTAATGGCGTATTACGTGAAGGGCTCGTCGAGTCTGAAGAAGGAACGCATGCGTGAGGATTCCGACAACTCCATGTTCGTCGTCAGGGTGAAGGGCGTCTATGAAGACGAGCTTCCAGGAACCAAGATTCTGAGCGGGATAACGTTTGCCAAGGAACCTGGCGTCGAACCACATGAGGCACTGCATGCGGAACTCGTAAAGGGCTGACCGGGTAGAACTGAGGCACGCGTGCGGTTCGACGAGTCGTTCGGCGAAGCTACTTGCGCTTTCCGGGCCCTGTCCACCTGTCCGCGAGGTTGTGCTCTATCTGGAGGAGATCAAGGACTTTGGCTACGAGGTTGTTTTCTATGTCGTCTAGCGTCTTCGGCCTATTGTAGAATGCAGGCATCGCAGGAACGATGATTGCGCCTGCCCTGGCCAGCGTGAGAAGGTTCTCGATGTCGATCATGCTGAGCGGTGTCTCTCTTGGAACCACTATCAGACGTCTTCTCTCCTTCAGGGTGACCTCCGCCGCCCGCAGTAGCAGGTTCTCAGCGTAGCCATGAGCCATCCCACCAATGGTCTTCATGCTTGCAGGGATCACGACCATGCCATCTGTCTTGAAGGAGCCGCTCGCCGGCGGGGCGGCGATGTCGGCTATGCTGTGGTTGTGCGAAGCCAGCGATTCGACGTAGCTGAGCTTGTAGCCAGTCTCGAGGGCGAGCGTGCTCTTCGCTCCCTGGGAGATAATCAGGTGCGACTCAACCTTGAGACTCTTGAGCGCTTCGAGGAACTTGACCCCATAGACCACGCCACTCGCGCCCGACAGGCCAACAATTATGGCCAACTAGTTGACTTGGCGCGGATTTCGATTTTCCAATTTAAAGTTTACACATCTTCGACCTCATAGTTGCAATTCAAATATCTGTCACCGACGTCCTTGGTGACTTGGAGCCGTTGCATGCCGCTGTTGGTTGGGATGAAGGGGTAAGGGATTCGGAAGAAATAACGCCTCCAAGGGACGACACAGGTGGGCTGGGGACCGATGTTCTCGTGCAGTCAAGAATCGAGTCGCCGCATCGGACAGAAGGGGACTGAGAGATGACACAGGAACTTTCACTCGTTGAGCAGGCCAGAAGATCAGTCGGGAAGCCGGTCAAACGAATCGAAGACCTCCAAGTTCTCCAAGGAAAAGCGGGCTACATGGACGACTTCGAATTCGCAGACCAGTATCATGCCGCAATACTCACCAGCCCGTACGCGCACGCCAAGATAATGAAGATCGACGCGTCGAAAGCCCGAAGCCTGCCTGGAGTTCTTTACGTTCTTACGGGCGACGAGGTCGCTGCGAGGACCAAGCCGCTTGTCTCCAGAGCGGCGGCGAAGTCTCCGACGTCTCACTACATCATGGCCGTTGGAAAGGTGAGATACTTCGGCGAACCTGTGGCGGCTGTGGTAGCGAAAGACAAGTACATAGCCCATGACGCTCTCGAGTTGATAGACGTAGAATACGAGCCGATCCAGGTCGTTTCTTCGATTGACCAAGCCCTGGAGCCAGGCGCCCCTCTGATCTACGAGGAGCTCGGCAAGAACGAGCTCATATCGGACAGCTTCCGGTTCGGAGATGTCCCTCGAGCGTTCAAGGCTACCGGACTCACGGTCAAAGAGAGGTTCGACATCCACCGGTACGCCTCCACGCCCTTGGAGACGTTCGTCGTCAACTCGTTCTACGACGACACTAGGAACGAGCTCACGGTCTACGCGAACGACCAGCAGCCCGGGAGAACTGTGCTATCCATGCAGAACACCCTGGGGATTCCGGCAGGCAGGATTCACCTCTACGTTCCCATGGTAGGGGGTGGATTCGGATACAAACTCGCAATCTGGCAGTACGCAGCCCTGATATCACTGCTCAGCATGCTCACAAAGAAGCCAGTCAAGTGGGTGCAGACCAGGATGGAGAGCCTGCATGGTTTCCATAGGCCCTCGGGATACATGGATGCTGAGCTGGCTCTTTCGAGCGAAGGGAAGTTCCTTGGGATGCGCCTCAAAGAGTTCGTCGCAGACGGCAATTGGCCGTACGTCGCAGGCCTGTACCCTCTAATCAAGTTCTCGAACATGAGCGGCCTGTACAAGATTCCATGCATAGAGTTCGAATACCACAGCGTCGCCACAAACCTCCCTCCGATAGTCCAAGACAGAGGGGTGGGCAAGCCGTTCATGACCTTCGTACTCGAGAGGCTTGTTGACCTTGCTGCCAAGAAGATCGGGAAAGACCCGTTCGAACTGAGGTTGCAGAATGTGGTTCCGGAGAGCGAAATGCCGTACACCACACCAAGCGGCGAGGTCTACGAGAGCGGGAGGTACCCGACGGCGCTGAGAAGGGCGATGGAGTTCTCGAAATACAGTGAACTGAGGGCGACCCAGTCTGCGCTGCGGAAGGAGGGCCGCCACATCGGCATAGGCATCTCGTGCGGAATCGAGCCTGGCACCTCGAACCTTGGGTACTACTACCTGTCCAAACCCGGGCGTGCCGATTTCAACGGAGCGGGTCAGATGGCCACCGTCGAGATTGTGAACGGGCTCGTCAAGGTCGAGATGAACGGCCCTGAGATAGGGACCGGGCACGTCACGACCATCGCGCAGGTGGTCGCTGACATATTCGGGCTCTCGCCCGAAGAGGTGATCGTGGACCCGCGGTATGACTCCAAAGTCGGGCACCTTGCCTATGCTGGGACCTACTCCAACGCCTTCAACGACGTGTACCTTGGTGCGGTAGTTCGCGCTGCGAACGCCCTGAGATCAAAGGTCCTGAGGTTCGCCGGTCACGAGCTGGGTGCAGACCCTAGAGAACTCCAGATGGCGAACGGATATGTGCAACACGAGCGCGACCCGGCGAAGACGCTCAGCCTCAGGGACATCTCTGTTACGGCCTACAACAGGCTGTTGAGTCTCCCTCCCGGCGAAGAGCCAGGGCTGAGGGCGGTTGCAGGTTACACCAACCGCTCTGCGAAGCCCTTCAACCGCGACGATTTCATGGTTCAGCTCACGCACGCATATTCGGTCCACGTTGTTCTTGCCGAGGTTGACGCTAGTACCGGATTCGTGAAACTCATGAACTATTTCATCGTTCACGACGCTGGCAACGTCATCAACCCTGGCATAGTCGAAGGGCTGGCGATAGGCTCTACCGCGAGTGGCATAGGGGGCGCTCTCTACGAGCAGTTCGTATTCGACGAGAACGCAGTGAACCTCTCTGTGACCTTCGGCGAGTACCTGAAGCCGACCACCATGGAGATTCCCGACATCAGAGTAGAGACGATGCAGACTCCCGCCCCCAATACCGTCCTAGGCTCGAAGGCTGCAGGGGAAGGAGGAGCGATAACGTCCCTCGCTGCTGTCGCGAACGCCGTGGAAGACGCGTTGTCTCCCTTCGGAGTCAAAGTGACCGGGTTGCCTCTCACGCCGGAGAAGGTCCTGCGGCTGATCAGGGCAAGCGAGGGAGGGAAAGGGTAGGGATGTATCCGAGGTCCTTCGGATATTACAAGGCACACAGCGTAGAAGACGCGCTCTCGTTTCTCAACTCCCATGAAGGCTCGAAAATCATCGCCGGCGGTCAGAGCCTAGTCCCGATGATGAAGCTCAGGCTAGCCAGCCCCTCCAGTCTCGTCGACATCAACGGTTTGGCGGAGCTGAGGTACATTCGGGAAATAGGAGAGGCCATCCATGTGGGCGCGCTCACGACCCACTCCGACATAGAAGACTCTGACCTCATTGCCAAGAAGGCCCAGATTCTGTCTCTTACCGCGAAGAACATCGGCGACGTGCAGATTCGGAGCCTGGGGACCATTGGAGGGAGCATCTGCCACGCGGACCCTTCGGCCGACTATTTCCCAACCCTTCTAGTCCTAGGCGCATCCGTAGTTGTAAGGTCCACCGGAGGCGCGAGGCGTTCCGTTCCGGTAGGCGAATTCGTCGAAGGACCCTTTGAGACCGTCGTCGGCGAGAACGAGATTTTGGAGGAGGTCGTGGTGCCGCTGACCACGGGGACCGGAGGGGTGTCGAAGTTCGCAAGGAGGAAGGCCGACTTCGCACTGGTCTCGGTGGCCGCCATAGTCGACTTCGAAAAGTCTGGGGCGGTGAAGGGAGCAAGAATCGCCATCGGTCCTCAGGAGAAGTCCGCGACCCGTCTCCCGAAGGTTGAAAGGGCGCTTCTGAATGGGCGTTTCGAGAACGCTTCGCAACTGGAAAAGGCCATCAGTTCGGGCCTGGCCAAGGAGAGTCTGGCATTTCCGGGCGACCTGCACGGCAGCTCCTGGTACAGGGGAGAGGTCCTTCAGACCGTGCTCGCGAGGACGTTGAACGACATCTTCGAGAAGAGACGAAGCAGAGGTGGGGCTGAGCGTTGGTAACGGTGCACATCAAGATTAACGACAAAGACTTCGGCGCCGAAGTCGAACCGAGGCTTCTACTCGTCCACTTCGTACGGGACATGGCCAAGGTCAGGGGACCCCACATCGGATGCGACACGGGCCACTGCGGCGCCTGCACTGTGCTGCTCGATGGCAAGCCAGTCAAGTCATGCCAGATATTCGCGGTCCAGGCGGACGGCCACTCGATTGTCACCGTCGAAGGGCTAGCCGCCGAGGGCAAGCTGAGCGTCGAGCAAGAGGCGTTCAGGGACAACTTCGCCATCCAGTGCGGCTACTGCACTTCAGGCATGCTCATCATGACCCGCTACTTGATCCAGAAGTATCCCAGCCTCACCAGGGACGAAATCAGAGACAGGCTTCACGGCAACTACTGCATGTGCACCGGCTATGAGCAGATTGTCGATGCCGTGGAGGAGGCCCACAGGAAGTTCTGGCAACAAAAGAAACCAGAGAAGTAGGCGCCCCTTTCCGGATACCTGCGGCCGAAGCCGGTCGAGCAGTTCCGTTCTTCTGCTACAGTCCGTAAAGTGGTTTCGCGTTAGATGCAATCTTCGACTTCGTCTCGCCGCTTTCGGGAAGCTGCTTGATGTTTTCGAAGGACCTCGGGTCGCCCATATTGAACGGGTAGTCCGTGCCAAAGACGACTCTGTCAGGACCAGCGACGTCGAGTAGGAACTCAAGCGACGAGTTCCTGAAGACAACGGAATCGAAATACAACCTGTGGAAATCCTCGTCGACCGATACCCCCGATTCTTTCATTTCGCTCCTGACCACAGCTCCCCTCTCCAGGCGGCCCAACTGGTACGGGAGTGCCCCCCCTCCGTGGCAGAAGATGAATTTCAGGCGCGGAAGGCGCTTCAGCACTCCTCCAAAGATCAGGCTCGAAGCGGCCACTGTAGTTTCGAAGAGGGTCCCCACCACGATTCCCATGTAGTATTTCTTCAATCTCTCAGGACCGAGAGGGTCGTTTGGGTGAACAAGTATGGGCATGTCGTACTCCTGGAGTTTCTCGAACACAGGGAAGAGGTCCTCAGAGTCCAGGTTCTTGCCTGCCACATTCGTTCCGATTTCCACCCCCCTGAGGCCGAGCTTCGCGTAGACGTAGTCGAGTTCTTCGAGCGCCACCTTCGCGTCCTGTAGAGGCAGGGTACCGTTGCCGATGAACACGTCGTCGTTTGATCTGCAGAAGCTTGCGATGGCCTCGTTCTGTCTTCTTGCGAATCGCCTCGCTATGTTCATGTCCGTCTCATGATACATGAAGAAGTGGTGGGCGACGGAGACGACCTGCGAGTCCACTCCCCAAGACCTGATTTCTTCCCGTCTCGATTTGCCGTCAAAGAAGCCCTTCGAGACAGGGCCGACCTTCTTTCCGGATACTGTGACGGTATACTCTTCTCCTGACTGGCTCACATCGGCCTTGAATTCTGGCAGAAGCTCGGAGGGGAGCATGTGCGAATGGACGTCGAGATTACCTTTCGACATCGATATCTGTGGCCACCTGCTTGTCCGTTACGTCGGTTTTATCGCCAGCGGCCTGATGGGCGAGCCGGTCGCGCCCCTGAATTTTAATGGGAGGGCCAGGAAGACGAACTCGTAGACTCTTGCCCGGGAGATTTCTTCAAGGTTGATGTTCTCGATTATGTATATGCCCGCCCTCGCGAGCAGGTGTAGGTGGGCGGGGAGAAGGGACTTCGCTTCAGGGTCCCTGTGCTCAGGATAATCGAAGGCGAGGTTGTCGGCGCCCACAGCCAATACTTTGCGGTCCCTCAGCCACAGGCTGGTTTCCTTCGCGACCCCTGCTGCCTTCTTGTACTTCGCCAGGTCGTTCAACCAGTATTTCCCGTATCCTGTCCTGACGAGGACGACATCCCCCTTCTCCACGGCGACGCCTTCGTTGTCGAGCGCCCTCTTGAACTCCGACAGCATGATGTCGTGTTCCTCGGGCATGGGGTCGGACACCGCCGCGGCCACGTCCACGAGGATCCCCCTCGCAATCAAGGGCTTGAACTCCTCGGCTCCGCTCTTCTTGAAGCCCCAGGGGGTCTCCACGTCTGGGGTGACCTTCACGCCGCCAAAGAGCGTGAGGTCGGATGCCTGATGGCAGATTGCGTCTATGTGGGTCCCGCTCTGGTCGGTCATAATGATCAGGCCAGAAGCGCTCGTTCTAGGACCCTCATGCTCCGGCCGATAGTAGCTCTCGTGGTGGCGGTAGAGGAAATAGTCCAAGCCGGGTTGGACCGGGTCGAAGGCAGGCATGCCGCGATATCTTACGTGTTCAAGGTCGTAGACAGCGCTCTTTCCAAAGAGGCTCAGAAGTTCCTTCGTGTCCATCTTCGCACCAGCCCTCTTACTTCGCCTGGGACTGTTGGGGTTTGGAATAGGTGAGAGGCGCCTTCGATTTGACTTCGATTGCCATGTAGTCAGAGTCCTTCTTCGCGCTGGCCGAATGACTGACCCCCCTGGGAATGTAAAGCATCTCACCGGCCTTCAAATGGAATTCTCCTTCCTCCGTCATCCATTCTGCATCTCCCTTGACGCATATTATCACTTCGTCGTAGTCCATGTTCCTGTGCCAGAGGGGCATCGTCGACCTCCTTTTTGAGACCTCGATGCTGACACCCTCGCCCACAAGTAGTTTGAGAGTCGGTCCGTCCGGCCTAAGCATGTTATCGGGAGTCATGCCAGCGTAGGGTATCAATTCCGTCTTACCTGTCGCGGAAAGCTTCGTAGGCTGCTTCGTCCGCTCAATCCAAATGTCGATGCCCTTGGAGGTGATTCTTTCCGTGTTAGGAGACGAACCCATGAAACGCCGACCGGCCACCGTCGATATAAACTTCCTGCCTAACGTAGACGAGCTTGAGGAATCAAGAATCTTCGGAATGGAAAGGAGAGCATCAGTAGGCTTAAATCGGAAACAGGAGAAGATGAATCACATGCCAGTGGTCAGGGTTTCGATGCTGGAAGGGCGGACGAAGGAACAAAAAGCCGAACTTGCGAAAACAATCACGAAAGCACTCGCCGATATTGCCAAGACGAAACCCGAAAGTGTGTTCGTGATTTTCGAGGATGTCAAAAAAGAGGACTGGGCTTCCGGCGGGAACCTTATGGGCTGAACGCGACGAAAGCGGTTCTAGCCCAATCACAATCGCGCCACCTGGAAATTCAACGAGTCCAGAACCTCCGTCGAACGAGCGGTTCTCCTTGGCCGCCGCATGACGCGACTGACTGGATTGCTCGGCGATTGCCGGCAGGGTCTGCTCGAGAGGGGTAATTGCTTAATTACGGCCCGATTGGCAATGTCATTGTGCCAACTTTCACCCCTGCTGCCTTTGATTACTATCCGGTGGAGTCTCTTGACGAGGCCATCAGGCTGGTCCAAAATCACGAAGATGCCAAGGTGCTCGCCGGCGGGCAGAGTCTCCTGGCAATGATGAAACTTCGTCTGATTGCCCCCAAGGTCCTGGTGGACATCTCCAAAGTTCCGGGGCTGAATTACATGACTGAGAAGGACGGGGAAATATCAGTGGGAGCCTTGACGACGCACCAAGCCATCCACGAGTCTGCGTTACTCAAGTTGAAGTGCCCCCTCCTCAGCGAGGCGGCAGCGAGGATTGGAGACGTACAGATTCGCAACAGAGGTACGATTGGCGGAAGCATAAGCCACGCCGACCCGAGCGCGGACTATCCGCCAGCGCTCCTGGCGCTCGACTGCAAAGTCGTTGCCAAGGGGCCCTCGGGCGAGAGGGCGATAGACGCCAACCGATTTTTCCTCGGCCCCTTTGAAACCGCCCTTGAGCCGGCCGAACTCGTCACAGAAGTGAGGATGCCTGCCATCCGACCGAACGAAGGCCACGGCTACGTCAAGTTCATCAGGAGGGAGTCAGAGTTCGCCATAGTCAACGTCGCCGTTCGCTTGGCCCTGGGGAAGAAGGGGAGGGTGGAGTTGGCCAGGATCGCGTTGGGCGCCGTGGCCGACCATGCGGTGAGGGCAGAATCGGCGGAGAAGATTATGGAGGGGAAGGTGATGTCCGAGGAGTTGATAGAAGATGCTTCGAACGCTGTGGTCGAAGGAATGAACCCTCCTGCTGACACTCATGCCAGCGCTGATTATCGCAGATATCTTGCGAAGGTTTGGACCAAAAGGCTTCTACAGAAGACTCTGGTCCGGCTGGAGGGAGGAAAGGCGGAATGAAGAGGGCAGTGAAGGTCAGATTGAACGGCAGGGACTACCCTGCGGAAGTTGATGACAGGATGCTCCTCGTTCAGTTCATCAGAGATGTGGCCGGGCTGACTGGCACACATGTGGGTTGCGACACGGGCCACTGCGGCGCCTGCACTGTGCTTGTTGATGGCAAGCCCATCAAGTCCTGCATGATGCTGGCGGTTCAGGCCCAGGGCTCAGAGATTCTGACCGTGGAGGGGCTTTCCAGAGATGCGAGGATGAAGAAGTTGCAGGAGGCTTTCCGGGCGGAGTTCGCCGTACAGTGCGGGTACTGCACTTCTGGAATGCTGATTTCGGCCCTGAGCCTTCTGGCCACAAATCCAGCCCCGACGGAGGAACAAATCAAGGAAGGGGTGGCTGGCAACATATGCCGATGCGACGGTTATCCCAACATCGTGCGCGCGATAAAGAGGGCTTCTGAGTCGCCTCGGACCAAGGCCGAGATATCAGAATAGCGAAGAAAGATGGGGAGCCTCCCCGTTCGGTGGCGGGAAGCTGCCTTCGCGATTCTGAAGCCGCGCCTCAGGTCCTCGAGGCGTGAGTCTTCCTCCACAGCCTTTCTGGGGTGATGGGAAGCTCTGTTATGTCCACGTTCCATTCCCTGAGGGCGTCTTCTATTGCGAGGACTATCGCCGCTGGACCCGTCTCGCTGTTTGACTCACCGATGCCCTTCGAACCCAGCGAGGTGTACGGAGACTTGGTTTGGATAGAATGGTCGAGTTGGAGGTCTATGGCCTCCTTGGCCGTGGCAACGTAGAAGTCACCGAAGTTCGTCACGAGAGGCTGGCCGTCTTCGTTATAGATCAGGTCCTGGTACAGGACCTGCTCCAGGGCCTGATTCGCTGCACCGATGCATTGGGCTTTGACTATCCCAGGGTTGATTATGGTCCCCGAGTCGTGCACGCTTACGTATTTGACGACATTGGTGGTCCCCGTTTCTGGGTCCACCTCGACCACGACGCCATCGGCCACGAACCCGTAGGTTCCTGAAGAGTTCGTCCTGTCATCGGGCCCCGGGGGCGTCAGCGTAGGAATGTGGAAGGTGCAGGTGGTGACCAGATTCGTGTCTCCGTCGAGGTCCAGGGAGATCGGATTCCAATGCACCGAGCCAGCGATTCTCCTGAAGGAGACGCTCTTGGAGGGGTCGTTCTTCACGAACGCCTTGCCATCACCGGTCTCCAACGCTTCGGGAGGCACTTTGAGAATCTGCGAGGCTATCTTGAGAATCTTCTCGCGGAGCCTCATGGCTGCAGTGTAGACGGCGCTCACTCCCACCGAACCGAACCTGGAAGAGTATGTGCCGGCAGAAATCGACCAAGGATTCCTGTGTGTGTCCACCCCCGCTGTCACAGCCACGTCCTCAAGCTTGATTCCCAAGACGCTTGAAATGACCTGCGACGCCGCTGTCTCATGCCCCTGGCCCTGCGGGCAGCTGTCCAGTTGGCAGATGACCTTGCCTGACGGCTCGACCTTTAGCACAGCCGTGTGCTGACCTCCGCTCTTCGGAAGGAAATCAGGCCGGGCCCTTTCTTCGGGGGGAGTGGCCGTGTCGAGATAACCCATATTGGAAACGGACGGGTCTATGCCAACAGCCAGGCCGAGGCCGAGGTACCTGCCCTCTTTCTGCGCCTTTGCGATATCTTTCTTGGTCTTTTCGTAGTCGATCAGCTGGAGCATCCTTCTGAATACTGCCGGATAGTCGCCGCTGTCATACACCCCGCCAGTGGGAGTGTGATACGGGAACTCGTCCGGGCCTATGAAGTTGCGAAGCTTCATGTCGGTCACGTCTATTCCCATTTCCTTCGCGGCCTTGGCGACGAGCTTCTCCAGTGGGAAGTACAGGTGTTGTCCGCCGAATCCCCGTATTGGGGAGGTGGGCACCGTGTTCGTCACGACCGCCTTCGCGTCGATGGCAACGCTGGCGATGTGATAGGGACCGACAAAGTTGCCCAGTTGCCTTAGAATATGCCCCGGTTCGGGGGACCGAGGGTAGGCTCCGACGTCGTCGACGGCTTTGACCCTCATGGCAGTGATTAGTCCGCCCTGGGTCAGGGCAAGCTCGAAGGTCCCGACCCGCGCTGCGGCCCTCGTGCTTCCGATGAAGTGCTCTGTCCTCGTCTCCACCCACTTGACCGGGACCCCGGAGATCATGGCCACAGCCCCGAAGAGCGCCAAGTAGAAAGCGAAAGCTGTCTTGTCGCCGAAGCCGCCTCCGATGTCCTTGGGCGTTATCAGCCTGAGCTTGTCCTCCGTCAGTCTCAGGGCCCTGGCCGCAATGTAGTAGAAAGTGAATGGACCTTGGAAGTTGCACCACTCGGTGAGTAAGCCCGAGGCTGAATCGAAGCTGGCGAGGACGACATAGGTCTCAAGGGGGGGCGTCGTGAACCGGTTGACTTTGAAATCCATCGAGACCACCTTGAACGCGTCCTTGAACGCCCCCTCGGGGTTTCCGAAACGATACTTCCTGCTCCAGACTACGTTGCTTCCGACTTCGTCGTGGATTATGGGCGCACCTTCGTCCATCGCCTTCATTGGGTCGACAACGCAGGGGAGGGGGTCGTATTCGACCTCCACGAGGTCCATCGCGTCTTCCGCCGTGAACCTGTCCTTGGCTACCACTACAGCCACCGGCTCTCCTGCGAAGCGAACCTTCTCGACAGCCATTGGATAGTACTTCACGCTGCTCCGGATGGCGGCTGGGAGGGGATCCATCCTCTCCTTGATGTCTTGCCCCGTTACCACGGCCCTCACCCCCGGAAGTTTGAGAGCCTTTGAGACGTCGATGCTCTTGATTCTGGCATGACCATATGGGCTCCTCACAACGGCTCCGTAGTGCATGTTGGGCAGCAGGGGCTGATCGTCAGCAAACGCTCCCTGGCCCGTCATGAGCCTGAGGTCTTCGAACCTTGGAACGGCCACTCCGACATACCCTGCCTTCGCGGCCTCTTTGTGTTGCTGGAGAGATTCGGCGACGGACACGACGTCGATGACCGCTTCGGTGCTATAAATAGACTGCCCCAAAATGGACAGATTGCGGCCCTGGTCCGTCAAGCAGAAAGACAAAATTAGAGCACCCGTAGTCATCCAAGACGATGGCTGCAATAAGCAGGAACCTGCGCGAGTGGATTGACAGAGCGAAGGAAATAGGAGAGCTGAGGACACTAGAGGAGGCAGACCCGAATCTCGAGATTTCAGCCATAGCCCAGATCAACGCCAAGAACCAGGGCCCCGCCATCCTGTTTGAGCGAATCAAGGGCTTCGCGGACTCGGGCTTCAGGGTCCTGACGAATCCTCTCGGCAACGTCAGGCTGTTCGACCTGACGTTCGGGCTGGCTGTCGAAGGAGGCGTGAAAGAGACGATAGAGCGGCTGAGAGGGAGGCCCAATGATTGGGCCGCCAGGGCAGCCGACTTTCCTGTGAACCAAGTCAGCTCGGGGCCCATTCTTGAGAACGTCCGGCGGGAAGGCGACGTGAACCTTCTCGATTTCCCATCCCCCCTCTGGCATGACAAGGACGGTGGCCCCTTCATCGGGACGGGCGTCGCGGTGTTCACGCGGAACCCCGCGACAGGGAAGGTGAATTCGGGATGCTACAGGGCGCAACTCTACGACAAGAACACCGTGGGATTCAACGCAGAGAGGGGAAAACACGGCAACATCGATTTGAAGCAGTATTTCGACAAGAATGAAAAGATGCCCGTGGTAATGGTTCTGGGGCCCGACCCTCTGATGTACGCCCTGGCAGGGAGCGAGATACCCACGGGAGTGTCCGAACTCGAATATCAGGGAGCAATCATGGGAAGGGGCCTGGATGTAGTCAGGGGGAGCTACACAGGCCTACCCATACCCGCAGATGCTGAAATCGCCATGGAAGGGTTTGTCTCTCCAGGCAAGACGAAGCTCGAGGGCCCGCATGGGGAGTGGACTGGTTACTACGCGAGCGGCGCGGAGCAGAAGCCGTTCGTGGAAGTGAAAGCGGTCTACCACAGGAATGGGGCCATACTCCTCGGCGCTGCAATGTCAAAAGGGAGCTACAACGACCACGCCCTTTGGAGAGGGGTGTGGAAGTCAGCCCTCATCTATGACGAGATTGTCAAGAACGGATTGCCTAACGTGAAGGGAGTCTTCGCTCCCGCGTTCGGCGTCGGGAGGCAGTTCCTCGTCGTCTCCATAAAGCAAACGTATCCGGGCCACGCCACCGAAGCAGGATACCTGGTCTCCCAGACGAAGAGCGCCGCGTACATGGGGAAGTGGGTTGTGGTGGTGGACGAAGACGTGAACCCCTATGACGTAGACGACGTCTTCTGGGCCATCTGCTCCCGGGCTGACCCTGCCGAAATTGGAATAATCAAGAAAGCCTGGGCCAGCGGAGTTGATCCTCTGAGACCTAAGAATGTCCCTGTCGGACTGTACACAAATTCAAGAGGGATCATACTCGCGGTGGTTCCCTACGAGAGAATCGGAGACTTCTCTGAGACCTGCTTTGCCAGTGAAAAGAGCCGGAGCGAGAGTTTCAAGAAGTGGTCCCCCGCCATGGAGGGTAGGTGGCACGAGGACTGACCCCTCGGGGGCATTCCACTCCCGGCGGTCAGTTGGTGCCTGAGCGTCTGCCCTTGCCGATGTTCAGCCTGAGCGCCGTCCGCTTGCTTTCCAACTCTTTGCCCAATTCGTAGTGCATGCCTGACAGGACCAGCTTAGCCTGCCTTTCATAGTCTTCGTTCCAGTATCCGAGGTCGTAGCCAAACCACGGCTCTTTCAGCTGGAGGTCTGGCAGCCTGTTCGACTTCCAGATCTCAATCGCTCGCTCCATGAACTCCTTCTTGGGTAACGCGACCGGGGGGTACGGATACTTCATGGTGGCGTCTATCAATACTGCAGACGTCTCCCTGAAGCCTGTATCTGCTCCCTGCGGGCCGGGAGGAGCGGCGGACGGGTCCAGATGGGCCGTCTTCCCTCGAATAATCGTGACGTCTCTTGCCGGCTGCATCCGAAAGCTCATCGCCCAGTTGACCGAGTCTGGGTCGGCCGGGTCGATGTCCTCATCGACCGCGATGAAGATCTTCCCTATGTCGGCAGCGTAGCTCGCTGCAGCAGCGAGCGCCTGAGGGGCGTCTGTGGGCTTGTTCTTCCTGAGCTGGATGACACAGTACTGCCAGCTCCCGCTGGCCTCATAGAAGGAAACGCGCCTTACCCCGGGCAGATTGCAGTTGTCCCTGAGGTGCTTCGTGAAGGCGCTCTCGTAAGCTATCTGCCTCAGTTTGCTGCTCTCGCTGGGGGGCATCTGGCTGATTATGGTCTGAAAGATGGGAGCGCGTCTGTGGGTTACGGCCGTCACTGTCATCACCGGGCACAGCTGGCTTTCGATGCCCACCGCCATGTACCCCGTGTACTCGCCGAATGGAGGCTGGGTCTCCGCATCGCGAATCGAGACCTTCCCCTCTATGACATACTCTGCCTGTGCAGGAACCACGAGATCCACGGTTCTGGCTCTGACGACCTCGATGGCCTCCCCCGCGATTCCTCCGGCCACGGCGATTTCGTCAACACCAAATGGAACCTTAGTAGCGGCTGTATACTGTAGATAGGGAGGTCCGCCCACGACTATCGCGGCGTCGAGCTCCACGCCTGCTTCTGCGGCCTTCCTGAGGTGGCCATAGCCGTCGCTGCCCCTGTGAATCTCCCAGAGTATCTTCCTTGGCCCGAAGACCTGACCCGAGTAGGTTCCCGCGTTCTGGATGCCCGTTTCCGGGTCCTTCGTGATGAAGGCAGTTGTGGTGCGGACCTGGCAGCTGTAGCCAGGCAGTTCGACGGGAAAGGGAATTTCCGAGAGGCCTTGCGTCTCGAGCTCGTCCCCCTCTGTGACTACTTCCTGGACCGCCCCCGACTCTACGAGTTTCGGGGGGATGGGAGTGTGCAGCCCGCGAATGAACTTCTCGGTTATCTCAGATGGTTTGCAGCCCATCCCTGTGGCGTATATCTCCCTCGAAGCGGCCAAGACCCCCGTGCACACCCCCGCCTCGTACTTCTTGCCGTCGGCGCCCCGCACGTCGGTGAAAAGGAACGCCCGTCTTTGGCCCTCAGGGAGCCCTCTGAACTGCAGCCTCACCAGAGGAAAGAGCTCCGTTTCTTTCTTGATGGGCTGGTCGATTGTCCAAAGCAGCTCCTTCTCCTCGAGGGCACGCAGGTGTTCCCTAAGGTCGTGAAACAACATGGGAACCAGACGAGGAAGATGACGATTTATGCGTTCACGGCCGCTGCTTTCCATGGTATCATGAGCTGTGAGCGAACTGAAGCAGGTCGGAACGCGACATCAAGACATTGTAGCTGTAGGCTGGATCGCCTAGGTGGCCCAGGTAGCTGGGGGCGTTGGCCGCTCCGCTGACACAGTCCACCGGGACCACGACCCTGAAGCTCCTCACATGCAGCCCAATCACGGCGTGGTAGACGCAGGTTTCGGTCTGTATCCCTGTGACAACTACCTGATAATCCCAAGGTTTGGTTGAGCCGATTAGCCTGCGGAGCAGCGCGTCCATTCGAGTGCGGTGGAAGCAGTCATGAGTGCTTTTCTGTATGACGTGGTCGCCGCGCTGAGGCGTCAATTCGTCGATTATTCGCCATCCCCAACTGTCCTCGAGCAGAGCGTACGGCCTCCGATGGAAGACGGAGAACTCCGCCGAACTCCGATGCCGGGTCGAGTGAGTGTAGATGACTGGAACCCGCATCGCTCTGGCCTCCTTGAGAAGGTGGCCGATGGCCGGAATTATGCTCCTGTCAGTAGTTTCGCTGAAGTACTTCCCTCTCGGATGCAGGAACTCGTTCTGCGCGTCCACGACGAATATCAGAGTTCTACCAGGATTCAGTCGACATTGTCTTGGACGGGGGCTGACCAACCTAGAGAGTCGGTTGGCGTCGATGATTATTTCACCCTTCTCCAGAATCAGTTTTCGCTCCCACATGCCACGGAAGAGTCTCGCTTCAGCGGAGGCGCGGACCGTTGCAACTCCCATCCCTACTATCTCGCCGGGAGCAGACGTATGGACCCCAGGCTGCTGATGTTTCGGGGCAGTAGGAACGAAACCTGCCTCGCCAGGACCTCGTTCGCCGATAGGTTTACGCGTTGGCCGGTGGCGATGGCGTTTCGGCCGTCGCCAGTTCTGCTTGTTCCCTGTCTATGTTCCCTTTGCTCTCCGTGGTGAACAGAGTACTCACGGTGTAGATCACGGCTAGGACGCCGATGAAAATCGCGGAGACCAGCCCGTATACACTTACACCGTAGGCGGCCACAGCTGCTGTGATTATCAGGGGCCAGACACCAGCGAGCCCGTAGCCGATGTTCCAGTTAAGGCCCAGGGCGCTCCCTCTGAGTTCGGTTGGAAAGTTCTCGTTCAGCACAAGACTGAGGACCGCCTTGCTTATGGAAGCGAAGAAGAAGAATGGCATCAGAAGCAGTATCAGAGTAAAGGTTTCGCCGCCTGGAGTGGCTCCTATGTAGTAGTAGAGCGGACTTAGAAGGATGAGGATGATTCCTCCCACGACTCCTGTCCGCTTTCTCCCGAAGAATTGGGATATGCCTCCCCCGAAGACAGAACCCACGACCCCTGCGAAGGCGCCTACCAGGACTATGAACGCAATTGTGGAGGAGGGCACGTGGTTAACCACACCCAAGAAGCTAGGGAATTGGTTCTCGGTAAGATTATCGAACCCGAGCAGGCCAATCGAAAGTCCGAGCATCAGATAGAATAGGTTCCGGGTCTTGGACTTCGTGATGAATAGTGTTCGCAGCGGTCCCCTACCGGTCTTGCCCTTCTTCTTCGCCATGTTGAAGATGTTCGATTCAGGAATGAAATACAATACTGGCATGATTAATACCAAAGGAAACAGGGTCACCGCGAACATCAGCCTCCACCCCACAGTGGTGTAGGCCGACCCGGTAAACAACATTGTAATCACGAGCAACCAACTGGCACCGATGACATGAGCCCAACTCCCTCCGGATTCCGCGAACCCTGTCAAGACCCCTCTGAACCTCTCTGGGAAGTTTTCTGGCGCAAAGACCAGTCCGGCCGATATGAGGCCTCCGATGAAAACGCCGTCGATGAGCCTTAGGCTGACAAAGATCACAGGAGAGAGGACCCCAACTTGCGCGTAGGTGGGGATTACTCCTATCAGCGCAGTGAACACCGAAGCACCGAGGGTGGAATAGTACAGTGCCCGCTTTCTTCCCGCCATGTCAGTGATTCGTCCAAAAACACCTGCCCCGAGCGGTCTGGTCAGGGCGCCGGCGGCGAAACCACCCCAGACCACGAGCAGAGAAATCCCGACTACCTTTGAAGGATAGATCTGCTGGGAGATGGGGGCAATGACGTACGTAAGAGCTATGAAATCAAGAATATCGAACGTGTACGACATCCACGAGATGTAAAGTTGTTTGTAGTTCGCGCCCGTCATCTTCCTTACGGAAGATAAAGACACGCGCTACTAGAGAGAAGAGTCGCAATATAAGCCTTAACTTAATCTGTCTGGAAAAGGTCGCCTCGAGTCTCTGAGGTGACCTGTGACCCGTTCCGAGCGGGCCGTCTGCTGGACAAGTTTTTTAGTCGAAGGAACCGGCTCGGATGGGCAGTTGGAGAACCTCGCCGAAGCAAAACGCAAGCTCGCGCTCGCGAACCGGATTCTGGTCAACGAAGGACTGACGGAACTTGGCAGGGGACACGTCTGCTACTATCTTCCAGGCGAGAAAAGGATACTCTTGCCGGCTCACCTTCACGAATTCGGCAGGACGATTGGAACGTGTTCGGAGTCTGATTTGGTGAAGATAGATATGGATGGTAAGGTCGTGGAAGGCAACTTCCCGAGATCGATGGGTGAGTCTTACTTCTATCTCGAGATTTTCAAGACCGGGAATGGCTACAGGGCTGCGGCGCACGCACACCCCTACTATACCAATGTGCTGGCTATGACCGGGAAGAAACTTCTGATGATGTCTCGAGATTCCTTCCTGTTCGTGGACGGCATTCCGGTCTTCGAAGAGCTCCCGCTCTATATCGGAAACAGGGACCTCGCGCGGAGGCTAGTAGACAAGATGGGCAGGAGTACTCTCGTAATTCACAGGGGGCACGGTATCTTTGCCGCCGGCAATACCATCGAGAACGTCATCGTCACGATTGCAGCCCTCGAAAGGGCCGCAAAGAAACAGGTCCTCACATATATGGCAGGGGGACAGAAAGCCTACGACGAGGACGAAGTGAGAAGCAAGTATTCGGAAGAACTCGTCGAGGACCTCGCCTCCACCGACTGGGGATACTTCGTTTCGCGCCTCGAACGGCACGAATAGAGACGACACCTCCGACTAGTCGCCTCCGAGCGCCGAGAGTTAGCCGGTCGACATTCGAAGTGCGCCCAAGTTCTGAGCGCAGGAGGGGGTTCTGTTAAATAGCCAGACCCCTGATTCTTTGACGTTGGCGCGGGTGACCCACGCTCATGTCTAGACGGAGAGTGGAAAGCTCGGCAGTGCCGCCCGCGAAAGGAGGCGGGACGTCGGCCGGTCTTGGGCAGCCGCCATCTCATGAGGAAGTTGTGTCCACGTCGTCCCTGGCAAAGGTCACCTTCGCTTCTACGCTTGGAACCTTGCTGGAATGGTACGACTTCTTCCTCGCTGCGACTGCCGCGGCCCAGGTATGGCCGTCGGTCTTCTTCGCCGAGTTCTCTCCCGCCACAGCGCTCGCCTTCTCAATCGCGTCTTACGGCGTCACCTTCTTCACCAGACCCGTGGGCGCCTGGATTTTCGGCTACCTAGGAGACAAGATGGGAAGAAAGTCCATGCTCGTGTGGACTTTGGGAATAGCTGGAATATCTATGCTGGGAATTGCGTTGATACCATCCTACGCGGCAATCGGCATATTGGCGCCAATTCTCCTGAACCTTTTCCGTGCGACCCAGGGCATAGGCCTCGGGGGAGAGTTCGGAGGCTCCACTAGCTGGGTCGTCGAATACGCTTCGAAGTCGAAACATCGCGCTCTCTGGTCAGGGTGGGTACAGTGGTCCGTGCCTCTCGGGACAGTCCTGTCGATAATTTCGTTCATCATCGTACGGACCTACACAGGCAGCGCGTTCCTAGACTGGGGTTGGAGGATTCCGTTTGTGCTCGGCGCGGTGGTTGCAGTGGTGGGGATAGTGATCAGGTACAGGCTTCAGGACAGCCCGCTTTTCCGACGGCTCGCTGAGAGGAGGGAGGTTGAACGGGCACCCTTCTCGCAGATGCTCAGGCAAAGCTGGAGGAGAGTTGTAGTGCTCGCCTTCCTCTTCAGCTACATCACTGTGATATTCAGCGGTCTGGTGAATCCCACCTCGCTGAGCTACATGGCAGCATCCAAGATTTCACCCAACAGTGCCTTGTACTACGTCACCTATGGAACCTCGTTTTCGCTGGTTACGGTAATCATCGGCTCGCTGTTGGGGGACAGGATAGGCAGAAAATGGGTGGCCATCTTGTCCACGGCCCTAACGGTGGTGTTCGCGCTCTCCTTCTTTCCGTTGCTTTCGACGAAGGACCCGATTAACATCATCCTCGCTGAGGGGGCGCTCGTGGGTTCCGAATACCTCTTCCTCGGCGTGGTTCCTGTGGTCTATAACGAGAATTTCCCCACCAAGTACAGATACTCAGGGTCCGGCTTCTCGTTCCAGATGGGGAACCTGATTGCGGGAATTGTAATCACCTTCGTCATACCTTACGTCATCACCAGCTACGGCGGGGTCCTCAAGGCGACGCAGGCGATAACAGTGGTCGGGGTCGTCTTCGCTTTGGTGTCCCTGGTCGCCGCGCTCTTCCTGAAAGACACGAGAGACATCCAACTCTAGGACGTGATGGGCTCTACGGTTCAGGTGGACTGATGGCGGAAAACCTAGCGTCTCCTCTCGCGGGGCCATCAACTCTCCGCCCCCTCTCCCCTTGCCGAAGCGGAGGTCCGGAGGTACTTCCAGCAGAAGGCTTCCACCTTTGGCAGACAGGCCTGGGCTTCGACTTCCTCCCTTGGTAGCATCAGAACCTCACTGAAGTCCATGCCCCTACGCCGGATGGCGGAACCCATTTCCCTGGCGTATCTGACGTAGTCAAACCCGCCGTAAGTCAGGAAGACCATGGTCTTTTTTCCTCGAAAATTGGTGAGCGAATGAAGATACTCGTTGACTGGCGGGCAACCGAAAGTCCACTTCGGAGATCCCAGGAAGAGAGCGTCAAAATCGGAGAGGTCAGAAGTAATGGGCATGATTCTGACCCTGGAGTGAGGGATGAACGACATCCCCAGCCGCTCGAGGTATCCTCTCCTCCGCACAGGCCGAATCTCCTCCACTGTCACCCTCGTTCGACTTCGCAGTGTTTGTGCCACAGCTTCGGCAACCTTCCTTGTGGTTCCCGTCCACGAAAAGAAAACGACCAAAGCCCCTTTCGGAGATTGAATGGTGGATCCGTAGGCCGGAGTTGGCAACTCTTGCCCATTGCCACGACCTTTCTCCAGTTGACCTAGTTCCAATGGCATCGGCAAACCACGATGGGGAGGCCGATATATCGTTCGGTGGATTGGCATAACTGCCATGCCGCCTCGGGGAGCAGAGGCGGCCTGCGTGCAAAAATCGTCTGTCGCCCGTTCTTGTGGAGCCCTAACATCTTAGGGCAAACCCTCTAATCGGTTTTGCAAGAAGTCTGGTTACACATCGATGTCCAAGTACGAGTATGCAGATTTCGATGCACTTTCTGGTTACTTGGCAGGTCGTGGTCAAGAGAATCTGCACTTCCAAACGGCCTACTAGAAACGAGCCCGGTCTCGTGGATGAGTTGACGATTTCAATAATGGAAAAAGAGCTACTCGAACCCATCGTCGTGAGATCGGTTGACGAGGGCTTTGAGGTCGTCGCCAGCAACCGCAGGCTAGGGGCGTGCAGGAGGCTGAAGCTGAAGAAGGTACCATGTCACATAGTGGAGTTCGACGACAAAGGCAACATCCTGGGCAAGCATAGGAAGATTATGCCGACGGGCTCGGAAAGATTAGTGCACGGACAAGGTGATGGAAGTACAATGAAGGTCTATCCTTCAGGTCTCGGAGAGAAAGGAGAGCTAATCTGCGGCGAGCACACTAACAAGTTGGCATGCTACGCCCTTCTCGCGCTGGGGGAGAAGGTCCACGCTGCCTCCTGGCCCGCTTTCCCGGCTCAGGACGAAGCCGAAGTGGTCAGGACCAGGACTGGCATGGAAGTTCGTTCCAAGTACTACGCCTACGCGGGCAAGGTATTCGTTGTGAACTCCTGTGGAGTCCTGGACGATCACGCGCTTGAAGTCCTGGGAGCAACCGATAAGAGATGCTCGCTGATTAGCAGGGGTGGCGGGTCGTCAATCGTGGGACCCGATGGGAAGTACATCGCGGAGCCTGCCGGAGACTAGGAAGAGACAGCATACAGGGACATGGATTTAGGACGGGTGCCGCCGCTGAAGGCGGCCCAAGACATTACCGGCCATTACAGTCGTCTCGACATTTTCAAATTCAAGATGGTGACGACAGGGAACACGTCGATTCAGTTGGAAAGATAGCTCGCCGGGATAGGGACGGTCTGCCAGACCGGCAGGAATTTCTTGAAGCGGGCCATGGGAAGGTCGACCAATTGGAAACCTTCCGATTTCTTGCGAAGTTCAGATTCCCGATGCTTCCGGATCAGCTGCGGCCTAGTTACGAACAGATGCGGCTACGAACCCTTAAATTGAATCGGGGGAGAGGACGACTGCTTTGCAGTTCGGCGGAGATTTCGTTGTCCCTGCTTCACCCTCACAGGTTTGGGCAGTACTGACGGACCCCAAGAAAGTAGCGAACGCAATTCCGGATTTGAAGTCCTTCGAGGTCAAGGACCAGACCTCCTTCTACGCCGAGTTTACGGTGAAGCTTGGATTCATCAGGGGAGCGATGAAGATGAATTTCACTTATCAGGACATGAAACCAAATGAGCACTTGTTGTTGGTCGGGAGAGGCACAGGCGCCCAGTCAACTGTGGATCTTTCCATCGATCTCAACTTGGCTGCTTCCGACGGGGGAAGCAAAATCAGCTGGACGGCCCTCCTCACCGTGGGCGGAATGGTAGCAGGGCTTGGTGCGAGGATAATGGAAGGATTCGCCAAGCAGAAGGTCGAACAAATCGTAGCGGCACTGAAGAACATTCTCACAGCTGCGCCCTAGGTCAAGGTGAAATCTTTGGACTTCGTCGAGGCAAGGTCTCTGGTCGAGAGGAAAGACCATTCGATGAAGGATAAGCTCATGACTTTCGAAGAGGCCGCGAAGCTCGTCAGGAATCATGACAGCTTGGCGATAGGCGGAATCATGTATTCCCGCACGCCCATGGGAATGATAAGGCAAATCATCAGAAACGGGGTGAAAGACCTGACCGTTTCAAGGCTGCTCTTCTCATTCGAATCTGACCTCATGTTCGTCGGAGGCAACGCTTCGAATATCATCACGAGTTGGATTAGCATGGCTGTAACCTGGGGGGTCTCAAAAGTCATGCGCCGCTACGCGGAGGAAGGGCGAATCAAGATAGAAGAATGGAGCCATAACGCAATGAACCTACGATTCAAAGCCGCCGCTCTCGGGGTCCCTTTCCTTCCCACGCTCTCGATGCTTGGCTCCGACCTTATGAAACACACCGGCGCCAAGGAGATGGACTGTCCCTTCACAGGTAGGAAGCTCTGCCTCGTGCCGGCGCTCTACCCAGACGTGGCCGTTATTCACGTCCAGAGGGCTGACAGGTACGGCAATGCGCAGGTGGACGGGATGCCATTCGCTGACGCAGACATTGCCAGGAGCGCAAGCAGGGTGATAATCACGGCAGAACAAATCGTAAGCACCGAGAGGATACGACGAGAGGGTGACAAGACATTCATTCCCTTCTTCTGCGTGGACGCGGTGGTGGAAGCGCCCTTCGGATCATATCCGCACGAATGTCCGGGCCTGTACCAGGCGGACTTCGGGTTCTTCCAAGAGTACGCGGCGAAAGTTGGCGAGAAAGGGGTTGAGGGGGCGAGGCAATACCTTGACGAATACATCCTGGGGCCACCGACCTACTACGACTATCTCCAGAAGTTCGGCTTGCCCAGCCTGCTGAAGAACGTCTCGCTCAGCAGAGAGCTGATGAGCGGATAGGTCGTTGATGGGCGTGGTAGATTACACTACAGCTGAACTCGTCGCAGTCATGGCCGCTAGGGAGCTGGAAGACAGGAAGACGATCTTCGTGGGCGCAGGCCTGCCCCTGATTTCCGCGGCCCTTGCCCAGAAGACGCATGCGCCAGACCTCACGATAATATTCGAGGGGGGCGCAGTCGCGCCCTTGATCCACCCCACTCTGATTCCATACTCCACAAATGAAGCAAGAGCCACACGGTCAGCCATCATGGTCTCTTCACCCTCCGACCTGTTTGCTCTTCAACAGAGAGGCTACATTGACTACGGCTTCCTGGGAGGAGCGCAGATAGACAAGTATGGTAACATTAACACGTCAGTGATTGGAGAATATGATCATCCCAAGGTAAGGCTGCCAGGAACCGGTGGGGCGAATGACATAGCCTCGACGTGCACGGAGACAATCATAGCGACGCACCATGAAAAGAGGAGATTCGTCGAGAAACTCGACTTCCTTTCAAGCCCGGGTTACTTGGGAGGTGCCGGGAGCAGAGAAGAAGCAGGAATAATCTTCGGGAAGCCGAGCAAGGTCGTAAGCCATCTCTGCGTGATGGACTACGATCCAGAGAGCGGGCTGATGAGAGTCAGGAAGCTGCATCAGGGAGTCTCGATCGAAGATGTCTTTGAGAATACCGGTTTTCGACCGCTTGTTGCGGAGAAGGTAGAGGTCACAAGCCCGCCGACGCATGAAGAGTTGCAGATTCTTCGTGCGCTCGATCCAGAAGGCTTGTACGTCGCTCACCCATGAATCTGACTGTCTCGTTCCTGAGTCGCCTTCTTCCCCTTGGGCGAATCCGACGGAGTGAAGTCGAGACGCCCCTTTCAAGTGCTTCTAGCAATTAGTCCCCGTATGACAAAATCTTTGAGAAAAGTCTTAAGTGGTTAGGTGCTTCAATTGGAGCCATGCAGAGCTTTGCCGACCTGAAACAGCACCTCTCGGCCCTGGAGCAAGCCAACAAGCTCTTCCGAGTTTCCGAGCCCATCGTGAAAGAGACTGAATTGGCCTCCTTAGCCCGGCTGCAGTACAGGGGGCTCGCTGACGAGCAGAGGCGTGGATTCTTGTTTGACAATGTCGTCGGTGTCAAGGGAAGGAAGTACGGCATGAAAGCCGCGACAGGCGTGTACGCCTCTTCGGCTCAGATCTACGCCCTTGGTCTGCAGTGCGAACCGACCAGAGAATCAATTCAGGCAAAGTGGCAGGAGGCTCAGCTTCATCCCGTCGAGCCACACCTGGTGACTCATGGATCCCCTGTCCAAGAAGTCGTCATCGAGGGTGACGAATTGCAGCAGGACGACAAGGGTGCCCTGTCCCTCCCCATACCCGTTGAACTTCCCGGTTACAGTGGAAGCGTCAGAACCACCACGCCGATAATCACCAAAGACCCAGAGACCGGCATCAGGAATATGGGGACGTACTCGGCGCACGTCTTTGGCAACACGAGGCTGCAATGGGAGATCAACAGGGGAAATCACGGCTGGATCCACTGGAACAAGTACAGAAAGTCGGGCAAGGAAATGCATATGGCGGTCGTCATCGGCGGCCCCCCGTCTCTCTTCTATACGGCCTCTGCAAAGCTCCCCTACGGGATCGATGAGCTTACGGTGTCCGGAGGGTTGAACAGCGCACCCATCGACGTGGTCAAGTGCAAGACGGTCGACCTCGAGGTACCGGCAAACGCGGAAATCATAATCGAAGGCATAGTCGATACAGAGTATCTGGAGCTGGGCAACGCCTACGGCGAGTACAACGGCTACATGGCGATGGAAGTCTGGACCCGCCCCGCCGTCCGCGTCACCTGCATCACCCATAGGAAGAACCCCACCTTCGTGCACGTCATGAGCCAGTTCCCACCAAGCGAGAGCAGCAAAGTGAGGCTGATTTCTTCGGAGAACATCTACTACAAGTTCCTCAAGAATGACTGCGGGTTCCCGGTGCTTGACGTTGCCTGGCACGAGATGAGCCAAGCCCAATGGTGCGTCATCAAAATCAAGAAGACGAACAACGCAATCCCCTGGCAGATTCTGAACTGCGCCTCGGGCTATGACGCGCGGTGGGGCAAGTACTTCATCGTCGTCGACGAAGACATCGACCCAAGGGATCTCGACGCCGTTGTGTGGGCGCTCAGCTGGAGAGTGCAGCCGGCGCACGATGCCAAGATAATCACGGGAAGGATCCCCGGGCTGGACCTTTCGGGCTACAAGCCGGACGCGTCGCAGGAGGAGAAGACCTACCCTGGCGGGGTCGGAAGCTCGGCGATGCTCATCGACGCCACCATCAAATGGCCCTATCCGCCGATATCCCTCCCCAAGAAGGAATACATGGAGAGGGCGCTTTCAGTGTGGAAAAAGCTCGGTTTCCCCGAACTGGACCTAAAATCACCCTGGTATGGTTACGAGTTGGGATATTGGCCGAAAGTGAACGCGGACGACGCCGACCTGGTAGTCAAAGGCGAACATAGCAGAATCATCGACAGGCTGGAAAAAGGCAGGGTCAAGGCGTCCTAGGCTGAGGCGCAGGAACCTCATTCGCCGAGGCTCCTCCCTTCAAGAGGGATTCACTAGGGCGAGTCGGCGGTCACTGTATGGGCCATCTGGGCTCGAACTTCACTTGTACCCTTTCGAGCAGGCTCTCTCCCATAGCCTGAATCCTATCGTAGACGTTTTCGACGTTGAACCCCGTAAGCTGTCCGTCTCTAACGACGATTCGACCGTCGGCTATCACATCCCGTACGCCTCTCCCATCCGCCGAGTACACCAAGTTGTTGAGCGGGTTGTGCAGGGCCATCCATTCGGGCCGCCTTGTGCTGTGAATGGTGATGTCGGCTTTCTTACCAGCCTCTATCGAGCCGATTTCGTCGTCCAGCAGGAGGCACTTCGCCCCGCTAATCGTTGCCATCTCCAACGCGGTCTCAGGAGGGATCATTCGCCGGTCTCCTCTCGCTTCCTTGAAGAGGACACTGACGAGATACATCGCTCTAACCGGGTCCAGGTAGTAGGAGGAATTGGCGGCGTCGTTCCCGAGACCTACGGGGACGCCCCTTTCGATCATCTCGGGAAACTTGCCAACTCTTGTAACGCCGCTGCCACGGATGGCGACCGAGGGGCAGTGAACCACTTTGGTACGGCTTGATGAAATAGCGTCCAGTTCGCTGTCGTTTACCGAGACACAGTGGGCGAGCAACACGTTGGACCCGAGGACCCCATTCTTGTCGAGAAATTCCACAGGCCTCTCCCCGTGAGACTTCCTGAATGCCTCCGCACTAGCTTCGGAATTCGCTATGTGAATCGTAACCCCGACTCCGTGGGAGGAAGCGATTTCTCTGGCCTTCAGAATGGATTCCGCGCTGCAATAGTCTGGGGAGAACGGCATGGCCCACGCTCTGACCCTCCCACCCAGCTTCCCATCATACCCTTCGATGGTAGACCTCGTAATCCTGGCCGCCTCCCTTCCATCGATTGTTTTCTCCGTCAGAGGATTCTCCTGGTCGAGAAAAGACCTTCCGACGACGGCTCTGATGCCGGATGTGCTGACCGCCCGGACCACGTCTTCCAGACTGTTCACGAGACCGGGCTCGAGAATGGTGGTGCATCCATTCAGAAGGAGCTCGGCCATGGCCAGCAGCGAGGTATAGTATTCTTCCTCGGGGGCCATCTCCTCGCGCAATCTGAATACGTACCTGAGATATTCCTGCTGGGGGAGGTCGTCCGGGAAGACCCCCCTGACTATGTGGGAATAGTTGACGTGCATATGGCAATTGACAAACCCCGGAGTCACAACGGTATCCTTTCCATCGATGACGAACTCAGCCATTCGGTCTCTCAGGCGCTCCGCTTTGCCGACTTCGGTTATTCTGCCGTCCTCAACCAAGATGGAGCAATTCTTTATGATGCGCCTTGACTCATCTACGGTGATTACCCAGGTGGCGTTATCCACCTTGACTGTCGCCAAGTTCAGCTCGTCCCCTTCATCGGAACGTCAGCTGAAGGAAGGCAACACATCTCTCGTGAACTCCTTGAGCTTCCCCATCGGGTCAAGGGACGCGAAGTGTACGATGATTGTTCGCGCACCCGCCTGATAGACAGCCTCGAGTCTGCTGATGACGTCCTCAGAATCACCGAAGCTTCCCCATCTTTCGAGAATCTCGGGTGTGAAGGTGGTGTTGTAGTATTTCGCGAGGAAATTCGTAGCCTCGTCGTGGCTTTTTTCTTTGTCCGAGTCGATGTTGAGGTAAAGATAATTGCAGGGGCGTATTGTCGACCCGTTCCTTCCGTAGGCCTTGGCGAACTCCACGATATTGGTATGGCTTTGGGCGAGCTCATGTGGGTTCACGATGTTCGCGATCCAACCGTCCGCCAGCTTTGCGACCCGTTTCAAACCCGTCTCCACAACAGAGCACGCGATCCAGGTCGGGACGTAGGGCTTTTGTGCCGGCTTCAATGGCATGCTGATTCCTTCTAAATTGAAGTATTTTCCCTGATAATTCACGACATCCTCAGTCTGAAGTTTCCTGACTATCTCGATAATCTCTTCCATGCGTTTCACCCTCGATTCGAAGGTGACGCCGACGGATCCAAACTCCTTCTCAAATGTCGCCCTGTTGTACCTCCCGCCGCCTATTCCGACTCCCCAGATGGTGCGGCCGCCGTCGATCCGGTCCAACGTCGCCAGTGCGTGCGAGATTATTATCGGATTCCTGAGAGAGGGCAGATAGACCGCGGTACCAAGTTTCACCGTACTGGTTCTTGCTGCAATAGCGGCCAGGGTCGAGAAAGGCTCCAGCCGGGGTTTCGCGAGCAGACTGTCACCCACCCAGACCGAGTGATACCCGCTCTCCTCCACGGAACGTGCCATATCGATGACCTTGGAGGTCTCGAAACCATGTATCACCACCTCGCGGGTCGGAAGGAGGACTCCAATTTCCAGCTTGGTCAAACCAGAATATCACATGGTATTGCAACCGGAAGTTAAGCGTTACCTGAAGCGACTGGAAGGATTGGTCGAAGAGACTAGAATCGTGTGCGGAACGTCATGGGCGTTGGAAGACTAGTTCCGTGGAGGTAGAGGCAAGCATAATAGGTCCGAAGTGTTTGATTTGCTGGCACGACGCATAAAGAGTTCACGTCAGGCGAAAAGGCATTCGTCAGCGAACAGAGGGTTCTTCGCTTCAATTCGAAGAGCGGAGACAAGGAGATACACAGCGTGCCCCTTTGTTTCGGATTTGACGGGAAGAGCTTCTTCCTTCACGCCAAAAGGTCCAAGGCAAAGCGATGGCAGAATGTCAGGACGAACAATATGGTTTCCCTAGAGTTGGATAGCTACGAGGAGGACTGGACCAAGCTGGGAGGCGTGCTTGTCCATGGGAGGGCCGAATTCATCGAGTCTGGAGCAGACCACGAGTTGGGCCTCGCTCTCCTTAGAAACAAGTATCCGCAATATAGGACAGGTCCGTCTTCGCTCAATTCCTCGACACCCATCGTCAAGGTTGCCCCCTACAAGGTCGCTAGTTGGTACTTGGGCGGAAATTCGGTTCCTAGATTCGGAGCATATTAGGTGGGCACAAGATCTTCCTCAACACCATTCCCGAACCCATTTGGTACCGCAGGAGTTGGGCCGAATGCACTTCACGCCTACTAGGGGTAATCCCCTTGAAGCCTCGGCTTCTTTTCTCTCGCTAAGGTTTTTACGGCGTCAAATCGTACAGTTGAGTATGAACTTCGTGTTCACTTGGGAATTTGAGACTCCGCCGAACAGAAGTTTTCGACGCCGTGACGAACGTTGGCAAGGAGGTCATTCCAGCCAGTGTTCACCGCTGGTGGGCGGGGGCAAAACCGCTGCCGTCGCGCCGCGACGTTCAGCCTAAGGAAGGAATCAAGAATTGCCCAAGGATGAAATGGAATTCTTCGCCGTCAGCAAGATTCCTTGGAAGCCGGTATCAGGAATGATTGGCGTCAGTGAGAAGATACTTAGTCGCGACGCAGAATCCGGATCCTACACGAGATTGCTCAAGCTCAAACGGGGCGCAATAATCCCGGAGCTCCTTACCCATGAGTTCTGGGAAGAAGTCTACATAATCGACGGGAGCCTTACTGACAAGAGGAAGAAGCGCACCTTCACCAAGGGAATGTACGCCTGCAGGCCTCCGAAGATGCAGCACGGACCGTATGTGTCTCGGCCCGGATGCGTGACGATTGAGATGAGGTATTATCCGGAGAGGTACCGGGGGTCAACTTAGCTGCAGGCCTCGATTGAACTGACCCTAGTCACCGCGAAGCGGAGAGAACACGTTTCGTTTCGGCCTAGGACTCTGCTCTGCGCCGGCTTCGCCGGCAGGAATCAGGAAAAGGTGCGCGAGCACATAGAAGAACTAGCTAGGATCGGCGTGCCGCCACCGGCCGGGACGCCTACGGTCTACATGGTGCCCGCGAGCCTCTTGACGGCCGCCACCGAAATCAATGTAGCTGGAGAGAAGACCAGCGGGGAAGTGGAATACGTAATTCTAAGGGACGAAGGCCGTTTGTATGTGACTGTAGGGAGCGACCATACTGACCGCGGCCTCGAGAGTGTCGATATCCAGAGGTCAAAGGCCGCCTGTCCGAAGGTCATGGCCCCGGAGGTATGGTCGTACCAGGACATCGAGGACCACTGGGACGACCTGGAACTAATGTCGCGAGTTAGAAAAGAAGGGAGTGTACAGACTTACCAAGACGGGAAGTTGGCCGAACTCATGCTCCCGTTCGATCTTATGCGCACTTTCCATGCCTTGGAAGATGGAACGGTCCTCTTTTCAGGAACCGTACCACTGAAGTTCGAGACCACTTTCTCCGATAGGTTTGAGATGGTGATGACAGACCCCATCCTAGACAGATGGATTTCACACACATACTCGGTCAGCGTTGCCGGGACGAGTGCGGCAGGTTAGGCTTGAATTTGACAGAATTTAAGGAAGTCCGATCAGAAAAATATAAGGTAGCAATTGTGCAGATGGAATCATCCGAGAACAAACAGGAGAACCTAGAGCGCTCTTTGCGCTTCGTGCAAGACGCCGGAGGACAGGGAGCGAAACTTGTTGTCTTTCCCGAATTCCTCATGGCCTTCTCGCCGAGCCGTCAAAGCGCGAAACAACTGGCAACCGTCGCCGAGAGCATCGATGGGGACTTTGTCAGGGACCTGCGCGACGGTGCCAAGAGAAGAGGAGTATACGTCCTCGCGACAACGTACGAGAGGAGCGGCGTGCCGAATCGTGTGTACGACACCGCAGCACTCATTGGCCCCGGGGGCGAGCTTCGAGGAGCATATCGTAAGCTCCACCTCTATGACGCGTTCGGCTTCAAAGAATCCGAGAAATTTGTCGCGGGCGACAAAGTGCTATCGCCGATAGCCACAGAACTCGGTAGGATTGGGGTCATGATATGTTACGACCTGCGCTTTCCGGAACACGCAAGGTTGTTGGCGCTGGGTGGAGCACAAATCATTCTGATTCCTTCGGGCTGGGTATTCGGTCCTATGAAGGAAGAGCACTGGTTTGCGATGCTCAAGACGAGGGCCATTGAGAATGGCGTCTACGTGGTAGCGCCCGCGCAGACGGGCAACATATACACCGGGAGGAGCGCCTTGGTCGACCCGTTCGGGATCGTTCAGAACGACCTCGGCCAGGGTGAAAGGATAATCGTCGCCGAAATAGACCTGCACCGGGTCGAGGAGGCGAGGAGGGTTCTCCCTCTCCTGAAGAACAGGAGGGAGGATGTGTATCGATTGACTAGCCGAAGTGCGTCCACGGAGCCTGAAGCGTCCGCTGATTAGACCAGATGTTTATTTGGCGTGTCTTTCGTGCGCGTCGATAGAAGTCAAGAATTGAAGTACATAGATTGCCACACTCACATAACGCCAAGGGGGATGCTCACCAAAGAGTCGCATGAGCTCTACCTTCAGGGAAAGTTGCAGACTCCCGCAGTCTTGAAGAGAGTGACCGAAGACCCGGCTTTCTTCGTGAAGATGCTTGACGAGGCGAACGTGGAAAGGGCCTTCCTCATCGGAATAGTCTCCCCCGACATCGAAGGGATGCCGTTTGAATACAACGACTTCCTGCATGGCTACGCCAGGAATTTCCCCGACAGGTTGTTCCCTGTAGGCTCGATCCACCCGAGGTTCACACGTAATGCGAGAAAGGACTTCGAGTATGTCATCGACAAACTCGAAATGAAGGGGATAAAGATACATCCGCCTCACCAGTTGGTCTACCCCAACGACTATCTGAGGGGCAACAAGTCGCTGGCCACCATCTATGAAATGGCTCAAGAGAGAAGGGTGCCCATCATTTTCCACACAGGAACGTCGATATTCACGAAGGCTAGGAGCATATACGGGGACCCAATTCACGTGGACGATGTCGCCATAGACTATCCAGACCTGAAGATAGTGTTGGCCCATGGGGGGAGGCCCCTGTGGACGCAGACCGCTTTTTTCTTGATTCGCAGACATAGGAATGTCTACATGGACATATCCGGGGTACCGCCGGCGAGTCTGCTCAAGTACTTTCCCAGGCTGGAGGAAATCGCAGAGAAGACTATGTTCGGATCCGACTGGGCCGGTCCGCTGATTCCAGGAATCAAAGAGAACGTATCGTCATTCCTCAAGCTCCCCCTTTCGCAGGGTGCAAAGGAGTTGATCCTGCGCCGAACCGCTCTGAAGGTGTTCTGACGCTTCAGCTCTCAGAGCTTGCCTTCCCTTTTCATCCGTTCGATGTCTTCTAGACTTGGGATCCTAGCTCTCTCGGCAAACGGAGCACCCAGGGGCTTCGTTGCGTCTATTATCATGACGCTCCAGACCCTCTTCTCGGCCTCCCCCTCGCCCGATGGGTCTAGGCTCTGCCCGTAGACGTGGGGTATGATGGTGATGTCTTTGTTCGGGTCGCACCTGGTCGCTATCGCCCAAAGCACTTCTTCCGGATTCCTCGTGTTGATGTCGTCATCTACAGCTACGCAGTACTTGATGCTGTCGTTCGCGGCCAAGGCTGAGAGCATCGCCTTCCTGCCGTCACCTTCCCTTTCCTTCTTGAGTGAGATCACGAAGAAGAAGGTCTGGAGGAAGTTCGCCGTCTTTACGCCAGGGACTTCGTCCTTCAGCCTTTCCAATGTCATCACGGTCTTTGCTATGAAGTAGTATCCCAACTCCGCGGATCTTGCGGTTATGCTGTAATAGATTGGCTGCTTGCGTTGAGTGATCTTCCGGATAAGCACGACCGGCCTCGGCCGTTGCTCGCCATAATAGCCAGTGTACTCGCCGTATGGGGCTTCGGGCTCTCTGACGCGGGGAAGAATCTCTCCTTCCATGACGATTTCTGCGTCTGCGGGAACAAGGAGGTCCGACATTTCTGCCTTGACCAGTTGAATTGGTTTCCCTGCCAGTGCCCCAGCCAGGGCGTACTCGTTCCTTCCAAGCGGGAGGCCTGTACCGGCCGCGATTCCTATGGCAGGGTGGTAGCCGATCACTATTGCAATCTTGAGAGGCTCGTTCTTCGCATCTGCCTTGTTGTAGATGTGCCACAGGTGTCTCGGTTCGAGGAGCACGCCCAATTTGTTCTTGCCTCTAAGCAGGAACCTGTGAAACGAGAGATTCTGTTGGCCTGTCTCAGGGTCTCGACCTGCGACGACCCCCCCGGTCAGGTAGGGACCGGCGTCTTTCTCATGCATGGTCACTATCGGGTACTTGGTCAGGTCTACGCCATCCTCGTCGATTATGACTTCTTTGCAGGGGCCGTTCTTCAGCAGGATAGGCTCCAACGCGTTCTTAGTGCGCTTCGTCAACTCCCCGTTTATCTCGTCGTAAGACGACGCTGCAGGCATGCCGAGGGTGATTGCAAGCCTGTTCCTGGTTGACAGCAGGTTTACGAGCACTGGTATTTTGAAGCCTCTGACGTTCTCGAAGAGGAGAGCTGGTCCCCTGTCAGCCTGCACCTTCATATGAATGGAGGCTATTTCGAATTTGGCGACCACCTCCTTCTTTTCTCTCTTCAACTCGTTGCTCTTCTCGAGAAGGTCAAGATAACTGCGGAAGTTGGGGAGATTCTCGTCGAACATGTCAGACCCGACTCTATTCGATGATGCCACGGGCCGCTGCCACCTTCCTTTGAATTGTTCCCACCACTCCACCGGGCAGGAAACGGAGTACTAATATTATGAGCAAGCCAAGAATTATCAGTTGAGCCCCAGGGAAGACAGTCAAGAAATATTCGTACAGCCAATAGACGATCACTGCTCCAATGAAAGGACCTGTCACTGTACCCATTCCTCCTATCACGATCATCGCCAGGATTTGTAGTGAAACTTCTATGGAAAAGACGACGTTATCGAACACCGCCGAAGTGCTCCAGACAGAGATGGCCCCCGCAGCACCAGCGAAGAACCCGCTTATGACGAATACATAGAGCTTCATTCGTGACACGTCAATCCCGACCGCCTTTGCGGCGTTTTCGTCGCTCCTTATGGCTCTCAGCGCGTATCCCAGCTTCCCTCTGCGGATGAAGAAAGTCAATGATATTGCGACAAGAGTGAGAACCCACGCAGCATAATACATCTCGTTGAGATTGAACCCAAGGTTGAGGTATATTCCCGTGGCCCCTCCCAGCTGGGGCAAGTCGAGTATTATGTCCGCGACGCTCGTTACCAGCACCAATGTCGCAATCGCGAAATAGACGCCTCTCAGCCTGAGTATGACTGCTCCAGTCAGGAACGCCACCACACCCCCAGTCGCCGCCGCGAACAGAACTCCTAGAAGCGGATCTGCAATGTACGACGATACCAGCCAGGCCATGGCATAGGCTCCCGACCCGGAAAGCAGAACGTGCCCGAAACTGACGTATCCTGTCATGCCCGTTATGAAATTGATAGAATAAGCGAGCGCCGCGAAGATGAGCAGGGTCAGCATGACGGCCATCGTAGCTATGCCAGAGGAGACGCTCAGCACGAGGATAATCACCATTATTGCGGCCATGCCGTATAGCGAGTACCACTTCTTGGGAGAATTCACCTGAGGAGCCCCTCCGGTCTAAAGAGCAATATTGGAACCAGCATTAGGAAGGTTATGCCCGTTGCCGTCGACGAGGGAAGAAGAACCTGGAACACGTCCAGGGAAACTCCGATGATAAGCCCTCCGACCAAGCTGCCCCACATCCTGCCAGGTCCGCCGATGACCACTATCACGAAGGCAAACAGGACGTACAGTTGCCCCATGAGAGGGTTTATGCCCACGGGCAACCATGCGGTCAGCAATCCTCCTCCCACGAGCGCAAGGGCGATCCCAAGGGCCGTTGCTAGGGACGCTACGGTTGTCGGGTTTATTCCGCTCAGCTCGACAGAGTCGATGTCCTGACTGTACGCCCTAATGGCAGTGCCGAGGTAAGTTCTTTGCAGGAACAACCAAGTGCCGGTGACTATCACCAAGGCGGCGATCGAGACATAAAGGGAGCCAAGCGGCATAGAAATCCCCACGAATGCGATAGATCCCGCGTCCCAATGGATTCCTACGAAGTTCGGACTGAGCAACAGGTTCGCAGCGCTGCTGAGGAAGAGACTGAGCCCGAAAGTGGATACGAGTGTTGACATCTCTGTCTGGAGCGTCACTGAGCTCTTGTTGTGTAGTTCGTGGTGAAACATGGCATAGTAAAACGCATAGCCTATGCCGATACCGGCGAAGGCGATGACGACCACGGCCTCGATGGGATTGATCCCTAAGTAGAGATTCAAGAAGAAACTCAGGTACGCTCCAATCATGATGAACTCCCCATGAGCCACGTTGACGACCTTGAGAACTCCCCAGATGATATTCAAGCCGTGGGCCACGACTGCGAGAACGCAACCGAGCATTATACCAAGGACCGCTCCCTCGATCACCGAGGATAGTAACAGGTCAATCAGCCTGATGGGTTGTATGGGTATATGATCGGGGCCGTGGCGACGTCAGTTGGATAGACGATCTGGAGAACTCCGTTCTGCCACTGTGCCAACACCGGAGGCGGCTGCTGCTGCGCACCCGTCGAGCTGACCTTGAATCCTCCGAAGAAAGTCATCAAGTTCATGCTTCCCAGCGCCTGCCTCACGAGAGTCGAATTGAAGCTGTTCGCGGTCATAATGGCTTTAGCCAAGACCAGGATTGATGAAGCGCCTTCACCATCATTGCCATAGGGAACCCCTCCAGCGACCTGTGCATAGAGCGAGGTGAACTGGTCTTCGGTTGGACCATACCAAGACATCCCTTGCTTCGCAGCTTCCGAGGGGCTGTATGGAAGGGTCTCCTTCCAGAATATCGTCCCAGTCACGCCGTTAGCAAGGCTTCCCAGGGCCTGCTGGAATTGGGGCTGCTCCACCGCCACTAGCAGTGAGATGAAATCCGGCGTCCAGCCAATCTGATGCAGTTGGTTGACCAGCAACTCTCCATCGTTGATATGACCTCCTCCTACGATAGCTGTCGCGCCGCTTGCCTTTGCGGCCGTCAGTATTGAACTCAGGTCGGTTGCTGTGGACGGGTAAGCATCAGTGTAGGTGACGTTCAGGCCCACCGATTTCGCATATGCTTCAGCGCCCTGAATCGCTGATATTGAGAGCGGGTCGTTGGAGTAAATGAAGGCCAGCTTCTCGCTGGGGTGATTGGCATGAAGCCACTCGAGAGGCGAGATGATGTATTGGTTGCCAGTGTCGATGGTGCATACGAAATAGGCGTTAGAAGAGGTGAAGAGCTGCAGTGAGCCGCACGAAGATCCAACCATCACGACCTTGTACTGGTTGGCGATGGGCTCGGCCGCAGTTTCAAGTGGGCTGCCGTACGGCGCAATCAGAAACTTCGCGTTATCTTGCGTGATCATCTTGGTGTAGAGAGGAGCCTCGTTGCTCGGCTGACTCTGGTCGTCGTACGCAACCACCGTCAGGTTGTACGTCTTTCCGTCTACCACGACCCCCCCGTTGGTGTTGACCCACTGGACCGCCGTCCTGATGCCTTTAAGCATGGCAATCCCTGGGACAGCGAAGCTTCCCTGTTGCGATGCGGCTACACCAACGACTATGTTTCCACCAAACGGCAGAGCAGTGCCGGTCCCGGTGCTCGAGGATGTGGTCGTAGAATTTGTCGGTCCTGTGGAGGTGAAGTAGTAGGCACCAGCAGCGGCGACAATCACGAGAACAACGATAATTCCGATAGCAGCAACCTGGCTAATGGCCTTCCTGACTCTTGGTTCAGCGAAAGCCAAACCCATACGGCACGTAGCCCAGCGTGGCGCTTATATAGCTTGTGCCTAACTCAACCCTTCTAATGTCTCGCCACTCCATCATCGGTTGGTTATTTTGGTTCGGGAAAACGCTTATCTGAGTTTCACCGCACAATTGGCGAATCGGAATTGAGTTTCATGGAAGCGAGGAAGTTCGCCGAGGATAAGGACCACTCGATGCGCGATAAGACAATGTCTTTGAACGAAGCGGTGAGCAAGTTCGTAAGAGATGGCGACGTGATTGCGCTGTCAAGCGCAAACTACAACCGAGTCGCCATGGCGGCGGTAAGAGAGATAATCAGACAGCACAAGAGCGGACTGACAGTTGCTAAGACTCTGTGTGCCTTCGACGTTGAACTTCTCATGGCCGCCAACCTTGTGAAGAAGATCGTGAGCAGCTGGGCTAGCATAGGGGTTTCGTGGGGGGTATCCGCCCTGATGAGGGATCGGGTAGAAACCGGCAAGGTGGAGTTTGAAGAGTGGAGCAACCTTGGGATTAATCTGAGACTCAAGGCTGGCGCCATGGGCGTTCCCTTCCTGCCCACCTTCTCCATGATGGGCTCAGACCTGCCGAAGCAGAACGGGCTCAAGACCGTTGAATGTCCTTACACAGGGGTGAAGTTGGCTGCGGTCCCCGCGCTCTATCCGGATATAGCAGTTTTGCATGCACAAAGGGCCGACAGGTACGGGAACACAATAATAGAAGGCACGACGGCCGCAGATCCGGACATAGCGCGAGCAGCCAAGCGCGTGATTGTGACCGTCGAGGAAGTGGTCGACACAGATGACATAAGGAGAGAAGCGGACAAGACATCGGTACCCTCATTCCTCGTGGACGCAGTGGTTCACACGCCCTTCGGGGCCCACCCCTACGATTGTTATGGTTACTACGACTTGGACTACGAGCACATAGATTCCTACGTCAACATGGTGAGTACCAAGGGGGTTGAGTCGGCAGGTGAGTACCTGCAAGAATACGTCTACAGCGTCAAGGATCATGATGGATACCTGAGGAAGCTGCCTCTCGAGAAGATTGCCGAGAAGATTGCCATGGGACGGGGAATCAAACGAGGTTGGGAGTAGAATGACAGACCAAGAATACACAGGTAGCGAGATGTCCGTAGCCGCGGCTGCAAGGCACGTAGTGGACAACAAGGTATACTTCGTTGGTGTGGGCCTTCCCATGATGGCGACCGCCCTCGCCCAGCGGCTGTATGCGCCGCACATCACCGTAATATTCGAGGGTGGCTCGATACAACCCGTGGCATCCACTAGGTACATGCCGTTCTCGCCTAACGACTCGAGATCCTGCTTCAAAGCGGTCGCGCTCAGTTCTACGACAGACGTCCTTACTTTGATGCAACGAGGACATGTGGACTATGGGTTCATCGCCGGCGCGCAGATAGATCAGTATGGAAACGTCAACACGTCGTTCATAGGCGATTTCAGGAAGCCGAAGACGAGATTGCCAGGAAGTGGAGGCGCGAATGACATCGCCTCGTTCGGCAAGGTGATGATTCTGACGAAACACGAGAAGAGGCGGTTCGTCGAGAAAGTCGATTTCATAACAAGTCCAGGCAACGTCGACGCAAGAGGCAGGGAGAGCCACGGGCTCGTCTTCGGAGGACCCTACAAGGTTTTCACAGATCTTGCAGAAATGGGGTATGATTCGAAGGACAAACGCGTGACCCTCAAGGCTCTCCACCCACGTGTCACCATAGAGGACGTGCTCAACAAGATGAGCTTCAAACCCAACATCCCTACTAGGCTGGAGGAAACCAAACCGCCTACGCAATACGAACTGGAATTTCTGCGACAGATGGACCCCGAGGGCAGGTGGGTCAGCCACCCAAGTTAGCATGGCGATTGATAGGGGGCGCCGGGGTTAGCACACCAGACCCCGAAACTGGCACTACAGGACGAGGTGTTCGGAAAGATTTGGGCGTCCCGACTACCAAGATTCGTTTGCACGCCTCAAGAGCGTAGCGATAATCGCTTCCCAAGGTGACGCAAAACCACGAGGTTCATTGCATTTGGTTGAACCAATCTCGGCGGACTTTGTTCGCATCACGAGAAGTCAGGCCATGGAGAAATAGGCCTTTCTCAGTTCTTCGTCGTTCATCAACTCGGATGGAGACCCCGACTTGATGACTCGGCCCTCCTGCAAAACATAGGCGTAATCACAGAGCTCCAGCGCCCTGAACGCATTCTGCTCGACCATCAAGACACCCAGACTCTTGGCCCTGAGCTCGGCAATCTTGCTGAATATCTCGCTCGACAACTTCGGTGATAGCCCTAGGCTCGGCTCGTCGAGGATGAGCAGAGAGGGCTTCGCCGTCAGCGCCTTCGCGATTCCAAGCATCTGTTGTTCCCCGCCGCTGAGCCTTCCAGCTATCACCTTGGCCCTCTCCTTCAGCCTCGGGAAGAAGTCATAGACGAATTCGATGGATTCGTCGATTTGAGATCTGGCGCGTTTGCCATAGGCGCCTAGCTTGAGATTGTCTTCTGTGGACAGAGAAGAAAAGATTCCTCTTCCCTCTGGAACCGAGGCGATGCCCAGTCCGACTCTGGCGTATGCAGGAAGGTTGGTGATGTCGCGCCCATCGTAGTGGATGCTCCCCCTACTCGGTTTGAGCAGGCCGTTGGCAACCTTGAGGAGAGTCGATTTTCCCGCGCCGTTGGGCCCAATCAACGCCGTGACTGACCGATCTTGGCACTTTACGCTGATGTCCCAGAGCACCCTGGTTTCACCGTAGCCGGCGCTGACTTCCCTAAGCTCGAATAGCATCTGATTTCGCCCCCAGATATGCCCTTATGACCCTCTCGTCCCGTAGCACTTCGTCGGGCGTCCCTTCGACTATGTCGCGACCCTCCTCTAGGACCACGACGTGGCTTGACAGACCCACGACAGCCTTCATGACGTGCTCGACGACAATAGCGGTGAACCCCAGTTCCTGATGCAGCTTCGAAAATACGCGCATTGATTCGGTCAATTCTTCTGGGGAAAGCCCCGCGAAAATCTCGTCAAGGAGTAGCACCTTGGCTCCGGTCGCGAGAGCCCGTCCAAGCTCGAGTTGTTTCTTCTCTTGAACCGTCAGGCTGTTCGCGAGAACATCCTTGCGCTGACTCAGTCCCAGATAGCCAAGGACCCTTTCGGCTTCCTCCAAGCCCTGGTCCACGCTTCTCGTGCCTTTGGCTCCATTCATGGCGCTAATCGCGAGATTCTCCTTCAGTGTCATCTCCAAGAAGGGTCTGGGCACCTGGTGGGTCTTTGCTATGCCCAACCTGACGATTTTGTGAGGTGGAAAGCCGTCTATCCGGCTACCTCGGAACTTTACAGTCCCGCTGGTGGGCCGGTAGAAGCCTGCCATGACATTGAGAAGAGTCGACTTTCCTGATCCGTTGGGACCAATCAAGCCTAGAATGCTCCCTTCCTCGACGCCGATGGAAACGCCAGCCAGAGCTCGAACGCCTCCGAAATCCTTGTGAATCTGGTCGGTCTCGAGAATTGGCAATCGCTGTTTCCCTCTGGCCGTGCAGGTCTCGGAGAGGAGCGTAAAAACCCAATCATGAAAAGTGGTCGCGACTGGAGGGTATCTTCGCCGGAGGGGTGTTCGAACTACCATGTGAGACGACTGCTGCACGCAGCCGACCCGGGGATGCAAAAATCCATTCTCATCTTTGAAAATCGTATCTCTTTCTTAACTACAATCGGGAGCCTCAGTCCCCGAGGTCAAGCATGACCCGGAAGGTAACTCAACTCGAGAAGAACCCGTTCGATCTAGGTGGGAAGAACGTGGTCGTGACTGGTGGCGCCATGGGAATTGGGCTTGGCATTGTCAAGAGGCTGGTCGAAGCTGGAGCAAATGTATTGATTGCTGATGTTGACTTCGCCACGGCAGAAGCCGCGACCAAAAAGCTCGAAGGCTCTCGCGGCAAGGTGACAGCCATGCGAGCAGATGTTACTGCGGAGGGAATCGGTGACAGGATCGTCGGCAGGTGTGTTGAACTCTTCGGCTCGATAGACATCTTGGTCAACGTCGCCGGAATATACCCGATGTCACCCACCCTGCAGATGACGCCCGACTTCTTCGACAGAGTATACAAAATCAATCTGAAGGGACTCGTATTCATATCGAAAGCCGCCGCCGCTTCGATGGTAGGGAGAGGAAAGGGAGGAAAGATCATCAACATCTCCTCAATCGACGCTTTCCACCCCTCATCTGTGGGTTTGGCAGCCTATGATGCTTCGAAGGGCGGTGTTCTGATGTTCACCAAGGCCCTCGCCCTCGAGTTAGCCCCGCATGGCATTACGGTGAACGCCATCGCGCCGGGAGGCATAACGACGGAAGGAACCTCCAGGCCGCTCGTGGGGATGACAAAGGAACAGACCGACCAGATGATGAAGATCTTCGTTGCCAGGATTCCTCTCGGCCGAATGGGGGTCCCAGACGACGTCGGGAAGGTAGCTGTCTTCTTGGCCTCTCCAGCATCAGATTACATGACGGGGCAGACCATAGTCGTCGACGGCGGCATGCTCCTAAGTTAGTCCCTCGTGGCCGCCGGGCTTTCGTCCGCGCTATACCACCCGGTCCAGTTTTCTCGTTGCAGGTGGCCTTGCCTTCTTCAGAGTCCGGTAGCCGCAGTCCTTGCGTCTGAGTTCCGCATATGGATAATTCCTAGAAGGTCTGTTTGGCCCCGCGACAGATGGGTTCGCAGACCAGACGCCAGCCCAATCGTTTCTCGCCGACTAATGTGTGATTATCTGTGGTTCGGGTTCCAGTCCCAGCTGAGGGCCGAGGTCGGCGCGCAGACCCTTGTACCTGTTGCGCACTGTGACCTCGGTCACCCCGGCTGCCTCTGCGATGTCCTTCTGGGTCTTGACCTCCCCTTCGATGACCCCTGCCAGGTAGAGCGAAGCCGCTGCCAGGCCCATCGGGGACTTGCCGGCTGAAATCTCCTTCTCCTCAGTTATCCGGACTATCTCGATGGCCTTGCGGGCCACCTTCTCCGACAGCCCGACCCGCGATGCGATCCTGTTCACGTTCCTTGCCGCGTCTGCGACCGGCATGGTGAGGTCCATCTCCCTGAGCAGGATTCGGTAGTCCCGGGCGACTGCCTTCTTGTCGAGGTTGTTGGCTGCGGCGATGTCCTTAAGGGTCCTGGGAGTCTCCGTGTCCCTCATGGCCGCGTAGAGAGCGGCCGCAGAAATGCCGATGATTGAACGCCCTCTAAGCAGCCCTCTGTCGAGGGCCTTCCTGTAGATGTAGGCCGCCCGCTCCTTCACTGCCTGGGAGACGCCGAGCTTATCAGCCATCTTGTCGAGCTCGCTGAGGGCGACGCCGAGGTTCTTCTCCTGGTTGCCGAAAGCGGGGGAACGGTGGTCCCACTTCCTCAGCCTGTCGATGGCGTTGCGCATCGGAGAGTCGAAGGACCTCCCGGAAGCGTCCCTGTTGGAGCTGCCTATCATGGTCGAGAGGCCCATGTCTCTGTATGTGATCGAGGTCGGGGAGCCGGCGCGAGCCTTGTCCTCTCCCTTCTCGTCGGAGAAGTTGCGCCACTCAGGCCCCTGGTCTATCGCGCGTTCCGTGACCACGTAGCCGCAGTTGCTGCATGAAAGCTCGCCGCTGTTAACATCCTCTACCAGTGTCCTCTTGCCACAGTGGGGGCACCTGTCCGAAACCTGAAGGACAGATGTTCTAGAGTATCTCAATGCTATCTCGCTAACACTATACCACCACCGGTTGTATATAAGGTAGTAGTATTTTTGGACTTGGTTGGTATAGTGGAGTTAACCTGTGGAACATTGTTATCATGGAATAGCCTACTCCACCAACGCGATTCGAGGGACGTTTCACTTCTTCTGCTAGTGCGGGATGTACGTAGACAGGCAACCCAAGAATCCGGTCTGATTCAGAAACAGGAGCCACAGCGCTAGAATAGAGTACAGCACGGCGAGAAAGCTGAGCTTGGATGTTTTATGGCGAAAGACCTCGCTTCCAATGGCCATGCCGATGGCTCCACCGGCCAACGCCATGATGAAGAGCGTCGCCTCCGGAATGCGCCACTCCTGTCTGACCGCCCGCCCCTTGTCGGCACCCATCGCGATGAAGCCTGCCACCCCGGCCAGAAGCAGCCAGACCCCGACGACTTCATAGAGGAGGTCGCTCTGGAAGCACCCTGACATCGACACGCCAAGTCGTCGTGGGGCCTTATAGGCCCCATGCCACGTTGATGCATCAGAAGCGCATCCGGTTCATGAGACACCTGGCGCTCCTGAGCAACCCACGGACGCCTGCTTCGACCGCGCGGACTACTGCCCTGATTGTGCGGACCAGGAACGGGAGCACGTCCATGGACCTAGACTGCCCGGTCAGGGTCTTGGCCCGTTTGCTCTCTGAACTTGACTGCTGCGTCAACGGGGTGACTACTACCCGCTGAAGGCCTTTCTTACGAGTTGGGTCCCACAGACCGGACATACAGTCAGCTTTGGGTTGGTGTAGGTCTTGCCGCACCCGCGGCAGTAGATCTTCCACGTCATGTTCTTCCACTCCCCTCCCTTCATGGACGTCGGGGCCAGCGGGATGGACAGGACTTCGGCCACGTTCCGCACTGCGAAGTCGTCCGAAACTAGGCTCACCCCTCCGTCGTTCCCCATCATGTCGAGCCCCAGCGCCAGGAGCGAGATGTCGGTCTGAGAAAGGGCGCCTATGTCCCCAGTCTTCGCCGCCGTCGTCTTGACCCGGTTCAGCGATGCAGGGGTTGGCTCTGTGACCTGCACCCGGCTGTGTATCAAGGAGGACCCGACGTTGTGGTGCTTCACTTCCTCGAGGACAAGATAGGTCGTGTAGTATCGTCCATTGCCCTGGTAGGGGATACCCGCATAGAATGCAGTAGAATCGAGGATGTATACCGGTTCAGACAAGAGGAGGATCCTTCAAAGATTCAATCTTACCCGAGGACGACTTGGCGTCCGGCCATCTGTCGAGGAGTCATTGACCTGTGGGGTTGGTCTTCCGATGACATTTATTTAGTTTGCATCACGAGGCTCGCCTGCTAGTTTTGAGCAGTCGCCCCGCTGAACTTGGCAGCGTCAAAGAAGGGAGTTACATCATCATCGACGGCGAGCCGTGCAAAGTCGTGAGCCGGGAGCACTTCAAGCCCGGGAAGCACGGCAGCGCGAAAGTCAGGCTGGTCGCCATATCCCTCTTCACGGGGTCGAAGAAGAGCTACGTTTCGCCTGCGGAGTCTAGGGTCGACATCCCCATGATCGACAAGCGGTCAGGGCAGGTCACTTCCATAATGGACAACACGGTCCAAATCATGGACCTGGCGACCTTCGAGGTGCTCGAGACCCCGAAGCCATCTCCCGAGGAGATGGCAGAGCTGAACGGGACGCTCGCGCCCGGGGTAGAAGTGGAGTACTGGGCCATGATGGGCCGCAACAGAATCATGCGAGTCAAAGGGAGCGGCTAGGGCTCACTGCCCGAAAAGGATGGACGGGCCGCGTTCAAAACCATAGGTTTAACGTTCAAACGCCGTCACGGCCCAGTCAATGAATAAAGCGACAAGAATCATCCCACTGGCAACACTCGCAGTCCTTCTCATCGCCGTTTCTCCCATGGCTTCTGCGTCTACTCTCACAGTGAACCTCAATCCGAAGACCGGGCTGGCCAACGTCGACAGCGTCAGCACTACCAAAATCGTGTTCACCTATCCTGCCAATTCAACAATCTCAAAGTACCTGAGGAATGTCAGCTCATCGTCAACATTCTCAGGTGGCTTCACGGGGACGTCCCAGGGCGCCCAGGAGTTCCAGGGCACTCTGCACGACTGGGACAACCGCGTCTCCGTAGGCAACATGTCCGTGGCCGTCAACTACTCGCTCAAGGGGAACACCACGGCCCTGGTCCTTGACAAGACCACGGCCGTCAACGCCACAGTGTCGGGCGTGTTCCGGGTGGTCAACGGGACCGTCACGGCCGGCCTGGGCTGGCGCTCCTTCATCGTCAGGGGTGCCATGGACCTACCGCTCGACGGGCACATGATGGACATCAACTTGGCTGGTTCGGCCATGCAAGACTCTCTCGGTTCGCAGTCCTTTGCCTCCGGATGGATGATGGGCGCGTTCGGCGGCGGAAGCTTCTGGAACAGGCCCACCCTCAACTTCTCGGCACTCAGCACCCCGTTGAGCACCTGGACCAAGAACTACAACTCGGCGACGAACACCACCACGTTCACCAAGACTATCACCGGCTCGTCGACATTCGCCGCGTCATACGACCTCAATGGGCAGAAGTACTCGCTCTCAGCGACGTCTGATCCAACCGGCGTGGTGTCGATACAAGGATACGCCAACGCCTCGGGCAACTCGCTGGTCTTGGCGCCGGCTCCGGCTTCGGCCACGCAAAGCCTTCTGGCGATCGGGGCTGTGATAGCAGTCGTGGCCCTGCTGGGCGGCTTCTACGCGGTCAAGCGGGGAGTCAAGCCGAAGACGTCGCCGGCCTACTAGGCACGGTCGCATGGGGAGAGCCGACAGAGGCTCCCCTTCCGCCTTGTTTTGTTCCGCGGGTTATCGTGGTTAAATCGCGACCCTGCCGAGCTCCCCGCAGGTTGAACGAAGGGTCGCCTCCCCCGAGCCCAAGCGAGAGGAGACGTGTCGCTCTGCCGTATGCGGCCGCAATAGTCGTCACCCTGCTCTGGTCGTCGTCCTACGTGCTGATAAAGTGGGGACTCTCTGACATCCCCCCGCTCTATTTCGCGACCCTGAGGTACGCCCTGGCCTTCGCAGTCCTACTGGCGGTCGAAGCCACGTTCGGTCGCCGGGAGTTCAAGGGAGGCCCGGTCGGCAGAAGACAGGCCGCCCTGCTCGTCCTCGCCGGCATCACGGGTTACACGATTGCGCAAGGATTCCAGTTCGCGGGACTCTACTATCTCCCGGCTGTGACCACGAGCTTCCTCCTCAACTTCAATCCGTTCTTCGTCCTTGCTCTTGGGATGGGTATTCTCGGCGAAGGAGCTTCGGTCCTTCAGCTCGGGGGTCTAGCCCTCGCCCTTGCCGGGGCCTGGGCGTTCTTCAGCGAGCAGGTATCCTGGGGAGGAGAGTGGCTGGGAATCATCATCGTAGTCGTCTCTGGCGTGGGTTGGGCGGTGTATCTGGTCTGTGTCCGGTTACTTCATAGGACCGGCTACGTTGGGTCGCTGCGGCTCACGACCGCCACCATGGGTGTCGGGGTGGTCGGGATGGTTGTCCTGACTTTGCTGTCGGGACAGTACGCTCCCCTCAATCTGAGCGGAATCGTGATAATCGTCTGGCTGGCAACCGCTAACACCGCGGTCGCCTTCTTCATGTGGAACTGGGCTCTCAAGTCCATCCCGGCGTACGAGCTCACCGTGCTGCAGAACACGATGCTGGTCGAAATCGCCCTCTTCGCGTTCGTCTTCCTTCAGGAGACCATCACCCCGGTGATGATGGTCGGCATGGCCCTGGTCCTCGCTGGGGTGTTCGTGGTGCAGGCACAGGCAGGTCGGAGACACTCCGGGGTCAATCGCACTTCAAGTCAAACCCAGAAGGACGCGCCTCGTGTTCAATAGGGCGCCGGCTGGCGAGGTCCCCCGTGCCGGGGCGGCTGCTCGTCTTCTGCGGGATTCCAGGAAGTGGCAAGACCACCATAGCCCGGCTGGTGGCCAAGGCAGACCCCGACGCCGTGCATATTCAGACCGACGCGTTCAGGAACGTGGTCTCCAGGCCGACGTTCGGCGGAGAAGAGTCTGACTTCGTTTACGGGGCCGCTGTCGCTGCCGCGAGGATGGCGCTCGACGCGGGCCGCCTGGTCATCCTCGACGCGACCTTCGGGAGCAGCAGAAGGAGGGAGAAGCCCCTGAAAGCTGGCGGGGCACTACTCCGGGCGGATTTCGTTCTCGTCAAATGTGACCTGGAGCCCGCTCTGAACCGGAACGCTTCGCGGGCCGGTCCGGCGGCTGTCCCTGAAAAGAATCTCGTGGACGTCCTTTCTAGGTTCGAAGAGCCCGAAGGAGCGATGAATGTGGACAGCTCAAGGAGCCAGCCGCAGGGGGCCGCTGACGTGATAGTCCGGGCTCTCGTCTATCCTTTGGTGCCGCCCGAGTAAAGCCCCTTCAGGAGGTAGCTCTGAGCGATGAGGGCCATTATGATGACCGGGACTGCCAGGATTATTCCGGACGAAGCCAGTTGCGTCCAGACGTTGTTGCTGGCTGCACTGCCCGTACTGTCTGGGTCGAAGAGTATCGCGAACGTAGTGACCGTGTTAGACCCGACCGGAGGGAAGGTGAAGGACCAGGGGGTCTGGGAGAGGACAAGTGGGAACAGGAGTAGGTGCCAGGAGAAGATGAAGGCCACCATTCCTGCAGCTATCAGACCTGGCCTGGCTAGAGGCATCACAATCGAGAAGAACGACCGTATCCGCGAATAGCCGTCGACGAGAGCGGCCTCTTCGTACTGCTTGGGGAGGGAGTTGTAGAAGTTTGTCATGGTCCATATGACGAATGGGACCGTGAACAAGGGTTCGGCGAGGATCAGAGCCGTCCACGTGTTGAGGAGGTTCAGGTGCCCTGGTTCCATGAGGTAGAACGCCCCGTAGACAAAGACGATCGAAGGCAGCGAGAAGATGTAAATCATGATTCCGAGTAGCCTCCTCCTTCCGTCTCTGGCGATCGTGTACGCAGCCGGGGCGGCGAGGACCACGGTCAGCAGCGTCACGGCGCTGGCGATTGCGAGGGTGGCGAAGATTTCAGGCGACGCCTGGCTCACTGTTGAGAGGAAGACGTCGATGATTATCTTGGTCGGATATATGATCGGGGGAAGGAGGTAGTCCAGGGACTGAGGTCTGAAGGCGACCAGGAACATCCAATACACAGGGAAGAGGATGAAGACGGTCGCCAGTGCGCAGAAGACGTAGACGATGTATTTGAAAGGGGCGTTGGGGAAGCGGGGGAGGCTGGGCCTGTGCAGATGGATGCTCGGGACGCGCGTGTGTAACCAGGTGGGGAGACGGGACCTGCCCGTTCCCTTGGATCCCCCAAGGGTCGTCCTAATCAGCAGGAGCCCTGGTATGCTGGCGAACAGGGCGACGATGATGGCTGTGGCGATGCCCTGAGCCGGCAGGTTTGTGTAGAACATCTCGGCGTAGGCGTAGGTCACGAGTGTGGCCATGTTGATGGGGGGGACGCCGCCGGCGCCGCTGATAATGTATGGGAGGTCGAAGTCCCCGAAGGCTAGTATCATGATCATGAGAAAGGCAGTTATGATGGCCCCCTTGGCGAGGGGGAGAGCCACAGAAGAGTAGTAGTCCCACATCCCCATGCCATCCACAGAGGCAGCCTCCTTCACCTGCTTCGGGACCGAAGTGAGCCCTGCCAAGATGATGAGGAAGGCGAGGGGGCTGGCGGCCCACACGCTCACGAGGGTGAGAGAGTACAGCTGCAGCGACGGACCAAGCCAGTCTATCGTCGGTAGGCCCATGGCATTTAGGATTGGGTCGATGGGACCATATCCGGGGTTGTACAGCGTTGCCCAGACGAGGGCGCTGGCCGTGAAGGGGATCATGTATGGGAGGTATGCCACCAGAGAGATAGCGCGTTTTGCCCTCTTCCTGCTGTCTACCAGAATGGCAAAGGCCATACCTATCAGGATGGCAAAGACTGCGGTTCCTATGGCGAAGAACAAGGTGTTGCCGACCACCCTGGGGAAATCAGTAAGCTGGAAGAGCTCGATATAGGAAGAGAGGTTTGAGCTGGGAGCGGAGAGGTAGATGGATATCGTGAGGGGAACCAGGGCGAAGGCAACGAGATAGGCTACCGCCGGGATGTAGAAGACTCTCTTGGAAAGGGCTTCTCCTATCTTGGACAAATCAACCGGATTCCTTGCCCAAGACGTGCACCCCGTTGTGTTGCACGCCGAAGCGGACCTTCTGTCCTATCGCCATCCCGCCGACGTCGCGTACTATCGCCCTGATTTCTACTTCCCCTATCTTGAGGTACACGATGGTTTCCCTTCCCGCGTACTCGAAGGCCGTCGCGTCGGCTTCGTTGGGCCCGGTTCCTAGAATGAGGCTCTCGGGCCTTATCCCCACCCTGAACCCGCCGTCCCCCAGCCCATCAAGTGGGAGAACTACAGGCGAAGAAATCCCACCGGCGACCTTGATGTTGAGCACGTTTAGAGGGGGGCTCCCGATGAAAGTGGCGGTGAATTCGTCTGCGGGAGAGGCATAGATTTCCTTTGGAGTGCCCACCTGGTGGACCCTTCCATTCCCCATGATGGCCACCCTGTCGGATATTGAAAGCGCTTCGGATTGGTCGTGGGTCACGTAGATGGTAGTGATGCCGAACTCCCTCTGGACATCCTTGAGGAACTTCCTAGCTGAGAACCTCAGCTGGGCGTCGAGGTTTGAGAAAGGCTCATCGAGGAGGAAGACGTCGGGATGCTTGATGAGGGCCCTGGCCAAGGCCACCCTCTGCTGTTGCCCTCCTGAAATCTGCCCCGGCCTCCTGTCAAGAGTCTCGCCGATGCCAAGCAGCTCTGCAATCTCCCTCGCATCATCCCTCGCTTCGGCCCTCTTTCTCTGCTTGACAATCAGAGGCGATGTGATGTTATCCATCACGGTCTTGTTAGGGTAAAGAGCGTAATCTTGGAACACCATCCCGACGTTCCTCTTCGCAGGCCCCAGTTTGTCCACCTGGTTAGGCCCAATGTAGACGTGGCCGGAGTCTTGGGTCTCGAGACCCGCGATAATCCGAAGAAGCGTGGTCTTGCCTGACCCAGATGGCCCCACGAGCGAGAAGAGTTCTCCGACGGAGACTTCTAGGTTCACATGGCTGAACACGGTGAGATTCCCGAACTGCTTCGAAACATCTTCCAATCTGACGCCGGCGGCTCTTCCCTTCGAGTCAGGGGAAAAAGGCAGGATAGGCACTGAGACTCAGCCTACGGCTTTAATCCATGCTGCCGCGGCCGTATCCAGTGCCTGTTGCGCAGCTGATGTGCTGTTTGTGGAGCCGGTGAGGAAGCTGTAGACCGGATTGTTGAAATCGGGTATCAGGGTCGAAGAGGTGATGGTTAGGTTCGGCGGGTTGGCCCAGCCAACTGCACCGGTGTTGAACACTGCCTGTATCACATTCCTAGCCTGCTGTGGAATGGAGCTGTTCGAAGTGAGTATGGCCGTCGCGGCCTTGGAGATGGGGAACTCGCCGGATATCGTGTAGATTCTTGCGTTGACCGCTGGCGAGATAAGATACTGGATGAATGCTGCCGCAAGAGCCTGGTTGTTCGAATACTTGTTGATGGCGTAGAAGTCCGTCCCTGTCTCGGCGTATCCGCCCGGAAGCGAGGACACTGCGATGGACGAAGAGAGAGGGGGCTGGGAGAAGGCTGCGGGGGCGTCCGGCGTGAACATCAGCGCTCCCCATGCCTCGCCTGCCTGCAGTGGCGCAAAGACCGTCCCGTAGTTCACCGTTGTCCCTGCCGGCTGCGGGTCGTACTGCATCAGGTTGTACATCATCTGTAGAGCCTGTGTCCCTGCGGTGCCGTTGAACGACGGAGCTGGGATGCCATTCGACCCTGCGAACCCGTTGAACATGATGTTATAGTTCAGGAGGCCCCCTTTGGGGTTGCTCCCGCTGACCGACGAATCGTGCGAATAGTAGTATCCGTAGATCGCCGGATAGGTGTCAATGATGTCGTGGCTCTGAGACCCGTCGGTGATCAGGCCGTATTTGACGGTGTGCGTCTGAGTGACAAGGAAGTGATCAATGTCAAGAATCTGTTGCCAGCTGGACCACGGTGGGCTCATGCTGGTGTACTGTGGGTAGGCCGCCTTGAACTGTGAGTTCAGCGTTGGATTGCTCAGAAGCGTCTGGTTGTAGAATATTGTGAAAGTGGCTGTGTCATAGGGGACCCCGATGAGCTCGGTCGTCCCGTTGGGGAGCTTGTAGTACCCCCCGAAGTTCAGCTGGGGTGCAGGAATGTCAGCGGTGTTCAGTGTCACCTTCCCGTTGAGATTCGACACGTACTGCGCAAAGCCCAGGGCGCTGGTCGAGGTGTCTGTGATGATGTCGTAGGTCGGGGACTTCGCCTGCAGCGACGTCATCTCCGTTGTCGTGTAGCTGCTGAATCCCTGGGCGACAATTGTGATGTGCACTCCGGGATTGGCGGCCATGAAAGAGTCAGCGGCTGCCTGAAGCCAGGCGTTGGATGGGTCGGTGAAGGTGATTAGGTTCAGGGAACCGGTGAGCGGCTGTGCGCTGCTCGTCGAGTTGGTTGTCGTCGTGGACGACGAGGAACCGGATGATGAGTAGAGGAGATAGGCGGCCGCACCTGCGACGATGATGATTACGATTATGGCGACTGAAGCTGCGGTGCTGATTGCTGACCGTGTTTTCTTATTCAATCAGGTAACGTCGCGCCGTTTCCTACGGCGTTAAATGTGTTGCCGTGTATATTCACATGTTCTTGGAGTATTCTCACGCCAATGGAGGACGGGCACAGCGGAAGAAATGCTCTATCGATGGTTTGGCTCTTCATCGGATACCTCAGACGGCTCTTCCCGAAACCGCTTCATCTAGAGCAGCCCGATGACCGTTGCAGCTGATTTACGCTTTCCGTCAGCCCTTCTTCACGAGGTGGGCCTTGGAAATCTGAAGGTACCCCGAGTCCCCGCGCCAATGGGTGTCGGACTCCAAGACTTCCACGCGCTGCTTGAACAGGGGACAGTCCAGGACGAACGTCTCCCCCTCCCCGCCCTCCAGGCCCACATGGAACCTGAACCTTCTGCCCAGGGCAACCAACTCATCGACTGCATCTTCATCGAGTATCCTTCCCAGCCAGCTCTGGTCGAGGCCGAGCGCAGAAACGCTCACAACCATTGTTACGAACCCATCCTTGACGAGCCGCCGAAGGTGGCTTTCAGGATCCGCCCCCCACAGAGGAGAGACGCACTCCAGTCCCAGGTCCCTGCAGACCCTTTCGACCCTAGACTTCTGATAGACGCTCGCCAGGGCGCCGGTGTAGAGACCTTCTATGGCATATTTCTCTCTGGCTCCTTCGAGCGCCCTTTCCAGGTCACCGAGTTCCTCCTCTTTCACCCCCTCGGTGGGCGCCGTCATGTGGGGGATGCCAACGGCCTCGGCTTGCAGGCGCGTCCACTCGAGGTCCGGAAAATGGAACATGTAGGAGAACTCTGACTTCGGGAACAGGGTGACAAGGCATGAAAGTCGGTCTTTTTTCGAAGCGAGCCATGCCGCATAGGCAGAGTCCTTCCCCCCGCTCCAGAGCACTCCTACCCTCGTCGAAGGTCGCCTGGGGCGCCGACCGGCTTAACGTAATAAATACACGAGCCGTCGGCGACCTCGCATGCTCGACTCCCTGAGAGAGGGGCTCCAGGCGGCAGTCCGCAAGCTCGTCGGGTCGAACCTGATCGACGAGAAGGTGGTGAAGGAGTTCGTCCGCGACCTGCAGAGGACCCTCATCCAATCCGACGTGAACGTGAGGATAGCCCTTGAAGTCAGCGAGAGGGTCCAGAAGAGGGCCCTCGAAGAGAAGGCACCCGGGGGAGTGACGAAGAAGGACCAGATAGTCTCTATCCTCTACGAAGAGCTGGCCCATATCTTGGGGGGAGAGGGGGGGCTCCAGCTGAGCAAGGAAAAGACGAACGTCCTGGTGATGCTCGGTGTCCAGGGTTCAGGCAAGACGACGACCACGGCCAAGCTCGCGCGCCTCTACTCCAAACGAGGGTTCAAGGTGGGAGTGGTCGCAGCAGACACGTTCAGACCCGGAGCCGTGGCGCAGCTCAAGACCCTGGTGGCGCCGTCGGGGGTCGAAGTGTACAGCGACGAGAAAGAGAAGGACTCGGTGAAGATAGCGAAGGAAGGGAGGAAGCGGTTCGAGAGCACGAAGAACCTTGTGATAATTGACACGGCCGGGAGGCACAAGGAGGAGAAGGGGCTCCTCCAGGAGATGAAGGAAGTGGTGGGCGGGGCGAAGCCGGACGCCACCATACTCGTGATCGACGGCACCATCGGCCAGCAGTGCTACAACCAGGCCCTAGCGTTCCACCAGGCAGCTCCGGTGGGAGGGATCATCGTGACGAAGCTCGACGGCGCGGCAAAAGGAGGGGGAGCGCTGGCTGCCTCCGCGGCCACGGGCGCCAGGATATTCTTCATCGGGACGGGGGAGAGGATAGACGACCTGGAGGAGTTCGCGCCGACCAGGTTCGTAGGCAGGCTCCTCGGCATGGGGGACCTGAAGGCCCTGATGGACATGGTCAGGGACGCCGAGGTGGTCGTCGACGAGAAGATGACCCAGAGGATGATGTCTGGGAAGATGACGATGAACGACCTGCTCATCCAGTTCGAGCAGATGAAGAAATTCGGGTCCCTGAAGAAGCTCCTCGACCGGATTCCAGGGTTCTCAGGGCAGGTCGACTCGAAGGAACTGGACAAGGCGGAAGACAGGGTCAAGGTGTACAAGTCTATCATCCAGTCCATGACTGAAGAAGAGAAGACAGATCCGGAGAGGATTAACTCTTCGAGGCTCAAGCGCATCGCGAAGGGTTCCGGGCGCAGCGACAAAGATGTGCGGGAGCTCCTTGCCAGATACAAGCAGATGAAGAGCCTGGTGAAGACCAGCAAAGGCCGCGAACTCAGGCAGATGATGAGGCGCCTCGGTGAACAGTAGAGTGCCAGCCGGTGTAGAGAACTACAGGCTCTGCCGCAGATGCGCCGAAAGGCAGAGGGGAGGGCCCCAGGGCTTCGAGATAGTCAGCGGACCCGGGTGCTCCGTCTGTTCCGGGATGATGGATCGCACCGCGAGCATGGCAGAGCTGGCGGCCAAAGAAGCCAGGCGTTACCAGTTCGGGTCCTTCACCGTCGGCGTCTCCCTCCCAGAAGGGGTCCAGGAAAGGGAAGACGAGTTGAGATCTAACCTCAAGCTGAAGGGGAACGAGACCGTCAAGATACAGGCGGCGAAGCTAATCGCGGCAGAACTGTCCCGCGAGCTCAGGAAGAGGGTGGACAGGCAGCGTCCCGACCTCACCATTTTGGCCGACTTCGGCTCCGGAGATGCCTTCGTCAGCTCAAGGCCGCTCTTCTATTATGCCAGATATACGAAACCAGGGAAAATCTCGCAGAAACGACCATTCTGCGAGCAGTGCCGTGGCGCCGGGTGCGAGAAGTGCGGAGGGACGGGGTTCGCGCGGAAGCCAAGCGTCGAAGGTCTGCTCCGCAGGAAGCTGTCGGGCTTTACCGGGAGCGAGAGGATGACGTTCACCTGGCTGGGGAGCGAAGACAGGGGGAGCAGGGTCCTCCAGCCTGGCAGGCCTTTCCTGGTGGAGATCAAGAACCCGAAGAAAAGGAAGCTGCCAAGGAAGTTCGGTGCGAGGACGAGAAGCGGCCTCGTCTCCGTGACAAGGGGGCGGGTGCTCCCCTCCAAGCCGGTGAAGCTCCCGGCGTTCAGGTTCAGGACGAAGATTCAGGCCGTCGCAGCGACGAGGGTCACGGCAGACGCCCTCGCCGAACTGAAGTCGAGGTTCAGAGGGGTAGCGGTCAGGTTCGAAAGGCCGCACAACAAGCCGACGACCAAGACCGTTTACAGGGTCTCCGCCAGGGGGAAGGGGAGGGTGCTTTCCATAGACGCAGAGCTGGACGGGGGCCTCCCTGTCAAGAGGTTCGTAAGCGGAGACCTCGTCTCTCCCTCGGTGTCGGAAGTCTTAAAAACTGAAGTGGGTTGCCGCAGTTTTGACATTTACGAGGTCAAGGAGATAGGAGGAATAGGATTTGCCGAAATCACACGGGGCGAGGAGAAGGACTAGGTCCCTGCTTAGGTCGTCGGTGAAGAGGGGCCTGAGCAGCCTGCTCGTAGAGTATTCGCCCAGCGACAAAGTGGTGATCAAGATCGACCCGGCCCAGGTGAAGGGAATGCCTCACAGAAGGTTCAACGGCCTTGTCGGGACAGTCACGAAGGTCGGCAGGCGGGCGGTTACCATTGATGTGAACGTCGGGAACAAGGTCAAGACGCTCATCGCCAGGAAGGAGCACGTCGTCCGGGTGGAGGGGAGCTGATGTCAGAGAAGACAGAAAAGAAGCTGCTCACGATCCCGGAGGCGAACCAGATCCTGCAGAAGATTGACGTGGAGAAGGCCGACCAGATACAGAAGAGGACCCTTGACTACACGACCAAGTTCTCGAAGACAGAGGCCGACGCGGCGAAAAAGCTCCTGAAGCAACTGGAGACCGAGGCCGGGCTCAGCGAAGACGAAGCAGTGGAACTCGTGAACATCTCTCCGAAATCTGTGGAGGAGCTCAGGACATTTACGTCAGGATGGAGGAAGCTGCTTTCGACCGAGACGCTCGAGAAGATTCTGAAGATACTCCATCCAAAGTGATAGAACGCCCAATCGTTAAATAGCAAGGCGACCCGAAAGCTCACAGGGAACAGGGGACACCAGTTGGGATTCATGATTCTGTCCGGCACCGCGAGGTCCCTTACAGACTAGGCCTGCCCAAAGGAGTATCAGTTCTGGAAAATGATGCCTGCAGACAAGAAGTATGAGGAGTTCGCCTACGTCCTGGACTTCCTGTCCAGAGGCAAGTCCGTCGCCATCAAAGGGAGAGAGGGCCCCATGGTGCAGGCCATCGGTGAAGAGAGGCTCACGCTGCTTGAGCTGCTCGCCATGGAAAACCGAGAATTCGAAATGGGGGAGAAGGTCAAGATTGGGAAGGAAGGGAGGGAGAAGATAATCTCCGTGCTCGGGAAGCTACCCTACGAGGAGCTCTCCCCCGAGGCCAAGGCGTCGCTCCCAGCGGTGGTCGAGGCCCTTGTCAAGGAGAATGAGGCGAAATATGTGGCGTACTTCAACGACCTGCAACCCCTGACACCGAGGCTCCATGGTCTTGAGCTAATCCCCGGCATCGGCAAGACCTTCATGAAGGAGATCGTGGACATGAGGGAGAAACAACCGTTCATGAGTTTCGACGACGTACAGAAGAGGGTGGGACTGAGGGAGCCGGCCAAGATGATAGCGAAGAGGATAGTCGAGGAACTCGCCGGCGACTCGAGGGTCAGTATCTTCGTCAAGAAATAGATGAAGAGGCACAGGCTCGGACAGCATTACCTCAAGGACCCTGCCGTAGTCCGCAGGATGGTTTCGCTCGCGAACATCTCGCCCTCCGACCGCGTTCTTGAAATCGGGACAGGGAAGGGGGTGCTGACCCGAGAGCTCACAGGGTCGGGGGTGGCATTCGATGGGTATGAGGTCGACGAAGAGAACTTCGCAGAAACCAAGGAAGCAGTCCGTGGGGGCGGGGCCCGCCTGCATCTGGCAGATGCCTTCGAGCAAGAACCGAAGTTCGACGTTCTGGTGTCCAGTCTGCCCTACTCGGAGTCGTCGCGTTTTGTCAACTGGCTCAGCGGGATCCCCTTCCGCATGGCTGTAGTCTTGCTTCAGGATGATTTCGTCAGAAAGATCACCGCCCCGCCGGGAGACAGGGACTACCGCGGTGTTTCAGCACTGGCTCAACTCGCCTTTGAAGTGAAGGTGGTGGGACGCGTGAAGAGGGAGTCGTTCGCCCCTCAGCCCAGGGTGAACTCGGTGATAGTCCAGTTATCGCCCAGGCTGCGGGTCTCGAAGACCGAGGCATTGAACGTAGCACGTCTTTTCACTCTCCGGCGAAGGCGCGTCGACGCAGCCCTGGAGAAACTTGGAATGGAGCGGACAGCGAGATATGGGACCAGGAGGGTCAACACGCTGACCCCTGCCGAAGTCCACGAGATTTGCGGACCCAAGACGCCGTAGGGCTTTATCATCCGGCCCCGCAGGAGGTCCCGTGCTTCCTCGGGGGGTGTCGGTCACACTGGTCGGACCCAAGGGGCCGGTGAATGTCGGCCATGTGGCGAGACTCGTGCAGAACTTCGGGGTGGAGAAGTTGTGCCTCGTCGAGCCGGAGGTCGACCTCTCCATGGCAGCGGTCTACGCCTCCCACGCGTCTGAGGTCCTCGACAGGGCTGTTTTCACGACGCTCGAAAGGGTGAGGGAGGAGAACGACCTGCTCGTAGCCACTACGGCGATAAGGGCGTCCAAGAAGTCGAATGTCATCCGTCGAACAGTGAGCCCTGACCGGTTACATGATCTACTCTCCTCGGCGAAGACCTCCTCGATTGTGTTCGGGAGGGATTCGACCGGGCTGACCAATGGTGAAATCGAGGCCTGCGACGTTACAGTGACCATCGAGACCTCGCCGGCATACAGGTCCCTGAACATAGGGCACGCCGCGGCCATAGCGCTCTACCTGGCATCGCGCGGAAGGCGGCGGGAGACGGGACATCAGGGGCGCAAAGCAAGAGAGGTGTTTGCCAGGAGTTTCTACGAACTCGCCACCGCCTCGAGGATACCGGCCCACAAGACCCGAAACATGTTCGAAGCCGCCAAAAGGGGAGCGACCGCTTCAGGGATGACAGATGCCCAGCTGAACTTCTTCTCCGGGGTGTTCGGGAAAGCCGTCGGCACCCTGAAGGCAGCTCAGGACCGCGGTTCAAAGACGTAGACGGCGCGCTTCACCCAGCGCGTGCTCTCGAAGGAAAGCCGCACCGGGTAGTCGAACCCCACCGGGCCCGGCTGGGAATGCCTCAGGCCGAGCTTCCTTCCGTCGAGGGTGAGCGTCACCTCGTCACCGTCCATCGTCTGGACCACAGGGACGACCATGACGATCTTTCCCTCGGGGCCGATTGAATCAGCCATCGAAGCCAGAGCGTCGTTGTAGACCTCCGCGGCTTCGCCTACCATCGCCTTGGCCGTCTGTGTCTTCGGCCTGGCGTCCAGCTTCGGGAGGAGGAGAGGCTCTGTGACTATGGCGTCGACCCTAGTCCCTCTGAGCAGCCTCGATGCCTCCCTCGCGTCCCCCTTCCTGATGTCGTACCCCCTGTCGCTTACACCACCGGCAGACCAGCGCAGGTTCTCACGCGCTTGCTGGACCCTCGCGGACCTGGAGTCCAGGCCGAGGCACCGAAGGGACTTCGCGCGTGCTTCGATTAGGATGGTCCCTGAGCCGCAGAACGGGTCGAGGAGGGTCTGGCCCGGCTTGAGGTCCGCGAGGTTCACCAGTGTCTTGGCCAGCCGCGGGGACATGGCGATGTCAGGGTGAGGGGCCGGCTTCGTCGTCCCTCTCTGCTTCATGGAAGCCGAGTCTGGGACCCAGGCGGTGGGGCCGAGGCCATAGCCGCCGCGATAGGGGAAGGCCACCACGTCAAGCGCCTGCCTGGAGATGACCTCCTCCGAGAGGAGTTCGCCTCCTCTGGGACGGAGAAGCCTAACCTTCCTGAGGCCCGCCCCCCTCAACCCATCCAGGAGCGACCTGACGAGTTCCTCGTAGTCGTCTTCGGCAAGTCCGTAGCCGCTCAGCGACACGTTCGACTTGTCTTCGAGGTACGGCTCCATCAGGTCAATCAGGGGGGTTAGGCCCCCCGAAGGAGAGTCTGGATGTGCGGTCAACGGAGCGCATTTGTGAGTCCCGGCCAGTTCAGCGATGCGCTTCGGGTCAAGGCGGCTCCCCTGGATTACGGAGACCCTTTCGTTCGGGGACTCTGCCCTCTGCACGTTCCTGCCGAGGACCGTGCATGCCTCAAGGATGGAAAGCTTTCCGAAGGCCAGGACGAACGCAGCTTCGTCTGTCTCTAAAGCCGATGAAGGGATGATGAAGGGCATCTCTTCAGATTACCCACTCCTCTCGTTCGACGTCCCGACCCTCGAAACCTATCTTTCTTGTCCTGTAGGGGGTTCCGCCAAAGAGCTCGGCTTCTTCCTGCTCGCGGTAGATTGCGTCGACTATCCTCCCCAGAGAGTCCCCCTTCATTATCCCGCTCCCGCTGTCTCCGCCGACCACGATTAGATTCTCGTTCCTGAAAGCGAAGGGGGTGCTGTCGATGGTGTTGTAGGAATAGAGCCCCGCCCACATGGCTTTGACTGTGGAACCTTTGAACTCGGGGAAATAGGAAGTCAGGATTGGGTAGACGCTCCTGTCGTAGTACCCCCTCTCAGCTTGATAACGTTCCAACTCGTGCTCTGGCAGGTCGATGTAGGGTCGGTTGAAGTCGTCTTCGCAGGCTATCCAGAAGACGTCCTCCTCGCTCACAGGTTTGAAGTGCACCCCCGACTTCGGCAGGATGACGAGAGGGAGCAGTCTGAGAGGGTTGAACCCCCTTGCATGCAGCAGATTCTGGAGTCGTTCCCCCCTGGCTTGGACGCTGAACAACTGCCTCTTCTTCGCCTTGACGTGTGCCTCCAGCCCGATCGGTTCGAGGAGTTCATTCTCCCAGGCACCGCCGGCTAGGACCACTGTCTCGGCCTTGATGGCCCCGACTGGGGTGGAGACCCCACCGACCCTGTGCTCCTGCCAGACGAACGGTTCCCCCTCGATGCCGAGCCTCCTAGACGGGCCGATGTTCAAGGAAGTGGCTTCGGTGTTGAAGGCGAGCCGTCCGCCCAGCTTGCCGAACTCACCTGCGTAGAACCTCACCAGCTTGTCCGGGTCCAGCCTGCCGCACTTCACCCCGAACACACCCCCGTCGACGCTCGGGAGGGACATCAGTGAGGCTTCGGGGTCCGCGCCGAACTCGGCCACCATGTTGGGAAGCATCCGCTTCAGCTCTTCCCTCGTGTACCTCCTAGTCTCGATCCCGTTGCTTTGCATCAGGCGCAGGTGTGGCTCGCTCCTGGAGAGTTGGGACTCCTTCATCAGCCAGAGGTACCCAATTTGTTGGAGGCCGATGTCGGCCTTCGTCTTCTCCTGCACGTGGATGAAGAAATCGATTGAAGTGTCGGAGAGTATCTGGTTGTCTTTCGATGAGAACGTGTTCCTGAACATCGCGTTGCTCCTCCCGGTGTTCCCCTGCCCCGGCGCGCCGTAACGGTCGATGACAAGGATGTCCTTCCCCGGGTTGTTCTTCTTGAGATGGTATGCGGAAGCCATCCCCATGATGCCGGCGCCGATGACAAGCACGTCACATCTGACATCCATCCGTCTGGGCACGGCCCGCCGACTTACTATACCCTTTGTGCGGCAATCCCGAGCCTGCACTAGGTAGGGCGGGCATCGGATGGCAACACGGCTGACTAAGCCCTAAAAACCCATCCTCGAACAGCTGAATGTGAAATTAGCCCGAAGGTGGTCGCGGGCCTGAGTATTACTAGGGCCAGGGCACTGGCTTTCACTTCGCTCGGGCACTTCGTGAACGATGGGTCTGGCTTCTTCATCCCCGTCATCGTCGCAATTTTCGCCTCTCTCAATGGGCTCAGCGTGCTGGAAGTATCGCTTCTGCTTTTCCTCTATCCCTTTGCTACGATGATTTTCAGCATTTATGCAGGGAGGTGGGCTGACAGGTCTGGGGCGCCGGGGAGGCTGATGGCGTTAGGAATATCATGCCTCGGCTTTGGTCTTGTGGGGTTCTTCTTCGTCGCAGCCTACACGAGTGGGGTGGAGCTCTTCGCCCTTGCCCTCCTGTGTGATTTGGTCATGGGATTCGGAGGCGCCTTCTATCATCCATTGGGAGCCAGCATACTGCAAACCGAGTTTGGACGCGGCACCGCGGGGAGGGCTCTGGGGGTGAACGGTGCCATGGGAAGCCTGGGGAGAGCCATCTATCCACCGATCTTCTTGATTGTGGTTGCTCCTTTTCTGACACAGGCGGGCGGCCTCGCCTTCTTCGGGTTGGTGGGGATTGGCGCAGCCCTGTTAATCTGGGCAGGACTTGGAAGGGCCGAATTCGGTTCTAAGAAGAGCGGAGGGGTGCGGGCGTCGGTTAAGGGATCGTTCACGAAGCCCATGGTCGTGCTTCTGGTGGTATCGTTTGTCAGGTCTGCGTCGCTTTTCGGCATTGCTCAATATGCTCCCACATTCCTCTCCAGCCAGAGAGGCCTCGGACTTGGTGCTTTGTTGGGAGTGGCGATCTTTGCCTACTATGCTTCGGCCATAGTGGGCCAGCCTTTCTTCGGGTTCCTCACCGACAGGCTCGACCATAGGCTGGTGTTTGCCATCTCCACACTCGGAGCGGCAGGGTCTGTATTCGGCTATGTCAGTTCGGGCGGGGCGGTGAGCGTCGCCTGGCTCTCCCTGTTTGGCTTCTTCGCCTACAGTGGCTTCCCCCTGTTGATGGCTCTGGCGTCCGACTACTCTGAGCATGGCGGGTCGGCCATTGGAAACTCCCTTGTATGGGGATTGGGATCTTCCGGAGGGACTGCTTTGGGCCCGCTCTTGGTCTACGCTTTGGCGCTGAATGATTACAGCAAACTCGGATCGTCTTTCGAAGTGATGGCGGTCGTAGCCCTCGTTTCTGGGATGGCCGCGATGCTCATACCGAAGCCTACCGCCAGACGTGACTCGGTCGCCTGATTGTTCGAGTTCGGGAAGAGAAAAGAGGCAGAACGAGCGCTCGGATTTTTTCGCCCGCCGGGCGAGAGCATGGCGGTCGAGAGAGTTCCCCATCAGAAGACGCAGAAGACACCCCAGCAGAGGTGCTGAAGCTTAATTACCTGCCTTGGAAGGCGAAAATTGAGGTGACGATGGGGTACGCATGGCAAGAACTACAGAGAGCACAAAGGGATGTTCTACAACAAGAAGTTCGCCCCCGGGGCTCCAAACCCCAAGGTCGCCCGTTTTTCTACTGGTAAGTATAGATCAGACTACGATTATCTATTCAAGCTAATTTCGGAAGGTAAAGTGCAGATAAGACATAACGCCCTGGAGGCCGCAAGGGTTGCAGCGAGTAAGAAAGTCGCGCTGGTCGGCGAAGAGAACTTCCTTCTGAGAGTCGTTTCATATCCACACCTCGTTCTCAGAGAGAACAAGATGATAGCCACTGCCGGCGCAGACAGGCTCCAGGAAGGGATGAGGAAGGCCTTCGGTAAGCCTATCGGGCTGGCGGCCAGGGTGGACATCGGCGACACCGTCCTCGAACTCAGCCTGAAGGCGGAGAACCTCGAGAAAGGGAAGGAAGCGATGAAAGCAGCTTCGACGAAACTGCCCATGAAGACAAGGATGGAAGTGGTGAAGCTGGAGAAACCGATGGCAGCTCCGGCACAGAACTGATGCCGCGGATGGAATCCTCTTGACTGTGGCGATAGACGAGGCAAGAGTCTTCCGAATAATCGAGGCCAAGAAACCCAAGGTCGTCCTCGTGAACGCCCCCGGAGGGCTCCTCAGGCAGACGAAGGAGCTGATGGAGAGGGTCAAAGAGAAGTACGGCGTGACGAGCATCCTCTCAGGCGACAGCTGCTTCGGCATCTGCGATACGGTCGAAGGAGACGTCGAAGCCCTCCAGGCAGACCTCGCCCTCCACATCGGGCACAACGCCGCGGTCACCGAAGTGGGAGACTACACCTACCTGGTGGATGCGGTCGACGATGTGAAGTTCGACGAGGTGGTCGAAACGGCCGCGAAGACGTTGGCGAAGTACAGGCGCATCGGGCTGGCCACGTTCAGCCAGCATCTTCACCAGCTGGAGCATGTGAAGGAGAGATTGGAGGCGAAGGGGTTCCAGGTCGTGATAGGGAAGGAGAACAACCTCATGTTGGAGGGGCAGGTCTTCGGCTGCGACTTCTCGACTTCCCACCCGATCCGCGGCAAGGTCGATGCGTTCGCCCTTCTGGGTGAGAGTGAATTCCATGCGGTCGGCCTGGCGCTTGCCACCGGGAAGCCGACTTTCATGCTGGATCCGTATATGAATGAAGTCATCGACATGAAGGGGGCTGCAGACGAAAGGAGGAAGAGGGCGGTACTGGCAACGTACAAGGCGCTGGACGCCAGGGTGTTCGGCGTCATAACTGGCCTGAAGGAGGGACAGAAGATGCTTGGGAGGAGCAGGTGGATTTCAAAGCGGCTTGAGATGAGTGGGAGGAAGGTCGTTCAGCTGGCCATGAGGGACGTCACCGCAGAGCGGCTCGCTCCTCACCGGGAGATAGAGGCATTCATCCAGACTGCGTGCCCGCGGATATCTATAGACGGGTTCACATTCGACAGGCCGGTGCTCTCAATCCCCCAGGCGGACGCTTTGGTTGCGCTTATTGAGGGGAGGGAACCGGGGGAGTTCCTCGAAAGGTCGAAGTGGATAGAATTGACAGTGGGATTAATCAAATGAAGGAAGCCAAGAAACAGTCCGTAGTCCTACCTGGGGACAAGCTGGCAGTCTCTGAGGAGTTCCTCCCAGGCCGGCACGCCTATGACAACTCTGGCGTGATTCGGGCACTCACGGCCGGGTCCGTCGTAAAAGACGCGAAGAACATGGAAATCTCTGTCAGGCCGGCCGTCGAGCCCGAGGTGATCAAGGTGGACGACTGGGTCACAGGGCAGGTCGATGCCGCACAGGCTAACTCTGCCAACGTCCACATATTCTTCCTCAACGGGAAGCAGACCTACAAGGACTTCACAGGTATGCTCTCACTCAGAGGCCTATCCGGCGGGGGGCGGGGCGCCCGAAGGACGACCCCCGTGAAGCTCGGGGACATAGTCAGGTGCCGGGTCTTCAGCCTCCTCAACGGCATCATCCACCTCACCATAGACGAGCCGGACATGGGGGTGGTGGCGGCTCTTTGTGGGAACTGCGGCAAGCCCCTGCTTAGAGGGAGCGCCACCAGGGCGAAGTGCGTCGAGTGCGGGAACGTCGAGGAGCGGAAGCTGGCCCGGGACTTCGGGAACACACCCATCCAGCCATAGGCAACCGTTGAAACAGCCCCATTTGAAACGGATGTTCCCATCAGCTTAATAACAAGAATCCAAAGGGCGCTCAGTAAAATTGCAGATACAATCGACCAGCGAAGAGGAGAAGGGCCTTACTGTGGAGATAACGGACGAGGATTATTCTCTGGCTGAGATAGTTCATCACGAGCTGCTGGAGGAGAAGAGCGTCACCTTCGCCGGCGTCCTTCCTCCGCACCCTCTCATCAAGAAGCTGGTTTTGAAGGTGAGGGCCCAGCGCACAAAGCCCGAGAAGGTGTTTGCGAACAGCGTAGAAAGAGCGATGGAGACCACCAAGGAGCTGTACGACGGCGTCAAGAAGGCCCTGGGCGGTGGGTCTTCCTGACTCTGAAGTTCTGCCCGAAGTGCGGAACGAGGCTCAAGCTCAAACAGGTGAAGGGAGCGAAAGAAGTCACCATCACATACGTCTGCGACAACTGCGGCTACTCCAGTAAACCCCCTACCCAGACTGTGAAGCAGTCTACTGAGGAGGAGCTGGCCAACACCCCCCAAATCAAGGTGGTGGGGGACAAAGAGGCGAAGCTCAACTCCCTCCCGACTACTAAGATTGAATGCCCGAAGTGCGGACATGCCGAGGCCTTCTGGTGGTTCCTGCAGACCAGGAGTGGAGACGAACCCCCCACTCAGTTCTACAGATGCGTCAAGTGCAGCCATACGTGGCGCAGTTACTCGTAGCTAGACGTCGTCCCGGGTGTAGATTTCCATCGCATCCCCCCCGGCTATCAGGATGTCAGCGCTGGCCGCAGGAATCGACGCCACATCTTCAGCCTCGAACGGCCCGTAGCGCCTCATGTCGAGCCCAATCAGCTCGTTGACATGCTTGACGAACTTCACGGTGACGTTCCGTTGGGCTTCGCTCAGGTGGGCAAACTCCACGAAGGACGGCTGACCAGATGACACCGCCTCCACCATAGTCTTGAAACGCCTCTGGAACTTCTGCTCGGCCGAGCAGACGTACCTCTCCTCCGGGAGGAGCTGCAGCAGCGCGTTCTGCTTCGTGGCCTTCTGCGTCCGGAGTCTGAGCAGCTGTCTGACCATGGACTCGACCATCCGCGACTGGGTTGCCGTCAGATGTACGACCATCTCAGAGCTCCCGGACCCGGCAGACCTCTTGAGCTTCTGGCTGTATGCCGCCAGAGACGAGTAGAAGTCATTCGGGAGTGGGAGCAATCCCTCCGACTGCGACTCTGATTCGAGCCGCCTCTTCAGGTATTCAAGGGTGTTTTCAGGCATTTACACGACCTCCCCGAGGCCGCGGGTTATTATCGAGACCGCCGCAAAGGTCGGCAGTTCGACGGTTTCCTGTTTCTGAAACGGCCCGAAGTCACGATGTTTCATCCTGAAGCGAGGGAAGAACCCGACTCGGACGTTCACGGTCTTGGCGCTGAGCACTACAGGGTCTTCCTGGGGGTCGAACCTGTCCAACGACTCCACCCTCGTCTTCGCCATCCCGGTGTCCCCGTGCAGGGTGCCGGCGAGCCTGAAGACGCGGTGTATGTCCGTGGTGACCGACGCGTCCACCATCGCTCGCTGTGAAGATATTGCCTCTGATACGAGCTTCTGCAGGGTGCCCCCGTAGCTCTGCCGGCGTTCATCAACATAGCCTGTGATCTTCCTCGTCCACCCGGCTCCTTCCGGCCCTGTGGGAGGCCTCCTTCTGAGCGTCGACGCTATGGTCTGGCTGAGGGGAAGAGACGAGCCGCGCATGTACTCTGCTATTTCGCCCCTGGCCTGTGGGTCCAGGGGCTCGAACCTCTTGTCGTAGACGTGCAGATGGTAACCACGGTTCCCGGAGAAGTACACCCTGATGGCCCCCGGTTCGACCCCGAAGTCCCCAGTCAGGAAGCCGACGACGCGCCTTGCATGGTCCTTTGCGGCGTCGAGGCAGGTTTCACATGTCCCATGGAATTCGACCGAGGGGCCGCCGCACTTCGTGCACTTCGCGGGGCGAGGAAGCTTCCCGGATGCGTGGCACTTCTCGCAATACCACAGGTCGTGACCCCTCTTGCAGGGAGTCGGTATGTCGGTGGCATCAATGTCGAAGATCAGTTCAGCCCCCAGCCACCCCTTCTCTTCGATGGGCCTCGTGGGCGACTCGTAGCGGGCGTTCGAACAGTAGACTGACGATGGGGACTGCTTCAGAATCTCGGCCAGCGCTTCGCCGCTGCTCCTGAAGGAAAGGTGCCGGACCATGCCGCCTCCGAAGGGGATGTACCCGAATTCGCGGAAAGAGAGCTCGTCGGGGAACTCGATCCTGTCGATTCCATGTGCGAAGTAGAATTCGCGATAAGCAGATTTGAGGAAGGCCTTGGTAGATTCGTTCATTTTGCGCCTTTCCCTCGGTGTCCGGCAGATAAGGGCATCCGTGGACCTTGGGCGTTAAGTAGCGGAGGGGTATATTGTTCTGTTTGAGGGTCCCACTGAATGCATACCTCAGCGGCCAGGGAACGGAGGTGTATTCGCTCGTCGTGGGGGTCCCCTTCGCCCCTCTCGACGTCGACATCGCCTACCTTTCGAGGGGAGAATGGAACCCGCTCACTGACAGGTTCAGAGTCTGGTACCTTCCAGATGAGAACGGCGAAGGGCAGCCTGTCTGCTACCTCATGGTGCGGAAGTTCGACCCTAAGGACGGCGTCGTCGTCTACGGGCACATCGTCGTCACCACCAAGCACAAGGATGGAGAAGATGACGGCTGGTGCTTCACCGTCGGAATCCTGAGTAACGACGAGGTCAGGGCTAGAGTCATGCTCAACTCCATCTTGGACATCCCGCCCTCGTTCCACCGGAGGAGCGAACTCCGCCTTGTCGAGAAGAGGTGGAGGAACGACCCCGAAGTGGTGATGAGGTTCCTGGCCAACGTCCACTCTGCCTTGTCGCAGTCAGCCCCCGATCTCAGTGGCAAGGTCTACACGCTGAAATTCGAGCCTCCTCCCGGGCTCATGGGAGACCTGAAGCGCAACCTCGGTAAGTGGTGGGGCTGACAGCCTTGGGTCGGGTCATCGACCCCCGCTTGGTCATCCAGCAATGAGCTTTAGGTACAGAGCGAGCGATAGCCGATTGCGTGCTCCCTAGCTGCCCAGAACCACGACCAGCCCCGTGGACTGCTGCACGCTCACGCTGTCCCCGCCAAAGCTCGGACAGCTTGTGTGGGGAGAGCTCCCTCCATACTTCTTGGCTGTGTTCAGCGTCTTCCTAGTCTACATCGCTTTCAGGCTCTATCAGACCAGACCGAGATACTTCTACGACGAGAAAGGCGTCTACAAAGGGTCGCGGTTGCTGGCCGACTGGAATGGTGTCGCGATAGTCATGACCAAGTTCCGCGCCGTCAAGAAAGACCCGCCTGCTCCCGTGACGCCTAACTTCTTCTCCGCCGCCGACCCGACGGAGAACGCAGAGTTCTACCCTCTGGAGAGGGTCGGCTCGTTCAAGTGCTTTTTCTCGAGTCGTAAATCGAAGTCATGTGGAATGCCGAACATCCAAGGCGTAACAGCGCCGCCAACGCATAGGATTCACTGCGCCTCTGCTGACTTTGGCTAGCTTCGGCAGGAAGTGATGATTTAGTCGGATGATACGCGTGGTGCCAAGAAATAGAACATCTTGGCCCCTTGGTCGTTCAGCTTCAGCTCCAGGCGCAGTGGTTTCTTGCTCGAGTATTCGAGTTGGACCGTGTCGGCCACCCCACCGAGCGCTTTCAAGATTCCGGAAACATAATCGATTGAGTACGTGGCTTTGCTCTCCGCGTCCGATTGGAGGTCCAACACGTCGGCGTCGTTCTTCGCCAGGCTAATCTCCGCCTTGCCAACGTCCGACTTGCCCGAGAAGGTGATCTTGTCCTTGGAAGCAGCGATGGTGACTTGGTCCGAGACAACAGAGACATCGCCCAGGACCTTCTCAAGGATGGCCTTGGTGACCGTGGCCTTGGTATCGAATTCTAGTTTCGGTAACGGAGCCGAAGCGGCCGTGCTTTCGATGAGGTGTATGTTGAATTCCCGCTTGTACCCATTCGAGAATTTTATTGAAATACTATCGTCCTCACCTGAGGAAATCTCTACGGCGTCTTTTGTTTCGGCCCTCCCAATCGTCTTGACGAGATCTTCTATTCTGACCGAGAATTTGAAAGGGCGATCGCACTCGAAAGCTGCCCAAGAACTCGACGGCCATGAGAGGTCCACCAGAGCCACATGGGAGGGATCCATAGCTCTGAAGGTGATTCCCTCAGAATTGGCGTCAAAGGTCGCCTCTTCGACGAGTGTCTTTACCGCGGCGGCCACCGCCCGCCATTCAGTTGAAGATGCAGTTTTGGCCAGGAACATGGGTTGCTGTTACGTTCGAGGCTCGCTGGTTACAGATAATAAGGATTGACTGTCACTAGTGCGAGTAAGAAGCCTTAATGTGAAACTGTTGGTCGAGGCCACCGTGGATGAGGTTTCGTTGCTCTGGAGTGGAATGTTCCTCGTCTGAACCACCCAGAGGTCCAAGATTGTGCTTCTTCGGTCTGGCGTGAACAGCTTCTTCCGATGGATAGAGATTGGTCGAAGAGGTTCGAGTTTCTATTACCCGACGACGGCCGCCATCCCCAAGCTGGACCGCGCAGGAAAAGCCTCTGACAAGCGATGGTCAGATATCAGGGCGAAGAGATGCGATTGGGCGAGGTTTACAGGTGACTCGCGGCGAACCCATTGGGAACGGTCGACGGCTGTAGAAACGGTATAAACCAGTTCAATCCCCTTGTTCTCGACCTCACAGAGGCCCAAAGGCTCCTCCAAGCTTAAATGCACGAGTGAAAGCGGGCCAACTCCGCTTCGGTGAGAAGAGTTGAAATTCCCAAAGGAAATACGCAGAAACTGTCCTTGGTGCAACAAACATACGATACACTCTGTATCATTATACAAGAGAGGAAAGGAGAGGGCCGGGTCCTGGGGAGCCAGAAGGCAAGCAGGTAGAAAGCGGGGTTACGGGGGCCAGAAGTTCCCTGAACTCATCAGGACCGCGAAGACCACGAAGAAAGCGACCTTGAGGCTGAAGTGCAAGGAGTGCAACCGTGAGATGATGACTTACGGCATCAGGTTGAGGAAGGCGGAGATTGCGGCATGAAGCGTGACCGCGAGCCGATACCCAAGACTAGGAGCACGTTCCTGCTCGTGAAGTGCCCCGACTGCGGCGAGGAGAGGATCCTGTTCTCCAACTCTGCGAAGGACATCGGGTGCAGAGGGTGCGGCAGGAAGCTTGCCGAAAGCAAGGGCGGCAAGTCGGTCGTCCTAGCAACGGTGGTCAAGCGGCTGGGCTAAACGCCAAATAGGAAGAGGACTAGGGCGTTCAAGATGAGTTCAGAGCAACCCCTCCCTGAACCCGGGGAGGTCGTGGTCTGCACGGTTAGGGAGATCACGTCGCATGGAATCTATGTGAATCTAGACCAGTACGACGGGACAAATGGGTTCCTGCACGTCTCCGAGATTTCTACCGGCTGGGTCAGGAACATCGATAGGGTGGCCAAGGTTTCGCAGAAGCTCATCCTGAAGGTCACTCGAATCAACAGATCGAGGAGGGAGATTGATCTCTCCCTGAGGCAGGTGACCAACGAGGAGCGTCGAGCCAAGGTAATTGAGTGGAAGAGGGAGGAACGGGCGCTCACAATCATGGATGCAGTGAAGAAGAAGCTCGAAATGAACGACGCCCGCGCCGGGGAGCTGAAGCAGAAGCTCGAAGGGGATTTTGGGACCCTCTATTCCGCCTTGGAGGCCGCAGCCAAGAAGGGGGAGAAAGGTCTGGTGGCCGCAGACCTATCGGAAAAGGAGGCCAAAACCATCGCAGAAATCGCAGCTGATAAGATAGTCCCGCCCAAATACGAAGTGGGCGCCCTTGTGGAGGTGTCGTCCAGGTCCCCCGAAGGCATCGAACAGGTCAAGAAGACCCTCATGGCCGCGGCGAATGCGCCTTCGGCCGAAGTCCACATCACATATGCCGGGGCCCCCCGGTACCGTGTCAGGATAACCGCCGACGACTACAAGCAGGCCGAGAAGGCGCTGGATGGAGTGATTGAGAAGATCAAAGATGGGGTCGGAAAGCACGATGCGTTCAGCTACAAGAGGGAAATCTCGAGGAAATACGGCGGGTCGTCGTGAAGGGTCTGATGCTGAAGTGCGCCAACTGCGGCAGGTATACCCTGGCCGACAGATGTCCTTCCTGTGGAAGAAATACGGTCACGGTGCACCCGGCGAGATACTCACCGGACGATAGGTACGCTAGGTACCGCACACCCATGGCCTATGAAGAGAAGGCTCACTGAACTAACTGATAGACCAGTACTGTGTTGAAGCACTGGAGGCGCGAGTTGCCGGGACAGGGAGAGTTCCCGTTCACGGCGTTGGCAAGGCTCGGAGACACGTAGGCCAGCTTGAACGGTCCTGTGCTGTTCGAGCCATAGACGAAGGTGCTCGGATAGGAGAACGCCTCGAGGGGAGGGGCTCCGTTCGAGCTGAAGGTGTAACTGGTCGAGAATTGTATCGACGTGCTGCTCCCCGACCCGCTGGTGTAGATGTACCCAGCGGGGCGGAACGGGAGGAACTGGCCGAAGAGGCTGTTTGTCATGGCGTAGGGGGTCAGGTTGAAGTCGTCGACGCTCTGGCAGGGGACCCCTGATGAGGCAACCTCTGTGGCGTTGAGGCCCGGACACTCCAGGTATTTCGATTCGTCAAGCCCTCCGATTCTTATGAACCACTGCTTCTTGCTCTCGTCGCCCCCACCAGCCGTGAAGCTGTTGCCGCTGGGGACCTGCAGGAGGAAGAAATTGGTGGTGCTCCCTGACGACGTCGTCAAGGGGTAGATGCTCCCGGTGATGAATATGGCTACATAGGTCGGCCTCCCTTCGCCCATGCTCTTCGCCATGGCAGCCGCCTGGGTCGCGTTCGACATCAAGAGCTGCCCCACCTGCGCGATTCTCGTGCTGTTTATGGTAGCGTTATCGACCACCGAGGTCCTATTCCCCATCACCGCTATCCAGTAGCCATAGTCCCACCAGGCTATTATGACAGAGTTCGTGGGGGTGTCCTGACGCATCCACTGTAGGGTCTGTATCCAGTCGTTGAACGCGTAACGGCTGTAAATCGTGGCTCCGTTGACCAAGCTCACCCCACTGTCAGCGGGGCTGTTGTTGCAGAAGAGCTGGCCGGTGTAGGTGCACGGAATTGGGTTAGGTATCCAATACGATCCCGCGGGGAGGGCGATAAGGGCGACCACGGCTATCGAAAACACGACCTTCATCTCGTTGCGAGATGTCGGAGCCTGTTTCGCCTTCTTGACAAGTTGCGTGCTGCTCGGCTTTACAATCGCATAGACGAGTTCGGCGAACCCGATTCCCCCCAGGATGCCCAAAGCTATCGACGAGTAGACCAGGAGGCGGGAGAACGACGCGGAGAAGTAGAGGCCCGTCAGGCCGAAAACAAGGGCATAGATCATCACGATTCCTTTGCGTCGGAAAGCCACTAGGGCCCCAGCCATGGCGAACGACATGACGATGGCGTAGGCCGTGAAGTAATCGGCTCCCGTGGGGAGTTGTTGCTCTGCGACTGACTGGACCAGTGCACCGGCGGACCCGGCCGTGGTTACGCGCGCCCAGGGAGCCAAGACTGTCAGGTATCTCAGGGTCAGGCCGCCCACGAAGCCGAAGCTGAGCAGGGCCAGCCCCCCTAGAGCGAAAGCGAAAATGAGCTTGAACAGTGTGGTCCGGTATTCCGTGGGCTTGACCCACGTCTTGACCCACTGAGCCACAAGCGCGAACACCGTCCCTCCGAGTAGCGCCAGGCCAACAGGGTTGGTCACTATGGCAGGACCAGGTCTTGGGAAGACCGCGCTCACGAACAGGGTCGAAGCGGTGAACGAAATCATGGCGGGGGTGTAGGCTGCGAGGTCGAGGTTCAGGAAAGGAACCAGCATGAAGATAAGGCCGAAGGCGGCGCTGAAGTAGTCCCCTCCCCCCCAGGCCGTGTTGGCGTATCCGGCCAGGAGTCCCCCTGCGAGGGAGCGAAGAATCCTCCCGCGCAACGGGCGTTCCTTGTCGAAGACCGTGAGCATTAGGTAGCTCGCGATAACGAAGAGGAAGATTGCGAGGGGCTCGGACTTGAACCAGCCAAGGTTGCCCCTCTCGATGAGCGGGGGAGATACAGCGAAGACGATGGCGGCGAAGAGGCCAGCTGCGTCTCCTGCTATCTTCCTGACGAGGAAATAGAACAGCACGGCGGTCAGGGCGCCGAGGAAGACGGGGAGTACGACGAGCCAGTCGTAGAGGTCGATTGGGACCCCGAAGACGTCGTGGACGAGGAGGTAGGTCATTGCACCAAAAACCTCCAGCCCCCCCTGTGAAGTAGCTGCGACGTTCCTCCCGACTGGGAACCAGGTCTGGATATCGTGCCAGTAGAAGTACCCCTGCATGTTGTGGCAGGCGGTATACACTGTTGGGCCGCAGTCGGGTGGGTTGGCGAAGAAGGCTGCCCAGAGCCCTTGGGCGTGGAACAGATTCACTATGTGTTGTGCCGCGTAGTAGTCCCAGTAGGGGTCGAACTCGTTCAGATAGAACCCGTACTTCGCGGCGTATGCCCGGATGAGGACCGCGATCACGAATACAACGGAGAGCACCACGGAGGTCATGAGCGCCCTTCGCGATACCTCTGGCCTTCGTATGGAAGACCTTAGGGTGTCCAGTAGCTCCAAATTCGAACCATGACGTCCCTTTGGGCTATTTTAAGCGTGCTTTTTTGCTACTTTTTCAGAAGAGTGTTCAGGTAGGAAGCGTAGGTTCCTGCGTCCAGGAGTGACTTCGATTCGGAGGCGAAGTTCGCTGGCTTTACCTCGATGAGCCACCCTTCCCCGTAGGGCGATTTGTTGACTAGCTCAGGGTGACTGTCGAGTTCGCCGTTGACCTTGGTCACCGTCCCGGAAACCGGAGAATAGACCTCCGACACGGCCTTTATCGATTCGACCGTCCCCATGGACTTCGTCTGTTCGACCTTCGCGTTGACTTTCGGCGACGTGACGTATACCACGTCGTTCAGCGTCTTCGCTGCGTAGTCGGTTATGCCGACCCTGACGGAACCTCCCGCGTTCTTCGCCCACTCGTGCTCCTTGGTGTACATTAGGTCGTCGGGGATATGATAGCCCTTGACGTCCATCGTAGTGGTGCGGATTCCCGTGCTAATTACTCTTCTGGCGCTTCCAGCCGTAGAGTCGCTCGTCGTAGAATGGAGGCTTGGTTATCGTCCCTCCAATCGGGGCGTCCCTTACCCTGACGCTCACCCTCGTGCCGAAGTCGGAGTGGTCGCGCCTAATCCGGCATTGCGCTATTCCTTTGTGCGCGATAGGCGAGAACGTCCCGCTGGTGACGACCCCCAGTTCTCCGGAAGTGTCGGCGACCTCGAAGCCGTGTCTGGGGATGCCGGAGTCTAGGACGAGCCCCCTCCTGATGCCCTGCGGGTTCTGGGCTGCAGGATCAGCCAGCGCGTCGTAGCCGACGTAGCTTGTCTTGCCCTCGGAGATCACCCAGGCGAGGTCGGCTTCGAATGGGTTGGTGCTCTGGTCGATGTCGGAGCCGTGCAATGGGAAGCCGGCTTCGAGCCTTAGAGAGTCCCTCGCGCCGAGGCCGCATGGTGTCGACGTCGCTGCCAGCTTCTTCCACGCATTCATGGCGCCCTCAGGGTGTTCGGTCGTCGTTCCGTAGATTATCACCTCGAACCCATCCTCGCCCGTGTAGCCCGTCCTCGACACCAGGGCGCGTTCCCCCGCGACCATCGCGACTGCGCATCTGAACCTCTTGAGCTGCGCAAGATTCAGGTCGGTCAGAGGCTGGAGAGATTCAGCCGCCCTCGGGCCCTGCACGGCGATCATCGCAGTGGATGACGTCATGTCGTCGATGTCGAGACCTGCCGGTGCGTGGGCGGCCATGTGGCGCTTGTCCGTCCCGGCGTTAGCGGCGTTCACTACCACCATGTACCTGTCGTCGGCGAGCCTTTCGATAATCAGGTCGTCTATGATTCCTGCTCTGTCGTTCAGCATGAGAGTGTAGAAGGCTTTACCGGAGGGTTGTGACCTCACGCTCGTAGGGACCAGCCCTTCGAGGAAGCCCGTGGCCTGGTCCCCCTTGACTTCGAGTCTCGCCATGTGAGAGACGTCGAATATCCCGGACCCGTTCCTGACGGCGAAATGCTCGTCAGTGGTAGTGGTGTACCACAGAGGCATGTCGTATCCAGCGAACTCGGTCATCTTTGCGTGGGCCACATGATAGGCATGGAGTTGCGTCGTCCTCGGCATGGTGGCCAGCGTCGGCCGACTCTATTTAAGAGAGCGACGCCCCGCCAGTGTACATGCTGACACTGACCCCATTGGTCGTCGAGGCGAAGAGCTCCGAGTTCGACCTGTCCGAGCTCGTTGACCGGAAGTTCGGCGCCAGGCTCAGGAATGGGGACGTGTTGGTGGTTTCGAGCAAGTTCGTAGCCGTCTCCGAAGGGAGGGTAGTGAAGCTGAGTTCGGTCAGGCCTAGAAGGGAGGCGCACGAGCTGGCGTCGAAGCATAGGATGGACCCGAGGCTCTGCGAACTCGTCCTTCGGGAATCCGATGAAATCGTCGGCGGCATCCCGGGGTTCATCCTCGCCATCAAGGACGGCCTGCTGACCCCCAACGCCGGAATCGACAAGTCGAACGTCAAGCATGGGGCCGTCGTCCTCTATCCGAGGAGGCCCGTGCTTTCGGCATGGAGGTTGAGGGAGGCGCTGAAGTTCTCGTTGGGAGTGACAGTAGGAGTCGTCGTCTGCGACAGCAGGCTTTCCCCGACAAGACGCGGGACCACGGGGGTGGCGGTAGCAACTTCAGGGGTCGAGGCGATTCTGGACATGAGAGGGAGGGTGGACCTCTTCGGCAATGTGCTGAAGGTGACAGCCCAAGGGGTAGCCGACGATTTGTGCTCCGCGGCCGAAGTCCTGATGGGGGAGTCGGACGAATCAACACCAGTCGTGTTGGTCAGAGGGCTTGCAAGAGGACTGCTCAGGGACGCAGAATATGGGGGAGGGAGATTCGCAATTCCAATCGGCAGTTGCGTGTATCTGAGAAGTCTCGGTTACTCCGGTCAGCCAGCATAGGCCTAAATGCTCGCCGCGGAGCGGTGCGGGCGTTGACCTATGAGATTGTTTGCTCATCCTGTGGGACGCCGCTCTACTCCGGTTTCGACCTGCGGTCTCCGGGAGATGTCCTTAAGGCAGCCGATTACAGTTGTAGGAAATGCGGGGCAAAGCTTTCGCCGATGAAGTTCCAGGTCGACGTCAGGAAGATAGATGGGTCATTCTCTTAGGATAGGCTAAATTCTCGGTGAAACGGTCTGTCGGATAGCGTCGTGAATGGATAGCGGGTACACCCTTGTCATCTGCGAGAAACCTGACGTGGCCAGAAGAGTCTCTGACGCCCTTTCCGGGGGGACGTTCAGAAGCGAGCAGGTCGAAGGGACCACAGTCTTCAGGTTCAGCCGCGGGGGGGCGGATTACGCGGTCTGTTCAGCCCAGGGACACGTCTATGGGGTGTCTGACCCTTCCGACGAGCGGGCAGTCTATCCGGTCTTCGACGTGGAGTGGTATCCTTCAGACCTAATCGATGAAGACAGCGCTGGAGCCGCAGGGAGGATTTCGGCTGTGGAAAAGCTGGCGGCGGGAGCGTCGAGATTCGTGAACGCCTGCGACTTCGACGTCGAGGGAGAGACGATCGGTTTCAACATTCTGAAGTACGCCTGTGGGGGCAGGGAGAAGGAGGCCCTGAGGGCGAAGTTCTCCACCTTGACGCCGGAGGACCTGTTGAAGGCCTTCGCCGGACTGAAGCCACAGGCAGGGGAAGGGCTCGCCCGGGCAGGGCGAGCAAGACATACCATCGATTTCGTGTGGGGGGTCAATCTCTCTAGGGCCCTGTCCCAAGCCCCTCTCGGTTCCGGACACAGGTATAGGACGGTGAGTGTAGGGCGGGTACAGGGTCCGACCCTCGGGTTCCTCGTGCAGAGGGAACGAGAGATATGCGCGTTCGTCCCCGTCCCGTACTGGAAGATTTCCGGGACATTCGGCAAGGAAGGGAGGAAGCTCAGCGCAGGGTATGCGAAGGAGAAGGTAGAGTCGAGAACCGCAGCGGATGAGGTTCGCAGCGACTGTGTGGGCAAAGAGGCCACGGCGACCTCCGTCCGCAAGAGCCTCATCCAGGTGGGACCTCCGGTCCCGTTCAACATTGGAGACCTGCAGAAGGAAGCATTCAGAGCCTTCGGCTATACACCAAGCCGGACCCTGCAGATAGCTGAACGGCTCTACCTCGGCGCACTGGTCTCTTACCCGCGGACGGGGAGCCAGAGGCTCCCCCCGTCGATCAACTACAGGAGCGTCCTCGCGGGAGTCGGTAGGATTCCCGGGTATTTGGCCCAGGTTGAGGAAATCTTGAAGACCGAGCCCAGACCCGTTCAGGGTGCGAAGGCGGACCCTGCTCACCCGGCCATACATCCAACGGGGGAGAGACCCAGGAGGCCGCTCGACTCGTCCGAGGCTTCGGTCTTCGACCTGGTGGTCAGAAGGTTCCTGGCAGCCTTCGGGCCCCCGGCGCGGCGCGGTCTGGTGGACGTAGTCCTTTCAGTGGGAGAACACGAGTTCAGACTGGCAGGGGGAAGGACGGTATTCCCAGGTTGGATGGAGTACTATGGAAGATATGCTGGCTACAGGGACCTCGAACTCCCCCCCGTCTCAGAGGGAGACAGGTTCAGGGTGGCCAACGTTTCGGTGGAGGAGAAGTTCGACCAGAGGCCTTCCAGATACAACCAGAGCACCCTCCTTGAGAAGATGGAGAAAGAAGGGATAGGGACCAAGGCTACCAGGGCTGAGATAATTGCAACGCTCGTGGGGAGAGGGTACGTTGCAGGAGGAGGGATGGAAGTGACCGAGCTTGGCCTGTCGGTGGCCGAGACTCTGGGCAGATACGCTCCTTCAATCACAAGCACCCGGCTCACCAAGGACATCGAAGAGAGGCTCGAGGCCGTCGAGAAGGGAGTGGAAGGGGAGGGGGCCCTGATGAGAGAGACAGTCAGGTTGCTGGCAAGACAGCTTGCTGAGCTCGGCGCCAATGAGGAAGAGGTCGGGAAGGAGATTGACTCTGCCCTGACCAGCGTCGTCGCGAAGTCGTTTGTGCTGGGGAAGTGCCCCACCTGCGAGACCGGGGAATTGAGGATAATCAGATCGAAGGCTACGAAGAAGCGGTTTGCAGGGTGCTCAAACTACCCGGCGTGCCGCACCTCGGCTCCTCTCCCCCAGAAGGGGGCAATCAAGACCATCGCAAAGCAGTGCCGTCGCTGCGGCTGGCCCGTGGCGCTCATTACAGGAAACAAAGGTCCTTGGAGGCTCTGCATCAACCCCGGTTGCCCCGGGAAGGGAAAGCCATGAAGTGCCCGGTTTGCGGGAGGGACGCGGCGCAACAGCTGTGTCCCTATCATGCCGAAGCCAAAGAGAGGGTGGAGGCGGCGTACCCCCTCTGGGTCAGAGCCTATGGAAGAATCGAATGGAAAGATTATTTGGATACGATTAAACGCAACCCTCAAACGGGTCGGTGGGCCAGGGAGATAGCGGAGTTTCTGCGAGGTTGATTGGATGATAAGAGGAGCGCTGGAGTCGGTTTACAAGAAGACGGTCGGGGCTGCGAAGGACACAGTGTTGGGGTTCCTCTCATCGATTACGAGAGGAGGCGGCTTGGTTCAGGCGCTGTATGTGGTGCTTCTGGTGGCTCTTATGGCCGGTTTCGTCGATGCCGTGTTCTTCCCCGTAGCGAACCAAAGCTACATCCCGTACCCCAACGGCACCGCAATGACGATCCCCGAGGCAATCATTGATGCCTTCGTAATCATAATGGGGGGCGCAGGCATCTACCTCGTGTACCTCAGCGGAAGGCAGACCACCAGGACGCGGACAGTGAACCTCTACCTGGGGCTGGCTCTTCTCCTCATTGTCGTGTCGGTCTTCGCAGGGATCGACATGGCTATCCTGAAGGGATTCGGATAGAGAACCCTCCACCGGGCCAGATGGCGCCGCGTTCGACGGTCATGTCGAGCTCCTCCCGCCTGATGGTTACCGCGACGGTGGCTTCGGAGAGCGTCGAGATTGACCGCCCGTTCCCTGCCCGATAAATCCCCTCCCTCCGGTACATGCTCAGGACGACGGCCTTTTCATTGGTCCGGGCCATGTAGGAAAGGCTCGCGAGCGCGAAGCTGAGCTTTCGGCTACGGGAGCTTCCATCTTCCAGAGACATCAGATGATACAGACTGTTCAGACTGTCAATTATCACGACCTTCTGGCGGGCCCCGAAGAGATGGGAGAATTCGCATTCGACATCTAGGCCTGGTTGCGGGATTCTGATTTCTGTCGAATTTGCGGTGGAAGCGTCCATGGATTGGAAGATTTTGTCAGAGTTCGATGAGTAGAAGGCGTCCAGGTCGAGGACGGCGCAAGGGCTATGGGCCTGGGCGAGGAGTTCCACCACCACGCTGGCGAAGGACAAGTTGGCCCGTCTGCCATCAAGAATGAAAGTAGTCGTCTGCCCTGTCAGGGGACCGAAGAAGGACCCAAGCTCCCCCCCGCTAAGACTCATTAGGGTAACCCGGGTGTCGACCCTTGGTATTTCAAGTGGACCGAATCTGCGTCGCCACATCCAAGGCCAGAGCGTACTACGCGTTGGTGTCGAGGCTCAGGCGGGCAGAGCTCTCCTTCTCAAGTGTCCTTCCTGACTCTGAATTCGGAGAGTGCGACGTCCTACTCACCACTGCCGAAGAGGCAAGACGGTTGGGGGAACGGGCCCTGGCGCTGGAAGACTTGGATGAGAACCCCGGGATTTTCAAGGGCCAGATCATGTCAAAGCTCGCGAACGGCCAAGTCGTCCTCGTAGGCTTGGACCCTGGGAAGAGGACCGGCCTAGCCGTGTTCTACGGGCAGACTAGACTCGCTTTCAACACCTTCAATTCGGCTGTGGCGGTTGTCTCCAGGGTGGCAGCCTTTGGGAGGGGCATCCCCTCCAGTAGGCTCCTGGTGAGGGTCGGGAACGGGAACAGAGTGATGGCGACCAGGCTGGTCGAAGGGTTGAGGAAAGCTGTCCCTCGGGCGACAATCGAGCTGGTCGATGAATCCGGGACGTCGGCAGGCAGCTCGAAAATGAAAGGGGTGCAGCGGGACCAGGTCGCTGCCGCCAAGATTGCCTTCAGGAAGGGGGAAGTTGTCAGCCATGGGCCGACCAGAACCCGCGGCTGATCGATTCGATTGACGCGGGCGTGAGATTTCCCACGAGAAGGTCCTTCCTCAGCCACGAGGGCATGAGCTCCTTCGCGGCCGAAGATCCGAAGCGCTCGTCGAAGAAAAATACCAGCCCCCGCTTGCCCGGTCTGCGGACGTGCCTCCCAGCGGCCTGGAACGCCCTCCTGAGTGCAGGGAGCCTGGAGAGCATAAGGTAAGAGTCTTGTTCTCCAGTGCGTTTCAGGCACGCATATTCTGCGTACATCATCGGCGAGGGGGGCGGGAGTGCCAGACCAATCACGACTATCGACCCCATCGCTCCCCCATCAAAGTCTTCTCCCTCAGAGAACCTGCCGCCCTGGACAGCAAAGAGGACCGAATCGTCCGCGCCTCTGAAGGAATCGAACACCGCTTCGGCCTGCTCGCCTGACATCCCCGGAGCCTCCGATACGAGACGCCTATCCGGGACCCTCTTGGATACCATCTCAAGTATCGCACCAAGCACGGAATACGATGGGGCGAAGACCCCCACCCCCGAGGCCGTCGAATCGACTACAGCCGCGACCCTGTCTGCTATCTTGGAGAACATCTCCGGGGTCCTGAGCTTGTATCGTGTAGAGGTACCTGTGTCTACAGCGGTCCTGACCGTTACGAGTGGTTCAGCTGGCGCTTCGTAGGTACTGGTCTTGGCCGGTTCCAGCCCCAGAGACCTCGCGAAGACGGATGATGGATTGATCGTCGCCGACAGCAGGACCGAACTCCTGAACTCCGCCATGTATTCGCCGAAGCCGCCGACCGGGTCGGGGTCGACCAGCCCGAGGGAGTTCTCCCACTTCACTAGCACCGACCGGTCCGAGGACGAGAGCCGAACGAGGAATTCACCCACTCTCAAGATCAGGGATGGGAGCTTTCGTTCGTAGATTACCGAGCCCCAGGCCGCGCCAGAACTTGCACTCAACTCGAATGCGAGGTTCTGGAGCCACACTGTCCCGTGGTCCTCCCTGAACTTCCGCAGGACAGAGGACCTGTCAAGCATCCACCCCCTATGCTCGGTCATCACCTGCTCAAAGGTGCGCAAGAGAGCGGCGAGAGATGCAGCCGCATCTTTCATCAGCATGGCTTCCGCTTCTCTGATTGCCCCCCTAATCTGGTCCATCGTGATGACGGCCGAGTTGAGACCCCTGAAGAATTCCCTCAGGTTGTGGGCCTCGTCAACGACGAGTATGGTGTTCCTCCTTTCGGTTGAATTGCGCTCGAATAGGATGGGTGCCGCCTTCGGGTCGAAGGCATAGTGATAGGGGACGACAGAGACCTTCGCTTGCACCAAGGCGAGCCTGGCCACCTCGTAGGGGCAGACATGGGCCAGCTCCGATTCCCTCATCAGATTTGAATGGTGGGGTATCTTGAGCAGGGCTCCCCCGACGAGCCGATTGAAGTCTTCGACGAGAGTCACGTTCAGGAAATAGGAACAGAGGTTGTTGCTCACATTGAAGGTGCAATACCAGCCGAAAGACTCCTGTGGGACCGGCCTGCGGCGCTTCAGCAGGCAGTAGTCGAACTTCGATAACATTGAAGCGGCCTTGAATGGGTGCTTTGTCTGGAGCCTCGCAATCTCTTCGACTACCCTGCCAATCTGTCGTTTCGTCCTGCAAGCGTAGACGGCCTTGCACCCAGTCTCTTCGGCCGCGGACAGAACGCCCGCCAGGGCAGCGGCCGTTTTGCCGAATCCACTCATCGCCTCGGCGATTAAGGTCTCGCCGCCGAGGCACGATTCATAGATGCGCTGGGCGAGCTCTTTCTGTCCTGGACGGAACGATTCGTAGGCGAACCTGCCTTCTATGCCCACATGTCATGACGCTCTTCGAGTATATTACGACCAATGAGAGATGCGAGGTCTGTCAGTCCCCAAGTGCGAATCTGGCTCGGCGGACCGAAGAGCCGGTTCAGACGGAAATCTTCGTCATGTAACCGCCGTCAGAGAACAGATTCGCCGTAGCCTTTCCGACGGCAGCTCTGTCTCCGGCTGTGGTGTAGATCCTGAGGATGTCCATGAAGCCTGCGATGGAACCGACGAGCGGCAGGTCCCCGAGTGGGACGTCCCTGTTTCTGAGCTTCTTCCCCTCGCCGTAGACGACCATGATGGATGTCAGCGCCTCCCTGGCAGAGGTGTAGGGGACCGAAGGGGTCGTGGGGACGTCGAGGTAGATGTGCATCCTGTCGACCTTCGCTTTCTCGGCGATGTCAAGCACCACCTGCTCCCTCATGCGGCTCCGCTCGAAGAGTTGTTCCACAACCCTGTCTTTCCTTTGGACCAGCTGTTCGAAGACGCATTTTACGAGCCGCCTGTCCCTGAAGCCGATGGCCAGCTGCTTCGCTTCCTTTTGTTCCGAATCTGCGGGATCTAGGGAGACAAGGTCGTGTAGGACCCGTTCGTCAGTCATCTCGAGGTACTCGTTGATGTCTGAGAGGTCCGTCAGGTGGAGAGCGGATTCTGCCAGCTTCATCGAGTTGACGAGCATGAGCTCGGCAGCCCGTACCGTCCTGTGAAAGTACACCGCTTTGAACATCTCATACCTCGCGAGGAGTAGTGCTTCGAAGGCATAGAGCCCCGCGTTGTCAAGAGCCAGTTGTTTGTCGGCGACCCTCAGGGAGTCGACCACACGCTGCACATCCACCTTTCCGTATTCCACGCCGGTGAAGTATGAATCCCTGAGGAGGTAGTCCATTATGTCGGAACTCAGCCCTCCCGCGATTATCTCGTTCGCGAATTGGGGCTTGGCCGACTGCTTCCCGACAGCGAACTCGGACATCTTCCTTGGGGAAAATCCGTGCTTGTTCAGGACGTCCCGGACCGAGGTCTCGGTGATTATCCGCTGAGAAATGTCTTCGTGGGTTGTGGTGGTCTTGTCGGCCAGGACCTCCTCGAATGTGTGAGAGAATGGGCCGTGCCCGACGTCGTGGAGCAATGCCGCCAAGCGGATCTCCTGAATCTGGTCTGATGTGAGCCCCACCCATAGCGAAAGTGCGTCGGCTATCTGCCCCGCGACGTGCATCGCCCCGGTCACGTGGTCGAAGCGGGTATGGACGGCCCCTGGGTAGACCAGATAGGCGCCTGCGAGTTGGTGTATCCTTCGAAGCCTCTGAACGAATGGGGTGTCTATGACGTCCCGCTCTGCTTCTGTGATTTTGATGTAGCCGTGGACAGGGTCCCTGATTTCCGCAACCGGTCGTAGGGCCACTCCTTTGCTCACGGCCTTCGTGTCTTAAACGGTTTTGCGCCCTTCTTCGAGCGTCCTCGATACGGCTGATTTGACAGCCTCGCTCGTCTCATCAATGCCCCTGTCCGCGTTGACGACCGTCCATCCGAACCTGGCCGCAAGGTCGAGATAAGCGCTCCTGGCCTTCGTTTGGAGGGAGGCGTTCCTCTCATAGGAGTCCTTTCCTCCTCGCCGAGGGGTGAGGTTCGCAGGTGGCGCGTCAAGGACCAACACGACGTCTGGTTCCGGGAGTCCCGCTTCAAGGTTGAGCAGCCAGTCGAGCGCGAGGCCGCTCGAGACACCATAGGCGAGGTTGGAGCCGGTGTACCTGTTCACCAATGTCGCATCGGTCTCCGCGAGGGTCGAATCCAACTCTGCTTTCGTCTCCCATCTGTTTGCGGCGTAGAGCATCGCTCTCGCTTCCGGAGGGTAGTTTACAGTCCCGGCCAAGAACTTCTTGATTTCCTTCCCGATGGCCGTCTCATAGACCGGAAAGGAGAGAGCGCGGGTCGACAAACCTCTGGAACGGAGCCAGGAGTTCAGGATGGAAGTCTGGGTCTTCTTGCCGACTGCGTCTATCCCTTCAATGGCGATGAAGATTCCTTTTCGGTTCATGCTCGTCCGGAGCCTGAAGGCCGTCCTAGAAAAAGAGGGAGACCAGCAGGAGCACGACTGCTGCACCTCCGGCGAGCCTGAAGTACCGCCGTGCGAACGTGGAGCTTGCTTGGGTAATCGCCGCGAACTCCTCGAGGGCCTTCGGCCCGAAGACTCGGACCTTGGTCTTCGTCTTTGCTGAACCATACAGGGCCGGTGAGAGCCGGGCCTCGGCACGCTTTGCAAGGCTCACTGCAAGTTCGGCTATGGACGACAGCGGAGTTGCCTCCCCAAGCGCTTCATACCCACGCTCCACGGTCAGGCCCCGTGCCGCAAGGTTGTGGCTGTCGGACGTACAGAACTCGATTAGGTCGTAACCTGAAGACTTGAGAGCGCTCTCTATCTTGGCCCGAAGTTCTGGGATGGAGTTATTCGCGTCTGCAAGAATGAGTACCGATTTGGTGTCTCGGTTCTTGACCATGAACAGGGCCATTCCGTTTTCGGTCAGGTCGCCGCGGCCCCCGAAGCCAACCTCGCTTGAGTGCGAATAGGCGACAGTGAGCTCGTCGGGCCTCAGCGCTCTGACGGCCTCAAAGAGCCGCTTCCACCCGGGGTCGTCTGTGTCAGGGGTTTCCAAGTTGGGGTTGATTGAATTGTGGGCGTCGATCACGGAGAGGTCAAAGCCGACCCTCGAAGCAGGCTTGGCAAGGTCTGCCTCCACCTGCGTGTCGATGTCGTCAGACCCGAGGGGGGCGAAAGATACCGTCATGAGAAGGTCGTTGCTGAATGCTGACGCGCTGACGGTGGCTTTGCCCACCTTGGCGTGCTCCGGGCCGCGGAGCTCACCTCCGCCATTGGAGGTTGTGTTCCTGGCGAGTTCGCTCACGCTGGCAGCGTATTTGGAGGTCTCCTCCCTGGTGGCTAGGTTGTGTTCGTGGCCGCCTGGCCTGTGGAGTGTCATCACAGGCCCCAAATCTCTGAAAGACCTCGAGATGACGCCGGGAAGGTCGTAACTCCCCACCGGGTGAAAGGGTCCGGGGTGGACCCCGGGGAGGACAAGAAATATGTCCCCGGACTTCGTCTTGAACCGAAGAACCTTCGTGGTGACGTCGGCTTCTTCTGAATGGTCGGAGATTATCCTCTCCAGCTCGTCGGCGTCCCCGGCGGCCCATGTCTTCATGAATGCTTGGAAGAGGCTGAGTGAATCGTGACCGACGCTGGTCTTCCGCTGGCGCATCATGAGAGGGAAGGCGACGAGTAGGACCAGCGCCACGGCTCCACTTGATGCTGCGGCTGCGTCCAAGTGGGCCGTCAATTCGGAGAATCTTATCACGAGCAGAGTCGAAACGGGGTGGATTGCGGCTAGGCCGAGTGAGACCGGGACGTTCTTCTGGAACGCGCCCTCGATTATGAGGAACTCGAAACCAGCGCAGATGAACGCGCCGAAGAGAACCGCGTTGGTTAGTGGGTTCGGTGACCCTGATGCCAGGGAGCAGACAGCCCCCACCGCGGCAATCGGCACCCAAAGCAGCTCCCCAGCGAGCAGTAGTGCCTGCGACCTGCGGAGTGTCGCTATGGTCTTCCTGTCGACAACCCGGATGGCGCTTGAAATCGCCACGGCCGAGAGTACCAAGACGGCGAAAACTTCGATGAAAGAGACGGCCCCAGCGACGGCGACCCCCCTGGAGATGATAGAAAGTGCGAGAGATGTCAGCCCGCCATAGATCAGGAGGACCGGGAATGATGGAAGGGTGAAGAGGTGTCTGTACCTGCTCGCGAGGGCTTCCGTGGCTGAGCGGGTTCTTGGTTTCTTCTCAGTGGATGATGTTGATGACAATTGAGACAGCTATCAACGCGATCGACCCTATGAGGACTACCTCTGGCCTAATCTTTACCCCTTGGGTCTCTTCGTTGAAGAATGTGAGCAGGCCTGCACTCGACGCGGGCATTGGTGCGTTGTCCTTCTTGCTGCTCATACGATAATTCCGGCCTCTCCAGCGTTCTTAAGGGTAGCGGCCGCGATTGGGGCGCTTCCACCATAGGCGCTTTCCACTTCTGAGAATCGGGTTCCTGTTTTATATCCACATTAGGATTTGTGAATGTTTGCAGAGTTGCCAAAGACAATAGAGTTGCACAGTTTCCGGCCGGCGAGGGCCGAGGAGGAGCTCAGCCGGCTACAGGCCGATTTCTGCAAAGGGATGGCGCATCCTACGAGAATTCGGATCCTGAAGTCTCTTGAAGCCGGAGAGAAGACAGTAAACGAGCTGGCGAGCTTGGTCGGCGTCACACAGGCCAACGCCTCGCAGCACCTGGCCCTTCTGAGGCAGCTCGGACATCTCTCGACGCGAAGAGATGGAACGAGCATCTTCTATTCGATAAGCGACCGCAGAATCGTGGAAGCGTACGACCTGGTAAGGAACTGCATTGAAGACCGGGTCAAGAAGTCTCAGATGGTGCTAGCCGTCCCGCCTTGAGACGACTGCACGAACCCGTTTTCTGTCAGCTTGGTCAAGGCCCTGCTCCAGAACCTCCTGCTCGTGGCCAGAGCCACCGACGGGGCAATCAGCATCAGCCCTCCTGTCAACGCGACCGCAGGGAAGATTGTCGCGCCGGAGACGAGAAGGAAGTCAGCCCTGCCTTTGACGTCCTCCACCCCCTGGGCGCCGCGATGTACTCGAGGTTCTCCCTGACCGAGAGCATCCTGCAGGGGAGGGCGCCTTCAGGAAGGTAACCTACGGCAGCCTTCGACTCTTTGCTCTCGGGGGAATCCTGTTACCTTTACGTAGTCCGGGTCGGCCCTCAGCGACCCCATGAGGAGCTTCAGTGTAGTAGGTTTGCCGGCGCCGTTCGGGCCTAGAAGCGCAAACCTTCCCCCGCGGGGATTTCGGAGCTAAAATCATTCGAGGCTGGGACCGAGCCGTGGGACTTGCGTGCGACAGTTCGATGCCGTTTCTTGCTCCGGTCGAATTGGACCCCGATCGAATCTCTGTTTCCCCTGCTTCTAAGGAGGTATCAAGCAGCGGCCCTGTAAACTTAACGAGCTTCACCTCCTGATGACAGGAACGTGACCAGGTCTCCAAACCTGATGATGTGTCTCCTCCTGGCGTAGTGCATCTCCACGAACAGGTCGAGCCAGTGCCTGACGTGGGCCAGGTCGCACCCCTCCTTCATGCAAGGCCAGTAGTCGTCGAACTCCTCCACCCTGTCCTTCAGGTACTGGTTGACCCGCTCCATGAGGCTCTTCTCGTACGGAGCGTGCAGACGGTGCTCCAGTCCGAGCGCCGCGCAGGCCTCAGGGTACCACGTCCCTCCGTCGGAGTAGACGACGTGCTTGCCGTACCTCTCCACCAGTCCCTTCAGGAAGAGCTGAGCCACGATCATGTTCTGATGCCTCGAGAGGTAGACCCCGAGGATGTATCGATGGACAGGCTCCACGGCGACCCAGACCCAGGCCTCGAAGGAGCCGACCTTCACGTAGGTCTCGTCCACAAGGAATGCCTGGACCCTCTCCACGTCGAAGATTCGACGGGGCTCGTACCTCTGCACCCACTTCCACACTGCCTCGTGACTCCTGTTGACAAACGGGTCAAGGGCGTGTGATACTCCCCTAAAACTCAGGCCGAGGAAGTACAGGTAGAGGCCGTACATGACGGCCTGGAGGGGAGTCCTCTCCCTTCGGAATGAGATCATGGAGTGGGAGGACGGCCCTTCCACTCGATTCCTCGGACGAGAAGACTGCTAGACCATCCGCTCAAAACCTCGTTAAGTTTACAGGGCCGCTCAAAACCTCGTTAAGTTTACAGGGCCCAAGCAGCCGTCCAAACGCATAATTAGCATCGGGAATCGAAGCGCCTCATGCCGTCTTACGACTCCGAATTCAAGTCTGTGATGAGCAAAGTGCGTTCTCATGAAAAATGGTTCTCCGAAAGCCTGCCGATGATAGCCAGCGAGAATCTGGCTTCTGAACCAGTCCGCAGGGTCCTTTCTTCTGACTTGGGGCACAGGTACGCCGAGGGCTGGCCGGGCGAGAGGGTCTACGCGGGGTGCAGATACATCGACCAGATCGAATTGCAGGCAATCGCCCTAGGGAAGAAACTGTTCGGGGCGGAGCACATCGACGTCAGGCCGACCTCGGGGGTCGTGGCCAACCTCGCTGTCTACTCAGCATTCACTGATCCGGGGGACATGATGATGGCCCTGTCTATCCCCAATGGGGGGCACATCTCGCATGGGAAGAAGGATTTCGGGGGGTCGGCCGGCGCCGTTCATGGTCTCGGGGTGTCGTATTTCGCCTTCGACAAGGAGGCGATGAACATCGACGTCGATGAGACCAAGAAGAGAATTGCGGCGCTCCCGTCGTTGAAACTTGCCATGTTCGGTTGCAGCCTCTTTCTGTTCCCTCACCCGATCAAGGAACTCGAGCAGGCAATCCACGACAAGGGTGGGGTAGTCTGTTATGATGCGGCTCACGTGGCCGGGCTGATTGCGGGCGGCCAGTTCCAAGACCCCCTGCGGGAGGGGGCGCAGGTGATGACGTTCAGCACTCATAAGGTCCTGTTCGGACCTCAGGGGGGAGCCATAGCGGCACGTGGCGATCTAGCTGAGCCGCTCAAGAAGGCGGTCTTTCCAGGACTGACGAGCAACCATCATCTGAACAATGTGGCCGCGAAGGCAATGGTCTTTGCCGAGTTCCTTCAGTTCGGGCACAGATACGCGAAGGATGTCGTGGCCAACGCCAAGGCTCTGGCAGAGCGCCTGGCTGCCCTGGGAGAGAGCGTCCTCGGTGAGAAGAATGGATACACGATGTCGCACCAGGTGGCGTTGGACGTTACCAAGTATTCGGACGGAGGCGTCATAGAGAAACTGTTGGAGGACCAGAACGTCATCTGCAACCGGGAACCCATCCCCGGAGACCTTCAAGCCGGGAGGCACTATACCAATCCTGGCGGAATCAGGCTGGGGGTCGCGGAACTCACGCGGCTCGGAATGGGCGGGTCGGACATGGAAGAGGTCGCGGAAATCGTCCACCTGGCCTTGGGTGGGACCAAGAAGCGGGAGGTCGTAAGCAGAATCAAGGAGATGCGCAGAGGGTTTCAGAAAGTCAGGTATTCGTTCAGAGACACTCCGGCCTACTCATTCGGCTAGCGCCGGCTTGAGGAATTCCGTCAGCTCGAGTTGGTCGGCTTTCCTCGGGCCCTGGAACAGCTGGTCAAGTTCCCTCCGTAGCATGTCGAGCCTGTTCTTGAGATAGGGCTCGACGTCGTACTCCCGGGCGAGCCTCTGGGCGATGTACAGGTACTTCTCCACCGATGCCCTGGTGAGGGTAGCCCTGATTTCGCCTCCGCAGACAGGGCACTTCCATGAAAGGGGTGGCCTTCTCATGGTCAAGCCGCAGGCCTTGCACTTGAAGGCCTGGGTCGCGTATTTCTTCGCGTTTCCCATTATGTCCCTGATCAGGTGCGTCCGGATGATTGACTCGACGACCTCCCGGGTCGAAACAGCCTCTATCAATGATGCGACTTCGACCTGCTTGGAAATCTTCTCGTTGAGGGTTCGCAGGGTCGAGTAAGAGCCCCTAGAGCGCTTGATGGTCAGGGCGCTGGTGGAGTGGGTGAAACCGTATCCGTCGAACTGGGTGTCCTTTTCCAGACGAGATCCGATGCGTTCGATCAGGTCGGCTACGGAAGCGGCCGGAGGGGCGCTCTGGGTCTTCTCGTAGAATTCCAGGGGGTAAGAGGAAACGATGTCGAAGTTGTGCGCTTGCTCGTCGACCTCCGATGGGAGTATGACAGGCTGGATCAGTAGGGGGGTGTCCATGTACCCTCCGATTTGAGCAGGCACATACTGCAGGGAGAAATTGAGCAGTGTATCCATCAGCAGCAGAAGCGAGTCACCGTCTCCGTCGCAGTCCCGCCTCTTCGCCGAGTGCCAGTATGGGTTGGCGAAGCAGACTTGGGTCGCTGAAAATCCGACTACTCTTCCTGCGACCCCGACCGAGGTGTGTGGTGCCAGACCGATGATCAGCTTCCCAAGCAAGTCCGCTGGTCTGTGGGCGTTGTAGAAGGGCTCTAGCCCGTACATGTTTTGCAGTTCGTCGTCCACGTATTGGGCCATCCTTACGAGGTCGTTTCCTATGTCTGCAGGGATGATGATGTCCTGTGGCTTCAACTCCACTATTTGGTCGTCCCTTTGGAGAGGGACGCCGCTTGCGTCCTCCAGATAGCCGAGGCGGACCAGCTCAGAGATGTCGGCCTTGACGTCCCGTGGTCGGAAGTGAGTCAATGGCTCGTTGGTCGCGTCTATCCGCATCGTCCCGTCCTTGTAGACGTAAGTGTCGTGCCTGCTCCTGATGACCCCCTTCTCCAGCGGCTCGGGCACTTTGGAGAGACTTGTGAGCCCCCTCACCCCCTTGACCGGCTTGTTCGGGCTGTATGGCATCTTCATCCTGATGGCTTCCAGCTTTGAGCGGAAATCGAACTCCATCTTCGAATGGTCGAAGGTTTTGGTCCTGCAGTTGGGGCAGGAGGTCTCTTGGGTCGTAGTCCCGCACCTCGGGCATGCCATGAACCGCTCGGTTGCTCCGCCACAAACCTCGCACATAGGAGTCGTCCGCCTCTGGTTGCAGTTCGGACAGAACAGGTTCACCACCTCGATTTCTGTCCGCCCAGCCTTCGCGGCCGTGAAGACGTCTCGCATCGGCCCGCCCTCCCTGCCGACCGGGAAGAGGGTATGCACTGGGGGTTTGAGTCTTCTTACCATCGCCTTCTCGGGACGGCCCACCCGGATGCCGATGGTCGTGGTGCTCTGCCGCCCCAGCTGAATCCCCGAAAGGTGTTTGATGAATTCCGGGTCGTCTGAAGGGACCATGAATTCGGGTTCGTCTAGCCTGAGCAGAGTCCGAAGGACTTTGGCAGGTTCGCCACTAACCACCGCTACGTTCCCTTCGAGTCTGTGTTCGACCAAGCAGGTGTTCAAGATCCAGCGCGTCTGCGGGATACTGGCGTCTATGACGACGTTCCCCGCTTCGGGCTGAGAGTACTTCCTCAGTTCAGCAAGTTCAGATGTTCCGACCCTGTCGAACCTCGGCGTGTGCCAAGGATGGAGGGGCACCCCCAGAGCCTGCGAAACGGCGATGGCCTCCGTTGCGGTCGGGATGGTCTCGGCCGACGACAGCAGTTCGTTGGCACGGTCTCGGGAGATGCCAGCAACGGCCAGCATGTCGAAGGCACCAGGCACCCCCTCCATCGCCCTGCGGAGGTCCTGCACCCACCACTCCGCGACATAGGGAGAAGGCGGCAGAGCCTTGTTGTTCTCCAAGAAGTCTCCGTAGCTGATGAGCACGTCACCCAGGTCGATGACCTTCGCAAGTGCGTCGTGTACCTCTTCTGCCTGGGAAACCGACTTCACTTTCACGACGCTCCCGTCTTTAGTCAGTATGGTAGGGCCTTCGATGGAGTCGACGAAAGCGATGGTGGCAGCCTTCCCCGGAAGGTCCACCTTCACTTGGGTGCCTGTGACGACTGGATAGTCGAGCAATACGGCGACCGCTGGGTGTATCCCGATGGTCGAAAGGCCGGTGTTCATCGACCTGCCGTACCTCAGCCGGAATCCGCCTTTGCTCCGCGGCATTGAAAGCACCGCCCTTCCCGAAATGACCTCCTCGAAGTGGGCTCCGGCCTTCTCTGTCTCGTTCGTAGTCTGTTGAGTGGCTCCCTTGAGTTGGGAGAGAAACTCCCACCCCGAGATGTTTAGGCTCGCGAGCTTCTTCGATAGTTTGTTGGCTCTGCCGATGACCCCGTCGTTCAGCACCCTCAGCGCTCCGCCTCTCAGCCTGTCCGTGGCCACGCGCTTCAGGTTCCTGTGGACCACGACCTCGATGGGGTCGGTCTCTATTCCGTCTATCTCGACAGGGATGTTAGAGACGGCGCGCTTTATGTCGTCGTCGGTGACCTTATACTGGAAGTTGCCCACGTCGCGTTCGTAGATCCTCAGCTCCTCGGCAAAACGGTCCATCTCTTCGGGCCGGGCATGGTAGTTGCTCAGACCGAGCTTCTTTGCGGTGACGTCAGCTATGACGAGTGAGAACCCGGCTTCGGTCCCTCCAGCCGACCGCATCGGCCCTGCGTATGAGACCGAGACGTAGTCGGTGTTGTCGTCGTTCTGCTTAATTGCAACTCCGGAGATTCCCTCGAGTGGGGCGACGGTCACGCCGTCGGTCATCACAGCGAGGCCAGCCCTGACGCCGTAGCTTAGGGCCTCGTGCCTCTCCAGGGCCCCGAACTTGCCGAGGGCAATCTCCTGTGAAATGGTAAGCGCGGCGCGCTCTTTCGTGGTGGTGTGTAACAATTCCCGAAGTCTGTCCACGAGCCCCTCGAATTGGTCGAGGCGGAGCATCTGATTGACCCGGTCGGCGAGGTCGAATACCGTCTTGCTTTCCACCAGCTCGGTCGGGTCAACCCCCTTTGCTCTCGCAATCAGTGCGACTCTCTGGGCGGTCCCGTATTGTGAGAGGATGTCCTTGTAGTAGTCGTGCAGCCTGACCGGAAACGGAGCGAGGGTCTTAACCCGCTCCCAGGCAAGCTCAGCAGAGAAGGACAAGCCTGAGCTGCGGCCTGGAAGAGGGAATTAAGGACTACTTGTGGGCTCCAAGGCTCGCCTTCGCCTGCGGATCCTTGACCACAAGTAGGCAAGGATGATCAATGGCGCCCACAGCACGACGCCGGCGTATCCAAGATATGTCGTCAGGGTCTCGATGAACCCCGCGGCGAGCAGGATAGCGGCGGCCCCCACCAGCGCCAGAATCAGCTTGGTCGAACCTCTGTTAGGCCGGCGCGCAAACTCCGCAGGGGATACGGAACGCCACTTGGTGAGAGCGAATATCCCCGCTATGGTTGCGATGGGGTAGGCCGACTCTTCGACCCAGGTATGCGGCAGGATGTAAAGCCCGATGAGCACCGCGTATGGTTGAACTGGAGTTGGGTTTGTGAGGGCAATCGCTTGAACCACCCGGCCGGTGTTATAGTTGGCCACCCCGTACGTCAGGGTTCCCAAAAACGGCAGGGCGCCGCCCAGGGCCACCTGGACGTTGTTTACGAAGATGGCCCGGAGCTCTCCGGCGAACGTCGTTCCGGCTATACTGGATTTCGTGTTGTCGAGGATTGTGATGTAGGTCTGCTCTTCGCCAGGAAAGAAGGGAAGAATCGCTGCGAGGATTAGGGTGATCTGCCCTATGATGAAGAGCAGCAGGACGAGCGTCCAGAACCTAGTGAGAGCGGGCGGGAGCCTGGAGGGTCTCCATGTGCGTCTTATTCCCTGCGAGCCGAGTGTCTTCTCCACCATGGGGGCGGCGTTCCTGTCGAAGGTAATTGAGAGCCTACGGTCGGGGTTCTCGCTGGCGAACCAGAGGGTCCTGCCGTTCCAGTCTGCCATCCGGATGGACCGCCATGGGACAAGCCATGATCTTTCGTCGCCTCCGGGGGGGCTCGCGCCGAACCTGCGCAGGCCCCGCCACCTCAGTTCGTCGTACAGAAACAACGCGGTCACGACCCACAACGCCAGATAGACGGCGAGGGCACCCGCTTCGGTCACATAGTAGAGTGCCGCGAAGAAAGGCAATGGAATCAGAATCGCCAAGAACAGAAGGGCGGTCGAACCGAGACCGACCCCGCGGACTCCTTCGGGTGTCAGATATGCCAGCGTGTTGCGCCCCAGCCCGCGGACGGCCTCGGCTTGTCCTTGTGCCTGCTCGACAGCCGGCCGTTCTCTGACGTCGCAACCGCAGTTACCGCAAAAGTTCTGCCCAGGTATCAGTGGGGTGCCGCAATTTGGACAGAAGTTCATGTTGCTTTGGTTTCGTCTGGTGACATCTGGCGGTCCTATATCAAACCCTTGTAGCGAGGCAGGTGCCTAGACCGGTTGCTTCGCACCGCATTTTGAACAAAACACAGCAGAAGTCTCCAGTTGTGCCCCGCAGTTAGTGCAGAATTTCATACCAGGCGGAGCTGCTGGTCGTGCGAAGGGTGCTCCCTCGGCTGGGGCAGGAGCTATTCTGGCCAAGTTCGAGTAGTAGTAGACTGTCATCGCTATCGGAAGAATCGGCGCTGTCAACGCCCCCAGGGTTGTGCTGACGAAGTTGCTCGCCGAGCCGAAGGGGGCACTGACAAGACCGAATATCGCCGAGGCTATCGCGATGATAGTCACCAGGACGAGGAACGTCGCGAAAGTCTTCAACCACCTGTGGCCGACGAGTTCGCGGCTCCTGCTCAGGCTCCCTATGATGCCCGAGTTCCCCAAGAGAAGTGCCGGAAGGACCATTGAGAACATGATCGCAAGTATGACACCCGGAATCACCAAAGCAATCACCCCCAGGATGACCAGGACGCCGACGATGAACCCCAAGGCCCACATCGAAAGAAGCCTCGAGGCCGCGAAACTGAGCGAAGCCCTGATTTCCGAGGGTCTGTTTTGAACTTCGTCGGATGCCATCTTGATGGTTGCCCCTTCGGCTACCGGAAAGACAACCAGAGCGACGACCAGGAGTGTGATGAGGCCGAGGACCAAGGTCCCCAAGTTGGTTGATACCCAGTTGCTGAGTTGCTGAGGAGTCGGGCTGGTAGGCAGTGGCGGCAGAGAAGCGGCCTCATGAACGCCCGTCGTGGCGACGGCGAAGACCACGTCGACTACCAAGAAGAGCACCAGGTACGTCACGAAGTTGTGGCGATAGAGCTCGAAGACCTTTGAGACGACTTCGCCAAGGCTGAGTTCTCGGGTTATGGTCTGGTCCGAGGCCATACAGTCAGAGGTCCGGCCGGGAATTACATATCTGTTTGGTCTCGGCTGTTGCCCCAGGAGCCAGAAGATTGGGTTGTGAGTTGGAAGCAGAACCAAGGCCGCCAGCCCGAATGAGACGCGTTGTGGTTTCCGGCAGTCAAGTAGAAGATTGCGGTGTCGCTAGTTTCGTTTGGCGGCAGATACAATCTGACGAAGTGTGGTCTCGTACCCTGAAGACTGCAGCAGGTTTCCGACGACGAGGAGGTCCGCCCCCGCCTTTGCCGCTCTAGCCGCAGCGTCGGCGCCCGTGATACCACCACCGACAATCAGAATCCCGTCATAGACCTTCCTGACAGCCCCAATGGTTTCCTGAGGTATGGGTTCGCCTGCTCCGCTTCCGGCCTCCAGATAGAGCGTCCTCATCCCGAGAAACTTGGCTGCCAAGGCGTAGATTACGGCGAGATTCGGCTTGGAAGTTGGAAGGCCGTTCACCTGGCCGATGAAGCTGGTCGCGCTGCTGTTGCCGAAAACGAGGTATGCCATGGGGATGCTTTCTATGCCGGCCTTGTGGACTTCGATCGCTCCAAGCGCCTGTGCACCTATGATAAAGTATGGATTCGTCGAGTTCAGCAAGGAACTGAACAGGATAGCGTCGGCATATCGCGATACGCCTGTTATGTTTCCGGGGAAAAGAACCACGGGGGTTTTGTGTGATTTCCTGTGACCAGGGCCAGGTCGGATGTGATTTCTGACCGACCTCACAACCTCGTCGAGCCTCCCTTGGTTAGCCAGAGTCGAACCCCCCACCAAAATCAGGGACACCCCGGCCGCAATCGCCCGGGCCGCCGTGTCGGCGGCCTTATTCGGGGAGAAATTTTCAGGATCTATCAGCGCCGCGACGATTGGCCCCTTTCTCGTCTCATGTAGGAGTTGTTTCTCGACCGGGCCTATCTCCATCAAGTCATGCCCCGGCTTTGGCGTAGTCGTCGACAAATGTGTTGTAGACGTCTATGTCGGCCCGCTTGGTCGTGTATCTCATCTCCCTGCCCGCATGCAGCGGACAGTTGGGGTTGCCGCATGTGACCTTGAATACGAAGTCTTGTGACCCTTCATCCTGGTCTGATGTGATGCGGATTGAGATCAGGCCACAACGAGGGCACGCGAAGACCTTAGGAAGCGTCCGGTGGATAACTCGAAGGGTCTTTTTCCGTCTCCTACCCAACCTGTCTCGCCCGCTCGTCTGTTATCTGAACTAGATAAGGTAACATCTCATGTCCACTCCAGCCATTCTGCGTATATTACGCGCTCGCCAAACTAGGTTTCAAATTCCTGGATATTAGGTCTAGCTACTCCCAACTTTTTGCAAACACGGCGTTGGCAATCATTAATACAGTTCTGGCAGACAAGCCATGGTGTGAGTCTGCCGGAATCGTTGGTCGACCAATCCATGTTGACCTCGAGACAGCTCGAGGCGTTGCAGAGGTATCTTCGGGTAGCTCTCGGTGAGATAGGATATAGGGAGGCCGCGGTTGCTTCGTCTCAAGGCCGTAGAAAGGGAAAACCCGGACCCATCACGGTCGGCTCGTACTTCCGCACCGTCCAGCAAGCCAGGGAAAACATCCGCAAGTCAATCGTCACCCTTTTGATCGGGATTTGGCTGGGGGTTGTCAAGCCCGAGGACGTTCGCCGGCTCTTAGACGCGGCCGGGGTGGGCGCCAGGGAACTGTCTGATGGAGAGAGGGACCGCTTGGTCGTGGTGTTGCACGCGCTCGTTCAGAAGATTGTGATGTGATTGCGTGACAAAATCACGTCGAGTGTGCCGCAACCCGGTGTTTTGACCACCCGGTCCACCGGCTGTTATTGGGAACTTGCATGGTTGGAAGGGATGGTCCCCATATAACAACCAATCTTATATGCCTCTAGTAGCTTCTTCCGTAACCCGCGTATCTTGGTTGGAGTTTTCATGGTCGTCAGACAGCGACCGAAACGTGTCGTGCTCGTGGATGACGATGAGGGGGTCTTGGAAGCCGTTGGTCTCGGACTCAGGAAGAAGGGCTACCAAGTCGATTCGTTCAGTAATCCTTCTGCTGCGCTGGCCGCTTTCGTGCCGCACTCTTATGACGTCGCGGTCTTGGACGTCCGGATGGGGCCTTTTGACGGTCTCGAACTCTATCGCCGTCTCAAAGGGTTGGATCCGCGGCTAGACGTCCTCTTTCTTACCGCATATGCCGATGTGGTCAGAGACAAGCCAGATCGAATCAGGTTCCTCCAGAAGCCTGTCGCTCTAGCAGACCTCATCCGGGCCCTCGAAGGCCTCCAAGAGCCCTGATGCGCCGTGGAACGTCTTCGGCATCACGCTTAAATCACGTTAAATGTCACGTGTGCATCACAAATGGACGGTGTCACGACCTACGCTCTTCTGACGGCCTCTTTCTTCTTTGTTGTCGTCGGCATCGCCCTTCTTGCCAGGTACAGGCAGGTCTCTAAGAGGATTAACGCCTCCACCGATCTCGGACATGATCTCTGGTCGTCGTTAGAGCAACGTCTCAAGAACCAGGATGAACGCATCCTTGATGTTATGGGGAGACTCGAGGTCGTCCAAGCTCGAGTGGTGACGGGTGCGTCTGTTCAGACCCCCTCGGCTCTCGGCGCCCTTCCGGTCGCCACTCCCCGCTCACCTCCAGCCGAGGAGCGACCCCACCCTGTGATGGAGCCAGGCCCCATCATGCAACAGCTTGAGTCACAAGAGCCACAGCAACCGCAGGCACCCGTCCAGGCCGCAGGAGCCGGAGTCGAGCTGGACAAGACGGAGAAGTTGGCGTTGTCTCTGCTCGGCGGAGGACCCTTGGCGACGCCTGATATCTTGAAGGGATTGATCAGCAAGGGGGGACCGAGGTCCCGCGAACATGCCGCTCGCTTAATGAAAGAACTCTTCGAAAAAGGCCTCGTCAGTCGGAACAACTCCTCAAAGCCGTTCGTTTACCAACTGACTGAAGAAGGCAAACGCCGCATCGAATAGTTTTGGCCCCCTCCCCTCCAGTTCGTTTGTTTCCAGTCTAAGAGCCCTAGTAGAGTATTTCATGTTACGTAAGTAAGAAGAGCCCGTTCTCGGTAACCGGACTTGGATGGATATACTTTGGGGTCTAGACTCGCTCGCCAGTTGTTCGAGGAGGATACAGTGTGGAGACGGTCTGTTCGGAAGGCGGGCTCCAGTGGAAAGGAGGGGGTGGGGGGTCGATGGTGAACGGCAGTGAAGGTCAGGCGCCGACGGGCATCTTGGTAACCCCTGTGTTTCCACTGGAACCAATCCAGCCCCAGAACCTGCGAAGAGCCCGAATCCAACCCCCTTTGTTTCCACTGGAGCCTGTCCAGACCTCGGCAAGATCATGGTTGAGTGAACCCCAGTGAACAGACCACGACGTCTCAAAACAAGGTCGAACCGCTTGACCGATGGGTTCACAAGTTCACACCCACCGCGAATTTATGACGGCTGCCGACAGCCACGCCGACCGAAGGTCAAAGGTTGCAAAAGCGAGTCAGATTCGAGTTCACCGACGAGCGGGGAACGAAGCACATACACGTCGTCGAAGGCCCGACAATTTCCCGCGAGGATCTCGTCAGGACGATGGAAGCGCTGGAAATGATGGACCTCGAGGTCGCGGGTTCCCATCCAACCCCCAACGAAGGCACCTTCTTCGGCAGAGTGCAGACACTCTTGGAAACGACATTTGCGGCCGGCGACTTCTCATCATCCGACGTGGCTCGAGAGTTCGAGGAGAAGTACGCCCAGCCGGTAAAGCTGAGCACGATTTCTACCTATCTGGCCCGCCTGGTCGATAAGCAATACATCAAGCGCGAGCGGTTCGGGAACTCCTGGGTGTACAGACGAGTGTACCTGAAACCGGCCCAGGTCGCCGAAAGATAACGGCGATCCACTCTACACCGATGGGTTGCCGGCGGAACCAGAGAGGAACGCCGTCAGCTCGTCAAGCCCGCCAAACAGGAGGTCGGGTTTTTCTGCCCGGAGCCGCTCTCCAAGGATGGATTCCCTAGATATGCCGACAGACACAATCCCGGCGTTCTTAGACGCTTGGACGTCGGCGGGCGCATCTCCAACATAAGCGGCGTCAGCCGGCGCCAACCCGAGGGCGGACAGGGTCTTCTGAAGCATAAGGGGCGAGGGTTTCAACTCCTCCTTCGTCCTCCCACACAGCACCGACTCGAACAGCGGCGACAACGCGAACTCCTCGAGCTCTTTTCTGACGCGCACTTCAGACCCATTCGACACAAGCGCAAGGTGGAACCCCGCCGAACTCAAACTGACGAGGCACCGTCTGGCATCTGGGTAGATGTTCGGCTTCTCTTGGTTGTATTGCCGCAGCCACGCATCGTCCACATATTCCCAGTGACGGGCCGAAAGGCCGACCTTCGCGTAGAATTCGTACCAGTTGGGGCTCTGCAGCCCGAGGAACTCATCACGCGTCAACTGCCTGGCGCCCAACTTCTCGAAGATGCGGTTGTAGACGTTGAAGCTCGAACCAAGGGAGTCCAACAGGACGCCGTCCCAGTCGAAGATGACCCCGGTAATCCTTTCCCGCCCTCCGCCTGGAGGGGTCCTCAACGGAACCCGGCCGCCAGAAACCCGCTTAAATTGGATTGGATGGCGTTCGGAGTGACGGCCATGGGGTTGGGCTCTACCTTTATACTCTTGAATATGCAAACACGGGCCGCCCATTGTCATCTAATGAGACTGATGACCGGGTAAAGACCGTAAGGTTCGAAAAAGATAAGGGATATCTCGAATTAGACAAAACATTCCCTGACGAGAAGTATCTCTGGAATGAAGACTTCGCGCCAACTCCGGTCGAGAAGAGGAGGTGGGGCTCTTGGACCTTCTTCGGCATATGGTTCGGAATGGCCATCGAAGTGGAATCGTGGGCCCTCGTCTCCATCGGCTACTCCTTCGGCCTCGACTGGTTCTGGTCTGTCATGTCGGTGGTAATCGGCAACCTCATAGTCCTGATACCCATGATCATACAGAGCCACGGCGGCGCCCGATACGGCGTCCCGGAGACCCCCCTCACAAGAAGCAGATGGGGCATCTATGGCAACTGGATTCCTTCGATCATACGCGGGGTCATTGGCGCAGGCTGGTGGGGAATCGACACTTGGATCATCGCGGAGTGCGTCGGAGCCATCTACCTGGTCAGCACGAACCAGATAACGACCCTGACCAACGCCGCGACAACGGCCGCATTCCCCTGGGTCATAGCCAGCGTGGTCCCGACCCTGTTCTGGGCGACCTTCCTTTTCACAATAGCAATCAGGCTCATAATTCTATACTATTCGCCGCCGAAAGGGGGCCAAAGGACACTCCAAATCATCTCTTGGACCGTTCCGTTCATAGGGTTCGTTGGGTTCGGAATCCTCTTCTTCAGCATAATGAACATCACCAACTGGCAGTGGACTGCAATCCTCAACATCCCGACGACCGCAACAGGGTCGGCCTTCTGGTACGCCCTCATCGGCCTCATCAACGCGAACGTCGCCTTCTGGGCCACCATGGCGATCAGCATGCCCGACTTCACTCGCTATGCGAAGTCGCAGTTCTCTCAGACCGTCGGCCAACTCCCGCTCCCCCTGCTCATGGGAGGCATAGGGGCCCTAGCCCTCGTAACTACGGGGGCGTCGATTGTAAAGTTCGGAACGCCGATTTGGGACCCAGTCCTGCTGTCGGCCCTTGTAATCGCGAGCCAGCCCCTGGCGTACCTCACGCTCATCCTCCTGTTGCTAGGGGTGATTGTGGTCAACATATTCGCAGACACCATCGGACCGGGCTACGACTTCTCTAACATCTATCCGAAGAAGATTAGCTGGTTCATGGGGGTGGTCATAGTGGTCGTCATCGCCGCTCTGCTCCAGGCATGGAGCTACTATGCCAGCGCCCAGTCCTACGTCGAGAACTGGCTCCTGACATACGGCGCGATACTCGGGGGGGTCGAGGGAGTCATCGTCTTTGACTATGCGGTCCTGAGGCGCTTCAAATTCGAAATCTACGACCTCTTCTATCACAAGGGGCGGTTCAGATACTTGGGCGGAATCAATCCCGCGGCCGTGGTCTCCTTTGTCATCTCTATGATCCTGGTCTTCCCACCAAGCACCTACCTCCCCGCCAGTTGGGTCGCCGGGCTCCCCGCGAGCAACGGCTACTCGACTTTGTTTCCATATCAGGACTGGGTCTTCCAGAACGCCTGGATCTCAGCCATACTCATCTCGGGCCTTCTCTACTTGGTTCTGATGGCCGCCTGGGTAATTCCAAAGTACCAGCCCGAACTCCATGGCAGCCTCTTGAAGGGCTACATAGCCGACGACACGGCCACCACATTCGGAATCGTCAGGGGAGTAGGCAACCCATCCAACGCGAAACTCGAGCAGGACGACACCTAGCACCAAAGGCAGCTGGTGACAGCAACGGCTGGAGAATACGACCTTGTCGTCCGTGACGCCCGGGTGCTGGGGAAGCCCACCGACAGAAGGTTCGACATAGCAGTCAGCGACGGTAGAATAGTGAGGCTGTCGCCCCACATCTCGGCGAAGGGAAACGACGAGATAGAGGCCCACGGGAGGCTCGTCCTCCCTGGCTTCTACAACATGCACTTCCACCTCGACTCGGTCCTCAAGATAGGAGACCCGAGATACAACGCAAGCGGGACGCTCTGGGAGGGAATCCAAATCTGGTCCGAAGTCAAGGAAAGATTAAGCGAGGCGGAGATCCTATCGAGGGCCGAAAAAGCCGTCAAATGGATGGCTGCCTACGGCACACTGTGGCTCAGAACCCACGCCGACACGACTACGGCCGACCTCAACACCGTGAAAGCGCTGGTGAGGGCCAAGAACAAACTGCGCGACCTCGTTAACATCCAGGTGACCTCTTTCCCTCAAGACGGGATTAGAACAGACCCTGGCAACCTCGAGCGCCTGGAGAAGTCGCTCGAGCTGGGCGCGGACAACGTAGGGATGATCCCCCACAACGAGTGGACGAGGGAGGACGGCGTGAGGTCAATCGAAGACGCATTCCGCTTGGCGAAGAAATATGACAAAGACATTGACGGCCACATAGACGAGACAGACGACCCATCTTCCCGGTACCTCGAGGTGGTCGCAGCAAACACGGTCCGCCAGAAGTGGATTGGGAGGGTCACGGCCGGGCATGTGACCGCCAGCCACAGCTGGGACGCGGCCTACAGGTACAGAATCTCGGGCCTCTTTGCGAGGGCAGGAATCACCATAATCGCTAACCCACTCATCAACATGCACTTGCAGGGGCGGCTCGACGGCTATCCCAAGAGGCGGGGGATGGCACCAATCAAGCAGTTCCTGTCTTCAGGGGTGAACGTCGCCCTCGGCCACGACTGCGTAATGGACCCTTGGTACCCACTGGGGGTAGGGGACATGTTACAGGTCCTCTTCATGGCCGTCCACGCCGACCAGATGATGGGGCAACAGGAGCTGACGGATTCGATAGAACTCATCACACACAACGCCTCGAAAGCCTGGAGAAACACAGCGGAGTATGGCCTCGAAGAGGGCCGCAAAGCGAATTTCATAGTCGCCAACGCCCTTTCTGTCATCGACTGCCTCAGAATCCTCGGTCCGCCGCTTTACGTAATCAAAGGTGGCCGCGTCATCGCCAAGAACCTTTCACGGACGCACAGCGAGATACTCCACAACAACAAGTGGGAAAAACTAGAATTCACGAAATCCGACTGAATATCTCTTATCTCCCAATTTTTTGTACGCCTACATCCGACCGGTGGAGCCGCAGCCGGCACACATCACCACTTGTTGTGGTGGACCACGTCGGAGAACCCGCGCTTCCCGCGCTTGAGCGAAGGAGACTTCACATCTTTCTTGCTTTTTCCTACGGAGATAACTCCCACAGGGTGGAAGTGGGAAGGAATGCCAAGCAAGGCCTTCGCGCCATTCACATCGGAGACCCCGGTGAAGGCCGCCGCGAGGTCCGCGTCCACCGCCGCCAGGAGTATGATCATACATCCAGCGCCGACGTCGAAGAACCAGTAGGGGGTCGGCCACTTGATTTCCTTGCCCTCGTCGTCCAGTTTGTCGGGCTCGTTGTACCTCTCATGGTAGATCCTCTCGCTGACGCAGGCAACAATCGCGACCGGCGCCTCGGAGATCCGCCCGTGAAAGCCCCCTGGCTTGTAACCCTCTTCCCCTTGCAGCCGTGCCAGCTCCTTCTTGAGCTCAACGTCTGTGACCACCACATAGGCGCTCCCTTGGCTGAATCCTGCGCTCGGGGCGCGCTGTGCAAGTTCGAGCATGCGGTCCAGAGTTCCCTCGAAAATGGGGTTGCTGGAGGAATGTCGAACCACGCGGCGCCTGCGAACGGCTTCTCCGGACTCCATGACTTCGACCGACAGAACATCGACTTGTTATCGTCTGCGCTTTGTGAAGGGAATCAGCACCGGGACTTCTTCGGAATAGCTCGCGTATTGTTCTCCAAACAATGCGAGCAACTCCCTCTCCTCGAACGGAATCAAGACGAAACGGAACCAGAGCACGAACAACAGGGCTGCTACCAGAACGTACGCGCTCACACTGTAAAGGCCCCAGCCGAACACGAGGAGGACGACTCCGAAGTAGAGCGGGTTCCGCGTGTACCTCTGGGGGCCGACGACGACCAGAGGCTCGGTCCGGTCCGACATTTCTGCTATCGGGGTTCGACCGAGCATCTTCACGAACGTCGTATGAGTGGATACAACCATGCTCACGGGGCTACGGTATCGAAACACCCAGCCGGCCAGAGCCGGCCCTACGATAATCAGAACGGTGCCACAGGCCTGCACGGCAGGCGGCAAGCCCAGGGACCCGAGTCCGAGTAACATGGACACGGAATACGAGACTACGAAGACTCCGCCGACAATCAACAATATGATTGGTATCGCAACCACGGCAGCCTTCGCAGTGACCCCGACCACACGGCTGCCCTCAGGGCCGCGGCTATCTCTCTTCGCCTTTACCATAACGCGAACATGTCATGCTTAATTACTCGTTTTTGCTCAGAAGGCCAGGTTGTCTCGAGCAAGATCAGTGGCGGTCATCAGGGACGAGTCTCCCGATTTGGAAGCGCGGATAATCACCGCGATCGGTACAGCCGGCCCAAGGAACGTCGCACAAATCTCTAGGATGACCGGCGCCCACCAGGAGACGATTAGATACAAAATCAAGAAGCGTTTCGGCAGACTCGGATTCAAATTCCACGCCGTCGTCGACTTCGACAAGTTGGGGTTGACACTCCATTGGGGTACTCTGGACTTTTCCGGTGCCTACTACGGCATGGCGCCGCGCGTTCTTAGGGCATTGAACCAGGTGGGCTACCTAACCTACTACGCTAAGCTGGTGCCCCAGGGGAATTATATTGCTCTCTTTGCTCTTCCTCGGGGCACAACGGACCAGTACAACGATTTCCTCTCAAATCTCGTCGACAAGGGGATTCTCAGCAGGTTCGCACTTGAGGAGGTGCTGGTTAGCAGGCACAAGGTGATGGATCCTAGATTCTTCAACTTCCGATCGGGAAGATGGGAGATCGAGTGGAACAAAGTGGCGGAGCAGCCGTCAATCCCTCTCCCTTCAGATCACAAGCCACGTCCGGTGGACTTCGACTATTACGACCTGCTTGTAATCAAGGAGCTACAGAAAGACTCGTTACAGCATCTCACGGGAGTCGCCAAGAAGCTCAAAGTCCACCAGAAGACGCTGGAGTATCACTACCGAACACACGTGCAGAAATTGAAGCTCGTCCCCTCATACCGAATCAGGTGGGCGCAGGACACCACCAAACGACCAATCCGCTCCACAGTAGTAACTCGGATGCGATTCAACGGCCTGAGCAGGCCCGACGTCACAAAAATCCAGGCGGCGGTCAGCAAGATACCATTCCTATGGCAGGAAGATCTCTTGCGCGACGGAACCTACATCGTGATGATGCATGTCCCCCTCACGGATCTGACGAGTGTTTCTAGCTACATCTCTGCAGCAGCGCCCAGCCTCACGTCGAGGGTGGAAGTGGGCTTCGTGAACTACGCAGACGCAACGCCATTCACAGTGCCTTACAACATGTACCAAGGCGGCCTCTGGAGGTTCAACACTCGCCAGATGGAAACCGCTCTCCGGAAAGAGACAATCATTCCGCCGCAAAAATAGGGAGGTCGGCCCTCTAAACGGGGCCGCCGCCACCCTCGTCCAGGAATCCCACGTACAACCCGTGGGCTGCGGCGACCGCCGCAATTGCGGAGACGGCCACCGAGACTAGGAACAGACCGATTCGTATCTTTGCGTCGATAGTCATCCTCGAGTGCCGAAGAAAGGCTTCGGTAAACCCGTCTTATCATCAACAAAGTCAGATTATTCCGCGGATATGCCTGGTCTACAGCGCATAATTCCTAATGAAATCAGAGGGTAAGCGGGAGCGACGCGACAAACACCTATCTAGACCAGTGTTTCCACTGTTTCCAGTTGTCCGGAGGCATAGACGAAATCTTCCGAAGAGCGAAAGAAGGGAGGCCGCTCTTCGTCAACCGCGACGCCCTAAGCCAAGACTACACACCCTCGCATCTCCCGTTCAGGGACCCCCAGACCAAAGCGGTTGCCCAGATACTTGCTCCGATACTCAGAGGCTCGAAGCCCTCCAACCTCCTCTTGTATGGGAAGACAGGGACTGGAAAGACTGCGGTCACCAGGTATGTCTTAGACAGGCTGAAGACCGAAGCCAACAACCCCGGTCTCGTCCTGGCTTACGTCAATACCAGGCTTGCGGATGGCGAATACAGGACTCTCGCCGACTTCGCGAGGTCCTTAGACCTGAAGAAGGAGAAGCAAATCCCACTCACCGGCATCGCCATCGGCGAGGTTGTTGACCGCATCTCAGAGAACATAAGATCTAACAAGAAGAAGGTCGTCCTCGTCCTCGACGAGATAGACTACCTCGTCAGGCTCTTCGGAGACGACATCCTCTACGCGTTCACCCGTTCAGGGGAGAAGCTTTCCCCGGGGTTCCTCGCCTTGGTAGGGATATCAAACGATTTGAAGTTCAAGGAGGGGCTCGACCCAAGGGTGCTGAGCAGCCTAGGCGAGGAGGAGCTCGTCTTCCCGCCATACACCGTCGACGAGCTCAGGGAGATACTCACCGAGAGGGCAAAGGTGGCGTTCAGGCCAGGCGTCGCTTCACATGCCGCCATCAATCTATGCGCGGCCATGGCCGGTTCGGAACATGGGGACGCCAGGCGGGCCATCGATCTCCTCCGCATAGCCGGGGAGGTCGCAGAGAGGGAGGGGTTGAAAGAGATAGACGACAACTGCATTAGGAAGGCCTCTGACAAGATGGAGGTCGACAGGGTCGACGAAGCAATACGGTCACTCCCCGTTCAGAACAAGGCAATCCTGTCTGCAGTCTCAATGTTCGACAGCGGCACCAACACTGGCGAGTTGTACCTGGCCTACAGCAACCTCTGCAGGAAGCTCGGGATAGAAATCCTGACTCAGCGGAGAATGAGCGGGATCCTTGCGGACCTCGACCTCCTCGGCTTGGTGGAGGCCTCGGTAGTCAGCAAAGGCAGACGCGGGCGCACCAAGAAGATTCAACTGCTCATAGGCAAAGACACGTTGGGGAAGACGCTCGGCGAGGATCCGGCCTTCATGGCGGCTGCCTAGGACGCCTGGAAACTGGCCGCGCCGAAGTTGCGCCTGATTACCTTGAGGCTCGAGAGGTCAAGGATAGGAATGACGCTCGGTGTGGGGTTGAGGCCCATATTCGACTGGAAGCTCGTCTGGGCTTGCCAGGTCCCCGAGTTGAGTAGCAACGTCCCCCTGTAAGCAAGTTCTCCATAGGTGTGTACATGGCCCACATGGAACACATCTGGGACCTGATCCACAACCATGTAGTCCCGCAGTTCAGGCGAGAGGGCGGTCCGCTTCCCATAGGTCGGAGCCAGGTGCCTTGCCCGCAGAAGGAGCTTCATGGCATCGGTTGGCCTGTCATAGGCGAGATTCGGGGTAGTCGCTATGACGTCGTCCAGGCTCTTGCCGTGGTAAATCAGGAACGTCACGCCATGCAACCTGAGATATGCAGGATCGCCCACCCAGCGAACGTTGTTCATGGCGTAAAGAGACTCAGCCATGTCCACAGCCACCGCCGGCTGAGGCAGCGCCTGCCTCACGGCATCATGGTTGCCCGGGGACAAGACAATCTGAATTCGGCCAGGCACCCTCCTCAGAAGCTCCGCTGCCGTCTCATATTGTCTCTTCGGATCTCTCTCTGCCAGCTGGAACTCTTGACCTGGATAGACCCCCACACCATCAACAAGGTCCCCCGCTATCACAACGTATCTGACGCGGTTCACTATGTCCTGGTCTCCCAGCCCTCCGCCGAGCCACTGCAGGAAGCGGCCGAAGTCGTCCGAGAGGAACATCCTGCTCCCTATGTGAAGGTCTGAAAGCAGAACCGCGTAGACCCTGTGAGAAGAAGAGACAGGATGGTGGCCGGGCACATCAGGGAGCACTACCGAGTCTGTGAACAGCTGCCCCGACTTGCTCCTCGAAACCTCCACCACAACCATGCTGTCGAGCGGTGCCTCGAGGGCCGCCTTCTCTGCGGAGTCTTGACAAACCACCTTGAGTGCACCGGTGGGGTCGTCCACCCTGAGCTCCACCACGCCGCGACGGCTCGAGCGGTCTGACAAGAGCCCTGCAACCTTGACCTTCTTTCCCGGGGCCAGGTTCCTCGTAACCGAAACAGTAGCGCTGTTCTTGGTGTCGAGCCGCTCCCTCACTATGGAGAACAGCCTTTGATACCTATCCCGAAAGAGCCTCCTGAACCCCTCCGCCCCTTCGGCAGGAGCGATGGCTTGCGTCGGGTCTGACAGCACCTCCAGATCCACAGCATCATCGATGGAGGTCCTCTCTTGGCCCTGAGGTGCTTCGCGTGGGATCAGCTTCGACACGTCGTCCTCTGTAATCACCTTTCCTTCCCCAACGGCGCCTGCTTTTTGCTCGAGGAGCTTCTCCACCAGCCCCTCAGCATCCACACCTGCAGGCAGGCCCCTAATTATCTCGAAGGCTTTCGCATCCAGCATGTAACCAGACGAAATGACCTTCGCGATGGCCTTCGATTCCTGCATCGGGCGCTGGAATTCCTATGGCATATTAGAAGCTTCGACGCACTGAACGGCCAACTGTGCCAACATATCCAACATCCGCGAATCTTTCGACTCACAGTAGACCCTCATGATGGGTTCTGTCCCTGAAGGCCTGAACATCGCCCAAGAACCGTCCCCTAAGACCAGTTTGAGGCCGTCCAGGTCCCTTTTCTCGGAGACCTTGAGCTTCTTGAAAGTCTCCAGCGCCTTCGACGCCAAGACGTCCATCCTTACTGACGCCTTCAGGTTGGTCTGCCTGTACTTCCACTGCACTTCTCCCATGACACGTCCAAGGAGGCCGCGATCAGTCGCGAGCAACGTCGAAATAACAGCGGACGCGTTGATTCCATCCTCCCAAAGACCCCACTTGGGATCGACCACCTTGCTCGGCTCGGCCGCGAAGACCCCCCCTTCAGCATCCAAGACCGCGAAAGTCTTCCCCACCCTGCTCCTTTTCACCTCAAGACCCAGCCTCTCAGCCTCCTCGGCAACCGCACTCGAGGTGTTTTCGGAGAGAACCGCAGTCCCATCGTGCAAACCCAGGCCGCGCAGCGCCAGAATCGTCAAAATCGAATCGGGAACGACGTTCCCGGAAGAATCGACCATCACCAGCCTGTCGGCGTCCCCATCATGGGCCAGCCCGTAGTCGACCCCCAGGGTGGGGACCATCCTCGCGAAGTCCACCAGGTTCGAGGCCGTCGGCTCGGGAGGCCTCGCAGGGAACCTCCACGAGACCTGGGCGTTGACAGAGACGACATTGTGCCCAAGTTGCTTCAATATCTCCGGCGTCACCAGACCGCCAGGGCCGCTTGCGCAGTCCACTGCTATGCGGAGGGGCTGGATGGCCTGCCGATGGCGGGACACGATAGCACGTATGTAATCATCAATCACGTCCTCGTCAGGGATGAGTTGGCCGAACGCCCCCGAGGACTTCATGACATCGACGCCCATGGCCCTTTCTATCCGCTCTTCATCGGCCTTGGGCAGTTCCATCCCGTTTCTATTGAAGACCTTGACTCCAGAGAACTCTACTGGGTTATGAGAGGCGGTCACCGAAAACCCATTGATGCACCCCCTAGTCTTCGTCCCGAACGCGAGCACCGGTGTAGGCACGACGCCGAAAACGTAGCCATCGCTCCCTACGGCATTGATTGCCGACAGGACGGTCCTGGCCAGCAAGGCGGATACCTTCCGCCCATCCCATCCGACACCATAACTTCCCTTCCCCGAGGCGAAGGCGATGGTCTCGACGAGCCGGTACACCTGTTCCGGCGTCTGAGTCTTGTTGAAGACCCCCCTGACGCCCGCCGTGCCAAAGGCTTTGACCAAGCGCTATCTCTCTATGACCTTCGTCCAGAATTCTGGCGTCGCATCTCTGGCCAGGTCAAGCAACGACGCCACGAGCTCTCTGATTTCCCACTGGGCCTGGAGGGCGGTCCTCTGCCAGACCATATGCATCAGACTCCTCGCGTTGAGAGTCATGACAAGCTTCGTCTTAGTGGCGCTGGGGAGTATGTACCTGGCGTCTTCCTTGGGAACACCGGCTGCCACCATTCTCTCATAGGCTGAGTAGACCGTCTTGAGTGCTTCGTCGTAGGCCTCGCGTGCCGCTCCATTTGACTGGATGCTGGGCGGGGTCACTACGCCCTCTTTTGTGGCGGCAGAGAACCTCTGCGACTCTTGGTCGTACGAGACTGCTCTGTGCCGGACCAACTGATGGGTTGTGACTCTGCTGCAGCCTTCGATTTCGAACATGTAGACGACATGGTCCATCAGGGCCTCTGGTTCGAAGGCGACCCCTTTCTGAGTCAGCGCCTGCTTCAGCACGGCGACGTCCGTATGATACAGGAGCTTAACTCGCATGAACCTTCACCCCGAAAGCGACTTCGTTGAAGATGGGGCAGATACTCTTTCTATCGAGCTCAGAGACCACAAGGTCAGCAAAAGCTTTCCCGTTTGGAGTTCGCCAGAGCTCCACGAGAGTCCTTGCGTTGAGGGAGACGATCCAATCAGGGCCTTTGAGCTGGGTCACCCGCAGATATGGAAAGTTGCGTAACAGGTCGGCGACCTCTGCATATTCTGCCCCCTCGGTCAGCAGAGTTAGAGTGAAGTGCTCGAGCACATCCAGCGATTTGTCCTGCATCGCCTTTGTGAGCAAGTACTTCCAGTACTCGGCGCCTTTCTGTTCGAGTTCCATCTCAATTTCCTCGATCGATTTTGTGCTGTAGCAGCGCCTCATGGCCACCGCAATGGTTCTCTCAGGCCTCGGGCTCGCCCAGATCAATGAAACCTTCATCGCGACTTATAATGCCAAGCACGAATTCAATTTAAACATGGGGATTCGAGAACAAGTCTGTTGCAGCAAGCAACAGGCCGACGGATCTCTCAATCGCGTCGGATGGGGCTTCTGGCTGTGCCATAATCTTCCACGAGATTCAGGGACTCGTCGAACGCGTGAACGACGGCTGTAAGCGGGTTAGCAAACTTGAGTTTGCTTCCATGGCCCCAAGCATATGCGCAGGATGCAGTCACCTCCTGACACCAGACAACGTCCAAACGCCGTAGAGGGGGTGTGGAAGCTCTCTCTGGAGGAGCGCCGGGACAAGACCAAGGTCGCCCAGGCGTTCGACAAGAAGGGCGTCGGCAAAGAGATCAGAAGGGTGACGGCGCTGCTGTACGACCCACCTTTCAGAGACGGCCTGGGACGTCACGAGGCGGTTCCTTGAAAGAACGCTCTGAAGACACCAAGTTCACCGACTGCTTCGGGACTTGGCTGCATCTTGGAACGCTCCAAGGGGGCCTACTCAAAGAAATAATACCCACAGGAACTGGCTCGGGACTGGGCCGGGGTGGCAGAGTGGTTAATGCGCGGGCAACCCGCCAGGCCACGAAGCGGGTCCGCAACTCGAGATCAGAGACCAGTCAGCCCGTGACCTTCGGGTCGCGTGGGTTCGAATCCTACCCCCGGCGCCTACCCTGCGGGTTAGAAGCCTGTATCCGTCACGAACACCCCATTCCTTCAAGTGTCTGACGATCAATACCGCGCTCAACGATAAGGAGATTCATTGCACGCATTTCAGCACCATGGATTACCGCCTGGGAAGGGCCCAGAGTCAACAATCACGACAATCCGGGCCGAAAAGAGCCAGTCTTGGACATGCATCGCTGGCTACCGGGCTGGCACACTCATTTGGTTCCAGTGGGTTCTTCGCCGACTAACAATCTCAGCATTGGCTCCTCCCAGCACGAACCCATAACCCGGGCGGCTTCCTTCGGCATCTTGGCGCTAACCTCTCGAGTGTCGACCTGCGGAATCGCCTTCAGGTCCCACTGGGCGTGAAAGCAAGCCGCCCTTGGCAGGTCTTTCGGACGCCTCCAGAATTTTGCTTGGCTTCTCGAGTGTGGCTTGAAGAGTCCGTCTAGGACGTCGAAGAGCTTGCTGGCGAAACGGAGCGGAACGTCTTCCACTTCGCAGTTCAGCGCGTTCAGTTCCTTTCGAAGCCCGAACCAAACCGATTGCTGATTTTCAGCTTCGCACCAGGAAGACTCACGCACGAAGTCAAAGAAATCGAATTACCCCTGGACGAAGTACTGAAAGACCACGGCTCTTAGATTGGCCCAACTCAATGCAAATTGTATGCGTGAACACATCTAGCGAAGCACCCGGATTCCTCAATTCGACTGGCGGAGGCGGATGGGAACTTGCTGGAATCCAAGTCTGGCTCCGGCAGCAGGGGAAAGGAAGGCGAAAAGGAGCCAAGGCAGACCTAGTTTTCGCCTCCAATAATTCCAACCTCGTGGACTATCTGATAGTTGAGACGGAAGATAGCTTTGCTCCTAACAAGGTCAGGAAAGGAAAGAGGCAGACGGCTGCATACGCGAGACTCCTCAGGAAGGCATCTCGACAGAAGGTTCCCTAGTCACGGTCGTATCTATGCCGCCACGGCAGCCGTGGTTCACGATTCTCTAGGACCAAGGAGCGGCGTAAATCGCGGATATGAATGCGGCCAGGAACGCAACACGAACTGAGAGTTCACCTCGAGGACCACGTTCACTAGGATGATTGGCGCCTATCAGCACCCTTCTCAAGCGACCCATCAGCTCGTTCGGGTCGCGCCTTCCCAAGGCTTTCTTTGAGACTACGGATTTGCTCTCCCGGCATAGAAGAATACGTCGCGCCCTCAGCATTAATTCTGGAGACGACGTTTTGTACGTCAGACTCCAGTGGCCAGCGCCATGCGACGCCGCCTCTGCCAGAGGAACGCCGCCCCCAAGACGATGACTACCACAAACACAGCCGAGATAATCGAGAGAGCCCAAGCACTCACTGGGCTTGGCTGGGGCGCAGCCTGCGTGGAGGTGGTGGTTGATTGTTGCGTGCTTGCATAGAAGAACGTCAATGTAGAGGGATCGCCGAAGACCGTGAGAATCCCGCTGGTCCGGTTATAGTAGTATCCCGGGTTCGCAAGCGAGATCTCGCTTTCGGCGCCCGCGCTGATGAGATTGCCGTCGGCATAGACGGCGCCCGGGGCAAGCGACGACTTCATTGTCAGCGCGACAAGACCGGGCCTGTCAAACTCGACCTGCAGGACGCGGTCGCTGTAGGCTACGTTGCCTATCTTCTGCCCGCTGGGGCTTGTGTTAACCTCAATCCAAGAAACGGTCAGTGACGAGTTGAGTTTCAGTGGGCGGGTCTCGACCCGGGCGTTCACAGTCTCATTGAAGGTTGCCCATTCGCCGTACAAGCCCGGTGGATTGCACGACCTGCCGCAACTCGTGGTCATACTGGTTTGCGTTGTAGTGGTAGAACTCCCAGGCAGGAGAACCGCAATCGAGAATTCGCCAGCCAACGTCACAACCCCCGACGACTGCTTCACAGCAAAGGTGTACGTGCCCGCGACGCTGCCTCCGCCCGAACCGCCCGTCGTCGTTGTAGTGCCGCCTCCGCCAGGCCCTGGCATAATCAAAGACGGCGAGATTGGACTGCCGTTTATGGTGCCGTTGCTATGCAGCGTCAGGCCGGGAGGAAGCGATCCCGAGTAGAGCGCCATGCTCGCATAGGTGTTAAGGCCGGACGGCCCGAGCCCGATGGTGTACGAATAGTACTGTCCCTGTACGGCGTCGGGCAGGGTCACGGCGTTGAACTCCGTATGCGCAACAACGCATGCAGTCACGAAGCAACCGCCCCAACCGGAGGCGAAGGCTATCGCGCCCGCCCCGCTGGGGATGGCGCCGATGTACTGCGGAAATCCGCTTCCGGGGACGCTGTATTCGTCGATTGTCTGCGAGCCCGCGTCGGCAACAAACAAGTACTCGTTACCGGGCCACTTACCATTGTAGCTTTGAACGTCCGTTCCAATTGCGACGGCATCGAACCCTGCAGGAGTCGGGCTCCCGTTCGGGGTCAGGGACCCGTTTCCGGTGACCTGCGCAGAAAGCGTGTTGTTCATGCGGAAGGATGATATGCTCGACGGACCGCCGGCACCCGCGTTAAGGACGAAGAGCCAGAATGTCCCAATGTCTATCATTCCAATCGGGTCTGGCCCAGTCGGCTGCGATTTCCAGCTGCTCAATTTACAGCCCGAGCCTACCTGGAACTCGTAGATCTTGTTTTGAGCGGGGCTCAGAACGTAGAGCACCCGTACTGGTCCTCCTTGAATATCCCAGCTCGGGTTGACAAGCATCGATGAGAAACTCATGCCCTTGACCGGCGCTGTTCCTGTGAGCGTGTAGGTGATTGTCGTTCCTCTTTGGACGGTTGAAGCGGAATAGCCCTCAATCATCGTCTGATTGTCCACGAAGACACAGGGCACGCCATTGAAGTTGTCCGAGACGATTGAGCTCGGCCGTTCCAACGTCTTGACCTGCGTCGCCTGGTAGAGAGCCAACAGAGTGATGGTGGAGTTCCCCTGGTTGAGCACGTACTCCACCGTCTCGGGCGGTCCGCCGTACGTCAAGAACGCGAGTCCCGCAGGTTGATCCAGATACTGTCTAGGAGCCAGACAAGCCCCCGGTCTAGTGCCGGCGACTGTACCGGCATACAGTAGGTGGCCGTCACCGCCGTCGACATCCAGTCCTTCGACGCAATTCGAGCCCGTCGTTATCAACAAGGTTCCGGCGTCACTGACCGAGCCCGCGGCCCATCCAAGGTATCCGTAGATCGACTCGCCAGAGGATGCGAACGTGAGGCCGCTGGGAAAAGTACCAGCAGGGAGAACGGAAGGCGGCCCCACCGAGCACAGAACGCCGCCGGGCCTTGCATAGTTCGCCACGGCCGAATTCACGGCGTATTGAGATATGGTGTTGTCGAACTCGTTGGCCACGTACAGGAAGATGTAGCTGTTGTTTCCCGAGTTCGGGTTTATCGCTTGGTTCCCGAAGCAGCTGGAAGGGCTGGTGATGGCGGGGATGTTCACCACGAGGGGAGACGAAGAGACACCGTTGAAAGTCGCAGTAATCGTCCACGAGCCCACGGGGAGCTGGACGGAGACGGTGCACCAACCGCTGCTAAGGGTGCAGTAGGAGTGGGGGAACGTCGCGCCACCTGGACCCGTTCCGCTAAACTGAACTTGGCCGGCCGTTCCCGCGCCGCTGACCGTCGCGTTCAGAACCACATATGACCCCGCGACACCCGCGCTCGCTCCAATCGTAGACGCCGTCACCAGAACCGTCGGCCGGGAAGTCGTCGTTGTGCTTGTCGACGTCGAAGCGGTGGTCGACGAGGTGCTGGTCGTCGTTGTGGTACTTGTAGTGGTGGAAGTCGTTGTCACGGAGCCGGTTATGCAGTTACTCCCAGTGCACACCGTAATCGTGTACTCTCCGGCCGCAGGCGCGGCGGCAGCTCCCTGCCCCGAGTTGCTGCAGAAACCACCCGACGTGGGGCTGCAGTAGGAGTATCCCGAGAACGCCCCGGAGGAATCGGTCATCGCCTCGTAGAAGCCGTTCTCGCACACGGCCGCACCACAGGAAGAAGCCTGCTGGGTGTTCCACGCCGAAGTCCAAGGCAACGGAATGCCCGTCGATCCCGAAACCACGACGTTAGAGTTCGCGTTCAGCCCGCTCACAGAGATGTAGACTGCTGAAAAGTCGCCGGGGAGTTCGGTGGGGCTGCAGGTAGACTGGACTACGCTTCCGGCGCGCACTTCGCACAGCTGAACCGTCAATTGAGGGTCTGCCTGGGAACCACTCTGGCCCCGAACTGACGCGAGATGTACTGGCGATGAAGGAGACAGCAAGAGCAGCGAGAGGACGAGGGCGACGAGGAAGGCTCTGAAAGCCACGTCGAGACTAGACCCGAGGCATCTAAAATAAAAGCGTTCAAAACCCCAAATTCACCGACCGAAGCTCCGAAACCATCCCAAAACAGCACGCCAGCAGATCCCCGCCTTGGTTCTAGCTTCGGTCTCGGCTCCGACGGCTGACGAGAGCCGTGAAGTGCCAAAACACACCAACCCATCCAAATCGCAGGCACTCCTTCCAACCGCAGACAAAACACCCCAACACCGCAGAATCCGTAGCCGGCGGCGCTGGAATGACGAAGAGCGCAGTAGAGAGCCTGGGCCGCTGTAAACCCGGCCTACCTGGGCGGAGAGACGGCTCCCCAACCACTTCACACTCCTACCCTGAATTCGCACGAACGTCTAAAATTCCCGTCCAAGACTCGAATCAATCTCTCAACTAAGCTTAGCACGAGTTCATTTCAGAGCCAACAACAAAGCAGCTGGTCCCGTAGACAGGGGTCAGGTTTTTGCCGACGATTTGAAGAAAACATCCAACCGTCTCAGGACCTCCCACGACCCACGCCTTCAAATCCTGCTTCGTGGCCTCCTCGAAGGGCTTCCTCAGCCACCAGGATGAGACGTTCCTGAGTATCGTCCTGTGCTTGGCAGTCCGCTTCCCGCTCATCGGAGGGAGGTCTTCGATGAACCGCTCCGCCAGCCTCTCGTTGCCCTTGGTGTAGGGCTCCTGGACCTCAGATTCCACGCCCAAGTACTCTATCTGGCTCCGTACCCAACGGACGGGAATTTAACGCACAGGTCGGACTCCTACCCCCGGCGCCAACATCGGCCGACCGAAGGGCCTACGCTGTCTTGAACGACTCGCCGCAGCCGCAGGTGGAAACGGCGTTGGGGTTGCTTACGACGAAGCCCCCACCCATTAATTTCTCCGACCTGTAGTCGACGGTGGAGCCCGCTATGAAGGGGGCGCTGGACCTGTCGACGACGACCTTGGCCCCGCCGACATTGATCACATAGTCGTCATCCGACAGCTTGTCGTCGACGACCATGCCATATGAAAGTCCTGAGCACCCGCCCGCGGTCACGAAGATTCTGAGAGCTGCGTCCGGCTTGCCCTGCCTTTGGAGGTATAGCTTCAGCTCGTCGGCCGCCTTCCCGGTGAGCTGAATTATGGGCTTGATTTCGGTACCCTGGTTCAATTGCGATAGGAGGGACCAATTACCTGTATTAAAACCGACAGCCTAGGCCAACTTCTGGGCGGCTTTCACCACCTCGGAATAGGGGGGCTCCTCCGAGGGGACTTCGGTCACCCACCTATGCCTGAGCGCGCCCTTCCTGTCAACGACGAACGTCGCACGTTTCGCCACACCCCTGTAGCCCAGCCCCACCCAGGGGTCTTGGAGGACCCCATAGAGCCTGGTGACCTTCTTGTTGAAGTCGCTCAGCAGCGGAAACTGCAGGTTGTAGGTCTGGGCGAAGGCCTTTAGTGAAAACGAGCTGTCCACGCTCACCCCGACAAGCCGAGCACCGGCTCCCTGCAGGGCGGTGAATCCATCCCTGAACATGCACATCTCCCTATCGCAGACTCCGGAAAACGCGAAGGGAAAGAACGCCAAGATCACCGTCCCCAGCTTCGTGAACTCGCCGAGAGACCTCATTTTCCTGTCTGCATCCGGGAGAGTGAACTCGGGGGCCTTTTGGCCCAGCCTAAGAACCACGACGCTGAAACTCGGAACCTTCCAATTTAAGCGCTACTTTGGGAGCTTCTGCAGCAACTCGAAATACTTCGCCGCCAACGTAACGAGCTGGTCCTGCCTGGCCGCATCCTTCTCAGTCCCCAGGACCGCAGTGGTCTCGTTGAGTTTAGCCAAGAGAACATCTCTGAGCTGCGCAACTACCCCTTCAAGGGACACCACAGCCGCGACTGATATCGGAGAAAGGTCGTCATGAGTGGTGCAGTAGATTTTTCCTCGATATCTTACCTGTATCCCGCCGTCCTGAGGGCACGCCTCGGCCAGCATGGTCGCTCCCCTGCTGACAAGTTCAGCCGCGAGCCGCATCCTGTCCCTGGGAGCTCTGCTCAACGCTTTTGCCCGCAGTCTGGCTGGTATTAAAGACGGTTCGCTACGAAAGACACTTAATCCCATCGAATTGCAGCAAGGCTCCGAAACCCGAAGGTTGCTTTGATGAGCGCAAAACTGAAGAAACAACAGGAGAACGACGCAAAGCTGGCGAAGGCCGTCGTGAGTCTCACCCAGATATCTGATTCCAGCATCACCCCCCGCAATATCAGGAAGATTGTCAAGGATTCGGTTCTGATGCTTCAGGATGCCAAGCAGAGTGTGGCCGTCAGGGCGGCCAACGCCATCAGCCTCTTGGACGAGGTGGCCCAGGACCCGAACATGCCTTCCTTCGCGAGGGTAACCCTCTGGTCTGCGGTATCGGAACTTGAGTCGATAAGAGAGCAGTAAGCGGCAAACCTTTAACACGTTCTCGGGTGCTGCACCAGCGATTGCCAAACTGCCCGAAATGCGGGAACAAGGAGTCACTGCCCACCCGAACATTCAACGTGATTGTCGAGCCATCGAACGACGAACGCGGCATGACCGAGAGGAGGGTTGGGATGTACACATGTTCAAAATGCGGGACCAAGTTCCCTACCGTGATCAGCAGGCAGAGATATCTCATCGTCGCAGAAGAGCAGCTAAAGGCAATCCAAGAGGAACTCAGCTCAGTCAAGAAGGGGAACGACGACCTGAACGCGAAAGTCCGGGAGATGGCCCAGCAGCAACGCGACATGGAAAGGTCCATGGACAAGGCGGCCAAGGAGAACGAACTGAAACGCCTGCAGGCGAAACTCTCCGAACTAGAGGAGTTCGTGGGCTATCTCAGAAAACAAAAGGGCGAACTCGAGCAGAAGGCCTCTAGGTTCCGGTAGAACCTAAACTCCTTCAGCCACCACTGGCGGAAGAGCGTACCCCGCTTCGGCCTCGTATGATGCGGCCTTCTCTTCCAGCACAGCCTTCTCCGTCCTGAGCGCCTGCACCTCGCTTTCGAGTGCGCTGGCTGACTTCGCCAGTTCGAAGTTGGCTATCTTCTCTTTCAGTGAGGCGACGTCGGCAAGGAGGGAGGCTTTTTCAGCCTCAAGCGTCCTGATCTTCTCCTCGAGCTCTGTCCTCTGGTCAGCGTATTCGGATACCACTTCCATGGCTTCCGCCATCCAGAGCCCTGTGGTTTACTTCTCTGACAAAACTAAAAACAATTGATAACATCGTTAACACGATTAAATCCCCACCTCGCAGGATTTATCAACAGACCTCAATCGGGCACACACATGCCCAAGGGCATCTGGACTTGGCCTTCCGATCCGAAAGGGCAGAGAAAGGTACTGGAGAAGGTGGCCGAGTCTCCCCACCTGGTGGCTGCGCTAGCGGCCATAGCAAAGAGCAACGAAGGGATGAGCAACGCCGAGGTCGCCGAGGTCTTCAGCGACGGCTCGGAATGGCCCACCCTATGGGTGATAAGGCAGCTCACATCCCTTGGTTTCATCGAATTCAAAGTCGACTTCTTCGGGAACCCGGCGAGGTACCAGATTACGCCGCAAGGGCGAGTCACCCTGTCCATGGTAACGGGACAGCCCCTCCCGAAGCCTCCTGCGCCTGCCCCTCCCACGCCGCAGCCTGCCAAGGCCCCTGCTCCGGGCCCTCCAGCTCCGCAACCGGCCGCATCAGGAACCGCCTAATTCTGTAAGAATCACTGGTCAGTCTTTTAACTGGAATCCAGAAGTTCATTTACGACGATGGCAGTCGAGACCATCCTGGTCCACAAGCCATGCAGCTCGCAACTCACCAAGAGGAAGAACGGGCTTTTCTGTGAGATTTGCAACCGCGAGGTCTCATCAAGAGAAGCTCTCGAAGTGGACAACGGCCCGAGCCCATTCTCTGGGTAGCAGGCTTCGCCTCTGCCATGAAGCAACCCGCTCCAATTCCAAGCCGGAATCGAGACAACTGAAGGAGTGAACGTAACAGGCAGGTGCGGGGGGAGGGATTTGAACCCTCGAACCCCTAAGGGATGAGGTCCTGAGCCTCACGCCGTTGACCAGGCTGGGCGACCCCCGCGTCGCTCCCGCGAGTCCAATCTTCGCTTTAAGAACGTTCAACACTTTCGCCCGACTCTCTCCCGTCCAAAGCAATCACTCATGTGCCCGGCGTTAAATCAGCGCGAAATCTCGTGACCGCCGATGTCCAGACTGCATTATCTCTACGAACAAGCGGGAGATGGCAAAGAGCACTTCGTCTACTACTGTACCACTTGCACATGTGTCTTTGAAGTCAGGAAGAATCTGGGGCCCATGGATGCGGTCAACGGTCCGTTCGACAGGTGCTGCGCCGGGTGCGGACGCCCCCTCGCAGGCAGCGTCGAATGCAGGCTCGCTCCCATACCCGAAGACTGGTCGGACGTCCTTGTCGCCGCGGCCCCACAAAAACCAAAGGTGCTCTTTCAGCAGGCTTCCTCGATTCCCCATTTCTGTCTGGGCTTCCCACGACTCGACTCCCTGCTGAGGCCCCTATCCGAAGGTCGTCTGGTCATGTTCAGCGGGGGGCCGTCGTCCGTGGTGGCCGAACTGGCTGCTTTCAGGGCCCAGCTTCCAGTCGAATCGGGTGGCCTGGACTCCACGGTCCTCTTCATCGATGGGGGCAACCGCTCGGACCCATACACTTTCTCGTCATTCGCGAAGCAGAGGGGGGTCAAACCGGCCGTCGCCATGAGGCGCGTGACTTCATGCCGCGTCTTCACACTCTACCAGCTCGCCGCTTTGGTGTCAGAACACCTCGAACGCGCAACCGAAGACTACGGGACCAGGCTTGTGATTATCTCCGACGTCCTCGGGACCTTCAACGAGCCCGAGCTGGAAGAAAGGGAGGCGAGGCGCGTCCTGAGCGCCATCGAGGAAGGAGTCGAGAAGACGAAGAAGCATGCCTTGGTCGTCGCCACTCTGCCTTCATCCAGCAAATACGACAATCTGGTGGTCGAATGGGCGGACGCTTGGATGCGTATGTCGTCCAATGGCGGCCGAGTCAGGGCCGAACTCGTCAAGCACAGGAACAGGCTCCCCGGGGCCGTCACGTTCAGGCCGAGCGAGATTCTCAGGGCCGCCAAGACTGGGGGTCTCCGCTGATGGGCCGTACGATACCGTCGTTCAGGATAGTCGAAGCCCAAGAGCTGGGCGAATGGAAGTCGTACAGGAAGGCCCTTCCCAAGAAAGACAGGACTGCATTCGACAGCATGCTGAGCTCCGCCAGGCTCTACACATCGGCCTCGTCCGCGGCGGTGAGGACATCGAAATTCGAAGGGATCGCAATGGCTATTGTGTTCCACCATTACAAGATGCTCGCCCGGTCTGTGGGGGTCGTCTCGGAGATTGCGAGGGGCAGAGATCGATGACGCTCTCCGACAGCGAGATCATGGAGGAGCTCGACAGCTGGCAGCGCTTCGCCGAAGCCCTCCGGGCAGAGGACAGGGCCCTGTTCATGGAGATGCTCAGGCTCTGCCACGAGTACTTCCCGGCCATGCAAGCCAGAGACTCTCCCTTCCCCACCGAGGCTCTCTTCATGAGCCTCTTGCTCGCTCAGCACAAGGTGATAGCCGGGCTGGCGAAGGAGATTGAGAGGCTGAAGGATGCGCGGGTGGATCTTTGACCTCTACCCGGGTTCTCCCGGGGAAATGGTCATCTGGCTGAAACTCGAAAGTGGCGAATCTGCGCGGCTGGTGGACCGCTGGGCTCCGTCGATATTCATCGGGACTGACACTAAATCTGATTTCAGCGTCCCTCTGCAACTCCTGCGCCGCGACTTCGCATGGACGAGGGTCGTCCACAGGCGCGAGAGGGCGTCGGACGCGGGTGAAACCGAGGTCCTCGAAGCCAAGCTCAGGGACGCCAAGAAAGCCCAACAGATAGCGGGGAGGATAGAGCGCCTCGGCCCATTCGGGACCTTTCGGCTCTACAATGCTGACGTCCCTACCGGACAGGGATACCTCTACGAGCACGACCTCTTCCCCCTCGCTTTCTGCGAAGTTGAGCAGAGCGGGGACAGGCTGAGGTGGGAGCTCAAGGACGACGTGTGGGAGTACGAATACGCGCTGCCGCCGTTGAGGAAGGTCTCGCTCCAGGTGGACGTGGCCAAACAGGGCAAGCTGCCGCGACCCACGGACAAGATCGAATCGATCGCTCTCGAAAGCGACGGAGGGAAGACCACCATCGAAGGGCGCACCGAAGCCGACAAGATTGCCGGGCTGATGCATGTAATCCACGACTCCGACCCAGATTTCATCCTCACCAACGACGGAGACACCTTCCTCTTCCCATACCTGATCAGGCGCGCCGAAGCCAACCGCCTGGCACTGGTCTTGGACAGAGACGGCACAACAATGAAGCTCCCCTCCAAGGCCGGCACCTCCTACTTCAGCTACGGGCAGATCCACTACAAACCCTCGGCCATGAAGCTCTACGGCAGGGTACACATCGACGTCAACACCTCGTTCGCCTATTCCGAGGCAGGCTTCGAAGGCCTCTTCGAGCTGAGCAGAATCTGCCGCATGCCACTCCACACCTCCAGCAGGGCGAGCATAGGGAAGGCCCTGTCCAGCCTGCAGTTCTATCACGCGTCGAAGACGAACCTACTTGTCCCCTGGAAGCCGACCCTGGTTGAGTCCTTCAAGGACAGGAACGAGCTCCTGATGGCTGACAGAGGGGGCTTCATCTTCGAGCCGAAGGTGGGGGTCCACGAGAACGTCGGGGAGCTAGATTTTAGTGCATTATACCCCAACATAATGTACAGGAAGAACATCTCAGCGGAGACCGTCAGGTGCGCATGCTGCCCCGACTCCAAGAACAGGGTCCCGGAGCTCGGGTGGAACGTCTGTGAGAAGAGAGACGGCATAGTACCACTGGCAATCAAGATCATAGTCGAGAAACGGCTGCGCTACAAGGAGCTCAAGAGCGCGGCTAGCAACAAGGACGACTACGACCGCTACAACGCCAGACAGGCGGCGCTGAAGTGGCTCGGCGTCACAACGTTCGGGTACCTCGGTTTCAACAACGCGAAGTTCGGGCGCATCGACGCTCACATCGCCGTCTGCGCCTGGGACAGGAAGATACTGATTGACACCGCGCGAATCGCGGAGCGGAAGGGGTTCGAGGTACTGCATGGCATCGTGGACTCTCTCTGGTTGCAGAAGGCGGGAACCAACGAAGGCGACTATTTCGAGCTCAAGGCAGAGATCGAAAAGGAGACGGGGTTCGCCATGTCATTCGAGGGAGTCTACAGATGGGTTGCTTTCCTCCCCTCCAAGGTCGATTCCGGCCTTCCGGTGCTCAACAAATACTTCGGGGTCTATCGGACCGGAGAGCTGAAGGTGAGAGGGATAGAGGCAAGGCGGCATGACACACCACTGGCGTTCGCCAAATGCCAGATGGACGTCCTGAGGGTGCTGTCGAAGGCTGCTTCTGAAGCCGAAGCCAAGACGAAGATCTCTGAGTGCGTCGAGATCTTTCTCGGCCACGCCGAAGCTCTGGCGCGGCATGAGATTCCAGCCTCCGAGCTGGCGTTCACCACCAACCTCTCGAAGGCCCCCGAAGAATACACAACCATGACAGTGCAGCACGCAGCTGTGAAGCAACTCGTGAACGAGGGCGCTTCGCTGCACGCCGGCGAGGGGATACGGTACGTCATCACAGACAAGGGGGGAGACTCGAAAAAGGCGACCCCTCTCGACATAATCAAGGACGAAACCAAATACGACGCCGCGCGCTACATCCGGCTCCTTGCAGAAACCTGCGCGTCCGTCCTCGAGCCGTTCGACCAGAGGTGCTCGGCCGCAGGGCTCCTGTCAGCCTACGAAAGCCGCATGAGCGGGACCCTCTGGTGAGCCTACCAAGAAATGGCCTTGGTAGGTCTAATCTTCAGGATAGGGGACTCGCCTTCTCCCCAAGGGTTCTTCCTGTAATACTCGAACCTGTCGAAGAGCAAATGCAGAAGGCGCAGGTACTCCTTTCCCCTCTCTAGGACGTCGCAGTCTCCCTCCACCATGACAGCGTGGTTAGGGTGATAATCGTCCACGACCAAGGCGACCTTCCCGTTCTCCCGCAGGTTCTTCAACTTCTTCGTCTTGTAGTCAATGGCCGCGACCACGTTCTCGCCATCAACGGTGTAAATCACAGGGACAACATGCGGCCTGGCGTCCTTCGATGCCGTGGCCAGCCTGCACAGTTCGTGGGCCTTCAGGAAGCTCAACTGCTTCGCGGTGAGCACCCCCATGGATTCCGACCAGCCGTCACCACACAATAACGTTTACCAACGGCAGATTCTGAAACCTCTCCGGTGCCTATCGAAGCTTCTCTGTGCCACATCGTCCGCGACCGCAAGCTCCTGCTTAGGCTGGCCAACGCCGGGATGAGCAAGGGGAAATGGAACGGCCCCGGGGGGAAGCTCGAGCGTGGGGAGACCCCGGCTGAGAACGTAATCAGGGAAGTCGAGGAAGAGACGTCTCTGCGGATAGTCAACCCAGACTACCACGGAAAGATCGAGTTCTACATGAACGGCCGCGGCTCGTTGGGCTACCTGGTCCATCTCTTCATAGCCAGGCGGAGCTCCGGGAGGGCGAAGTCCAACGAAGAAGGGACGGTCAGGTGGTTCGACTTGGAGAAGATACCATATGCCAAGATGTGGGACGACTACAGGTATTGGCTTCCCCTCCTGCTCAACGGCACGAGGTTCAACGCCCGCTTCTTCTACGACAGGCAGAACAGCCGCGTCGTCAGCTACGAGATTTCGTCGGGACCAAGTGTTTAACGGGGGACACACTCCATCATTTGAGCATGAAGTACATCACACTTGGCGACACCGGCCTGAAGGTTTCCCGGCTCTGCATCGGGTGTATGAGCTTCGGGGGACCTGACGCCAAAGGCTACGAGTGGACTCTGGGGTACGAAGACTCGAAGAAAATCATAGACCGCGCCATCGACCTAGGAGTCAATTTCTTCGACACTGCAGACGTCTACTCGAACGGGAGGTCAGAACAGATCGTCGGCAGAGCGATGCAGGGAAGAAGGAGCGATGTCGTCTTGGCAACGAAGGTCGGGCTCCCAACAGGCGACGGGCCGAACGCTGGGGGGCTCAGCAGGAAGCATGTCATGCACAACCTGAAGCGGTCTCTGGCAAACCTCAGGACAGACAGAGTGGAACTCTACCAGATTCATAGGTGGGACTACAGCACTCCGATCGAGGACATGCTCAGGACGCTCACCGATGCGGTACGAGTAATGGGCGCAGTAGACCACATTGGGGGCTCGAGCATGTGGGCCTGGCAGTTCGCCAAGGCGCTGCGCACCAGCGACAGGCTTGACCTGGAGCGCTTCAAAACCATGCAGAATCACTACAACCTCGCCTACAGAGAGGAGGAGAGGGAGATGATACCGCTCTGCAAGGATGAGGGAATCTCGCTCATTCCTTGGAGCCCGCTCGGGCGCGGCTTCCTTACAGGGAAATACAAACGCAGGGCAAGACCATCCAGCATAAGGTACAGGAAAGACCGCTACCTAGGCAGCAGATACTTCAGACCGGAAGACTTCGACGTCGTCGAGCGCCTCATAGAAGTCGCAGAGGCGAAGGGGGCCAAGCCCGCCCAGGTGGCCCTGGCATGGCTCCTCCAGAAGGAAGGCGTCGCTTCGCCGATTATAGGCCCCACCAAGGTGGGGCAACTCGAAGAGCTGGTTGAGGCCATGGGTATTCGGTTGAAATCTGGAGACATGAGAACGCTCGAGGAGCCTTACAAGGCCCACCCGGTCCTCGGCCACGAATGACGTCCACGAGTCAACAACACACTTCAAAGGTTAAGAACCGAGTTCGGTCGGTGCCGACTCGAGGCCACGGTGGCTCAGTGGCTAGAGCGCCACCTTGGTAAGGTCAACCCGAAGAGGTGGATGTCGTGGGTCCGAGTCCCACCCGTGGCTCTCTTATTCCGAGAGCACGATTGCTGGATTGATGGTGCCGAGGGAGGGATTCGCACCCTCGACCTCTGGGCCCAGCGGCCGTTCCACGTCTTGGGCTCCCCAGATCGCTCCTCCTAGCCGGGATTATGAGTTTCACCCTGACGGGTGTAGCCTGGTGCCATAACTAGGCTAGGCCACCTCGGCACTGGCACGCCATCATAGCTTGGGGTTAAAAGGCTCATTCAGACCAAACGAAAGGAGGGCCGGCAAACGCTTAATATCGCGCGTCAGGTTGCGACTCTCAAGTTGCATCTTCCTTTCCTCAGCATCAGCAGCTACTACAGCTTCCTCAGCACGGCGATGATTGTGCTCTTCATCATCGGGTTGGTAGTAATCTTCGTCTACGAGTATGAGGCCCTCAGGCGCTCGAAGACCTAGGGCTTTCCCCGCAGCCTCTCTATCACGCTGAGGTTTGTAAGCTGCAGCAACCAGCCGCCCATCTTCGTCGACTTGGTTTCTACTCCCACAAGCCTGAGCCTTTCTCCGGGTTGGATGCCTGACACCCTCCCGGCCAGGTCTCTCCACGCGACGAGTTTAATCTCCCCCGTGTCGTCCCCGACCATCAACTCCCCTTTCCTGACTTTCGTTCCATCTCTGAGCGGAACCTCCTCTACGCTTCCATGGGAGAGCGCGATGACCTCGGTCATGATCTGGACGTCCTCTTGCTTCACTTCCTGCAGCTTCGTCGCGAGTTCCTGCAAACTGGGGAAGGCGTCATCCTCGGCGCGCTGGATGGAGTCGGCGCTTCTGCAATAGATCCTTTCTCCCCGCGTTTCGTCTGGCGCTATCCCTATCACATCGCCTTGCACCGCCTCTTTGACCCCTTCACCGACCTCGACGAACCCGACCCTTCTGTCCTTCCCCAGTACCAGCAGAACCTTGGTTGACTGGCTAGATGTGGTTGCCGCGACCCTGCATGCCGACCTTGGGGACGCCTGTCCTGCAATCATCGCGCTTCCAGAATCGCCATGAATCTCGAACTCTCCACTATTCGACCTCCGTGCCCTGACGTTGGTAACCTGAACACGCTGGCCGCGCTTCAGACCGGGCCGGGTCGTCGGGCTCCAGATTACAACTCTGGTCTCCTTCCCCCCTTCTCGAGCCAGACCGAACTGGAAGAGAGAACCCTCCGACCCGTCGGACCTCACAAACTCGCCATACCGAGGCTCTGAGCTCACCACCCCCTCCAGCGCCACGAAGGGCTCCTCCTTGGTGAGGGCCGGAATCTTCTGTACCACAGAAGCGATGGCTGGGAGCTTCGCCGACAGCTTGTCGTCGGTCAGGGCCTCGATCTTCCCCCTCTTGCCGAGGTTGAGGGTCGGTCTTCCATCCAGGCCCTGCTTCACATAGCCGTTGGCTATCCGGACGGGCATATCAGGCTTGATTCCCGACTTCTCAATCTGCTCTAGCCCTTCTTCCCATACGGTGAGCCTGACGGCATTCTTACCGTCGAACAGGGTGAGCCTCCTGTACTTTCCCTGCCCTCCGTCTTTCCTGTTGTAGGTGGTCACAGGATAGACCGCAAGTACCCTCGCCACCACGGTGACGTCATTGGCTCCGATGTAGAGGTCCCCAATCCGCATGTCGGGTGAAACACCTTCCTTCCGAAGGGAGACTCCCAACTCTCCTGCGACAAGGAACAGTGCCCCCTGGTCCGTGAGATACCCTGCCCCCACGGTCCGCTTCTTTTCTTCAATCTTTTCCAGTACTTCTGCCCGGCTCAGCTCGGGCCGGCTTGCAAGGAGTTCCCCGATCAGGTCGTCGAAGTCGTACATGATTATGCTTTCGAAGACGCGGCGTTGACGGCTGTAATCCCTTCTTCCAGTATGTCAAGGCCCTCATCCATCTCCTGCTCGGTGATATTCAACGGAGGAATGATACGGATGGTATTCCGGCCCGCCGTAATGGCCAAAAGGCCATGCTGGAAGCAGTAATTGATAATCTGCTTCGACTCTTCTTCACCTCTTCTCTTACTCTTCTTGTCCTTTACAGTCTCTACCCCAATGAAGAGGCCCTCACCTCGTACATCCCCCACGATTTCGTACTTGCTCATCATCTCAAGGAGCCTCTTCTTTGCCATCCCGCCGACCTTCGTTGCGTTATCCATAAGCCTCTCCGATTCGATGATGTCCAAGGTTGCAAGCCCGGCCTCGACGGCGACCGGGTTTGCGCCGAAAGTGGATGCGTGTTGCCCGGGCCTCCAGCTCTCCATCACCTTGGCTTTGGCGACGGTGGCGCTCAGCGGCAACCCGGACGCGATGCCCTTTGCGATTGTTACCACATCGGGGACGATTCCATAGCGCTCTACACCAAAGAACTTCCCCGTTCTTCCTACCCCCGTCTGGATTTCATCTGCTACGAACAGGACGCCTTCCTTTCGAAGGAACTCCATTCTCTTGAAGTACTCCGGCGGGGCGGGAACGTATCCGCCCTCTCCCTGAATCGGCTCGAAGAAGTATGACGCAATATCGTCCACGGGCACGAACTTCTCTATGTACTGTTCCTTGAAGTAATCAACACAGTAGTAGTCGCATTCGGGGAAGGTCTGCTTCCACGGGCACCGATAGCAGTAGGGGAACGGGAAGTGCACTGTAACGGGGACGAGCGGGAGCGACCCCTTCCGCTGAATAGGCTTGCTGGCGGTGAGGCTCAAGGCGCCCATGGTCCTGCCATGAAACGCCCCGGAGTGAGCCAGGAATATCGGGCGCTTGGTGTAGTTCCTGGTGAGCTTCATGGCGGCCTCTATGGCTTCGGCGCCGCTGTTGCCGTAGTAGACCATCTTCTCGAAATCTCCCGGGACCAACGAAACTAACCTCTTTGATAGCTCGACGAGATTCTCATAATAGAAGTCGGTGTACGAGAAATGGATGAATTTCTCTGCTTGGCTCTTAATCGCCTGGACCACCCTCGGATGCGTCGAGCCGGTGCTGAGTACAGCTATGCCGGCTGCGAAATCGATGAACTGATTCCCGTCGACGTCCTTCACCAACGAACCATGGGCCGAAGCGACGACCAGAGGGTAGAAACGTGAAATGGATGGTGACACGTACTCGGCCGTCCTCTTCACGACGGCAGTCGCCTTCACGCCAGGGAGCTTTCCGTTCACTCTGGCGAACTTCCTGGCCTTCATGAGGAGTCAACCCTCGCCCGGCGGATGGGTGTAAAACGCTTTCCCCGAATAGACTGCATGGTGGCAGCCCCGAGTTGAAAGTGAAGCTATGCCTGAGGGATTGAAAGCTCTATTTCGAGCACTGGGAGGTTCAACTGCCTCCCGTCTCTTGAAGTGACGTTCTCACCGTCAATCTTAATGTCGGAAATCTGGACGTTGCTCATGAAGCGCTTCTTCAGCACCTGAGCCACTTCCACTGACATGTTGATTGCCTCTCCTCTCGATCTGAGAACCACCTTCTTCGCACCTCCGTTGAACATGGTGATGCAAGCGGTCACATAGTTGAGAAGAGGCTTGCTCTGGCCGACGATGACTGTCTTCCTCTCTTCGGACAAGTGTGAGATTCAGCCTCTCGCTACGGCCTATAAATGCTCGTCTTTGTCAGCCAGTCTGTTTCTCGTCCCCGGAGCAGCAGGACACACTGTAGCAACAGCAGCTATACTCCATCCCTTTCACCTCTGGTGGAATTCGGCAGTTGGAGGTAGTTATTGACTGACCGGGCGGAACTTGCCCCGGATTCTTTCGACCGCCCCGTAGTCGACCAGCCATCTGAGGATTCTCGAGATTACTTCTTGGTGACGACCACGCTTGGCCCTGATTGCGGAGAATGTCACCGGGCCTTCGCTGTCGCAGATTAGGCGTAAAACAGAAGCGATGATTACACGAGCGGAGATAGAATATAAGACCCGTCATGAGGAGCCAACCTAGGGGTCGTCGGCTAGATTGTTGAGACAGGCATATACCTTTCCAATAAGGCTAGTCTGGTCTAGGCTTCAAACGAAATCGGGAGATGCCTCGGGAAGGGACAGGTCTAGGTAATCTGTCTCGAGAGCGCTTGAGATCGCTGGTTCAAATCCGGCCGGCCCCACCAAATTAACTGGTTCAGTCGCTGTTGCCCCAGCTATTTCAAATCCGATTCCTGACCTCTGTCCCCGCTAATCCATTTCAAGCGCCCGCCTCATGAGCGGACGTTCACTTTCACTATCCTTCCAATCCGGATGTCTCTACCTGCTGCCAGGTATAGGCGGCAAGTGCGTGCTCTGGATCTGCTATGGACCAATCACTGAGAAGTGAAGAAGAGCGAACCCGCCCCACTCGTCCCCTACCACCATCGTGTAGACAGCCGATCTGTCACTCCTCAACGAATTGACGAATTCAGATGCGTTGGGTGCTATGGTGGTACTGACTGGTATGCTCGTCCCGTTTATCGCGTAGATTTGGGAGGACTGGTAGACATCCTGCGAGGTGAAAGTCGAGTGAGGAGCCATCGCGTAGAAAGTCGCGTTGATAGGCGATACGCCGGTGTATGTGCAACCAATAATGAAGGCCTGCTGGAGGACATTCTTGGCGGTCGTGACGTTCTGGAACGTATAGTATCCTCTGAACACCGCGAATCCGAACGGGCCAGGGCTTGAAGCGCAGGGCCAGGGGGAGAGCAATCCGGGCATGTACCACTGGTCTGACTTCGAAATGTTGACGATCTTCGACGTCGGGTTCACCAAGGAGAGAGCATAGCTGAACGACCCATTGGAACGGACGGAAGTGGTGTTAACGGAGAGAGATAGAACAAGACCGGAAGGGTCGTAGGCGGAACAAGAGGCGAGAAACCCACAGTCTGAGAGCTGACTGCCACTGGCGGTGACTGTAGTTGTCGTGGCCGGTGTCCCACTGGATGGGAAGGAATAGCTGGCCGCCGCGGCCATCCCTACGACGGCAAGAACCGCAACGACGGAGCCTAGGAACATCCTTCCTCTTCGGCTCGTGTTCATCACAGCATACTTCGTTGATGAGAGTTTAGTTCTATGCTTTAGGATGCCCTTATTCGACTTTTAGAACTATTAGTAAGGGCCTGGCCGAAATAGTCTGAGTCGATAGCGCTTGCAAGACAGGGCTGACGACATCCTGGAAGGTACCACCCGGAAGGTCTTCCGTTTCATCTACCGGCAACATGGCCCCGTGGGTATTCACGATGTCCAACGAGGGCTCTCTCTAAGCTCCCCTTCGGTGGCTCACTACCACATTACCAAGCTTCTGAAGGCTGGACTCTTGAAAGAAGAAGGCGAAGGATACACCGTGAACAAGACGATCTTCGAGAACATGGTGAGGATTAACGGCACTGCTTTTCCTTTGCAGGGAACATACGCCACTTTCCTCGCCGCTTCCCTCGTCGTACTCGTTGGGTTCTTGCGTCCGCCCGAGCTTTCTTCATCCTACGTCTTCGCGGTTGTTGTGATTACAGCTGCGATGGTCATTACCCTTTACGAAGCCTACAAGGCGGCAAAGACCCCCTATTGATGGCATGTTGTGCCCGTTTGACATTTCGTGCGCTATGATGACCAGGCGCCGTGGCGCTTTAATACAAACCAGAAGATACTGAAATCGAGTGGTCAGACGATGGGCAAGGAAGAGGCTCCAAAAGCCTCTCTGCCCCCGTCAAAAGTGAAGTGGGCAGATCCGGCCGGCCCCACCAATATCATTGGGTCAAGCTCTTCTGCCCCCACGATTTCAGGTCCGACCCGGGACCCTCCCTATGTTCTCAGGTAGGTTGGATATTGCGAGCGGAGTGTCGAACCCTCTACCTTGGGTAATCAGATACGTGCCTTAATCGGCGAGTCTTGAGAGGGAGGTAACAAGAGGACTAAAAGCGCTTCAGCGTCTTGGTCATTTCATAAAAAGAGATTCCGAGCGCGGAAACGGTGACGACTAGGGCGAAGTAGTAAACGGAGTTGATGACCGCGGGCCTAAGGAAGGCCAGAAGGAATAGCAACAGGACACCGAAGAAGGCGATGTAGGCGGCTTGTATCGGAATGGAAACTCTCCTAATCCTGATAACGTTCTCCAAGACGACCTTATCCACGACGTAGCCCCCCTGTTCCTCCCGGATCAGCCCCATCTGAAGGAGTTTCCTTACGTGATACTGCGACACCGAAGGGGAGCTGAGTCCGACCCCTCTTTGTATATCGGAGATACCCACTGGTTGCCGCTGCTTGAGCATGAAGCGATAGACACGATATGTGGTCCCCTTCAACTGGGCGGGACCTTCGTCGACGCCATTGGAAAGTGTTGCTGTCAATCAGTGCATCAATGAGTGGCTAGGTTGAGCATATATTACTACAAAGTAGTAAGGGGCGATTCTGCCACTTCCTAATCCGTAGTAATGTATACCCCTAATACGAAGCCATAGTAAAGTAGTCTGCAATGTCGGAATACAAGAAAGAGATTGGAGTCGCTGTGGCGGCGGCGGTCGCGTTAGCAGTTCTTGCGGGTGGAACGGCAATCTACCTGTTTCCCCATAGTACTTCGTTTTCACTCGGTACTAAAGGGCCTCCTTACGCCTATACATGGGCGACGTCTGTCTCGTGCAGCTTCCAAGACAGATTCTGCAGGATTATAATATTCAACGCCCTACAGATCAGCGCCCAGGCTTCCGGATGCGAGTGGCAGTCTGTTTACTCCGTGAACAACCGTACTCTCACGACGGTTGATGAAGGGGCTGGTGTCCTCTCGAATGAGCCCATGGGCCCCTCGGCGAACATCACGATTCCCGCGGACTCGTCGGCCTCGGTATATTGCACCATCACAACACAATCTTCGTACGTCGAGATCGGGAGTCAGGCTGGTGGCGAAGTCCTTTTCACGAACCAATCTCTTGATGTGCAATTCAGGAACACCTGGCAGTAGCGAAGGTCAGGAGGGTGGGCTAAAGGTCTCTGGCGTGTGGCCGGACCCAAGGCAGGGTCCCGGCGTTCCAATGCCATCTCCTAACAGGAGCCCGCCTTCGTAATAGTCATTGCGATTGTTAATGAGGAAACTTGTCGTTCACATGGGAGTGAGGTACATGCGCAGTCGAAATAGCTGGGCACTAATGATGATTCTCATCACACGAGTCTCCTACGGGCGTGAAGAGGCGGCTATTTCGGGTTCTGCCAGATGCGATATGCTCACGCAACTATCATTGTGATTCGGGCCTTCGTTGAAGGCGGCCAGCAGAAGAGTACGACAAGCCGGTTCGTATTGACATGCCATCCCGGAGAAGAATAGGCGTAGCCACCATCATAGCCGCCATGCTCTTCATATTCTTGGTGCCTGTGCTGCCGATGGGAACGCGTCAACAGGCGGGGTACGCCGGAACGTATCACTGGGGAAAGGTCGAGTCTGTCGGTTACTACGCATTGTGTTTTGGCGGTGTTTACTCCTTCAAGTTGATAACTCGGCCGGGCGCTACAAACGAAAGTAACTCGCTCTACGGGATTTATCTCTGCACTGACGGACCCTGGGCCCTTCAAAGTCTTCATCAAGGAGAAGTCAATCGAGCCTCATGCCTGGCGGAGCTGGTATCACTCAAGAAGTAGGAAGACGCACACCCCATAACCAAGTCTACATGACACTGCTCGGTCGTTGAATACCATTCTCATTGTGCTTAACCATACATCAGAAAGCGGGGACGGAGCCCCAAGTCGGCCTTGAAATAGCTGGGGCAAGAGCAACTGAACCAGTGAATTGGATGGGGCCGGCCGGATTTGAACGCATCACTTCTGATGGTGGCAGGGAGGGCCTTTGGAGCCTCATCATTCCCCAATGTGTGACCACTCGATTTCAGTATCTATTGGTTTGTATTAAAGCGCCACTCTGACCAAGTTCAACACCTTGCATGTGGTGTTCAACGGGCTGGAAGGCATGTGATGAATTGTTTAGGCGAATCACCCACGAGCACGAATCCCGCGCAAGCATTCATGTGTGGGGTCAAAACAAGTTATATCCAGAAGATGTATAATTCATGTTCCGCGGAGAGGGAAATCGGTGCTCCCGGACTTTGTGAATCCACTATGCGTCGGCGCGACTTGTCCACAAATGTAGGTTTAATCTAGCAGAATCTTCCGGTACCGTATTGCGTAGACCCTTTATGTCGCTCAAGGTCTTCAGAAGATCCGTCCGATTGTCCAAAAGAGTAGCCGTCCTCAGTGCGGCATTAGTGTTACTCTTCATTCTCGGCAACGTCTCGCCCCTTGCATTATCTCAGCAGGCAAACGGTCCCTCAAGTTGCTCGCTTACGGGCAAAACCGTTCCTCCGGTTTCGAATCTCACTGCTACGACGATAGCCGAGACATCACCACAGTTCCTGTCGGCAGTAAAGGGGAAGTCGTTCTATTTCAGCGGCGCTGCAGCCTCGTGGAAATGCACTGCGCTCGAAAGCATCGACGCGAACTTTATGGCAACCAACGCGACCGGCTACAAAGAGGACATCGTGGTCTCAATGAGCGTTTCTGCTGTCAACACGCCAGTGACCGTGATTTCGGTAGGGTTTGCACCCGCAGTGAAGTACGGAGTATGCTCTAACAACACTTCTGACTGCTCAGGACCTAGTCAATTTTGGTCAGGCTACCAGTTCTGTGACGGGCATAACTCGGGCGGAGGGTACTGTGCTTTTCCGCCAGCGTATTCCATACAAGCAGTCTATGGCGAATTCACTCAGCCAAACATCTACGTTCCTTCAGGCTCCAATCAGCCAGGGTGCAGTAACACACTTTGCTCAATCTCTTCTTGGGTTGGGTTAGAAAATTGCTCCAGTTGCTCTGACCCGTATAACTACATACTACAGACAGGGACAGCGGGCAACATCTCTTCCTGCTTCCTTTGCAGCGGCACCACTTATCTTTCGTGGTGGGAAGCTTACCCATCGGACCCGGTATACTGTAAGTCATGGACCCCCACCCCTGGAGATGCCATTTATCCCGAGGTCTATTTCTACTCTGGGAACGAGTACTACGTTCAGACCACCGACGCGTCAAATGGCCAAACCTGCAGTTCTGTGCCTTCCCCGTACAGTTGGGGAATCACCCCCTTGTGGGGAGATTTTATAGTAGAGAACCCTGCCGGCACTGTCCTTCCGAAGTTCGACAATTTCTGGTTCCTTGGGCAGATAACGTACGAGGGTTCGACGTTTCCAATCTCAAGGCCCTTCGGAGATGGGTGGTATGCACAAACATACATGGAGAATATCGGTGTCATTAACGTGTGTTCGGGCTCATGGCAATCTGGGTCCTGCCTTCCAAGCGTTTCCTTGAGTGGGAGCGACGGGGAGTTCTACAACACATGGATCAGCAGTCAGAACACCTGAGAACCAAATAGTGGAGACCCAGTGAAGTGAGAATGGGTCGGCACCTTCCATTCCCATGGCGAAAGCTTTCAGACGACTCTTGAACCACATACACATAGCGACAAGCAACGAACATCAAGGTTGGCGTTTTTATACGATCCAGATTATTATGAAATCGAGTGGTCAGACGATGGGCAAGGAAGAGGCTCCGAAAGCCTCTCTGCCCCCGCCACAAGTGAATGGGGCAAATCCGGCCGACCCCACTTATCAGACTCGGACAGATGAAATATAGGGGCGCAATGGATTAGGTCGGAGATGGTTATAATCACCGTCAGCCGTTCACTATCCGCTGTGCCTGCAGTGGGTTACGGTCTAGGTCAGTGGCCTGTCCCTTTCCGGATGCACCCCTCATCCACTCATTCGTTGCAGTCGTACCCCCTGCGGCAGCGAGATTGAAACCACTGACTTGGGCCTCAACCCGGTTCTTCCCGATTCGAGGGTCCGCCCACAGCAATGTGGTTCGGAACGAAAGGGAGATTACGTCTGGCCCTTCGGAATATTGGCACACTTAAATATTCCACAAACCTGAATTACATATTTCATGGAACTTTGTGGTGGTAGCGCCGATGAAGCCTGACCTTCGGGAACAGCAGACCAAGCTGGCCATGCTGCTGCAAGAACGAGGGCCGCGAATCACAGAGATTGCCAGGCAACTGGGCGAAAGCCCAGAGACGGTCAGATACTGGTTCAAACACAATATTCTGGGAGGCCGTGGAGGAATCGCCTACCAGGCCGTCCCGAATTACGAGGGACTCGGTTTTAGGAGAATCTACGCCATCATCGACTTCTCTGACGAATACCTTCCTCACGCCAAGGACATCCTCATCTCGATGAGCCGTCTCTGCTATTTGTCGTACTGTTTCCGGATTTTTCCCAGCGGATACTACTCGATTACGTTGACTGTGCCCTCTGAGGTTTTTCACCACTATGACAAACTGCTTCAGAGGCTCCAAGACATCGGTATCTTCCGCATCGCGGAGTCGAGCAACTTGAGCTGGGTCCGCGTCACTCCGATGAAAGCCCGGTACTTCGATTTCAGCAAAGGACGGTGGGACTTCGATTGGTCGGCCGTGGCGAGCGAGAAGGTCAGAGTCACCTCGATCAATCCAAGTGACTCGATCGAGTACGATTACGAGGATCTCCGCTTACTCGAAAAGTTGCAGGTCGACGCGACCAAATCCTTAGGGGAGGTTTCCCGTGAGCTTGGAGTCCCATACCAACATGTGTACAACCATTTCGGCCACATCATAAAAAGGAAACAAATCTCGCTTTACAGAATCATGTGGCCGGCGACCGGGCCCAAGAACCAGGAGGAGTCGAAACCATGGCAACAGCATCACGCGCAAATGGCCATTCAATTCTTTGTGAGAAACCCATCGAAATCCGAGTCGCACAATCTTCTGGACAGGATGGAGAGGCTGCCGTTCAACTGGGCGAACGGAGGCGGGGAGGGCAGCTTCCTCTCCGAATTCGTCGTCCCCCTTGAATACTATTCTGAAACCTTCCAGTACCTATCCGAAACTCTTCAGGATTCGAGGAGAAGAACCGAGTTCTATATCGCAAACCAGGCCGACGCCCTGTCGTTCACAATTCCAACACACCTCTATGACAGAGATGCCAACACATGGTCAAACAGAGCCGACGATGCACTCGCCAGATTCAAGAAACTGGTCGTCACCGCCAAAGGAAGATAGCAACGCCTGCGACCCTGAGATTCGGCCGAGCGCATCTGGTCCTGATTCATGCAAAATCTAACAAAATGGGCCGAGAGACCCGGGTCGCGAGCGAATAGATAGCCGATAAATACCTCTGGTCCAATATACCATGGATTCTAGAAGGAATTCCAATGGAATATTGGTACTTCGTTCGGCCGACTTCCGGAATCAGACGAGAAGCGTTGGCGATGTGGGTTGCGACAATCGAACAGGCTGGTGAAGGACTAAAGGTTGCGCTGACCGCCGGCCCTGAAGTTAGGACGATCCGCTTGCTCCTAGATCCAGACAGCGAGAGTTTGGCGCCTTGGCTGGAGGCCGTTATAGCGGCCACTCCGGAAATTCGGGGCCTTATGGTTCAAGGGTTCTTCGCGCAAATTCTCAGCAGAGCTGGATACCAGGTGATTGTTGGGAGCCAGTTGGACGTATTCGCTCGAGGTCGGTTCAGGTCCATCCTCCTCGAGGTGAAGTCATCGCTAAGAGGAGGCAGATTCGGCTCGAAGCCTGAAATGGCTCAACTTGATGGCTACCTGATTGCGTGCCAAAGGCGGAGGGCCGATAGGTGGCTCGGTACGATGGGTATCGAAAAGCCCATGGAGCTACGCGGGCCCTTCAGGAAGAAGATGCGCCTGGAGAACATAGGACACCTCGATTTGCGTTGGGTTTCACCCAAGAACACATTGCCACAGTTCCTGTCAGTACCTCAGGGTGACTCCTCCTGAGGAGTCGAAGAAGCTGGCCGTCAAGTCCATGCTGTCAGGGTCATCGAAGTCAGCGTTCACCTCCCCGGCTTTCTGCTCCTCAGTCTTGGGAAGCCACCATCTGTCGATACGTTTGACGTATGAAGAAGCATCGCGCGGGGCGATTCCTCTTCTGATTTTCTTGGCTCTGGTTCTGAGCGCCGACGCAAGTTTCTTGGCCTGTTGCTCCGACAGACAGTCTGTTTCAGAGCCGCTTTGCGGAAGGACAACTCCCTCTTCCGCCGCAATCTGTCGAATCCAGCCCCAGTACAGATACGATAGCGAGCGCGAACTTCCATTCTTTGCCTTGACGTAGATGCCCAAAGTTGCTACCATTCCATTACAGCAAGCCTTCCCCTTATAACAACCCCCAAACGGAATTTCCTAAGCTGGCCAATCTCGGAATCAAACCACTTAAACGAAGCACGCGGCCCAGCTCTTGGTAATTGGACCGGGTCATAGGGCATATCGATCTCGACTACTTCTACGCCCAGGTCGAAGAGGTCGAGAACCCTACACTCAAGGGAAGGCCAGTGATTGTCTGCGTCTTCTCAGGGAGGACAGAGGACAGCGGGGTCGTGAGCACAGCGAACTACAGGGCGCGAGACTTCGGAGTGCACTCGGGAATGCCTATCGTCTTAGCGAAGAAGAAGCTCGACGGAAAAGATCCGTCCATAATCAGAATGGAACACGAGAAATACGAAGCAGTCTCCGCCAGGATAATGGAGACGCTGGATGAGCTTGTGGATGTTCTCGAGCCAACTGGCATTGACGAAGCGTTCTTCGACATCACCTCGTCCGCGGGCGGCGACTACTCGAAGGGCCGAAAAATGGCCGAGTCGGTCAAGGAATCTGTCTTCGAAAGCGAGCGCCTCACGAGCTCCATAGGGCTCGGAAGGAGCAAGGTCGTCGCGAAACTCGGCTCCGACCTTTCGAAACCCAACGGCTTGACAGTGATTATACCTGAGAAAACGACCGACGTACTCGGTCCACTTCCGGTGGGGAAACTATACGGCGTGGGCCCCAAGACCTCCACCTCTCTGGAGGAGATTGGAATCAGGACGGTGGCTGATCTGGCGAGGGCCGACCCATCAGACCTCGGACGACGTTTCGGGCGGAAGCTTGGCGCCTACCTCCTCGCAGCCGCGACCGGAACCGACGAGGCTCCAGTGGTGGCTGGGCTGGAACCGACACAGTTCAGTCGGGTAGTGACCTTGAAGAAAGACACCAAGGATCCACACGAGGTCGTCTCGCAGCTAGCCTCCGGAATAGACTACATCGGCGGCAAATTGACAGCATCGAAGATGTCGTTCAAGACCGTGGCCGCCATAGGCGTCCTGACCGACCTGTCAACCAAGACCAGGAGCAAAACCTTCGAGACGCCGGTTGTCGGTGTTTCGATTCTTGGGGAGGAAGCCTTGGCCCTCTTCGAAGAGCTCGGCGGTTCTGTCGACAAGGATTTCAGGAGAGCAGGCATCCGCGTTTCAGGTCTCGCTCATAAAGGAGATCAGAGTTCGCTTTCGGAGTTCGCAGGCGCAACAGGGTGAGAGTGTGTCGGAAAGTCGCGATTCTCTGAAGATGGGGGCGTCAGAGTTCGAGAAATACGGAACGAAGCTGGACAGGGCGATTGATACCGTCCTGGCCGGGGGGGTGAAGGAATGTAGGTTCCTTCCCAGCGGCAGGAGGCTTGTCACCGTAGTGGGGAAGTACGGGGATGAGTTCGTAGACCCCGAAAAGCCGTACTGTTCCTGCAGCAACTTCTACTTCAGAGTACTGACGGGAAGGGAAGATGCCTGCTATCACCTGATCAGCTACAGAATCGCCACCAAGGCCGGCAAGGTCGATGTGGTCGAGTTCAGCGACGAAGAGTACGGCGCGTATCTTTCGGCCACAGTCCAAGACGTCTTCGACGTCCTAAGCAAGAGCAGCTGAGAATGAGAGCCGCGGGAGGGCTTTCCGTGCCCATTGCGGGCATTTCGGTCCCTCGACCTTGTGCTTTCATGACGCTTGCATACAAGGCACACGCTCTAGCCAGGCTGAGCTACCGCGGCACACCCCTGCTCGCTTTAGACTTGGTTTATCACCTTTCGCCATAACATTCCTAAAGCCTTCCTAGCAAGGGTCGCCATCTTGGAGTACCGCCTCCTAGGACGGACCAGGGAGAAGATTTCCGCCATCGGGATGGGGACGTGGAGGATAGGGTCCTACCGCGGCGCCGATGAGCGCGCCGCCCAAGTCAGAGCGCTGAATAGAGGGGTAGAGCTCGGGATGAATTTCATCGACACAGCAGAGATCTATGCGTCAGGACGTTCGGAGGAAGTTGTCGGAGAAGCGGTGAAAGAAGTACGCGATCAGGTCTTCATCGCATCGAAGGTTGCGCCGGGCCATCTCCACCACGACGACATGATTCGAGCCTGTAGAGCGAGCCTGCGAAGGCTGGGGACCCCATACATCGACCTCTACCAGGTGCATTGGCCAGACTCGAGCGTGCCCATCAAAGAGACGATGGCCGCCATGGAGGAACTCGTCAGGGATGGTTCAATCAGGCACATCGGGGTCAGCAACTTCAACATCAAGGAGACCGACGACGCTAGGGCCGCCCTGGCCAAGAACGAAATCGTTTCCAACCAGGTCGAGTATTCGCTGAGCAACCGCTACGTCGAGCCAGAAATCCTGCCTTACTGCCGCAAGGAGAAGCTCACCCTGATAGCCTACAGTCCGCTCGTCCGAGGGAGGATCTCCAATACTATACCACAAGACTTGCTCCGGAAGTACAACATGACTCCGGCCCAGATTATGCTGAACTGGGTGACCCGGGACGAGCGGGTGGTCGCTATCCCCAAGGCGGCCAACATCGGCCATCTTGAAGAGAACGCGTCGTCTGTGTCTGTAAGGTTTACTCCGGCCGAATACGGAATATTGGAGGGGTCTTAGCCGGCTATTCTGTTGGGAGCGGGTGGAGGCAATTCGAACAACAGTTGTATGCCATTTCCAGGCTGTTATTCGGATTCAGCGGATTCTCACACCATATGCAGCGGCTCCGGCTGACGACGACTTGCATTTGGGCGAATGAGGTCATTCGCTATATAAATTACAGCAATCGACGGTTGCATCTTCTGCAAAGAGCGAACTACTTGGTGATGTGGTGCATCCGCACCAGGTCCTTCTCGAAATGCTTCAGGTTGGCGGGAATCCTGGCCGCGATGGGATCCTTCAGTGCCAGCCCCTTGTCCCTCTTGGTCTTCCAGACCTGGGCGTTGAACTCCATTATGCTCTGGCTCACTTTCTCGCTCACGTCGAACCTCTGGGCTCCGGGGAACTCTTGCAGGTGGATGCTCTGTGCACCGTACAGCTTCCTCCAGACGTAGTCGGTCAGAAATGGAATGATCGGGGCGAGCAACAGCAGCAGGCCCCTGACCACGGTGTGCAGCGTATACCAGGCCGCCTCCTGTTCTCCCTTCGTGACGCCGTCTCCATATGCCCTCCCCTTCGCCATCTCGAGGTAGTTGGACGCGAACACGTTCCACAAGAATTCCCTAACTTTCGTCGACACGGTGAAAACATCGAATCGCCCGTAAGCCTCCTCACATTCCTCCGTCAGCTTGCCGAGCTCATTCAGCATCCACTTGTCGGTCCAGGTCAATTCAGCCTTCTCAGGCACTGGGAAGGAGCTGATGAATCTGCAGGTGTTCCAGAACTTCGTCAGGAACTTGCCGGCGCCGGCAATCCTCTCCTCGCTGAACCGGAAGTCGTAGCCCAGTCCTGCTTCCGAGGCTCCCCAGAACCTGAACGCGTCAGAGCCGAATCTGGCAAGAACCGGCTCCGCATCAACGAAGTTGCCGAGGCTCTTGCTCATCTTCCTCCCCTGGGCGTCCTGCCCCAGCCCGCCAATCCACGCGTGCTTGAACGGCTCCCGTCCGGTGAGCTGGTAGGACTTCAGGAGCGTGTAATAGAGCCAGGTCCTTACAATGTCCTTCCCCTGCATCCTGATTGTCGCAGGGAAGGTGAGGCTGTGGAACTTCACATTCTTCGCGTACTTCGAGATGTAAAGAGGGGACAGGCTCGAGTCCATCCACGTGTCGAAGGTCCGCGTTTCGCCTATGAACCTAGTGTTCCCACATTTTTTGCACTTCTTGAACGGGGCTTCGTCTCTCCATGGCCTGTAGTACACTCCGGGCTTGGGGAGATGAGGGGTGTTGCACTTGCTGCAGAACCAGACTGGAATCTCCGTGGAGTAGTACCTTCGCCTGGAGATGGGGTAGTCTGTCGTAAGCACGTCAATCCAGTCCAGAAGTATCTGGCGGTGCATCGCCGGGTGAAACTCTATCTTCTTTGCGAGCTTCTTGAGCGCCGGCCGAAAGTCGAGTTGTTTCAGGTAATACTCCTCCATGGGTATTATTTCGATGGGGGTCTTGCTGCGCTCGCACAGCGGGGTCCTATGTTGGATCTGTTCGACCTTCGTCGCTATCCCCATCTCCTGAAGGTCCTGGATAATCTGAGACCTCGCGTCCTTAATCGGTACTCCAGCGTATTTCCCGGCCACAGACGTCATCTTGCCGTCTATGTCCACGGCCACGGTTTCCTTCAGCTTGAACTCCCTGAACAGCATGACGTCGTTGTAGTCCCCATAGCTGCAGACCATCATCACCCCACTTCCGAACTTGGGGTCGACGCTCTTGTGGGCCCTGATGGGCACCTCTCTGTTGTAGATAGGGACGATGGCGGTCTTCCCGATATGTTTCCTGTACCTCCCATCCGCAGGGTTCACGACGAGCATCTGGCAGGCCGCAAGGAGCTCAGGCCTCGTAGTGGCCACGGGGAGTTCGGCTTTGCTGTCTTTCACCCTGAACGTGTTTGTGACAAGGAAGGTCGGGAGCTCTTCATATTCGATTTCGGCGTCAGCGATGGTGGTGTTGCAGTCGACACAGTAGTTATTCGGCCTGTTGGCGAGGTAGACCAACCCCTTCTTCCAGAGTTCGACGAACGACCACTGTGTGAGTTTCCTGTAGTCCTCTGAGTCTGTCCTATACTTGTTGTAGTAGTCCCCGGATATCCCGAGGGTCTTAAGGAGGCCAATCATGTAAGCCTCAAGGTCGTCGAGGGCGTGCTTGCAGAGGTTGATGAATTCCTCCCTCGGGGTCTTCCTCATCTGAACTCTGTACTTCCTCTCGGCGAAGATTTCGACCGGGAGCCCGTTCCTGTCGATGCCTATCGGGTACAGGACGTTGAGGCCCCTCATCCTGGCAGCCCTGGCGGTCATGTCGATCTGAGTGTACTGAGTGAGCGCGCCCGGGTGCCAGGGCTTCCCCGAGGGGTAAGGTGGAGGAGTATCGATCACAAAATTGTGATTTTTATTGTTTGATAACTTAAACTCGAAAATTCTTTCGGTCGCCCATATCTGCCGCATCTCAGCCTCGAGTTTGGGGTCCCATGAAGTGGCCTCAAGCTTCGCTGAGAACTGTGGCTGCAAACGAATGCAGGCTGTCACACATGAGAGTATTTGAACTTAGGAGGGTTTTTCGACGCTTTCGAATATTCAGTAACGTTCACTGGGCGTAGATGGAGGGGTCGTCTACCCCTGCGCCTTTGAAAGCGAGCTTCCTCCTACGGCAATTCGAACAGTAGCCGCAATGTACGGGAAGCTTCCTTCCTCCTACGGTCTTGAAACCATACCCGGCATAACAACTGTAGGTGTATTCCCAGGGGACCCCCAGTCTCTCTCCCAGTTCGACGACTTTGTCCTTGTCGTAGGTGATCAGAGGAGCCAGGAGCCTATACCCACCATGATGCGTGGCCTGTTCTCCGGCCCGGTTCATCTCCTCAAGGAACTCCGGCGTGTTGTCCTTCATTGCCACGGGCGTCTCCCGGCGGATGCCGATGTAGACGTCGTAACGTTCCCCCTTGGCGATGTAGAACGATTCAGCATGAGAGAGGCCGACGAGGAGAAGTATTGCATTCCGGCATGGGTCCCACCATTTCAGAATCCTCGCCTTCGCCTTCTCGGGGTCCCAGAGGTCTGCTTCCTTCGTTTCGGAGATTTCTTTCTCAGGGTGGGTCAGGACTGAGGTGCTGATGTCACCAAGCCACTCCAGACCGACAATCTTCAGAGGCACTCCGAGGTGTTTCGAAATCTCCTTGATGCAGAACTCTTCATAGGAGTACGTTCTCTGCCTGTAGTTGCAGAAAATCAGCAGCTGGTTCTTCGGCTTAAGCTCCTTGTTGACATAGTATGCGGTGGTGACGGAATCAACCCCGCCGGAGATCATGTTCACAGCGCTTCTCGCTTCAGTCAACCTGTGCCAAACCTCCTCTGGAGGGCCCCGGTTCGTCCGACTGCACGGTACAAGAAGTACCCGAACACGACCGTAGCCAGAAAGTTCCCCAAAGTCACAATCGGGAGAAGCGAATACACCAACGACATATTGGGATAGCCGATGACGAGGCTCACCGACACGCCGAGGGCCAGGGAGTAGGCTGTCAATCCCAGTGTGACGCTGACACTCCTGAGCTTCCAGATGACCCACGCGAACACAAGAGATGGTATGACGTTGAACATGTCGAGAGGGTACGGGCTCGCGACATTCGCAAGGAGCACTCCCAGCCCCTGCCCGACTATGGCGGGCCATCCGATCAGGGGGACAAGCCCCAAAAGCGAGTTGGCTACTCGGAAATTCACGCCCCCATAGCTGATTTGACCCAATGAGATGGTCAGGGCTGCATACAGTGCGGCGTACACTGCCGCCGTCGCCACAACTATGGTTCTCCTCACTTGATTCTCCCTCAACGCCGGGATTTGTATGGCGGATCGGGTCGAGGTAACTCACCCGCCGAATTCGGCGGCTCCTTCCAGGGCGATATAAGCGATTATCGGTACGCGCTGTCCAATTCGACCCTGTCACCTTCGGTAAGCTCCCAGTCGCCGGCTCCCGCGTTCTCCCTTACGTGGGCCTCTCTCGACGCACGAGGTATGGGGAAGACATTCGCCTTTCCTGCCAGCCATTGCAGTGCCACCTGCGCCCTGCTTCTACCAACTCTTCTGCTGACTTGGTCCAGCCTTCGGTCTGCTGGGAGCTTTCCATGGCCCAATGGGTAGTACGCAAGAAGCGCGATCTTCTCCCTATCACAGTACGGAAGAAGGTCCTGCTCAGGGTTTCTGTGAATCAGACTGTAGTCCACCTGCACCGAGCTCAGTTCAGATTTCGGGAGCGCCGACTGCGCTTCCTGGAGCTGGTCTAGGTTGAAGTTACTGACCCCGACATGAATGAGTTTCCCCGCACTCACCAGCTCTTCCATGGCGGCCATCGTTTCGGCGACCGGCACGGCGGGGTTTGGCCAGTGCACCTGGTATAGGTCGATGTACGAGGTCCCTAGGCGCTTCAGACTCCCTTCAAACGCCCTGAGGAGGGCGTCTCTGCGGAGGTGGTTGGACCACGCCTTGGTGGCCAAGAAGAGCTCGTCCCTCTTCCTCCCAGAGGCCGCCGATGCCACCAGCGGTTCCGAGCGATAGATTTCAGCCGTGTCCACCAGGGTTATCCCTTCGTCGAACCCAGTCCTGATCGCCTCAGTCTTCTGCGCCGCGGCCCGCCGCCAGCCCAAGAAGCTTGTCGTGACCCAGAGCGGGTCGAAGTACGTTCCCATCCCGATTTCAGAAACCTTCCGCCTTGTCTTCGCGAATTCCTTGTAACGCATCCGAAGAGACGTCGCCATAAGCCTGTTAAAGAAAGAAGCGGGGCTTGGTCACTTGCCAAGCCCGAGGTGCAGGCCGTGCCTCACAGCAGCGGCCGCTCCACCTGTCGCAGCTGTCCCTGCAGTCCCGGCCCCCGCATAGAGCGAGATGTGCTGCCTGAGCACTTCGTAGGCATGCGATGTGCTCGGTACGTGAGACAGCGCCACCTGAAGGCCCAGAGGGACCGTGTGGGCAGCGTGCGCCAGAGCCGATGCGTCTCCTGTCGCCACGGCAGTTGTGGCCGTCGCGGCCACACCGCCCAGGGCGGCGAGGACTATGGTAGACACCATGGTTCTAAGGCTTCCCACCACTACAGCGATAAACAATCGGCTTTGAAACGCCGTACAATGGATTGCTACAGAGGGGGCTTGCTGCGGGCCGTCTCATTGGCGGTGACCTCCTTGGGGAGCAGCCAGAAGATGTCGGGGTGCTCCGTCTTCAGCGTGGAGAACGTGGGAGGGAGGAGGCCGTTCCTCCTGGCTCTTCGGACGTTGTACTCTATGAAACGTCTCATGGCGCTGGTCTCTCCCGCAGCCGCAACGAAGCGCCTGATCCGCTCTATGGCATCAGCGTCGTCCATCTTCTTGACGTTCACGAGATATGGCGCAAGGATTAGCCAGGTGATTCTGTGCCTCCCGTCCGTGACCGGGTGCTCCAGGAGGGTCTCGACGTAGAGGTACCCCTTGTTCGTCTTAGGCTTCGGTGAAGGCGCATACTGGACGACCTCCGACTTCATACCGAGGAGCTGCCTCGGCAGCGGCGCCTTCCTCAGGTTCCTGACGCCGTCCGCGATGGCCGCAAGGGCGCAGTCCGCGAACAGGTCGTTGAGCATGTTGTCGGTCACGCGGATGACTCCCTTGTCCAACTCCTGTCTTGCGAGCTTCCACTTGGGATTCCTGCCAAGCTCGAACTTCGAAAGAAGCGAAAGGTAGCCCTCGAACTGGAGGGAGTAGCTGACCTGCCTGTCGTCGACCTTGGCCTCTTGGAACCTGACCCCGAAGCACTCCGCCATCGCCGTCACCTTATCCTTCGGCTTTTCCTCCCTGAAGAATTCCTTCGCCCTTTCGGCCTCTTTCTTGGAGAACCTGGATGCCAAGACGGGGTCCTGGCTTGCGACGAGCGCACCTGCAAAGAAGCTCGACACATCGACGTCAGTGAACGAGGGCTCGTACTTCGCCCTGGAAAGCGAATTCAGGAGCCTGTTCTGTGTCTGGACGATGACGTCCTTGCTGGCCAGGGCTTCATCGAGAGACACCGTCTCGAAAAGCTGCCTGGAACGCGGCGCGAACGGGTATCGCAGCTCTAGGTCAGACAGAGACGATTTGCCGAAGGTCAAGCTGCTCTACCGCGTGGCGCGGGCCGAGGACCCCTTTGTTAGCCTTCCTTGGCAGTGGACACGATGGAGAGCACGTCCCTGTCTCTGAGGACGTAGTTGGTGGGGAGATGCAGCCCGGTCCTGACGTCGATGGCGTACAGGAGCCCCTTCACGAGGTCGGTGTGTATGTCCCGAGCCAAGTCTTCCACCGTCGACCCACTGGGGAGAAGGTAGACGTCAGGGAGGATTCTGCCGTTCTTGTCCGAGAGCTTCTGGGGGTCGTGCACCGGATACACGGCGTTCTCCCTAAGCAACTTGAAGATCACAGAGTTGAGGGCGAATTGTACCCCTGTCCTCAGATATTCTCCGAAGACCTTCCGCCTGATGTAGGCCAGGGCGCTGCGCTGCGCGTCGTTGAGGTCCTGCGGTTTGAGGATCTCGAATCTCTCTTCGCCTGGCACGTATTTGATTAGCCCTTTCGCTTCCGCCCTCCTGAGGGTGAGCTCGGCTTCTCCACTGGTCGGGACTACAATGAGCCCTTTGTACTTCTCCCTGATCCTCTTGAAGTTCTCTGCTGCGTACGGGAGGTCCATCTTGTTCGCAATCAACAGGGTCGGCTTCGAGTACTCGCGGAGCGACCAACAGAAGCTCTGCGCGTCCTTTTCACTCCAGGAGTCGAACGCCTTGTCCTCGAGCATGGCTTCCCTCATCGCCATGACGACGTGTTCCTTCCTCACTCCGATGCCATGCAGCACCTCCTCGACCGCGGTCGGGATGCCGTACCCAGGAGTCTTCGACAGTTTCGAAATCTTCGGCAGATTCTGCGTGAAGAGCTTGGTGTACCAGAGGACGAGTTCGAGTTCGACGTCTGCGAAGTCAGCCATCGGGTCCCCCGTCCCCGGCTCGGAAATCTTACCGTCCTTGTCTACGCTCCCTGACGCATCGACGACGTGCAGAAGCGCATCCGACTGTGCTGCCACGCTCAGGAACTGGTTGCCGAGCCCCTTCCCCATCCACGCTCCTTTGATGAGCCCAGGGAGGTCAGTTACCTCCACCGGAATGAACCTCCACCCGTCTTCACATTTGGAATTGATGGGGCTGTCCTGCACCCTGAACTCCTTGTGGACGCACAAGGTCACGACGTTCGCGACCCCGGTCTCTGGTGACTTCGTCGTGAACGGGTAGTTCGAGACCTCGCCAGCGAGGAGGGTCATGGAGTTGAACAGCGTCGTCTTACCCGCATTCGTCTTGCCTATCAGTCCGATTCTAATGGTCAACACCGACCGCCACGGCATCAGAGCCGCTTACCCGATAAAACAGTTGCGCGCGAATGGACCGTCAGGGAGAGGGGGCTGACCGCCAAGCTCTGATGGCTTCGTACCAGAACACCACTGCTGCGATGGCCAAAGCGGCAGAGAACCATTCGAGGATAGGGACGAGGTCGAAGTAGGGGTAGCCCAGGAATGCAAGGTATCCGGCAAAGACCGTGAATATCACCGCATAGAAGATGAACCTGGGGACTATCAGGGTCCCCAGCCTGAGGAAGTCCCTCATGACGTCGACCTTGACCTCTCCGACTACCTCATACTCACCGTTGTTCTCCGAGACCAGCCCGAGCTCTCTGAGCTTGTTGAGGTGATACTGGGCGAGAGAGGGGTTCGACATGAGGAGCGCACGCTGCACCTCCCTCACCCCCACCTTGCGTTTCTTGAGGGCGTAAATGTAGACCCGGAGCGTGTTCCCTTTGAGCTCCGCGTCGACCATCCCCTGTGTACGTTTCTCGACCGGAGTGAGACCCGCGGCTCCCTGTTTAGCTGGTTCGCTCACGAATGACCTCCTCGCCTCACGGCTTGGCCCCATGTTCAAAAACATTGGTTGATAATAGCGCGCCGGGGACTCGTTTCATATGAGCAGCCTGGCGACTCGTGCTTGAGGCTCAGGACAAAGGCGGCTGCATACGGCGTCTCTGCCGTCGTCTTGGCGGGTGTGATCGTCTTCTCAGGGTCTGCCTTGGGTCTTCTCAGTGCCCGTTCTTCGGGGCTCCTTTCGGTCATGCTGACCGACCCCCCATCGGTCCCTGACGGGGTCACAGCTGTCTTCATCAACTACTCTGGCATCGCAGTCCACGCCGAAGGGTTCGGGGAAGGAGGCTGGGTGGCCGTTTCTGGCGCCGGGACGGTCGACACGATGAAACTCATCAATCTTAGCCAGACGATTTCAACCGGGGACATCCCAAGCCTTACGTACGACGTCATAAGGCTCAACATAACAGGCGCTTCTGTCGAGTTCATGGGGAAGAACTACAGCGCCAGGGTGAGCTCGGGGGCAGTCACGGTCCCATTCGTCGGCGGATTGAAGGTCAACTCGTCAATCCCGGCGGCGGCACTGGTCGACATCCAGACCACAATCTTGAACCTCGGCACCCAGCTCGGTCCCAAATTCAACATGGCTGCCGGGGCCAGGGCGCTCCAGGTCCCCTCGCGGGACGTGGGCAACTCCTTGAAGGGTGTGGGGAGCACTCTCAACCTTCAGGGGAGCGGCTGGTTCAACTCCTTCAGGTCGCATCACTCGAACACTCTCGACAGCACCCTGCCAACGCTTACCGCCGATTCACTCTCGTTCTCGGAGACAGACAGAGGAGAAGATCCACTGGTAGTTAGGATGGTGGTAGTCACGCCAGCGACCCACGGCGGCGGGAATCACGGACCTCTCGATTCTGTGGCTGACGGCATCGTCTTCTCGGTCGGGTCGGACGGCGCGCTCACGCTTCTCGCTGGCTCCGCGGACCAGGTCAGCACCCTCTTCGGAGACAGCGGCTATACCTTGGCCCCCGGCGCCACGTTCCAGTTCACCTATTCTGGAACCCTGACAAGCCTGCTGGGCGGGAACGGGATTACGAAAGGAGCGAGCTACTACGTGACCGTCATCGGGGCTGAAACCCTCAGTGTCCAGACTGCGGTAGCGTCCTAGGCTCTGTACCTGAGAAGGGCAGCCACTCCGCCGAAGGTCTTGAACATGCTCCCTTCTTCGGTCCCTGAAGATATGACCTCGACCTTGGACCCCACTTGGAAGGCCAGGTCTTCGAAGACGTCGACGATGTCCCTCTCGACCATCTCGTAGTCGGTCGACCCACACCCGGTGCAAGGGGCGGATATCATCCCCTGACGCTCCTGGATCTTCTTCAGCGCAGGGATGGTCTCCGACTTCACGGTGCCGCATTTCCTGCATGTGGCGTCTAGCCTCACCATGTCGAGGTCGTCTGATACGAGGACCACGTCGGCACTGGCCTTCTGCAGCGCCTCTATCACTCGGGGGAGCCCATAGACGGCGAGGCCGCCCTGTTTGTTGACTTCGAACAGGAACTTCTGGACGAGCTTCTTCTCCTCGACCAGTCTCACATCCTTCAACACATCCCCTGCCTTCTCAACCAGTTCTCTGACCCCTTCCCTGCCAGCATATCCCAGGTCGAGGACCGCGACTACCCTCTTCTGCAGCTCGTAGTGTAGATACCCCTCTTTCAGGAACTCGTCCTTGGTGGGTCCAGGCCCTCCGACTATCAGCCCCGTCACTTTGTTGCTTTCCAGGAAGACGCGAGTGGCATGTTCACCTACCCGGTTGAAGAAATACGTCAACTCCATCTCCCTCCCTCTCTCGTAACGCCGGGCGCTTTGCCCGCCTTTGCGGGTCTTGCCAGAGATGCCAGAGGTCATCAAGTCAGCAATTTCCAGTCGGTCTCCGCTAAGTATCCCCATCCCGACGTCATTCGAATCGATTGCCAGAAGCCCGAACACCTTGTCCTCCTTGAGCATGTCCTTCAGGTATTCAACCCTGAAGTGGTCGTCGCAAGCGTAGAGGTAGGTCTGGACCGGCTTGGGGGGAACTATCTCCCATACGTTGACCACCTCGCTCCCCGGCCCGTTAGTCGGCAGGGCGCCTGAGAAGAGGACGAGGCCCGTCTCGGGGGCGGTCCTGTACAGCTTGAGCCTCTGCATGGCCTTGGTCAGCGCATCTTGCACATGGTTCCGCGTGGTGTCTGATTTGATGTTCCCCGCGGTCCCCCATTCTTCGCGGAGGTTAGCTATCGCTTCGTGGATGGCCTTCTTCGGGGGGATGTAGAGGGAGACGAGCTCCGTCCCCCTCCCCTCCTTGCTCCCAAGTTCGGCAATTAGCTTCCTTACCTTGTATAGTCTCACAGAGTCTGTCTTCGACAATCTAGAGCTACCTCTACGTCAGGAAGAAGAAACGGACGGGTTACCGGAGGCAGCGGGCATTGGAATACTCAAAATCTTCCTCACCCATTTATAAAACCTATCACCCTACGAACCTGCCTGGCGAGGTTTTGCAAGATTGAAGGCCGTGCTCAGAATAGGGGGTTCAGTCCTAGGGTCGCCACCGTCAGCCAAGGTTGTCAACGCCTACGCGGATGTGATTTCGGACCTCAATTATGAGGGGCATTCAATCGGCGTGGTCGTGGGCGGAGGCCAGGTGTCCCGTGAATTCATCAAATCAGCCTCGGAGATGGGCCTGTCCCCCTACCAGCAAGATACTGTGGCGATTCACGCTTCAAGGCTCAACGCCCGCCTCGTGGCCATGAAGCTGGGGGGCGTAAGCAGCGTTCCTACATCCATCGACGGGATGCTGCAGAGGCTTGCGAGGAACAGGGTCGCCGTGATGGGCGGGCTGAAGCCCGGGATTACCACTGACACTGTGGCGGCCATCGTGGCCCAAAGATGGAAGGCAGACATCTTGGTGAAGGCTTCCGACCAGAACGGCATCTACACCGACGATCCTAGGACGAACAAGAATGCCAAGAAGCTCGATAGGATCACCTATGAGAAGATGAGACAGATTCTCGGGGGGTCCCACCGCCCTGGCATCCACAGCATAGTCGACCCCGTTGCGGTGGACCAGCTCAGCGAGTCGAGGGTAAAGCTCGTAGTTCTGAACGGCTCCGACGCCAGGAGCGTGATCAAGGCCATTCACGGCGAGAAGATAGGCACAGTGGTAACCTGAGCGAATCCGGGGGTGAAGGATAGGATCAAATGGTCCAGTTAATCGTATACCTCGCCCTCGTAGCCGCCATACTGGTCTCCTTCTGGTCTTCCTTGGTCGAAGCTACCTTTCTGACCCTTCGACCGTTCTCTCTCAGCCAGTCCATCGGAGATTCCTCGACGAAGGCTACCAAGGCCTTGGCGATTGTCAGCGAGAAGACGAGGTTGGTGAGCGTGACCACCATGACTGACACGGTATCAAGCGTCGTACTGGCGACCACCTTAGGTCTGGTCCTTTCAGACTACTTCGGTCCGGTCGGGTGGGTCTACAGCGCAGTGGGGGGCTCTTTCGTGATAATGACCCTGCTGTACCTGCTGCCGAAGGCCATTGGAATAGAGAACGCCCTCAGGATGTCGATGACACTCGCCCCCTCTACCAAGGTTTTCATCGACTTTCTTTCCCCCATCGCCGTCCCTCTGACAAGGTTCGCAAGGTCGCTTTCGGAGAAGCTGGTTGGCAAGCCAGGTTACAAGGACGTAGATTTGGCCGACGAATTCGAAGACGTCGTGACGATGCTTGAGAAGGCCGGGCACATCGAACCAGACGCCGGGAGGCTGCTAAGGACAGCTCTCGCCTCGTCAAAGAACAGCGCGGGAGATGCCATGATCTCCACCGAGGAGATAATCTCAGTTCCGAAAGACGCCACAGTCTTTGACGCGCTGAGAGCCATGGGGCAGACCAGTCACCCTCGCATGCCTGTGTTCGACGGCGAACGGAAGGAGTATGTCGGTGCAGTCACTTTCAGGACCATCTCCAAAGCCATCTCAAGAGACCTCATCGACACGAGCATCCACGACTACATGATTCAGCCGGCACGGGTCGCAAAGGAGGACGGTCTCGCAACCGTCATCGACAGCATGCAGGAGGCAGGCACCACCATCGCCTTCGTCCTCGACGGTGAGAAGATGGTGGGCATGATCACCCTGTCTGACATACTGGAAAGGCTGCTCGGCGTCAAGGTCTAGGCTTCAGTCATCTCCTGGGGACAGCCAGCGCGTTGAGTTCGTCGAAAGTTATCGCGCCCTCGAGGAGGGTGTCGTAGGTGCCTTTCCCGCGCACTTCCCGCGACGCCCGTTTCAAGAGCCCCGTGGCCGCGTAAGAAGCGCTGGGCCCGAAGCTCACCCTGGCGACACCGAGACGCTTCAGCTCAGGCACGGGTGGCAGCCCTTTCCTGACCATCACGTTCGTCGGGAAGTCGAGGGCCTTCACGAACTTCTCTATGGACTCCCGGTCAGTCAGCCCCATCGGATAGACGCAATCCGCCCCTACATCCCTGTAGGCCGAGGCCCTGCGTATGGCCTCCTTGAGTTTGGCCGCATCGTCTCCTTGGAAGAACCTCAGGGCGTCGGTACGGGCGTTGATTACGAACGGCACATTCACGTCTTTCTGAACCCTGAGGAGTGCCCGGAGCTTCGCGACCTGCTTCTCGACCGGCAGGAGCTTCTTCTCCTCGTGAACGAAGTCTTCAATGTTGATTCCCACGGCTCCTGCCCGGACCGCCGCCTTCACGCTCCTGGCGACCCCTTCAGGGGTGCCACCGAATCCCCCGATCAGGTCAGCGCTGAGAGGTATCGAAAGCGCCCGGGCGATTCTTCCAACGGCCGAGACGAACTCTTTCTCCGGGATTGCCTCCCCGTCCGGGTAGCCCAGGGACACCAGCATCCCCGCGCTTGACGTGGCCACCGCGGGGAAACCCTCATCTTCGAAAACCCTGGCGCTGGGGACGTCCCACGCATTCGGGAGGATCAACAAGTCCTTCCTGTCATGGAGTCTGCGGAACTCCTCCGCCAGTTCCTGCTGCCGGCTCAACATGTTTGGCGAGCCCTCCGGCGGATGATAAGCATTCGTCGGGTGCCCTATGCGTAGCTGCTGAGCATCTGCCTGAGGACCTGTAAAGGGACCGCCCCGTCACCCAGCAGCACGTCATGGAATCTCCTCACGTCGAACCCCTTGCCCAGGCGCTTCTCGGCTGCCTGTCTCAGCTTCATCATTTCCAGCTGACCGGTCTTATATGCGAGTGCCTGGCCAGGCCACGTGATGTACCTATCCACTTCGTTGACGATGTTGTTCTCCGCAAGAGCGGTGTTCTCAAGCATGAACCTGATGGCTTGCTCCCTTGACCACCCCAGGGCGTGCATGCCGGTGTCGACGACCAGCCGGCATGCCCTCCAGGAGTCAAACGAAAGGATTCCGACTCTGTCCAGGTCTGCCGAATAGAGCCCCATCTCGCCGGCGAGGCGCTCCGAGTAGAGCCCCCACCCCTCAATGAAAGCCGTGACCCCACTGTTCTTTCTGAACTCGGGAATCCCCTGAAGCTCCTGCGCGATGGCAATCTGCAGATGGTGGCCAGGGACCGACTCGTGGTAGGCGAGCGCTTCGGCTTCATATCTCGGCCTGGTTTCGGGGGCCGAGGTGTTGATGTAGTACCGCCCCGGTCTGGAGCCGTCGGCAGCCGGTGGCCTGTAGTAGGCGATGGTGGAGTGCTTCTCCTCGTGTTCCTCCATCCGGACTACCTCACAGGGGGTCTTGGGCAGGCGCCCGAACCATCTTGCTATGGCCGCGTTGGCTTTTGCCAGGGCCGTTTCTGCCTTGGCAGCGACCTCGTCCCTACTTGAGAAATACAGCGAACGGTCGGTCCTCAGCCGCTTGAGAATCTCTTTCCGGTCGCTTACGCCGAAAACCCTCCCCCCAAGCGCCTCCATCTCTCTGTTTATTCTTGCGACTTCGTTCAGGCCGGTCTGGTGCAGTTCCTGCGGGGAGATGTCCAAAGAAGTGTGCACTCTGATTAGCTTGGTATAGGTCTCGGGGCCGCCGGGGATGTGCATGATGCCGGCTTTCTCCTGGGGCCTCGCCACCGGCAGCAGCTTCTTCCTCAGGAAGTCGAGATACCGGGAGAACCCGGGGCGAACGAATTCTGCGACTGATTTCTTCAAACCATCCCTGAACTCTCTGATTTCACTGCGTCGCCACTCCGGGTGCTCGGCGCCGAGCGGCCTGAGGAGCGGCCAGTCGGAATCCGGCTTCTTCAGCAGGGCGTCGACCTCGTCAATCACCTTTTCGACTGCGACTTTCACCGCGACCTTCCCCGCCGAAACCCCGGCTCTGAGGTTCGCGATGTTCTGGTCGACGTAGCGCCCTATGGCGCGCCATCTCTCGACCATGGCCCTTCCTTCCTCGACGGTGCGCACCCGTTGGTACGACTCTAGGTTCAGAAGCTCGTTCTGGAACCCCTGAAGCGGGTCTACTACCCACTCCTCCAGGCCGCACGAATAGTAGTCTGACATGGAACCGGCATCGACAAGGAGGGCGGTGCGGGTCAGCTTGTCCTTGGGCGGCAGCCCTGCTTCGGGAATCGCTTTACACTTCCTGACGACCTCATCGTACTCCCTCCTCCACCTCGCCCTCCCTTCAGGGGTGATGTCTGGGAGTTTGGCGTCGAACCTCCTATCGCCCAGAGCCGTCGCGAGGAGGGGGTCGTTTGACACCCTTTCTTCCCAATACTCGCTTGCCAGGTCGGCCAGGCGTTCACTTGCATCGCGAGCCTGTCTCATCATGTCAGGGCGTCGCGGAAGGAGGCATAAACTGTTACGAATGGCTCGGACTAAGGGGTGACGGTCATCGTGGTTGCGTGGGCCTTTCCGTGCTCGGTCAGCTTGTCCTGGGAGTCGAACTTCGCTCCACAAGTAGCACAGGCGTACTGCTTCTTCCCGAACAGTCTCATAGATTCGAAGGAGCCGCTGGGGTATTTAGCCATCTTGGGAGAATGTTCTGTAACACCTCTGCATGAAAGATCCTGACAGACGTCAGCGGAAGGGATAATGGAAGAACGAAGTCGAGGGGAGAGGGCAGAATTATCGAAACGGGGACATGCTGTGGCATGGGGGACCTTCGGGATGAAGGCCGGCACCCTGGGGTACGACCTGTCGATGGCGGTCGGGGAGCGCCTCTTCGAACTCTTCAGGAAGAGCGACTGCGGAGTCGTCTGCACTGAAAGCAGCGTCTGTTCCACGCAAATAGAGGATGGGACGGGCATGAAAGTCCTCCACCCCCTACATTTAGTAGAGGTCCTGAAGAGGGATTCAGCTGCTGAATTGTAATGAGCTCACTCGCATACAGAAGGGCAAACAGACAGTACATCCCCATCCCAGAGAATGATATTTGGCGGTTCGTCGATTCGAGGGAGAAGCTCTACGTTGCGTTCCTCTTGGAAAACGGGTATCCACACGTCACCCCAATGTGGTTCTGCGTGTTGGACAAGAGACTCTATCTCAGGACGCAGAACTACAAGGTGAAGGCGAGGCTCGCGCAGTCAGGCAAAGCGTGTTGTACCCTAGACGAAGGAAGCAGGTACGTCGAGCTTCGAGGGGTTGTAATCTGGGGGCGAACGAGAGTTGTGACGGAACCGGGGCTGATTGAGAGGATAGAGAAGATCATGCGAATGAAGTACAGACGGCAGCAGTGGAGGGCTGCTGATATGCCAGGGTGGTGGGTTCGGGAGAGGAAGGCCGAGAAGAGGGCGTACATCGAGATTGTTCCGGAGAAGATGTCCTCTTGGGACAATGGCAGGGTAAGTCTGAGGGCGGGCCGAGGACTAGGCTGAACTCAGGGAAGTCTCCGAATCCCACCAGCAATGCCCGCCATCGGAGGAAGACTCGCTGGAACCCCCCCGCATCCTGATCAGGAGCCTGGCCGGCCAGACGGGTTAAATCGCGTTCGCCTCAGCCAGAAGAGGTTGCCCGAGAAGCCATGGATTCTGAAGGACGGGAAGCCCTGTTGCAGGAACTGTGGTTCCCTCCTGAAGCCCGTCGACGAGCCCGCGTCGCTGAGATGCGCGGGCTGCGGGAGGGTGTTCCCTCTGACTGAAGAAGACCTGAAGGCGTTGACGTTCGATCTGATGGACTGAGTGGTGCATGGGAAGACTCGCTGAGCTGGCAGACAGGCATGGCGTCCTCAGGGCCGCAAAATTCGGGATCGCCGGCATCGCCGGGTTTGCAGTGGCCGAAGCCATCATCATCGTAAGCCTGTTCCTGAGTAATGGGACCTTGGAGGTCCCGAGCGGCTACTCGTCGTCACCATCGCTGCTTGCCGTTGACGTCATCGCCTTCGTCGTAGGCGTCACGGTAGGCTTCTTCGTGAACGAGCGGACGACGGTCAAGAACACTCGGAGCAGTCAAGGCGGCAGCGGAGGGACGGCTCTGCGCCTCGCAAAGTATCAGGGGGTCTACGTGCTGGGGAACGCAATCACCATCGGAACGCAACTCGTCCTTCTCGCAGCCTTCGCGCTTTCCCCTCCGATCGGAGTCCTGGTCGGTGCAGTCGTCGCCTACCCGGTTAGCTACGAGATCTCCATGCGGTTCGTGTGGAAGGTATGAACCTACTGTGCTGACTCTTGGAGGAGCTTCACAGGGAGGTCGACGCCGTACCCTTCTTCGATCTTCTTGAGCATGCTCGAGACGCGCCCCTCCTTCGTCATCCGGTCTATCTCGTGCATCAGTCTGAGGGACGCGAGGACCCTCCTGTTGGTCCGAGAAGCGTAGGGGATCGTCTTGATGGCGCCGTAGAGCGCTGCCCGTTCGTCCCGGGTCGGGACCTTATGATAGTCCCGCTGGAGCACGTCTTCAATCTGCCTGAGGGTGTCCTCGAGGCAGCCGTCGGGGTTCGTGTACCCGAAGAAGCAGTTTCGACAGTCTGCCGTCAGCATCTCTCTCATCGGTCCCCGGTCGTTGACCCTGTAGTGCCTCAGGGGATAGACGTACCCCTGGGTCTTCAGGCGTTCGGCCAGCTTGTAGACTGCCCCTATGCTTAGCCCTTGGGCAAGCACTGCCTCGTACAGCTCTGCGACCGAGCCGCCGGGGCCGGTGCACAGCACCGACATGACCATCTCCTCCGTCCAGATGGGGAGCTCTGCTACCTTCTTCTCCAAGGTCTGGTGGATGAGCCCCCTGTCGCTCGCAAGCTCCACGAGGCTCTGAGTCTGGTCGTTTTCACCCTTCGAGCGGAAGAGCTTCTGCAGAGCTTCGCCGGCCTCCTTGCTGGTGAGTCCCGCGGCATCGGCGATGTCCTGCAGCTGGACGCTCGCCTGCGACCATCCCCCCCTCTCACCAATGTACGCCAGGGCCCAGAGGGCGTGAAGCTCCCTGTTCCTCCAGCTCCGGCGCACGAACCAGTCGAACTCCCTGAACGCCTTGACCGTCGACCCCCGTTGCACGAGATAGCTGACATGCCCCTGACGCACTTTCTTCAGCCCGAGCGAGGGGGCGACCATATCGAGGGTGGCTTCGGCTGCCGAGTCCCTGGGAACGACGAACACCCGGCCAGAGACCGCCTCCACCACGAAGGGAGGGTGCCTGGCGTAGGACTCTTCGTTCCAGTCCGTCGGCCTGAACGAGCCGAACAGGTCCATTGGTATCTTCAATTCGACCCGCACTATAATGAAGCACGGGCATTATACCGCTGTTCCCTAACTAGTTAGTCTACGTCGAATATACGACCCAAGTGCTATTTCGACTACAAAATGATGTTATACTTTCGCTGAAGCGCGCCGAACGTTTGAGGGCGCACCAGGTCGCGGTGGAGAAGAAGATAATCGGTCCGGGCACCATTACACGGGAACCAATCAACCTTTCGAAGTTCCACAAGCCACTGGCGAGGGTCTACATCATCCCTGAGAGGTGCAAAGAGTGCGACTACTGCTGGACCTTCTGCCCCAACGAAGTGCTGGAGATGTCGGACGAAATCAACGCGTCCGGCTACCGGCATCCCAAGGTCAAGGCAGGCAAGGAGAACGACTGCGTCAACTGCGGGATGTGCCAGGCCGTCTGCCCTGAATTTGCGATATACGCCAAAGAGGTGTCCAGCCAGTGAGCGCCAACGGGGGCGGGATGAAACCTGGGGACTACTTCATGATGGGGAACTTCGCGTGCGTCGAGGGAGCGATACTCGCGGGGTGCAGGCTCTACGCCGGCTACCCTATCACGCCGTCTTCCGAAATCTTCGAGAGAGCGAGCGTGAGGTTCCCACAGGTGGGTGGGAACGCCATCGAGATGGAGGACGAGGTCGGGAGCATGGCAGCCCTGGTGGGAGGGTCGTTCGCTGGGGCCAAGGTGATGACCGCGACGTCGGGCCCCGGGTTCAGCCTGATGATGGAAAACATCGGGCTCGCCTACATCATGGAGGCGCCCGTCGTCCTGATTAACGTCCAGAGAGCAGGGCCGAGCACCGGCATCCCCACCCTGGTAGGGCAGGGGGACATGATGCAGGCGAAGTGGGGGAGCCATGGGGACCTGGAGACCATAGCCTACTCTCCCAGCAGCGTGCAGGAGTTCTTCGACTTCACCATTCAGGCGTTCAACACGGCTGAGAAGTTCCGGACGCCTGTGTTCGTCATGGCCGACCAGGTCGTGGGGATGATGTGGGAGCGCCTTCGTATCCCGCCGGCGGAAGACATCGAAGTGATCCAGAGGCTCACGATGGATCCCACCAAGGATCTGAACAGGGAGCAACCGCTCTTCGACTACAGCAAGGATTTCATCCCGATGCCAATCGCAGGGAGGGGAGTACACGCGAACATCGACAGCCTCACGCACGACTCGCGAGGGTACCCGACCACGGACCACGACTGGTCGGAGAGGATGACTAGGCACCTGTCTGGGAAAATCAAGAACCATTCCCGCGAGATATGGCGGTGGGAGGAGAGATTCCTCGACGACGCCGAGGTCGCGGTCGTCTCCTATGGGAGCGCGGCGCGCTCGGCTCTGGCGGCTGTGAAGAGCGCCAGGGCGAAGGGAATCAAGGCCGGCCTCCTCAGGCTTCAGACCCCCTGGCCCTTCCCCGACGAGGTGGTCGAGAAGGTCAGCAGGAAGGTGTCTGGCTTGGTGGTCGCCGAGATAAACGCGGGTCAGATGATACATCCGGTAAAAGAGAACGCCCGCTGCCCGGTGGTCGGGGCGAACTGGGCGCCGGGGACGTTGATCGAGCCCAGGACGATTGTGGACGCCATGCAGGCGGTGGTGGCTTCATGATCTCTCCTCAGGCGAGTCAGGGAGGACCCGAAATCAAGGTCCAGCACCACGTGAACGACGACGTGATCAGGTCGGAGAGGCTGCCGAACATCTGGTGCCCCGGCTGCGGCATCGGGATAGTCGTCGGAGCCTACGTCAGGGCGATTCGGAAGTCGGCGATCCCGCGGGACAGGCAGATTTCGATATCAGGGATCGGGTGCACCGGGCGCGTCTCCGGATACCTCAACCTCGACTCTTACCACACCACCCACGGCAGGGCAATCGCTTTCGCCACGGGGATGGCCGTCGCGCGGCCCGAACTGGAGATTACGGTGATAGCAGGAGACGGGGACCTCGGGGTAATCGGAGGGAACCACCTGATACACGCCGCGCGTCGCAACGTCGACATGAACGTTGTCATGGTGAACAACTTCAATTACGGGATGACGGGCGGGCAGCACGGCGGCACCACCCCCATGGGGGCCAGGACTCACACCTCCCCCTACGGGAACGTGGAGACCCCCTTCAACATCCCCTACCTCGTCGCCGCGGCAGGGGCCTCATTCGTGGCCCGGTGGACTACGATGCACGTCCGCCAGATCACCGCCGCCTTCAGCAGGATGATGGAAGTGAAGGGGTTCGCGTTCATGGAGGTCATCTCTCCCTGCCCGCCGACTTTCGGCGAGCTGAACGGGTTCCCGGACCCGCTCGACATGATGAAGTACTTCAGGGACAAGTCGGTGGTCGACCACAACGCCGACCTATCCCAGATTGGCGTGACAGCACGCCCCGAGGACAACGTGGTGGTGGGGAACTTCGTCGACAGGAAGAGGCCGTCCTACCAGGAGGTCCTGAGCGACCTCAGGGCGAGGGTCGCGACCCAGGGGACGGGCAAGAAATGAAATTCGAAGCTAGAATCACCGGTCTCGGAGGCCAGGGTGCCATCACGGCGGGGCATGTCTTTGGCACTGCGGCTTCGCTACATGAAGGGAGAGAGGTCGTGGTGACCGAAGGATACAGCCCGTACGTGACCGGCGGCTGGTCCAGGGCGGACGTCGTCGTCTCCGACGAGCCCATCGACTACCCTCTTGTCTCGAAGCTCGACGCTCTCGTGACGATGTACCAAGACGGGTTGGACCTCAACCTGAAGATGGTGAAACCCAATGGGGTCATATTGGCCGAGCAGAGACTGGTCGACCTGTCGAAGGTTGTGGGGGACAGGCGGGTCTTCCCCATCCCCGCGGCGGACGCGGCGGAACAGCTTGGCAAGAAGGTGGTGATGAACATCGTGATGCTCGGTTCCATGGCGGCGCTGGCATCTCCGCAATCTCTCGAGCCCCTGAAGACGACTGTGGCCGAGAGGTTCCCGAGGGCCGCGGAGCTGAACATCAGGGCGCTGAACACGGGCGCCGAACTCGCAGCCAAGGCGAAAGGGAGGAGCATCGAGAGCCTTGTCTGACGACAGGATTCTGATCATAGGCGGTGGCATCGCAGGGATACAGGGGGCCCTAGACGCTGCCAACGCCGGCGCCAAGGTCACCCTCGTTGAGAGAAGCCCGACGGTCGGGGGCAAGATGTCGGTCCTCGACAAGAACTTCCCCACCCTCGACTGTTCCATCTGCATCGAATCTCCGAAGATGAGCGAGGTCGGGCTCAACCCCAACATCGAGCTCCTGACCATGGCGGAGGTGCAGAAGGTCGAAGGGGATGCGGGGAACTTCAGGGTCCTCATCAAGCAGGACGCGAGGTATGTCACAGATGCCTGCACGAGGTGCGGCGAATGCGTGACCGCCTGTCCTGTCATCATGAAGAATGAATTCGACTACGGCATGGCGGCGAGGAAGGCGATCTACACCCCCATTGAACAGTCCGTCCCCGGGCCCTATGTCATAGACGAGAAGAATTGCCTGAACGAGCCCCCGAACCTGCTCCCCTGCACCAGGTGCACGGACGCCTGCGGACCGAACGCCATCGACTTCACTATGAAGCCCAGGCTAGTCGAGAGAGACGTCGCCGCCGTCGTGGTGGCCACCGGCTTCGACCTGCTCGACCCGACGCTCCTCACAGAGTTCGGGTACGGCAAGCACCCGGACATCCTAACGTCCATGGAGTTGGAGCGGCTCCTCCAGGCCTCGGGGCCGAGCATGGGAGAGATCGTCCGGCCGTCGGACGGGCACCACCCTGAGAGGGTGCTGTTCGTCCTCTGCGCAGGGTCCAGGGACGAGCGGCTCGTCGCCTACTGTTCGAGGATCTGCTGCATGTACAGCATCAAGGAAGCGTACCAGCTCAAGGACCATGGCATCAAGGAAGTCGATGTGGCTTACATGGACATCAGGGCGTACGGGAAGGGGTTCGACGAGTTCTACGATCGCACGAGGACGTCTGGAGTGCGGTTCACCAGGACCAGGCCCGCCAAGGTCTCCCCCGACGGCCAGAAGATCAAGGTCTCTTTCGAGAACACGGAGGACGGGGCTGCGAAGGTAGAGGAGGACTACGACATGGTCGTCCTCGCCACTGCCGCGATTCCGACCAGGGGGACCGCGGAGCTTGCGTATATGCTGGGGATAGGGCTCGGCCCCGACGGGTTCTTCGCCTCGGCGGACAGGGACGGCGGCTTCAACACGAGCACGAGGCAAGGAATTTACCTGGCAGGATGCAGCACTGGTCCGAAGGACATACCGGACAGCGTGATTGAAGCGGGCGCGGCGGTAGCCAAAGCCCTCACCCTCGTGAAGAACCGGTCCTGGCCACAACCTGCCGAAGTCGTCCAGATAAGCACCGAAGGGCCCCCAAGGATAGGGGTCTTCGTCTGCCACTGCGGCTCCAACATCGCCGGAGTGGTCGACATCAAATCCGTCCTGGACTTCGCCAAGACCCTCCCCAACGTGGTCCACGTCCAGGACCAGACGTACTCCTGCGGCGCCAGCACGCTCAACGACATCAGCGCCGTGATCAGGGACAAGCAGATTAACCGCGTCGTCGTGGCTGCCTGCACCCCGAAGACCCACTACCCCACGTTCCAGGGGGCGCTGAGCCGCGCAGGACTGAACCCCTACCTCCTGGACATGGCCAACATCAGGAACATGGACTCCTGGGTGCACAAGGAGGACAAGGAGGGCGCCCTCCAGAAGGCGAAGGACATGGTGAAGATGTCTGTACTGAGAGCGATGAACATGAAACCCCTCCAGACCATGAAATTCCCGGTCACTCAGACCGCGCTGGTGGTAGGGGGAGGGGTCGCCGGCATAGTCGCCGCGACCAACCTTGCCAAGCAGGGGTTCGAGACCCACCTGGTCGAGAAGCAGGGTTCGCTCGGAGGGCTGCTCAACTCTGTCACCGAGGTGGCGCCCCTGGGGGTGGAGTCCAAGGAGCTCCTCGCCTCGCTCGTCCGAGAGCTGAAGGAGAGCGGCGCGAAGATACACACCTCGACCACCGTCGAGACGATCACCGGATTCGTCGGGAGCTACGACGTCCACCTTACAGACGGGACGAACTTCACCGCCGGCGCAGTCGTAGCGGCGATGGGGGCGGACCCCTACGTCCCGACCGAGTTCGACTACGGCAAGAACCCGAACGTGGTGACCAGCCTGGAGCTCGACGGGATGATGGACAAGGTCACTGGGAAGAACGTTTCAATCATTTCATGTGTAGGGTCCAGGAACGACGCGAACGGGTGCTCGAGGTTCTGCTGCCAGACGATGATCAACCAGGCGGTCAGGCTGAAGGAGAAGGGGAACGAAGTGAACGTCCTCTACAAGGACATCAGGACCTTCACCCGCTTCGGAGAGGAAGAGTACGAGAAGGCGGGTGAGCTGGGGGTGAGATTCTACCAGTACCCTCAGCAAGCCCTCCCGCAGGACTCGATCAAGCAGGCAGACGGGAAGCTCTTGGTGAAAGACGAGTTGAGCGGGAAGGACGTGGCGCTCCCGACCGACCTCACGGTCCTGAACGTCGGGCTGGTAAGGAAGAGGGGGACCTCATGACAGAGGATAAGGGGGACGTCCTACAGCAGCTCAAAGTGACGACAGACCACGCGGGGTTCGCCCTCGAAAGCCACCCGAAGCTGGGCCCAGCCGAGGCTGCGGTGCAGGGCGTGATGCTCGCAGGAACGGTCCAGTACCCCAAGAGTGTGAAAGAGTCCGCGCTCCAGGCCCTGGCCGCAGCTGCGAAGGCCTCGGGGATAATCTCAAGGAACGTAGTCGAACGCGAGCCGTTCGTAGCCGTAGTCAGCCCCGAGATATGCACGAAGTGCGGCCGCTGCATCTCCGTCTGCCCCTACGGCGCGATACTGGGGGAAGTCAGGAAGAGGATCGAGTTCGTCACCGCCGCCTGCCAAGGGTGCGGGACCTGCGTGGCCGAGTGTACGGTGGAGGGGGCCCTTACACAAGAAGGGTTCACGGACAGGCAGATAATTGCTCAGGTGGACGCGGCCCTCGGGGAGGACGCCAACAACAAGGTCCTGATCTATGCGTGTAACTGGTGCTCCTATGCAGGCGCGGACCTAGCCGGAGTGATGAAGATCCAGTACCCGTCCAACACACGTGTGATCAGGACGATGTGCTCGGGGAGGGTGTCTCAGAAGCTGGTGACGTACGCCTTCTCGAAGGGAGCGGGAGCGGTCCTGGTGACTGGCTGCCACCCCGGAGACTGCCATTACATCAACGCGAATCTGCAGACAGAAAAGAGGGTAGAAAGATGGAAGACGCAGCTGAAGGCGAAGGGGGTCAACCCTGACCGCCTGCAGCTCTGGTGGGTCAGCGCTGCCGAACCAAGGCGCTTCGCCGACAAGGCTACAGAGATGTCCCAGATGGTCTCCAAACTCCCTCCCGAAGAACTCCAGTCCACCACTGCAAAGGTGAAGATGAGGGGAGCGTGAAAGAATGAGTGGCCAAGCCTCTGACCTGGATTTCACGCGCGCCCTTTCCGGTGCCGTCGCCGGTTCGCTCTCGTCATGCTACCAGTGCGGGACGTGCACCGCAGTCTGCCCTATGAACGTCCCCGTCAGAAGCATCATGCGCGGTGCCCAGATAGGGATTCGAGAACTTGCCATCAGCGAGGGCCTGTGGCAGTGCGCTACCTGCAAGCAGTGCGAGGTGGCCTGCCCGAGAGGAGTCGACATCACTGGGGTGATCCACTCCCTCAGAGGGATTAGCTACGGTGAAAGGAAGGCGCCTTCGAAGCTGGAGTCGGCCCTCTGGCGCGTGTACGAGGAGGGGACTGCGTGGGAGGGGAAGAAGAACGAGAGGGCCAAATGGACAGAGGGGTTGACCGTGAAGGTCGGGAAGCCGGCGAAGCACCTGCTCTATTTGGACGACGCCGCCTCGTTCGACCCCAGGCTCCAGAACATCGCCCGATCTCTGGTGAAAGTCTTCAACGCCACCGGGGTGGACTTCGCCATCCTCGGAGACAAGGAGAAGAGCTCCGGGGATGAGGTGTACCAGATCGGCGAGGAAGGGTTCCTCGAGGAGCTGGCGCAGTCCAACATCGAGTCGTTCAAAAGCATAGGGGCGGATGACATCATCACAGTCTCCCCTCACAGCAACGGGGTCTTCCGGGACGTCTACCCGAAGTACGGGACCCTCCCGCCCGTCTTCCACTACACAGAGTTCCTGTCCGGCATGCTCGATCACGATCTCCTGAAGCTGAAGGGCGGGAACGGGAACGGCGGGATGAGCGTCACCTATCACGACCCGTGCTACCTCGGGAGGTACGGCGGAGTATACGAGGAGCCTAGGAAGCTCCTCGAGAACATACCGGGAGTCAAGCTCAGCGAGATGGACGACAACAGGAGCAACGCCCTCTGTTGCGGCGGAGGAGGGGGCGGGATGTACGTCGAGTCGGAGGGGGCCCGGCCCAGCCACAGGAGGGTCTCTCAGGCGGAGGAGTCAGGGGCGAGCGTCATGGCGACCGCATGCCCGTTCTGCGTCCTCAACTTCGAAGACGGGGTCAAGACTGTAGGCTCGAGCATCAAGATCAGGGACGTGGCTGAAATCATCGCAGGCTTGGTCGGGAATGGAGAGACCTGATATGGCGGGAGGGGTCTTCGTCTTCCTCGAGCAGACCGACGGCGTCCTCGAGGACTCGTCGCTGGAAGTCCTCGGCAAGGGGAGGGAGATTGCCGACAGGCTGGGGGTTGAGGTCACCGGAGCGATTCTGGGAGAGGGAGTTGGCAGGCTGGCGGAAGAGTGCGCCAGGAGAGGCGCCTACGTCGTCCTTGCGGCAGATTCGCCCCTACTGAAGAACTTCACAGCCGAAGCGTACACCGAGGTGGTCGCAGACATGGTCAAGCAAAGGGACCCCGACATCCTCCTGATAGGTGCGACTCACAACGGCACCGCCCTGGCAGGGATGCTGGCGATCAGGCTCGGCGCCGGCCTCATGGCGCACGTGGTCGATCTGGAAATCGAACAGGGGACCAGGATGCTGCTGGGTTCAGTCCCCGGCTTCGGGGGGAGCATCGTCGCGGTCTGCAAGTGCAAGAAGGGAAGGCCACAGATGGCGACGGTCAGGCCGGGGGTGTTCGCTCCTCCCAAGCCTACCGAACGGGCCGGAACCATCGAGCAGGTCGCGGTCTCCCTGAAGCCCGAAGACATCAGATGCCAGGTGGTCGAAAGGACGGTCCAGCACGGCGTCAACGTGAGCAAGGCGCAGAAGGTCGTGGTAGCCGGGCTCGGGTGCAAGGACAACCTGTCGTTGCCGCAGAAGCTGGCTGACGCCACAGGCTCCACCTTTGTGGTCTCAAGGCCGTTGGCCGACAAGGGGATGGCACCCAAGAACCTGGTGGTCGGCTCCACAGGCTCGAGCCTGAATGCGAAGCTCGCCGTCGTGGTAGGCGTGAGCGGGGCGGCGCACTTCACATCCGGCCTCCGGAACGTGGAGACCGTCGTAGCTGTGAACTCAGACCCCAACGCCGAGATATTCAAGCATGCGGACTATTGCGTGGTAGGGGACGCAGCGAAAGTGGTCCCCAGGCTGATTGCCGAACTCGGAGGCGATGGCGCATGAACATCGTCGTCTGCCTGAAGGTAACCCCGAAGATTGAGCAGATCAAATTCGATGAGCAGAAGAAGACCATCGTCAGGGAAGGAGTGGAGAACGAGATCAACGACGCAGACAAGAACGCCCTCGAGGCTGCACTGAAGCTGAAGGACGCAGCAGGGGGGAAGGTCGTCGTGCTCTCGATGGGGCCGCCCTCGTTTGAGCCGTTCCTCAAGCTCGCCGTGGCCATGGGAGCAGACGATGCGGTTCTCCTGAGCGACAGGGTCTTTGGTGGGGCGGACACCTACGCCACTTCACGCGTGCTGGCTGCTGGGATCGAGAAGCTGAAGCCCTTCGACATGGTCCTCTGCGGCGAAGCCTCCTCGGATGGGAGCACCGAACAGGTCCCACCGAGCATCGCGGGATGGCTCGGCGTCCCCCACGTCAGCTATGTGAGCGAGATAGGGATGGCGGGAGACAGGGTGCGTACGAGGCGCGAGGTCACCGACGGTCACGAGGTGGTCGAAGTCAAGCCGCCTGTGCTAGTGAGCGTGCAACTTGGGTGCAACTCACCCAGGTTCCCCGATTTCCGCAGAAAGAGGTGGGCGGACAAGGAGTTCAAACTCAAGGTCATGACCAACCAGGACCTTGGTTTCGCCCCGGCCGACGTGGGGCTCGAGGGCTCGCGTACCGAGGTGACAGGGCTCAGCAGGATGCGCAGCCCCGATAGGAAGAAGGAGTTCATACAGGGAACGGAAGAGGAAGTCGCGAGACGGCTTGTACAGATCGTCAGGGGATAAGCTACTCCATCGAATATTGCACCAATCGCAACATAGCAAACGTTCAATACTTTCAACGGCGAATTTCATCTGACGCCTATGGCCCTGACTCGGACGTGGCCGTGCAGTTCCTGCGCCTACTGGGAGCCGTTTCCGGGATGGAAGGGAGTCGGGACATGTGACCAGGAACTGAGCTACAGGTATGGGCGAATGGCCACCGAGTCGGCTGACAACTGCGAGCACTATGCGCCATCGGGCACCGATCCGTCTGAGAGGCCCAGCCCGTGGGGACCGCCATCCGGGGGGAGGACCTGCCTGGAATGCCACTACTGGCTCCCCTTCGAAATCATGCCAAGCGTCGGCCAGTGCGACAACCCTGACAGCGAGCACTTCAGGAGCCCTGAATTCGCCGACAAGCCTGTTGAAGGATGCTTCATCACGAGGTCGCTCGACGGACTGGATTTCATGTGGTGTCAGAGTCACCGCCAGACCATCTACTTGGAGGAGCTGCCCCAGCACAAGGGGTGCCTGGTCTTCGTGAGCTCCGTGACTCTCCCGGTGGAAGACGAGATGGAGCTGACGCTGGCCGGGGACTGAACCTCGAAGGGCCCGCGGTCACCACCCTGTTCCATAATCGACGGTTGAAGCCTGTATTCCATAGCTTCGACTCCTGCCCCCCATCTGTCCTCAGATATGACCCAAGTAACATTGAAATCCACTCGCCCTAGGAAATTCGTTGTGAGCGAAGCCAACGCCGTCCAACCGCGAACGAAAGGGAAGGTGACTGTCATCACCGGGGCCTCAGGAGGGATAGGGAGCGCGTTGAGTCAAGAGTTCCTCGCGCTGGGCTACAAAGTAGCTATGTGTGACAAGAATCCCCCGTCATCCAGAACGCAATCGTCCAGGTCGCGATACTTCAGAATGGATGTCCGTGAGAGGTCAGACGTCAAGGTAGCGATTAGGAGAATCACACGCATGTGGGGGAGAATAGACGTCCTTGTGAATAACGCCGGCATAAGGACCATGATGCCCATCGAGGACTACGACGAGGCGAAGTTCACGGCGATGTGGAACACGAACTTCATGGGTACCCTCCACGCGACTCTCGCGGCACTCCCGTTTCTGAAGAGAACCAAAGGAAGAGTCATCAACATGTCCTCCATGTCCGGGTTCGGCAACATCCTGACCGGATCGACGTTCTATGCAGTCAGCAAAGCAGCGATAATGGTATTCACCCGGCGCCTGGCGTAAGAGGTTAGTGGGTATGGGATAAGGGTCAACGCCATAGCCCCGGGAGTGGTGAAGTCGAACATGAGCATGATGGGAAAGACCGGCAAAGAGGCAGAGAAGTTGGAGCAGTTCTACAGATCAAGGACCATGCTGCACTCGATTGGCTATCCTGGGGATATTGCGAAGATTGCCGCGCTCCCTACAGGTGACAGATCGAAGTCATTCAGGCCAGACCGGAGGACCACGAACGATGCTACAAACATACCAACATTCCCCCTCCGATGCCTGTCGCGAAGCCCCGCCTTGAGAGATATCCGAACGTGATGAGAAACATGCCGGTAAGGCTCATGAACAGCGGGAAATCATCCGTCGCGCAGACCGCCGCAGCTGGCGAGGCGAACAACCCAATGAAGAAGAAGGAGAGCCCTGCCGTCGAGGGAATGCCAATGAGGAAGCCGCCGAGTCTTTCACCCCATCTCGACGAAGCAACCGCTATGATTATCACCCACAGGCCCATCACTCCAAATGTCACCGACAGACGCAGGGCAGTGGAGTCGGATTGCAGCAACGAAACTCAGCGTGCCCAAGCGAGTCTCGACCTAAACTTTCACCCTCGGCATCCACAATCGCCCTGCAATCAGGCGAGGTCTTTTCCCCATTGATCTCGGTCGGGAGCGCCCTGGACCAACCCTGCAATCAGGATGCGCGAGGGTAGGGCTCGAACAGGCGACCCCCGACAGTGGACATAATTGTTGGGGATGAACACATAAATACGTGTATACGTATAAAGCCACCATGGGCAAGACCAAGGTGACACTATCAGTAGATGAGGGACTCCTTAGGGAGTCGAAGTCATATCTGGCTGAGAAGAACCTCACGGTCAGCGGAACCCTGGAAAGAGCCCTTTCAGAGATGGCGGCTTCGGGCATCGTCGAGAAGGTCGCTGCGACTCTCGGAGAGAAGCTCGAGTACATAGGGTATGATCAAGTTCCGAAAAGGCGGCCCAAGGGGAAGAATGCCGCGAAAGCAATCAGGGAAGTCAGGGGCGAAAGGGCGAGTGCAATATCTCGACAGTAGCGCCCTGGCTAAACGGTACGTCCAAGAAGAGGGCTCCGACAGGATGGACCAGATTTTCGAGCGCGCCGAGAAGGGTGAAGAGTCCGTCTTCTTCTCGACTTGGAATGTAGGCGAGCTCGCAGTGGTTTTCGACAAGTACGAGCGGGAGGGGCTGCTAGAGGCGAAGCCGGTCATGATGACCTTCCTGAAAGAGGTCAAAAGGCTAGGGAAGTCGAAGGCAGCCGAGGTGGTACCTGTTTCAGGGTCTGTGATTGCCGCCGCCATAACCCTCACCTTCAAACACCATGTCTACGTCGCAGACACTCTCCAGGTAGTCTCCTGTCAAACAGTGGCGGGCGCAGAGTTCGTGACGGCAGATCGCCGGCTTGCTGGTATCGCTAGAGACGAGGGGCTGAGAGCCACGCTTGTCGGCTGACCTCTACCCGACTGGTGGACAAACCGTGTACAGTGCGGGGGTGGGATTCGAACGAGCGGACCCCCGGAACCGATTTCATTGAAATGTCCTCGATATCAGGATGTACTAAGAGAGGTCCTTAAGTATACCAGAATACTCTATACCAAGTATGAAATCGACGACGGTCAAGGTTTCGAAGGACACGGCGAAGAAGCTCGCTGTCCTACAGCATAGACTGCACAAGACGACACTGGACGAAACAATCCAGACTCTCGTAGCACGGCACAGGAAGGAACTGATAGAGGAATCATTCGGGGCGGACCGGGGCAGACTGCAAGCATTCGGCAAAGGAGATCGCGGTGAAGATCGTAGCTGACGCCTACGCGTGGATAGAGCTCTTCGCTGGGACGCGGAAAGGAGAGTTCGCGAAGAGGAAGATGGTGGAGGCTGAGACAGTCATCACTCCTGACACCGTCCTCGCCGAAGTAGCTCGAAAGTACATTCGGGAGGGAATCAGGGAGGAAACGACTCGCCGGAGGCTATCGACGATCCTCGAGGCCTCGGTGCCTGCATACATTGACGACGACATCGCCGTCGAGGCTGGCAAGGCATACCTTCAGCTGGAGAGGGCTGCAAAAGACGCCGGGCTCGGGAAGCCCAGCCTGTTCGACGCACTTGTACTCGCGGTCGCAAGAAGGAACGACGCCAGGGTCCTCACGGGTGACGAGCATTTCGAGGGCCTCCCCGAAACCATCTGGATGAGAGCTTAGCTTGAGTGCGGGGGGTGGGATTAGGACTCCGCATGATGTGTCCAAAGCAAGAGCCCTTTGGGACCTGCTTGCTGTGCGGTCGCCGGGACTTCGGGCCACGAAATTGGCCGGAGACACACGAGCTCGTCCGTTCTCAATCACCCATTCTTGATAAGCACAAGATTTGCTTTCCCTCGGTAGCTGGGGATCTCTCTCCCTGTCCTGGCTTTTTCCGGTTTCGATGTGAGATTGAGATTCGTGCGCGCCTATACCGATCAGTCGTGCAAGAGGAGAGAAACCGGGAGAAGAAGGGCGAACGCTCCTCCCGCGACAAAGAAGGTGTTTCTCATTCCTAAGAATTCAATGGCAAAACCTGCAAAGAGAGGACCGATTGTGTAGCCCAAATCCTTGAATGTGGCAATCGCGCCTGTCATTGCGAGTTTGTCCTGCCGCATCACGTCTGACATTCTCGAATACAGGGAGATGAAAATCAACGTATAGCTCACTGTGAATGCTGTTACGACGACTGTGGTGTAGTAGAAGTCACTCGAAAGAGGCATCAACACCGCTGTGGCTGTGGTCATTACCACGGATATCGACAGAGTTCTACGGATGCCGTGGACGTCGACGAGATGTCCCATGGGGACCTCGAGGGCGACTGCTGGCAACAGGGCCACAGTCAGAATTACACCTATCAGCGGGATTGAGATTCCTTCGCCGTTAAGAAACACAGAAAGGAACGAGTAGTACACGTTGATCAAGGCGTAGAAGATCACCACCAAGAGCACCGTTCTTGCGAACCTAGAGTCACGCATGTAGCCGGCGAGCTTGGTCACCTGGAGTCGGAGAGATGCCCTCTGGAGTTGGGGTGTTTCTTTCAGGCGAAACGTGACGATCAAGAATGCCGTGAAGCTTGTGAGACCGAGCAAGTAGAACGGGAGATAGAAGGAGAGAATGGTGGCGAGCCCTCCCGCAATAGGCGAAACAGCAGAAGCGAGGTCATTCATGTCAGAGAAGAAGCCGGTCTCCTTACCTTTCACCTCCTTCCCTGTATATGTGAAAATGTAGGCCCAAGACGTGAGCCAAAGAAGCGAGGAAGCGAGCCCCCTCGCCAGGCTCAAGCCCAGCAGGGACGCAAAGGTGGTTGCCTCTGGATAGAGAAGCGCCAGGGCAGAGTAGACCAGCAGGATGACCTGAAGTACCCTCTTCATGTTCATCCTGCTCTCGAGGATACCGAAGGGAATGTTGAGGAAGACGCCCGCCATCGTGGTAATGGAAAGAACGAGTCCAGTGAGGAACGCGCTCCCTGTTATGTTGTTGACATAAATCGAGAACATTGGCGATGTAATCCCCCACCCGAAAGTGTATACGAAGAATGCAAGAGAAGTGGGCAGGATGACCCTGTTGAAGTTCCTGACGTGGCGGAGGTCGGAGAGTTCTTTGAACATGAGCTATGACACGCCTTGGCTTTTCATAATCGATTTATGCGGTCAGATTCTCATGTAGAAGTTCTCGGGGTGGTCTAGTGGTTTGGGTCCGTGTTTATGTTGGGTGCCACATCGCTTTAGGCGACGTTCGTACTTCTTGTCGCTAATCGGCTTCCCACATTTGGGGCAAATCGGCATTGTTCGAGCCACCGAGCTAGGCTAGATACACATTACGGCGCAATTCGCTGGCCAAATCGATAACCGGAGGCACGCTATCAAGCCTATCAAGCGTCACCCTGTGACCAGCAGGGGTCTCTACATCACCGCCCAAGTCCAGACAGTGCAGCAGACCAAGCAGGTCACCACCTACCAGCAGGAGCAGGTCCAGCAGACCGGCCAGAGGCTTGCTGGATACAATGTCGTCGAGACCACCGACCCCCTGGTCGGCTACACTGTAACCGAAACAACCACTTCGAGCATGCTGTCAGGCTACGACGTCACTGCGCACTACCCGGTGACCACCCAAGTCCTTTCGGGTTACGACCTCTACATGACGGTGGCCCATACCACCTACACATGTCCCTCAGGGTGGACCAACTATCAGGACGGCCTCTGCAGCCTGACGACGACCAAGACTGTCCTTGTCGGCGAGCAGTACTGGGCGCACTATTGCTACTTCCCGCTCTTCTTCATATGCGGCAACGAGCTGCTGTCTCTGGTCACCTTCCCCAAGGTCATCATGTACACATACCTGGTGCCCATCTACAGGACCGAGACGGTGACGACCTACGCGTCGGCCACTGTGAACACCTACTACACGACTCAGTACGAGGGCTTCTCGTCCAGCTGCCCCTCCTACGCCTACCAGCTTGGGATAACCTGCTACGCGGTGTACGCCACTCAGACGACATACCAGAGTGAATCGCTAGGCCAGCTGTCGTACTGCCCGACGCCGAATTCCTATACTAGAACCTACTACTCTTGCTCGCCAGTATACCGTCAGGAGACGACCACGACCAACCTCGGCCAGATGAGCTACTGCCCGTCAGGTTCGCAGTATTCCTGCTCGGCTGTCTACGGCGCCTACACCTACTGGACTACTGAAATGGTCCCCGTCGTAACCACGGTCAGCTACGAAACCCTGTCAACCTTGGGGAGCACCTGGTTGATTGGTGGATGAGCAAGAACCACTGTTGACACTAATCACCCATATACCGCACTGACCCTGCCCGTGCAGTGGTGTCGGAGTCAGAAAGCAGAATCAGGAAGATCCTCGAGGAAATCAAAGCCGAGGAGGAGAAGCGAAACAGGGCTCTCACTGTCTTCGCGAGAGATGGCGTTACCACTCTCACAATGAATGACACGCAGAGGAGACAGTACAGACCACAAATTGACGCCATAGAGGATGCCGATAGGAACCTCAACCGTCTCCGCCAGGAGCTGTCTGCTCTTCAATTGGTTGTGATGAACGAGTCCATCGCTTCCCTGAATACCGGTGTCAACACCCTGAACGAGAGCGTTGCGAATCTCAGGAGCGCCACCGAACAGACGACAAAGGCAACAGAGGATGCGAAGAAGACCACGACAAATCTCCTGAAGTCATCGACAAGGCTGGAGGTATTCTCCCTGCTCCTGGTTGCAGTTACGGCGGCGACATTCTATCTTACCTTCGTTCATCTGGTGCAGTTCCCCTTCAATGTAATAGCAGGCGTCTTGATACTGATCTTGGTGGTCTTCCTAGTTTTGTACCCCCTAAGACTAAAGAAGGAAGTAAGTAATCTTGGCTAGTGAATTTCTCTTTCGAAGTCACACTTACCCTTCAGTCGACCGTCCTCCAAATCATTGATTACACCTTGTATCTTTTCTCTGAACGACTGAACCTCCTTCCATATCTCCTGCTGCTTTTTGCCGAACTCCTGCCTCTTAGGACGGTTTGATTCCAAGCCTCTTGTAATCATTGGACTGTATGGACCCTTGTTCTCGAAGTCGTAGACTTCCCTGTTGTGTTTGTCAATCTTGTCGACTAAAGATTGCCTTTCTCTTACCAAGTCGTACGCTTCCAGGTGCTGAAGGGCGCTATTGTAGTATCGTTCATTTGCTCCCTCCAGAGGCTGAAAGACAGACCTGACAGTGACATCAGCGGTTGCGACAAATGGAAACCCTTCACTCCATTGATACCAAGGCACCCATACCAGTTCCCTGATCTTGTGATGGTAAGCAGCGATACGCTGCAACCTTTCGGCGTTCGGTTTCTGTCTTCTCCAGAAACTGAAATAAAACGCTGACCCCAGGACGATTATTGCCGCAAGAGAATAGATTGCGAGCACTCCGAGCCCCAGTCCGATGGCCAATCCAATTATGGGGACAGCAATAGAAAGAAGCGCCAGATACACTTGGTCAGAATCTCTCAATCGGTGGTTTCTGGGCAGCGGGAGAATTTTCGTTTCTTTTAGCTGTGCTTACCGAACGATGATACAGCAACGACTGTATGCCTAGAGTGACGACAGCAGGGCTCGTATTAGGAGCTCCACCAAACGTTTCCATAGGAAGTTACCGCCCCAACACTCTGATAGGAGGGACTGACCGGAAATACCGAAGTCCCTCGTGGGGCAACCATCACCGCCTGGCCCAGAGCCAAAACTTGCTGCTGACCGCCCCCGTTCACGCCTATGTAATAGGAAATTGCAGCAGTGGTCGGGCCGTTGTTATGGACGGTCACCGTCCCCGAGCTCAGGCTAACTGAAAGGCTCTCGTCTGCCTTCCCTCCGACCACGGACTGGGCTTCGGCCGCCTGCCTTGCCATGGAGTACTGGGCAGCAAGGAGGGCGGTGAAGAGGCTGAACACAATCATTGCGAGGATTATGAAGAAGAGAGCGCCGATTATCTCGGCCTGGGCCCTTCTGGACTTCCCTCGTCTCCTCATCTCATGAATAGATTCTTTCCCGCTAAAAGGAGGGGAGGGCCTGGACTCGCCCAGACCCGCTCTTGACCTCTACTGCACCGTTACAGTGACCACTTGGGTCTGGGTTGCGCCGTTGGCAAAGGTGGCCGCCACAGTGATGGTGTAAGAGACTCCTGCTGTGACGGATGTCGCTGTGGAGAAGGTGGTGCTGGTCCCGCCGCCGGGGGCAATCGGCGACCCTGACGATGGCGCTGGGCTCCAAGTTGGCTGGGTCGCAGGGACGACGGTGCCGCCCAAGGTCAGGCCCGTCAGCGCTATCGAGCCGGAGTCCGTCACTGAAACGACGGCCGTGCCGGTGCCCGAGCCGCTCGCTACTGCGATGGAGGCGCTCACCTGGATCTGGTCGG
>DAHVIE010000078.1:0-6537 GCA_027322035.1 Nitrososphaerota archaeon
CGCCCTGGTGAACTCAGCCGCCTCCGGGCATGGAGCCCTGACTAGCTTCCACAGCGACAGCGTCCCCAACGCCATGATCAGGATGAGCGCCCCTCCGATGCTGGTGCCCACCGGAAACATGATGCTGATCTGGGCCTTCGCTGTCATGAACAGGGTCAGGAGAGAGCATGGAAAGGTCGTGAGGAGGGTTCTCTCCATCACGGAACTCGACCCAAAGGCTGGAGGCTTCGACCTCAAGGAGCTGTTTACCTACGACGTAGTAACAGATGCCTTCTCCCCGTCGACTCCGGAGGAGTTGGTCGCAATGAAGACGCAACGCCTCGGGCAGGTAAGGAGGCTGTTCGGATGGGACGGGAGCCAGCTTGAAGCGGAACTGGCAGAGAGAGCGGCCTACGTCGAGAAGATGGTGGAGAGCAGGTTCTTCACATTGAACGACGTCGGAGACTCCATTCGGAAGTTCTACATCAACAAGTACGGTCTGGCTTAGCAGGCTCGGCAGAGTTCTTTCCTGAGACTATGGGAATTCCCAGCGAGAATGAAATACGGTCTCGACCAGGGCTGACTCGAGAGGATGTGCGACCGTTGCCGGATCTTCTTCCAGACCAGGGCCAGACCTGGCGAAATCCAGCTCAGGGAGAAGCAGCGAGACTGCCGCTGCCAGAGGCAGTGCGACCGATTGATTGAAGGCAAATGCGCCGACTGCGGGCACTTTGTTGAGCACTCCTAATCTCCGCAATCAAATGGGAAAGCACTCGCAATTCACCGGCTCCCGCCTGCACTGCCTGCAGACCCAGACTCCCTGCTCATTCTTGGTCAGTGGCCGTCCGCAGTAGCACTGCACGGACAGCAAATCGCTCCCTTCGTTATTAGCGATTGGCCCGTGCGGGGGTGATGCCAGACTTCGACAAAGCGCTGACCGAAGTCTGTGAAGCGGTCCTCTCAGAAGTTCTAGGAGCAACAGGAAGGGATTCCACTTCCTGGTGGCTCGCAAGGTCGGGGACCAACCTGTCTGACTGTGCCAGGAGGCCCCAGGAGTTCGATGACGCCCTAGTCGAAATGTTCCAGCTCGCAGGGGCCCTGGTGATCGAGGGGCGCATCCTAGGGCGGTTCTACCGTACGATAGGGGCACGATACGAAAGAGGAACTGAACTGTGCTTTTCGGAAGAGGTCCGGAAAGCGAGAGAGGCATTTTGCAAGCGCCCTTCGTTAAATCCGTAGCGCGACAATTCGGTCAACTTGAGCACTAACAGCTGCGGGGAACCATCCTTCGACGTCTTCGCGAGAGTCCGAGGGCCTAGGCCGAGGGTCCAAGGGCGGAGGTCTCACATCGAGATGATGATACACGTCCTCGACGCGGTCAGGAATGGTGCCGACAAGCCCACCCAGGTCATGTACAAGTCCAACCTTTCTTGGTCAATCTGCCAGAAACTCCTGGGCCATCTCGCGGAGCGCGGGTTCGTGAAGGTCATCTCCGACGGGCCGCGGAGGCGCTACAAGCTGACACCCACAGGCCTTGAGATGCTTTCATCGTTCACGAGGGTAGCGGAAGCGATGGTTCCTGCCACACCCCTCCCCCGTTAATACGGCGAAGCCCCCCCGGGTTCGATGCCTGATATCCGATGGCTCTTCTTGGATACGCCAATCCCGTATCTGGCTGCGATTTTCTTCATCGCATACAGGCACGACCTGGGCAGACTACTGAGGCCATTCCATGACGGTTCCACTACATGGGACTGGTATCAGGTCAGCAAGCGTCTGGGCCTGATTGGCGACAAGGCGATGGCTCCTAGAAGGGCCATGCTAGGGGACTCGAACCTCGTCCTCATTTTCGCCTCACTTGCGATCTACGCTGGCTCGGGATACGCTTCACTCATGCTGCCGTGGTATTACCTGTGTGCAATCCAGACGGCGGTGGCTGCTCCGCTCTTCTTGCTAGTCGTCCTGAACCGTGCAGGGCCCTTCCCCTTCAAGCCCTACAGGGACGTCCTGCCCTATCCTCGCTTGGGGACCAGGGTGCGGAATCTTGGCGACAGGAAGGACGAGTCCCGCTCCAAGGGCAAGTCGTCTGTTTCTACAGCAGGAGGAACGCCATGAGCGAGAAACAAGATGTAGCAGAAAAGGTACGCTTCTTCAACGTCTCTCTCGTCAACGCCACCCCGATGTCCCTACCGAAGTTCCCCCAACCTCAGCGCCTCATGGGAGAACTGATTCACTCTATCGAGGCCGCGAATCCCAGGTTCGCCTGGGTCCAGTTCCTCTTCAAGCGGGTGAACCTCTCTCCAACTCTAGTTGCCCTCAAGAACTCCATGCATGTCGCAGCGGAGCAGATCAAGACCCCCAAGAGGAGCATCATAGATGATAGCGAGTACGACAGGCCGGAGCTCTACCGGGACTGGTATAAGCGCTCCGGGGAGAGGATCAAGAGAATCGACGCCCTCGCCAACGCGCCACACGTCCTCCTCGCCATCCAGGGGATGTGGGTGAGCGATCCGCGCCTCCTTTCGACTCTTCCCTTCAAGGACTGCCACGACGAACTCGACAGGCTGGGCACGTTCCTCTACAGGAACCCCTGGATGCTCGTCGAGCTTGTCGAGAGGAGGATGGTCGAGGACGTATCGCCCTACATCATGAGCTACTCCCGGTCCCGTCTTGAATCCCCGTCATTCCTCATCACCCAGGAAGAGATCCCCTACTACCTCCACCTCCCGGTCGCCTCGACCCAGGGCTTCCTGGAGTCCCTCGGGAAACGCTCGTCGTACTCTCCCGATGTCCAACCCGGAGGATTGGAAGGGGGCGAGGAAGAGGGGGGTTCACACCCTGCGGCGAAAAAAGCATCTCGGGCGATGGTCCTGAGGCTGGCGGAGGTCCCCAAGATAGTCGAGCCCCTGAAGGACGAGCAGCTGCAGAGGCTGGCTCTGCTGCCCTCGACGACGGCGAGGGGCTTCGAAGTGATCTTCAGCGGGGGAGGAAGCGAGATTCTCCTCTCGTCCAAGACCGTGAGGGACCTGAAGGAGTACCTCGGCGTGATGGAGTCGGTGTACGGCACAATCAGCGTCGTGGAGGCGACCGATATGCCCGCCTATCTGAAGGAGATTCCTGGCATCGTCGGGCTAAGCCCGCGTTAAATCGCAGCCGGCTGTCTTCTCACGATTCTGAATGGGCCAGACCTTCACCAGCGAAGACATGCTCTTCCACATGCTGGTCGTCGGCGGGACGGGGAGCGGCAAGACCAACGCCGTCCTGCGCATGCTGAAGCTCCTTCATGACAAGAAGGAAGAAGGCAAGCCCCAGCCCGCACTCTTCCTCTTCGACCCGGGAGGGGACGCCTCCATCGACCTGCTGCGCGCCATCCCGAAGTCGAGATGGAAGGACCGCGTCGTCATCCTCGACCCCCAGTACGTCTCATTCGGCTTCAACCTCCTCTCCCTGCCCAAGGGGCTGACCCCCGAGGAGAAGACCGATGTCCTCCAGACCCAGGTGGAGGAGTTCTCCATCCTCCTCTCTGACGTGTTCAACACCGACGCGACGAACGCCCCTCGCCTGATGTTCGTCTTCAAGGGGGCCCTCTACTACCTCTACACCTTCACGGACAACCCGACGTTCTGGGAGCTGTACAACCTCCTGCTCGAGTTCACCAAGAAGAGCACCGGCGAGATCGCCGACCTGCTGAGGCGGAGGGAGGTGGAGCCCGAGGTCATCCACGAGACCATCGAGGCCATCTCCAAGCTCCCCAAGGACGCCTTCATGCCAGTGATCAACAGGATATCAAACTTCGTCCTCCCTCCGTCGTCCATAACCTTCAGGACCTTCTGCAGCAGGGAGTCGACCATCGACCTCGAGAAGAGGATGGAGCCCGGGATGCTCACCATCTTCAGGATCCCCTCCAGCCTCCCCAGCGAGTTCAGGCGGATCTTCGCGTCCGCGGTGGTAATGAAGATGTACTTCGTCAGCCTGAAGCGCGCCAAGAGGCTGGAGAGGGAGGGAGAGGAGCCGGTCGCCAGGACCCCGGTGATACTCGCCGCCGACGAGTTCCGCGACATAGCCCAGCTAAGGATCCTCAGGACCATCCTCTCCCAGTCGCGCAAGTACGGCCTCTACCTCTGGATGGTCGCCCAGACACTCTCCGAGATCCCAGACGACCTGATGGGCTCCATCCAGTCCAACGTGGGCTCGGTCCTTGCCTTCAGGAGCAGCCCGGACGACTCCAGGAAGCTGGCCAAGCTCCTCTACCCCCAGAAGACGGAGGCGGTGGAGTCCCTCGTCCCCGGGCTAGAGGACTACGCGGCGGTGGTGAGGAAGCGGCCCGTCGGGGGGAAGCCGACGGAACCCCCTTTCAGGGTGACCTTCCCAAAACTGAAGCTCCTGGCGAGCTTCGCGGAGGCAATGGAGTATCTCAAGGTGGACATGGAAGACCTCTACGGCGGCGCCGTCGGGGACAAGACTCTCAAGTACGAAAAGGACCTCGCAGAAGCGAAGAAGCAACGCGGCGAGTGTCCCCTGGGCGGGCCCCTCTATTGGATGCCCCTGGCCTACCTCCACCGCATCGGGACCGAGATCGCTTTCCGCCACATGGCCAGGATATTCGAAGAGAGGTGCCACTGGGACAGGAACGTCCTCCAGGTCGGCCTGAACTTCCTCGCCGACAGGGGATACGTCAGGGAGAGGCCGGAGGGGGGCCAGCTCTACATGGGGAAGGACCCCAGCACGGGGGAGCCGATGTGGAAGGAGCCGGAGACGGAGGCAGAGAAGATGCAGGCGAGGCAGGTCTTCTACTCCATGACCCAGTTGGCCCAGGACGACTTCTTCAGGTTCGACGTGGCGAAGTGGAGGAAGAACGGGAGGGTCGGCGGCCCTCTGCACGTGAAGACGATGCTCCAGCTCCTCGAGAAGTATTGGGAGAAGGGGTACTGGTGCGCCTTCGACCGAGGAGACAGGGCAGGTCCGTTTCCGGACATCCTGTACACCGAGCCCAAGGTCGAGTACAAGCAAGGGAAGGAGGGGATGGTCTACGCCCGGGTCAAGCCTGACGAGTGGGACGAGGAAAGCAGGACCGCCATCGAGGTTGAGATAACCCCTGCGAAGAATCCCGCCCAGCTGAAGGACAACTGGCAGAAGAACGTGTCCAGATACAGGAAGGTCACCTTCGTAGTCGTGTCTTTGAACCAGGTCCCGAAGGTCCGTGATATCCTGCAGGACAAGGACAGGCTTACCTTCGACGTGGTTCACGAGCCCATGGGGATGTCCGACGCCGAACTGGACAGATTGGTCGAGTACGAGGCCTTGGAGCAGGAGCCGGAGGCGAAGAAAGAGGACACCGTCTCCCCGCCGACTTCTACAGCGGATAACAAACCCCTCCAGCCGTCCGACCTCGAGGAGGACGAGCTTCACCTCCTGGCGCTCATGCTGAGGCTGGGATACCAGAACATGAAGACCCTGGGTTCGAACCTAGATGTTTCGGAGAGGACGATGACCCGCCTCCTCAAGCACCTCCGCGAGCTCGGCCTGATCTTCCGACAGGGTAAGGGGTACGCAGTGACGCAGGACGGTCTCAAGCTGGCGGAAGGGTGGAAGCCTCCTTCAGTGGAAGCTGGCCCGCAGACTAGATTGGGCTGATGCCATCAATCCCCGTAAACCTGGCGTCCTTCGTCTCTGATTGGCGTCTTTGCCTCCTGATATTGGCGCCCATCCCGAATCCGGCGCCTTTCGGCCCGGAAAATGGCGTCCTTCGACCTCGGTTTGGCGTCTTTCACCTGACAGATTGCGATGCCTTCGCGTAGTAGAAGGGGCCTAGGAAGATCTCATTCCAATCGGGCTCCCCGCGTTAAATACACCCCACGACTTTGACGCCGCTAAACTCATTTCAGCAAACCCCCCTTAACAAACGAAGCAGAGGCCCGTTCCAGTACGGAGCGAGCCGGAGAAGCACCATCAGCGGTGCCCATGGATATTCAACTCACAACGCCTGTCTCTTTTTGTCGCGACAAATCATCCAAACGGGGTCTGCCGTCGTTTAGCCGTCTCTCCTGAACTGCCCGTCAAGGGACGTAAAACCACTCGTAGGCGCCGGCGAACTGCGGCGTGAAGTTTTGGCGGTGGAGGTCGCTCCGCCCTGCTCTCTGACGTCCAGGATCCAATAGATATCCTGGACCAAACTCAGAGATACAACAGAGGTCGTCCTGCTCGTATTTTCGCCCACCTAGCGGCGAGCATCGACCCTCTGGCGAGGACGGAGAAGGACGTCACCTTCCGCTTCATGGCAGCGTTCTCTGGCCCGCCTGCAAGCGACGGCTGGCCCCAACTCTCGGGGCGGCCCAGGGCAAAACAACCAAGGAGGTCGATGCAAATGGAGAGACTCGAACAGGTCGAAAGATGTCGGGAATGTCGCGGCCACATCGTCCGGGCCGGAGACGAATACGTCTGCACCACGTGCGGGAGGGTGGACAGGAAGGTGGAGGAGGAGAAGTACCACCTCGAGTTCCACATCCAGGCGCCAAGCCAGCTCTCAGACACCAGGCTCGGCTCCTACATAGGCGACCG
>DAHVIE010000084.1:0-3848 GCA_027322035.1 Nitrososphaerota archaeon
TACTTTCCAGGGTTCTCCCCTGTCCACTTGTAGACAATCTTCCCGACGCCATCGGTGACGAAGACGGCCCTGTTGGCGCCGTCGTAGCCCTTCATCCCCCCGAGGTCCTTCCAGACGACGTCATAGCTGCGGATTGCCTCCCTCTTGAAGTCGCTGAGCAATGTGAAGGTGAGGCCGAACTTCTCAGCGAAAGCCTTGTTTGCAAAGGGTGGGTCCACCGAGATCCCCACCACCGTCGCTTTCAGTTTCTGCATCTCGCTATGCATGTCCCTGAACGCACACATCTCCTTGGTGCATACGCCAGTGAAGGCACCGGGATAGAACGCGAATATCGTCTTCCTCCCTTTGGACAGGAACTCCGACGTCTTCCTGAGCTTCAGGTCTGTGTCGTAGAGGGCGAAATCAGGTGCCTTGTCTCCTACCCCTAGCATGTCCAACCCGTTCGGCGGGGTCTGTATTAATCCTGCGGGGTAGGCCTCATACCTTCGCCCTTAAGTGGGCGGCCACAGGCTTCGCCCCGACGTTGCCTGTCACACCTGTCATCTCGGGGATTCTCGGGTGGACTCTGTTCTTCCTTGGGGCAGCGATGCCCGTCTACATCGTCTTCGGTCTCATCGGCCTATCTGGATTGAAAGAAATCACTAGGTATGAAGGCCATGATTCTTTCTACTACCGCCTGAACCCAGTCACAAAGATAGCGGCCCTGTTCATGGTCGCCCTGGCTACTTCCTTCGCCGGCCTCTACCTAGGGCTCCTGGCCACGGGGGTGATACTCGCTTCCTATGCGACCCTCTGCAGAGGGAAGGAGAAGTTCAAGATAGGAGCGCTCTTCACAGTGGCCGTAGTCTGGGGGACCGTCTGGGGCTCGGTCTCAGACCGGCTTTCCTTCCTTCTTAGCTCGGGATTGGCCGCAAACCCCCGGGGCTTCTCCATCTTCTACTCCGAACTGACCAGGATTTTCGGGGAAGAGGTCGCGGTCTCGGGGGTTTTCCTGATGGCGCTGATTCTCGTGATGACAAGTACCCCTTCATCCGTCATGCGTGCCCTGAAGAGGATCGGCCTCCCCAACCCCATTACATTCTCAGTCGTTGTAGGCATGAAGACCGTTCCCGCCCTGCTGGAGGCTCTCAATGCGACTACCAAGGTCCAGCTTATGAGAGGCTTCGGGACGAGGTGGGTGAACCTGCTCGGCCCCCTGTATGTCCTGGCTGCGGCGGTCCTCGCTCTAATCCCTTCACTGATCTATCTGCTCCGAGGCGCGAGGAACACGGCCATATCGACTGGGACTAGGGCGTTCGGAGCATACAAGACGCGCACATACATCACGAAGTCACCCTTCGGCGTCGCAGACGTAGTGGTCCTCCTTCTGGCCGCGGGCTTCTTGGCGAGCTCAGTTATTTTGTGACCAGGTTTCACTAGGCCGTTGACGTCGCACCGCAGCTAGAGCCGACCGCCGAGTACGGGATTGCGCGCCCGAACCCATAGATGTTCGAGACCACAGCAAAGACGACGAGGGCAGCGACGACCGCGAACAGGATGTAATCCTCCCTGGAGAAGGTGAAGGGGGTCAGGAATGTGCGGTCCTTGTAAGCCCTGAACGCCCGCGTGTCGGCAGAAATCGCGGTGTTCTGTGCCCCTCTGAAGAGAAATGTCATGGCCGGCACGATGCTCGACAACACGCCTCCGAAGAGGTAGAACACGCGGGTGGCCTTGTTCGCGCGCGACCCATACCCTCTCATGAACTGGACTTTCACCGCCGTGTCGAGAGAGTCGAAAATTCTTGGGACTGTCCTCAGCCCTACGACCAAGGCGAATATCAGGACGATGGGGAGTTTCAGCTTCCCCAGGCTCCGCAGAATGGCCGAAGGCGTGCTCGTCATCACCAGGATGAGCGCAGCCAAAAGGACGGCCCCTGTCCTCGTCGAAACCTGGAGACCATACAGGAGCCCTTGCAGAGTGAAGACCGGCTGGAACCCCCAGTACTGGAAGTACGAGGCCCAGGTCCATAGAGGCGTGAAGTAATGGAGCCACGCGGGACTCATCGTCGGCGGGGCTACGGTCAGGCACTGGCGGGTGAACGCGTAGATGATGAGCGTGTAGGGGGTGGCCGTCGAAAATGTCCATGCCAAACCGACCACCGACGCAAACGCGAGCGCACTCCCCAACAGGAGCTTTCTGAATCCTCTCCTGAGACTCAGGTACGACACGAGTATTATCAGACCTAGCGCCAGGTCGGCTGACCACGCAGTTACAGCGACGACGAAGGTGAGGACGATGGTGAACGCGATCTTCGTCAGCGGGTTGAGCCTGTAGTAGAATGTCTTGGCCTCCTCATACCTCGTCAAGTCCTTGAACCCTGTGAGCCCCATGTATCCGAAGATCAGATAGATGGGGAAAGCGAGCCCGAATAGGAACAGGACCCAGCTCCCGGCGTTGATGTAGACGGCCTCGAGGAGAGTCACCCTCAGACCCCCAGCATCCCGAGCTCGGGGATCTGTATCTGGGGGTTACGCAGGTAGTACTCCGTCGGCGGGATCACCGAGTACCTCTGCGACACCGCGAAGACCTCCTCGGGGGTCCCTTCGAGCACCTTCTTTCCCCCGTCCAAGATGAGCATGTAGTCGGAGTATCGGTACACGAACTTCGCGTCGTGAGTGACTATGATGAATGAGTACCCCAGTCCCTTGAGCATGGCGATTTCTCTGGCGATTATCTCCTTGTGGTAGAAGTCCTGTCCCGATGTAGGCTCGTCGAGCATCACGATCTTCACACCCGCGGAGAGGGCGGACGCCATCGCTACCCTCCTCCTCTGGCCCACACTGAGCATAAGCGGGTCCCTCCTCCTGAAGTCCTGCAGTCCAAAGAGCTTCAGGAACTCTTCAGTCTTCTGCTTGTGGTCCTTGACCCCCCGCTTCCTCAACGAGTAGGACACCTCGTCCTCCACCGTTTTGTTGATCAGCATCAGGTCGAAGCTTTGCGGGACGAAGGCGATGTGCTTCCCCCGCGTCTGGATGTTGGCTCTGCTCAGGTCAACCCCGTCCACCGTCAGGGTGGACTTCGCAGTCAGCTGCCTGTCGAGGAAGTTCATGATCGACTTCAGGAGCGTCGACTTCCCCGCCCCATTCCTCCCCATCACCGCCAGGACCTGGCTTTCTCTCAATGTCACCTCGGCGTCTACCAACACCTTCCCCGGCACCTCAACAAGTGAACGAGCGTCGAGGATGACTTCCCCCCCCTTGTCCCTCTTAGGGACGCCGAGCTGAAGCCCCTCGGTGGCTATCCTTTTCCTTATGCCATCGATGTCTGAGGGGTTCATCCCGAACCTCTTTGCATAGAGGTAGTGTTCCGGCACGTCGATGCCGGCTGCATGGAGCTCTTCGACGTAGTCGACCAGCTTCGACTTTTCGATATCGAAGACTATCTTCCCTTCGTCGACCAGCACCACCCGGTCCACGAAGTGAAGGGCCCTCTCGAGCTTATGCTCCACTATTATCAGAGTGCTCTTCCCTTTCAGCCCAGTGAGAGTCTGGAAGACTCGTGCCGTCCCCTCGGGGTCGATGTTGGATGTGGGCTCGTCCATGATGAGCATCTTGGTCTTCATGGCCAGGACCGCGGCCAGGGCCACCCTCTGTAGCTCCCCTCCGGAAAGTACGTAGGTCTCCCTGTTCCGCAGCCCTTCGATGTCCGTCGTGGCTATGGCATCGTCTACCCGCCGTCGGATCTCCTCAGGAGGGAGCCTGAGGTTCTCAGGTCCGAAGGCGACCTCCTCCTCGACAGTGTAGTTCAGCACCTGGGTTTCAGGGTCTTGGAGGAGTGTCCCAACCATGACCGAGAGCTTCGGAAGGGGG
>DAHVIE010000001.1:0-10720 GCA_027322035.1 Nitrososphaerota archaeon
TGAGGCGAGGAGGAAGTTGATGTAGTCCGTGTCGCTTACCTTTGGTGGGTTCATCGAGCGAAGACGAACCGTCAAAGGGGATACGCGCACGGATCAAACTTGCTTCTCAGGCGTGTCAAGAATCAACCGCGTAACTCCTACTTCGGGTAATTCGTTCAGCCTTGGGAAGCCCGGAGGCTGCACTTTCACGCTTTGGAGAATGATACCCCACGGTGTTGAGGCGCTCCTAGTGCAAGCGAAAGAGTTGCACTTTGGGGAACCTTCAACCGCTATTGGACGATTCCCACTTGGCGGGTGACGACCCTCGTAAAGGTGTTTGAGCATTTCTTGCAATGGTAGGTGTCTTTCACCAGAACGAGGTAATTGCTACCTAGTTGAGTAGACTGAAGGAAGTCTTCGTTGATAATTGTAGAATTGGGTTGATCACAGAAAGGGCAATTCTGAGGTTCGCCAAGTTGAACGAGATATGCTCGTCCGGGGCCGGGAGGCTGTATAGGCGGCGCCGGTGGGTGCTGTGAAGTGCCCGAATCTGGAGGCAATCCCTGCTTCAGGGTTTCGCTTGGAAGTGTCGTTGCACCGCCGAGAAGGGAAGTTATGTTGCCACCGGAGACGGTCGCCAACCCGGAGGCCTTGAGAATCCCACCATACGCCGCACTCAGCTGCTTTCGACTTCCCGTTGACCATGTCTTATTCAGCTTCTTCTCAATATCAACGACCAAGTCTCTTAATTCCCTGGCTCTTGCCTTGTTGATAGTAAGGAACTTCACAATCTCCACCCAAGACGAACTTTTCAAAATCTGGTCCTTCAAGATGGTCTTTGCATCAGCTGGTTTCCCCGCTTCGATATAGCGCGCGTAGTCCTTTCCCGGAGATGTCAGCTGATAGGCACCTCTTCCCTTTCCCTTGGCAACCTCGGTCAGACCTAGGTCCCTGGCAGCACTCAATGCCCTTGCGACATCAGGGTCTTTCAGCCCTACTTGTTTTGCGATGTCGCCAGCCTTCGATGCGTCACTCTGATGAAAGAGCCCTACGAGCGATGTGTCGATTTCTTCAATCGACGTGTAAGGAGTGGCGATATCAACCGATTTCTCTTCGCTTTCAGATATCTCTGACAATTCAAGTTGGCAGAGAACAATAGACATCTTGCGTGATAGCAATCTGGGGACTCGGTCTCCACGGTGACTCTCCATCGGTCCTTGCCGCTCAGCTGAGGAGCAGCCCCTTGCTCCCCATTATCCTGAGGTTGACCAGCCCAGACACTATGTCGGTCATCACATCGTAGTTGCTGAGCCTGTTCCGGAACTCTGTCCCGAATATGTTGAACTTCTTCGCCCTCGATATGGTGTGCTCCACGACGACCCTGGCCTTGGAGAGCTCCTTGTTGAAGCTCTTCTGTTCAGGGGTGAGCTCCTTCCCCTTCTCTCCCCTGTGCCCTCTTCCAGGACCCCTCCGCTTGAACGGGATCGCGCACTTCAGGTCGGGGAAGTAGTTCCTGACGCCGTCGTACCCCCTGTCGAAATCCTGTTCGACCTCTTTGGGGAGCGAGGGGTGCCTCTCCCTGTAGATGTCGAGGTCGTGCCTCCTGCCCCTGGCGTGGTTGGTCCTGTGGAATATCAGGCCTTTCGAGTTGACCGTGAGCTGTGTCTTGACTGTGTGCCTCTTCTTCTTCCCAGAGTAGTGTGTCTTCCTCTTCTTCGCGTCCTTCGGGCGAGGGATCTCCTGCTCCGTCGAGTCGATGAACGCCTTGAAGCCGGGGAAGAACTCCTCGACCTCCTCTATCGTCCTGAGCCTCCTAGTCAGCTTGTGCAGCTTCTTTGGAATGGGGAGGCACCCCCTCACGAGCGGCTCGAGGTACCGTATATCCCTGCAGACGTTGCTCTGGTCGAGGTCGAAGAGGAAGCCCGTCAACGTGAACGTGGTGTAGAGCCGGTAGTAGAACAGAAGCATGAGGAGCCTGTCCCTGAGAGGGAGCTTGAACCTCCCTCCTGCCCCGACATCCCTCCTCCTGTTCCTCCTCGCGAGCCTCTCCCTCTCCGACGCGTCGTATCCGGGCCGGATCCTCCCATAGACCGAATCGAACTCGGGCACGCCGAGGCCGGTGAACGACCTGAAGGTCTCCGGCCTCCTCGCCAGCTTCGTGTAACTGAGCATGAATCGGAGCAGGTCAGAGAGGAGGCCAAGTCTTGCCGCGTGAGCGAAGGCGGACTAGGCGCTAAACTTGTAATCACGCAAGAGGTCTATTGGGAGATCGGCGGGAAATATCCGCAACGAAATCCCTGGCAACCCTGCCAGCCGAGGGTTGAAAACAGGCAAGAAATGACATCTGCTGGCCTCATGGCGTCCTGGGAGACTCTTTTACGATCGCCCCTAGGCGCCATCGTACCTTTCATCGCCGTCGTCCTTCAGTCCAGAGAGAGATACTGAGTTAGACGCCTCATTATGTGCCCGAGGCATTTAACGCGCTAACAAAGGGTTGCCAAATCTACCACAGGGTTGCCAACTCAATCGTCGTTTTCTGCCTGATTTTGGCAACCCTGCAGGTCAAGGTTGCCAAATTCCAGCTAAGGTTGCCACTTGGGCGCAGAAGGTCCGCATCCCGTACCTCGAGGACCATGACCCGTCGGGAATCCACATTCAAGGGAAACTGGCTAGCAGATTGGAGGACTACTCGCATTCCCAGGGGAAGGATTTTTGAGATTGAGGTCAAGACAGTGGCTCTCATTTTCGACCAGACTAGGGACTGAACCTTCCTCCTTCGAAAATGTAAAAGCTTGGCCAGGGGCAGGGGAATACAAGAGACTCTACGGGAGCGAGGTATGGAAGTGAGACGCCCTTGAACCGGTATATCTACTGAAGCTTGTTGAGGACGGTATCCTAGGTTGCGTGGATAAGGAGAAGTGGAAGGCGAACCGAGACAGGTTCGAAGAGTTCCGGCGAACATGGGGCGAGAGGCTCCGAGGCTCGCCAGGCCACTAGATCGCAGGTTCGATGCAGGTGGATTCCTTGACATTGGTTGGGCCTTGCCCGACATGGCGAAGCAGTATAAGCATGACATCCAATTGGACGCCCGAATTTACGTTTGCACCTGACTAATATCATGCTACCGAATTCCAGAAGTCACGGAAAGGTTAACATGACTGACATGACGAAAAAGCAGCAACAAGTCCCTGAGCCTGAACGGCACTTCAGGTTTTGGATGAATTCCAACTCAAAGAGAATGGGCGCTTACAGTCTTTCCCCTTCCTTGACCTCGGTTCTGCTAAAGGGCCCAAGAGAGGTACTCTTCAATTCCCGTCTTTAGGTCAGTTCTTGGCTGGTAACCAAGTAGACGTCTTGCTTTTGTTATGTCCGCACAGCTATGCCTGATTTCGTATTCACGCGTCTTCTCATGAATGACTCTTGGTGTACTGTCTCCGTTCACTCTAGCGAAGATTGACGCAAGTTGGTTAATGGAAGTCTGTTTGCCTGTCCCGACGTTGAATGTTTCATCGCTGCTCTCGTTCTCAATAGCCAATTCCACTGCATCCGCTACATCGCTTACATGTACGAAATCACGAGTCTGGTGACCGTCTCCGAAAATCAAGAGGGATTCCCCTTTCTTGATTGACTCACCGAACCTGACAATCACACTCGGATTAGGATTGCTTCTACAGATTCCATAGACATTGAAAAACCGAAAGATAATTGTCTCTAATCGAAATGCAGAAGCAAAGGATTTACAGAGAGCCTCTCCTGCTATCTTCGAAGCGGCGTATGGAGTGCGAGACTCAAGCACACAATCTTCGCGTTGTGGCCGTCTACTACTGGGATACACTGATGCGGTGGAAGCGTATATTACCCTCCGCACCTTGTTTTCAACGCACGCTCGCAACACGTTCAGGGTTCCGATTACGTTGACTTCGGTAGTCAATTGCGGATTTTCAATTGACATCTTCACATTCACCATAGCTGCCAAGTGAACTACGCAATCAGCATCCCTTGATGCCTTGGTTATATTGACCGAATCTCTCACGTCCCCATCCAAGACCTTCAATAGAGGAGAATGCAGGCACCCTGCAATATTCTCCAATTTGCCGTCTAGCTTATCATCAAGCACGATTGTTTCGTGACCTCTACCGACACACTCTTCCACAAGGTGACTACCCACGAGACCCAGTCCTCCGGTGACCAATATTCGCATGCGCCGCTCTCCATTCTGCCTGACGTTTAAGAACAGATGCGTATGTTCCAGTTGCCACAGCAAACTTGTCGTGGGTCAGAGGTCCAAATCGTGTCTAACAACGAGCCAAACAGGCTTAAGAATCCGAAATGCGACAGATGTCGGTAGAAACTATCTCTTGGATCGAACAGGCGACAGGATCGAGGTTTCCGCGATACTCTTTGACATCGGGGACACCCTGGTTGAGGCATCGAACATTTCAGAGGTTGCACTCAAGCGTGTAACCGACGACTTCTATCTAAGAGGACTCATTTCGAACAGGCGCAGGTTCCTTGCCATCTATCGAAACGTAGATGCGAACACTCACGGGCCCAGGGTAAATCACCTCTTCTCCGACATTCATATAATACGCGAATCCCTAACACGTGCTGGATACAGTCCTTCTTTGTCGCTTTCGGGTCAATTCCTGGAGGAATACCGCGCGGTTGTGAGGAGACAATTGAGGAAAGATCGTAAACTAATTTCGCTTTTCCGCAGGCTTAAGGACGAAGGCTTCCAGCTTGGAATCGTCACAGATGGAACGACAAACGAACAAATGGAGCAATTAGCCAGCTTGGGTTTGGTCCAGTACGTCGACGTGGTGGTAACATCGGAGGAAGCGGGGGTTGAGAAGCCAGATCCGAAAATCTTCAAGCAAGCATTGGCTAGGTTGTCCGTTCACGATCCCTCCAGGGCGCTCATGGTGGGTGATGACATATCGAAGGACATAGTTGGCGCCACGAACTTAGGAATCCGCACAGCACTTGTTGGTCATTCCACAGGATTCGTATCTACTGCAGGAGGGAGAGCACCCGATCTTGTTCTCAAATCAGCGCTCGAGCTTCCGAGTCACCTGTCGTTGTTGAGAGAATGAGCAAAGAGAATGCGCAGGAGAGGGTCACCAGAGACGTCATATTCTTCCTTCTCGCTGCTGTAATTGGAAGCATAGTATACTTCGGTTTAACTTTGGTTACTTCGAGCCCTCTCTATCCGATTCTCGTGGCCGTCTCGGTCGCAGCGGTTTTCTTTGGTTGGTTGGTCTATCGTGGACTAGTCCGAACGACTCGGATTCTGGGAATTCGTACTGTTTACGAGAAGTTTTCCACTGCTCCGTCTACATTGGAATTGCTGAGTGGCGCGAGTAGCAAAGTGGAATTCTTTGGCATATCGGGAAGAACCTTTTTCGAATCAGAAGACATCGAAGAAATAATCAAACAGAAGATACGGGAAGGTGTCGACTTTGAATTCCTATTACTTAATCCTGCTTCGTCTTACGTGAAAACGAAAGCGGAAGAAGAAGGAGACGATGCTTCAGCGTGGGCTCATGACATAAGCGCGAGCATGATTAGACTAGAACGGATAAAGGGTGTTCTAGTGACGACTAAACTCCAAGTTAGGCAGTACGACGCATTTCCGGTATGGCGAGGTATCTTTGTAGATCACAGAATTGCCCTCGTTTCTTTTTACCCCGCAGGGCACCAAGGAAAGTTCGCTCCTGTGATGTTTCTTGAGAACAATATGGGCGGGGCTCACGCGCCACTTTATTCAGCATTTTATCGCACTTACAAGTATTTGTGGGACAACGCGAAGGCTTAAAGTTCTCTTGATTCAGTGTTCGTTCTGTGTTATCGAGGCCAATCGCCTAGTTCATGAAGACAGCATAGCAAGAGCGTTCGTCCCCTCTGACACAATTGCACCCGGGCAAGTACTAATAGTCCCCGCCAGACATGTTCAATCAATAACGGAGCTATCGATTGTTGAGATAGACGCCGTGTTCCGTTTGGTAAGTTTGTTGTCGGGCGCCCTGAAATCAGAGTTCGGTTACGGCGGGGTCAATATCATTGTAAATGACGGCGTAAGCGCAGGGCAGAGCGTGAAGCATCTCCATGTCCACTTGGTACCAAGAAAGTTGGGCGATGTTCCCAATCCTAAGCTTTGGTTGAATGGGAGACTTTTTGCCAAGTTATATCACCCGACCAAGACCGAGTACAAGAAGGTCGTATCTGTCTACAGGAAGCGCGTTACGGAACTTGGGTTCAGTTATTTTGAGCCGAGCCAGAAAATAGAAGCCCATGTCAAGATTGGGCGTAGAGTAAAGCTCGGATTCAATATCCATCTTCATGGTGGAACCAAAGTTGCTGACAACTGTACCATCGGAGATGGAGTCATCCTAGGTCAGCCCAACCAGATGAACATTAAGAAGTACAAATTCAAGCCAACAAGCATCGGCGCCGGATCAATCATAAGGAGTGGGTCGGTGATATACACCGGCGTAATCATAGGGAGGAACTTCGACTGTGGACACAATGTGCTGGTCAGGGAAGGGACATGCATTGGAAATAACGTCTACATCATGCCAGGGACGCAAGTGCATTCCCACGTCAAAATTGGCAATACTGTCAGACTATCAGGTTTCATCGCCAACCGTACTGTGATTGAGGACAACGCTTCGTCATTGGGCACGCTTATTCACAGGTACCGAGAGAGCAGGGGAGGCCTAATCGAAAAAGCTCCAGTGATTAGAAAGGGAGCAATAGTAGGCATGGGTGCAATCGTCATTGGCGGAATAGAGATTGGGGAGAACTCTATCGTGGCAGCAGGCTCTGTGGTCACCACGGACGTTCCGCCGAACACCGTAGCAGTCGGCGTCCCAGCCAAGATAGTCTCCGAAGCGAGTTTGGATTTGCCTAACTAAGGTACTGGTCTTCAGCCTCCCTTGTTCTTCTGGATATGCCGTAATGTGGGACCGCTGTCAAGGAGAATGTCAGGCTTGACGTTCTCAACGCGTAGCTTAGCTGGGAAAGGCCGTAGGGAGAGTGCCTTTAGTCGCTTCATAGGGACATCGAAATCCAACCCCCTGACCGTTACCATGAGAGTCATCCCGTCTCAACTAACAGCAAACTGCATCGCCACTGTCTCTTGTCGGACGCAGATGAATCCGCACGCAATCTCGAGTTGAAAGGACTACTTGGACAAGATCGCGTATTGACAAACGGAGGGGGATTGTACGAAGAGACCCGCGTCTGACCTCTCCCCGTTAAATATGGTCTTGGCCTTGTCGCTCATGAAGCGTAGTGCGTCATCTCCCTGCAATGGAGAAGAGTTTGTTGTGGTCAAAAGGTCCGATCTCGAGAGAATCATGGCCCTTCTATCAAGGCTGGAGAACAATCACAGTTCTGGGGGTCCTGCCAACTCGGCAGCTTGGTTAGCTCCGCAGGCCCTGTCTCCACAAGGTGAATGTAATAGCAGACTCTTCGGGAGCTGGCAGAACCTCGATAAGTGATTGCGCCACGTTTCCTTGCCGACTTGTTCCGGTTGCATCCGAGCGACAGTTTGGGTGATAATTTCATATGGGAGGGAAAGCCGGTTAATGGCTGAAGCACAACATCATGCTTTGGCAAAGTCGTAGACTCCGGCGACTACACCGAGTATGAGGAAGACGTTGATGATGTAGAACCACGGGCCGAGCACCCATGAAGGGATTACGAAGTCGAGTATCAACAGGAAGAAGACAATGAAGGCGACCGACCCGGCAGTATCGCTGTCTACGGCCGACTTCTTAGCCTCCCATTCCCTCTCCATCTCGCGGTTGGACGCCTCTTGGTCAAGCCTGTAGAAGAGGACCTCCCGCGGGTCGTCGTACTTGTCGGGTCCCAGGATGTCGTAAAGGTGGCGCTTCTGGTCGTCGGAGAGCACGGAGTACGCTTCGCTGGCTTCGGCGAACCTCCGGCTCGCATCCTCATCCTTGTTCCTGTCAGGATGATACTGGATCGCTATCTTCCTGAAGGCGTCGTTGATTTGGGTCTTTGAAGCCGACCTAGGCACGCCAAGGACCTCGTAGAAGTTCGTCAAGGAGGCCCTCTTCGGCTGTCGTCTTTCCGTTCTTCTTGACTCTCGAAGTCCGAGGCATCCACACCCGAATTGTCCTTAGCGAAGCCGTGAAGATACTTCTCGAGGAGTCCCCTGAGTTCCGACACCTCCCTCTTGGTGCTTTCTTCCTGGATCGTTATCTTCGCTCTCTCCTCGCGGTCTAATGGCGTTGCACACTTCGGGCAGTACATCATCCCAGGAGAGGCCTTCTCCTTGCACCTCGGGCAGAACACGGGTGCGAACTCGGGTTTCGGCGGCTCCACCGGCCTCCCAGAATAGACTGACTGGTACTTCCTGTCCAAGTCTCCACCGGAAAGGTGAATGTAAGTTGCGGGCGTCCTGGAGCTCATAGACCAGCCGTACATCAACCTCAATTCAGAGTCTGTCAGGAACTTCGCGTTCCGGGTCGCCGACCCGTGCCTGAACATGTACATGTGGACCCTCGGCTTCTGGATGGCCGCCTTCTTCGCCACGTCCTTGATCATGGCGCTGCACGCCTTCCACCCGAACGGCTCGTCTAGGTGGTTGGGGCTCAATGTCAGCCACAAGGGCGCGTTTGGGTCGTTCCGGAATCGGTGTGTCTCGATGTACCGGGATAGATGGTCGACGGAGGCGATGAGCCTCAACGTCCTTGCGCCCGTCTTTCCCTTGCGGATGTGCACCAGCGCACCGGCGTCGTCGAACTGGACGTCCCCCATCCTGAGGAGGAGCAGCTCGCTGACGCGCGCCCCGAGTTCGGCCGCCACAGAGATCAGGGCCTTGTCCCTCGTCGTGTCGGCCGTTTTGATCAACGCGTAGACCTCTTCGTCCGTGAAGAAGAGCGGCTCCTGCTTCTCGCTCGCCTTGATAGTCTTCCTGAGCCATCTGACCTCTTCCGGGTAGGGTGTGTCCTTGTCCGTGTCCCCGTACCTGACGAACTTCATGAACCTCTTCACTATCATCTTGAAGTCCGCCATTGTCTCGGCGGAGTAGTGGCGCCGCGTCTCCGTCCCGTCCTTGTTCCTGACCACAATCTCGTGATCGGCCAGTCGGGTCATCAGGTCCTCGATGTCCCGCCTCTTCGCCCTCCGGTATGGGACCCTCATGTGGTGTGAGACGGCCAGAAGTGTGTTGACGTACTTGGCCTGCTGGCCCAGGGATACCCCCTGGGCCTTGATGTGCTTCATGAACGCCTGTATCAGCTTCTTGTCCTGCAGACGAATCCTCGTGTCACGTTCTAGCCTGCTCTCGGCGTTCCGAACCTCGTAGGTGTAGTCGTGGATGTCGTCCGGAGTCATGCGATACGGTGGTCCCGGGACTTTTAACGAAGGGTACCTAGTCAGCCGGGGATTGGCGACCAACGCAGCCTATATCCGGCCGGGGCATGATTTTTCGGGCCAAGTCCGAGGTATTTCGGGTCGGAAAAAGATGACAACCTAAATCGCTATTGAGATTCCATCAATGACGTTGGCGCAAGGCTACCGCAATTAGAGCAAACTGGCAGACCTGCGCGGCGGAGTGGCGGGAGAGCGAGCTCTGTAAGGAGGCAGCAAGGATATGCGAGCATGCGGAGAACCGGCCGCCCGGCCTAGTCCTCGGAGTAAACTCCAACGTTGTTTGACTTCGGGAGTAGGGAGTAAAGCCTCTGCCTCTTCTCGTCGAAGGCCAGGGTATGAGCCCCCTCCTCGGTGCGGATCTTCCCGACGTGTGCCAGCTTGGACGTGTCGATCACGTCTATGACTCCGGGCTCCCCCGTCGCGCAGTACAGGCGTCCCTTGTGCAGGTTCATCCAGACCACGTCCGGGGGCCCAGACAGAGTAATGCGCGCCACCTCGCGCTCTTGATTGAGGTCGAGCACCACCATGTTCCTGTCGTCGCATGCCACGTAAGCACGTCCCGACCCGTCTACCGTCCCCAGACCGTGAGGCCCGGCTGCTGACACCCTGATGAAACGCTCCTCTTTCATCGTCTCGGGCGAGATTATCGAGACCCCGGCTGGGTCACGGACGTTGACGAGGAAGAAATCGAGCTCCTTGTCGTAGAGGCACCAGCGCGGCCTCCCCTTGAGGACGGCTGAGGAAAGCGCCGTCCCTGAGGCGGGGTCTATGAGCCTCGTATGGTTGTCCTTCACGTCAGCGACAAGCAGATGCTTCCGCCGGGAGTCCCAGGCGAGCCCGTTCGGGGTCGACCCTGCGGGGATCTCTTTGGTCGCCTTGTCATGCGCCACATCAATCGCAAGGATTTTCCCGGCGCCTCTGGCAGCAATAAAGACGGTCCCTTCGTCCTGGGCGCAGAGCACGCCGCTCGCCTCCCTACACCCCCCGACTGTGGTGGCATAGATCATAGACTCTCCGTCGACGACTTCCACTGAACCTTCGGCGGTATTGGCGATGTAGATCTTGCCGCTCTGGATGTGGACGTCAGCGTGGTCGTATTCCCCGTCAGCACGGGACGGGAGCCTGATGTGGCCGACCAGACGAGGCATGGCGCCGTGGAACCCGTCCGCCCTTAGACGGCGTGTTCCAGCTTCGCCCCTTCCTTCAGCCTCTGCTGGCAGTAGCCGTACATGGCGTCATAGAAGGGGAACTGTAGCTTCATGTTTTCAAAGTCGTCCTTGGCGATTGCCCTGAATCCCAAGGCAGCCGCTTCCAGCCCCGCCGACTCGTGCGGGCG
>DAHVIE010000005.1:0-2947 GCA_027322035.1 Nitrososphaerota archaeon
GCTCATCCCGGACGCCATGAGTTCGACGATGAGGTATACTGGAATCCGAGTGCCCTTGATTACGGGCTTCCCTCTGAGCACCTTGGAGTCAATCGCTATTCGGCCAGGCCGGGTTGCCAATCTGAGAGCTTGAACCGTTCCTTGTATATAAGTCGAAGAGTGAGATAAGCGATTCGGCCATCTCCCCTATCGGTGATCTTTCTACTGGTAGTGAGAGAACGAAGCCGCACTAGGCATGATGCTTTCCGGGTATCGTCGCGAGCGTGTTTGTCAGAGAAAAGGACGTCAGCTCGGCCAGTGACGGCTTCCGCGTGTCAGGGTCCCGAAGGTACTCGTTGATCAAATTAGCCAAATTCTTCTTGACTTCCTTCTCGGTCCGGCCCTGTGTGGCCACGTCGAGGATGGGAGAAGAGGCAACGAACCACTTTCCTTCTCTGGTGATGAGAATCGGGACAGGGACCTGAAGCGTCATGTGAACGGTGAGGCGGGGTCCATGTATAAGGGCTCTGCCGAGAATGCCATGTACGTTCCAGCCGGCATGATGGTCCCCCTGACGCATCGCACTCCTGCAGGCTCGAAGACCTCCTCCATGACCTTCCGCCGAACGTCGCCCTTTCCGCCTTCGTCGGCCTAGAACGGTTTCTGCCTCTCGTTAAATCAGTCGAACCACTCCAACTCCGATACAGATTGGAGGCTCCCGAGCAGGTCCACGCTTCGGTAAGCGTCGCTGAATTGAAGGCCCTGGCACGGCGTTTGCTCTCAGAATCCAGCCCGACACGCGCGGTCGTCGAACGCCAGCCCGACCTTGTTCCGTTCTCAGACTACTTCGTCCTAGCCAAGCTCGTCTCCCGCCAGCTCACCTGGGAGCTCTCGCGGGCCTCATAATCGCCTCGGTCTTCGACTCGTCCCACCAGCTCACGAAGTCCCACCCCTTCTCAATCAGGGCCTTCGCCTCCGCCCTCGAGACCACCTTGGACCCGCCGTTCATCCCCAGCTTCTCCTCCCACTTGGCGTCTATCATTCGCTCTACCTCCTCCTCGGGAAGCGCTGACAGGTCCCCCATCTTCCCGACCTCCTCCTTTGCGTACCCCGACCTCACGAGCAGCTCCGTCCTGATGATGCTTAGGACTGTGTCCTTGGTGACGCCCGCGCTCCCTCCGGTCTCAAGGTACCGCTGAGAGGCCTCTGCGTACTGGGCCCTCATCGACTCGACCGTCTCCTGGGGGAGGCTCTTGTGGAGGGTATAGACATGCTCCATGTCCCCAGAGTGCCCCATCCAGAAGACTACGAAGTCCCGTGAGACGACCCCTCTCGCCGTGGCGTTGAGGAGCATGTTGTGGTCGAAGTACCTCCTCAGGATATAGGGCCTCCATCTGAACCCCGCCTCCCGGATGGCGGAACGGATCAGGTCTCTCACGTTCTCCACCGTGATCAGGTCCCCTCGCTTCTTCGAGACCCTGTCGCCGAACTTCGGCCTCTCCTGGACCTGGGTGGCGTACTTCTGCGTCAGCAACGCCGAGTCGGGAGCGAGCTTCTCTCCACGCATCATCCTCAACTCGAGGTACTGCTTGACGGACTCGCACCCCTGGGCGTTGAGGAAGGTCAGGTACTCGTGCCCTAGCTTGGAGATGGGCGCCCTCACCCGCACGAGGGCAGGTACCGTCGTGAAGGTCGCCTTCCTCGCCTCCTGGTCCCACTTCAGCTCCGGCAAGTCCCTCAGCCTCAGCCCGTCGGTGGTGGAGCCCACGACCTCTGGTCTTACGGAGGTGAACGCGACCAGAGCCACGGCCACCTTCGCCCTGATGTCCTTCGCCGCCAGGATCCTCGACAGCTCCTCCCTCGTCGGAACCACTTCGTTAGCTATGGTCGGGGTTTCGTTCAGCCTGGGGATCTTCACCCTGATTTCCCCCACAGGCCTCAGGTTGAACCTGAGCCATGACTTCACCGCCTTGACCGCGCTCTCGATGTAGCCTCCGGCGTTCTCGCGGGAGTCCATGTCGTTGATCATGTCCACAAGGAAGTCGCGTATTCCCCTCCTGTCAAGCTTCGCCACGTCATGAGGTGTGGCGTGGTAGCGGTCGCAGGCGTAGCCGAGCCTCCTCAGGTAGACCTTGGCCGTCTTCCTCGACCCCTGAGAGACCTGCCCGAACCAGCGTGCGACATCCCTGTCTTCGAGCATCGCGGTGTACTTGCTTTTACCTCCCTGCATGGTCAGGTCAACTCCCGTAGACGGTGACGGTAGGGGCGTTTAACGGGCCGGGCGGAAATAGACCCTGGAGGATATGGGCCGGAAGGGATTCATCCGGATATTTGTATGGAACCTGTTGGTTGAGGTGCCTGCGCTTCGGGACCTCGTGCAACCGGAGACATATCTTGCTCAAAAAGGACATGGAGAGAGCTAACGCATCGTGGCCTCTTCATGCCGCATCATACATAGATCAACTCCTGCCGACCATCTTCTCATGCTTGCTCTCGTCAAGGAGAAGCGTGTCATGCGAGGTTGTCTAGACGAAGCCTCTCCCCTGGCTTCTCGATGTCGGCGCTGACCAAGGGAGCACTTTCAGCGTCATACCGCTCCACCGTCGACCTCGGCCGCCGACCCTGCCTGTAGAGCATCTTGTCGACCATGCCCGGCAGGTCGTGGGTGTCGACGAACACGTCCATGAACACTTTCGAGACCCCGTCCATGGATTTCGCAGCTTCATACATCCGCTCTGGCTCCCCCACGCTGTCGGCGAACAGCATGAAGAAGACGACGCCTTCGGAGGCTGCGAACCAACAGACGCTCTTCTGCGCGAACTTCTGGGCGATCCTGCTGACCGTCTCCTCTCTGTCCTTCTCCTGCAGGAAGAAGGAGAACGCGTAGATGATTATCCCCGAGACCCTTTCCAGTCCCCACACTGGGACTGCGAAGTAGGCCCGCGCATCGGCCATCCTGCCCAACCTG
>DAHVIE010000014.1:0-66586 GCA_027322035.1 Nitrososphaerota archaeon
CGGGGCTCCACGAAACAGAAAGCAAAGCGGGGAGGCTTTCGAACTATAGGTTTGTCTGGCTCTTCATGCCACTTGTAGCCTTCGGACTATGGATGTACTTCCTCGATGTTAGGTCTGGGGAGTTGTTCTCCCTGTTTGCGGGCCAAGCGCCCTGGGGAACTGGGATAGCGAACCCAATAGCTCAATTCCAAGCTTTCTTTACTGGAATATTCGCGACACAAGGAAACCCCGTTCAGCAGTTGCTGCTCAGATATCCCTACACCCTCTCCTTTTTCGCTCTTGTCTATCCTCTGTGGAAAATTGACAAGGCGCTTTCCATTTACTCGTCAGCGTTCATGCTCTTCGTCCTCAGCCTGGTCGGAACGGCCTATATGTCTGGCCCTAGGCTGATGCTCTCAGCCTGGCCGGTGTTGCTGGTCTTCGGCAGAGCAAAGAAGGAATACATCATCCCCGTGCTGATCCTGTTTGCCGCAGTATCGCTGCAGAGCACCTATGCCCAACTGACGAGTTTTTGGACTTGACACCCATTCAGATATGTAACTCGCCAATGCGCTTACACTGTCGAGCATCCAGGTGAGCCGGAAGAGATTCGTCAAGTTTCCACGACCAAAAGCCAGGCCCAAACCTGTGGCCTAACAAGGGTTCGGGTCTGACGTGGTTCGGACGTTCGGCCTCATGCACTCTGCGGGAAATAAATGAAAGCTGGCTGGTTCAGGCCAAGAAGGCGGCCCTCAAGTCACTCATCCCAGGGATGCGGCAAGGCGACCCTTCAACCTGACTATGGTAATGCCCACAAGCTCTCCCTTCCTCGTCCTCAAGACGACGCCTTCCCGGGGTTCGATCGAGTCGTCGGCCGCCCTCGGCTTCCCGACCGAGATGTACAGGACGTCCTCCTTCCCGTCTTGTCGGTCCAATAGCCCGAGTACGATTTGATTGCGCTCGATGCGCCATCTGAGGCTCCTTCAATCAGCCCTATGGGTGCGGCTGCCGCAATCGGGCCGCCCACCAGGGTCGCCACGAAGAGGGAGAGCATGGCCGTAGTAGTTTCGTGGCTCATGTCGGAGAAGAGGCTAGTCAGGCTGGTCCCCACGATGATTCGGTTCAACCACGAAGGTTGGCTGCGGTGTTCTTCACGTCTTCCCGACGGATTCTCATCCATGGGTGACCCACCTGACCCACCTTTTCTGGTGCTTCTTCTCAGCGCGTTCCAGGAACTTCGCGAGCCCGCGGTCGCCTTCTCGGTGCGGGCCTGTAACGCTATCCAGTGCAGGGTACTTCGAATCCTGGATGGAGTCTTTCGAGAGCACGAGTATCCTGGAGAAGAGTCCCGGTGCGCCCTTGCTGGGCCACCGGATGGTAATCACCTTTCCCGCTTTAAGGTAGCCAAATGCATCTTCCGTGATTGGCTGGCGAAAAGTTCTCGGGGTTTGCTCCTCGTTTCCTCTCATCTCGACCTCGGCGCCCGACAGGCCATTCAGCTCTCGGAGGACGAACTGTGTGAGGCGCGCCAGGACGTGGTCCGGGAAGTCCTCCCCCAGGCTTCTTGCTTCAACGTGGTCATGTTCCTCGGCGAGTCCCGGGATATCCGCGTACTTCACGATCCGCCATGCGCTTTCTCTGTCCTTCCTATCGCTAAGATTTGCTATCAGGTAGGAGGGGTCTCCGCGCCAGGCCAACCAGAGTCTGAACGCGTCGTCCTCGGCCAGAAGCTGGGCCTTCTCGTTCCTCCCGAAGACTTCCCTCGCCCTGGTCTGGAAGGCGGCGGCCAGCTGAGAGTCCTTCGGTCCAACGGGATCGCTGCTTCGCTGGCTCGTCCCGTCTTCGGTTTCCGTCGCTACCAAACTGCTCGACCCTTTCTGCCGGTTCCCCGGGCGACGTCGTGCAGCATTCTCCTCATGACCGGCGGGACGGCCGGCAACCCCTTCGATACATCGACCCATGCGGAGTCTATGGCTTCCGTGGTGGGGCGGGGTTCTGCGGACCCATTGATCGTCCCGAAGTAGGTCGCAATCACGTAATGCACCGGGTTGGAGCCATCGTGAAAGTCGTCGTAGATCCCGACCAGCCCGTCAAGTTCAACCTCGACCCCGAGTTCCTCGTGAACCTCCCTATTGGCGGCGTCGCTCACCGTTTCACCCTGCTTGACGTACCCCTGCGGGAGGACCCACAGCCCGTTGTACGGCTCCTCCTGTTCCTTAATCAAGAGTATCTTTTTGCCGCGCAGGATTGCCACCGACGCCAGCACCCTAATCCCCGCGTCGAAGCTTTCCCTTCTCATCATGCTGGCTTTCGCGCCCTTCGCGGCTCGGCCTGCTTCCTGGCGGCATCCGCGGCCCTCCTTCCTATTTCGCCGTACATGTAACGCTCGTCGTCCCAGTCCGTATAGACCATCCCCTTTCGCAGGCTGGACTTGACCGCAGCCGTCGCAGCTTTCCTCCACGCCTCCGTCTTCTTGTTCCCGCCCGTCGGAGGGGGCTCGAAATCCGACAGGGCGCAGTCAATCTTCTCGCGGGCACTCACCCAGGCGAGAGGAGGGTGGTTGGGCGAGGAATGCAGAAGCTCGACCGCCAGTCCCTCAAGGAAAACTTCCGCAGGCGCGGGCGACCCCGCCAAGGTCCTCTCCCCCACCACCGAGAGATAGGCCGCCTCGACGGTGTCCCCTGACCTCAGACCGTGGGGGAGGATTCCGGCCGCTAGGAACAGAGGGTACTTCCTCCCTTCCTCCCTTTCAAGAATCAAGACCGCGGCCAGGCCTGAGGACTCGCTCAGCCTCTGGGCGTGAGCTACTTTCGCCCGTGCAACATGGAAGAACCCCGCCTTGCTGAACCGGACCCTGGTGGAGCCGAGGCTCCGCAGCGCGTCCTTCTCCAGTGCGTACTGGACGCCGCCGATGAGCGCGGTGTTCCTCGTGATATCGTGGTCCCACGGGATGCTGATGCCCTCGGAGACCAAGTCTCTCGGCGCGTGCATTTCTTCCAGGCTGATGCTGCCGGCGAACTTGAGGTAGAATTCTGCCTGCCGCACCTCCCTTGGAAAACGGATCGGTTGGGCCCCCACCCACAGGGCGTCCGTGAGGTTCGAGAAGCCGAATACCGGCGGCCGAGCCGCCTTGGATGCGAGTGACGCGATTTCCTCTGCCAACAATGACAATCACCTGACGAAGAGATACCTGTTGTGGAATTCGCTGACCTTTGCATCGTCCCATGAATCCCACTCGTCGTGAGGGACCGCCTCCGCCCCCCGCAACTCTGCAACTTTCCTCTCGAGGGATTTGTTGTGGGTCAGGTGGACGGTAAGGCCAACCGCTATCGCCTTGTTCGCCTGGAAGCATTTGAACATCCTGAACTTCAGGGATGAGTGCTTGGCGCCGACCGCGAACTTCTCGGTCATCGTCAGCTCTCTTGCAGTGCTCTCCTCGTGGGCACCGTAATCGAGAAGTGGGGACATAGCATCTGCCTTCTCGCGTTCGGTGAGATAGCCAATTTTCTGTCTCAAGAACGTCTCCAGCGTCTCCCAGTAGTCCCGCGCAAATGAAACTTCGAGGCTGACGGCGCCCTCTCCGGCGATTTTGCCTTCGACGCTAACCAGCGGCCCCCCGGCAACCTCCTCGGTTCTCCTGAGCGCCCTCGGCCAGCACGCTTTGATCATGCAGGATCTCCTGCGCTCTCCACGAAACGCTCGAGCTCGCTGTTCTGGTCCATCAGGCCCTGAAGCAGCTCGTTGTCCTTCTGGCACTGGCCGTGCCGCTTTCTCAGGCGCTCGTACTCGGTCGCGGCGATGTCGAACCAGTGGGCCCAGTAGCGTTTCATGCCCCTCTCTATGGCGGCCTGAACCGCCGAACATTCGACCTGCGCGGAGCCATTTGCGAGGTTCTGGAGCAGGGAGTAGGTCTCCTTCCCGATTCTGACGTCAAGACGCACCCTTCCGGGCTTCGCCACGGTTCTCTCAGCTCCCGAATGTAACCGTCATTACATCTGGTTTTATTGCTTTCGTGCGTGACAATCGCCGGACCGGAAACGATGCAGGAAATACATAATTGGCCCGGAACGGTACCGAGGAACGCAAGTGAAGGTCCTCCTCATCTCAGATGCCCACTCGAATCTCCCTGCACTGGATGCTGTCCTCGGCAAGGCCAGGTACGACGACGTGCTGTTCATGGGGGATGCCGTCGACTACGGGCCGTTCCCCTTCGAAGTCTACTCCAAACTGAAGCGGATAAGGGCAAAGAGGGTGGTGAGCAACCACGATGTAGCCGCGGCGTTCGGGCTTGACTGCCGGAGCAGCTCGAAGACGTACCAGGCAGCCGTCAGGACACGGGAGAGAATCACCTTTCAGAGGATGCCGAGGAGGGCGCTTCAGATGCTTGGCGGGGCGGGAGAGACCCTCGACCTGGCGTACGGCGACCTAAGGGCGAGAATGCTACACGCCGCTCCAGGCGACGAGCTCTACAAGTACATCACGAAGGAGGAAGCGGCCAACATGGAGGTCAAAGGGGCGGATCTCCTCTTGCTGGGGCACCCCCACGTGCCTTATGGGATTAAGGATGGGACGAGATAGATAGTCAATCCCGGGAGCGTCGGCATGCCGAAGGATGGGGACCCCCGTGCGTCTTATGCCATCCTGGATACGTCCACAAGGGAGGTGCAGTTCCACAGGGCCGAATACGACATCGAACAGGTCGTGTCGAAGCTCAAACAGCTCATCGGTGACGAAGAATCCATCTTCGAACAACTTGTGAAGGGGCTCCGGACCGGTGGCCGGTAAGAGTTCATGATTGATACGCTTAAATCAACGAGGGGACATATCGCACCAATTCATGAGCCGGTCGGAGGCCAACAAGTGGATCATAGTCGCCTATGACCTTCCAAACGAGCCTTCCAAACTGAGAGTCAGGGCGTGGAGGAATTTCAAGAAGCTCGGGGCCGTCTATCCGCCGGTGTCCCTTTGTTTGCTCCCCAACACACCACAGATCAGGAGGGATATCGAACAGTTCAGGTCGGGCTTCAAGAGACACGGCACCATCCTGGTGATGGATGTCAACGCTCTAGAAGGGCAGGATGAAGACGTGCCCTCAAAGATGTTCCAGGAGGACCAGGAGGAAGCAGTACGAAGAAATTTACGAAGAATGCCAAGAATTTCTGGACGAAGCCAACGAGAACCGGCTGCAGCTGATATCCAGGTCAAGCACCAAGCACGACGTCGCGGACGCGAGGATACTGGGTGACCTGCTCAGGACCAACTACCTGCCGGTGGCCCATATGAGGGACCAGGAGACCAGGGAGACGCTCGCCGTCGTCCAGGAGAGGGCCAACTATGGGCTGAAGCGCGGGGAGCTGAGGGGCTCGATCAGGTGGCTCCTCAAGCGGAGACTGGACAGAACCCTTCATCTTCGTCCTCATCTACATCCTGCTCGCTGCGGGCTGACCCGCTGGGGGGACAATCAGAAGAGGGAACTCCCGGGATTTCAGAAAGTACGAGGACACTGTCCCAAGGAGTTTCTCCGAAGCTGAGTGCTGAAGCGTCCCGAGGACAACCAGGTCAGGCTTCAATCGCCCTGCCAACTCCAGCAGCTTCTCGCCTGGGCTCCCCGCTTCGAGATGCACGGCGACTTCTACGAGGTTCTTCCTAACTGTCCGTTCGGCGTTCATCAGCGTCTCCCTTCCTGTCCTCCTTAGGGACTCCATCAGTTCGTCAGGAATCGGGTCGGGGACCCCGCCCGGTTTCTGGACGACATATCCGACATGGATCTCTGAACCCTCGGTCTGCGAGGCTATGGCGATTGCAAACTCCAGGGCACGCTCTGCCTGCACGGAACCGTCGTACCCCACCAGGAATTTTCTGAGCACTTGCATCTCCCACTTCAGGTCGCTCCAGCGTCTCGTGCCTGTCCCACGTCTCGCAGAGCCGACCGCATCTGCGCTGCCGGGCCAGGTCCTTCTCGTATAAGCCCTCCTAACAGTTCCATCACCGATTGAATCTCCCTTAGAGTCCGATTGAGTTCTTCCAAGGCCATATTCACCTCCTCGCTGCTCCTTTGGTGCATGCGCGTCCCCTCCAGGACGGCGTCCCTGGCTGCTGTGATCGATGAATCGAGAAGACGTCCTATTTCGCGCCTCAGCCCGATTATCCCCCTGTCGAGCCTGACGACGAAGTAGTCATACCTGATTCTCCCCGCGGTCCTGTCGAGTGCCTCCTTGGCCTGCCCCATGAACCTCTTCTGGAGAGTGCCCTTCACGAGGAGCGTAGGCAGCATGGCGGATAGTTCCCCCACGAACATTCCGCCGATCGGCGGAAGCTGGTCTGACAGGTAGTAGAACCTGTGCTCGGAGGTCAGACTCATGCCCGGCAGGGGGAGCTCCGTCTTGATGCCGAAAAGCGTCGACACTTCGCGTCGCACGTCCCCCCCCAGCAAATCGACCTGGTGGCTGAAAGTGCTTACGAGCTCGCCGAATCTGACAGCTATTCTTTCGTCCTCCTTGGCAATGAACTCGGAATATACCGCTCTCAATTCCTCTGAGAGCTTTTCCTCCAGCATACTCGTCGTTTCTCGCACGTTCCTCTTCGACGTTAGCAGTTCGTTGGCGTAGGCTTCCAGTTTGGCGAGGAACCCAGCTTCGCGTTCTCTCTTTAAGCTCTCGAGGTCTTCGTTAAGCATCTGGATTATCTCTTTGGATTTCCCATCGAGAAGGTAGAAGATCTCGCGCTTCTTGGTGTCCACTCCCTGAAGGAACCAGTCCAACTGCTTCAGTGTCTCTCCAAGGCGATTCAGGGGCATCTCGGCTGACTTGATTGCTATCTCCTGCGAAATGCGAAGGTCCTCGGCCGCCTTCAGGGCCTTCGTCACCGTCGAGGCGATCAGAATCTCCTGCTTTTCCCCGTGGAGGAGATTGTTCAGGACTTCCATGAGCCCCTGCACGCCGCTCTCGGCCAATTTGTGCGAGTTTGCCGTACGGTATCCCTCATTAGCCCACTTTGCAGAAACCGCATAGATCGGGAAGTCGTTGATGCCCAGCGCTGATTCAATCACATCTCTGCAGAAGCTGACCGCCTCTCTCAAGCTAGCCTCGTCCATGTAGTCCTTCTTGTTGAGCACGAAGATGAGCTTCCTTGCGTGTGGTGTTATCGCTTTCAGCAGGTCCAGCTCTGACTGACCAATGGGAGGGTCCACAGCGAGGGTGAAGAGGCAGGCGTCGGCCCGCTCCAGGAACCGGTAGGTTGCCTGAGTGCCGCCAGCAAAGGTTGAGCCCACTCCGGGCGTGTCTATCATAGTGATGCCGCTCTTCAGAATCCCCGACGGGACCCTGACTTCCACCTCCTTGACCCCCTTCGCGTTGCTGGGATTCCCCTTCTCCGTTATGTACTGGGGAATCTCCGTGATTCCAACCTCTTTGGTGGTCCCGTTGACAAATGAGACCGTGGCTCTCGGCTGGTCGCCATACTTCAGAAGAGTGATCACAGATGTCACGGGAACGACCCCGACCGGCAGGACTTCTGATTGCAGCAGAGCGTTGATGAGCGTTGATTTTCCCCTCTTGAAGAGGCCCAGGACAGCGAGGTAGAAGTCCTCGCTGATTAGCTTCTGCCGCAGCTCCTCCAGATATTCAAGGGTGGCCGCTTGGCTGCTGCCTGCCTTGGACTCCGCTACCCTGCGAAGTGCGTCCAGGCTTTCCTCGATTCTGGCAATCTGTGACGTCTTGCCCTGAGAGAGCATCAAGAGCTACATCCTTGTCTATTGTGTTCCGGTTGAACGAGCTGGCCGTGCCTCATGGGCATATTAATGTAACTGTAGTTACACTGGCCAAGCCGTGCAGTAGCAATCAGAAGTCCCTGGTCCGTTGTCTCGTCCGCAACTCCGAACTGAGAAGTGCGGTCAGGACCAAAATCGACGAGACGAGGACGCCCACCAGAAGAACGGGATTGTAGGTGAAGACTACCGGTGTGAACATCGTCACCCCCGCCAGGGCCAGGACCCCAGCCGATGCAGCGTACATGGTCGTCGTGGCTGTGTGCTTCTTCAGAAGCGACCACGCCCTTTCATACTCCCGGGGGTCGATTCCTCTGTTCCTGGCTTTCATGGGGAAGATGAGCTCTAGAAAGCTTGAGAGGTCGAAGGTCAGGAGAAAGATAGCCGCGGAACCCATCACAATTAGGTAATTGGTTCCGGGGAGCAGGACCGCCTGGGCACTGACGAAGTTCGCCCCAAGCCACACCCAGGAAAGCCGGAGAGCGGTGCCATGCTTCGCCAGCAGAGCCAGCGCGAAAACCAGGAGGTTCACGACGAGGGAGCCGAGCAGGGCAGTGCTGTACTGCAGCGCGTAGCCGACGAACCCTGTCCAGGCTGAAATGGCCAGGTATGCCGCAAGCAGCAGCATTCCGGACAGGCTCAGCGCGTCTACTTTGCTCTCGTCCATACGATATTCGCCTGCTTCAGCGCCTGGCTGAGGGGCTCCTTCACGTTCCAGTCTATGACGACCGCGTATTTCCGGAGCAGCGCTACCTTCGTCTCTCTCTCGAGCCTGGCAAGCCTCTCAGCTATCCTTTCGGCCCTCTCGTCCTTGCCTTCTCGGCTCTCGAATTCGAATGGTGAAGGGGAGACCACCAGGACGGGGTAGCCCTTGCTGGAGATTTCTGCCGCGACTTCGTACGACTTGTCGTCCATCAGGGGCGTGACCAATACTATCTGGGTCATCCTCGAGAAGAACAGCGAGAGGTACCCGGGGAGGTTCCCCATCTCCCAGATGTTACCAGGTTTGATCGTCACCATCCCCGTGAGGAGCCTGTCGAACTGTCTGCGCCCAAAGCCCGGACGTACCTTCTCGAGGCGGTCGCCGAGTGCGATCATCCCGACCCTGTTCCTGTCCCTGAGGAGGCGGTAGGCGATGACAGCCGCCGCCCTGGTCCCGTAGGCGACCGTCGACTCCGGAGGAACGCCGAGGAGCGATGCTGAACGGATGTCGAGGACGATGATGGTGTCCCCGCCAAACTCCCCCATGAACTGGTTACTGAGGAATTCCGGAGAGCGTGACGAAGCCTTCCAGTTTATCCTCCGCCGTGGGTCGCTGGGAGCGTAGGGCCTTAGCCCGTAGAACTGCATGCCGGTTCCGGGCTTTCGCGTGAGAATCTCTCCGGGCCAGTTGCGCGGGTTCCTGGGTTTAATCTGCACCTTGCTGACGTACTGGACATCCGGATAGACCTTGACGTCGAAGTATGATTCTATCGATTTCTCCTCCACCATGAGTCCCGAGACATCGAGGCTCCTGATCCGGACCGGTCCCAACCTGTAGACCCCGAAGGTCTCAGCCGAAACGGCGTAACTGGCCTCCACCTGCCCTCCGCTTTGGAGGGAGGTGAAGATGCGATTCGTCCCACAAGCAAGGCGCAGGCCGTCTGGAATTGTATCAACCACTTCGAGAACGTCGGCATCTCGGCCCGAGTTGCCTATCCTCAGAGTGAATTCGGCTTGCTCGCCTTCGTAGACTGTCTGCCCCTTCGTCGTCCGTTCGACCTTGAAATCCAGATGGGGATCCCTGGCAAGCAGGCGGACCAGGGCAATGTAGAGGAGCACAGGGACGGACGCGGCTATCAGATAGGGGCTTCTCGACCCGGCCCCGAACAGCAGGAGAAAAATCGCGAACGCCCCAAGGAGGGCCATCGATCTTGAGATCGTTCAGTCCACCTTTGGCACTGGAACTTCCTGCAGGATTTTGTCCACGATGGAGGCGGTCTTGTCCCCCCTGAGCCATCCTTCAGGCTTCAGAATCAGCCTGTGGCTGAGCGCCGGGACTGCCACCCGCTTCACGTCGTCGGGGATGACGTAATGCCTAGAGTTCATCCAGGCGTTCGCCTTGGCGAGCTTCGTTATGGCGAGGGAGCCGCGGGGGCTCGACCCTATCTCCACCTCACTGTGGGACCTTGTGCCGCGCACTATCGCGACGATGTAGTCTATGATGGCGCGCTCGGCATGGATTCCTTCAACTTCGGCCTGCATCGCGATGAGAGCATCGCGCGTAGAGACAACCTCAAGCCTGACATCATCTGACCTTCTGCTGTTGCGTCTCTCGATGATCTGTGCCTCTTCCTCGGCGCTGGGATAGCCGACGCTCAGCCTGACGAGGAAGCGGTCGAGCTGCGCCTCCGGGAGAGGATAGGTCCCCTCGTACTCTATCGGGTTCTGGGTCGCAATCACGATGAATGGCTCCTGTAGCTTCTGAGTGTCTCCCTCGATCGTCACCTGCTTCTCCTGCATGGCTTCCAGAAGCGCAGACTGGGTCCGGGGAGGCGCCCGATTGATTTCATCCGCCAGGAGGATGTTGGTGAAGATGGGCCCCCTTCGCAATTCGAACTGGGAGGTATTCCTGTTCAGGATGTAGGTCCCTGTGATGTCGGCGGGGAGCAGGTCTGGGGTGAACTGGACCCTCCTGAATTCCAGTCCGAGGACGGCCGCGAACGACTTCGCCATGAGAGTCTTTGCAAGGCCAGGATTGTCTTCGATCAGGATGTGCCCGTTCGCAACTATTGACAGCATGATGGTCTCAAGCGCCTCTTGCTTCCCCACCACCACTGAAGAGACCTGATCGATGATTCGCGCGTATGGAAGGCTCTCCTGCGTCACCTACACCCCCTCGTTTACCATCGCTATCGCCGCCTCCAGGGCAGACAGATAGGTTTCGTCCTTCTTCCTCCGGAATCTGGAAACAGCCGGGGAATCCGATGGGTGGGGCTCGAAAATCCTCCTCACATCCTGGTCGTTCCCCGCAATCGTCATCAACTTCTCGCGCGTCCTCATGATGGTATCATAGTCGGGCTTCAATGATCCTCCCTGCTTGACGGCGGAGGCCTTCGCGAGAATCCTGGCCAGGTCCTCTCGCGCGGGCCAGTATCCCCTCTCCGCGCTCTCTACGCTCATGGCCATGGACCAGACCCTGCCGCGGGAAGATTGGTGCCTTGCTTTCCCTGTCGGAAACCAGTCGGAAAGGCCCGGGTTTCCAGTCACGCCGCCATAGATCAGGAGAGCCGCGGCGAGCGACAAGAAAACGAGGTTGGCGTAGAGGGACTGATAACCGGCGGCGTCGGCCAGAATCACTCCGCAGATTAGAGTGGATCCCAACGCGTAGGCAAATCTGTTAGGCAAGTCGTCTTACCCCGAAAATTGACTTTGAACCGGAATGTTGGACCTCGTCGTTCAGCCTCCGCAGGCATGTTTCTGCGCGCTTAGAGTCTTCGTCATATACAGGGTCGATGCTGTACCTTGCCTTCTCGAAGAGCAGTGTGGCGTCGTGCAGGTTCTGCCTGTCGACGGCGACTCTGCTTGTTACAAGCTCCTCGAATTCCCGGGCAGTCAGCTTCGAGCTATCCGTCTCCTCGTCCCGGCTGAGTATCTCACAGATGGCCCTGTAGCAATTCAGGATGGTCGTACGGTAGTCCGAACCTCCTCTCAAGGCGTGCACCGTCCTGCTGAGGACGTCGGAGATTCTTTCCTCGTCCACTCCTCCCCCCCAGGGGTCTCCCTGAGGAGCCAACGGGGACCCGTTTAAGTGAAAGAAAGAGGGCCGCACCGATTGCCGAGCTCGCGACTATCGCCCCCACCACGAGATAGGGGAGAAGGTCAGGGAAGCTCGGTGCCTGGCCTTGGCCGTTGAAGCCGATGCTGGCGTTCTTGACCAGCGTGAATATGCCGTAGAAGACCACTGCCGCCAGTCCGAGCATCAAGATCGAAACCAATGGGCTCCCCTTCTGGCTCTCGACATACCAGAAGTCGTCCTTCTTCCGTCGCCGCCTCCAGGCACGCCATATCATGAAGGCGCCTAGTACGGACAGCACAGCTCCGAAGAGGGCCAGCTCGGAATAGCTCGGGCCTTGGACCAGGCTCGGTTCGACAAGGATTCCGCCGCTCCCTTGCGGAGGAGGGGAAGGCTGCGATTGGCCTACAGGCCCGGCGTTTGGTGTGATGCCGATGTTCGCAATCAGGCTGGCGGCCAGCCAGGGGAGGGCGAAGAGCACCACGACGAGGAGAACGGACCGGATGCGGCGATTCATCAAACCAAGTAGCCGGGGGAGCATAATAAAAGTAACCGTCGTTACATGCCCTTTAAATCATTGGTGGTCGCCGACTTCAGCCCGCTCTCCGCAGGAGAATGAAATTCGCTGCCTCGCGAAGGCGGGCTGGCCATGAGAACCGCTTCTTGTCTTCGAGGACAGTTCTTCGTTCAATATGCAGGAATCGAGTTAATCCCTCGGAGCCAGGGGTCCGCGCGTTCAAGCCTGCACACGGTCCATACGGTCTAGAATCTCAAACATCTTAGCAACGTAAGCTCCGAATGTTTCTTTGTCCTTCTGGGTCAATATGCCGTAGCCCTGAAGAGTTTCCGGACGCAAATCGTAGAGAGTGGTCCTGATTCCCAGCAATGCTCCGCGTATGTTTCGCACCGATGATTCGTTCTGCGGCGAGAGGTCGTAAAGTTTCATCAACGATTTGGTTTGATTGAGCATCATAGGAACGCCCGCCAGAATTGCCACTTTCGAATCGTCTTTCATGTCCCGCTTTATCACGTACGTCACAGGGTCCCCTTCCTTCGCACCTGGTTGCAACTCTCTTCTTATTATCTCGATGCTCTTTTCGATTTCGTTGAGGTAGACAGCCAGCACCCTCCGGTGATTCTCGTTCAATTGGTCTTCGCTTCTCTCCTGCTACCCTGAAACTATCCACTTCAGCAGCGACTTTTTTCTCCTTCTGGCCGAAGCGCGTTCTTGTCTGGCGAGCATCTGGGCGAAGCCCCTTTCGCTGTGCCTATCTCTTGCGACCTTGTGAACAAAATCAAAGTACAGAAAGCGCTCCTGGGACAGGGAGATGCTCCTGCTCTTTAGAACCCCTCTGGGCTCCTTTGGCCAGTCGGCGACAATCTCGAAACCCTCGCTGGCGTACTTGTATGCGAGTCCAGCGTCGATTCCGTCCTGCGTCAGCCCAACCGTATCGCCGTTAAGCGACAGGGAATACACCCTGGCACCAATCCGTTCACTCACCAGGCGCTGAAAGAGAACGGTCAGGAAAGCCAGAACGTGCTCAGTAAAAGGGCTCCTCATCTGTCTCACTTCGACATGTTTGTAGCGCTCCACCAACGAGGGAACCTCGGTGTATTCGCAGAACTGCCAGGACGATTCCAACCCGACCTGGTCGCTCAGGTGAACCTGCACGAACCTGTCACCGCCCCTCCAGGCCAACCACATCATCTTCGCGTCTTGCACGGCCCTCTCGCGGGGGTCGCCAAACTGTGCGAACACCTTCTCGGCTCTATCCCTGAACTCTTCGTCCAGGTCGGCCTTGCGTGCACCCAACCTACTCCCCGTTCGGGTACGCTGATCAAGGCCATGGCTCTCTTCCCAGTCTCTTTCGCTCTCTATCATGACCATCTGGGACTCGGGCCATGGGCCATTATAAGTGTAACCACAGTTACATTAAAAAGGGGCGAGCCTGGGTCACGGGAAACGAGATTGTTCGGCGTGCGAGTACTGCTGGTTTCAGATATACACTCGAACCTCGAAGCTCTCGAAGAGGTCCTTAACCATGCAAGCTTTGATGAGGCCCTCTTCATGGGAGACCTGGTGGATTACGGGCCGAACCCCTTCGAGGTCTTTGAAATCCTGCAATACGTGAGAGCGAAAAGAGTCTTGGGGAACCATGACGCAGCCGCCGCGTTCAAGACAGACTGCAGGAGCAGCAGTGCAATGCACGAGGCATCGGTGGTGACACGGGAGCTCATAACGTGGAGGCAAATGCCAGCGAAGCCACTCGAGGTTCTGGGCAAGGCCGGAAAGGAACTTCAGGTCGATTACGGAGGCGTCAATGTCAGGGCGTTCCATGCCGCACCGGATGACAGACTGTACAGGTACATCACGAAGGAAGAAGCTGCACAGATGGACATGAAAGGTGCGGACGTGGTAGTACTCGGGCATACCCACGTCTCATACGAAGTCAAACGACAGGGGGTCTGGGTCGTCAACCCGGGGAGCGTCGGCATGCCGAAGGATGGAGACCCCAGGGCCTCCTACGCCGTCCTTGACACAGCCTCTCGCAGAGTGACTTTTGGAAGGGTCGAGTATGATATCGAAGAGGTAATCTCGAAGCTTAGGACCACCCTCAGCGGACACAAGGACGTGTTCGAGCTGATAGCGAAGACTCTTAGATCAGGCTAGCGCTGTTACATCCAAAATGAGAAATGGGTCAGCCTTTGATCACGGGAGTCCCGGCGAAGTGTGCGCTGGAGCCCAGTCCCTCCTCTATGCGGAGGAGCTCATTGTACTTCGCGACCCTCTCCCCTCTGGCCGGGGCGCCGGTCTTGATGAATTCGCTCTCGATGGCGGTAGCCAGGTGGGCGATGAAAACGTCCTCCGTCTCACCCGACCTGTGAGAGACCACGATGGCAAGCCCTGCGGCCCTTGCGATTCCCACGGCCTGCATGGTCTCGGTAACAGTCCCTATCTGATTCGGCTTGACCAAGACTGCGTTCGTGGCTCTGAGGGAGACTCCCTTCCTGATACGTTCGGGATTTGTGGCATACAGGTCGTCCCCTATTACCATGACCTTTCCTTTCAGACGTCTGGTGATTTCCCGAAAGGCGGAAAAGGCTTCTTCGTCGAAGGGGTCTTCGATGGTGAGAAGCCTGTACTTCTTCGCGAGGCTGAGGTAATAGTCAAGCATTTCGTCACGACCGCGCTCCCTGCCGTCCATCCTGTACTTCGAAGTCCTCCGATCATAGAAGCCCGAAGCGGCAGGGTCGATTCCGAGCCTGACTTCCGATTCCGCAAAACCCGCCTCGGATATGGCCTCGATGATTACATCCAGCGCCTGTGCGGAGTCTTCGAACGGGGGCGCAAAACCGCCCTCGTCGCCGACGTTGATCGAGGAAGGACCGAACCGTCCCTTTAGTGTTGACCGCAGCGCATGGTAAACCTCACTGCCGAACCTTACCGCTTCATTCATGCTCTTCGCTGCGACGGGTTCTATCAGGAACTCCTGGACCGCCAGTCTGTTGCCCGCGTGCTTTCCGCCGTTGATTACGTTCATCATCGGGACAGGAAGCCTGTACTTCGCCCTCTGCCGCAGGCGCCTGTAGAGCGGTTCGCCGCCGGCCGCAGAAGCAAGCCGGGCAGCCGCCATCGACACCGCCAGAATGGAATTGGCCCCGAGCTCACGTTTGTCGTCCGTCCCATCCAAGTCTATCATCGTCCTGTCGATAGTCTCCTGGTCGCGGCAGTCAATCCCGAGAATCTTGGGACGAATCCTCTCTGTTACGTTTGCGACGGCCTTCAGCACGCCGAGTCCACGGAAGACTTCCTTGTCCGCATCTCTCAGTTCGATGGCCTCGTGTTTCCCCGTCGAAGCTCCCGACGGGACTGCTGCCCTAGCTGCCAGTCCCGAGAACGTCCAGATTTCTGCTTCGACCGTCGGGTTTCCACGGGAGTCGAGAACTTGCCTTGCCTCGACCTTCGCTATCTCCGTGGGTGCTTTCGAGCGCGAGCCCAAGTCACCGTCTCAAGGTAGCGGGCCCCGAACAAGACCGACCAGACAGTGTGAGCCATGAGCCGAAGGTCGAGTCCATAGCTTCAGGTCCTGACACCCAGAGGTGGCGCTGTGGGGGTCTGCTCCGCGACCTCGAAGATTTGCTTGTAGAGGTCTTGGCCGTAGCTTGTTGACAGCGGCTCGCCTTCAAGTATCCGGAAAGTGCGCGTCCCGTCGGGCTTCCTCTCAGCCCGCAGGAATAGAGCCTCGCCTGCATTTCTGCGATGGAACTCATGAGCAAGCTCGAAGAGATGAGTGACGAGGAAGACCCTTACCCCTGCTGCAAGCAGCGCCCGTATCACCTCCTGGCCGATTTCGGAGCCCTCTCTTTCGTTTGTTGATGAGAACGACTCGTTGCAAAGCAGAACAGAGCCGGGTCCGATATGGTCGACTATATCGCTCATCCTGCCGAGTTCCTCGTCAAGCTTGCCGCTCTTCAGGCCTACGTCCTCCTCCCGCTTGTAATGCGTGAAAATGCCAGTCGAGACTCCAACGGAGAACTGCTCTGCGGGGGCGAACATGCCGGACTGCGTCATGAGACAGGCCAAGCCCAGACTTCGCAGAAACGTCGATTTCCCCCCCTGGTTCGCTCCCGTGATGATTCCGAGACTCTTGCCGTCCGCTGCCAAATCGTTGCTGACCACCTTGCGTTCCATCTTCAACGCAAGGCAGACGTCATAGAGGCTTCGTGCTGAGAACGCGAGCCCGTCGGAGGGAGAGGGGACTGGGATACAAGTAGATTCGCCTTTGCGGAGGAGCAGCTCGTGGAGGTTCAGGCACCCGACGTAGAAGGCCAACTCGGTCCGCAGGGTGGTGAAGAAACCGAGGATGTGGTCCGTGGACTGTCTCAGAGCAATGGCTACAGATCTTATTCCTTGATTGCGGATCTCAGAAAGCGCCCGATGGCCGCTCTCGTCCTCGGGGGCAACTTCGAAGCTGTACTTGGACTTCTTCCGGAGGAGGCGCTGAGTCCAGCTGCGCTTTCCTAGCGGAAACCGACGGAGGGCATAACTTTCGCCCTTGAAGCCCTTTCCAAATTCGGCGCTCATCCGTTCTCCATCTGGGAATTTCAGCTCGCGAAGGTGCTCCTGAATCTTGAGGAGATACGCGTCGTCCAATTCCCTCTCAATCATGTCGAACAGGCGGATGAACCCTTCCGAGCGGAACCCCCCGGCCTGCTCGTCAGCAATCCGTCTGAGCCGCTTCAATATGTCGAAGAAGAGGCCCAGCGTCTCGACCGAAGTGCGAAGGACTGAATCGGGGTAATCCATACCCCAGCCCCAGATCTTCTTTCTACCCTCAATCGCCTCAACCGCCAGTCCGTACATCTGCCTTACCACACCCGAATGGTCCATCGAATCCATCAGGACCTGCTGGCGGTAGGTGATAGCTTCCGGATTTTTCAAGCTCAGAAGGATTCCCTTCTTGACAACCTCAATGATGAACCCGTCGCCCTGAGCCATCGCCTCGCACAGCGTGTTGAGTTCAAGGTCCTGCGTCAAAGCCTTCTCATTCGGCGGGAGGCTGGTCTTGAGGTCGAAGTCGCTGTCCCGGTACATAAGGAGGACCTTCATCGCGCCAGTCGCCTCTTCACTGACTGCCGGGTCAACCCGTACTTCTCCGCGATGGCCATGGCGTACGCCCGCCCGTCTGCGGGCTTCCTCACCACCTTGAAGGTCCGCTGGGTGGGATTCTCGGGGACGACGGTGCTCACCATGCTTACGGTCGCCTCCCCGAGCCTCGACAGTTCGTCGATGAATGTCACGTATACGCCGAGGCAGCCGAGCTCAACGATTCGCTGAAGGATTTCCCTTCCCAGGAAGAGTGCGTCGCCGAGCGTCGTGGACGCGAACCCTTCGTTCACTATCACGATGCTGTCGCCGGTGGCCTGCTGAAGAATTTCACGCATCCTGATTAGCTCGTCCTGAAGCTTGCCGCGGAGTGTCTCGATGTGCTCTTCCCGCTCGAAATGCGCGAAGATGTTGTCCGACAGGAAGAGCCGTGCTTCCTTCCCGGGGACCGGATAGCCCAGGCGGGCAAGGTAGTGGAGCTGCCCGAATGTGCGGGCGAAGGTCGTCTTACCCCCCTGATTCGGGCCTGAAACGACGAATACCCGCTCCTGCCCCTGGAGGTAGAAGTCGTTGCAGATGACCGTCTTGCGCTCGCGGACAAGCATAATCGCTAGCGCGAGGTCGAACGTCCCCTGCGCGCTGACCGCCTTTGACCGGGCGCCGACCTCCGGATAGCAGAAATCGAGTCCGGCTGCCTTCAGAACCTCCGTCATTTGCAGGTAGGCCAGGTAGAACTGAACCTCCCGGTCGAACCGGCGGACGGTCTGATCGATGAAACCAGCGTGGCGGGCGTAGTACGCCGAGAGCTCGCTGAAGACATCCGGGTACAGCCTGACCACGAGGTCAAAGATCCGCTCCTCTACGCTGTCCATGTCGGGGGTGTCGTAGCGCGGGCGGCCTTTCACCGAAAACTCGCCGATCTCCTGTTCCTGGAACTTCCGGAAGGTGTCCTCCACCTCGGCGCTGTAGTCTGGTTCCCCCCCATACTTGCCCACGCTCACGCGGAGGCCCTGTATGTGGATGCGGTATGTGATCTCCGACAGCTTCTCCTTCAGCGTCCCCGTCTCCGCGTGCAGAGCGGCGAAACCCTCTGAATTGATGTAAGCTTCGAGGAACCTGCTGAGGTCCCGCAGGCCCTTGGAGGCGGGATTTGTTCCAGACAGCCCGTCGCGGAGGCTCTTCACTGCGTGGCAGTAGATCTGGGCACCATCCAGGAACCAGCTCATCTTCTGATATTCATTCCTGAGCTTGTCCGCCTGGGCCAGGTGACGGCGCATCTCGCGCATGTCCTGGGCAAATGACTCGACGTGCCTTCGCAGCGGCCTTTCTTCGAGGTCCCTCATCACCTCATGACGATAGGAAATCGATTCTGCGTCGTCCAGCGGGTAGCAGAAGAACGGGCCCAGGTTGTACTCCTCCCTGCCGTTCGTGAGGGCCTGGAGGACCTGGTCCAGATTCAGGTCCCGGAAGAAAGGCGGCGTGCCCCGTGCATCCACGTCTGTGTCGTTCACCGGGTTCGGAAAGAGGATACTTTGGAAGGGCATTTTGATTCGAGCCTACCTTATGGAATGAGCATCAGTGCCACTGACCACCAATCACTAACAGCCTCGCTAACCAGCATGTCGGCCGGGACAGTGACATAACCCTGCGTTGTGAACTTGTTGGCAAACGCTTGATAGACACTCTCTGGCATCTCGACTTCAGTTCCGTTGGTCTCGTTCGTAGGAAAATTCTCGCAGTGCGAGCCTACGAGGTGGATGTGGAATTCGGCTCCGTCTCTGCGGTTTCTGTAGATTTCAACCTTCACTCCTACCACGCTTCCAACCGAGTGCGGGTAGAATGTAACTGCGGTTACATATATATTCCTGTCTGGCGAGCTACCGAGGACCCCGAAGTGAACCAGGTCGTCGCGTCATGGCTGCTGGTTTCCTCGAGCCTTGGTTCCGTGGCGCTCGGAGCAAGCATCACCGACCTCACGGGGAACTATGCTGCAGGCTACATAATCGCAGTCCCCTACTTTCTCTTTATGGTCTACCTGCTCAAACACACAGATAGGGAAGCCTGGGATACTTGAGCGCCCCCCCAGAGGCTGCAGACCGTACTCTGCGTCTGCGGACACCCGCAGAACGAACACAACTATCTTGGAAACGAGAAGTGCGGCTACGTCGAACTCGTAAACGGCCGCTGGTATGTCTGCGACTGCAGGAGATTCCTTCCGAGATGACCTGCCGCAAATCAGCTGAACCCTTCATTGCCAGGGATGACATTCGAGTTCGCCGTCATTTGGATTCAACTGAGGTTCGGTTGAATGCCACTGTCTTGTTACTCGACATTGATCCGTCGCCGTCAAAGTTAGCCGTATAGACCATGAAAATGGTACAAAAAACACACAAGGGGGAGGGGGAATAACTAATCCGCAAGTCTCTACGATAGTTTAAGTCAAGTCCGTAAATTCGTTCTATGTTGTCTGAGGAATTGCACCGTGTTCCTGTCCACCTCGTCCAAGCTCCTATAGGAGCGGTTCGAGCAGACGACTGACTTCAGCGGCCTGTTCACTATCCATTCGGTGGGGTTCAGCTTCGGCGCCCTCTTCGGGCGCCTCTTCACCTTCAGGATAGGATGCTCCCGGATGAACCTCCTCACGTTCTTCGTCTTGTGGCACGGAGCATGGTCTGCGAAGAGTATCACCTTCTTCACCCCGTGCCTCTTCGCATACTGGACGAGGTTGGAGAGGTGGAGCTTGAACTCCCTGGACCTCCTCTTCTTGAACCTGTTCCAGACGAACCCGCGCTTCTTGGGCCAGAAGAGCGTGACGAAGACGTTCCTCCTCCTGTTGTAGCCGGGGGTGACTACCCTCTCCTGCTGGCCCCTCTTCATCCACTTGGCTTCGACTCGGGGGTAAAGCGAGGTCCAGGTCTCGTCCTCGAACCCGACCATGACCCCCTTTTTGCGAGCATCGATGCCGCACGCTTGTAGCGCCCGACCTCCTTCGCCTTCCTGTAGTAGTTCGGGTCGTTGCTCTTCACGTCCAGCTTGGGCCTCTTGTAGGCGAGGCCGAGCCCCTTCAGCATGTCGTGGACGTAGGAGCGGCTGACGTCGATCCCTTCCTGCGAGAGGGCCTTCGCTATGTCCCTCACCACCCACCTCCCCTTGAGGAAGCCGAACGCCCGCGGATCCTGCTTCAGGAGCTCCCTGATCCTCTTCACCGCGACATTCCTCTTCCTCACGGGCCTCCCGGACGGCTTCCTCGCCCTGATTCCCTCTATGCCTCGCTTCCTGTAGGCCCTCAGCCACCTCTCGACCGCGTCTATCGAGACGTCGAGCTCCCTCGCTATGTCCTTCACCCTCCTCCTCTTCTTCTGGGCCCTCATCAGGACCCCGAGGGCCCGCCTGTACTCCTTCTTGTCCTTCGTGACGGAGAGGAGCCTCTTCAGCTCCCTCTTCCCCCTCCTGTCGATTCTGAGTTTCATGTGAGGCCATGGCCACAAGCATTCAAGGACACGTGCGTCAAACGGGTGCGACAGATTCGTGAACGGAGGTTAGACTAGCTTACTGGACTCGACTTAGCTCTAGTCGTATACGTTCTAGGAACGGTGCATAGAATACAGACGAACCTCAGAGCATACCAAACCGTCGGTACATACGAGAAGAACGATTGAGCAGCTCGTTGTCTCAGCTATGGCTTGGCAACGAGGGCCGGGTCGAGGCGACTGTATCCGCACCGGATGCAGAGGACGCCTACAGGCGAGAGTTTCAGCCGACCCACGTGGTTCCCTTCGCTAGCCTTCGCTACCTGCCTGTGCTGCGCGTAGACGGAGACCACGCCCTTCTTGACGGAGCCTCGTTCCGCCTCTGCAGGGCAGAGACCCAGGCGGCTCGACGCCGCCGATTTGGCCCTGAGCTCTCCCAGGGTTCGCTCCGTCACGTCCTCAGCCTGCTCTGCGACGATTCCGCGCCTCTCGAGAAACTCCAGGGCCAAGGCCACCTCCGAGTTGAAGACGTGACGGACACCCGGGCAGTGCCCTCTCAGGGTTTGAATCAGCTCGTCGAAGTCCAAGGGTCTCCCCCTCAGCGCTTCTACGACACCCGTGACAAGCGGAGATGGCAGTTCCGAGGGGACCGACTCAAGCCTGTAAGTGGGCAGGATGACATGGTTGAGTGTGTTGCAACGTGTGCAGGCCCAGAAGATCCGGGGCCACCTCGATCTGCCGTTCGTCTCAGTCTTCACGTAGAGCGTCTTGTGAGCCACGATTTCCCTGCAGTTCGGGCACAGCCTGGTCCTCAGGCCGAGGAACTTCGACACGAGAGATGTTGTGTGAGGGTCTTTTAACGCGGAAGGCGAGCCAGCATGGGTAGATAATTTCCCGGAACGGGATGGTCACTCTTAGGCTCGACGTGGCGTCGCGTTGACGCCGCACGGGTACAGCCCTGGCTCAGGGCTTCTTTCACGGCGCGCTCCGTACTGGAACGGCCTCTGTTTTTGTTGGGGGGGGTTTGGTTTGCTATACTAATAGCTCCCTAAGAGCAGGCGGGGGTATTTAACGCGAGACAGTTTGTCATGCGTCCAGGCTTGACATGAGGGGCCAGGCTTGACACCCTCCCGCGCGAAGGCTTGACATTCGTCACCGGGGCTTCATATCTGGGCCCCGAAGGGTGACATGCTGATGGCAAGGGTGACATTTTCACAGCCAAAGGGTGACACCCAGGGCCCGGATGGTGACATTTTGTAGGACAAAGGGTGACATTTTCAGACGAAGGGTGACATCCTAGACAGGAAAGGTGCCAAATTCAGAACCAAAGGGTGCCAAATTGGGGGAAGGGTGACACCCGTCTGATCAACGGTGACGTTCTGATGTTCACCCTGATTCGCCGCTTCCAACGCGGGGCTGACGGTCGGGATCTCAGGAAACCTTGGGATCCTGCCATGTACCGGCAAGACCGGAGGATTACTTTCGGCCACCTCTCTCCATCGCTCTCTGGCGCTCCGGGGCTCGTTGCGTAAAAGCGAGAGCAGGCGGGACTAGTCCCGAAATGGATGGCGATTTTACAGATGTCAGGCAGCACCCGCGCGTCCTGCTCGACTTCTTCACCCTCGACGGCCTTGAGAGGCTGACGGGGATGACCAGGAGCGAGTTCGTCCGCTTCGTAGTCAAGGAGCTCATCGACAACGCCCTCGACAAGCCCGGCACGAGGAGAATCGACGTCGACCTGACCTCCGAAGCGGACACCACGACGGTCTCGGTCTCAGACGACGGGGACCCGCGCCTTGCGAGATCCGACCTCGAGAAGATTCTCGACTTCGCCAAGGCTCCCTCCTCCAAGCGGGGTCTGAAGCGGGTCACCCGCGGCATCCTCGGGAACGCCCTCCAGTCCTGCTTCGGCATCTCCTATGCCACCTGGGACAGCTGGCGGAGGCCCGAGTTCACGGCCGAGGTCCACGGGGACGGAGTCTACCAGGTCCACCTCGGCCACGACGGCGAGAAGCCCATATCCTCCATCAAGGTCCTCAGCGGCGAGAGCCAACCCATCACCAAGTTCCTCTTCAGGCTCCAGGGGGGCGCCGCGACCTACACGACCCCCGAAAGCGACGTCTCCTCCATCGCCGTCCTGAACCAGCACACCAGCCTCAAATTCACCAGGGACAGGAAGACGGACTTCCTGGGGTGGGCGGAGGGCGGGGCCGAGCCTCCCCGCGCCATCTCCCCCGACGTGAGGACCTACACCTTCCAGGAGTTCAGGCAGCTCCTGACGGAGGCCAAGGGGGTCTCCGCGGCGAGCATGATCAGGGAGTTCAAAGGGCTCAGGGGGACGGTCGTCGCTAGCCGCGTCAGGGAGAATGCAGGAATCGACGAGAGGGCCGACGTCTCCCAACTCTCTGACCTGCAGGCCCGAACCCTCTTCGAAGTCATGAGGGCCAGGGCTAGGAGGACGGGCCCGGTCGCGCTCCCCCGTGTCGGGAGGGAGGCGTTCGCACGCTACGGCTTCACGAGGTACGCCCAGAAAGCGCGGGTCTTCAGCGACGGGGAGGTGAGGGTGCCCTTCGTCGTCGAGGCTGCGGCCGTGGAGGCTGGCTCTCCTCGCCTCTTCGAATGCGTCAACTTCACGCAATCCCTGGGCTCCCCCTTCTCAGGTTTCGTCTATTCGAAGCAGCGGAGCGAGGACAGAGTGATGAGGCTGACGGATTTGTTGCGGGAGAAGAGGCTCAGGGTCATGCTCCACCTCGTCTGCCCCGCGATTCGCTGGCACAACCCGGCAAAGGGCCAGCTGGACATCAGACCCTTCTACGAGGATGTGGCCAGGGTGATGCGTTCGGTGTCGAGGGTCCTGACTACCGCCAGATTCCCGGCGGCCGACATCGTGTCCGCCGTCAGGGAGTACATGGACCAGCACCTCGAGATGCTGTTCACCATCCGCCAGCTCTTCTACCAGATGGTGGCGAAGAAGGGGTATCCGAACTCGAAGTCGTCCTACGGGCACTTCAGCAAGGCCCTGGTCGAAGGGAGGCTGGAAGGGGAGATAGACTACGAGAGGATAATCGACATGTCGCGGCCCGAATACTTCAACGACCCTGAAGAGGAAGACCCCATGAAGGAATTGCACCGAAGGGTCGAGGAACTCACCAGCACCTTGAACGTCAACGCCTGGAACGAGCAGCCTGTCTGCCTCGAGGTCTGGATAGAGAAGGAGGCGCTCTCCAGGGTGATCTTCCCCGTCTGTCAGAAGCACAACGTCAACCTGATCGTGGGCCGCGGCTACTCCTCCTACACCCAGGTGGCGAAAGCCATCGACAGGTTCCCAGAGGGGAAGAAGGTGCGCATCTTGTACCTCGGGGACCACGACCCGTCCGGGATGCACATCCAAGAGAAGCTGGCGAGCAGGTTCAAGGAATACGCTAGATCGATGGGGAAGAACATGGAGATCGAGGTCCAGAGGATGGCCCTGACGTTCGATCAGGCGAAGAGTCTGAACCTCCCTCCTTCGAAGATGAAGAAGCTTGGGCAAGGGTCCACAGCCTACAGGAACCTGTACAGCAGCGAGGTGTGGGAACTGGACGCCCTCGAACCCGAGTATCTACTCAAGCTAGTCGAAGACGCCATACTGGAATCGATGGACAAGGAAAAGTGGAAAGCGAATCGTGAAACGCTCGAAGGGTTCAAGCGGGAGTGGGCTGAAAGACTCCGAGGAGCATTGGACAGGTAAGCAGTAAGCTACCACTGCGAATGGATGATTTGTCGCTAAAGCCTATATAGGTGGGTAGGGAGGTAGTTTCAATTTATCCACTGGCGTTCCACCAGGGACGTCAGGTGTCTATTATTTTTATACCAAGGAAAGCAAGTCCGTTATGATTGTCGTCGACTCAAGGGCGCGCGGTTGTGCTGATTGACAACGGGTATTTTTCGGCCATCCTTAGGGACGAATTTCAGGAGCAGAGAGTCGACTACCTGACCTTCTCGCAGTCAATCTGCCAAGGGTATCTCCGTCTCCGCACGTACGTCTACGACGCTCTACCATATCAGGCGAATCCTCCGACCCCCGAGCAGAGCAGGCTCTACGCGAGCAAAACCAAATTCTTCGAGACGATCAAGCGTCTCCCGTCGTTCGAAGTCAGATTCGGGAGACAAAGACCGCGTCCCGGGGGATACATACAGAAGGGGGTCGACGTACTTCTCGCCATCGATCTGGTCAGACTGAGCTCGAAAGGTCAGATTCAAAAGGCGTTCCTCGTTGCAGGGGACGCCGACTTCGCTCCCGTGGTCAGAGCCGCGAAGGACGAGGGAGTGATAGTGAAGCTATACCATTCTGAAGGGCTGCAGGAGGCCAACGGCAGGATGCTGAAAAAGTACAGCGACGAACTTTGGAGGGAGTGTGACGAGAGGGAGCCCATGACCAAGAGCCTGATCGACGGGTGTCTGCTCCACTGATATCCAAAGAAAGGGCTTCGGAAAGCTACGAAGCGTGACGGCAACTCCTGGCTTTCCGAAGTGCAAGACGACGAACGACCGCTAGGCAGAACATCCTTTCGGATGCCCTTATCGGGTGGCCTGAACCGCCCTCCTAGTGGCGCCGTCAACGACTGTAACGGCGTATTCAGGAATGCAGGCCGACTCCACCAAGTTCCAAGCATGGGCCCTGAAATTGCCCAAGTTGCTTCGTCTTCCACCACTGGAAATTTGGCCGAGTGCAATCGGTTCTGCGTCTCGTTATATACGGTCTTAGCCACCAATTCCATGAGGCAAGAGAACGCCGAGCAAAGTGCCGAGGTTGTAATCGTCAAAAGGTCCGACCTCAAGAGGATTCTGGCGCTCGTTTCTAGGTTGGAGAACCAGGACGCGAAGAGGGTTGTTGCCTCTAACGCGCTCTGAAATCAGGCGTCAAATCAACCTTTGAACGAATCATAGATGCCTATGGCTATGCCAGGGATGAGGAAGGCGTTGAACACGTAGAACCAAGGCCCAAAGACCCACGAAGGAATCACGAAATCTATGATGAGGAGGATGAAGATCATGAACCCCGGACCCTCCACATCATTATACTGCTGCGTCGACCTCGATTTTTCGTACTCCTTCTCAAGTTCGTGGTTGGCCGCTTCCTGGTTCAATCTGTAGAATAGGATCTCCCGCGGGTCGTCATGCTTGTTGGGTCCCAAAACGTCGTAAAGGCGGCGTCTCTCCGGGTCGGACAGGACGGCGTAGGCCTCGCTGGCCTCAGCGAACCTCTGGTTCGCATCCTCGTCTTTGTTCCTGTCCGGGTGATATTGGACTGCAATCTTTCTGAACGCGTCATTGACTTGGGCTTTCGAAGCCGTCCTAGCTACCCCAAGAACCTCGTAGAAGTTCCTGGTTAAGAGGTCCCTCCCCGGCCGGGTGCCTCGCCTCTCTCTGTGTCGCGGTTCAGTACCTCGTCCACCGAGGCCTTGCCTAGGCTTTTCCGGGGCGAGGACTGGAGGTACTTCTCGAGCAAAGCCCTGAGCTCCGCAATCTCGCCCATGGTGTTCTGCTCTTGGATTGACATCTTCGCCCTCTCTGCCTGGTCCAGAGGCGCCGCGCACTTCGGACAGTAGAGCATCCCAGGAGCCGCCTTCTCCTTGCACCTGGGACAGATTGTGGGCGCAAAGCTAGGCTTCGGCGGTTCCACCAGCTTCCCAGAGCCGTAGACCTGCTGGTACTTCTCGTCGAGGTCCCCGCCGCTCAGGTGCACGTACACGGCGGGCATCCTGCTCCCCATGCTCCAACCATACATCAGCTTCAACTCCGAGTCGGTGAGGTACTTCGCATTCCTTGTCGCCGAGCCGTGCCTGAGCATGTAGAGGTAGGCCCTCGGCTTGATGATGCCCGCTTTCTTCGCCGTGGCCTTGACCATGCGCGAAAGCGCTCTCCAGCTGAGCGGCCTGTCTCCGAAACTCGTGCTTCTTGTGAGCCAGAGCGGGCCCTCCGGGTCTCCTTTGCGCGGATGGTTGGCAAGGTACTCTGCCAGGTAATGGACCGCGGCTATCGACCTGAGCCTTCTGGGACCTGTCTTCCCCCTCTGGACATTCACCAGCGCGCCGGCATCATCGATCATGACATCCCCCATGCGAAGCCCGAGAAGTTCACCGGTCCTCAGCCCAAGCTCCCCCTCGACAGCGAAGATCGCCTTGTCCCTGGGGTTGTCTGCAGCCCGGATGAGCAGCTCTGCTTCGTTGTCTTGGAAGAAGAGGACCTGCTTCTTCTCGTTCAGTTTGATGTCCTTCTTCAGCCACCTCACCTCATCCGGGTAGGGCGTCTCCTTGTCCGTGTCGCCGTACCTCACGAACTTCCCGAACACCTTGATCGTAAGACGGAAGTCGGCCATGGTGGCAGGCGTGTACCTCCTCGGCTTCCCGTTCCTCTCCATCACGAATTCGTAGTCGGAGAGCCTTGTGACGAGGTCCTCAATGTCCTTTCTCTTCGCCTTTCGGAACGGGACCCGGACGAGCTGGGCGCAGCGGCGAAGCATGAATGCGTACTTAGCCTGCCGGCCCACCGAGACGTTCTTGGCCTTGATGTGTCTCAGGAATGCCTGAATGAGCTTCCTGTCCCCGTCTCTGACCTGCTCGTCCTCGACAATCAGCCGCTCTGCTCCCTTCAACCGTAGCCCGTAGTCGTAGAGGTCGTCCGGAGACATGAGGTACGGCTCAGGCCGAGTATTTAACGCGGGGCGCTCGGGAATCATCCGTGCGGCAGCCTATACACGGAGGCCGCACCAATCCTGCCTATTCGCGGCTATTCAGGACGCGTACTGCTTCATCTGAGACGAGGAGCCGGTCGGTGCTGATGCGGACCGTCGTCCTGAACAGCAGGGTTCTCTTGAAGGTGATGCCCATCTTCTGTAGTGTGTAGGTGGCAGACGTCATCCTCGTGAGCTCCACCGTCAGCTCAACCACATCCTGCAACTCTTGGTGATTTCGACGGCGGATGCGTTATTGGCGTCGGTAGGTCAATCTTGTTGACCGTCGGCTGAATTTCGTTGCCACACGATCAGGTGCCTTCGGTGACCTTCCTGAGCGTCAGCGACCCGTTTCGTATGTCGAGCTCGTATACTTCGTTGACGTCCAGCCTCATCCCGAGCATGTCGTACTCCGACTCCGTCAGCGTCATTATGACCTTGGAGGACCCCAGATCGCGGATCTGGGGCATCAGTCCCATGGACTGAAGCTGAGACACCATCCCCTGCACCATCTTCCCTTCGTCGCTCGAAGGGAACATCTCCGGCCGCCTCGAGTCCCGCACCTCGACCAGCTCAATCTGCTTGGCCGGCAACCCCGTCATAGGGTCGGTGACCCCGCTGATCCTGCTGACCTTTACCTTGCCCATCGACGAGGTCACCTCTGCCGCGAATGTATAAACAAAGCGAAAGCGGTTTTCATCTCGTTTTCCTTCGTGGAAACAATCACTCTTGGGGGACGTCCTGCTGAGGCGACGCCTCTTGTGTGGGAGTCTCCTCAGGGACCCCTTCCGTCCCTCCCTGGCCCGGCTGGTTGGCCATTATCACCTCCACATCCTCGGGCGAGATGACTCTCGCCATGGAGAGATTCACGAGGGAGTTGGCCGACGCGTCCCCGGACATCCGCCCTATCCTGCCTCTCAGCTGGCGCCACTTCAGCTTCGTGTTGCCGCTCTTCGAGGTATAGATTATGCCGAGGACGTCTCTCGCGTTGATGAAGGTGATGTCTCTCATCTTCTTGAGGTCCACCTTGTCGACGGCCTCCACATAGATCGAGCCCTGGTCCCCCTGCTTCTCAGGGAAGACCTCGGGGTCGCGGAGGTACGACTCGGGGATGAAGCTCCTGCACGTGCTGTTTATCAGAAACCTGCGGAAGCCTTCTAGGTTGCACGTAAGGTCCAGCTCCACCACGTTGCGTCGCCCTTTTTCGCGGGGCGTTTCAGAGGTTATAAAGGAATCCGTTGCCCATGAAACGTGGCTGGAACAACAGTGTGGGTTCCACTACTCAAGATCATCCACATGGATTGGTTCAGTCGGGCTAATCAGGTCATCACCCACGACGACAAAGCGCCTGCATCAACATTAAAGCGTTCCAGGCGTCTCCCGCGGTTGCAGTGCGCTTCCTCATCAGGCTCAGAGGGACCAGCGTGCCCGGCGAGAAGCTCCTCGCAGCCGCCAGGACTGTCGCGAAGACCCTTGGAGTGACCCCAAGGAACCCGAAGTGGACGTCATACGGCGCGCTCGAGCTTGACGTCTTCACTCCCAGCAGGGCCGACTTCGAGCTGTTCGTCTCCGCCGTGAAGCCGCTGGCGGAAGTGGAGTTCACCAGGGACCTCAACCTTGCCCCTCAGCACGAGGCCGAGCCAAGGCTCTTCGACGAGGCACGCCGTCTGTTCAACGCCGAACGGTTCTGGGAGTGCCACGAGGTCCTCGAAGGAGTGTGGCGGACGAAGCAGGGAGCTGAGAAGAGCCTTCTCCAGGGCGTCATCCTCGTCTGCGCGGCGTTCGTCCATCACCAGAAGGGGGAAGAGGCGGTGGCCCTCGGCGTCCTGGTCCGGGCGACCAAGCAGCTCGACTTCCCCGGACCCGAGTACGGCGGGTTCGACGTCCCGAAGCTGAAACGGAACGTGGACGGCATCATCCGGAGCAGGGAGTTCGTCAACTTCAGGGTCTAGCCGAAGACCGGGAGGTTCATGGGGTTGGCCTGCTCAGGCAGTCCGCCCCTGCTCCTCATCCCAGCGATGTTCGCTCCCAGGGCTATGGCTGCAAGCGCTGTTCCGGACACTCCCTGGTACATGAGGGTGGCGAGGTAGGGATATCCGCTGTCCAGGTACGCGGCATAGCCCATGACAAGCAGCAAAATGGCAGAAAACACAACGCCCGCCGGATAGGCCACGGCTGCTCCCCACACTCCGAGGGCCCCGACGACCAGGAGGACCACCGCCAGCCCCATGACTACATCGTTGACGGGCCAACTGACCTGCGGGAGGGGGCATGCGCTCGAAGGGCAGCTGATCGGGACGTATTCGTACAGAGTGAAGAAGGCAAAGAGCCCCTCCAAGATCGTGAGGGTCCCGGCCACCCTCCTGGTGAGCGACGTCACTTCATCGTCAGCCTGTAGTAGCCGGCTTCGATGTTCTTGTTGATGTTGTCCTTCACGAGATACAGCCTGTGGATGGGATTGGCCACCTCCGGGGTCAGCGTGTAGTCCTTCACCACCACGAACTCGTTGACCGTCCCGTCCCTGCAGGCGTGGGTTATCTTCTTCCCGGGCTTGACCCCCAGGCTGTTCATGTAGACGTCCTTCGCCGTCGTGCAGGTTAGCACCGCCCACTCTTCGTCTTCAGGTATCGTCTCGAACCCCACGCTCGCCTTGAGGGGCTCTCCGTACCTCTTGTCGTCGCAGAAGAGCTTCTTGCACGACCTGCACCTCCAGACGTCCACCACCCCCTGGAGGTAGTTGTCGCGGTTGACGTTGACCATTCCGATGAATACCACCTCGTGCTGATGCTCTGCAGTAGCCAAGGCTTACCCGCCCCCGCTCCCCGTGCTTTTCTCCGTTGCGGCCTCGTAAAGGGGGATGAGCTCCACTATCAGCCTGTCTACCCTCATCCGCCTTTCATTGATTGCTCTGACCATCGACTCCCTCCAGGTCCGGTACTGGTTCGCGATTCCCAGGCGGGGGTGCACCGGGATGATCCGCCTCCCGTCCCCAGACACTATTGCCATCCCCTTCTCCAGGAGCTTCGAGGCGCCTCCTGATCCGGAAGAAGGGGCGTGCCCCCGGCGGAGAAGTCCGAGGTAGAACGCCGCCTCCTTCTGCGACAGCCCGGTCTCCTCTCCGAGCCGTTTCAGCACGTCCTCCTCGTCTCTCAGCCCGGGTGCCGAGGCCCTGGTCAAACCTTCGTCGTCCCCGGGGAGCTCCAGAGGAACTCGAAGTAGTCCTTGGCGAAGCTAGCCAGCCCATGGTGGGACGCCCAGATGGCCAGCGGCGGAGTGACCTGGTCCCCGCCCCCAAGTAGGAGGACGACCTCCCGGGAGTCAGAAATCAGCCCTCCCCCATACATGGTCCTCCTCGTCCTTATCTCCGCGTGCTTCGCCAGCACCTCCACCCCTGCCTTGGGGAAGTCGGTCGAAGTGAGTATCAGGCTCTTCACCCCCTTCTCCCTGAGGGTCGCCATGAGCGGTTCGATCCTGTCGGTGAAGGGAGCGAGCTGCGTCGGGAGGGCGATGAGGAGCTCGGCCCTGCAGTTCAGGAGCAGGTTCTTCACCCTTGAGAGAATCTCGTTCGTCCCCCTCATGATCCAGATGTCCGGTTTCTCCGACTCCCCCCGGCTCACGTAGATCCCCATCAGCTCCTCCAGCGCGACTTGCTCCCTTTCCTTCCTCTCAGTCTCGGTCCTCGACTTCAGCTCTTCGAGCGCCGAGTCGGGCGGCTTCGCTGTGTACACGATCGGCCTGCTCTTCTGCTCCTCCACCCACCCGCGGCTGTGCAGCGACTCGAGGGCGTCGTACACCTTCGAGTAGGGGATCCTGGCCTCCCTGCTCACGTCGCTGGCGGTCATGGTCCCGCCCTTCAGGAGGGCGACGTACGCCTTCACCTCGCTCCCCGTCAGCCCGAGGGCCTCCAGCGACCCTGCGGCCCTCTCGCTAAGCGCCATGCCGCGCCCCTTTCGCCGGAAGGTCTGAACGCAAAAATGTAAATCCGCTCGCTCCAGTATCCCCCACGTGCCTGCGTGCAGACACGAGTCCCTCGAAAACGTCGGCGAACAGAAGACCGACGACGGGGTCAACTCCTACAAGAGGTGCAGAAAGTGCGGTATGCTGCTCGTCATGACCCCCTCCGGGAAGCTCATCGGCGTCCCAGGGGTGAAACCTGACCAATCCCCGCCGGAGAAGGCGAAGGGCGGTCTTTAACCTTTCACCCTCGGTAAAGTTAAAACGCTTATATTGGCAGTCGGGCAGGGAGAATCGGCGAATCTGATTTGGCCCAAATCGCGGACGTCAGTCTAGAACTTAAGAAAGAAGTCTCCAAGGGGAACTTCATCCGCCAGACGCAGTCGATCTGTCCAGACTGCAACAGGATTCTTCCGGCCATCGTCTTCGAACGGGACAACAAGGTCTGGATGACGAAGACCTGCCCGGAGCACGGTGAGACCGAAGAGCTGTACTTCGGCTCCTACGAGATGTACAGCAAATTCTCGCGCTATTGGAAGGACGGCAAGGGGACCCACGCTGCCAACGTCCCCATGGACGTCTGCTCCTGCCCGGCGAACTGCGGCCTCTGCTCCAACCACCTTTCGCACACCGGCCTCTCCAACATAATCGTCACCAACAGGTGCGACCTGACCTGCTGGTACTGCTTCTTCTACGTGAAGAAGGGGCTCGAGGGGGCGTACGTCTATGAGCCGACCCTCGACCAGATCAGGGAGATGGGGCGCTCGCTGAAGGCCGAAAGGCCGGTCGCGGGCAACTCGGTCCAGATCACCGGCGGCGAACCTACGATCAGGGAGGACCTGCCCCAGATCGTCAAGATACTGAAGGAGGAGGGGATTGACCACATCCAGCTCAACACCAACGGGATCAACCTCGCCCTGAACCCGGGGCTGGCGAAGCGCCTGAAGGACTCGGGGGTATCGAACCTCTACATGAGCTTCGACGGCGTCACACCCAAGACGAACCCGAAGAACCACTGGGAGGCTCCCTACGCCATCGACGCCTGCCGCAAGGTGGGGGTGGGGGTGGTGCTCGTCCCGACGGTCATAAAGTCGATCAACGACCACGAACTGGGAGACATCATCCGGTTCGGCTGGAAGAACATCGACACGGTCCACGCGGTCAACTTCCAGCCCGTGTCCCTGACAGGACGCCTGACAAAGACCGAGAGGGCGAAGTACAGGATCACCATCCCTGACTGCATCGAGAGGATCGAGGAGCAGACGAACGGCATGATAACCAAGGACGGCTGGTTCCCGGTCCCGTCCTGCTCGCCGGTCACGGGGTTCATCGAAGCGTTCACCAAGAAGGACCAGTACGAGCTCTCCATCCACTTCGCGTGCGGCGCAGGGACCTACGTCTTCAACGACGCCGACAAGAAGAGGCTCGTCCCGCTTCCAGAGTTCGTCGACATTCCCGGGCTCATCGAGTACCTGGACGAGAAGCAGGAGGAGATCTACTCGGGGACGAACCGCTACATTGTGGCTGCCAAGGTCCTTACGAGGATCTCGTCCTTCGTCAACAAGGAGAAGCAGCCCAAGAGCCTCAGCTTCGCGAAGCTCCTCACCGACGCGCTGGTCAAGCACGACTACTCCTCGATCGGGCAGTTCCACCTGAAGAGCATGTTCCTCGGGATGATGCATTTTCAGGACAAATTCAACCAGGACGAGGAGAGGCTCCAAAGGTGCGATATTCACTATTTGACGCCAGACCTTAGAATAATCCCATTCTGTTCGTTCAATGTTCTGCCCGAATGGTATAGAGACAGGATTCAGCAGAAGTACGGGATGCCCATCGAAGCGTGGGAGGCCAAGACCGGCAAGAAGTTGGAGGACGGGCTCTACAGAGGAACCCTGAGGCGTGGGGGCCATGCGGCCGGGTGCGGGTGCTCGGCTGGCGAGCACGGAGAGCCGCTCCCGTTCCAGCCAATAACCGGAACCTAGCAACTCACGAGTCGGTTGCCATCTCAGACAAGTAGAGACTACTTTATCTCGAGTGGGTCCTGTTCATTCATGATTCCTCGGGCTCTTCCATGGGAAGAAGCAAGGAGGGGAGGAATTCGCTTGGGACGAGAATAGAGAAGTTCGTATCGGTGACTTCTGATCATGGGGGTGAAGAGAGGCAGTCTGAGGGCTTCGGCCAGAGACATTTTGACAAATCGGGGCTTGTGCCTTGGATGAACGTGGGAGCGTATCGAGATGAACTTCAGGAGCTCGTTAATGGCAATCGAACTGGGCTTGCCGCAAGCAGCGCCGAGACGACCTTCGCTTCCCGGCTGTTCCCGTAGAGGGTGACGAGGGCGTCGCGTAGCGTTGGCCCGAAGACGAAGACAGGGACGAGCGCCATTTCGGACCAGCTCTTGGTCCTAACCATAGATCCTCGCCAGCGCCCTCGCCTGCGCCCTGGTCAGCCGCACCTGCGCCCCGCCCGGGGTCTCGACCGTCACCTTCCCATCCGCCTCCCCCTTCATCTGGAATCTGTCTGCCAAGGGCTCGGTCCGCGAGGCGTCAAGCGAAGCGAGGAAGGGGGAGAAAGCATCTGGCTGCGGCCAGCCATGCTTCTCTCCGATCTCCTGGACCACTTCGGCGAACAGTGGCTCCCTGCCTGGTTTCAGGTCAGGCGCAGGCAAAATGGAGACTGTGCCGGACTCGAGGATGTTGAACGCTCTGTGCGATACCAACCTGCCATCCTTCACCTTGAACACGGCGGAGTCGAAGGGCAGGGATGAGATGGCTTCGAAGTCGTCCGTCCCTATCTTGAGCTTCTCCAGCTTCACGGAGAGTCTCTTCGCAGCTTCGGCGCTGTCCACCGGTAACAGGTGAGCCCCCCGCTGGGAGAGCAGCCTGGTCTCCTGTCTCAGCTTCTTCATGATGTCGTTCTCTGCCTGCCTGTAGCCCAGGGCGCACGCGCTGACGTCTTGGTACACGGTAGGAGACTTCCCAGCGAACAAGAGGAGCCTCCCGCTCATGGAGGCGAGTCCCCTCGTCTGGTCCTGGGACTCGAGCTTCACCTCGGCCAGGGCGTGCCACAAGAGCGGGAAGAGCCGACTCCGCAGGAGGACCGAGTCCTTGACCGGGTCGACCCTGGCGGAAAAGCCCGCCTTGCTGATCGAAGGCCAGGCGAAGGCTACGACCCCGCCAACGAAGAAGACGACCGGAGAGGACGTCCCTCCTGATTCCAAAGCGACCACCGAGACGAGGAACAGGAAGGCTCCGACCACGTACCTCCCCCAGGGGCGTTTGGGCTTCGCCAAGGCTCCTTCCCTTTGGGCGTAGATGGTCTGCGGGCGCCGTTTCCGTGACGAGAGGACAAGATACAGGAGGACAAGCAGCGAAATCGGCCACGCGCCGAGAAAGAAGAAGATGAGCACAAGGAGGGCGGCGAAGAGACGAAGGCCCCACCCCATCAGTGGAACCCCTCGTCGTCTTGCTTGGCGTAGGCGAACCTCGAGTACTCCTCCAGGGCCGGGTGGCGGGCGGCCCAGAACGCCTTGTTGCTCGCCAACTTGTCGTCCTTGTTGAGGGCGACAGGGTTCCCATCCTTGTTCCTGGAGGCGGAAGCCTTCGTCAGCTCCAGGGAGAACTTCGCGTCGTGCCCCAGAATGACCCCGCCGTAGGGTATCCTGTCCCACGGGTTGATGGGGTCGATGGAGACGTGGCTGGTCACGAGGACGGCGATGCCGAACTCCACGCAGAGCCTCTGGGCATGGGCCAACAGCATGGCGAGGCCCGAACTCCGGGCGGGCAGGTCCTGGGTGCTCGGGAAGGCGGCCTTGAAGGGAGCCGAAATCGAGTCGTACACTAACAGCTTGGCTCCCGTCTCTCGGATGATGTGATGCAGCGCGGACTGGTAGGTCGGGGTCTGCCTCATCTTGAGCTCCACCCTGCCGCCGCTGGAGACCTCCGTCGTGGCGTCTATGCCGTGCAGGTTTAGGAGCCCTTCCACCTGCGGGGTCTGGAAAATCACCACGGATGGTCCCCTTGGCGGTAGTTCGACGACGAAGTCGGGGGAGAATATGTCCGCGGCAGAGCTGAGGTGGAGGTCCCCGTAGGACACCCCCAGCTGGCTGAGGGCGACGTCGATGGCGTTGATGAGCTGACCCCTGCTGACAGGCTTCCTCTTCCCGGCGGCCTTCGGCGCCTTTTCGAGCTTGACCTCTGCCACGTTGAACTCCTTCCCGAACCTCTTGACCATCCTCTCCCGCCAGTATGGGACGAGGTAGCTGCCGTAGGACTGTTCCGTGTCGAGGATAACGGCGCTCCCGCCAGCGGCTGCGACTGCGCAGGTAGCCTGGAAAGAGATTATGCTCTTCCCCAGGGCCTTCTCGCCGAAGATCTGGCTGACAGTCCCGGTGGCCAGCCCCCCGTCGGTGAGCGCGTCAACGGCAAGGCACTCTGTCTTGAGGTGGTCCATCATCTGAACCCCTCCAGGAGGCGCCTGCCGCTCTCCGTCACGGTGTAGGCCAGAATCTTGGGCCCGCTCCCGTTCTCCTTCGGCTCCAGGATCAGGTAACCCTCTGAGTGGAGCCGGTCGACCTCGGCTCCCACGTCGGCGGCCAGGAACAGCGGGGTAAGGTACGAGACTATGGACTGCCTGTTCGCCGAGTCGAACCTGCCGACCTCTTCAAGTATCGTCCTGGTGAGCTCGGGGTTCTCCCTCGCAGGCATCGACTGACAGGCGGAGGTTGGCCTCCGCTTCGGCCTGATGAAACGCGGGACGAACCCCGTCGCGGACCCCGACCGGTCGTCACAGACGACGTAGGAGCTGACCAGGGCCGTCGGCTGCTTCCAGTTCCTTCTGGCATTCCAGGCCTCGCTGGAATAGACCCTGACTTCCATCGCCTCGACCACCCGGTCGTTCAGGAGGGCTGGTATGGCCGAAGCCAGGACCAGAGGGATGGAAGCCTCGAGGAGGCGAGCCATCAGCCTCCCACCGTGCTGATGGCGCAGCTGGTTCCTGAACAGGCGCTGTGCTCCCGTGACCATCAGGGCGTCGGGGCGGGTTTCCGAGGAGGCCAGGAGGTACAGAATCTTGGCCACGAACAGACTCGCAGCCAACTCTGCTGCCTGGGGGTAGGGCGCCGAGGAGAACTCCACAATGGCTCCGCCTTTCATCAGGTCATCGAAGGCTTCGGCTCGGGTCGTCTCCATGAGCTTGAGGGAGCCTATCCTCCCCCTCAGTTTGTCGACATAGTACCCTCGGAAGCCCTCCACCCCTCCCAGGACGTCGTAGAGCGAAGAGGGGGTCGCGAGGTCGTTCTGCTCCGCCAGCTTCTGCAACGCTGCGCTCAGTATGGCCTCCTCCTCCGCAGTCAGGTCCAGTGCCGCGGTGTATGCCGAGGCGACGAGCTGCCCATGAGTGGCATCATCCCCCTCAAGGTGAAACGCTTCGTAGAGCAGGGACCTGTAGTCGAAGGTCCTGAAGTATCCGTGTACATCGTCCGAGACAGACCCGTCGATGTCAAGCACGACGACTCTCGCCCCTGCTTCGGCCTCGGCGAATGCGAAGAGCGTCGAGAGTTCCCCCGCCCTCCTGCCAAGGAGGAGGACCCGATCCCCAAGGGCCTCGACGCTGACCTGGCAGCGAGACCTGTCGAGGGAGTATCCCAGCCATCCAGTCGCTTTGGGGCTCATGGTGCAATTACAGTCAGGCTTCGTTTATTGCCCTGACGCACGACTTGAGCGCTCAACTTGAGAGCACAACTTGTTCATATCGTCCCGTTTCATGCTAGGAGCGGTTGAGGAACCGGGACAGGACCATCATATTCTGGGAAATCCTCAAGGCCCTAGCGGCCGGCCCACTGAACCCCACCAGGCTGGCGCGGAGAGCGAACGTCCCGTATGACAGGCTGGACGAATACCTCGGGTCCCTGAAGTCCGGGGGACTCGTCAGGGTGGAGTCGGCAGAAGGTCACGCGCTCTTCTCGATCACCCCCACGGGGATGGAAGCCCTGGGCCACCTGGACGAGGGGCTGAAGATGCTCTTCCCCCTGTTCAGGTGAACAACTTGTGAGCATCCGTTAAAAGCGAAGTCCGCCGTGTGAGATGCATGGCAGAAGAGACCGATCCCAACGTGTCGGTGATCGAGCTGCAAGAAGAGTTCCTCGAGCACTACGAACGTGGGGGGAAGAAGATCCGGCTTCTCGCCCTCGTCGCCACCTTGGCGGGGGGATACTTTGCCCTCGCCTATTTCCTGCAGCTCGTCGTCCTGCCGTACGTCCTGGGGATAACGAGCCAGACCGTCAACCTTGTCGACCCGAGCCTGATGGTCCTGGAGGCTGCCAGCCTCATCATCGCCCTGCTATGGTTCGTCGCGGGCCTCAGGGACCTCACCTTCGCGAACAGGGTTTCTCGGAAGACAAGGGAAATCCGGGCACGGCAGGCAGAACTCGCCAAGAAGTACGGCCTAGGCGGCTAGCGGACGACTAGGCAGAGGCCTCGCCATACGGGTGCGTCGACCCGACTCAGGTCCAGAAGCTCGTCAGTTGGGCATAGGTGCTCTGCAGGGATATCAGCGCGAGCAGGGTCAGCACCAGGGGGAGGTACTCCTTCTTCGCTCTGCCGAAGACAAGCAACACCGGCCAGGCGGAGAGCATCAGCCTGGGGCCTGACATGTAGGCGGTCCCCACCAGGCTGAGGACGAACAACATGAAGGCGAACGAGTAGAAGGCGAGCCCCCCATCGATTTTCCAAAGGGGATAGGCGAGGGCAAGGAAGGAGATGGTGTAGGGATACCTCAGAAGCATCTGCTCCACCGGGTTCCCTTGGGTCGAGAATATCCCGGTCAAGAACGCGCTGAACTGAGCCACAGGATTCGCCAGCGCGGTTCCCCAGGGCTTCTGGGCCACGAACAAGGCATACTGCACTCCCGACCTGACGTCGAGAAGACACATCCACAGTCCGAACACCAACAGGGGGGTCATGAGCCAGACGAAACCGTACCTGGTAGGCGCCTTCACGTCTCCTCCCGGAGTGCTTTGCCCGCCGGGACCTGGTCGAAGTTGACCGAAGCGCGCGGAGGCTCGCCGCAGAATCAGGATACTCGAGAAGAGGACCGGGATCAGCAGGCTGGCATAGCCGGAAAGGACGGCCAGGGAGGACGCCATTCCGGCATTGAAGTACCTGCCCTTGAGGAAGAAGTAGACCGCCAACATTGCGAAGGTGAGATAGACCGGCTCGCTGTAGGACACGAGGCCGTAGGTGACGAACGTTGGGAACAGCGTGAGCGCCAGGGAGGCATGAAGCGAACCGCGCGGGCTGAAGTAGATCTTGGCCACATGGTAGAACACCACCACCGCCAGGACCGAGAAGACATTCGAGACAATGGCAGCCGACAGGAGGTAGTTCCCCACCAGGAAGTTCGCCAGCCAGATGAAGGTGGGATAGCCGGGGGCGAACGCGTAGTTGGCCGAGACGCTCCCCGCCGGGTATCCGATCCGGGCTATGCTGACGTAGTAGACGGAGTCCCATCTGGTGGAAAGCTGGTCAAGAAGGTTCCCGCCGACCGTTGACTGGATGAAGACCAACGAGGCCACTTTTACCGCGGCAGCAGCGAGGACAACGAAGAGCAGGTCCTTCCTGTGAACCCCTGCGGGGCCCGACATGGAACTCTCTTGCCTCTCTAGCCTGCGCCTGGCAGCATCATTCCGTGAAGATGGATCAAACGCGGGGGTATAGTTCTAACAAGCAGAACACCCGCCGTTCCGCCAGGAATTCCTCCTATGGGCCGCGACGGACTACGAGGGTGCCGCTGCCGTCTCCATCAACCCGGGTTCATGTGGAGCTTCTTGACCGATACGTAGAGCCCTTCTCTGCTCACCACCAGGACCTCGGCTCCTGCCTCGATGGTCTCCTCGCTCCTTGCCGACCAGTCCATCCCGTCAACCCTCACTGAGCCGGTCATCCTCCCCGCCATGGCCATGGTGACGACCCCGGTCTTCCCAACGGGGTCATACCCCCTGAACTTCACCCGCTGGATGTTCTCCGTCGCCCTTACGACGAACATTATTGCCCCTCCTCCGAGCAGCAGCACTCCAAGCATGAGCGAAAAGCCACCTCTGGTCCCTGCCCATCTGAGGAGGAAGAGCGACCCTGTGCCCAGGAAGACCCCAATCACGAACAGCGAGCCCACCCCCCACCGGTCCGCGGAGAGGAGGCCCACTTCCTCGTGGGCAGCGCGTACCGGAGCAGGGGACTCACTGGAGGTCAGGGTGACCACGGATGGCTCACCCGAGGAGCCGTGTCGAGTCTTAAGTTTTCTGTGGACGCAGGGTCAGGCCCATGCTGCCACGGGGTGCCCGAGTCGGTGCGCCAGGAGATGAAACGGTCCAAGCGGCTTCACAACGCTTAAGCGCGCAGCACCGTCGCCGGCGGCGAGAAGGCAGAGGCGTGTTCACACCCATAAGAGACGGGGTCTTCAGGTGGTCCACCCCCGACCCTGCAGACGACTGGATGATGGTGGGCCATCTCTTCGTGAGAGAGACCGGTGTCTTGCTTGTCGACCCGCCGATGGTCCCGGGACTCTTGGAGGCGGCGGGTAGGCTCGGGAGGCTCGAAGCGGTCCTGCTGACGGAGCAGAACCACACCAGAGCGGCGAGATTCATAGCGAAGAGGGCAGGCATACCTGTGTACCTGCCCGAAACGACCCCGGACGCTGTGGAGCCTTGGGAGACTGCAAGGGTGAAGCAGATAGGCGACTTCGAGGTCTACAAGGCCGGCAACGTCCTGGGGTTCCAGGCGTACAAGTTCGGAGACGACTACGCCCTCCTGACTGACGGGAAGGAGCTCCTGGTCGGGGACAACGCGCGGGGGGACGCCAGAGGAAACGTGCTGATATTCCCCGAGTGGTTCCATCTGTATACTCCCGGCCCCCCATACCCCGCCCCAGAAGACTTCCCCAAGGAGTGGAGGGACTCCCTGAGGAAGCAGTTCAAAGCCATAGTCAAGACCACCCGGGCCACTTCCCTCCTGGCGTCACACGACTACGACATAATCGGAACCCTGCAGGAGCGAGCGAGCGAGCTCTAGCGTTCCTTCGATGCGGAAGTGTGGTCTGTCCTCTGCACCCCTGATGATGGAATCTGACCCGCGCATCGGACCTTTCTCCCGCCCCTCTGCAGCGGTCGGGTGGGCCCGCGGCTAACGGAGGGCGCTCTTCCAGGCCGCCGGGACTTGGCCCTTGTACTCGACTTCCTTGGCTCCGACGAAATCCGCGAGCCTTTCGATGGTCCCCCTCCTCATGGTGGGGAACCTCTTCACTCCCCACCTGTGGTACCTGGAGAGCGCCGTGATCCACGCCTACTGCCCTGTCTGCATCAGCCTGTATGTTCTCAACTATGCCATGACGGCACTCGCCGCAAAAGGACTGTTCGGCCCCGTCGGTCCCTAGCCCTGCCGCCGGTTCCTAGCTGACGATCAGCTGCCCGTTCTGCATCGCCCAGTGCACGGTGCAGAGTATCTGGCAGTAGACGCGAAAGCTCCCCGCCTGGGTGGCGATGAAGCTCACCCTCAGGACCTGTCCCGGCGCGATTGAAACCAGCTGGGCGCTGTAGTAGTGGTCGATCTGGAACCCGTGCGACTGGGTCGAGTCGGCATTGCAGACGACGATGGTGACGTTCTGGCCGAGCTTGACGTTCATCACCGGCCAGTTGTTCTGCGGCACGCCGTGGTCCACGCTGTCGTTGAACCCCTGGAGGCTGGCCACCATCAGGAACCCGCCCGCCGGCTTCACACAACCTGCCGGAAGCTTGGCGGTCGTCGTCGTCGCCGTCGTCCTGTTCAGGTCAGGGAGGGACACCGCTACCGCCGCGAGGGCACCAGCCGCAATGACCCCCACAATCACTAGTGTGAGCTTTCTGCTTGGCACCCTTTCACCTCAGGCATGGAGCATGGCGGCGGTGAATATCAGCAGGAACCCCAGCACCGCCGCCAGCGCCATCTTCAACGACAGCCAGGAATCCGACCCCTCCTGGGCGTACAGCGACCTCCCCGCCCTTGCAAGGGCGTACACCGAGGTCCCCAACCCCAGAGCGTAGACGTAGGTGACATCGAAGGAGGCGAAGTAGCCGACTATGGACCCAATGACAGCGGGGATAGCGAAGACGGCCGCGAGGGCTAGCGCGTCGACGGTCCTGTCCGACGGTTTCCTCGAACCAGGGCCGACGACCGCGACGTAGGCGGCAGCGGCCACGGTGGGTTCAATCATCTTGTGAAAGACCCACGAAATGCTGGCGTCGAACCCCCCGAATGCCCCCATCAGAGAACTGCTGCTGGTCTGGGCAGCGGTCGTGCCGAAAGCGACCCCCTCGGCCATCCCGTGCAGACCTAGCGCCAGTGCCGCCAGCGCGCCAACCGCCAGTGCTCCGCGCGAGAGCGACTCCCCTGCTGAGAACAGCTTCCTGTCGAAGGCAAAGAACACTACAAGCCCCACGGCGAAAAGGGCCGCCAAGGATACGACGTACGGGCTGTAGACGAAGCCGCCGTTGACGTCGAGATAGTTCGCTCCGCTCAGAGTGTCGGTGAAGAACCAGAGGTAGACGCCGAGGGCGAATGCCGACAGGTATCTCGCCTTCACGACCAGCGAACCCCAGCTCACGATTGATATCCCGACAAACGCCGAAAGGAATGTGACGACCGCGAACTCGGTGTCGGTTGTCCCGAACGGGAGCACGGTCTGGCAGCAGGGAGCACTGTCTTTACGCCTTGCTAAGGGCTTTTATCTCATCGACTGGCGCAGGTACATTATCACCGGCTCCCCGAGCCGGGCGAGCACCTCTCCCCGTCTGGAGAGAGTGTACCTGACCCTAGGCGGCCTTGATCCTATCACCTCCCTTTCAACGAAGCCCAGCTCCTCCAGGTCCTTCAGCTTCTTCGAGAGGACACGAGAGCTTATGCCGCTGAGGAGGCGCTTCAGGTCTCCGAACCCCGCGGACTTCAGCGAATAGGTCGTCATCAGTATCTCGATGGACCACTTACTGAAGACCTTCTTCGTGATGTCTACGTTGACCTTTACGGAGCTCGTCTCCCCTCGGTGCGATATCCCTCTTACCCAGCTGATGTCTCTCACGAAGGCCGACGCCGTCTCGCCGAACTCGAGGAACTTCTTCTCCAAGAAGTCTTCCCGTAGATTCCTCTGGGACGACGAGACAGGGGCAGCTACGCTCTTTGAAAGCGCTTCCTCCTTGCGGAGCAACTCCGACACAAGGTTACCGGGCGTTTTATAAACGAAAGGGGGGCTCCCCGGCATGCTTCCGGGTGCCGCGTCACCACACTCGGTCCCGCCCCGGCTCCTGGGCGGTGGATTCCTCGATTCCCTCTCTTTGGCCACGCCGTCTGCGGGAGCGGCGCCTTCGGGGTCTCGTCCAGCGACCTAGGCACTCGTCCAGGGGCCATGCAAGGAGGCTTCCTCGGTGCCTCCTCGCCGTTCTCGTCCCTTTGGGGTCGGGAGCGTTCCGCGGGCGTTCCACCCCGTTCGGGAACGCCTGTTCCTCGGGGTTCCTAATCACCCCTGTTCCCCCAAGAGAGGCCGATGAAGAAAACACTCGTCGCGGCAGTCGCGATCGTGGCGGCCGTTGTGACAGTACTGGCGGCCGCGGTCGCCCTGATCCAATACCAGAGCCCGATTCAGTCTCAGAGCCAGGTGGGGTCAGTCGGCCCCGAGAGGCTGCTGGCACGTGATGTCCGAGGGGACGATGGGGGTGTTCGTGGCTAGGATGCTCGCCGTGTTGTAGACTATCGTGAAGTCACTCCCTCCTCCCACAGGCTGGACGTCGATGGAAAGGTCCACATTCACGAGGCTGGGCGACTCTGGGCTTATGGTGAAGGGCATGAAGATGGTCTGGCCGTTGCTAACGGTGGAGAGCCCCACCTCACAGACGGGGGTGTTGGCCGCGTCCGTCGCCGGAGACGTCAGCTGTGCTTTGACCGGGACGGCGCTGGCGTTGTTCCAGGTCAGGGCGAACGCGAACTCGGTCCCGTTGAAAGTCTTCGAAGTCACGACCGCGTAGTTCCCGAAGGGTCTGGTCGCCGTCGGGAAGCTGTCCTGAGACCAGGCGAGATACCCGAGATAGACCCCGAAGACGACGGCGCCGATGATTGCAGCCACTACGACAGCCCTCGCCGCCGAGAAATGGCTCCCGGAGGCGCGGGGTGCCCTATCTGAGGTCGTCAAGCTTTGACGACGACCGCATCAGCGAAAGCACCCTGTCGAAGTAGGCTTCGAGCGACTCGCGGAACTCTGCCTCGCTCAGCCCCAGCTTCGACTTCTCAAGGAACCCTTCCAGCCAGTCGAACTCCTCGTCGGCATGGTGGCCCAGGGCGTCGAGGAGGCTCTTGTTCCTGAAGTACATCTCCGCATCTTCTTGGTCCCCCTTCGCACCCCATTCGACGAGCTTCCTCCTCCTGAGAGACGCCACCGCGAACGCATTCCTGCAGAGAAGGCTGGCGTCGGTGACCGGGTCCCCTGACGGGCTGTCCGAGATCCATTCTGCGAAGAAGCGCTTGACCATGTCGTGCTCCTTTTCGCCCATCACCTCGAAGACGAGGTCGTCCACCAGCACGTTCTGAAGATGGTTGAAGGCGTCGATGAGGTGCTCCGTCTCCTTGGCTCTCAGGCCATCCCTTTCCTTCAGGTCTTCGAGCACACTCTCAAGGATGCCGCTGTCGTGCGAACTTGCGCCCTGTTCGGTGAAGTACACGTGCGAGAGCTCGTGGAGCACCAGTCCTCCGAGCATCTCGGAGTCGAGGGCCCATTCCGAGATCATGATCCTGTGGACTTCCCCCTCCTTCTTCGCATACCCCATTATGGCCAGGCTCGGTTCAACGTTGAGCGTAACCTTGGACTTCACATCGTACCCCTTCTGTCTCATCCGGTCCAAGGCCCAGTCCAGAGTGTTCTGGAGCGATTCGTCTGTGCTGAGGGCCCGCATGGTTCGCCGGGCTCGTGCTGCGACAGGCGGATAAACATCTCGGTCGTTCACCGGGGTTTCCATCAGAACGCTATTTATCGACGGCGTCTCCTGGCGTCCTGTGGGACTGAGACGCTACCTCGCCGGAGCACTTGCCTCATCCGGCGGCCTCCTGATGGTGCTGAGCGGCTACTCATCCAGGGGGTTCCTTTACACTGCCCTCGGATACGCCGCGCCCGAGGTCTCCAATCTCCTGTCGGGGGTGGCGCAGAACGCTGCGGTACTGGCCATCACGATAGTCGAGCTCATCATCGCCCTCGGCGGGCTGAGCGTGCTCATCGGCGGCTTGATCATCCTGATCCGCCACACGAGCACCGGGAGGGTGTTGATCTATCTGGGCGGCGGGGCCGGGTTTCTCGGGCTGGTTGTCTCTTTCGGCTACTCCGTCTACAGGCTGGGAGGGGTGGACCCAATGCTGTCGTACATCCCCTACTGGATCGGACTGGCGATGGCCGTCATGGGCCGGAGGCTGGCAAAAGGTGCATGACGCAGGCGCCGACTGCTCCCGAGAGAATAGCCGGAACTGTGGATCCCCGGCTCAGTGGTAGATCGTGCTTCCCGCACCTTGTCGTGACGGGGTCGACGGGTGAGCCTTGGAGCGGAGCTCGCTGAGGTCCACCTCGAATCCGGCCATAGCCCCCAGGATCTCGAGGAGCTTGACGACGGACCTGACATGCGGGCTCGGTTCTCCGTGGTCGACGGCCAGCTTGTATCCGCGGATGCCGGCATCCTTGGCCATGGCCACTATCATCGACGCAAAGAAAGGAGCGGGCTCCTCGCCCAGTATCCTCACTCCGTTCTTCTTGAGCTTGGCCACCCCATCTGCATCGGTGGCGAAACCGGTCGCCTGGGGCTCTGCCTCCGGGGGAGCCGGGTTTTCGGCCCATCTGGTCCCAACGGAGTAGAGTTCTTCCACCCCCATGGCCTTCGCTTCATTGAGGAGGAACCGCGCGAACTCGTACTGGTCGTCCATGGGGCTCGAGTCCCCCGCGAAGAGGACCAGGTCGTGCTTCCCCCTGCTCACATAGAGCTGGCACTCTGGGAGGGTCGAGAGCCCCGATTCCCTGACGAGCACCTCCGGCGGGAAGGAGGAGCTGCGGATTGTTCCGACCTTCTCGAAAGCCATCTTCTTCAGCATATAGTCGGCCATCTCTCTTGCCTGCGAGTAGAGCGCCTTGTACTGGGGCATCGACGTGGATACCGCCACCACCATGACCGGGTCCTTCGCCTTGAACCCGGCGCCATCGAAGTCAAGCCACAATGGAGTAACAGCGACCGAACCGTTCCCTGCTTTATTTAACCATCGCAGATGGTTTCTCAGGGTGTTGTCAAGTTGACGGTTGACGGGCCAAAATCAGGTTCGTGTCAAAAGCCGGTTGATGGCCCTAGACACCTTCGCATGTCTCCCTCTCACCACATGGTCAACCATTTTACCGCAACCCGTATCTTTAACTTCGGTTCCCGAAGAGGTCGAGGCAATCGGATTGGGCGTTAGAACCAAGAGCGTATTTCAACCAGCCGAAGCCGAGGACGGATACCGCATCCTCATCACCCGCTTCTACCCTCGCGGTGTGCCGAGGGAACGGTTCAACGAGTGGGCGATAACGCTGTCGCCGAAGCCGGAACTTCTCTTCGCCTACAAGGAACGCAAAATCGACTGGGACACCTTCGCCCACGAGTTCCTTAACCAACTGAGGGAGAACACCGAATGCCTTGAAGCTATCCAGACTCTCCACGAACTGAGCGAACACGAAGACATCACCCTCCTGTGCTTCGAGAAGGACGGCAACCCCTGCCATCGGCACTTGGTGCGCGATGTCGTCGAGAATCCTGAGCTTCTAGCTCGATAGCTTGAACCGAAAGATGCTGATGACCATAAACGAGTTTCGATGGAGGGCCATGTTCCCTACCAACAGGCTCTTCGTATAGCCCGATTCCCCGATGTGCAAGTTCTCAAAGACCTTTTCAGGTTCGTCAGGATGACGACTCTTACTTCGTCCACTCGCAGTTCGGCGACTGGGAGTATCAGGTGAGCGCGACCGAAACAGGATGGGTCTGCACCTGTCCCGACTATTCCTATCGGTTCTCCAAGTGCAAGCACATCTTCGCGGTCGAGTTCTCGCGCCAAGTCAGGCAGGCAGTGAGGGCAGAAGTCCTAATCGAACAGGTGAATGTGTCCGAGTGCCAGTTCTGCCACTCGGAGAACCTGAAGAGGTTTGGGGTCAGGCACAACAAGTCCGGCGACATCCAGAGGTTCCTATGCGCAGACTGCCACAAGACTTTCAGCGTGAACATCGGGTTCGAGAGGATGAAGCACAACCCGAAGGCGATAACGACCGCGATGCAACTCTATTTCAACGGAGAGAGCCTTCGGAACACAGCCGATTCGCTCAGGCTAATCGGCGCTGAGATTTCCTATCAGACTGTCTGGAACTGGATTCAGAAGTATGTCGGCCTGATGGACAGGTATCTCGAAAGAATCACTCCGAGCGTCGGGGAGACATGGCGCACAGACGAACTATACCTGAAAGTGAAAGGGAACATGAAGTATCTGTTCGCCATGATGGACGACGACACGCGCTTCTGGATTGCTCAGCAGGTCGCCGAGAACAAGGGGACTGCCGATATCCGGCCGATGTTCCGAGAAGCGATAGAGAGGGCAGGCAAGAAGCCAAAGACCCTCATCAGCGACGGGGCGGGCAACTTCCATGTGGCTTGGAGAAAGGAGATGTGGAGCCAGTTCGGAGAGGTGCGGAGTCCAGACCATGTCAGGGACATCAGGATGGACGGGTCAGTCCATAACAACAAGATGGAGAGGATGAACGGGGAGATACGGGACAGGGAAAAGGTGATGCGGGGTCTTAAGAGGACAGACACCCCTATACTGAAGGGGTATCAGATATTCCGCAACTACATCCGACCTCACGACGCGCTGAAGGGAGAGACGCCTGCGGAGCGGGCCGGAATCAAGATTCGTGGTGAAGACAAGTGGTATACGCTCATCCAGAACTCGGCCAAGAAAGACTAAATCTCGAACCTGAGGGGTCTATCGGAGTGAGCTTCGAGACAAACACAATCTACTGCGGTGATTGTCAGGATGTCCTCCAGCGGTTCCCCGAAGACTCAGTTGACCTCATCTACATCGACCCCCCGTTCTTCTCTAACCAACAATACGAAGTGATTTGGGAGGATGGGTATGAGAAGCGGGCCTTCCAAGACCGTTGGGCCGGAGGGATAGAGAACTACATCGCGTGGATGGAGCCGAAGCTAAGACAGTGTCACAGGGTTCTGAAATCGACCGGCTCGATGTATCTCCATTGTGACTGGCACGCTGTCCATCGTCTGAGGGCGGATATGGAACGTATCTTCGGCGAGAGCAACTTCAGGAGCGAGATAATCTGGCAGAGGACTTCGTCACACAACGACCCCAAGAACTTCGGAAACATCACTGACCACATTCTCTACTTCGTGAAGTCGGACAAATTCACATGGAACCCGCAGCATGTGCCGTTCTCCCAAGATTACATCGACAAGTGGTATCGCGGGGTTGATGAGAATGGCCGAAGATACATGTCAAGCGACCTGGCAAGCCCGCACCCTCGGCCCAACTTGACCTATCCATACAAAGGCTTCAAGCCTCCTGCCAACGGTTGGAAGGTGTCTCTCGAAGTCATGAAGAAGCTCGATGCCGAAGGGAGGCTGTTGTTCCCGAAGGCCAAGAACGGCATTATCCGTCGGAAGGTCTATCTCGATTCAAGCAAGGGCCAGCCACTCCAAAACCTGTGGTCTGACATACCTCCAATCCACTCTCAATCGAAAGAACGGCTCGGTTTCCCTACGCAGAAGCCTGAGGCTTTGCTGGAGCGAATCATCAACGCCTCCTCCAATCCGACTGATATCATCCTCGACCCCATGTGCGGTTGCGGAACGGCAATCGCTGTCTCGCAGAGGCTCGGCCGGAGATGGATTGGGATAGATGTCTCCCCGACAGCATGTAAGCTCATGCAGAAGCGGCTCAGAACCATGAGGGCGAAAGTCGGGGAAATCGTAGGCCTCCCGAAGACCGAGGCAGAGCTTCGGAACCTTCAGCCCTTCGAGTTCCAGAACTGGGTGTTCGAAAAGCTGGGGGGGAGGGTAAACCCCCGAAAGGTCGGCGATTACGGCATAGATGGGTGGGTTGAACTAGATGTGCCCGTCCAAGTCAAGCAGTCTGATGATATCGGAAGGAATGTCGTGGACAACTTCGAGACGGCAATTCAGCGTCAGGAAAAGGACAGAGGGGTCATCGTGGCTTTCAGCTTCGGGAGGGGAGCGATAGAGGAATCCGCGCGGGCCAAGAACGAGAGGAACCTCGAAATCAAGCTGAAGACCGTTGCCGAGATACTGAAGGAAACCTGACCGTCAACCGAATCTTGACAGGAAAAAGGTCCCCTCAGTCAACCGTCAACTTGACAGAGCCTCTCTCAGAAACCCGAGTGATTTTAAATACGGAGAGCCCTGAAAGCCGATTATCCGATTCATGACCGCGTACTGGAAGACGCTTTCTCATAACGGAGTCCACTTTCCGCCTCCCTACGAGCCCCTGGGGATGTCAGTGAAGGTGAGCGGGAGGCCGGTTCCCCTCTCCTCTCTGGCCGAGGAGATGGCCTACCTCTTCGCCAGGAAGAAGGACACCCCCTACGTGCAGGACCCGGTCTTCACCTCCAACTTCGCCGACGACTTCGTCAGGCAGCTTCCACCATGGTGCAAAGGCGCCAAGTACAATGACATGGACTTCTCCGAGTTCTACCGCCGGGTCGACCAGGAAAAGGCTGCGAAAGAGTCGATGTCGAAGGAACAGAAGAAGGCGCTGGCCGCCTCTAGGAAGGAGCAAAGAGAAGCGCTGAAGGCCAGATTCGGGAAGGCGGTACTCGATGGGAAAGAAGTGGACATCGCCAACTGGATGGTCGAGCCCCCAGGACTCTTCATGGGCCGGGGCAAGCACCCGTTCAGGGGGAAGTGGAAGCCGCGCGTCGGCCCGTCGGATGTGGTCCTGAACCTCGGCGAGACCGCTCCTGTTCCGCCGGGCGCCTGGAAAGAGATTGTGCACGACCACGACTCGATGTGGATGGCGAAGTGGATTGACAGGCTGACTGAAAAGGAGAAGTATGTCTGGCTGCACGAGAGTGCGCCGATCCAGCAGTCGCGCAGCAAGGCGAAATACGACAACGCCCGCAAGGTGGGGACGAACCTGGAAAGGATCCGCGCCAAGATCATGCGCGAGCTCGATTCGAAGGACGAGAAGATGCGGCAGGTCGCTACCGTGTGTTATCTCATCGACACCATGGGGATGAGGGTCGGGGACGAGAAGGAAGAGGACGAAGCTGACACCGTTGGCGCCAGTACCCTCAGGGTCGAGCACGTCAATCTGAAGGGAGAAGTGGCTCGCTTCGATTTCCTCGGCAAAGACAGCGTCAGCTGGGCGAAGTCAGAGGAAGTCCCCCCATCGGTTGCAAGGAACCTCGGTGAGTTCATGTCGGGGAAGAAGCCGCAAGAAGAGATCTTCCACGACGTCAACTCCGGGATGGTCAACCAGTTCCTCTCCTCCATAGTACCGGGGGTGTCTGCCAAGGTCTTCAGGACTCACCATGCGACGGCGACGGCGAAAGGAGCGCTCGGCTCGAAAGACATGAAGTCGGCGGACGACCTGGACAAACTCTACCACGCGAAGGAGGCGAACCTGCAGGCCGCCATCTTCTGCAACCACCAGCGGACGCCTCCGAAGACCTGGGAGGAGTCGCTCAGGAAGAAGCAGGAGAAGTTGGAGGCAGCGAGGGCGAAAGGAGATGAGAAGCGGATCGCGAAGCTGCAGAGAGAAGTTGACTTCTACGTCAGGACCAAGAACTACAACCTAAACACATCGATGAAGAACTACATCGACCCCAGAGTCTACAAGTCCTGGTGCGACTACGTCGGCCTGGACTGGGCCAAGGTGTACAGCAAGTCACTGCAACGCAAGTTCTCATGGGTTCTGCAGTCTTCTGCGAAGTGGGAACAGGAATCTGACGGGCTAAGGCCGGTCGCCGCGGCAAGAAGGTCTTCCGAGCACTCGCCATAGCTCGTCTTCCGGTGCGCCCCCGACGACCGACTCGATTCCCGCCGCCGTCACCAATGCTCTTCGTCCCCTGCGGAACTCTCCGATCTTCGTCACCTTCGTCGGGCTCAGGGCTCGCTTGACCGCGTCCTCGGATCCCTTTTCCACGGCCAGGAGGAGGGACCCAGAACCGATGAGCTTCAGCGGGTCGAGCGAGAGCTCCTTACACACACGCCTGGTCGCGGGTGCGACTGGGACGGCTGCCTCCACAAGCCTGAACCCGATTCCAGAGGCCACGGACATCTCGAACACGGCTCCAAGGACTCCCCCTTCCGTGCAGTCGTGCATGGCGTGGACCCGTCCGGTCCGGAAGCCAGCCACCGCCTCCTTCGTGATGTCGATTTCTCTGATCATGCGCGACGCCATCGAGATGGCAGCTGGGCCCGGGGGCCGCCTGAAGACCCCGCGCTCCCTCAGGAGCTCTGCCGTCCCCTCCAGGCCGGCGGTCTTCGTCATCATGATCGCGTCTCCGTCCTTGGCCCCTCCCGAGGTCAGGTAGTCCTGGACGAAGCTGAACACGGTGATGACGACTATGGGGCGACGGAGCCCCGGGGTGACCTCCGTGTGCCCCCCGACGATTGCTATTCCTGACTCCCTGGCTGCCTCGTGCATCTGCCTTGCCATCCTTGAAACGTCGGCTTCCGTGGACCCTTCCGGGAGTAGGACGACAGACTCAGCAAACTGGGGCCTATTCCCGCTGGTGGCCACGTCGTTTGCGCTGACCTTGACCGCGAGATAGCCGATGTCCTCAGATACGCCGGTGATCGGGTCCGCTGAGACGACCACGAAGCCCTCTTTCAGCCCAATGACAGCGAAGTCGAGCCCCGCCCTGGGGGGAGTCTTCACCAGGGCCGAACCCGCCCCCGTCATCTTGAGGACAGTCGATCTAAGAACTCTGATGGGTATCTTGCCGGTACCCAGCTTCGCCGATTCCCGGGTCAATACGACGGGGCTCACCTGGCCCCAATGCGCCTTCCTGCTAGTCTTCTGACCCTCCGGACGACAGGGACCGCGACCAGCAGGCCTATCAGCGCCTGCCCGATGTCGAACGGGATCTCCACCACGGCAGGCGCCAGCGGCTCGATGAACGCAATGTTGTAGAGGAAGTAGCCCAAGACCATCACGCTCCCTCCCGCGAGAATGGCGAGGGTCATGTATCCTATCTTCTCGTCGGTGAACACTCCCACCATCAGTATCCCAACCAGTGCAACTATGCCGAGGACAATCCAGAAGAGAGGGGGGATGTCGAAGCTGGGGAATTCGAAGGGGCCGATGAGGAACTGGTAGCTAGAGACGGACCAGTATGTGGTGCCCAGATAGGCAATCAGCCCTCCCACGGCGAGCCCCATGGCCACGCTCAACACCCTCCACCCCGATCTTGTCCATCCTGAGAAGGTCCTGTTGGTGAGATACCCGACGACGAACCCCTCTGCGGCTTTGATCACCAGAGTCCCGGGCGCGTATGCCGGGGACACTGCCGCGTCGGATAGCATGGAGCCTACTCCGCTCGCTATGGCGCCGACATAGGGCCCCTCCAGAATGGCGACAATGTAGACCATGATCTCTCCCACGTCAAAATAGCCCCCGTTCGTCGTCGGGATACCAATGGTGAACGCCCACGTTGTGACGAAGACGAAGGCCGTGAAGACCGCAGTCAGTGCGACCGTCCTGCTGTTCGTCAGCCCTTTCTTCGAGCCCGAGGCCGTCTGCGGTTCCGCCTGCGCCCCTTCCGAGACCACTTCGGCGGCGTGCACCCGGAGCGGACATATAAGCTCCAACCTATATATCAGCTGACTCCCTGGAACTTGGATGCTCTTCGAATGCGTCGGCTGCTCACAGGTCACGGAGTCTGAACGCCTTGCCCCCGCCTGCAGGAAGTGCGGCGGGGCGCTCCTTATCACCCATAGAGCGGCGCCCTCGATTTCCAGGAGTGAGCTTGAGAGCCTCCCTCCGGGGGTCTGGAGATACCACCGTTTCCTGCCCCCCCTCCCGCCTGAAGGCGGGGTGACGCTCGGGGAGGGGGGGACTCCTCTGCTTCACGCTGAACGGCTTGGCAGGGTGCTGGGGCTACGGAGTCTCCTGATCAAGGACGAGACCCGCAATCCTACGGGTTCTTTCCTAGACAGAGGCACAACTGTCCTGGTCAGCCTTGCGAGGGCGAGGGCTGTCAAAGAGTGCAGCTGTGACACCACCGGGAACCTGGGCGCCTCCCTCGCAGCGTACTGCGCCAAGGCAGGCATCAGAGCGAGCATTCATGTGAGGCCCGACACCGACCAAGGGAAGCTGTACCAGATGCTGGCCTACGGCGCGGAGCTTGCCACGGGGCCTCGACAGCGGAGGGACGAAGGGACACTCGAAGTCAGCGCCGCCAACCCGTTCCTTCTCGAGGGAGAGAAGACCACGGGCTTCGAGATTGTACAGGAGCTCGGGTGGAAAGCCCCGGACGTGATGATCGTCCCGGTCGGGACCGGCGGGCATCTCAGCATGATAAAGCGATCCATGATCGAGCTCGGTGAGGCAGGCCTCGAAGGGGATTCTGGGTGCAGGCTCGTGGGAGTGCAGTTGAAAAGGCCGGCGACAACGGGGGGAGGGCAGCCTGCTGCCGGCTTCCCACTCGCCGAGTTGGCAGAGTCCGAGCCGTTCTTTCGAAAAGAGGCCGCGAAAGCGATCGAGGAGTCCGGCGGGTTCTCGGTTTCCACGACGCCGGAAGACACGATCGCGGCAACCGGCCTCCTCGCCAAGACCGAGGGAATATTCGCCGAGCCCTCGGCAGCCTCCGTCGTGGCTGGCCTCATCAAGGGTGCGAGAAGCGGTGAGATAGGCTCCTCCGATGTTGTGGTCTGCGTCATCACCGGGGCAGGGCTCAAAGACACGAAGGCGGTGTCGCGGATTGCCAAGGAGGCGAGACGGATTGGCCCGTCGGCGACGTACATGTCTCCCTCTGCAAAGATAGGCGCGACCAAGCTTGCCATTCTCCGCTTGCTCAAACGCCCGAGCTACGCCTATGAAATCTGGAGGACTCTGAGGGCGGACAGGGGCATCTCGACTGCGAGCGTCTATCAGCATCTACTGGAGCTCGAGGGCTTCTCCATGATCCGGAAGCGAGGCGCCTTGGTCTCGGGAGGACGGGAGCGGATCATCTACGAATTGACGAAGAAGGGGAGTGACTACCTGAGGATTGCGGGGAGGCTAGAGATGGCGGAGCGCGTGCGGCCGCCTTAGGCGCACTGTGCCGGGCATCACCCTATCGCTGCCGCCAGGTCTGCGAGGCTGTTGGATATCATCGAAGGCGACGCCTCCGACGGAAGCGGTTCGGAATACCTGTTCACCCAGACGGAGTCGATTCCAAGGCGCCGGGTCGGGACGACGTCATGATAGATGCTCTGGGCGATGTGGAGGACCTCCTCTTTCTTCGCCCCGGTCCTCCGCAGGAACTCCAGCCAGTGGCCTTCCCTGGGCTTGTAGCTCCCCACCTGTTCAGCGGTCACGAAGTCATCCACTTCGAGATGGTGGTCCCTTATGGTGTCCGACAGGAGGTCGTTGTCCACGTTCGAAAGGATGTACCTCCTGTAGCCCCTCTCTCCCATCTCACGGAGGAACGGAGCCGTGTCAGGGAACGCTGGCCACCTGGGCACCGAGGCCGCAAACTTGCGCGCTGCTTCATCGCTGACGTCTGCCCCCAGCCGGTCGGACATCGAAAGGAGCGACCTCCGGAGCACCTCCCGGTACTTCTTGTAGGTGGTCTCCTCCACCTTCTCCGCACTCACGTAGGTATCCAGGAGCTCCTGCCCTTTGAGACTGACCTTTCCGAAGACTGATGTTAACTCCCTCTCGATTCCCGTCCTCCAGTCGATCAACGTGCCGTAGCAGTCGAAGGTGAGGTACCTGTAGCCCAACTGAAACGTGCTGGCTGCCGCTGGTTAATGAGCTTGAAACCTTCAGACGGCGGAAACAAAGACGCCTACCAAGTAAAGGAGAGATCCTGCGAGCGCTCCGATTAGGGCCGACTCCAGCCCGGCTGTGAGGTCGAAGGTCCTGGGGATGAAGGCCCTCGATCCGAGCACGAAGAGAGCAGCAAGAGAGAAGGAGACCGAAGCAATTAGGGCGTCGAACCGTGGAATCGCGAGGGCATAGGGAGAAACCGCGAGCAAGCCCAGCAGAAGGAACGCTACGCCAGCAGACAGGGGTTTCAGAAGACGGTCTGAATTCGCGTCTTCGATACTCAGCTGGAGCTCTCGCCTCAGCATCTCTCTCAGCCAGAGATCCTTATCCTTGACCAGTCTCTGCATGATTACCTCTACTTCCTCTTCGTTGTAGCCATCCTTCTTCAGCAGCTCCCTCATCTCTGTCTTCTCTTCCTCGGGTTCAGTCTCTATCTCCATCCTCTCCCTTGCCATGTCGATCTTCAGCGACCTGGCTTCGGACCTGCGCGACAGGTAGCTGCTGAAGAACATCGAAAGGGCCCCCGACAGAGCGAAGGCAACTCCGGCCAACGCGATTGTCCCGTATCCGAGCCCTGCGCCATTGAGGGCCGATGTCAGTGCGAGCCCTTCTATCGCCCCGTCACTCCCACCGAGGACGATTCTGTCCAGAATGTTCCGGGCGGGGATATGCGGATGCTTCTCGGGCTGATTTAGGGCCGTCTTGGTTCGCGGCTTAGGCTCTGGGTTCATATTTAGGGGTTAGCGGCCTGAAAGGAAAGCATGAGGAGGAGTGGCGCCAGGAGGGGTGAATCAGGCCTTGGATTTTACGTAACGCAAGAGCGCCACGCTCATGCATAGGCTCAATGTTAAAAACAAAGGCGCCCAATACTCTGCCGACATGACTTTAGACGAGAAAATCAGACTCGGTATGGTGGCCCTCACCGGCGCGTCCCTTGTTTTTGCGTCGTTGGGTCTTCACGCATCACCGCTGGAAATAATCGGCGGCTTCGGAACCCACTAGAGGAGTCTAGTGGGTTCCCTCATTTATCTCAACCATCATGCTGCTGAACTTCTGCAACAGCTCCTCCTTGTGGAACGCCCACGCTTTTGATTGCTCGTCATAGAGCTTGTAGGGTACAGTGAAGCTCGCTGCCTCTGTCTGGTCGATTGGATAGAGTCTCACTCGTTCTTTCATTTTCGCCGTGAGGTTTCCTAGATACTGCAATCCTTCCACGACGTTGTCCACCGGAATAGCAAACTCGGCAAAATAGTTGCGACCCACGGCCTCGCTCCAGAGGAACGGAAGCCTGTTGGTGTCACGCCTTATAGTCATCAACTCTACATCGTTGACGTCTCTCACGAACAGGTCAAGTGCGAAGTATCTGTGTTTTCTGTGAAGGACCTTCTCAAGGGTGTAATCGTATCTCGTTCCCATCCAGTTTATGGTGTACCCCGGAAGCATTCGCCGGGCCATAACATGAGTCGTGTAGTGCCACGCCAACTTCTTGTAGTTGATTTGCAGTTTCTCTGAAATCTCCTTCAGGGACTTGTTGGCGTCCATTTGAAGCTCCTTGACAATCAAGAGGTCTGTGTAGTCGAACTTGCACGGGCTCGAGGGAGAGTATGTAGCGGACTGGTAATCGTCTACGCCTTTCTGCCAATCGAAATCCCATCTGCCAGTGTCGAAGTCATAGTACTCCGCTTTCATGGGAACGTTTCTGTGCCAGTCGAAGTCCAAAACCTCGAGGCTGGAAAAGAGCCTCTTGTCCTTCAGGGTGTAGAAGAAATCACGGACAACACCTGCTTGATCCTTGGGGGCGCTGACATTGATGATATGCTCTCCACCTACGAGCGTTCTGCTGAAACCCACCACATAAGCGAGTTCGCTCATCGCCGCGAATATGGCTTGCGCGTAAGAGCTGTAAGGGTCAGGCGTTTCCGCAATAAGTATCATTCTCTGCAGACCGAGCATCTCATGGTCCACCCCTGCTTGGACGGCGAAACCTCGATTGACGACTTTCTCCTTGTACCTGTACCTGACTGATTCCTTGAACTGCCCGAGCAGCCTTGATATCTCGGCGATGTCAGGTCCGACTTCCGACAGAAGCTTCACGAGCTGAACCGTCCTGCTATTCACGTTGTCGGACTCTTGTACCACTATTGTCATGTCCCGCCGTGGGTACCCCCGCGATGATGCATTGCCGGGATTGGATTTAAGCTGTGTTGACTCCAAATCCACCGGGTCTTTGTTGGATTCTGTGCCACTCATGCTTCCCGATTTTCGCTTCCATAGCCACCCTTTATTAAGAATATACACCATAAACCAAAATCCTGACCATGTGTAATCTGAAAGTGAACAAGAGAAGAGGTGCGGGAAGGGGGGGGAACGCGCCTTTGCGCGGTTCGCGCCTGTAACAGCCGAACCAACCTTTTATGCAGTTGAGTGTGCGCCCTGGGCCAGTTGCCTCTCAAGAATAGGCGTAACGAGTACTCCTGGCCTCCCACCAAGATCGGCGGGGTGGTGGTGACCACCGACAAGAGGTCCTACGCTCCGGGAGACACGGTCAAAGCGAATGTCGGATTCAGGGTCGTCGGGGGGCTCCGGGAAGCCTTCCATCCTGACGTCTGGACTGTCGCCTGGGAGGACTTCGACAAGATCCTCCGTCTGACAATGAAGATCACCCTTGGCGCCCAGCGAGGGATCAGGAAGCGCAAGCTGGCCGAAGTCAAGAAGGGGGTGAGGAAGGCAAGCTTCTACTGGAGTCGCGATCCCGACCTCCCCTATAGAATTTGGCCGATGATCGTCCCCGAAGATGGTGGCCCTCCGCAGATCCCTCGAAGCGTCGAGGACGCGAAGTCGAAGATGTTCGACGTGGAAAAGGGCTTCAGCTTCCCGGCGTCCGAGCTTGGTCCCGGGAGCCACAGGCTGGTCGCCGGAGTCGGGGCCCGCTGGGGCCGGAGGAGCTTCATAGAGAAAGGGGAACTGACCTCGAAATCAAAGCCGGTGATGGTCCAGATTGGGTGAGGACGGGTGGCTGGCCGAAGTCGCCTGGGCCGGGGAGAACGTCTTCCTCGGGTCTGACATGTCAGGGCACACGGTGGTCTACGACTCGACCCAGGGTACGCAGAAGGGAATCGGGCCCATGAGGGCCCTCCTCACCTCCCTTGGCGCCTGCACTGGGATGGACATTGTGGCGATACTGAAGAAGAGGAATCAGCAGCTCAGGTCCCTCAAGATCCTTGTGTCGGGGGACCGCCCAGAGCACGGGTTCCCGAAGCCCTGGACTTCCATCCGGGTCAAGTACGTGCTCTCGGGGGAGTCTCTGGAGACGAAGTACGTCGAAGAGGCGATAAGGGACAGCACCGAGAAGTTCTGTCACGTCGCTGCGACCCTTCGCCCGACCGCCAATATCACGTACTCCTACGAGATAACAGCCTAGACCTTCAGCACTATCTTCCCGAAGTGCGTGCTCCCCTCCATCTTCGCCTGCGCGTCTGCGGCCCTGTGAAGGGGGTAGACCGAGTCCACCACCGTCTTGAGCCTCCCCTGCTCGAAGAGCTTGACAACCTCCAGGAGCTCCCCCATGCCGGCCATGTAGCTCCCGTAGAGGGTAAGCTCCTTGCTGAACAGGTACCTCAGGTCCATGGTCACTTCTGACCCCGTGGTCGCTCCGCAGGTCACCAGCCTCCCGCCACTCGTCAGCGCCTTCACGCTCCAGCCCCAGGTCGCCTTCCCCACGTGCTCGACAACGACGTCCACTCCCCGCTTCCCCGTGATTCTCCGCACCTCTGACAGCAGGTCGTCCTTGCGGTGGTCGACGACATAGTCCGCTCCCAGTCTCATCGCGTGCTCCATCTTCTCCTGGCCGCCTGCGGTCGCTATCACCTTGGCCCCGAGGACCTTCGCCACCTGGACCGCAGCGGAGCCCACCCCGGAGCTGGCTGCGAGGACCAGGACGACGTCGCCAGGGGCTGTCCTGGCTTTCGTGACCAGCATGTGATAGGCGGTCTCGAACACCAGCGGAAACGACGCGGCCTCCTCGAAGCTCATTCCAGCAGGTTTCCTGATGAGGTGGTCCCTCCGCACCCTCACCAGCTCGGCGTACCCGCCGTCGACCTCGTAGCCGATGATGGTGTAGTCCTTGCACTGGTCGTCCTTCCCCGAAAGGCACCGGTCGCACCTGCCGCACCCTATGCCCGGGTTCACGATCACTTCGTCCCCTTTAGCGAGCTTCCTCTCCTCCTCGGGGACCTGTTCGACCACCCCGGCGATGTCGCTTCCTGAGATGTGCGGCATCGGAATCTCCACGTTGGGGAGCCCGTTCCTCTCCCAGATGTCCAGGTGGTTGAGCGCGCACGCCTTCACCCGCACAAGCGCTTCGTCGGCGTTCGGTACAGGGTCTGGTGCGTCCTCGTACTGCAGGACCTCGGGCCCTCCGTGCCTGTGGAACCGGACAGCCTTCATCGTCTGCAGCCGCCTCCGCCGTGTATTTCCCCTTGTCGGAATACTTTCAGAGAACCCTCTACCCGTCGTACCATCGAACGCATAATCAAGATTATAAGATGAAAATGCGGAATCGCCGGGCTCTCGCATGGCGCGTTCCGTCTTCCGGGATGAAACAATCCTGCTTCAGGAATACCTACCGCACCAGATACCTCACCGCGAGGCCCAGTTGAAGAAGCTCGAGCTCTACTTCCAGAGCGTGGCCCAGAACGCCTCGAAAGCGAGCCAGACCGTCATGATAACGGGCCCAAACGGTTGTCACAGGAAAGGCCAACTTGTCTTGAAGTTCGACGGATCGCTCAAACGCGTCGAAGACATAACTCAAGGAGACCTGCTGATGGGTCCGGACAGTACCCCGCGAAGAGTGCTTGAAACGGTACACAGCTTTGGTAAGATGGTCGAAGTTCGGCCGATAAAGGGAAAGCCATTCGTCGTTTCAGAAGATCATATTCTGACAGTCGTGCGGTCCCGTCTGAGAAGACGCCCGCGAACGCCGTCTGAAAATACCGAGGACATCATCAAGGATATTCCTGTGAGCGAGCTACTGAAACTCCCGAGACGGCATGTCGGCCCAAGGTCCATCTACAATCTAATTAGGACTGGTGTTGATTTTCCCCAGATGCCTGAAGGGCCGATTGACCCCCACTTCCTTGGTGTATACCTGGGAGACGGGGGGAGCACTCGTGGCAATATCGGTGTCACTTCGGCGGACGCGGAAATCTCGGCAATCGTAAGGCAGCAATCTGAAAAATACGGGTTGACGATACGCCAGTACGCGGCCGGGCAAGCTCAGCAACACATGTTGACTGTGGGGAGGAGGGGCGGGCAGACGCTGCTAAGCGGCCTGGCCAGGGATTTGATCGCGTTAGGGCTCTACAAGTTGCCATCCGAATCGAAGTTCATTCCATTCCAATACAAGTTTGGTTCGAGAAAGACGCGCCTAGACGTTTTGGCCGGGTTACTCGATACAGACGGTAGTTTGGACTTCGGATACTTCGATTTCATCACGAAGTCGAAACAGTTGGCCGAAGATGTAGCATTTGTCGCGAGGAGTCTCGGGTTCTATGCCTTTCTGAGGGCGAAGTCTGCCCACGACCAATTTGGCCATGAAGGACTGTGCTACAGGGTTGGAATCTCAGGCGACCTTTCGACGATTCCTACGCGAATCAGAAGGAAACAAGCGCCACCAAGAAGGCAGAGGAAGAGCGTCCTGAGGACTTGTTTCACGCTGAAGCCCTTGGGAGAGGAGGAATACTTCGGGTTCAGAGTAGATGGCGACCAACGATACCTCTTGGACGATTTCACAATAACTCACAATTCCGGGAAGACCATGATCGCGAAGAAGCTCCTCCTCGAGTCGCTCCCGAGGAAGGGAGCCCTCTACGGCAACCTGGTCAAGGTCTTGCTCGTGAACTGCAGGATAGACAGGACCCTGCAGGCGATATTGGTGAAGGCTCTGAAGTCCCTGGGGCAGAGCTACCCCACAAGGGGGTACAGCTTCGAGGAGCTTCTCAATGCCCTGATAGAAGAGCTGAGGAGCAACCGCATGCACTTGGTGATAGCCTTCGACGAAGTCGACCACCTGGTGCTCTCCGACCCATCGTCGCTGTACACCATAACGCGCCTGAGAGAGGCCGCCCCTGGGAGCCAGGTCCTCTCCTCCATCCTGATTTCGAAGACCACCGACTATCTGAAGAGGGTTGACCTGTCCACCCTGAGCTCCCTCCAGTGGAACGAGATCTCCCTCGACAGCTACCCTTCGGAACAGCTGGTCGACATAATCAACTCCCGAAGCGAGGCCTTCAGCGACGGGGCTCTGGACGACGACTCGATACAGTTCGCTGCCGAGGTGGCCGGAGTCTACGGCGACGCCCGCTACGCCCTGGACCTGATCTGGAGGGCGGGGAAGCTGGCGGACGACTCCGAGTCGCCGCGCATACTCCCAGAGCACATAAGGTCGGCCAAGGCTTCGCTCCCGCCCCAGTTGAGGAAGGAGGAGCTGGCGTACCTCACCACCCACCAGAAGCTCTTGCTCATGGCCATCTCCGCCCTCCTGAAGAAGGGAGACTCCACTTCGGTCCCCATCGGCGAAGTGGAGAAGAGCTACTCGGCCATCTGCGAGAGCCGGAACCTGACCGCGTACCACCATACGCAGGTGTGGAGCGACGTGAACGAGCTCTCCAGGAAAGGCATCATCGAGACCCAGCTCTCCGGCAAAGGAGTGAGGGGGAGGACGACCATGATCGGGCTGTCCCTCGTCTCGGCGAAGGAGCTGATGGGGGAGCTCGAGAAGGGGATGGTGGCCGACGTTAGAACTTGAAAGGCTGATGTCGTCCTACGGAAGGACGAAGGTGCTCCTGATAATGCTCGAAGCGGGTGAGCTGAACATCTCCGAGATAACCAAGCGGTCAAAGCTCTCCCACAGCGCAGCCGCCAGGCATCTGGAGTTCCTCACCAAGACGGGGATACTCGCCGAGAAGCGCTTCAACCGGATACGCATATTCCGCGTCGACCAGAGCAACCCATTCGCAGGGGCGTTGCTCAGGTTCTACTATGACTGGAAAGAAGCGAAAGAAGTCGCCTATCCCACAGCCTAGGCCTAGCGCCCCGCTCCTCTTCCCGACTCCTTCGCCAGGAACGTCTCGTAGTTCTCCTCCAGGCCGAGGCTCTTCACGAATTCCTCCCTGAACCGCTTCCCTGCCACCAGGCACAGGAGGTACGGCATGTCTTCGACCAGGAACCCTCTCTGGCTGATCCACACCCGCTTCCCCGCGAGGGCCGCGATGTCCTTGAGCTTCCTCGAGTCGTTCCAGATCCTGAGCTGAAGGGGCCACGGAACCCCGTCCAGAGTGTATCTCGGCCCGCCGTCTCCCAGGGCCTTCCACAGCTCGGAAGCCAACATCGGGTCGAGATACCTCAGCAGGCGCCAGTCCTTGCCCCTGAGCATCCTCCCGAGCATGACGTCCGCCCTCGAAAGGACGTCCAGCGCAGCCGCCTTCCTCTCCTCGTGGACCCGGGACCTGGAGACGGCCGTGAAGATGTCCCTGACCTTCTCCCTCGGCTGCCCCGGGTACGCCCTGAGCGCCCTGAGCGCCGACCTCTCGTCGACCGCGCCGAAGAAGGTGTTCACGGACTCCGCGGCGGTCATCTCTTCGTCCTTCTGGGCGACTACCCCTGACTGCAGGAAGTTCACCGCCGCCCGCAGGTCCCCGTGGGCCGCCTCCGCGACCTTCGCAATCTCCTCGCCCGAAATGGCGAGCTTCTCCGTGCGGGCGATCGTCTGCAGCCTCTCGCTCACCTCATCCACCCCTGGCCTTCTGAACTCGACTCTCGTGGTCGCGCTCCCAAGCTTCCTGACTTCGTCAGAGTCGGGATCGTTGGCTGCCATGACCACCGGGCTCTGGCTCTTCTTGACGGCGTCTTTGACGAAGTCTATGGCCCCGTAGTCGGACCGGCCGGCGAGCCCGTCCACTTCGTCCAGGAAGATCAGGGTCGAACCGCCGAACAGGCTGACGCTCGAGATCGCCTCCCCGAGCTTCTTCGACAGCCGTTCCTTCGTCCTCGAGTCGCTGGCGTTGAGCTCGACGAGCGAGAGCCCCAGCTCCCTGGCCGTGAGGTGAACGGTAGTCGTCTTGCCCGTGCCAGGGGGTCCCACGAGGAGAAGGGCCCTCGTCCCCGGCTTCCACCTCTTCAGCCAGAGGAGGAGCTTCGCCCTGGCCTCTCCGTTGCCGACCATCTCCTCCAGGTCGTCGGGCCTGTACTTCTCGCTCCACAACTAGAACGCCCCCCCGATGAAGACCAGGAGCCCCACGGTCATCCCCGCCAGGGCAATCTGCTTGACCCTGAAAGCGCTGCCGGGCTCGTGCCTGGCGACGATGGCCACGGCCAGATACAGGAAGATCGCGTCAGGTATCAGCACGCCGTAGGTGTACAGCTGGTCGGCAAGGCCGGTGATCAGGGGGACCCAGCTGGTCACTACGGCGAGGACGAAGAACAGGGCCCCGACCCCCGACGCCACGGCGAGGCCCCGGCTCCTCGCCACGGAGTTCACGCTCCTCTTGGCATCCCCTTCGACGTCTGCCATCGCCTTCACCACCTCCCTTCCCACACCGGAGAAGAAGGCCGTCAGGGCCATCATCAGCAGGAGGGAACCTCCGATGGACCCCCCGGACACGGCTCCCCCATAGACGAAGGGGATCGCCAGGGACGAGGCGACGATGAGGTTCCCAGGCAGGCCCGTCTTCTTCGCCCTGCCGTTGTATAGCCAGGACAGGAGCGCATAGGCCGCGGCTATGACCAGTGCGAGAGGGTTCAAGGAAAGCAGGGAGCACGCCAGCCCCGCGGCCAGCACCCCGTAGGAAAGCCTCGACGCCTCGCTCGGCGTCACCCTCCCGCTCGGAATCGGACGGTCAGGCCGGTTGACCCTGTCCACTTCCAGGTCGTAGATGTCGTTCACAGCCATCGAGTAGGCGCAGATGAAGAACCCCGTGAGGAACCCGAGGACCAGCTGGAGTGCCGAGACCGAGGGAGGCTTAGAAACGAACGCCCCCACGATCACAGCGAAGCCGATCATGGCGCAGTTGACAGGCCTTATGAGATCGAGGAGCCCCCTGGCGTTCAAGTCAGAACCTTGCCCGGCTCACCTTGTAGTAGATTACCTCCCCCCGCCGCTCTATCACAGCTATGATGGCCTCTTTCCCCATCTTGGCCATCTCTCTCACCGACTTCTGGAGGTCAGCCATCCCCTTCTCGATTCCCTCGTCCAGTGCGAAGACGACGTATTTCGCAGGCTTCTTGGGGTAGTCTCCCCGTTCGTATACCCTGAGGTCTGTCCCGAACCCGAACCCCTCCCTGACGATGTACCCCCTGCTCCTCAGGTCCCTGTAGATGACGAACTTCGTCCACGAGTCCTGCGCCCTCTTCTGGGCGAGCTCGGCGAGCCGCTCGAAGGTGATCTTCTCCCCTCCCTCCACCTCGATCTCCAGCTTCTTCGCATAGAGGAGGTACAGGGCCTCGTAGTCCCGGAGGACAAGGTCCTTCCCTTCCTTGGCCCCGTACCCAGACTCCTCCAGCTCCCCATACCTGTCTCTGTCCGTGACCGTGACGTCCCCTCCCTTCAGGGCTGCCCTGAACGGCCGGATCTGCTCCTCCAACGGCGCCTCTACCAAAGCTCTCTGCTGCGAATCGCCCCGTCCACCGTATTTGAAGATGAGGGCGGGAAACGTGCCTCGCAAATCCTTTAGACCCGAAGGTGCCTCCTCGGACCCATGGCCGACTTCTTCACCATGAGGACAGTGACCTGGGAGGGGGACAGGGTGAGGATGATAGACCAGACAGCCCTCCCCACGAGGCTCTCCTACGTCACCTACCGCACCCCAGAGCAGGTCGCCGTCGCCATACGGACTCTGGTGGTGCGAGGGGCTCCGGCCATCGGAGTGGCGGCAGCAATGGGCATCGCACTCGCGGCGGTCCGCTCCAGGGCCAGCCGGCTCCCCGATCTGCTGAAGGAGATGGATTCGAGCGCGGCGCTCCTCAGAGGGACAAGGCCGACCGCAGTCAACCTGTTCTGGGGGATCGATCGTGTCCTCGCCAAGGCCAAGAGTGCGGCTTCGGTGCAGGAGGCGAAAGAAGCTGTGGCTTCCGAGGTCAGGGCTATGGCGGACGAGGACGTCGAAGTGAACAAAAGGCTCGGGAGGGCGGGGGCTGACCTGATCCATGACGGAGACACGATCCTCACCCAGTGCAACGCAGGGGCGCTCGCCACAGTAGGGTATGGGACTGCCCTCGGGGTCGTCCGGGCGGCGGTGGAGCAGGGGAAGCTCGTGAAGGTCCTCGTCCCTGAGACCCGGCCTGCGCTGCAGGGAGCGAGACTCACCGCCTTCGAGCTGTCGCACGACCGGATCGCGTGCACCCTGATCTCAGACACGGCTGTGGGCCACATGATGAGCCTGGGGCGGGTCGACCGGGCGATCGTCGGGGCCGACAGGATAACCAGGGACGGCTACGTCTTCAACAAGATCGGCACCTACCAGGAGGCTGTGCTCGCGGAGAGGCATGGAATCCCATTCCATCCGGCGGCGCCAAGCTCCACCTTCGACCTTCTGCGAACCCACGGGCAGGTGACCATCGAGGAGCGGGGAGCCGAGGAGGTCTTCGAAGTCAGAGGGAAGAGAATAGCGCCGAAGGGGGTCCCGGTCGCCAACCCGGCCTTCGACATGACCCCCCCCGAGCTGGTGACATCAATCATAACCGAGAAAGGCCTGGTCGAGACGCCGCTCGAAGAGAACATAGCGCGCCTGATGTCTTAATACACCGACGTCTCGCGGGCGGCTTGGGCCCGTAGCCTAGCACGGATTAAGGCGTCAGCCTTCGGAGCTGAAGCGGTGCGCCTCAGAGACCGTGGGTTCGAATCCCTCCGGGCCCGCTTAGAATTATAAGCGAATCCTTTATTACGAGCGCTTTCGGACAGCCAGACGATGCCAAACAAGGCGAAGTACGACCACCTGTTGACGGATGGTGACGTAAAGAGATGGCACGAGAACCTTGCGGCCAGCTCGCCCATCACCGCTGAGGTCTACCTGAGGACGCTCGGCCTCTACTGCGATCTGGGCGGCACCACGCCCAAGCAGATTCTCAAGGACGGTCCGTCAAAGAGGTTCAGGGATGGTTTTACTGACTTCGTAAGGCAGATGGAGAAAAAGGGCAAGGCGGGCTCGTACATAATGAGGTTCAAGAAGGTCATCCTCTCGTGGCTCTCCTACAACAACATTGATGCGAAGCTCAAGGTGAACGTCAAAGGCGCCTCCGAGACACCTACAATCGCCAGCGAACGGGTCCCGAGCAAGGACGAGCTTTCTAGGATTCTCAGGATGGCATCCCCACGGGGGAGAGTTTCCATAGCCATGATGGCTTTCAGCGGTCTGAGGCCTGAGAGTCTTGGGGACTTCCACGGCACGGACGGAATCAGGCTTGAGGACCTCACAGAGGCGAAGGCGACGAGCAAGGGTGTCGAATTCAAAGCTCCCACGATTCTGGTCGTAAGGAGGGCCCTCAGCAAGGCCAGACACCCGTACTTTACCTTCGTAGGCCACGAGGGAATCACCTACCTCCAAGAATACCTTCAGGAGAGGGTGAAGCAGGGCGAGAAGCTAACCCCGCAGAGTCCATTTCTCGCATTCGACCCCAGAGGCGTGAGGAAGAACCGCTTCCTGAGGACCAACCTAGTGACAAGAGACATCAAGGAAGCGATAATCAAGGCTGGCTTTACGTGGAGGCCGTACGTCCTGAGGGCCTACTGCGACACTGGGATGATCATCGCAGAGTCGAAGGGTTTGATCTCTCACCCATACCTCCAGTTCCTGATGGGGCACAAGGGGGACATCGAGGCCAGGTATTCGACCAACAAGGGCAGGCTCCCACCTACGATGATAGAGGAGATGAGGTTGGCGTACAAGAAGTGCGAGCCCCTTCTTTCCACCAAGACGGAGTCTGCCAGCGAGGAGCAGATCAAGAGGGCGTTGAGGGAGCAGTTCCTTGTCGTGGCCGGCTTCAAGAAGGAGGAGGTCGAGAAGATGAACTTGGTCGAGATGAGTGACGAAGAGCTACAGAACGCCGTGAGGCAGCGTTTGGTGGGCATGATGACAGGCAACGGCTCAAGGCAGAAGGTCGTACCGATCCAAGAGGTCAGGTCCTACATCGGGCAGGGATACGAGTACGTGGCGTCCCTACCGGACGGCGGGGCGATAGTGAAGATCCCA
>DAHVIE010000088.1:0-10862 GCA_027322035.1 Nitrososphaerota archaeon
TACCAATGCTCCGGTTCCTTCGTAACCAACACGACGAACTGGTATGGCATCCGCATAGCCCCCACATTGCTCCCTATCTCCATCTTAGGAATGGTGCCCGCTGCCGCCTCCGACACGACGCTTGTCCTCAATGGTCACACGTATGATGTCACGCTTTATCCGTATCAAGCTCCGGGGTCTGCCTTCGACGTGTATGTCTACACGAGTGTGGGATTCCCAATCTTGTATAGTAGTCCCGCAACCAACGCCTCCCATGAACCATTGAACATTTGGATAACCCAGACGAACATACCTGGCCTGACCCCGCTGGCATCCACGACACCTTAGGGTTCAGAACGATCTCCGCCTGGCGAAGGCGTCGCAGCCTGAACGATTCTGTAGTCCGGTCGGCGTGGTCGGGTTGCTGCGCCTTGTACAAAACGAGGTGAACGGCTCCTGAGCTCAGGGAGGGCGATCGATGCTGATATCTGGAGCGAAAAGCGCGAGATTCCCGCTCTCTTGGGAGAGCCTCCTTCCGGTCCGCTTAGAACAACTCAGAACGAGCGCTGCCCACTGGGACGAGTTAAGAGAGGCTTCAGACCTTCGCTAGTCTTTCGAGCAGCTCCTTGTTCTCTCGGATAATCGTCTCTGTCAGCTTGTCGAATTCTCCGTCAGGTATCTGCTTCGCCGCTCTCCGTTTCTGGGCCATCTTCCCTTTATTCCTCCCTCCGCTCCGTCAAATGCCTTACTATACAACCCTCAGCCTCGCTTTCAGAGACCTTTCCGGCAGCAATCCTGATGAGAAACTCGAAACCCTCGGTCGCATCGAGAGAGACCTTGTAGCCGCTCGACTCTAGAAACACTTCCATCAGGCCGAACGCGGTCCTCTTGTTGCCGTTGAGGAAAGGATGTGCCTCGACCACGCGACCGGTTGAACGGCTGCCTGTTAGACAAGGGATGCACCTTCCTGCTGGGGCGAATCCCAAGGCATGGGAACGTCATCGGTGCCGACTGGATGATTGGGTTCGCCTATTGTTACTCGATAACCAGCCAGACAGGAATATATATGTAACTGTGGTTACAAACGTCGTTCCAGAAGCATCTGAACCAATGGTAAGAGATGATGGACCAACCTCAGTTCCAAAGCGTCCTCTTTCAAGAGTCTGTGAGCGAGGAAGATGTAGATAGCCGAACAGCGCTCCCCTTCTTCCGGGACCTGAACCTAGACCAAGTCCTCCAAACCCTCACGGAGGGCCGGGAGGAGTACAACTTGGCCCCGTTCTTCTGCTATCCCTTGAATGACGTAGAATCGATCACTTACCGCCAGGATGTGATGAAGGACCTCGAAGGAGAGCTACTGCGCGGGCATGTTGAGTCGTTCGCCGGAGAGATGCAGGAGATGCGCCGCCACCTTGCGCAAGCCGGCAAGCTTCATAACGAGTACCAGAAGATGAGTTGGTTCCTGGACGCCGTCGAGATCTACTGCGACACGGTGAGAAACCTGCGTGACGGGCTCTCGGGAGCGAGTCCAGCCTCCCGGGGCCTACGGGGTTTTGGCGGGTACCTAGAGTCCTACGCCGTTTCGGACGGTTTCGCCTCCCTGCTTTCTGAGACGAAGGAGCTGAAGAACAGGCTGTCGGAGATCGAATATCGAATCCACATACAGGGCCTCCGAGTGACGGTGGACAAGTACGGCGGCGAGCCCGACTACAGCGCCGAAGTCAGGGAGACCTTCCGAAAATTCCAGGAGGGCGAGGTCGAGGGGTTCACGATCAGGGGACAGGCCCACCACGACACTCCTGTCATGGATAGCGTCGAAGAACGAATCTTGGACCTCCTGGTCAAGCGGTATCCGGACTTCTTCAGCGAGCTCTCCGCGTATTGCGCACGCCACACCAGCTACCTCGATCAGACCATCCGTAGGTTCGACAGGGAAGTCCAATTCTACCTGGCCTACCTTCGGCAGATGGACGTCCTGAAGTCAGCCGGGCTTAACTTCTGTTACCCGCAGGTCGACGCCCAGACGAAGGAAGTCCGCGCACAGGAGACGTTCGACCTCGCACTCGCCTTGGTGCTGGCCCGCGAGAGCAAGAGAGTAGTCTACAACGACTTCTACCTACAGGGCAAGGAGAGGATATTCGTCGTCTCGGGCCCGAACCAGGGAGGAAAGACGACCTTTGCCCGGACTTTCGGACAGCTCCACTACCTGGCCCGCCTGGGCTACCCCGTCCCTGGGACAGAAGCGCGGCTCTTTCTCCCAGACGATATCTTCACGCACTTCGAGCGCGAGGAACATGTCGGGAGCCTCCGCGGCAAGCTCCAGGACGAGCTCATCAGGATGCACGAGGTCCTCCAGAGGGCCACAGGCAACAGCATGGTTATAATCAACGAAGGGTTCGCGTCCACCACCCTCAGCGACGCCCTCTTCCTCGGGAGAGAAATCCTGCAGCGTGTCGTCGACCTCGGCTGCCTGGGTGTGTACGTGACATTCATCGACGAACTGTCGAAGCTCGGGGAGGCCACTGTGAGCATGGCGAGCACCGTCGTCCCCGAAAACCCAACCTCGCGGACCTTCAAGATTGTGAGGAAGCCTGCCGACGGACGGGCCTACGCTATGGCCATTGCGGAGAAGTACGGCCTGACCCGGCAATCAATCAGGAGGCGGCTGGAGCGATGAAGGTTCTTCTGATGTACCGGGACAAGAACTTCGACCCCAAGGCGGCCCTTCCCCCGAACACAGATGCCCTGGCCCAGGATCTCGAGATCGACATAGTGTGCAACGTGATGGCCCGGGGCGATGCGCTCCTCTTCGACATCGCAAAGAATGCCCTTCTCCTCGGGCTGGACAGCCCCGAAATGATCACCTATCGACAGCACGTCCTGAATGACTGCATCGAACATCCCGAGGTGGTAAGGGGGATGTACAGGCTCGCCGTCGAGGCGATTGAGGGGAGGAATAAGATCTGGGGTTGGCATTTCGACTATCCGGACTCTGTCCTCCGCAGCTCCGTCGAGACGCTCGACCTGTTCTTCGATATCCTGAAGGAACTCAGGCGGACAGCAGATTCGTACGGGGGGCGGTTTAGGTCCGAGGGCTTCGTCCGCCTCTTCGCGATGGTCGAACACGAGCTGGACGACACGTACCTCATGAAGATCAAGGAACACCTGGGGGAGCTGAAATTTCCAGAAGGGGAGCGGATGAGCGCCCAGCTTGGAAAAGGGCTCAAGGGGGAGGGCTACGTGCTCCGTCGGTTCCCCATCAGGAAGCAGAGCTTCGCTGACCGCATCCTTCGAAGGAAGTCCAAGTTCAGCTTCGAGGTCGCGCCTGAGGACGAGAGCGGCCACCGGGCGCTTTCAGACATACGTGACAACGGGATCCGGATGGTGGCCAGGGCCCTCAGGGAGTCCACCGACCACATGCTCGGCTTCTTCACGGCTCTCAGGACCGAACTGGCGTTCTACCTCGGCTGCCTCAATCTGCGGGAGACGCTCCTCAACAAAGGCGAACCTACCTGCTTCCCTGTCCCGTCGGCAACCAACGGCTTCGCACTCTCGGCTCGAGGGTTGTACGACGTCTGCCTCACCCTGAAGCTTGACCAAAGGGTTGTGGGCAACGACCTGAAGGCCGACGGCAAGAGCCTCCTAGTCATTACAGGCGCGAACCAGGGAGGGAAGTCTACGTTCCTGCGTGGACTAGGTCTTGCATACCTTATGACCCAGGCGGGCATGTTCGCGCCGGCAGAGCAGTTCTCCGTGGGAGTCTCTTCCGGGCTGTTCACTCACTACAAGCGGGAGGAGGACGTGACAATGAAGAGCGGCAAGTTCGACGAGGAGCTCGGCAGGATGAGCAAAATAGTGGACCATGTCGGGCCGGGAAGCGTCCTGCTGTGCAATGAGTCCTTTGCCTCAACGAACGAGAGGGAAGGCTCAGAGATTGGGGAGGAGGTAATCCGGGCGCTGCTGGACTCGGGCATCAGGGTCTTCCTAGTCACCCACCTTTTCGAACTGGCTAACCGCTTCCGATCCCAGGATGCAGTAGAACACCTGTTTCTCCGCGCAGAGCGAAGGCCAGACGGTCAGCGCACGTTCCGAATCGTCGAGGGCGGGCCTCTCCCAACGAGCTACGGCCAGGACCTCTACAGACAAATCTTCGAGGCAGCCCAAGAGGCGGTGGAGGTGCAGCCCCCGAGTGCTCGTCCTTAGTTGCCTTCATTCATGAGGCGTGGCACAGGGCTGAGCTCGGACCCGTGGGCTGAACGCCGTTCGCATTCTACGCAACGATCGCTCCATTCGGGGCAGAGTCCTCGTCAAAGCCAGAAAGGTGTCTTCTGAAGCTATGGGCGGCGTGAAACCGAAGATGGACAATTCACGAAGAAATCCTTGGCGCCAAAGCTTGGACCACTTGCCTGACATTCATATGAGCACTTCGTCATAGTAGAGCGAACACAACGCATTGAACCTCATTCCCTTCTTTATCAGTTCCTTGGGTCCAACATGATTCTCAGGCAGCAGCCTTGCTCTCCACCTCCCGCCCACCCAGACGACAGCGTGCCCCGGCACTACTTCTTCGGCTTCGACTCTCATCTTCCTTGTGCCTGGAATCTCCTTGAACCGGATGGAGGCTGAGGTCCCCTGGGTATCTGAAACGTGCTTCGGCTTCAGAAGCTTCTTCACGGCACCCTTGACCGCGGCCGGCGGGCATCCTTCTTCCTCCATCTCAGCGCACAGCGTTTCGTTGTCTATTCCGAGCGCCCCGTATCTGAGTATCTTCATGTACACAGCTTTCTCAACCCTAGACACCTGTAACCTCAAATCAGCGTTCAGGCCTCTGCACTGCTCCTGTCCTGGCTCGCGCTCGATATGGTTTGGTACCCGGAACTCTCCTCGTCGGCTCCAGGCTTGGCCTGTCCGGTTGAAACGTCCGAGGCCGCCATCAGCATCAGCGTACTCCTGACGCCGTCGAGTTTGCGCATTCTTGCCTGTAGTATGGTCCTCAGCGCCTCCGTGCTCTCCGCTTCGAGCATTACGATGGCGTCGTACACACCGAAGAGCTGGTTCAATTCCGTCACGCCCTCCGTTTTCCTCAGCTCGGCGAAAACTTCCTCCTCTTTTCCGACATCCACATTCAGCATGACAAAGGCGATGGCCAACTACTTCTTGTTTGCCTGGGACAGGGTTATATATGTAACCACAGTTACATTCGGGGGGTTCAGGACAGGCGCATGTTTGGTGGAGGTGGCCATCTTCAGGGACGACCGTAATAGGGCGAAGTATCGCCTGTACCCTGAGACTTCCTCCTGCGGAGGAGGTCCTCCGAGCGAGAGCAAGATCGGAGATGTCGAGATGCCGGAAGGCGTCTACCGGGCGCTTGTAGAAAGATTTTCTTCGCGCGGCTACGCCGTCGTCCCCGACGACATCGCTGATAATGAACTGGCAAGCGAATGGTGGTCAGTAGTGTCTATGCTGGTGCGATGAATAAAGTGTACCGGTTTCCATTGCAAAGTGTCCTTTTTGTCAATCCAGTCGACGAGAGAGACGAATCCCTGAATACTCCATTCCGAGGATGTGACCGCTGACACGAATGCGAGAGACTCGAATAGAATAGCCAAGGTCTGGGGAAGGCAAATCCTCGATTCGCGTGGGAATCCGACTATCGAAGCTGAGGTCAGGACTAGTTCAGGGGTGGTGGCCCGGGCGATTGTGCCTTCAGGCGCATCGACGGGGAAGCACGAAGCTCTTGAGCTTAGAGACGGGGACAAAAGCTTCTACCGGGGGCTCGGCGTCCTGAAGGCCGTCGCCAACGTCAGAGAGAGGATTGGTCCCAAAATTCTAGGAATGGATTGCCGCGATCAGGAAAGAATTGATGAATTGATGATAGGGCTGGACGGAACGGCAGGTAAGCGCAGCCTGGGCTCCAATTCCATTCTGGCCGTCTCAATGGCCGTGGCACGTGCTGCTGCGGTCGCAGGCGGCGAACCGCTCTACGTGCGCCTTCGCCGAAGGAGAAGATATAGGCTTCCCGTCCCAATGATGAACATAATCAACGGAGGAAAGCACGCAGGCAACAAGCTTGCCATTCAGGAATTCCTGATAGAACCCGTCGGAGCGAAGACATTCAGTGAAGCGATGCGGTTCGGCGACGACGTCTATCATTCACTGCGGTCAATCCTCAAGAAGAGGACCGGCGAATCTTCGGTGAACGTCGGCGACGAGGGGGGCTTCGCGCCTTCTTTCGAGAACTCAACGCAGGCACTGGATGCCATTGCCGAGGCCATATCAGTGGGAGGTCTGGAGTCTGAAGTTAGGCTGGGAATCGACCCGGCTGCGACGGGCTTCTTCGACAAGAAGACCTCGACATACCATATCGATGGCAAAGATTTGAAACCCGAAGAACTGCTGGACTACTACGTCGAGCTCGCGGAGACGTACAGGCTTCTCACCGTTGAGGACCCATTCGAAGAAGAGGCTTATTCTAGCTTCCAGGCAATCACAAAGAAGCTTGGGAGCAAATCAATGATAATCGGGGACGACCTGTACGCCACGAACTGCAAACGCATCAGCAGGGGAATCTCTCAGAAGGCAACCAACGCCGTTCTGGTCAAGCCGAACCAGATAGGGACAGTGACAGAGACTATGGAGGCCGTCAGAGTCGCCAGAGCCGCAGAGTTTGCTATCGTGGTCTCCCACAGGTCAGGGGAGACGGAGGACAGCTTCATCGCCCACCTAGCAACGGCGGTCGAAGGCGAGTTCATCAAGACCGGTGCGCCGGCCAGAGGGGAGAGGGTGGCGAAGTACAACGAACTCCTCCGAATTGAGGAGGAGCTTGGCTCCAGTGCGCATTTCGCTGGGACTCCCCTAATCAAAGGCTGATCCATTCCTCGTCTTGAAGGTGAGATCACTGACCCGACCTGAGAGTCTTTGCTATCAGTTCGAAAACGTCCTCGTGTTCGCGGAGCAAGTCTCCGAGCTCCGCAGCGACTTCTTCGATGTCATATTCGACCCTTCCAAAGGTCACGTTTCGTGAAGCGGTGTCAAGGGTGGCGTAGGAAGCTCTGGGATCACCGTCCTTGGGCATGCCGACGCTCCCCGGGTTGACGACCCAGACTCCTTGTCGTTTGACTTCATATGGGACGTGGGTATGCCCGAGTACTACCAGGTCCGCACCTTTCATGTCCATCTGTGCAGCTTCTTCCTTTGTGATGTACCTGTACAGTCTGTCATCCGGTGCGGCATGGAACGCTCTGACATTGACGCCTCCGTAATCGATCTGAAGCTCCTTTCCGGCCTTGCCCAGAACCTCGAGTGGCTTCGCTGGCATTTGCCTCCACGTTATGCGCTCCCGTGTCACCACCGATGCCTCGTGCATCACACTGCTGCTCCTGCAGTCTGTCTTGAATGCTGCGGCTGCATCGTGGTTCCCCAAGACTCTCTTCGCTCTCACGTATTGCAGGATTTCAAAGACCTCGAAGGGGTTCGGTCCGTAATCCACCAGGTCTCCCATGAAGAGGACCTCATCAAAGCTTGCATGGTTCAGGACCTCTTCGAGAGCTTCGAGGTTCGAGTGTATATCTGAAATCAGCAGTACTCGCACGCAGAACAACCTCGTTTCCCGTGACCCAGGCTCGCCCCTTTTTAATGTAACTGCAGTTACACTTATAATGGCCCATGGTCCGAGTCCCATCTGGTCACGATAGAGCGCGAAAGAAACTGGGAAGAGAGCCATGGCCTTGATCAGCGTACCCGAACGGGGAGCAGGTTGGGTGCACGCAAGGCCGACCTGGATGAAGAGTTCAGGGATAAAGCCGAGAAGGTGTTCGCACAGTTTGGCGACCCCCGCGAGAGGGCCGTCCAAGACGCGAAGATGATGTGGTTGGCCTGGAGGGGCGATGACAGGTTCGTGCAGGTCCACCTGAGCGACCAGGTTGGGTTGGAGTCGTCCTGGCGGTTCTGCAAATACACCGAGGTTCCCTCGCTGGTGGAGCGCTACAAATATGTCGAAGCGAGACCGATGAGGAGCCCTTTCACTGAGCACGTTCTGGCTTCCCTGACCGCTCTCTTTCAGCGCCTGGTGAGCGAAAGGATTGGTGCCAGGGTGTATTCCCTGTCGCTTAACGGCGATACGGCTGGGCTGACGCAGGACGGAATCGACGCTGGACGCGCATACAAGTACGCCAGTGAGGGTTTCGAGATCGTCGCCGACTGGCCGAAGGAGCCCAGAGGGGTTCTAAAGAGCAGAAGTATCTCCCTGTCCCAGGAGCGCTTTCTGTACTTTGATTTCGTTCACAAGGTCGCAAGAGCTACGCACAGCGAAAGGGGCTTCGCCCAGATGCTCGCCAGACAGGAACGCGCTTCGGCCAGAAGGAGAAGAAAGTCGCTACTGAAGTGGATAGTTTCCGGGTAGCAGGGTAGGCGCCACAATCCCTTGAACGAGAACTATCGAAGAGTACTGGCCGTCTACCTCAATGAAATTGAAAGGAACCTTGAGACAATAAGAAGAGAGCTGCAACCAGGTTCGAAGGAAGGGGACTCTGTGACATATGTGACAAAGTGGGATATGACTAAAGATTCGAAGAACGCAATTCTGGGTGGCGTTTCTATGATGCTCAATCAGACCAGATTGATTACCATGCTTTACGGCCTCTCGCCGCAGAACGAGTCATCAGCGCGAAACGTGCGCGGAGCGTTGCTGGGGATTCGGACCACGCTTTACGATCTGCATCCAGAGGCCCTCCAGGGCTGCGGCACATTGAGCCAGAAGGACGAAGAAAAGCTCGGAGCTTACATTGCTAAGATGCTTGAGATTCTAGACCGTATGGACCGTGTGCGGGCTTGAATGTGCGGGCCGAAGCCGACGACCACCAACGGCTTAAAGGGTATGTAACGACGGTTACTTTTATAATCCTCCCCCAGGCGGTTCGGTTTGATGAATCGCCGGATTCGGTCCGTCCTCCTAGTCGTGGTGCTCTTCGCCCTCCCCTGGCTGGCCGCCAGCCTGATTGCGAACATCGGCACCACATCAAACGCCGGCCCTGTGGGCCAATCGCAGCCTTCCCTTCCCCCGCAAGGGAACGGCGGAGTCCTTGTCGAACCGAGTCTTGTCCAAGGCCCGAGCTATTCCGAGCTGGCCGTCTTCGGGGCGGCGCTGTCCGTGCTCGGTGGCTTCATGATATTGCGTGCCTGGAAGCGGCGACGGAAGAAGGACGACTTCTGGTATGTCGAGAGCCAGAAGGGGAGCCCATTGCTTTCGATCTTGATGCTCGGACTGGCGGCCGTGGTCTTCTACGGCATATTCACGCTAGTCAAGAACGCCGGCACCAGCTTCAACGGCCAAGGCCAGGCGCCGAGCTTCCCGGATCTTCTCCCCTATCTTGTGGTGGGGGCGATAGCCACGAGCTCGGCAATCGGTGCGGTCCTCTTTCTTTCACTGAAACGGGTCCCCATTGCCCCCTCGGGGAGAACCCTTGGGGGAGGAGTCGATGAGGAAAGAATCTCCGACGTTCTCAGCAGGGCGGTGCACGCCTTGAGAGGAGGTTCGGACTACCGCACGACCATCCTGAACTGCTACAGGGCAATCTGCGAGATACTCAGCCGGGACGAGGAGACGGACAGCTCGAAGCTGACTGCACGGGAATTCGAGGCGCTTGTAACAAGCAGGGTCGCCGTCGACAGGCAGAACCTGCACGATGCCACACTTCTCTTCGAGAAGGCAAGGTACAGCATCGACCCTGTATATGACGAAGACGCAAAGCGCGCAGAAACATGCCTACGGAGGCTGAACGACGAGGTCCAACATTCCGGTTCGAAATCAATCATCGGGGTCAGACGACTTGCCTAACAGATTTGCCTACGCGCTGGGGTCCATCATAATCTGCGGGGTGATTCTGGCCGACGCCGCCGGTTATCCGTCCCTCTACGCCAATCTCGTTTTCTTGTCGCTCGCCGCGGCTCTCCTAGTCTATGGCGGCGTGACTGGAAGCCCGGGCCTTTCCGACTGGTTTCCGACAGGGAAAACGAGGCACCAATCTTCCCGCGGCAAAATCTGGTCCATGGCCATGAGCGTAGAGAGCGCGGAGAGGGGCTACTGGCACGCGCGAGAGGACCTGGCCAGGATTCTCGCGGAGGCCTGCGCCGTCAAGCAGGGTGGACCATTGAAGCCAGACTATGATACCATCATGAGGACGCGCGAGAAGTTGATGATTGCGGGGAACGACCAGGATGTGAGAAGGATTTTCGAGCCCCATCCATCGGATTCTCCGGCTGTTTCAAGATTCCGGAGGAGGAAGGACGAAACCTATCTGTCTGCCCTGGAGGCAGCAATAGCGATGGCAAACGAGGGGGTGTAGGTGACGCAGGAGAGCCGTCCATACGCGCGAATCATCGATCAGGTCTCTTCAGTGGTGGTGGGGAAGCAAGCGGCGCTTGAAACCATCATGCTGTCGATACTTGCGAACGGGCACATCCTGATCGAAGATAATCCCGGCCTTGCAAAGACTCTCATGGCGAAGTCCTTCGCGGCCGTCCTCGGACTGGGATTCAGGAGGGTCCAGTTCACCCCCGACCTGCTTCCCGCCGACATCACGGGGACGTACATCCTGAACAGGAAGACCTCCCAGTTCGAGCTACGAAGGGGGCCCATCTTCACCAACATCCTCCTGGCGGACGAAATCAACAGGGCGCCTCCCCGGACCCAGTCTGCGCTTCTGGAAGCCATGCAGGAGAAGCAGGTGACAATCGAGGGAGACACTCAGAAGCTACAGGAGCCATTCGTCGTGATTGCGACCCAGAACCCTATAGAGTACGAGGGGACCTATCCTCTCCCGGAGGCGCAACTCGACCGCTTCCTCGTCAAACTGAACGTCGGGTATCCCAGCGCCGAGGAAGAG
>DAHVIE010000035.1:0-7435 GCA_027322035.1 Nitrososphaerota archaeon
TATTGCGAGGGAGAGGCGAGTCTGCTTTGTATGTGGCAGGAGTTCGACGCCTGCTATCCTCTCAGTGACGATCATCCCCGCTATGAAACCGAAGACCATCAGCAGAGGGTGTAGAGCGAAGAGGTTGCCCAGCACCACGGGGCCGACCCCGTTCTGGGCCATGAGGCGGAAAATCCCCACCATCAGCGCGAGGAGCATGAAGGCAATGGAGACGCCCATGAAGGGGAGGGCCATGTTCCTAGGCGTTCAGCATCCCCCGGGTGGTCACTCGAAGGAGCCGGCCGCTATCTTCCGGGAGACCTCTTCGTGGTCGGAGTCGCCGGGAGGAGGAGAGACCACATGGAGCGCTTCCATGTCGGTCTCGGCCAAGATTCCGCGCCTGACTCCTTTGGGCACTATTATCACGTCTCCAGGGGATATTCTCTGCCTCTCGCTCCCAGCAACCACCGTGCCTTTCCCTGACTGCACCACAAAGATCAGGTCAATGTTAGGCGTATGGACCGGGATGAACTGCCCGGCCCTGATGTAGGTGAGCAGCACCCGATATGAGGGCGTCGCATAGATGGGAACCGGCGAAAAAGAGGAGTCACCATACTGTCTTTCTTTTGCAAAGCTCGTTATGACCGGACCAGCCCTGTCTCCAGCCACCTCCAGGCGCTTTGTGAACACCCCCACCCACTCACCCGACCTCCTTTCGTAGGCTCTGTACGCTTCAGGGTCGAAGTCCCTGCGCTCATGCTTCATGAACGCCACCAGGTGCACCGGCTCGTGGTCGTTCACCACCGAAAGGGTCTCTCCTGGCTTCAGGGCGTCGAAGAGCTCTAGCACCTTGCCATGTCTCTCATGCGGTGGAAGGCCCCGGACGTCTATTTCCTGCCGGCTCGGCTTCTGTGCAGACATCCGTCACGCTCATCCAGACCTCTGCTGTTATTGGTTGGCCCAAAGATGTTTGGGGTCGGCCGCCTCTGTAGCTCGCCGGGGCCAACGCATGTCCACTCGGCGTTTCGGACGGGTCCTTGGTTCGGCTGCTTCCGCGGGATAGGACAGAGCAGTTCCCTTGACTCGGGCGAACGGGGTGAGTCTGTGGGGTCGACCCTCCCCCCTGCTCGCAATGTGAATGACCTTCCCACCGCGCACAGTGAGGGCGTCGGCCACAAGCGACCTGTGGCACCTGAACGGACTCCCCTCCGCGCACATCATAGCGACCCTCTTTTCTTTTGCGAGGCGCCCGAGCTTTTCCAAGCCGGCCTCAAACCCCTCCGTCTGCATATAATCTGCGAAGCCGCGGAAGCTCGCGTTGCGCCACCCTGTGTTCTTCGAATCCTTGGCAGGACGGCGGAGGCCCCCCAGCTCCTTGAGGTGGATGTATCCGATCCCTCCTTGGCAGAGCGAAAGCGCGAGGTCGTTCCCGTTGAATTGCGGATTGTGCCTTGACTTCGGAATCGTGCGTATGTCGACCAGAGTGTCCACGTTGTGGGCTCGCAGTATTTCGATGAATTCCTGGATTTCCCTCGTCGAGTGCCCTACGGCGTAGACCGTCGTCCCTTTCAAGGCCTGCCGGCCACCGGTTTCCCGACGTTCGTCCCTCTTCCCCAATGGTCCTTCTCCAGCCCTTTGGGTAGCTAGGAGCTCCCTTATGCTCTCCCCCAAAGCCCTTCGGGACGTCGAGCTTACACGGGTGTGGCGAGATCTGCCCCGAAGCCCTTTGGCGCACATCTTATAGAACCGAAGCGGCGCGGTCCCAATCTATGAAACCGAGGTTGAGCTATGGAAAGGTCGCGCCCGGCGTCCGTGAGGCGATGTTGGGCCTTGAGAAATACGTCGAATCCAGCGGCCTAGGATCCGGGCTCCTGAACCTGATCAAGATCCGCGCGTCGCAGATCAACAGGTGCGCGTGGTGTCTCGACATGCACACGAAGGACGCCCGAGCGGCCGGCGAGACCGAGCAGCGGATCTACGCCCTTTCGGCCTGGAGGGAGACACCATTCTATACCCCCAAGGAGCGCGCTGCGCTTGCCTGGACAGAGGCGGTGACACTTGTGGCCGCTTCGGGTGTCCCCGAAGACGTGTTCGAGGAGGCACGCAAGCATTTCGCCGAAAAGGAACTCGTCGACCTCACCATGGCCGTGGTCGCAATCAACGGATGGAACAGGTTCAACGTCGCCTTCGGGACCGTGCCCGGCGACTACCGGCCAACTCCTTCGCCCAGGACCGGAGTCCCGAAGGCGAAGGCAGATAGAAGGTCAACGGTATAGAGCTGCCGCCCCCGCCAGTCCGAAGATCTGTGGGCGCGATTTCATGCCGGTCCGGCACGAGGATGCGCGGAGTGGAGCTCGTCCCTGCGTTAGTTGCTATCCCCCGGCGGTGGCGGTCGCCTCTATCGATGTGTGGTAAGAACAGAAGTAGGGGTACACACGCCAGTTTGGGCGAATGTGAAGGACCATCCCTGCTGCGCTCAGCGTTCAATTTCGACCTCCAATTAACAGCGAATCGAAGGTCAGGTAAGAGATTACCCTGAAATCCCTAGTGGAATCCTAGTACAAAACCGGGGAGGATGAGGACATGCGGTTCTGGTCAGACCACCGTGACTCATCCTTTGTATTGGAGATAGAAGTTGGTCGAGTTCACCGTGAAGTGCTCGAAGAGGTTCGTATTGGCGTTGTTGAGTTGGACCGCCGTAGCTGCGCCGGGGACTACCACCTGAGTGGTCGGCCCTCCGAGGGTCTGCCAGATGGGGTTGTTGGCGTTTATCTGGGAGATTGCGGAGTTATGAGTCGTCAGAGCGTTGACTAGCGCTGAATAGTTGTTGAGGCAGTCGGCTGTGGCGTTGGCGAGGGACGAAGGCACGATTTCCGAGCACTGCCCAGTGACAGGGTTCGGCTGGATGTTAGGGTCGAAGTTCAGGACGACGATGGTGTACCAGGGAATGACCTGGAAGCAGCAGTCTATCAGGTGGTCGTGAGCCGGAGTGGGCAAGACCCCTTCAGGGAGGCCGCCATAGCCGTTTGTAATCCCGAGGTGCTGTTCCACGGCTGTGAAGAACGGAGAGTACAGTAGCAGAGGGTGGTCGGGGCAGCCGGAGGGCGTCCCGCTCGCGCCACAATCGGTGATTATCGTTTGGTTGTCGAAGATTGGATACCCCTGCGGAGAAGCGCCCAGGGCTTGGACGCCGAATATGGATAGTCCTGCATATGCAGGGACTACGACCCACAGCGGAACGGCCCCCGTCTCGGCGCTGCCGTTGCCAGCGCCCACTTCACAGTTCGTCTGGGACGCTGCCGCCGTCTGGTTGGGGAAGAAGGTCAGCAGGCTGGGTGTGCAAGCGTATTGACGCGGATAGACGAATGTCACAACCTGCCCGTTATAGAGACCGCCCGTTTCGAACCAGACTGACCGGTTCGACGCCAGCGTGGTAGTTTCGACCGATATGGCCGTTGTAGTCGTGACGGTGCCCTGCTTGGTTGTGTACAGAGCGAACCCACCGGCGGCAATCACCAGGAGGATTATTGTGACAGATGCGAAGATGACGTTCGAGATTGCGATTTTACCTTTGGCCAATTATCTTCGCAGCGAACACCGAGAACTTCGTATATTATGAGGACGTGTAAACCGTAACATCATATAACAAACTGTAACACGAGAAACTCTCTGATCGAACTTCAGAACTCGATGGTGACCGAATGGTCGGTCGAGGAATACTTGGCTCTTATTCCGACTTGCTCGAGAACCCCTCCCGCGTAGTGCATCAGGAACAGGGAGCCTTTCGGGCCTAACTCATGCATTAAGGTCAGCGTCCTTACCCCTCCCTCTCCGATTTCGCTATACTTGTAGAAGTTCGCGTAGTCCCCCATCATCCTTAGGAAGTCTATCGCGGCGTACAAGGTCATGGAGCCCTGTTTGGCCGAGATTATGGCCTTCGGCACATCCCTGCCAGCGCTCCTGCCGGCATTGATGACCTCCTCCTCGGAAGCTGACTGCAGAAGGTGACTGAAGGTGGGGTGAGCGATCTTCATCATTCCGAGCTTCTCGAAGAATCTGTCGAAGTTCACGAAGCCGGACACAATCTGGTTCATCAGCGTGTTGGTGCTTACGTCCCTTCGCTTTGCCTCTTCTTCGAGCCTCTGGAGGACCGACTCGTCCAACCTGAAGGACCTGATTACACTCTTTCGCGCCTGAGCCAAGCCAGTCGCCCAAGGGCCAAGGGTCGTTATTTCTGCGTTCCGCACGTCATAAACCCGTTTCATAGTGCTTCCCAGCCCTTTCCCTGCCTGCCACGCGTCATGTTCCGCCGGATACCCCTTGCAAGATGGATCTCCACGATAACACAGATTGTTACAAATTGTACGACGAGGTCAAAAGCGAGTGAAGGTCTAGAAGCTCGGTGAAAAAGAAATGCCGGCAAAAGCGACCCAACTCAGCTGTTGCGGGGTCAACTTCAAGGAAGCTGGAGCATACGCGAAGCACATCGAGACCATTCACGGGCAGGACAGGCTGGCCTGTTGCGGCGTCACCTTCAAGAGCGCGCCAGAACTCTCCGAGCACCTGAAGTCAGCCCACGGAGCGAAGTAGGTTTACCCTGCTTCGTCCTTTTTGGTGATAGGGATGGCCAACTTCGTAGTCGAGCCTAATCAGGACGGGAGCTTGAACCTGACAGACGCTCTGGGTAGACGGATCCTTCTTTATATGAAATCCGAGCCGCCCGGAAGGAAAGCAGATCTGATTCTGCGCCGACCCGTAGGCAGGGCGGTCGCAAGCTCGCCAATAACGCTCGCGTTCGCGCTTCGGCTCAACGATTCGGTCCGAATCCTGGACAGGTTCGTAGGAATTGTCAACGCCCAAGAGGCGCACTTGGTACTGCCTGACCTCGTCGGCAGATTCAGGAGCGGCCAGATACAGAACGCGGAAAGCCTGCAGGCGCTGAGAAGCATGCAGTATGACGTCATCTTCGCCTTCGCGTACCCCCACGACAATCCATCTCTGGCCGGAGCGTTGCGCCACTACAACCTGCCTTATGCGACCATCGACGCCTGGTACGAACCGAGTCTCTTCGACAGGATAAGGTGGATGGAGTTCATCGGCTACTTCTTTGGGGTCGAGGACGAAGCGCGCCGCACAATCAACAAAATCCGCGAAGACGTAGACCGCACCTCCTCTGAGATGAGGTCTGACGGCCGCAAGGTCCTGTGGTTCACCGACTTCCAGGGGTACCAGTTCGTGACAGGTGGGAACTCTTGGGTGGCCCACGAAATCTCACGTCTAGGGTCGAGAGTCGTGACCCAAGATTCGGGAGCATGCGGCAGCGCCGAAACATCAAGGGAGTGGATTGGCAACAAGATGGGCGACGCGGACGTCATAGTGTTTACCATGGTGAGACCGTCCATGCAGCACATCTCATCGATGTATCCAGAGATCGTCGGTTCGCCCGCCTACAAAAGCAACCGAGTCTTCGGGTTCGGCGTCGGTTACTGGCAAGAGGGCGCCTATGCCCCCGAGAGATGGTTCAGAGAGCTTGCCACGATATTGCAACCAGGCAAAGGCGACCTCAGAGACCTCAGGATATTCTCGCAGGTTGCTGGGCAGTGAGGGGCAAACGACGATGAACCTGTTTCGGCGTGGGAAGGCTGCGGCCAAGACGGAGCCGACGCCTGTTGGTCAGGACTCGCTTTCAATCCTATGTCAGGGAGACGAAGGGCTGCACTACGCTATGAGCTACTTTCTGTATCTCAAACCCGAAGAGCAGATCGCCCTGATAGAGGCGACAGAGCTGCAGGTTCAGAAGGCAACGGAAGCGATAGAGAGGGGCGACAGGACAACGGCGGTGGTCGATTACGAGACTGCGGCCAGGATCGAGCTGTACAGGGGCAACAGGGAAAACGTGAAGATGTACCTGGAGAAGGCCCGAGGCCTTCAGGTTGGAGATGGACGAGAAAGATTGTCCACTCTGCTCTCGAATCTAGAAAAGGTCATGACCATCGCCAAGCGCTACTATCATCATGGCGATGCCCCCAGTTCGACGGATGGCGGCACTTCTGAGCAAACGGTCGCCGTGACTTCCTGACTGGATCATCGAATCCGAAGGCATAGCTCAGATGGCATCGACCGGTGCAAGTCCTTCAACTTCTCGTCCAGTTTCGCGGCAACTTCACTGAATGGCAACGAGTGAAGCTCGTACCTTGTTCCTTGCAGGACCTTCGGGGAGCTTCTCTTTGCGAGGCAGAGGAGATGTGAATATCTCCTCTTTAGACCACGCGTGACGAACCTCTTCCCCCACCAGACTCCGCCGCTCAGATGAACCGTGAGCGGTAGCTCGGGCGCCTCGGCTTTCAGGGGCGCGGATTGACCACGGCCCTGATTTTCGCCCCGAAAGGACGGAAGTTCTCCGGGAAGTCGAGGGGCTCGATGCTATGCACGCAGAACTGGGGCGAGGGTCCCAGGACCATCTGCCTCCGCCATAGGTCTGACTTCGTCTCCCCCAGCAATTCCTTCACTTCCTCATAGTACGACTGGTAGGGTGTCCCCACGGTCTTCTCGATCCATGTGGCATATCTCGCCTTGCGTAAAGGGATGCTCCCCAGCACCCGTCTGAAGACCCCGCCGGCGCCCTTCAGATAGTCCCCGGCCACCGAGTCGTGGAAGCGCTTGGTGCTGCCTGTGACGGCGGCATCGTTGAGAGAGCCAAGAGCAGAGAAGTCTTCCACCAGGTACCAGTCCTCGTAGAGCGGGGAGTCTCTGGGGCCCCATGGGAGAGAGTCCACGCGGTATGACAGGAGGTCGGCGACCAGGTCAGGCCTGGCGGCCCTCAGGGATGACTGGAAGGAACCTAGCTTCCTCCTATACACGCCCGCTGAAACGCCCGGGCGGGGCCAGTGCCAAAACACGTAGGCAAGATCAGGGGCCATGGCGACGGCGCACCTTCCGAATACCATTCGATTAACGCTTCGACCGAAGCGCAGGCGCAGGGGCGGTCGTCGAAAGGGGCGGAGTTTTTCGTTAATGCCGCGCTCGAGCTCCTAGGCGCGTAGGGGGTTCGTTGCGCCTCCGCCGGGAATACCTCATCCTCGGGTTGGGGATGGGTGCTGGACAGGCTGCACTGGTCGCCGAGGCTTGCGACTGCGATTGCCTTGGGAGATCAATATGCTGGGAGAGACGATATCCTCAGTACCCTCTTCCCGAATCTGACTTCTTTGAGTGACAACAGAGACTTGTCCATCGTCACGAAGCCCTTGACTCCGTTGGATGACAGGTAAGAAGCCAAGATGAGCGCGTCTCTGCCTCCCAGCGAATGCTTGAGGGCAAGCTTCAGGCCGCGCTCTACGATAGCAGGGCCAATCGGCAGGCAAGTTGCGAGGTCCATGTAGTCTAACAGAGCCTTGACAGTGTCCGCCGGGCTCCTTCTCAGTTTGAAGACGCAGGCGTGGTAGGTCTCGTGAAGAAC
>DAHVIE010000036.1:0-6715 GCA_027322035.1 Nitrososphaerota archaeon
GTCCTCCACCACGGCATTCTGGCGGGATTCCCTTCGGAGGTTTCTCGAGATCAACAGGGTGAAGGGGGTCGACTGGGACTACGTCAACCAGTTCATCCCGAAGGTGAGGAAGTCGGGCCAGGACAGGGCGCCGACGCTCGACGAGATCCGCAAGGTGGTGACGGTCGCAGACCTCAGGACAAAGTGCCTCGTACTCTTCCTGACTTCATCCGGCGCAAGGATTGGCTCACTAGAGTATCTCCGCTGGAGGGACCTACAGGAGGTGGAGTTCGAAGGGTGGAAGCTCGCCAGGGTCACGATCTACAGGGGCGAACTTGAGGAGTATGACACCTTCGCTTCACCGGAGTGCTACGAATACCTACTGAAGTACCGGGAGCTCCGCGAGAAGGTGGGGGAAGTCATCACCCCTTCGTCCCCGGTCTTCGTCAGAGAGGTGAACAAGAGGAGGTTCGATCAGAGCAAGGTGAAGCCGGTCGGCGTCAGGACCCTGAAGAACCAGATGGGGGAGCTCCTGAACCAGATGAAGATGAGGGAGAAGCTCACTGACACCAAGAACTACCGGAGCTACGAGTGGAAACAATGTCATTCTTACCGGAAGTTCTTCAAGACAAGGATGGAGATGTCCGGGGTCAAGCCTATCATAACGGAGATGCTGATGGGGCACACAATCGGCGTGTCTGGGAGCTACATGAAGCCCACTCAGGATGAGATGGTCAGCGAATATGTGAAGGCAATCCCCAACCTGACAATCCTCGGCGCGTCGGGAGAGAGAGGAGACAGGAATGCTGAGTTCAAGCGGGGGATCCTGCAGAAGGTAGGCGGGTACAGCAAGGAGGAAGTCGACAAGCTCGACCTGGCGAACATGGAGGACGCCGAGATTCAGAAGATGGTTCGGGAAAGGCTGCTTGGGGCGACGGCGAACAACGGGAACCACCAGAGGGCCATACCAGTCAGCGAGGTCGAGGCCTATCTGACGGAAGGGTGGGAGTACGTGGCGACGTTGCCTACCGGAAAGGTCGTGCTGAAGCTTCCGAACTAACCTTGGCTACAGAAGTTCTTGAACGAATGACAGCCGATGCGTTGACCCACCAAAATCGCTGGACCGGTCTCAGGAGCAGAACTTGCCTCTACGAGGTTACCTTTCTAATTCCTGAACCGCTCGAGTCGCCCATCTCTTGGCGACCTCGAAGGAACGAAGCGACTTTGAGGAACTGACTTCTCCACGGTCCACCCTGCTTTCAAACCAGAGCTCGTCTTGGAGGCTTCGATAGGGTCTTACTGCGGCAACAATCCTGCCGAACGTGAAGGTTTTCTCCCACGATGGAGGTTTGCAGACACAGAATCTCAGTGTGATTCCGCATCCAACACAACGGTACCGCACCTGTCTATAGATTCGAGATTTGTCGACCCGTCGACCGCACTTCGGGCAATAGCTTCGTTTCAATCTGAAATCGTCTCCAAGAACCGAGCCATAGTACTAATCAATAAGACAGCGAACTCTCCCAACAGCTTACGCGACCAGAATCATGAGGAGTCATTCACACACAAGAAGGGCCAGCACGTCCTGATTTTGTTACTCGAGCTTTCAACAGCGCTGTATTTCCTGATGATTGCTTACGAATCAGGGCTAAACGCGTACCCAGCCCGTTCCTTTGCAAACGGGACAGGTTGCCTTTGTACCCCAAACAGTATTCGTGATTATGACACCCTTGCCTTGGCATCTTCCACATTGTTTCGGCTCGTTGGAAGATGTCATGCGGCCTTCTATTGAACTTGCATTATAAGAAGATTCCAAGCTCATAGCATTGTAGCAAACCATCGCTTCGGGAAGGGCAGAATGTCCTTTGCAAGCATATTGAATCAGCATTTTTCCATACTCCCTCAAACATTCAAATTCAGTCTTTGGGAGTCGACCTACATTTCAGGAATCAGGCATGTTCTAGGATGCACCACTAAGACTTATACACAATCCACGCTCATGCTATCAGAGTCTCGCAATCCTTGAAGTTCTGCACGAATTGCGGCAACGAAATCGGCGAAGGAGTAGCTTTCTGCACAAAATGCGGGCGCCCTGTTGAAACCATTGCGAAGCCTCTTTCAGGAGTTGCAAAAGCGCAGCAATCGCCCCAACTCCTGAATGGGCCCTCGGCGACGTTTCAGGCTCCGTGGGCTGGGGCATTGTTGCTTCAGAACGGTGAGTCGGTCACAAAATACTGGTATGCAGACCACGAAGTTGGCAAGATGACAGTTGTGAATGGTCAGCGCCGGATGGTGAAGCGGAGGATTAGGGGGTACCTAGCTTTGACTACTCAACGGCTAGTCTTCATCAAGGAACGAGGCTTATTCGCCAAGTCTTATCACATTGACCTGAGCTTCTCAATAGACGACCTCAGCGGCCTTTCAATGGGCGGTCTGATGATGAAGTATGTCTCAATCAGCGATTCGACCGGTGAGCACATCTTCCATGTGACGGGCGTACGTAACGAGATAGAATTCACGAAATTCAGAACGTTAATCCAGGACCAACTAGTCCAACGTCAGCAGGCCATTGAGGCTAAGAAGAGACGTGACCGAATCCAGATAACCTTGGACTTCGGGTTCCTAAGAGACTACATGAGTAGAGGAGGACTCTCTCTGCAAGTGGTCAAGTGTCCTCAGTGTGGAGCACCGATGTCGTTACCGAAGGAAGGGAACCAAGCGGCCTGTGAACACTGTGGGAGCACGGTTTTCGCACAAGATATAATGGAGAAAGTGAAACAACTGATAGGGTAATGAGGGAAGCTTTGCCAGATCCACAATCAAAGGTAGAATCAACCCGATTTCAGATAGAGAAGCTAGAGCCTAGTCAGTCCTAGTGAACTGGTACTTCGTCGCCCACTCGATCAGCTCGTGTAGGTCGTTTTCGACCCTGAACTGGTAGGCCTTGGCGTTCCCGATCTTCCCTGCGGGAGCCACGAAGCCCTTTCCAGAGAGTCTCTGGAGGACCTTCTGGACGGTCTTGAAGCTCAGGCCGGTCGACTCCTCGAGCATAGGAATCGTCTGCTTCATGTTGCCGACCAGGAAAGCCTGGTCCAGAATCCGCGCTTCGGGGCTGGTGAAGACGGACGACAACGGACCGGCGGTTTCGTACTTGACCTTCATTCTCCAGTCACCTGCCTGCCTAGGCCTAGGGCTCCAACTTGAGACTTTGGAATTTATTCCAAAGCATCTCCGTAGAGACGCCGCGATCGAATCCGCGACCAGGCGGCTCGGCGCTTGCCGGGAATTCGCCTCTGGTAGGAACCAGTTCACCCCGACGGGTAGTCGATGCCCAACACTTGGATGAACCTGACCCGGCGGATGCGCAATAGGCCCTTTCGCCCGCCGCACTGGTCGAACACCACGGTCGTTGGTGGATACGGATAGTTTGAACACGGCCCACGCTCAAATCATACGGACGCATTACCAAATACGCCCGTAGGCCGCAGGCTCCTGATGTCCGCGTCCGCTCCAGGGGAATCGGCGCAGAAGGAAGGCGTGGTCGCTGGCCAGACAAGCGTCTCGTCCTATAGACGCGAAGTGGACACCAGGGCGCTGAAGCGATGGGTTGCCAGCAAATTCGGGTCGCACTCGCTCATCGGGAAGGTGATACTGGAGGAGCCCGACATCGTCCCGGTTACGGAAATCGTGGGGAAGGTGGGGACCTGGCTCGCCGTTCTCAGGGAGGACCTGGAGGGCCTATCATGAACGACCTATTGCTGTTTCTTGTCACCATTATCCCCCTACTCGGGTACATAGCGAAGGACATCGGGGCTCGCTTGGAGGAGGGAACCGCCCACGAGACCCGAAGGAGGGTGGCCACGGTATCCGCCATGGTCGTGCTGTACTCTATGGCTTTGACCGCGATCGTCTCTGAGGTCTCCAGTTCAGTCCCGTGGGGGCTCCTCCAAGGGTCCGCCCTGTTCATCATACAGCCCGCCTCCACCATCATCCTCATCATCGTAGCGTCAGATTCCTTTGGTGCTGCCCGCGACACCTCGAAGCGAGAAGAAGCCAACAAGATGAAGGTGGCCGACTACATCGACCAGCAGCTGGCGGACCGCCTGAGGCCGCTGGAGGGTGCAATAGTCGGTGTCCAGAACGGCCTGTCTGAGGTCTCGGCGCTGAAGCCCGAAGTGGAGGAGATGTCCAATTCAGTCGACGCCCTCACTGCCACCGTGTCATCCCAGGCGGAGGCTACGAATGAGATTGCCGAACAGTACCAAATGAGGGAGGCCTCCTACAGGGACATCGCGGTCCAATACGAGAAATGGTACAACAAGCGCGCAGAGGCCGACCTGGCGCTGAAGGACCTAATCTTGGAAGCCGATGAAATGCTGACCAGATGCTACATCGTCATGGACGAGATGGACGACCTCATCGACCTGGTGGAGCCAGAACCGCCAGTGCCGGGGATGGCTGGTAAGACCGAGGCGGGGGCTCTACAAGGGCAGCCTGCAAACCCGCCCATCAGCGGCGAGACTCCTCCGGTCATTCATGGCAAGCTGACCAAGTTGCAAGGGATGGCGAACAGGGAGAGGGGGAACAAGGCCCAGTTGAAGTTCGCCGAGGAGGTCCTCCGCGGAGCGGGGAAGCTGCTCGACAACAGCATAAAGGAAGGGACCCCAGACTACGTCTTCTACGCTCCCGGGTCTCCCGAGACACGGAAGGCCAAGGCTGTCGGCGCCTTCAAGGCCCTGACGCTGAAGGAAGACGGGACGAGGCAGAGGCACATACCACGGAGGAAAGTGCTCGCGGAGCTGAGGACGGCGACGAAGTACGCAGTCCCCATGATCCTGTTCGTCATGAACTTCACGAACGGGAGGATATGGGCCAAGGTCATACCCGTAAGCGAACTGAAGGACTTCACAGGACAGACCACCCCGCAGATGCTGGTGGAGGGGGACCCCCAGGCGGAGAAGACCTGCAGGGAGACCCTGCAGATGGCGCTCAACCTGCTCTGAGAGAGGGCCCGGTCATCATTGCACGGCGTTGTCGCGACAGACAAAAGCTGCCCCGCGTTGCCCAGCTGCTACCAGCGACACACCCTCTTTTCTTATTAAGCAGAGCTCCTTTTGGCCATAATCCGCTTCGCGACAACCCGTGCACCCTGACTCCCCGTCCTTGTTCACCCTGCCAGGGCAAGACAAGGTCTGAACCTCATCCGGGAATAAGAAGCACACATGGATAGTATGGTGGGCTGATTGAAGAGGGGTGCGCGTAACCGGGATAGTCCGTCGAGGGAAGACGGATGATTCAGCCGTGAGCTACCTAGGTTCAGGAGGACAACTTGACCGGGCTCGTCACCCTCACCTGTATGCTCGCTCCGTTGGACTGAAATGGCGCGCAGAAGACCAGGCTGTAGGAACCGCTCTCGACATTCGTCGTTATTGACCCTCGGGTAGCGTTTGCGAAGAGCGGCGCGGCTGAGGAGACGGGGCAGTACCCCCCACCCTGGTCAAACGAGACGAACTGGCTCGAATTCAGGACGTATACATCCACGGGGGCGCTGGACTCGAAGGCGCCGCTGAGCGGTGTGCTGTGGGTCGCCGCGAAGGGTATCCTCACGAAGCTGCTGTTCGGATAGAAGGAGAAGCTGTTCCCAGGATAGACCAGGACCCCGCTCGCTGCAATCGAAGCCGGGACGACCGCCAGCCCGACAACGAGGACTGTTGCAAGAGCCAGCGAATACAGGCCGGCGTTCCTCAATGGGGCGCCTGCATTCATCCTGTGCGAGACGAACTCGCTCATCGCCGCGGATGCGAGGATGGTCACTCCGAGCCAGAACGCGTAGTCCACGAGCACATAGAGCTGGTTCACGTACACGCATCCGCCGGTCGATGTGATGCTATCGCACATGCCGTAGGCGAGGTAAGGGTTCAGCGGCAGGTGGAGGACTGGAAGCTGAAGGAGCGAGCCGGCCGCCTGTATGCCTACCAGGTTGAGGAGGATCGCGGCCGCGGGGACGGAGCCTCCGATGAGGCGCGCAAGACCGTCGTACCTCGACGCCCCTTTGCCATTCCATACGGGCATGGAGAAGAGCACGCACCCGACGAGGGGCACCCAGGCGAGGAGGTTGTATCCCAAGGCGAGCGGGACGTTCTGGACAGGGAACGTGGTGCCGTTGCACTGGGTATTGTACTGGGTCCCATGAACCGGGTAGCCACTGGAGTTTGTTCCCGACGTAATCGTAATCGTCGTGCAAGAATAGGAGGTAGAATTGGTGACGTTGGTAGCGGGATAGCCGTTTCCTCCTGACAGGGCGTAGACGCCGCCAAGCATCACCAGCGTCGCCACCAGCAGGATCATGGTATGACCCCTTCTCCCTGGGCTTGCGAACCAGACGAACGAGAGAACGATCGCGGCGAGGTAGGCGATCCCAACCACCATGAACCGGCCGAACGCCCAGGGGTCTTCATTGAAGACCAGGAACACTGAGAACGCGGCGACTAGGACAAGGGTGAAGACGAACGCCGACGCAGAAGTACGTAAAGGGGCTTCGGTCATGCCTCCCATTCACTGTAGCGGCCTGATAATACTGCTTCTGAGAGCGCCCAGAGTCTGCTGTTTTGAGCGCCTGCCGGTGTCAGGGCCTGCTACGGCTTTTCTATTACAACCCGTTTGCCGTCTATCCTGGCGACCAGCTCCTCCAGGGGTTTGAACGGGAAGGCGCTGTCCCTGACGAACTCGCCGGGGA
>DAHVIE010000070.1:0-12780 GCA_027322035.1 Nitrososphaerota archaeon
ATCGACCACCTGCCCAGGTCATACGTGAAAGGGAGTCTCACGGCAACCTCGGTCCACGCCTCGGCGGGAGCGTCTCCCGGCATGGATGATTCCAGGACGGGCGTTGCGCTCCGGTTCCTTTCGTCTACGGACGCCCCCACAAAGAAGACGTGCTTCTTGCCTCCGTAGGCCGTCTCAACACGGATCGGGAGGCTCTGGGGGAGTGGGAGGCCCTGCTCCATCGCCAGAGTATAGGGGAGGGCCTGGAGCACCTTCATCGCCTGGCCGAAGAGCCCCCGGTTCGGGAGCTTGACCAGGTTCTTGCTGCTGACCGACGAGCCGAACGGAGAGGAGAAGACGAGCTCGATCCTCTCCTTCTCCCAGTGGGTGTTGGACCTGACCCTAATCTCCAGCGTCTTCAAGTCTCTGTCCGGAGAAAGCTCCACCTGGGTGCGAGGGTCCACGCCCTGGGCGCTTGCCGCGTCCAGGAAGTTATCCATCAGCTCTTTCAGGACCACGCGGGGGATGTCTTGCTTGGAGGCCCCGTAGATCGAGCCGACATACTCCCACTTGAATAGGCGCCAGTCGGGGAGGGTGACGTAGGCCAAAGCGAGTCGAAAGAGACATCTGAAGAGACCGGCTACTTAATTCCCGGCGTTTAACGGCGAGATTCCGACAGACCCGGGAGTGAAACTGTTCCGCCGCGGTTTTCTATGACGAGGGAAGCGGAACGCATCTCGAAACCAGATATCACTCTTCCTCCTGATTTGGCACCCTTCAGGTCCGATCTTGTCACCCTTTCGGTCCAGGATGTCATCCTTCGCCTGATAGTGGCGCCCTTTGCCCTCCCTCCCGTAGAGACCGATGTCACTCTTCGCTCGAAAAATGTCCTCTTTCCCAGCTTACCGTAGAGACCAATGTCCACTTTTGCCCGGAAATGTCACCTTTCCTCTGGTTTCAGTAGAGACCTATGTCACCCTTTTGTCCAGATTTGTCTCCTTTGAACCCGAAAATGTCCCCCTTCGGGTCTGGATGTCACCCTTCGAGCCCAGGTGTCAAGCTTAGCGTCGTTGATGTCAAGCCTGGGGCCCTTGTCGTGTCAAGCCTAGAAGCCGAAAACCTTCCGCGCGTTAAATACTCCCGGCTGCTTTGAGCGCGCTGCGAATACAGCAAACCAAAACCCCCAAACAAAAACAGAGGCTCACTCCAGTACGGAACGAGTCGTGAAAAAGCCCTAAGCGAGGGCTCTGCTCAGCCTGCGACACTACTGTCGCCCTGTCGAGCCTAGAAGCAACCATCCCGGACTGAAGGACAGTTCCCAACGTCCAAGCACACTCGCCTCGTTAAATGACCCGTAGATCATTCTTTGCATGCCCAACCTCGGCCTCTCGGCGAGGCTCTGCCCGAAATGCCGGCTGCGCGAAGCGCATAGGACCCTCTACGTCAAGGTGGAATCGAACGGCAAATCGAAGTGGCATCGAATCTTCTGGGCCTGCACGAAGTGCGGCTCGCTCAACCATGTCATCCTGTCCGTCTACAGGCTGGAGTTCATCCCTCTGGAGCTACCGTCCCCGCTGGTCGCGTGCGCCGTAGAGACGCTGCAGCAGGGGCCGAAGAGCCTCGACGAGCTGGTCCAGGCGATGAAGGGTAACTGTCCTGGCGTCCGCCATGTCTTCACCGGAGAGGTCCGGATGGCGCTGGAGTACCTCCAGAGGCGCGGGATCGTGACCGAGCAGCGGCATGACCTGACCGAAGGGACCCTGGCAGAGATCAGGGCCAGGCAAGCGTCGTCGAACCATCTGAAGCCATGCCCTGCAGAAGCGGAGAAGGGGGTCGAGAAGAAGGGACTCGTCTCCGTGTACGCCCAGCACCGGCTGAGGGTGAACCAGGGGGACGGACCGACTCGCACGGGGAAGTTGAGGCTGACGCCGGTGGGCGTTCTCTGCGTCTCATGCGGGTATCACCGAATCGACCCTGCGTAGGCAATCAAACCTTGGCAGGTGCAGCGTCCCACCCAGAATCCGTGGAGTCGTAAGCACCGACGGTTTAGTTACAGTTTCTAGCCCATCTGTATCCTCTGACCAATTCTCTGGCGTATACGGTCCCCGTCGGGATTGGTATAGAATTGCGGCTTGATTATGCCCCTTTTCCCTCCTCTTTTGAGCCAGTTTTCGTGGTCTATACGGGCGCCCTGCGATTACCGCAGCAATGGTAGAGACCCACGGCTTGATTATTACTCCTCCCCTGTGTGTTTTTTGAACTATGTTGATGGTCTCTACTGCTTGTGGGCCTTCGGAAAGGATGCTTGCGCTTGTAGCCTTGCCCTCCGGGAATGGTTGGTGTAAGACGTGCTAACGGTTTCTACTCCTGGGGTCTCGTTTCCTATGGCCCCTGGGAGCCTGAGGGAGCAGAGTCTGGTCGATGGACTTTGGGCTCGAGACCTGCCCCCGGGGGTGAGGATGATGCCACAACCATCTACCCGATGACACTCAGGCGCGGTGTCCCCTATCTGCGGATGTAGGAACCAACAGCGAGGCTTGACTTACTATCGGAGGACTCCCCTTGCGGTACCTGTCTCTTGTCGTCCTCCCATAGTTCTTTGGGGCGAAACTATTCCGAAGGGACCGTTCAATTGAACGGCGACAAACATGTCCTGCCGGGGAAGGAACGGAGCGGTGGAAGCGGAGACGGTGCCAATTGAACTGGAGACTCGAAAATATCCCTCAGATTGCGATGATGAGTGCCGGTTGCGGCGGGAAGAAAAGAAGAGAGTTGTGAGCAAGTACAAGCCCTCAAGACACTCCAGGTAGATTTCAAAATGAAAGAAAAGAAAGAAGAGGTCAAGGCGGGCCAGGAGAAGAGGCAGACGCGACCCCATCCTAGGAAGGAACGGTCCGCCGACCCAGTAGAGAGAACCGAGGAAGAGCTCGTTGACCTCACCTCCCAGGTGTACAAACTGGTTTTGGAGAGGGGAAAGGACGGCGTCCTCCAGAGCGAGGTATGGAAGGAGCTCGGGCTCTCGAGCAGGGACGGGTCCAGGCTGGCCATAAGGCTGGAGCGCAGGGGCCTCATCGGGAGGGTGAAGACCCTCGAGGAGGGGAGATGGACCTACAAGCTGAGGCCCTTGAGGTTCCCGACGGACATGGCTTCCATCGAGAAGGCGCCGTGCATCACCAGCCCGTACGAGTCAGGGTGCATCACAAATGGGGAAATCGACCCCTTGGTCTGCCCCTCAATCGGGCCCTGGGTCATCCAAGAGTACCGCGCGGCACGGTCGCAGAGCCAGGCGAAGCGAGCAGAGAAGGCCGAAGCATTAATCGCCAGGGGCACTTGGACCACTCGCCGTCATGGCACCTGAACTTGCGTATGTGTTCTGGCACTGGCCGCGCCTTGGCGCCTCTGCGGCCGCGTACGAGGGCAAGCTCAGATCTTTCCAGTCAGCTCTCAGGGCTGCCAGACCTGACCTAGTCGCCGACCTGCTGTCTTACCGCGTAGGCCCCCTCCCCTGGGGCCCCAAGGACAGGCAGCTCTATGAGGACTGGTACCTGGTGGAAGACTTCGCTGCCCTCGGCTCCCTCAACGATGCAGCGGTGGCAGGCGGGATAAAGGACCTCCACGATTCAGTCGCCGCGGACTACTTGAAGGGCGCCGGCGGAGTCTTCAAGCGGATGCTGGGGAGCCTCTCTCTAGGCGAGGCGGGTTATGCCACTTGGATTGAGAAGGTCGTTGGGACGCCGTACAAGTCGTACTATGATGAAGTAGCCGAGTTGCTCGGGAACGGGGAGTCTGACCTGTGGCGGAGGCAGATGGTCCTGGGTCCCTCCCCCCAGTTCTGCGTGCACAGCGTCAAGCCCGTCAGCTTCCCCGAGAGATTCCGTCCCTTTTCGGCGAAGGTCAAGGCGTTGACCCAATAGTGGGTCCTGGCTGGACCCTGAGGGAGCAGACATCGGGGAACGGGAGCAGGCAGAAGGCGGAGGCCGTGTGGTTCTCAGAGCCATTTCCAGCATTATCTACAATCTGAGAGCGCAGCACCGAAATCGAGAGAGGAGGTGCGGCAAGTTTTCGTGCAGAGGTCCCGTTGGGGGCCTGACCCTGCATGCCTTCTCGCCCCTGGTGGTCATAGGGGCGTCTGCAGCAACACCGCGAGCAGGAGGATTGCCAGCATCAGGATCAGATTGACCACGGAGACGAGCCTGCTCGTCCTCCTTACGGCTTTCAGCTGGTCAAGCCTCTTCTCCTCGGCGAACCGGATTATCTTCCTCCCGAAGTACACGTTGTGCAGGTAGATCAGCAGGATCAGCGCGACCACAAGGATAATCTTGGCGAGGAGGATCGAGCCGGTGTAGGTGTCGAAGAGCGCCGATGGCGAAGGGAGGTACCACGAAGCGTTGTAGACCCCTGTGAGCACAAGCACAACCAGCACGACACTCGCCATCCTGCCGAACCGCTTTGCGATCTTGCCCACGATCTGGGTCCTTTCCGATTCGTCTTCTGTTATCAGGCGGGAAGAAGGCACTACGACCAGCCACATGAAGAACGACCCTCCGACGAAGAGAACGGCGCTGAGGAGGTGGACCCACAGGATTGTGACGTCAAGAACCGACAACACGCTTGCTCCTTGTCACTGGCGTTATAGCGCGGAGCGTCGGTTTCACGGGGGTGCGGGCTGGCCGCAGGTCCTCGTTCGGCGGCCCTGCCGCATGGACGTGCGCTGTTCCTCGAATTATCTCCGCAAAGAAGGCGATAACGGCCAGGAGAACCAGCCACCCGGAAGCCGAGACGGAGAGGTTGAGCAGCCAGGAGGGGCTGTACAGCAGAGCGAACCCGCATCCTATCCTCAAGACCAGCGCGAGCACGAGGATGGCTAGGGGGGCAAAGGAGAGCTTGGCGTTGTCGAACTCCCTGCGTGTCACCATCGGGAGGATTATCGGGCCGTGCGCCAGGAACATCAATCCGATGAAACCCAGCGCCAGCGAGTGGATGAAGGCATCGTAGAATACAAAGAGAGGGGACAGGGAGTACGCGACTCCGAACGCGGAGCCTGCGAGCCCCCAGGCGTACGCCAGTTCGACGTGCTTTCTGACGTATCTCTGAAAGGGAGAGGCGGCGTTCTTTGGGCGCGCCGACCTCTCCGCGAGCAGGAAGAACCCGAAGGCGATGCCCGTCGCACCGAAAGCAACGACGAAGGCAACTTGTCCGGCGCCAGGAAACCAGGCCTCGAATCCGAACAGGGCCACGGCTGCTGCGACGAGGGAGAGGGCGGGGAGGAACCTGTTCGAGGTGCTCCTGGTCGCGAGACTAGTCAGTTCCACCCTTTCGCCGAGCACGAAGACCACCGGGAACAAAAGGAGGACCATGGCGAAGCCCACGTTCCCGGCAGGAAGCGAATAGGCGGAAAGGATGGCTGAGAGCAGCAGGGCGAAGGCGGACAGGATCATGAACAGGACCGATACCTTCTCCCGCCCCATCCCGAGGAACGAGCGCAACAAAGCGAGGAAGAGAAGGCAGGAGATCACGAGCAGGGCTGCGCCGAGGTATCGGAGCGCTGCCAGGCCTAGGAGGTAGCCCACAGCTTCCACCGCCATTCCTACAAAGATGAAAGGGGGTATTGCCAGCGAGAGCGACGTCTGTTTCGTGTGGGGCAGAAGTTCCACCCCGGCGATCCTCTCCGTCACGATTATCCCTCCTATGAAACCGAAGACCATCAGCAGGGGGTGGAGGGGGTAGAGGTCTGCGAGCAGGACGGGGCCCACACCGTTCTGTGCAGACAGTCGGAATATTCCCACCGTCAGAGCGAGAAGCATGAAAGCGATGGACGCGCCCATGAAGGGTAGGGCCATGCTCTTGGGCGTTTTGCGACCCTCCTCAGGCCTCACTCAAAGGAGCCGGCGGCTATCTTCCGCGAGACTTCCTCGTGGTCGGAGTCACCGGGAGGCGGGGAAACGACGTGCAGCGCCTCCATGTCGGTCTCGGCCAGGACGCCCCGCCTGACCCCCCGGGGTACGATGACGACGTCCCCCGCAGCAATCTTCCGTCTCTCGTTTCCGGCCACCATGGTGCCTCTACCTGACTGCACCACGAATATCAGGTCGATTCCCGGCGTGTGGACAGGGATGAACTGTCCGGCCTTGATGTACGTGAGGAGGACGCGGTATGAGGGGGCCATGTACACCGGGACGGGAGAGAAGGCCGAGTCGCTGTACTGCCTCTCCTTCCCGAAGCTCGTTATGACCGGGCCCGCGCTGCCCTCTGGAGCGCCTTCTCTCTTGGTGAATGCTCCCACCCACTCGCCTGGCTTTCTTTCGTGAGCGCTGTACGCCTCGGAGTCGAAGTCCCTCCGCTCATGCTTCATGAAAGCAACCAGGTGCACTGGCTCGTGGTCGTTCACCACAAGGAGGGTCTCTCCGGGTTTCAAAGCGTCAAAGAGCTCGAAGACCTTGCCGTGCCTTTCATGCGGGGGAAGGCCACGGACGTCTATTTCCTGCTGGCCGGAGCCTTGGGCAGGCATGCAGCGCCTTTGCTTCAACTCTTCCAGTTATGGGTTGGCCCGAAGAACTTCGGGGTCTGCCCTTCGCTACCCTCCGGTCGCAACGCCAGGGGCAATTGCGCAGTCGCACCCCTCGACCTGGCCGCACCACGGGCAGGCGCAGCTACACTGGTCTATCGGGTTGTGGCATCCGGGACAGACGTCAAGGCGCTCTTCTTCGGCAGGCACCATCAACTGTTGATACCGCACACAACTCATAAAGATTTGCGGGAGGGATCGAGCGACCGTAACTCCAAACGGTTAGGGTGCCCATCCGTAGCTGGGACCTATCCGCTCTGCGGGCGCTGTCCCAGTGCCTTCAGTCTGCAGCTCCGAAATGGCTCGAGAGGATGTTCTTCTCTGCCCTCCTCAGGATCTCCGATAGAGTCCCCGGACTGATATTCAACTTCTCGGCAAGCTCTTCCAGCCTTATCCTCTTCGGAAAGTCGAAGTACCCCAGGTCTAATGCGACCCTGAGAATCTCCTCCTGCCTCGCGGTCGCTTCCCTCTTCTGCGCCCGGTGAGAGACTTCGAGGATTTCGTACTTGACATGCTTGCCGTCCAGCCTATTGCAGAGGGTCTTCAGGTCCGTGTCCCCTCCGATGAGCAGCCTCCACTCCATCCTTCCGTCGTCCCTAGTGTCGGCCGATATGAGGAAGGTGTTGAGGCCGGCGAAGGTTGAGCAGATTGGGCATTCGTGGGTCGACACCATCCCGACCACCCTGTTCCTGTCCACCTTCGCCATGTCCGAGTATATGATCCCAGACTCCTTCCTCAGGTGAGCGAGCAACTCCTCGGGCGAAAGGTGCTCTGACGAGAGCTCCACGAGGTCCTCGACGGCGCCCTCCCTCTGCTTTATGCGCATTATCTTCACCCGAGCCGACTCTGCCATGCCCCCCACCCAGTTGGCCGGGTTCTCTATCGCCAGCCGGACTTCAATCATGACGGCGATGGACACCCTGCTCCCGATATTTCAGTTTGAACCTTCGAATCTTGGGCGCTCCCCATAGTTCTTCGGGGTGAAATTCTTCCGGAAGGGCCCTGGGGTTGGGTACGGTGAATTGGAATGTCAGGACTGAGCTTCAAATGCAAGGACCTAGGGTTCCACTGCGACTTCGAAGTGAAGGGGGTTGCGACCAGGGAGGAGATGGTCGGAATCGTCGCCAGCCACGGCAAGAGGTGCCATGACCTCAACGAGATCACCCCGGAGATAGAAGGCAAGGTGTCGAAGGCGATCGAGGGAAGGCCCAACTGAGAGGGTGCACCCGATGGGCAAGCAGGTGGCGGCTGTCGTAGGCCGACCAACGCCAGATAATCTTGAGTGTGACGGCTTCAGGTGCTTCTGCGGAGAGTGGTTCCCGGACAGGGCACATTTCGACGAGCACCTGCAGACCCATCCAGGCAGATTCGCCGTGTGCGGCTGCTGCAAGAGAGTCCTCCCGAAGGGTTCCTGGACTGTCGATGGGAACCACAATTTTGTCTCGGTAGACGAACCAGCCGAACAGGCCCTACAGGCGCAGGAGTCGCGGAACGTGTGAAGCGGCGTGGCGACCATCCAAGAGACAACCAGGGCCCCGGCGAGGACCACTGTTGAGACCTTTGCCAGAGACCACGACGACATCAGCCTGGAAGCAGAGGCGATCAGGAGGGAGCTGCTCACCATCTGGAAGTACGAATGGGTACTCCCCCGCTCAGAGCACCTCCACGATGCTCTGGCAAGGCATATCTTTGCATCAGAAGCGGAAATCTTCGCCGGCCTTTCGAGAGGAGCGCTCTCTTCTGGGGCTGCGGCCCAGCTTGTCAGACAGGACCACGAGCTAATCGGCCAGCTCAGGATCATGGAGGTGGCGCTCCGGATTCACGACAGCCTGCAGTTCAGGCTCGCTCTCCAGAACCTCGTGGCATCCCTCGCGGTGCATCAGTCGCTCGAGAGGGACAAGCTCTTTCCGATCCTCGGAGACCCTTCGCCAGGCTCGACCGACTGGAATGACCAGGGATGGGTGTACCTCGAGACGACCGACGGAAGAGCATTCACCGGGTACCTCAATGAGCAGGACGGCGAGTACGTCTACCTCCACTTCACTCGAATACGGGACACGGGAGGGGACTGGCTGGATTACTGGACTTGGACGGAGAAGAACGGGGAGCTCCCATCGCTCGACAGGCTGTGGGGGTGCGCAGGGGTGAAGAAGGCTGTGGTCAGGGTGGCGAAGAGCATCGGAGAGACCTATCCGGGCGACGTAGGCAGGTGCTGGGTGTGCGGGCGAAAGGTCACCGAGGGACACCTCTGCAGCAGCGAATGCGAGGAAGCGTACGCCGCTCTGGCCGACAAGAGATACACAGTTCTCCTTCCGCTTTGGCCTTGTTCTTTCCGGGCAGGCTGAAGGCTGGCAATCGGACCCTTCGCGAACACCGGGTCCTTCGACAAGAAGAAGGATCCGCGCAGGAGCCTTATGGCGCGCTGGCCACCCCGAACATCTTGGGGGTAACACGTATGCTCCCGCGAGCGTCTCTCGGGTACGACGCGAATTGGACACGATTTGCAAGGTCTGCGGAGGGCGCGGCAAGTTCAGGTTCGTCATCAACGAGTGGTCCGCGCCGAACGCCACGCCTCAGGGCTACGTCACAACGACCAGGACCGTCGACCTTCCCTGCAAGAACTGCAACGGCAAAGGTCGTTACTGAGGGCTCTTGACCGCCTGCGCTGCTAAAGGATACATCTGCCTTTGGGTTGCGAACCTGGACTGGCGCGATTTCGTCAACCGGCGGGGATGGCGATCTTCTCGGTGATGCTACCCGAACCGTCTGAGGGCGCCACGGGTCTGGGGATGTTGTTCTGACTGTAATAGCGCTGGGCAATTGACATGACCTTCTCCAAGTTGAAGAGCAGAGTATTCAAACGCGGCGCAGACGGCCTTGCCAATCCGTCGCCATCCCCAAGGCTAAATGCCTTCTCCAGGAACAGCTTGACGTTTTCCTTGTTGCCTCTGTACAGCTCGACCCACGCCGCGTCCGTATAATCGACTCGGGCCCTGAGGAGGTCGCCTCTTCCGATCTCTTCCGTGGCCTTTTGGGTCAGCTGTTCCGTCGTCCCGAGTCGCACGATCTGCTCCTCAGGCCTGAGATACAGAAAGTAGCTCATGGCGTCGTGGAGCTTTTCGTCCCCTTGACAGAGAACCGACAGGGTGTCCTGGGGAACTGCCTCTACTTGGGCCTCTGACGTCTTCTTCTCTCTCCTTCTCCCGAACATTCTCACCCATCTCTTTACAAAAAAGGAAGTAGGGGGGACCCTACTTCGCTCCGTGGGCCGACTTCAGGTGCTGAGAGAATTCAGGCGCGTTCTTGAACGAGACGCCGCAGCAGGTCAGTTTGCCAGCGCCGTGGGCTGTCTCGATATGCTTCGCGTATGCCTGGGACTCCTGAAAGTCGATCCCGCAACAGCTGAGTTGCGTTGCTTTCGCCAATTCGTTGTTCACCGAACTTCAGGTCAGGCGCCGGCATTTGATTTCGCCGTGTAATTTGTAACAATCTGTGTTATCGGGTTAGAAGAGGCCTCCTGGGGAGGGAGCACTGCCCCAGGCAGGAACACCCACCTCAAGAACCACCCTATCGTAGCCTTGCAATATAGTAATAATGGCGTGACGCCCGGGAACGACCGGCTTGACCCAAGCTCGGAAGAGCGTAATCAGGTCTTTCAGGCTGGACGAGTCGGCCCTCCAGAAGCTCGAAGAGGAGTCAAAACGAAGGAACATCAGCACCAATACCCTGCTGAACCAGATTGTATCAGGCTTCGTGAACTTCGACAGATACTTCGAGAAGCTCGGGATGATGAAAATCGCCCACGCGACCATTGGCCACCTCCTGCAGTCTGCTTCCGAAGAAGAAGTGATCAATGCGGGAAGGATTGCCGGTAGGGACGTACCCAGGGCCATAATCTCCGCGAAGCAGGGTTCCGTTACGCTGTACACCGCGATCGACTTCCTCAGGATGATGGGAGACTACGCGAATCTCTACAGGTACAATGAAATTGGCGAGGGAGGGGTGAGGACGCTAACCCTCATGCATGAATTAGGCCCGAAGGGCTCCCTGTTCCTGATACATTATGCGGGAGCGGTGCTCGAACAGGTGGGCGTCAGGCCCAAGTACTCCTCCACCGACCATTCGGTCACCATCGAATTCTGATGCACCATCCGAGGCTTTCCAGTGTTACACCATGTTATGGAGCGTTACGATTTACACGTCCTCGTAATATATGGAGCCCAGAACTTCGACCCCGAAGATAATTGGCTAGAAAGAGATTCGCAATTTCGAACGTCATCTTCGCTTCAGTAACGATACTCCTGCTGTTGGTCGCCGCCAGCGGGTTCGGCCTGTACGCGACGAAGACAACTGCACCCGGGACTACCGCAATCACATCCGTCGTGACGTCCGTCTCCACCGTGACTGCCCCGTCGAACCAATCGGTCTGGTTCGAAACGGGGGGCCTCTACAACGGGCAGGCCGTGACCTTCATCTATCCGCGCAACTACGCATGCACGCCCAGCCTTCTGACCTACTTCCCCAACCAGATCGAAGCTGCCTCCAGAACATCGTGTGAGGTTGGCGCCGGTAACAGTACCGCCGAGCCGGGCGCCGCAGCGCTATGGGTCGTCGTCCCCGCATACGCAGGGCTATCGATCTTCGGCGTCCAGGCCCTCGGCGCATCGCCGCAGGGCTACGCGACCTTCGACAACCAGACCATTGTCACAGACTGCGGAGCGAACCTGACGCCTTCCGGCTGCCCCGATCACCCGAACCTGCTCTATTCGCCCTTCTTCACAGCTGTTGAACAGCACCTCGGGATCACCAACGGGTACGGCGGCCTCCCCGAAGGCGTCCTCCCCACCCCGGCACACGACCACCTGATAGACTGCTGCTTCCAGACCATACCCTGGTACACCGTCGTCGTCCTGAACTTCGACCCGAACATCCAGCCGAACCCCGTGACAGGCCAGTGCTCTGAGGTCGTGCCATCGTCGCTCTCCAACGCTACTGCCGACTGCCTCAACACCTACTCGGCGCTGGTCAACGCACTGACCACTCACGACCCCGCACTTTCGCAGATAAACGCCAAGAACCCCATATGGCAGACCCTCGGGGGACCGACCACTCAGGTGGTTGTGCCCGGTGCCGCTACGGCGGTTCAGCTCAACAACGCCAACTCAAACCTCTTCGAGCACTTCACAGTGAACTCGACCAACTTCTACCTCCAGTACAAAGGATGAAGGGCGCGAGAGTGCAATAGGGACCGCGCGCCCTCATCATCTCCTATTTTTGGGGCTTAACTGTCATTAGGGGGGACGGCGCGACTCGAGATGGAAGAATGGACAGTCCCAATAGGATGAAGAACATCCTGGTGACATCGGATAACATACGCGAGGAGAATCTTGGCCGCCTCTCTGAAGCGGCCAACGTGTACGCGTCTTGGAAGATGAGCGAGAAGAGCATCGAGGCGGTCCTCCCCAGCGTTGATGTGCTCGTCGTTTTCATGTGGCCGAAGTTCCTGACTGCCAGCAACTTGGCGAAGATGAAGAGATTGAAGTTCATCCAAAGCATCTTGGTCGGGGTCAACCAAGTCCCGTTTGAGAACCTTGACGAGGAGGTCAGGGTCGCGAGCAACGCCGGCGCCTACTCGATTGAGGTGGGGGAACATGCCTGGGGGCTCCTGTTGGTCGCTGCGAAGCGGGTTGTCGAGCACGACGGCAGAATCAGGAATGGCGCCAAGGAACTGAGGGAATTCTCGGGGGAGGCATCTGGGGTAACGGTGCTCAGGGGGAAGACGCTGGGAATCGTCGGATATGGAGGAATCGGAAGAGCAGCGGCGGGATATGCGAAAGCGTTCGGCATGGATGTGTTCGCCTTCACCCGGGCAAAGAAGGAAGAGAAGGGGGTGCAGTTCTTCCGGGGGAAGAAAGGGCTCGACGCCTTACTGAAGAGGAGCGACGCCATCATTCTCTCCCTTCCGCTCACGAAGTCGACCTACAAGCTGATTGACAAAAGGGGGCTGTCTCTGATGAAGGACAGCGCGATCCTGGTGAACATCGCGAGGGGGGACCTGGTGGACCAGGAGTCCCTCTATTCCAGACTCAAGAGCTGTCCGAACTTTCGGTATGCGACCGACGTCTGGTGGTTCAGGAAGGGGCAGGAGACGCTGTTGACAGGTCGCCGTTTCACGGGGCTTCCTAATTTCATCGGCACTCCCCACATGTCGGGGTCGACCGCAGTGGCTTCAAGAT
>DAHVIE010000072.1:0-10981 GCA_027322035.1 Nitrososphaerota archaeon
ATGCTCCAGGTACATCCTTTCGTTCCCTTCCTCTAACATCATCGCGGCGATGAACAGGCCAACGCTCACCTCAATCATCTCCGACTCGCGGTCATACTCACTCGCTTCGGCTGCCATCCCTGACTCCGGACCAAGAATCTGTCCTTCTGCCTATAATGCCCCATGTTATCCAATACCCCGGCGGAAGGGAGGAGAGACCGCGAAAGTGGGTCTTCCGTTTTATCCCGATGGAATGTTCACCCACGAAATCTGTCGTGTCTTGTAACAGGAATGGCGTCAGCACCATCATAGCGACCATCCTGATTATCTCCCTCGCCGTGGTGGGTTCGGCAGTATACTACGTCGCGGCCACGTCGTACATGCGGCCCCAAGCAGGGCTCTCGCCTTTGCTTTACATTACAGTTGGAGCGTCGGGCTTCACCACTGTCAGCGCCCAGATTGTCAACACGGGAGGAGTGCCGTTCACCTCGCTGTCGATTTCTATTACAGGAGGCTCCTCTCAGCTCCAAGTCGCGTATTCCTCAGTAATCTCCGGCGGGGGGGGAACGGCCACGATCACCGTCAGGGGGCTTTCAGGCGGACCGTACTCTGCGGTTACCCAGGATACAACCGTATCTGGCAACCTCGCCGCCACTGTAGGGTCCTCCTATGCGGTCGTCATCGACGGCACCCTGAGCAACGGAGCGACGTACAGCCAGGCCTTCGGGGTCGAAGCGTCTCCCTGACGTTTTATCCAAGAGTACCATCCCACAGGGATGAAGGTATCACGCAGTAGGGCCGGGGTCAGCGAAGTCGTCGCGGCCCTGCTCCTCCTCTCCATCACAGTAGGGGTCTTCGGCGTCTTCTATACCTACTACGTCAGCGGGCTAAACTCGTCCGGCGGGAGTGTAGCCAAGGGAATCCAGGACTCGGCCAAGGCCACTGGCGAGCTGATGAGCCTGGTGAGCTATCAAGTGCAGGGTAGCACCGTCACCCTCTACCTCTACAACTACGGCCTCCAGCCGATAACGCTCAATCCGCCGCAGCAGGCTTTCCTCATCGCTTCAGGCTCTCAGCAGGTGGCCCAGAGTCTTGCTCTCACAGATGCCTCTGCAGGAGGTGCCATCAGTACGATACAAACTCAGAAGCTCGCAAAGCTGACCCTCACCTTCGGCAGCATCCCGTCCTCGTTCTACGTGGAGATCATTGACAGCATTGGGAAGAGCTTCGAGTTCCAGCTTTCGACCTGACCCGCGTTAAAAGGCGGGTTCGTCTCAACGCGCAATGATTACTCGGGGTCATCAAAGGAAGGGGATTGCATCACTCCCCGTGTCCATCTTCTTCGTCGCCCTCGTAGCCTCGGCGTTGGTCGGGGTCGGCGCCCTCACTTCGGGGCAGTCAGGCTTCGCCAATAAGCAGATCAGCGTAGGGAGCATGCTGGCGGCGAGACAGCAGGAGCTCTCAGGCCTCTCTGCTTTCCCCTCCACGGACGGAACCATCCAACTCACCCAGAACTCAGGGGCCCAGACCTCGGTCGTGTACGCGCTTCTGGAGGAAGCCAACGGCCAGACCCTCTCGGCGCGGGTCAACTACGGAGTCTCCCCGGGTCAAGCCACCACGATCAACATCACTTCGCTGGCCGAGTCGATAACCAGAGGCTCACTACCCAGCCTGACGAGCGTAACCCTCGCGACTAGCAGGGGGCTCTACATCACCTCCCAGGTCCAGACGGTGCAGCAGACCAGACAGGTCACCACCTACCAACAGGAACAGGTTCAGGAGACGGGACAGCGCCTTTCCGGATACGATGTCTCAGAGATGACGACCGCACTCGTTGGATATGACGTGTCCGAAACTACGAGGGTCCTCACTGGTTACGACGTAACACAGACCTCCATCTCATCCGTGCTCATCGGTTACGACGTGACAGCCCACTATCCTGTGACCACCCAGGTCCTCTCGGGCTACGATCTCTACATGACCGTGGCCCACACCACATACACGTGTCCCTCCGGGTGGACCAACTACCAGGACAGCCTCTGCAGCTACACGACGACCGAGACTGTCTTGGTCGGCGAGCAATACTGGGCACACTATTGCTACTTCCCTCTCTTCTTCGTATGCGGCAACGCTCTACTGTCTCAGGTCACCTTCCCCAAGATCATCATGTACACCTACATGGTGCCCATCTACAGGACCGAGACGGTGACGACCTACGCGTCGGCCACGCTGAACACCTACTACACGACCCAGTACGAGGGCTTCTCGTCCAGCTGCCCCTCCTACGCCTACCAGCTCGGGATAACCTGTTACCCTGTGTACACCACTCAGACGACCTACCAGACTGAATCGCTCGGCCTGCTGTCGTACTGCCCGATGCCGAACTCGTACACCAGGACCTACTACTCATGCTCGTCTGTCTATCACCAGCAGACGACCACCACCAACTTAGGTCAGATGAGCTACTGCCCGTCGGGAAGCTCGACCACGCAGTACTCTTGCTCTCCCGTCTACCAGTCACTCACAACCACCCTCGGACAGCTGTCGTACTGCCCGTCAGGGTCGCAATACTCTTGCACCCCGGTGTACCAGTCGCGCACGACAAGCCTAGGCGAGTTGAGCTACTGCCCGTCAGGCTCGCAGTACTCCTGCTCGGCTATCTACAGCACCTACACCTACTGGATCACTGAGACGGTCCCCGTCGTAACCACGGTCAGCTACGAAACCTTGTCGACTTCAGGAAGCACTTGGTTGATTGGCGGATGAGCAAGGAGCGCTGTTGACGCCAGCGGGACGACTTGCCATTATGCACATGCTGTCGAACATTGAGGCAAGGGAAATTGTTGCGTGTCAGCGAACCGCGAGTGCTTGTGCGAGCTCAGGTCCGGCATGCGGTGCCTGGTAACCCATAGCCCGGACGTAATGGAAAATGCCTTCGACCAAGCGATACCATCTTTCCGGTTGACCTTGAATCGCGACTGCCTCCACGATTCCCATTGCTATCAGCCGCCTCATTTGCCAGCTGAGCGCCTGTGAGCTCACCCCCAAGAGGGCGGCAAGTCTCGTGTGAGTAAGGGGCTGGTCACCAGAGAGTGCCACGAGAATCCTGCCCGTTGTCCCTTGCCTGAGCAGGGAGATGACCATCCTCTTTTCCTCTCCGTACTTGGCGGCCCCGAAGAACCGCCTGTACCGCCCGCTCCGATATTCCTCTACCTCGCCGTTCTTCGTGAGCACCCAGGTGTGATACTGTACCACTCCCATTGACAAACCCAAGTCTTCGCTTATTTCCCGCAAGTAGACGCCCGGATTTGTGAGGATGAAGGCCATTATCTCTCCCCGAGTTGTCATGTTTGCCGAGAGGTATCGGCCGTCTGCGAAGCTCCAGGCCCCTGCCGGGGTGGCAAGCAACGCGAGAGGGATGGAGGCACCAGACTGCTGCGACGGCGCGGGAGAAAGACTCCGGTGAGGGAGCGAGGCCGAAACCATTAGCGACGTGTCTAGAATCATCACCGTCATAATCAGCGCCGTAGCTATCTTGATGCGCTTCGTCCCACTGACCAGCAATCGTAGCGCGGGGTCCGCTGTTATTTAGCGATGCTCCCGGATTCCGAACTCGATGTAAGCATTCGTATCAGAAGCGTTAAACGCCTTCTGGGCCTGACCGAGTTCATGCGCAGGATTCAGATTGCCGGCCTTGCGCTTGCCGTCGTCCTCATCGGCGTCACGGTTGCGGTGTTTGCGATTCCCTCGATCTTGAACGGACCCGTGTGCGGGGGAGGGGTCTACGATGCCAAGGTCGGCGGCCAAATATCTGTTGACCTAGGCCAACCGTTTTACAACCTGACCTTCGTGAAGAATGGCGTTCAAGAGACCGGCTATTACTATGGTTTCATGTCAAGCGCCGTGTCGTGGACCAAGTCCAACACGCCTTCGAATGCGGTCTTCATGAACTGGTGGGACTACGGCAAAGAGGTTGTGGGGTGCACTGGAAGGAGTTCAGTCATCTCCAATCCGTCTGCGAGGTTCATCGCCCTAGGGTTCTCGGCCAACCAGACGGAGCGGGACTCCGAACAGGCGCTCACCGATGTAGGGACTGTGCTCTTCACGACGAATGCGACCCTGGCCCATTCAGTAGCCAGCAAGTACGGGGCCGGTTACCTGTTGATTACTGTGGAAGACGGCGGGGAAAAAGCCCCCTATATCCTCCAATACCTCGGCCTGAAGCCGAACGACTACTTCACCTCTAATTCAACTGCTTTCGTACCCACAGACTGGACCTCGCTGGGTCAGCAGACTCTAGTCTACAGGCTGTTAGACGGCCAAAGCGTCTCCGGGTTCACCCAGGTCTATTCAGATGACAGTGTCAAGATATTCAGCGTCAGTTGACGCTACTTGATTCAGCGAATCAAAGGCATTTCTCACAGGCTCGTCCCCCTTCTGGCTCTCCTTCTGCTTGAGACGCCGCTGAACTGGGTCGGCCTAATCTGCCACGAAGGAGGACATGGGCTGGTGGCGCTAGCCCAGGGCGGGACGTTCACCGGGATACTTGTCACCCAGTCCGGCTCCTATGCTCTGGCACAGTCCAACCTCGTCTCGGTCGGGGGCTGGATGGGGCAATACGCGCTCGCAATAGCTGCCCTACTCACTTACTGGAAAGTCAGGCCCAAGAGCTTCCTGGGAAAGTCCGTCTTGGCAGTTTTGATTATTCAGAACCTCATCAGCGAGCCACCGTACATAGCCAGCCTTCAGGGTGACTCGGCAGCTACCCTGGGGATCCTAGAGAAAGCTGGCATCGGCATGTTGCCGTCCATCGCTATCCTAGAGATCACAGCGTTAGTTCTCGGTCTGGTTGGCATCTATGGTGCGTTGAGGATTCTCCGAACATATCTCTCAAGCATCTTCAGTTGGATTGGAAGCCGAAGAGCGAGCTGGGCTTCTCTGGTCTTCGTTGTCGGCGAGGCGGCTTACACGTGGTTCACGAACTTGGTTCCTAGCGAATCCGTGCTTACAACCAACACTCTCTTTCAGGTTGCTTCTTTCATCGGCTTTCTCGTCGTCTTCTCTTTGTTCGTGATTCCTCCCGTGCCAGTAGGAACACTAGGGATCCCTAGCAGAGGTCCCACAATTACAACGGTTGTATTCATTGTTCTCATCTTCGTGGAGGCGCAGATAGTCTTCTTCTTTGTCCTTCCCATCACGATACCACTTCCATGAAAGTCATGAGAATGTGGGAATCATCGAAGACCGAACTTGCAGTTGGAGGCTTGGTCGCGGCGTTTGGGTTAGTCTTCTTGGGTTTCGGCGTGAACACTTTTGCAACGAATCCTCTCGTTGGCCCGTCTTCCATCGCAGGAGCAGCCATCGCTTTCGGTTTACTGCTATTGCTTGCCGCAATCATATTGCAAGGTGATGATTCTGAGTCTTGGGCACCCCGAGTATAGGGCAGATTCAGGTGCCCGGTTTCGCCTTCTCGAGCATCATGCTCATACTGTCTCATGGCCCCGCACGGGAGAAACGCGAAGGGCCCGCTCAGGAACTCCACCAGACGTTTCCATATGAAGTTACCACCCCGACACTCTGATAGGAGGGGCTGACCGAAAATGTCGAAGTCCCTCGCGGGGCGACTGTCACTGCCTGACCCAGAGCCAAGACCTGCTGCTGACCGCCGCCATTCACGCCCATGTAATAGGAAATCGCAGCAGTGGTTGGGCCATTATTACGGACAGTCACCATCCCCGAGCTCAAGCTCACTGACAGGCTTTCGTCCGCCTTTTCTCCGACCACGGACTGGGCTTCCGCTGCCTGCCTTGCCATCGAATACTGGGCAGCCAAGAGGACTGTGAAGAGAGCAAACACTATCATCGCGAGGACTAAGAAGAAGAGGGCACCGATAATCTCGGCCTGGGCTTTCCTTTTCCTTCCTAGTCTCATCTCAAACCATGTAGCTACCTTGCTAAAAGAGGGGAGGGTCTGCAGTGGGCAGACCCGCAATAGCCCAGCTTACGTCGCCGTAACTGTAAGGACCTGATTCGATGTGGCGCTGTTGGAGTAAGTGGCCGAGATTGTCATGGAGTAGGGATTTCCAGCCACTGCGCTGGTTATGGTGAATGTCGTGCTTGTGCTGCCCCCTGGAGGGATGGGGGTGGCGATGGTGAAAGACGGTGCTGTCCCGAAGCTGAACCCGTTGGCTGTCACAGAGAGAGCAGACAACGCCACTGAGCCGGAGTTAGCCACGGTTATCGTCCCGTAACCCGTGCCAGAGCCGCTGGGGACAGCCAGGCTGGCGCTGACCTGAATCTGGTCTGTGTTCTGGGCCCTGCTTGCTGTAGCCGTGAAGTAGCTGTAGAGGACGCCGGCAGCGACAATGGTCATGGCGACGACGAGGATGGTTGCGATGATTGGAGAGATGGCTTTTCTTCGGTGTGTCTGAAGACTAGTCTTCATTGAAGCTGAGGATCAGACCCGCATATAACGAGGTCAGAAGCCAAGAGAGAAGTTCGGAAGATACTGGGTGAGCGCCAAAGCCAACACCGCCAGCGCGAAGAGAATTGTCATGTTCAGGGTGTTCTTCGCAGTGAAGTCGGTGGCCCTCGTCATCGTGAAGGCTATGGCGCCTGCCGCGACCACGGTGACAATGTCCACCGTGCTGTTCACGATGGCAAGCGAAGCGGTCCCGCCCCCGAAGAAGCCAGCTGTGGACGAGCCGAAGCTTCCGATGACTCCACTGATGACCTTCACGACGAGCGGGATCGCCACAGGGACGGCGTAGCCGAGCATCCTGTAGAGCCCCACCGACGAAGTGGCCTCCTTCTTCAAGCGGTTGTACCCGGAGATGAAGTTGTAGAGGTCTTCGATGTTAGCAGGGGTCCCTCCACCGCTCTCCGTGATTTGGTCGAGGATGAACACGGTCATCCTCCCGAGCCAGCTCCTCATAGCCACCTTAACCTCCCCGAGCCTCACACCGAGGCTCATCTGGGCCGCCATCCTCTCCAGAATCGAGTCGAAGACGGGATTGAACTTCGTCTTCGTGGCCGTCTCCAGCACCGCCTTCCTCATGTTGTACCCGATCTTCCTGTATTCCGCTATGCTCCTGAGAAAGTCCGGGAGGGCAGCCTCTGTCAACCTGACCTCTCTGATCTGGGCTCTTACCGGGAGGCCGTAGAGCGCGGCCCCCGCCGCTCCAGACACAGCCAAAACCAGCCAGGGCTGTCCAGTAAACGAAGAAACGAGCGCGCCCGCAGCTACCCCCACGAGCCCGAGCTTCACATCCCCTCCAAGGATGTCATAGACCCTCGGTTGAACCGACCTCACCATGAAGTACATCACCAGCGCGATGATCGGGAGTGCTGCCGCGCTCACGTAAGAGATCATGGCGACCAGGTCGGGCGACATGGTAATCGCTCCGACCACCAACAGAAGGGGGAGCAGGACGAACACAATGATCAGCATCTCCCCGATGGTCCCGACCTTGTCGGCGTAGCTCTGCCACCTGAACCTCATCGAGGCGAGGTACTCCCTCGTCCTGTCGCTCAGGTAGAGGACGACATCCCCGCCGGACTTGAGAACCCCTGTGTAGCCGTAGAGGAAGTGTTTGAACGTGTCGTCTGGGTGGGTCGAGGCGAGGTCGTCGATGGCGCCGACCACGTCCTTCCCGAAGCCCATGCTCTTCTGGAGGAGCTTAGCTTCGATTTCCATCGCCGGAAGAATCCCCTTTCCAACCGCCCCCCTGAAGGCGTCGACCAGAGACCTTCCCGCCGATTGCGTTATCGAGGCGAGGAGGGCGAAGAAGGGCAGTTCGTCCCTGACGTTGACCTTCCTCTCAGAGACCCTGTTCTTGGCGCTCATGAAAGGCGTGTAGAAGATTATTGCCGGTATCATCATCAAAGCAAGGAGTGTCGGGCTGAGAAGGACTGAAAGAACGAGCGAGAGCGGGACGAAGATTGCCGCGAGGACGACGGAGTAGAAAGAATACTTCGCGGCGAAGGCGTAGGGATCCAGCTGCATCCCTCCCCTTACGACGTCCCCTTTGATGCCCTGTTCCACCCTCTCGGCGAGCCTGTTCAGGAGAGGGATGCGCCTCGCGATTCTGACAGCCCTGTCCTCCCTGACCTCCTTGACTCGGATCGTGCCCTTGCGGCCAAACACCTCGGAGAGAATGGAGATTCGGATCTTGCTGTCCATTCTGACGTTGAAGACCAGGAGCAAGGCAGAGAACCCGACGAGCAGCACCGCTTCGCCGAGCACGAACCCCAGCGAGAGGCCGGCGGAGAGCCCTGGACGGGGGCCGATGCTCAGAAGAGCGGCGAAGAGGACGACAATCGAAGCAAGGGCGAGGGCACCGAAGTAGACCCTGCCTGCGGATACCTTGGGCACGAGCGGAAAGGCCCACCCGCCTTAAAACCGCAGAAGCGCTCCCCGGATGTGAAGCGCAGACTCCTGGTTCCCACGGTCATCATTCTTGCCCTGCTTATGCCGACTCTGCCGCTTCCGGGAGCCCCGGCCGCAAGCGCACAAAGTCCCGGCGGCCTGCTCCCTCCCGTTTCGATCACCCTTGTCGCCATACCTCCTCGGCTGCCTCCCGGCGGCTCCGGCGTCGTCATCGTCCAACTTGTCGACGCGCACGGGAGTCCGTCCCCCGCCAGGTCCGATATTGCGGTCGGCCTCTTCTCGTCCGACCCGAGCATAGCTAGCGTCCCTCAGCAGGTGACCGTCCTCTTCGGGAAGTCCCACGCCGAAGTCGAAGTGAAAGCGGGAATGGCGGGGTCCGCGACACTGACGGCCGCGGCCAACGGCCTCCTCTCGGGCTCCACCAAAGTCTCCACGGAAGTATTGAGCAACTTCGCCCTCCAACTCGTCCCCCTGAACAACCCCGTGTCCCCCGGAGATCTCGTGCACCTGAGGGTGGGACTCCTCGCCGCCAAAGAGCCCTTCGAAACGCCAGTCGGCGTCCAAGTTTTCATCACAACATCCCTGCAGGGCATACCACTGCAGACAGTCACCATCCAGCCAGGGAGTTCTGACGCCTACACAATGGTCTCGGCCTCGGGCACCTCTATTCAGACGATTCCCTTCCTGACCGTAACTGCAGCAGCATCGGGCTTCACTGCCGCCACCGCTATGGTCGCTCTCTCGCCGCAAGGTGCGAACCCTCAGGAGGCATTGGTCGGACCTCCCAGGGCCAACCTTACCGCCCGCAGCAACGAGTTCCTCTCCGTTTCCCTCTTCAACGACACCTTCGCTCCATCAGCGGGGAGCGTCACCCTCGACCTGTATTCGAGCAACGCGAGCGTAGTTGAAATCCCCGAGGCGCAGGTCTCCACCAGCGGTGCCGACAGCGCGACATTCGAGGTCTACGCGAACGCCACGGGGACCGCCCAAATCACTGCGGTCGCGCCGGGCCTGACATCGATACCTCTCACCGTGACGGTGCTGCCTCCTCTGAAGCCTGCCCTCGGGATATCGCTCCCGCCGAAGGTCAGGGCTGGAGAGACCTACAGCTTCACAGCCGGTTTCTACTACGTCACCGAGCCGTTGCCGTACGGTCCGGCGCCAGTCTCACTCTCGTCGTCGAACCTCAACGTGACCGTCTCCTCGACTGTGGAAGCCACGGCGCTCGGGTATGGATTCGGCACCCTCAAAGCGAGCGGCACCGGCGTTGCGAACATCACGGCTGTCCTCGAGGGCGCGACCCCCGCCACGGCAAAGCTGATTTCCTCCTATTCTCCTGCCGTCGCTCCGGTTGTCTACCAGGTGACTGCAGCCTCTGAGTCTGGGCCTCTGGCCGGAGTGACTGTCAACTTCACCTACGGCGGTCGGACTTCTGTCACGACCACGGGGCCGTCAGGCGCGGCAGGATTCTCCACCTACAATGACACATTGACAGTAGCTTCGGTCCCCGCTTCAATCTCCCTTTCCAACAGGACGTACTACTTCACGGGGTGGAGCGACGGAGTGAAGACCACAAACATTTCTCTACTCTCATCGTCTTCCGTTTACTCCATCGCGGCCCAGTACTTCAAGAGCGTCGTTCCGACCACCTACTCCCTGCTCGCGATGTCGGACGGTCAGGCGCCCATCGCGGGGCTCAGGTTCACCGTGAGCAGCAGGGCCTCGGAGGCGAACCTCACTCTGACTACTGGCACCCGAGGCGAAGCAAACTTCGTCCTCCCCAATGCCTCCTCGTTCTCCATCTCGGTCCCAGAGCTTTACCAGCCTTCGGGCCAGACAAGATACTCCCTCCTCAGCCTCGGGAACTCGACCAAGAACGTGGTCACCGTGACCGCCGCTGCCACCACGATCGAAGCCACCTACGCGACATACTACCAGTTCGAAGTCGCCAGCTCCATAGGGAACACCACCGGGTCGGGCTGGTACCGTAGCGGCTCAACCGCGACCTACACCGTCGACGAGACGTCCTCAGGGGGACCGCTTGTCTATCGGAGGTTCTCGGGGTGGACCGGCAGCTTCTCCTCGGAGCAGCCGAGCGGTTCGACGGTCATCACCTCCCCCGAGTTCATCACAGCCCAGTGGATCGCGGACAACTCCCTCCTCTTCGCTTCGATTGGTGTCGCTTTGGCAGGAGCGGCGGTAGCCGGCCTGTTTGTCTTCAGGTTGAGGAGGAAGCCAGGCCCCTCGTGACTTGCGAATCCCGCGTGGTTGGACGCCGTTTTATTCACACGACGGCTTGAATCCCGTTGCCCGTCAAAGAAGACCCTGTCCGACGAGCGCTCTCCGGCTTCTCTCTGGACACTCTCGGTGACGAACAAAGATGGGGGAACTCGGTAGCCATTCCCGGAAGGGAAATCGAACGGTACATGGTAGGCCCGGCATCGGTAGTCATCGCCAACGAGGGGGACGTCGGAAGGTACACCGTCATCGAGCCTTCCCTCACGGAGCGTGAAAGGGAGAGGCTGAGTCGGCTCCTCGACCACCTCTTCATGAGCATCTCCCCGGAGGACGCCACCGACCCCTCGAAGAGGCTCATACCCAACATGGTGGAAGC
>DAHVIE010000098.1:0-3278 GCA_027322035.1 Nitrososphaerota archaeon
CGGGGAGGTGGAGAAGACATGGTTCACCCTGCCGAACGGGAACAGGGCAATCCTCCATTACCTAGGCGGGGACCCCACCAACGAATCCGGCCTGCACAGGTGGATGGTCGACAGGGCCGCCAAGCAGCAGGAGCAGGCAGGCCACAAAGTCCTGCACCTCGCGAAATCAGGGGAAGACGCCCCCGACATCGAGACGGAAGCGGAGTACATCGAGTGCGAGACAGGCAAGAAGCGGAGGACCGACGACCTGGAGGCGAGGACGGCCAGGCTGACGGGCAAGCCGTTTGTGATCCTCGTGCCGAACGAGGACGTGAAGGCGGACTACCTCAAGCTGCAGAACGACCGGGTCAGAGTGGAGGTGATAGAATGACAATAGACCCTATGGAAGGCCGATGGCGTAGAGAGCTCGACGACATCCACGAGAGCATGTGCCAGCTAGGCTTCCTGAGCGGCAGGTTGCTCGGCCCCACGGAGGCGGACGAGGCCCCGATGGAGGCGCTGCTCCAGTGGACCATCAACTTCGAGGGCTGGATCTTGGACAGGCTTTGGACTCGCTCTCGCGACTTCAAGCTGAAGGACGCTCTCCTTCTGCTGATGCGGCTCAACACCTGGCGAATCGCCAACTGGGCCGCGGTGGGGGAGCAGGGATGGGGAGGCTTGGAGAACGTAAGACGCCAAGACCCACCGTTGGACGCCTCGGCCTGACTATCCCAGGAGCCATCCCGAAGGGTGTCGGCTGGTGCGGCGCAGCCATCGGAGGGGATGGGGACTAGGCGAGACTAGGCCGTTCCGGCGGAAAGAGGCTGGTTTCGGGGCGCACCCTCCCGTGAGGGTGCGAGGGGGTGCGTCGAGGGCCCGGCCTACCGTCTTTCTATCACGAGCCGCTTCCCGTCTATCTTGGCGATTAGCTCCTCCAGGGGCTCGAAGGGGAAGGCGCTGTCCCTGACCAGCTCGCCCGGGAGGTTGATGCTGTGCCTCCCGCCCGACACGTAGATTTTGACCTTCGCCTGGGCGGTCAACGGGCCTGCTCGCGTACGTACGCGATATAATACTTCGGTGGCCTCGTCCGTACGTATGTAGTTATATACCTACGCGAGTATGTACGGCCGTGCGCATTGCCGCATGACGGCGAGGGACTTCTACCAGGTGCTGGGCGTAGGCAGGGACGCCTCCAGGGCGGAGATCAACGAAGCGTTCAGGACGATAGCGGTCCGGTACCATCCCGACAGGAACAAGGACGAAGAGGCGGGCGGGAGGTTCGCGGAGGCGAGCGAGGCCTACGCCGTCCTCTCGGACCACGAGAAGCGCCACCTTTATGACACCCTGGGACCCGACAGGTACGACGACCCCCGGGAGGTCCTGTTCTACCGGCTGAACCGGGCCGCCGCCGACCGCGAGGAGGAGAGGGAGTACGAGAAGGAGACGGTGGTGCGGCAATACAAGGACGCGGAGGGCCTTGGCTTCATGGTCTTCATCCTCTTGGTCATCGACTTCGTGATACCTTCATGGGTCCTCGGCCCCTGGTTCTACGTGGCCAACGCCTTCCTCGTCCTCGCCATAGCCATCGGCGTATACGACTCGTTCGAGCCCTGATTCGATGCCCGAGTTGAACAGGATGCGCCTTCAGACCACTTCTGTTCTGAATAACTCCGCTGGGACCGCAAAGGCGCCCCTGCTGCACTCCGGCCGATGCGGCCCGCTCATAGGGACCGGGGGTCTTTTTAGCAAAACAACCAGTGCATGGTTGTGATGCACAAGAGCTTGTCGCTAAAAGAGAAAGGGAACAACCCCCTGAGCTACCAGCGCAGGGCAAGAGCCGCCTACGATAGGCTAAGCTCGAGTGCCAAAAGGCGAATTACCGAAGCCGGGCTTGGTATCTTGCGAGGAGGACTCCTCTCCAGGGAACTGAGCAACCTCACAGAGTCCGAAGAGAAGAGTTCGCGTGGAAAGATTGTCAGCCATGTGAAAATCGACCCCGAGAAAGTTGCGAACATAGAAGAGCTCATTGGGGCAGGTCTTGCCTACCGGCCGAAAGCAGGCAGAGGCGCGCCGCACCGTGCTGAGCTTACTCGGTTAGGAGAGGAAGTCGCGGTCGTCGGGGCAAGATTGACTTATGGACGACACGTCCAATCGGAAGCGAAGAAGTACTCCGCCCTGGACAACGTGTATGCATACCTGAGTGGGGCTTTGTACCACATCGATTACAGTATGAAGGAAGACCGCTCGTCGCGTTTCGCTACTGAAGAGAAGAGGAAATTGAGCGCGTTAAAAGAGGGTGCACGAGAACTGCAATCAGAAGTCGCAAGATTCCGAGACAGCTTCGGGTCAGACCAGAATCAGCACAATCGAGGTGTCGATTCAACCAGACAAGAAAGGAGAGGACATCGAGTCATTCGGCGAGGGCGCTCTTGATGAGTTCTTCGAGAAGGGACGAAGCGGATTTTCCCTCCTCGATTGCCTTGATTTTGAAGCGCTTCCACAGGTCCTTGTCTACCAATATCGTCGTCCTGTACAGTCGTCGAGACACGCACGGGCAGGGAGGGTAATGCATATATACGCATTTTACATATAGTAATAATTATGCATCAAGCATATAGACTAGGGGAACCGGAGGTCTGAAGGACATTGGCGCCGCACGACGCTACAAAAGAGACCAGCCTCGCCCGCGGGAAGTCTAACGACTGGGGGAAGACGATGCCATTTTGGTGCTTGGAGTGCGGACGGGGCTTCGCGTCCGTCAAGCACGTGTTCGCGCACTACGTCAAGGCTGGTCATGGGAACGAGTCCATGAGTGTAGGCTCGCGGGGTCTCACAAAGGAACAGCACCTTCAGGCGTTCAGGGTGAGGAACAAGTAACTTGGCCAAGCTCAAGGTCATCGACCTGTTCTGCGGAGCCGGAGGCTTCTCCGAGGGGTTCAGGCAAGCCGGTTTCGAGGTCACCCACGCCGTAGACAACTGGAACTTCGCGCTGGCGGCTCATAAGGCAAACCAACCCGAAGCTGAGGTCATCAAGGCAGACCTCGAAAAGGAGTTCCAGACCAGGGAAGAGATAGAAGCCCGTTTCCCGAAACCCGACGTCGTAATCGGCGGCCCGCCATGCACCGAGTTCTCCGGATCGAAAAGGGGCGGAAGCGGGGATGTCGCGAAGGGGATGCGGTTGGTCCTAGCGTTCTTCAGGTTCGTCTACACGTTGAAGCCGCGATGGTGGATTATGGAGAACGTCCCACGGCTGGGGCAGACCCTCCCGCCTCAGGTCAGATTGAGGGACATGGGGATTC
>DAHVIE010000024.1:0-2399 GCA_027322035.1 Nitrososphaerota archaeon
ATGTCCCACTCTTCAGGCCAGACATCGGCCGTCTCATAGGCCACGTCGTTTGACTCGGCCTTCTTTGTGGCCAAGTAGAGCAAGAAGTTGATGTGCAATGATTTCAGTTCGTCCACCTGCATCTCGTGTGGCTGTCCATCCAAGCCAACGAATCCGATGGAATTCCCGGGAGCGTATGGGTCAAAGTGGTGTTTTGCACCGATTATGTCATACATCTGATTGCGTACCTTCACGAACCTCTGAAATTCCTCCTCAGTCAACCTGAGGCTCATGTCCTCTGGTTCCTTGTTGATTGTGTCCAGCCTTTCCTCAAGTTCTTTCCGCGCGTCTAGATACAGCCGTTGGAGGACATCGTCTAACCCCGCCACTGGGACCTGCACCGAAGTGGAGTTTGGGCAGGGAACTAGCAGGGACGACACGGCGGCCATCGGTTCCACCCTGATTGACTCGACTTTGGAGCCAGCAAAGTAGGCTATTATCATGGCGTCACCGTCCGGCTTCACCATCCTGATTGCACTTCTTTCGAAACCGGTGACCTTGCCACTTCTCTCGAACATGACTGATTGATCGGTGATGTGGAGGACCGCTTCCTCCCCGTCGACCTTCACCTTTGACTCAGCCATGGCCTGCGTCACCTGAAATTACTTCATAGTATCGACATATAACCGCCACGCCGCAGCAGCCAAAAGCCAGATTCGTGCGGCCCCACTCAAGTTCGTTAAAATCCCAAGACTGCTCTCAGTAATGTGGTCCGCATACTCTGGTTCAAGGAGACTACTCGCTGGTCTAGGAGAGGGATACCGCTCAGGGTGGTCTGGGTCAGCCCCAGGCAGCTCTCGATTCTCCTCATTTCAGTTCTTGCGGGTCTCTTGGCAGGAACACCGATGCCATCTGCCACTCTGAAACTAGTCCCCATGGGCGGGTTTCTCCTGGCAGGAACAGTCATCGCATTTTGGAAGGCAAAGATGCTGACTACTGAGCAGTTAATTATGGTAAGGCTACGGGGTCTAACGCAAATCCCACAGCAGCGCAAAAGGGGCGAGGCCAACAGCACCACTGTTGTAGAAAAGCCGGAGGAGACAGCGTTCGAGATCGAGGCCGACAGCGCCGAGTCGTTCGTTCCCCTTTCCATCACAGGGAGATGGAAGCGGACGAAGCTGCCCAGGAAGGTCTCGCTCTACATCGACGGGGTTCCCAGGGCAGGTGCGGAAGCCCTAGCAACACCAGTCAGCGAATCAGAAAGCGGCTACACCATCGTCTTCCTTCCTACGGCTACCGACATCGGAGTACGCGAACTGGAGGTCCGTATCGAAGGCGAGGTGAAACCCATCTACAGCAAAAAGATCGAGGTCAGAGTGAAGGGAGCACGGTCATTGGAGATGAAAAAGGTCGACTGACCTCTTGCCCGTCGTGTTAAATCAAAACGGCATCCCATACTTCACTTGTCCTTCATTTACGAAGTGGGCCCCATCAACTACTTCAACCTAAGCCAGTCCGAGCGGAGCGCGGTACTTTCGAGCTTCGTGTCGGCCCTGCAGCAGCTCAGCTCGGCCGTAGTCTTCCACGTCAGACTCGACTCCATGAGCGTCGTCGTCGGAAACGAGCTCTACAGCGTGAACTACAGGCGGTACTTCCTCGAGAGCGACCAGTCCCTCGAGGGCTTCCTCGCCACGATGGGCCTTCAGGAGAAGTACGTCAGATTGATGGAGAAGCCCGTCTACAACGTTGTCAGCAACCTGCCGCGGTACGCAGTCCTCGATAACGGGGACCTCGCGAAAGCCTACACGATAACCGGGGTCTCGTCCGACCTGGACATCGCCTTCCTCGCGAAGGACTTGGGGGAGGGCAGCGTGATCGACATGACCGACGAGGTGAGAATCAGGATCGAGCCTCTGAGCAGAGACGAATCAAAGGGCCTTATCAGGCTCCACGCCGACACCCTTCAGGCAAAGCTCACCCTCGTCGAAATAGCGGGAGGGAGGGACAGAGAACTCTCACAGGAAGCGCTGATGGCCGAAGAAGCCGCTCAGTCGGTGATATCCGGCGCTCAGAAGCTCTTTCGGGTCTCCTGCGTCCTCGTCCTGAGAGAGAAGAACCTAGACGCGCTGAGGAAAAAGGCGGACTCCTTCTACGACATGATAATGGGAGCTGTCACCGAGCTCGATTCGCCGAAGGGGATACAGCACATCATGATCTCCGGAAGGGGACCAAGGCACCTCAGGGGCGCGAACCTGTTCATGCCCACCGACAGCGTCCTGGCCTTCTTCCCATTTGCCGGCCTCGACGTGATCGAGCACGACGGCATATTCCTCGGGACCAACCTCCAGACCAAGGGACCGATAATCTACGACCTGTACAGGAAGTCGAACCCCCACGCAATCGTCGTCGGAAAGTCGGGA
>DAHVIE010000034.1:0-5076 GCA_027322035.1 Nitrososphaerota archaeon
TTGCTCATGGGCGGAGCGCGCTCGGTGCCGCGGTAGCTCAGCCTGGCTAGAGCTTGACGCTCTTGGGCTATGGAGAGAGGGGTTGAAACTCCCTCCTTCATCCGGCTGAAGACCGGAGTGTCGTCGGCTCAAATCCGACCCGCGGCACGCCTAAGCGTGTTCAAATCGCCTCTGTTATAGTCATTTTGCTATCATATTATAGCATTCTTGCTATATTGATATAGGGCATGGAGAGCGACAGCCGGCGAGGAAGATGAACGGCACCGAGTTCAGAGTCTTGGACGCCATGTCGAGGCGAGTGAGCGACCCCATCTCTATCCGCCAGCTGACCTCAGAGATGAAAAGGGAATCCGGCCCCGCCTATTACCCGAACATCTACCGGGCGCTGTCGTTGCTCGAGAAGGAAGGCATCGTGACGATGGAGAAGCGGGGGAGGGCGTCCATCCCCACCCTCAATTTCGCTAGCTACCTGCTCCTAGACACCCTGACCGAAATGGAGCTCCAGAAGAAGCGGGAGTTCCTGCGGAAGTGGCCCTACACCTGGCCGTTGCTCGAGGGCCTGGAGAGGGAGATGGGGGATCTGCCCTCCGTGGAGTCGATCCTCCTCCTCGATCCCGAGCGCAATGAGAAGCTGAACCGGGCGGAGCTCCTGGTCCTCATGGGAGAGAAGGACAAAGCCCAAGGAGGGAAGGTGAAGAAGGCCACTCGCGAGATAGGGGCACGGTTCAACGCGAGGGTGGAACCGCTCGTCGTCGCAGGCGCTGAGCTGATCGAAGGCCTGAGGTCCCCTGAGAAGAACCCGTTCAAGGAGACGCTCTCCGACATGGTGGTCCTCTATATGCCCCAGAAGTTCTGGAAGTTGATCCGAAATGCAGTGGTACGCGGGATGCGCATTAGGTTCGACCCTGACAGGACCGACCCTTCCAAGATCGGCGAGAAGGACCTGGCCTACAACCTTGCGAGGTTAGGATACAGAGAAATCGGGTCGGAGGCGGAGAGGGGGCAGGATTTCTCTGTCGAATACATCGTATCTTCGACGCTCTTGGGTGAAGACAAGAGAAGGATCACCGCCGTCCCCGTACTCCTTGCGAAGAACAAGATTGACTATCCCCTCCTCTGCTTCCTCTCGCGAAGGTACGGTTTCGCGGAGAAGCTCCTCGGGGCGCTGATTGCCATGATCAAAGCGGTGCCGTCCAAGGAGGTCGATCATGCCATTGCAGCCATTAGCGGCGCGGGCGTCAGTCCTGCCAAGATGGATGAGGCTCACATCAGGCAGACACTACATCTCTACGGGATCGGTGCCCGGTAGACTTGTCGGTTAGCTCGACGCAGCTTCTGGGGTTCCTAGAAGAAACACAGAAGATCATTGAGCGAAGAATAGTGCTCGTCGGTGTTGGCGGGACAGTTATGACCCTGTATGAGTTGAAGCGTCCACTATCGACGTGAGCGTGTTAAGACTTCTCCCACAGATGCGAAAACCAGCATAGGGGTTCATTACGCTCCCGCCGGGACTAACCTATGCCATGAATCACAAGATGTGGACGACTGAAGAGACGGACTCTCGGTAGTTCTCTCAGATGGCTAGGCTAAACACTCCAAGCGGCCCGTTGTATACCATCACGGTTCTGCTGAGGACATCTCTTCCTATCAATGCAACTAGCCCTGTCCCTGCCAGATTGCTACCAGTCACCCGACTGAACTCGAACACCCAACCTACTCCAAGAATGAATCTCGCAGGATACATGTTCTGCTGTTGAGGACCTCCAGCGGTGCCTGTGTTGATCAAGCCCACGGGCGAAACGTTCAGACTTCGAATGGTCGTGTCGTCAACACTACTCATTGTCGCGCCGGTGTCAATTAGCGCCCTCCCGCGAACTGGCGGAGGAATCGGCTGGTTGTTCTGCCTAAGGAGTTGTTCCAACGCTGTAGGCACAGCTACCTGCACGTCAATGACCGGTCCTGTCTGTTGCAGGACGTTGGGTCCCAACGCGTTGCCTGGTGGTTGGATGAAAACTCCGTTAAGGATTGGCATTGATCAGCCCGAGCTGCAGAATCGGCGTCCATGTTTTTTCTTCGGCCTCTTGGATTCTGATTATCAGAAATGGTACGTTCCCGAACTTTTCCAGCCCGAATTTGTAGGCATCAGCGTCGGTGTCAAATACACCTGCTAGGTTCTGCTCCTTAATCAAGGCAAACTTGCCTAGAGATTGTTTCAGTAAATCGGACTTTACGGAGAGGTAGTAGGAATACTCTCTTTGAAGTTGGCTCTCTTGCGGCATCTCAAAGCCCTTCGAGAATGAGGTTTCTATTAAGTCCATACACCCCCGAGGGATTGGTTGGGCGCTTGGTGCCGTACATAGGTCTCTTTGCGCCTCCGCCGGGAATACCTCATCCTACGTCGGGCTATGGTGGACCGGCTGATAGCGGCTTCTAGGGGGAACTTGGGCGCGGAAACGGATTGATGGTGCTGCCACACCTGCTGCAGAAGTTACCTGGTGGTGCGACCGGTGTCCCACACCTGGCGCAATACCGCGCTTTCCCGGGAACGGGATGTGGTTTTACCGGTAAGTCGAACCCGACGAGTTCCCGGAACCTGGTCCTGAAAATCCAGTCCAAGTTATCGAGGTTATCAGGGTACAGACTGATGTACCTGATTTTGTTCTTGTGATACTCTCTCATCTTGAACCTCATTGTGCGCCTGTATTTCTTGCTGACCTTCGTCAGCCCCCAGAACTCCACATAGATGTTATAATCTGGAAGGTAGAAGTCAGGGTGGGCAAATGTCCGCTTGAAGATCAACGCGTCGGTTTGGGCGCCCCATTCGTAGAGGTAGCGGACTCCGTTTTGGGCGAAGTAATCAGCGATCCTCTGCTCGGACCTGCTCCTGACGTCCTCGCCATGCATCGTTTTGGAAGGGGTGCCGTACTGCTTCTCTTGGTTGCTGGAGAGGAGCCTCGAGAGATCCCTGAGCAGGCCCATGCTCATAAATCGAGGACTGGGGCTTTTAACAAAGATAGACCTGGAGTCTATGATAGTCCGGGCGTGGAGGGTTCAGGAGAGTGAAGTAGAGGTTCATACGTTGTCGTAAAGCGCCTTCACCCTTTCGATCATGGCGTCGTAGTCGAAATCTCTCTTGAAGACAAGGTGAGCGAGCCCGCTCTTCTTGTTGGCGTTCAGCTTCATGGTGTCGAGCTGCCGCCGACACTCACGGATGTGCTCCTTGGTCTTCAGGACGTGGCCCTTTACAGCGTGTTTCTCAGCCCGCTGGGCAAACAGGTTTCTGACCAGCTTCCAGTCCAAGCCGGGGTTGCTTTCAGTTATCCGAAGTGCGTCGTAGGCGTCGAAGTGGTTCCTCTTCCCTCGTCTCAAATCGCCTATTATGAAGAGCTTCGATGACAGCTGCTCTTCCAGGCCAACATGTTTGATGATGAGCGGTTCCAGCCCAAGCAACCTCAGGTTCATGATCGTGGCCATCTCGTTCTCTTCAGGTGCCTGGAATATCCTGCATCTCTTGCACAGCTCAATCTTCGGCCTCTCTTCGATCGTGTAGCCGACGCGACGGAGGATGTCCCTGTAGTTCAGTTCTAGGAACAGCAGCCGGTCGTCGTTCTTCGCCAGGTCGACCCGGACGTCGCACCTCCTCAGAGCGGCATACCTCGTCAGGCCTGTCCTGATCTCGTCGACGTCCCCGAAGCTGTAGCCAGCCATGGAGTTGGGGTCGTAGTCGGCGTCAAAGGAGAACCTGTGATCCAGCAGGGGCACGTGGTTTCTGACAGACATGCCGCCCTTGAGGACCAGCCTCCGGTCGTAGTAGCCATTCTTCATCCGGGCGACGCTGTATATCATGTCTAGGGCGCATATCTCGGAGTAGATCTTCTGAACAGACTCTGCGTCTGCGAAGTACTCCTTGTACTCGTCCTTCACCAGGTCCCTGGGGTCGGTGCCGATGACGGCATCGTCGGCTATGTTGAAGAAGATCCCCACGGCAGCTACCCTGGCATCCTCGCTTTCGCGTTGAACGGGAGCCTGTTGACCCAGACGACCTTGGCCGAGGGATTGGCGACCTGGACCTTGACATCTTTGCGGTATTCTACGAAATACCTCACGTGGTTCACGACAGATTCCCAGAAGCCGAGGTAGGGGGCCCACGTCGCGATGACCATGTCTGCCCTGCCGATCGGCCGTCCGGCCTCGTGGTGAAGGGCGAAGTAGGCCCGCGGCCCGTCGATGTATGCAGGCACCGCCCGGAAGAGAACCGAGATGTCACCGGTGACGTTGACGTGCGTCTTGCAGGCGTCTAGATATCCAGACAGCCATGTCTGCGCGCTCCCTGAAGACGATATTTCCATGCCGTTCCTTTGAAGCAGACCAGCCTTGTAAAGCCTGGAAGCCGCGTGGTAGACGCTGCTTCTGCTCAGAGCAAGAGCCTTCGACAGGTCTCCGAGACGACTTGATCCGAGCATTGTAGCCAGGAATACCTTGAACGGCACTTCGTCGCCGAGCACCTCTCTTTCCTTCTTGCCGACCACCTGCGGCAACTCGGCCAGCCAGACGTTGGGTGCGTTCTCGACGAACTTTCCATTCGAGCCCAGGATTTCTTCTTCCATCAGGAGCTTCTTTACTGCGTAGAACTGTGTGCCGTACTTCGCGTACCCCAGCTCTTGAACGAGCCCCGTGGAGACCCTGTTGCTGGTCCGGCCCCGGAGCTTGTAGAACACGCGCGCCGTCTCCGCGTACCTGACCTGATTGTAGAGCATCTGTCCAATCAGAGCGGTGAGAGTATATAAGGACTCATCGGCCATGAGGAACATCGAAACAACCCGTAAAGACGAAGGTCAGGAAGGACGCGCAAAGCTGCGGGTTTCGACCTAATCATGGTCGTGCATGATTCTAATCTTTCTGGATTCAGGGTCTACGAGAGCGTAGTGCCGTTCAGCGCGCGCGTCTAATCCATTTCTTGGCAAGCCGTGGAATACTTCCATGAATCCCTGAGTATCTTCTTCGACTATGGACAGCAAATCACCTGGGATGTTTACGGGCGGAACAGTCCAGCGGGTCGTATAGAGGATGGTGCTC
>DAHVIE010000042.1:0-3440 GCA_027322035.1 Nitrososphaerota archaeon
CCCCCAGCCTCTTCGCGTGCGACAGTATCAGGCAGTCGTTGTATCTGGAATAGGACGACGCACCCCTGGTCGCGTAGAGGATGTCGTCCTGCGAGTCGGAGCTGAAGGTAGCCCTGTCCGAAAGCAGGTACTCTTCGACCCTTTCCCGGGCGAACGACAGCCTGGCCTTGAGCCCGCGGAGGGCCCACACATACTCGTGGACCACTATTCCTGTAAGGACCCACCTTTCGGCCTCTTCCAGTTTCTCCCTCGCCTGGCTGTGGAGCTCGCTGTCTTCGTAGGTGTCGAAGACGAGGACGTTGGTGTCCACTACCGCAGAGATTCTCTCATCCCCAGGGCTATGGCCTCTTCGATGTCCTTCACGCCGATCCTTCTTCCCAGGCGGACAGCCTTCCTCCCTCCCTTCCTGGACGGGAGCAGGCGGATGGTCCCGGAGCTGTCGTCGTATTCGATTTGCAGGATGTCCCCCCTTTCGACGGCGGCCTTGTTGCGGACGTCCGCAGGGATTGTGACCTGGTAGTTGCTCGTTACCTTCGTTGTAGGCATATTATGCATCATGCACCAATTATGATATAAGTACTTGTGTACTTGTCGGCCGGACCCGCCTTCGGCAAGCATCAGCGACGTGGCTCCCTATGAAGCCCGCGCCGCCGGTCACGAGCGCTCTGATATCTGATCCCCTGGCTATGCTGAACAGTCGCGAATGAGCTGGCACCGGGTGAGCGCACGCAGCAGATAGTCCCTCATCTCCATCTCTCCCTCACCAGGAACCTGCCTAGGAAGGACGCATAGCTCGCGTCGCTCCTCCATGCCTTCGCTCTCAGGTTCCCCCAGGCGGCGGCCGCTTCCTGCGGTCCGCGCGCCAGCCTCCCCGGCGATCTGGACTCGCTCCTCTTATGGCTCATGCGGCACTGGGGAGCCTCGCAACCGCGTCCCTGAGGAGCCTCAGCGACTCGTTCAGAATCTCGGCCGTCTGCTTCGCCTCGGCCCGCATCGTCTCCAGCATCTCCTGGGTCCTCCTTGACTGCTCCATCAGCGTCCCCAGTATCTCAGAGAGCTTGACGGAGATCTCGCCGTACTTGTCCCCTAGGGCCCTGAAGTTCTCGTCTGTCCTGGCCGCGAAAGAGTCCAGCTTCCCGCCTAGCGCGCCGAAGTTTTCATTCGTCCTCTGGGCGAACCCCTTGAACTCAGACCGGTAGTCCCTGTACTGCGTCTCCACCCCTCCGACCGTCTCCTGAAGTTCCTCCTGCATCGACCCGAACTTCGTCGTGAAAGCCGAAACCCCTCTGGGGACCCTGGCCGGGGACCTGGCGATGCTTTCGACGGACGCCGGCTCTGGAGGGTTCCCGATGGCCCTGATGAACTTCGAGAGCGCCCGCTCTTCGGCCTTCGCCACGACCTCGACTGACAGGTCCGGCAGGTTCCTCACGTGACCCACCACACCCAGCCTGGCCGCCTCCCTGACGACGAACCTCCTGTACCCCACCATCTGGACCGTGCCGCGGACGACGAGCCTCTGAGCCTTCGCTGCCATCTACGGGGTCGCCTTTTCCACTCCGTGGAACCTATCCGCGCACCGCATTTGACGCCTTCCCCCCGGACGGCCTCGCGCGGCCGCCCCATCCTGGGACCCGGCCATGACTCACGGCCATCCCCTCCTCACCAGGAACCTGCCGAGGAAGGACGCATAGTTCGCGTCGCTCCTCCATTCTTTCGCCGCCTCGTTCCCCCACGACACCGCGGCCTCGGAGAACGCCCAGGCGAGCCTCATCCCCTCCATCAGCACGGCGTAGGCCCTGTCCCCCATCTCCTTCAGCTTCTTCAGGGACCCGACGAGGGCCCTGAGGAGGACCGCGCTCTCCAGCTTCACGTCGAGCCTCATTGCGAGGGAGTAGACCCCCCGCTCGACCCGCCCGAGCCTGAACCAGGAGCCGTCTCTCTTGGCCGAAAACATCTCGCGCCTGAAGAACTCTCTGAGGTCTGAATGACTCACTATGCCTTGGTGGGTGTGGAGGTGTGGTGAGGGCGCGCGGGCCCGGCCGATGAAACGACGCCTGTCCAACTGTCTCACCCTCTGAAACGCACGTTATTTAGGCTCGACGCGGCGCGGAAACCGAAGGGAGCCCATGACGCTGAGGAGACCTGTCGACCAGGTGCCAGGTGGTAATGCAGCCACAAAGGAGGAGAGCGGCTTCTGCCGTGATCAGGCATGCGCGGGCGCAGCGCCTGGGCGGACGAGGTTTGACGCACGCGGGAATCGCCCACGGGACCGTTGCGAACCCGGCCTCCCCCGATGGACCTGAGCGTCCGGGAGCTCCGCCGAGCCGGTGTAAGCTACCCACGGCTGAAGCCTGCGGGCTTTCCCCTTCCCTGAGCCTGCGCCGGCACAGCCATCGGCTCGGGTGCATCGGAGACGTCACGTAGGAGCCCGCTTACAGGGGCTCTCCTCCCTGAAATCTGGAACGTATCCTGGTCGGGATCTTCGTTCCGCTCGAGGAGGGTCTTGACGGCCACGGCGAGGGACGCCTTTCTGTCGGCGTTCACCACCTGGCCGCATTCTCTGCACCTGAACAGGGCGTAGTTCCCACCGTCGTGTCCTCTCCCCACCGCACCGCAGCGGGAGCACCACTTGGACGTGTGGTATGGGTCTACCCTGTTCAGCGCGATGCTGTTGTCGGAGCATCGGCCTTCGAGGATTCTTCTTAGGAGATAGAATGGGACCGTCATCGCCCTTTTGTTGAAGACCCGACCTTTGGGCTTGAACCTGGAAAGCCTCTCGACGGAGACGTCGGCGTCGTATCAGCTGGCAGGCGGGTCAGGGTCCATCCAAGCGGCCGTACCGGCCGGGGAGATGGAGGCGGATGGCACAGAGTCAGACCAGGGCGCTCCGTGCGCCTGTCAGCTGCTGTCTTCCATCGTCAGAGAATACGATGTCGTTTGCTGACTCTCAGACATATTCTAGGAAATCTTCTCGACTGATCTTGGCATCGTTCAGTACCGCCCTCAACGTCCCCTTGTCGAGCTCTGGATGCAGAGGGACCGTGATGAATGAAGAATCGTCGGTCAAAGTGACGTGGCTCCCTCTCTGCCTCAGGACCCGGAAGCCGAAGCGCTTGGTCAGAATCTTGATCAGGTCCTTCCCAGAGACAGCCGGAAGCCTGCTCAACCAGTCACTCTGCGGGGACCAGCTGTCCCTTGTCTATCGCCACCTCGCCATGCTCCATGGCGTAGTCGGCCATGGCTTCGAGATGCGTCTGGATGGCCTCCCTCAGGTTCCGTCTGGCCTCCTCCTTGGTCGTCCCCTGGGTTGTGATACCCAGCTCTGGGACCCTGGCAATGTAGTGCTTCTCGCCCTTGTACAACCTGATGCTGAATTTCATCGACATGTATGAGATACAGAGGCCGGCCAGTTATTTAAGTGGACCCGCTAGTTCATGAAT
>DAHVIE010000097.1:0-8577 GCA_027322035.1 Nitrososphaerota archaeon
TGAGCGAAGCTAAGGCAAAAGCGAGAGACTTCCTCGCATATTACAGGCGCACTAATGGAGAATGGAGGTACGGCTCACAGTGAGACGTTTGGAACCTGTTAACGCAAGGGTGACGCTGGGCGGTAAGACGAGGCTGGCTGAGAGGGCTGGGTCAGTATGATCGGCGCAAGGAGAGACGACTGATGAAACACGAAGCGCGGAATATCCTCGCAGGATGGAGGCGACGCTGATGGCAGAGTACGAATACAAGTTCTTCGACAAAGAGGACCAATGGGGCATGCCGGTGGCGACGGTCAAGGCCAACAACGTGGAGCAGGCGTGGCGAAAGCTGGTCAAGAAGGTCACAGGGTCAGAGGCGTTCCCAAGGCGCCCGACGCTGGCCCAGGTCAAAGAGCAGTTGACGCTGGGCGGTAAGACGAGGATCCGGAGGAAGGGCTGAGATGGTCCGCTATCACTGGGCACTAGTCGAAAGCTGGGACGGCGGCAGTCTCTGGCAGGTCAATGGTCGATTCGAGTCAAAAGAGAGGGCTATGGCCGCCAAGCGCCAGTCAATCGAGGCTAATGACGCATTTCACCGAAGAGAGAAAAGCACTTTCAGCGTTCAACGGATCAATAGTCCGAAGGTCAGGCGGTATTACGAAGTAATCAACGCCACTAGGCGCCGTAATGGAATGGCTGAAATCAACAGGACGGGCGACTAACATGGCGTACATTCTACATGAGAATGCCAGGAGGGCATAGCAGATTGAGCAGGTTCGGCGTCGGTGACCATGTCAAAATCAAAGGTGGCCGTGGGGATATAATCAAGCGAGCAAAGGGGAGAGTGGTCAAGGTCGAGGAGAACTTTGCTCTAGGCGAAACATGGTACAGGGTGAAGCTCTCAAGGCCCTACAAGGTCACAAGAGGAAGCCGAATCACGAGCGGGATGTTCCCTGAATGGAGGCTTGAGCCCACATGATTTCGAACATTCCCATGTGGAATGTCAGAGGGAATGAATCTTGAGCGATGAACGAGGCACCTACGTGGTAGTCTGGCACACCCCACATCCTCGGCTTGTGGGGGTTTACGACACCGAAGACGAAGCCCGGCGCGCGGGCGACAAATTCAGGAGAAAGCATCATCCTTACCTCATCAGCATCAACCGGGAGGTCTGGAACCTGTGATGACTGACATTCTCTGCACGAATGTCGGAGGGCGGCCCTGATGGGGCGCGCATTCATGGTGACGCATGGGAGACGCCGATTCACGGTGTACACCCCCGAGCCCAGCGGAGATGCCCCCCTCTATACGCGCTCTGAATGGGAGAACTCTTCGGACGCAGATTACGAGATCGTCGATGGCAAGGTGTATTTCCAAGGCCAGGCTTTCAACGGAAGAGTGAAGAGGTGCCGAATCCCAAGGTGGGCCAGACGATAGAAATGACGAGCGCCAGAGGGATAGGCTGATGCGCGCCTTCACCTTCGTCCTGAAAGACCGCTCCCGGCACCTCGAGGGACCATATCGGCACTTCGAGTACTCGTTCATGGCATCTAACCCCAAAGAGGCTTGGCGCGCCTTCGGCGACATGATGGCCGACAACCTCACCTTCATAGAGCCGAAGCGCAGGCGTGTCACCAACGCGGCAGGGCTGAGATACGCCAGGAAGCACTACAAGCTCAGGCCAAAGAGGAAGTTCGACCACCACGAACGCGAAGGCGGGATGTTCCCCTGACTGACGGCAAGAGCAGCCTCCTCGGGTTCGGCAGCTTCGACGGCCTCTTCATCATCCTCTTCGCCGCCTTGGGCTTCTTCGCCTACCACAGCTCCCTCACCGGCCTGGTGGTCGGCGCCCTGTTGACTATTCTCCAGAGCCTCGCTGCGCTGGTCGGGTTCGTCCCCATAGCCGGCCCCATCCTCTACTACGTCTTCCTGGGACAATGGGTGCAGAGCTGGACCCTCGCCACGGCGGGGGTGGGACCTACCTGGGTGACGGGTTGGATTTTCTGGTACGGGCTTATCTCTTCGGTCATAGCGACGGCCATCTCGTCCGCCTTCTTCCTGATGTGGGTCAAGGAGAGCTAGAATGCATCGTCCGACGTACAAATGGGTGAAGGACAGATGAGCGGCTTCTCCAGGCGCTACCGGGTCAGGGTCATCCTTGCCCACCCAAACGGATTCAGGGCCTGCACCGAGTGCGGCGCGATCAACAGGAAGGGGACTCAGAAGTGCGTGATCTGCGCCAACAAGGGCTTCCGCCAGCTCGACGCCGGCGACAAGAAGAACCTCCGTGAAAACTTCAAAGCCGGGGATTGGATGGAGATGGGCTGATGCCGGTCTTCAGGTTCGCCCGCCGGAACACGCACAGGATCGTCAAGGTCAGGGCCGACACGCTCTCCGATGCCAGGAAGGACCTCACAGCTAGGGAGGTGGACAGGCTCAACAAGAGAGAGGGCCTGCATCCGGGCGACGACGACTACACGACCTACGAGGACGCGCTCGACGGCGGCTTCTTCGACGAATGGTTCAAGCTAGTCGGGAGGCGCTGAGAGATGGTCGATTGGAGGCCGCGCGCCGGTGTCGACTTCCCCCGCGTGATTGAAATCGAATACGAAGCGTGGGTCAAGGGTGGCGATCCTAACCATGTCGACGATGCCGGGAAGGGCTTCGAATGGATCGGCAATTCCAAGACGAAACGCGGTGCCCTGATTATAATCGGGAAGGAGCTGACCCACGGAAGCGACAAGTCCGACCTGGCCCGCCTCGCCCTTTCGCGCGCAGGGCAGAAGGCCGTGAGGGCCAAGAAGGCGAAGGTGCGGAAAGTGAGGTTGACGAACGACTGATGCGCCTCCCGTTCAGGGTCACGGAGGAAATGTACGGCCGCAAGAAGAGGGTCATAAAGCGGTTCAGGACCGGCAGGGATGCGACCCTCTGGATCTTCGACCACGTCGGCTCCGAGGCTTGGGACGACTACCATGTCGAGCAACTCGTCAAGGGGCGGTGGGTCAGGGCCGAGACGAAGAACTATCTGACGCGAAAGGACGAGGAGAGGGTAGGCATTCCATGAAGCCCGTCGTGGTGCCAGTCGCACTCGCCGAACTCAACCTTTCCACTCGCAAGGCATCGGCATATGCAGAGGACGGGGGCATAGTCTGGATCCCCACGGCCCGCGAGAAGAAGATGATTACACGCCCAGGCGACACCAGGAAGGTGTGGGGCAAGACCATTCAAGTTTCACCCGACCGCATCGTCTACTCTTGGGGCTCCTTGGCGCCGAAGGGCCATTCTGAAGGCTACCCCAAGGGTGGTCGACGCTGACGCAACTGCAGGAACGCTTCGGGACCAACGACGAGCTTTATCGCCTCCTCCGGGGGAAGCGCCCGCAGAAGGTGGCCCTGGGCTCCCTCTCCCCGATCATGACCGCTGACTTCGCCGCCGAGCACCACCACTCGAAGACCAGGCGCCCGATCCTCGTGCGTTGCGACGGCACGGTCACCGACGGCAACCACAGGTACTTCGAGGCACTGAAGGCCGGCAGGAAGACGATAGACGCGTACGTCATAACCACCCGAGTCCTCGAAGCCGTCAGGACGGGGAGGGCGGTCGCCCTGGCAGGCAGATGCCACGGCTTCTAGCATTCGGCTGACAAGAGCGAGAGGCACAGGGCCTTAGCCATTTCTACTACTACAGCATTGCCTATCTGCTTCACGACGTCCGTCCTGGTCCCGACGAAAGAGTACCCTGCAGGGAAGCCGGTGGCTGCCGCCAGCTCCGAGGGCTTGAGCATCCTGAACCTGACGTCCAATACCTTCCCGTCGATGACCGGCTGCACCAGTCCGAACCTGTCTCGGGTGGTCAGGGTCCCCACGGGCTCGTCCACGCTCTGGGCTCCGTTCCCATTGCCATAGTACTTGACCAGACAAGGCTCAGCCAAGCCCAGGTGGTTCTGGGTCGTGATCGTAGGCGCCGGCTCTTCGACGCCCCCATTGATCTTGCTTTCGTCCGTCCCGTTGAGCCTCACCAGAAAGGGCTCGACCACATGCCCGTAACCGCGCTGGGTGATGGCCCCGAGGGGCTCGTCCATGCTCTTCGCAGGATTGTGGTCGTTCGGTCCCTCCTGGTAGAAGCCTTCGACCGGCAGGATGAACGGCTCTGCCACCCTGAGGAAGCCGTCGGTACAGATGGTGGGCGCAGGGTCCTCGACGCTCCTGGGCGCGCCTCCACTTGCCTGGCTGAGTATGAACGGCTCGATTAGGGCATGCTTCCCTCCAGTAAGAATGGCCGGGACCGGATCCTCGTCGACCGCCTTCGGGGCACCGTTGCTCCCTTGGCTGAGAATGAACGGCTCTGCGACCGCGTACCTGTTGCTCGTATCGATAGTCTTAACCGGCTCGCCCACAGAGGCGACCCGTTTCTCTGCCCCTTTCCCCCCATGATAGCTTACCAGAAAGGGCTCCGCGATGCCGATGGCTCCGCCTTTGGCCGTTGTGATGGTAGGGACCGGGCTCTCAATGTCGCGTACGCTTCCCCCATGCTCCATCATGACCAGAAAGGGCTGGACCTCGGGGCCTCCGAACCTCCTCAGCCCCTCCCAGATCCGCTTGAGCGTGTTGGGGGACAGCGGCCTCTTCCTTCCAAAGATGCTCGGGCTCGGGGTCGTGAAGTCGATTATCTCCCTCGCCGCCCTCCACTTCTTCCCCGGCCACCCTGCCTGGCTGTGGGTCGGGACGGGCCATGGGATCGCCTTCTTCCCCCTCCGGGCCACGATGAACAGCCGCTTCCGCGAGGTGGCAGCCCCATAGTCGGCGGCGTTGAGGATGCGCTGCTCCAGGCTGTAGTTCAGGCTCCTGATCCCCGAAAGGAAGGCTCGATACGTCTCACCCTTGAGCTGTTTTATCGGGTTCCCGTTGGCGTACAGAGGCCCCCAGTCCCTGTACTCGGGCACGTTCTCTATCAGCACCCAGTCGGGCGAGAGAAGCTCGACCCACCTCAGCACATCCCAGCCTGAGGCCCGCGACTGTGGGTTCTTGGGCTTCCCTCCGGCGGCCAAGGAATGATGGCGACATTCAGGACTGGCGGTTATGCCGTTCGCACGCCCTCCTTTGACCACCTCCGTGGGCTCGAGCGCCCTGACATCGGAACAGATGTGGGTCGCCCAGGGGTGGTTCCTCTGGTGCGTCTCTACGGCTTTCTTCCAGTGGTTTATCGCCGTAAGCTCGACCTTCACGCCCAGGGACTCGCAAGCCTGGGCCAGGCCGGCGCTCGTGCCTCCGGCTCCCGCGAACAAGTCCACCACGATGATGGGCTTCATGGAGCATCGCCTACAGTGTTGCCGTCGACCTTTACCTCCTGCCAGACGATTGAGTCGTCTATGGTTGGGACGCCATAACCTATGCGCTTCTTCGCCATCTCGAGATACTCGGGTTTTATGTCGATGTAAACCGAGGAGCGCCCTTGCTCCTTTGCCCCCAATGAGACCGTCCCTGATCCCCCGAAGGGGTCGAGCACTACCCCGGGCCTGAAAGGCGCCCCACAGGAACAGGATGCCCAGCCGGTCGTGGTGTGGATGGCTGACCCAGTGAAAGGCATCGTCTTGAACTTGTTATCCTCATTCTGGGAGAGTTTGGGTTCCTCGCCCTTCGGATGGTCGACCCGCACCTGATAGTCAGTCTTGACGACTCTGACCCGAGGCAGCCCGCAGACGGTGCAGATCTCAGCGGGCGAACTGGCTTTGATTGGATTGGTCACCAAGGCGAGCGGAAAAGTGTTACCTGTGATGAATGGCCTTCCAGACCGCCTTGCGAGCCACATTCCAGACTCGACCCTCGGGCACCAAACAACCCCATCATAGTGAACGGCATTCAACACACCCCCCTCCGAATTCGTGCCTCTGAGAGACGTCGACGATTTCTTGCTTACAAATGCGGACCACGAGTTTCCCTGCCGGAATGACACGCGACATGCCATCCCGAGCCTCAGGGAGAGCGCCTGATAGAAGTCCACCTTCGCTTTGTTTCCCACAAACGTGACCCTTCCATCGTTGCGTCTATTTCCGTCACCCTCTGTCATGCCCTTCCACAGGGCTTGCAGTTTCTGGTCAGGCCAGCCGACCAACAACTCATAGTTTCCTTCTTTGAGGGGGAACTCATGCTGAATCAGGCGTGCGAACTCGCCACCGAATGAATAAGCAATCTCAACACCACTTTTGTCGGCCGGGCGCCTTCGTTTGTAGATTTTTGGAGCGATTCCCAACCTAGCGAACAGTGATTCGATTTGTTCGGTCTTCCCCCTCCCTTCGGTCTGGTAAAGGACGACTAATCGATGCTTATAGCTCCCATCAGTCAGGACCCAACCACACAACTCGGCGAAGGCCGTGTCCGTTCCTGGTATGCTGACGCCCACGAATGGGGCGACGACAGGAATCTCCTCTCTTTTGCCTCCTAGGCTGTCTGCTCGTCTGACCTTCCAGTCCCCTTTCCGGCGGTAGTCACGGCACACAACCCTGTGGTTAGGCGTGAGCAGCATGGACAAGTCACGACTTCTCGCTTGTATCATCGTTCCCCTGAATGGGAATCTTTCGAATTTGGCCTCCTGCCAGACCAGATTTCTGCCATCGAAAGCCGCTATGCTCATGCCGTCCTCAAGCTGGTCAATGCTCTTCCAACCCCCTGTCGTCAGCGCCTGAGTCTCAGAATCCACGCAGGCGAAATGGGCTTCGGGATACCCACGGGTGTTCACCACCCAGAAGTCGCCAGGGTTCTTGCCGCCTGGATGGTTTTCCGCATTGCCACTCGCCAAACCTCCGATTGACGCGGCCCTGTGAGGATCGGGTGCGCCCATCTCGCGTCCCAACGCTTCTTCACTCGTCCATTCGCGCCTTCTTTGTCGGCTCTTCCATCGTTCATTGAAGCCGACATACGTCTGCTTCGGCTCTCCCGTCTGCGGGTCGATGACGGCATCCTGTTTCGGCCCCTCGAGGACGTCCCCTGGATTCTTCCCATTAAGGTCGATTCCTAGAGCGCCACTCCGTTCACTTCTTACCATCCCTAATGCTTTCATTACCTCAATATTCCTGTTCCGCCCGGTTCCCAAGTGCCCCGACTCAAGATCTGTTCCTCCATACTTACTTCTACTCGTGTCCCATTTGTCGCTCCCAATCACATCTCCAGGGTTCCCACCGAGCGGGTTGATCCGCGCCGCCATCCTCGCCTTGATCTCAGAGGGGTCCTGCGCTCCCGTCCCCGCGTACTCCTTTGTGGCCTTCCCTCTGTACGAGCCGTCCTTATTGAGGCCCCAAGTCTCAATCTTATGCGGGACCCGTATGGCATCCAAGTCGAAGTAGTAATCATGGCCGCGCCAATGCGACACCTTCCCCCAGGCGAAGAGTTCTTTGTACTTTCTTATCTCACCGGTCAGCGGGTCCTCGTCCTCATACTCCCTTTCGAACAGCAGGTCGGGGCTCTCCTTCAGGAGCTTCGCCACCTTCTTCGCCTGCCTCCTCGGGTCGATCTGCCGCCACCCCCAGTCCCAGTCCTTCCCCTCTTCGCCGTGGGTGCCTTGGGGCTGCTTCCCCACCACCTGCAGGGTCTTGTCGTTGTGCCAGTATGCCTTCTCGTTGCTCTTCACGAAGAAGTAGACCGCCTCCCAGGTGTTCGCGTACCTGTCCTTCACGCTGGTGGGCATGGCGTTGTTCTTGCGCCAGATGGGCTTGTTGCGGAGGATCCAGCCGTCGTCCTGCATAGCGATCATGACGCGCTCGGGAATGCCGATAAGGGACTTTGCGGCTATTCCTGTCTCTATCGTGATTGACTTCTCCAGCGTCCCTGTGACTTTCTGCCGCTTGTAGTCTCCATAGTCCGTCTGTCCACCCTGTCCGCTTCCCGAATAAGTATCCCCGAGGTTCAGGTAAAGGGAACCAGTGGGCTTGAGCACGCGCTTGACCGCCTGCATGATTTCGACGATATGCCGGACATAGAGGCGGAAGTCGGGTTCCAGGCCCAATTGTCCCTTCCAGGCGCTGCATCTCTCGCAGAAGTTGGACTCGGCGGATCCACGTTTGACTACCGTCCCCTCTGGGTAAGATCCAACGCTGGTGTTGCCATTCGGGTTGTTCTTGTTCGTTTCTATTACGACACGGGCTCCCCACTCATGCCTGCATCCCTCCTGCCCGTCCCAGATGCTCGGCTCGATTTTGTAATCACGGAGGCCCCACGCCACGCCAGTTTACTGGCTGTATGGAGGGCTCGTGACTGCACAATCTATGCTCCCGGCTGGCAGGGCGGCCAACGCCTTCCGGACGTCCCCCTGGAGGAGGAGGTGGAATTGGCCTGCGGCAGGCAGTTCGACCTTGTCTATTTCTTGCGTGCTTTCACCTCCTCTCTTGTCACCATTCGGTGGCAATCATGACACAAGGTCTGTAGGTTATTCGACTCGAACCGAAGTTCCGGATACGCCGACCACGGCTTGACATGATGGACCTCAAGGCGATTCCCAGTAGTATTACGGGTGCCACATCTGGTGCATTGGTAGTGGTCTCTGGCAAGGATTTGTTTCGCCAGCTCCTTCCAGAAGTGCCTGGCATATACACTCTGTCGTTCCGGC
>DAHVIE010000021.1:0-17553 GCA_027322035.1 Nitrososphaerota archaeon
TCTACAAGCTCACACCGGAGAAGCGGAGGGCGCTCAAGGTGGGGGAGCTCCCTGGGAGCCTGAAGGAGGCGGTGGAGAGCCTCGAGAGCGACTCTGCTTTCCTGGACGGGATCTTCCCGAAGGACCTGGTCGAGGTGATGATCGAACTCGAGATGGAGGCGTACCGTAGCGTGGCCGCGCGGCCGCACCCCTACGAGTTCAACCTCTACTTCGATTTGTGAAGGGATTACTTGGAAACCGGTAATCATAGACCGGTTTCCCTGCCCCGGATTTCTCCCCGCCTCGCAAATCCATATCGATAATAAGAGCGCGAATTTTCTATAAAAACCTAACCCCCAGATTTCGGTTTCTTTAAGCTAGAAGAGGCGAATCTAGGCATCATCTCAGTTGACGCGCCGCATTTTGAGTTTCTTTTGGAATAGGTTTATTGGCGAATTTCGCGCTCTGTGAATCTAGAGGTAGGAAAAATCGGAAAGGATACCTCGATAGCCTGGACTGATGCGACCCTGAACTTCGGGTGGGGCTGCCGGAAGGTGGACTCCGCCTGTCAGAACTGCTACATGTTCAGGCTGAACAAGACCTGGGGGATAGACCCCACCAAGGTTAGGCTGTTCGACATTGCCAAGCGGGAGAAGGAGCTGAACTCCTGGACTCCTGAGAAGAGACTGATTTTCGTGAACGATATGACTGATACGTTCGGCGAACTCTACTCGTTCGAGCTAATCGCCGAGTGGAACCGCCTCTTTGAGAGGCACCCTGGGCGGGAACCTGCGCTTGAGCTTCGACTCCCTGCATCATACAGGGATGTCATGCCATGCTTTCCGACTCGATTATTATCCCGCCGAGACCTCTACTCTCTTCCCCTTGATTGTGAAGGTGACAAACTTTGGATTGGTGACCCTTCTAGCGGCCCAGCTGGAAGAAAGTTTCTTGGGATTGGTCGAAAATGCAATGGCAACTTTGACTATGACGCGATGAAAGCCAGCACGACAATTCAGTCGTTGGCCATGGCAAAGGCATGCTCGACGCATTTCTTGATTTGTGGGGGTATTTCGCTTACGTCTCTCAGACTCTTTGCCAAGTGTAATCCAATCTCAGGTTTCCCAATGTTGCTCTTGGTGCTTTTCCGGACCAGGCTGACAAGCTTACCGGCGAAGTCTTCCTCATTTCTCAGCACGGTGAACTCCTCAGATGTCCAGTCCGATCCGTCCGCCTTCTTCCAATGTTGATTTGCAGCCCTGAGATAGATTTCGTCAGTAAACGCATCCTCGAATTCCTTTGTCCCGACAAAGTGTATTCGGTCGGTGCCTATTCCATCCGCCGTCAAGCTTTCTTGGGTGAAGTACCTGCTCTTTGGACTACTCTTAGTGTCGGTATCGACCATGAATAATACTCTGCGTTTGTTGTCGTTGAGGAACTTGGCAAACAAACGTGCGCCGTTGCCACCTTCACCGTTCAATATTCTGACTCCGGCTGCCTGTGGCGGGTATCCATACATTATGTTGAACATCACAGGTAGCGCCATTGATTCGGTCAGTCCTTCAATAACAAGGAAACATCTTTCGTTGAGCATTACACTGTTCCGAAGTCCCATACTGTCGCTTATCTGATACATGAATAGGTCAGTTAACTGGGCATCATCTGTCTGAATTGCGCTCGTTTTCGTGGTTGAACCTTCGAGTTCGAAATGCACGATGTCCGTCAATGGTATTCTGTCTATGAGATTCAGCGAATGAGTGCAGACTATGACATTGGCCCTCTGAGGCGCGGAAATGCGTTTGATTATGTCAAAGATTTTCCTTTGGGACAGGTAGTCAAGATGCGCATCCGGCTCGTCGAAGGCTATGATTTCCTGGTCATTTGGACTTCCTAGCTCTTCGGTGAGAAGTTGTTCGCGCCATTCATAAACTGCAAGCGTTACTCTTTGCCGACGTCCTTCTCCCTCCTTCCCCAAGTCTAGAGGAGGGCCAGAACCTCTCTTTAGCAAGAGCCTGGAAGTCCTGAACCCATTTGTGAAGTCGATTGATGGATCAATTTGAATATCTGCTACGTCTGGACAGTAGCGCTTCAGAATTGGTAAGAATCTGTCCAAGTCAGTTCGCATTTCTCCCTCGATTTGCGTAGAGAGTTCGTTTAACTTTCCAGAGAGTAGTGAATTGTAGGATAACAAACGGGTCAGTTTTGACTTAAGTTACCTTTCGACTCCCCCTACGACCCCCAGAACTGACAGACCTTTTGCGCCGCGCCAAGAAATCGCCGACCGGGCATCTCCTGGTGCATGGCTCAGAGAGCAGATGATTGTGTCTGCCCTCGGCCCCGGCTGTCCTCCACAGGTAGTCTGCAGCGTTCATGGGTGGACCTGGTCGTGCTGCCCACAACGCGGACAGAATCCCTTGAAGGGAGGGCTCGCGGAAGGCTGCCAGGCATACTGATACCACCAGCCGCAGTTGCTGCACTTCCAAGTCGTGAACTTCTGCGGCACCGTCTTAGGCACTTCACTTCCCCCTGGCTGGCCTCGGCCTGCTGTTCACCCCTAAGACGATCTGCTTCGAGCCAAGGTTCTGTATCAGGGTCACCGCTCCGTAGTTGATTATTTGGAGGACCGCGCCTGAAGGGACCGTCAGCTCAGCTGACGAAGGGACGACCAGGGAAGGGGCGCCTGGGGAAGGAACCCCTGAGGCAATGACTATGGCGCCCTGCAGGACCTGCACGGAGGACCCTGTCGAGGACCCTGTCGAGGACCCTGTCGAGGACCCTGTCGAGGACCCTGTCGAGGACCCTGTCGAGGACCCTGTCGAGGACGGCGGGAGCGGCGCTGCCAGGGACGGGCCGGTGCTCCCTGGAGAGCCCGAGGAGCCTCCCCCGTAGCCGATTTTGATCTGCACCAACGCAATCACTTCAGCGGGAAGACCAGGTACGACACCCCGTCCAGGCTGTCGAAGTAGGCGTTCGAGTAGCCGGCCGACCCGTCTACCGGCCCCGCGTAGAAGGTCGCCGAGGTCACCTCTATCTCGATCTCGTCTCCCGAGTTCGCTGTGAAGTTCGACACGTCGAACGTATCCACGAGGCTGGAGATGCCCATCGAAGGCGAGTCGCCTGTCACGGTCCTCCCGTTTGCGAGGTATACGTTCTGAGTCACGTCGAGCACCGAGTAGGTCAGCGAGGTCAGCGCCACGACGTTGAGGCTGTGCGTGGACAAGCCGAACTTCACGACGAGGGTCCCGTCGTAGGTGGTCGGGTTGCCCACTGTGAAGGAGCAGGTCACAGGGTCCGAGACGGTGACGGCCGACCCTTGAAGCGTGCTTATGGACATTCCCGTGGTGGTGGACGCAGGAGTGAAAGAGGACGGGAAGCCGTCCACGGAGATAGCCGGCCCTGTATAGCACGTGGAAGTGAAGTTCGACGCGGCTACCCCTGCTTCAGCTGCGGGAGAGAGGGCGACCGCGTGCGAGGTCACCACAAAGATGTAGGTCGTGCTCGCCGACAGCGCGACAGGCAAGTCGAAGAACACCGCTGCGCTGTAACTGAGGGACTCGGCGCTCCCCAGCTGGGCCGCAAGGGAGGCGCTCTGCAGGCCGCTCTGGGCCATGAGGTCCCCGGCGGCCGAGTAGATGGCGCCTCGGAACTGCACCGTAGCCGAGCACGCGGCGTTTCCTGCGGAGTTGTTGGCCAGCAGAAGCAGAAACTGCAGCCCGACCACCGTCTGAGCGAAGGAGTAGCTCCCCGCTATCGAGCCGGTAATGAGAGCGTTGCCGTTGGGGTTGTTCTGCAAGGCGCCCGCGATTCCCCAGGCCGATTGCCCGAGCAGCGCATCGGAGGACGAGTCGCCTGCAGAGCCCGAGGCGAAGAACCCTCCGGGGCCGTGGTTGAGATACTCGACCGCCTCCTGGTAACCGGCCGCCACCGTGGACCTCGCGATCACCGGAGACACTATCTCGTTGATGGACCCGATGGTCGCGGTCCCGGCGTCGATGGTCACCGCAGGGACCCCGGAGATGCTGACCGAGCCCGTGATCGTGATGCTGGCGTTGGTGATGTTCACGTCCAGGGTGATCGCCGAAGCAGCCAGGTTGATGTTGAGGTTCGCGGTGGTCGCTATGGCCGCCAGGCTGACCGTGAGGTTCCCTGCGCTGTTGGCTGCGATGTCCACGGCGATGTTCCCTACCGTCTGAGCCGCCAGGTTCACGTCGATGTTTCCTATCTGCTGAGCCACGATGGACACGGGGATGGACTGGTAGGTATCCGTGCCGATGGTGATCGGGACGTTCCCCTGCGTCGTCAGGGTGATCGAGGAGGCGGCCAGGGCAACGTTGATGTTGGCCGTCTGCGAGCTGATGTTCACGTCCAAGGTCACCGAAGAGGAGGCGATGGCGACGTTGAGGTCTGAAGTGGCAGAGATGGCGGCCAGGTTCACGTTCAAGTTAGAGCTCTGCGAGGAGATGTTGACATCGAGGGTGACCGCCGACGCGGCCAGGTTGACGTTCAGGTTCCCCACCGATTGAGCGGCTATGTTGACGGCCAGGTCGCCCACCGACTGAGACTTGATGTCCACTTCGAGGACGCTGTTGATTATGGTCGCGTTCAGCGAGCCGATCACACTCGCCCCCACAGGGTAGGCGTAGTTCGCGTCGAACGAGCTCACGGGGATGGAGGTAGACCCGGCCGGGACCGTCTGGCTGACCGTCACCACCTGCGTGTCCGTCCCGGAGACCAGGGTCAGGCTCTGGCCTGAAAGAAGCGAGGTCGGGGTCGCGTTCACGCTCAGGGAGGTGTAGGCAGTCCCGTTCGTGAGCGCTGCGGTGAGGGTCGTCTCGAAGTTAGGGTTGACCGAAGGGACGTTGCCGATGTCGACGTTGAGGCTGACCGAGCTCGCCTGGATGGTGACAGGGATGTTCCCTGTGGTGGAGCTGATGTTCACGTCGGCGGTGCCTGACACGCTCACGGTCACCGTCGCCGAGCTCGCAGCGATCGACACGGGGATGTCCCCGCTGGTCGAAGCGATGTTGACCTGGGCTGTGCCTGAGACTGAGACCGTGACCGTGGCTGAGGAGGCTGCGATGGCGACGTTGAGGTTGGAGGACTGCGATTCGATGTTGATGTTGGGGGTCCCTGAGACTGCCACCGTCACCGTCGCAGAGCTGGCGGCCAGGGCCACGTTCAGGTTCGTCGTGGCAGAGATGGATGCCAGGTTCACCGTGATGTCCCCGGCGTTGTTCGCTGCCAGGTTCACGCTGATGGTCCCGGCCGACCAGGCCGCGATGCTGACCCCGATGTTCCCCACGCTCTGGGCCGTGATGTTGACAGACATGTTCCCCGAGGCGTCGACGGCTACGTTCTTCCAGGCCGTCCCGGTGTAGCCCTGCAGCTGCGTGAGCAGGCTGGTCCCGGTCACGGTCAAAGTCACTGACGACGCCGAGAGCGCCACGTTGATGTTCCCTGTCTGTCCTGCAAGGTTGACGTTCAGGTTCCCCACCGATTGAGCGGCTATGTTCACAGCCAGGTTCCCCACCGATTGAGCGGCCAGGTTGACGTTCAGGTTCCCCACCGTCTGGGCCGCGATGTCGACAGTGATGTTCCCCACCTGTTGGGCTACGATGCTGATAGGGATGGACTGGTAGGTCGTAGTGCCGATGGTGATCGCGACGCTCCCCTGTACGTCCAGGATGGAGTTCTGAATGGTGACATCTAGGTTCGAGTTGGAGACCGAGACGGTGAGGGAGGCATTGGACACGTTGACTTCGAGGGTGATGGCGCTGGCCGCGAGGTTGACGGCGAGGTTCCCCGACTGGCTCGAGATGTTCACGTCGGCGGTGCCTGACACGCTCACGGTCACCGTCGCCGAGGATGCGGCGATGCTGACAGGTATGTTCCCCGTGGTGGAGCTGATGTTCACGTCTGCGGTCCCGCTCACGACCACGGTCAGGCTCGCGTTCTGCACCGACACGTCGAGGGTGACGCCGGCCGTGATGCTGCTCAGGTTGATGTCCAGTGTGACAGAGCTGGCGGCCAGGGCCACGTTCAGGTTGGCGGACTGCGCTGCAAGGTTGACGTTCAGGTTCGCCGAGGTTGTGATCGCGGCCAGGTCGATGGCTATGTTCCCCACGCTCTGGGCCGTGATGTCGATCGACAAAGTCCCTGCCGACCAGGCGGCGACGTTCACGCTCAGCTGGGAGATCGTCTGAGCGGAGATGTTGACGTTGATGGAGAGGGGTGAGACGGACAGGTCCACGCTCGGGGGTAGACAGGAGAGGTCTGTGTCTGAGCTATAGACCGCTCCCTGGATCACCATGTAGACGGTGTAGCTGCTCGGGTCGGCGAACGTCACCTTGCGGTAGTTAGCGTTCTTGACGACGATCTGCAGGCCCGAAGTGACCCTGATGGGCTCCTGGGCGTTCCCCTGGGAGTCGTAGAAGGTGACGGTGTTGTCGAGGGTCTCAGCGTACAGGTAGAGTTTGAGGTTGTACCTGGTATAGGGGTCGGGGTCGAAGACGTACTCGTCTGTCGACTGCAGGGTCAGAATCTGCGGAATCGTGTAACTGACAGCCAAGGGCTCACCTACGAATAGACGAAGGCCGGGACCTCCACGTAGCCGTCGAACGCCTTCCAGCCACTGACCGTCTCAACAGACGCAGGGGCGCTCGGGGCGATGATCGGCGCCTTGACCGAGGTCACGGCGTAGGCGAACGGGAAGTACTCGGTCTCACCCCCAAAGGTGGACGAGTCGCCATACAGGGCCGGCATCCCCGAGGCGTCGCTCACCCCATAGACCTTCGCAGCCTCCGAAGGGGGAAGCAGGAGGAGGTCGCCCCCGTTCGAGCCTGAAGGACCTGGAGGCGAAGTAGGCGTCCAATAGGTGGTCCCTGCTGCAGAACCGCCTACCAGCCCGTTCGACACGACTTCGTACTGTACGACCCCGTCCACGACCCTGGACGCCCCTGTGTACCTGCCCATCGGCACCGAGTAGGTGATCGCGATCCAGCCGGGCGCTGATTCTCCCTGGATGAACCCTACGGTCGATATGCCAGAGCTGTGTCCGGTCGGCAGGGGCGAGCTCCCCGGCTGGCCGCCTGTCGAGCCGGCCTTCTGCACCAGGGAGGTCGCTGTCGAGGACTCCACCCCGGCCGCCTGCAGCTGCTGCTCTGCCTGTGACACCGCAGAGGCTGGAGCCTGGCTCTTCTTGTTCTCGTAGTAGAGGTACGCCACCACGGCGACCAGCCCGACTATCCCAAGCACCGCCATCACCGCTTCCTGCGTCTTGAGCTTGTCCATCTGACTCACCCTAGTGCCTGTATCCGTGGACCCACACGTCGACGAAGATCCCCGCCGCGATGATCGCGATCAGGACGAAGGCCAAGACGAGGCCTGCGGACCCGGAGTGCGTCGCCCCCCACGCGGAGGTCAGGATGATAAGGGCCGCTCCGTAGTAGACGTGCGCCTTCCCTGAAAGGAAGAAGGCTGTGTCCGGTCCCATTCAGCCCCTCACCCTCCGCAGCGTCTCGGCCAGCTGGACCTCCTTCTCCCTGACCTTCCTGGCTTTCCCCTTCAGGTTGCGCTTGACGAACCGTTTCGTCTTGCGGAGGTCGATGTCTCCCTCCTTGTTCAGCAGCTTGTGCTCCTCGGCGAAGTCGTGGAGCTTACCCTTCCCCTTCTTGGTGGCCTTCTTGATCCATCTCTTCCCCTTCCTCGCCTTGGCCGTGGCGTGTTTGATGATGGAGTTGATGGACGGATTGATCTCTTCGTCCAGGCTGTACAGCATGTTGCTCAATCTAGCTTCGCCCCAAAGTGGTTCTCCAGGTAAGACTTGATGCGGTTCAGAAGAGCCATGTTTCTGACCGAAATTCCCAGGAGGAAGAGGACCATCCCGGCTACCCCTCCGATCTCGTACTGGATCACGCTGATGTCGGTAGGCCCTAGTTGCAGGGCGGGAATCATCTGACTCCCTCCGCGAGCAAGATGGCGAGCTGGATGGTCCCTGTGCCTGAGGCTATCTCCACCTCGACGGTGGCGTTCGTCTCGAGCTCGATCTCCTGGTTCTCGTTGAAGGCGGCGAAGTCGACCTTGTCGATCATGGGGATGGCGACCGGGGTCTCTCCCACTCCTGTGGGCGTCCCCTGCTGGACGGCCGACCAGTAGGACCCGTTGACCTTGATGTAGATGCTGACGGTCCCGGTGAACGAGACGGTGAACCGCTGGATCCATTGGCTCTGCCCGCTCAGGTTCCTGTAGACGAACGTCCCTGCCGCCAGTGGAGCTGCGATGGGCTTGTGCCTGACCTCGGAGACCGCCTGTCCGTGGAAGTCGATCATGATGGCTGCACACCTCCGCAGGCGCACGTCGGCTGGTTCGCCATAGCCTGGAGCATCGGGATGGCCGAGTTGTCCGGCTCGGCGGCCTGCAGGGCTGAGACCTGGGTCTGCAGCTGCCGCTTCTTCTGCACCGCGATCACGTAGAGGACCCCCCACATTGCGACGGCTCCCAGCGCCAGGCCGAGGATCAGGGCGTGCTCTGCCTTCACTTCGAGCCCCCTCCGACGGCGCCGGCCGCAAGCGCGAAAGACTGAGGCCTCCACAGCATGGCGACCACCAGGGCGACCACCACCAGGAGGACAGTGATCAGAAGCCAGTTGGCCTTGACGATGCCGAAGATGTTGGCGAAGGCGTTCGGCTGCGTCTGCTGGACGCACTCGCCGGTCGCAGGGTCCTCGACGTAGCCGAAGGGGCACGGACCCCCTGAAGAGGCCACGGCCGGCATGGACACCTGGACGGTACCTGCCGATGTGAGGCCTCCGAGGGCGCCGACGCCCCAGGTGCCGGACCTGGTCTCGTAGCCTGGGAGCGAAGCCTGCCAGGTCCCGGTGGCCTGGAACGGGCAGCCGTTGCTCAGAGTGACCTCGCCTTGCGCGTCTGTGTAGCCGTCGACGGGCGCGGAGGTGCAGAATCCAGGGTCGGTGGCCTGGTGGATGTGGACTGCTGGAAGCGGGTTTCCATTGCCGTCAGTGACCATGTAAGGGACGTTTCCCATCAGACCTGCAGTCCTCCTATGGTGGGTTTGACCCCGAAGATCACGACCAGGACCACGATGGCGATGATCAGCAGCACCAGGTAGGGCATGATCGCCTTGACGATGCCGGCTGGGCTGTATCCCGCTGTCGCGTCTACCGCAGTGGTAGGAAGTGACAAGTCGTTAACCTCCTACGCCTGCGTGAAGTACTCCGGGAAGACGGTGTACAGGTATGGGTGTGCCTGCAGCCAGGTCGAGGGGTCCGAGCTGGCGCTCGCCTGCTGGGTCGAGTTCAGCTGGCCCCAATACCCAGAGTCTTTGAACGCCTGCATGAGGCAGGCGGTGCTCGATGTGCTGTCCACCGGGTAGGCGCAGGCGCCCGAAGACCCTCCGCTGCCAGAGCTCCCTGAAGAGCCTGAGGAGCTTCCCCCGACTGCGGCGGCTATGGCGTCCTTCTCGAGGTAGATGGCGACCGCGACGGCCGCGGCCACAAGGATCAGTACGACGTAGAGGACTTTCTTCTCCATGGCCTACGCGCCTCCGCTCTGAGTCGCGTTGGTGCTCTGCGTGGTGCTCTCGTTGACTCCCTGGGCGCTCGTCGAGATCTTGCTCACGAAGTACCCGAAGAGCGGGAGGCCGATCACCCACACGGCCGCGATGTCGTGTCCTGGAAGGGGTGCCTTGGCGACCACTTCGCTCAGGTAAGTGAAGATGCAGAGTCCCCCGACGCCGATCGCCGACACCACCGCGTGTGTGGTGTGGAGGGCCCAATACGAGAGAGGGTTTCCTGGGTTTCCCATGGCCTACGCGCCCCCTCCCGAAGAGGAGGCTGCGGAGGCGGGGACTCCGGGACCAGCCGGTGTCAGTACCAGGTAGAAGGTCGGCGTCTGATTGGCCGAGTAGTTGTTGATCAACCTCGGCGCGTTCTGCGTGGCGCCCTGGGTTGGGAAGACGGTCCCCCTCCTGATCAGCTGCTTGAGGAAGCCGCCGATGTGGTAGAGCCCTGGGACCGGCGCCTCTTCGACGCTCAGGGTGGTGGGGTCGACCTGGTCGTAGAGGGTGGTCTGGCCGATGGAGAAGGACTGGTAGGTGAGGCTGCTGTCGGCCGTCAGCTCCACCCAGACTTCTTCGATGGGCTTGTTCTCCGAGAACTGCGTGGAGATGTTGATGTCTGTCGAGGCGTTGAGCGCTGTCGGCGCGACGACGATCTTCAACCTGTCGTCTGCGACCGCCATGTCGCTATAGCAGAAGGTGACCTGGAAGGTGGCTGACCCTGCAGTGCCGTCTGTGACGGTCGTGTAGGAGTTCATGGTCAGGAGGATCTGAATAGGGAGCCCGGCCCCCACGAAGTGGAGGGGTATGTACACGGTCTCCGTCTCTGTGCTCTGGCCTACCGCTCCTGCGTTGGTCGGGTTGCTGAAGTAGGTCGGCGCTCCGTTGTTGAACGTCTGCCCTATCGGCATCCCTGTGTAGAGGTGGAACACCTTCTCAAGCTGGTCCTCTCCGTTGATATCCATGAGGACCTCAGACCCCCGGGCGAACTTGAGCTCCTTGATCAGCGAACCTACGGTCCAGTTGGCCGCTGCCGACTGCGTCACGGTGGCGGTGATGTTCAGCTTCAGCCCGACGATGTTCAGCCCGTTGGACTTGGTCGGCTGGATCGTCGGGAGGCTCACGGGGGCAGTGCCTAGGGTGGCCGACTGCGCCCCGCTGAGCTCCGTCGACCTCGGTTTCGTGAACTGGCGGAATCCCATGGCAAAAAATCCCCTATGCGGACCCCGCCCGTACCTTCGTGATTTGCTGGTCGAGTCCCGCGAAGTAGAAGACGGCGAGGCCTGCTACCACGGCGAGGACGGCCAGGACGAAGGCTAGTGCTTCCTTCTCCATATGATCCATGTCTGAGGTCCCCCGGAGAACAGTAGTAGTGGCCTCAGGCGGTCAAGCTGACGTGAGACAAGAACGGGCTTGGGTATGGAAGGTTTTCAGTAGACGGGGACCCAGCGGCGGGGACGGATCTTCGGCTGGCCGTCATGGACCATGCCGATGTGCGTGTTCAGCCCTCTTACCGACTTGAAGTTGTGCCTGTTGCAGTAGGGGCAGGCGAAGCGGAGGGGCGCTCGTCTTGGCTTCGCCTTCTCGTGCCTGGTCAGAACCCGAACACCCCGAGGTAGTCGTCCTCCTCCTTCCGCTTCTTCTCCTCGGCTGCCTTCCGGTCAGCTTCCTCCTTCGCCTTGCGCTCTACCTCGGCCTTCTCCTTGGCAGCGAGAGCTACTTCCACCCTCTCGTCGACCGCCTTGTTGAACCTGGCCGTACGCTCGGCTTCGCGCTTCGCTTCTTCTTCGCTCATGGATTCACCCCCTTGGTGGCTTTCAGCGACAACAGCTTCATCATCCCCAGCCTTCTGGCCGACTCTCTCCTGAGCTCGCGAAACTCCTCCTCGACTCGTCGGAGCTCCTGGACCAGGTGCCTGTGGAACTTGACGGGGTCCTGGTAGACCCTGTGGCACTCGGGGCAGATCAGAGCCTTGCGACCCCCCGATAGTTCGTGTCCTTGTTGTAGTAGACGAAGGAGTGCGGCGGGAGGGTCGTGAGGTGCCTGTAGGCCGCCTTGCGCTGGTCAGGGGGCACGAACCCCCACACCTGGGGGCCGACCCACCTTGACATGAACTCCAAGTCCCCTGGGAGGTCGAAGGCGAAGCAGAAGATGTGCGTCGCCCCGTGCAGGATGTCGTTGTGCAGCTGCTGCGGCCGCCGCGCGATCGCGACCCAGCAGACGCCCCTCGGCCTCCCTCCGTTGACGAGCTGGGCGAAGCTCGGGGACCTGATCTTGTACTTGCCGACGTAGTACTCGGCCTCGTCCACCACCAGGGTGAGGTTTGACAGGTTGTTGGCCCTCTCGCAGAAGCGCTCGAACTCCTCTATCGAGCGGTCCCTGGGGTAGATCAGGGCGCGCCCATACTTCAGATGGTCGAGGTCGCGGACCACTTGCCACCCCTCGGACCTGACGAAGTCCGGCAGCCTGTCGTCGCGCTGCTCGGGGTACCAGATCCAGGAGGGACCACCCAAGGCCGGGAGGATCAGCTTCTTCAGGGCGTAGGTCTTGCCTGCCTTCGGAAGGCCCACCAGGACGATGTTGTCGTCAAAATTGGTCGTACTTGAACTCAAGCACTCGAGCCATCACCCCTATTCCTCGGTGGCGTTCAGTTCCTTGATCTTGTCCAGGCCCAGGGCTGCGAACTTCACCAGGGCGTCCAGGGCTTCCTTGTCCTTGACAGAGACCTGGGCGTAGACTGTGAGGGACTCTTCGTCCGTGTCGAAGCTCGCGTCCTCAATCTTCAGCTTCGGGATCAGGTCGAAGAACTCGTCGGGGACCCCGAGGGGACCCGCCATGCTCCGCAAGGCCTTGAACATCAGGTCGCTGGGTCCTGGGAGCTTCATCTCTTCGCTCCCAGCTTTGGCAGGCCGAGCTTCTCGCGCTGGATGGGGTCCCTGACGACTTTGTCCAGGCAGCCCCGGCAGTAGTAACGGCCCTGGTAGAGGACGAGCTCGGAGGTCCCGCACCTGGTGCAGTTCATTCTGTTTCTCCCTTCAGCTCTCCGATGGCCAAGCCTGCGTCCTTCAGTGCCTTGTCGAGCTCGTCGAGTCCGATTGTGCAGCTGAACCTTCCGTCTCTGACCTGAAGGACCCCGTACTTGGGGTCGCCTCCGTGCGTCTCAACCCAGAGGGTCATGCGGCTGGCGCCCCCGCCGTGGTCGGCTGCTTCTCTTTCTCCTTGGCCTGCTTCTCGGCCTCCTCCTTCTCCTTCTTCAGCCGCCCAGCTTCAGCCCTGGCCATCACCAGAGGCGACGCGATCACCTGGCCTGTGTTGACGGTGGCCATCAGGAGGACCATGACCTTGCTCATCTCGATGTCGTATGCTTCGATCACGTCGGCCCACATGGACCCAGCGGAGAAGTAGGGGTTTTCTTCGTCAGTGATCGGGATCATCTTCCCGTCCCGGACATCGGGGCGCACGATCTTGACTCCCCAGGCCGCTTCGGCCAGGTTGTACAGGAACTCGGCCGTCCCCTTGTGCATCCCTGCGAAGAGCTTCGCGGCGGCCGCTGTGGCGAGCCTCTTCTTCTCTTCAGGGGGGGCCTGCTCCTCTGGCTGCTTCTCTGTCTCGGGGGGAGGGAGGGACTTCGGTCTGCCGACCGAGACTGCCTTGACTTCGCCGACCTGCCTGGTGGACTCGTGGACCTGCGGGGGCTTCTGCCCGGCGTCCCGGAGGACCTTGTCCCACGCCTTCTTCGCGGTGTTGTAGTCGACGGAGAACTCCCTGGCGAGCTCCTTCACTTCGTCAGGGTAGACCTCCTTCGAGCTTGGGTCCTTGTTCTCCTGCTGCAGCCTCGGCAGGACCACGTCCTTGACCTTGGACCTGATCTTCGAGGAAGCCGAGTTGTCAGCAGGCAGGGCCGGAGACCCTGGGGCGGACAGCTACGGTCACTTCTTCCCCAGGATCTTGGCCACGGTCTCGTCGGCGCTGACCCGCTGCACCTCTTTGCGGACCATCGCCTCCAGCTTCTTCTTGCACTTTGAACACGACACCCGGTAGATCTCCATGATGTCCATGTTCAGTGACGCTCCTTCTGGCATGGACAGCGACAGTGGGGATGGAGATATTTGTTCCAAAATACGTGCAGAACCTGGCGAAGGCCCTCTTGCGGAGGGACCTCGGCCTGGTCCTGAGCTTCTTGCCGCACTCACCGCACCTGAGGACGGACTTCGAGTACCACAGGCGGCAGGAGATGCAGTAGTTGCAGCTGGCGTAAGGGGAGGTCAAAGCTGCCAGCCCTCTTTTCGTGCGTGGTCGACTATGGCCTGCATGTTCGCCCTGCAGACATCACAGCTCGTGCAGTGGGCAAGCAGACCGTCCATGGTAGAAGTCGATTCGACCATGTGAAGGCCGGCTCGAACGAAAGCCTCGAAGGGTGAGCTCGGTTTCTTGGTGTCTGATGCGCGATGTCGAAGGTCAATGGAGCTCAACTTCCGAACTCCCGGTGCCACCATTTGCAGAGGGTGCAGGGCGCCTGGCTCCCGTTCGTGTGGCAGCCGCACCTGCACCTTGGCTTGACGGGCTCGACCATCATTGCAGGAGCACCCTGGCGACCTGGCTCTCCGGGATGGAGAACTCTGTAGGCTGGTTCTGCCTTAGGTCGAGGCTCCTCGTCTCGCCCCCCTTCACGAAGGTGATGGAGTCGCACCCCCTGACGGTGAACTTCCTGCCGGTGGTGAAGGACCCTACCTTCTCGAAGACCAGGGTCAGGCCGTGAGTGGTGAACAGGATTAGCTGGGTCACGCCTTGTCTCCCTTGCGCTTGTTGATGTGTCCGAACGGGCAGACCCATCCTCTTTCGATCGTCCCCTGCCCGGTCAAGTACGCGCCGTAGCTGTCGAGCTTCACCGGGGCGCCGCAGACGTCGCAGAAGGGGAAGGTGCTGATCATTGCACCGCCCCGTTCCATTTCAATACAGGCTGCCCTCCCTGGAACCAGACGCCTTGCGAGTAGGTGATGCCCTGGTTCCGTCCGTCGTACCGGTCCTGGTGGTACTCCTTCAGGTGGCCGTTCAACGCGTCCATGTTGGCGAAGACGACGCCAGGTACGGGACAGCCGGGGACTTTGCAGCGCTGTGGGACCGTCTCCGGGGCGTAGCGCTTCTGCAGCTTCAGGACGTGGACCTTCTTGATCAGCATGTCGGCCTGGTGGGACTCCGTCTCCCTGGCGTCCTTGCGCTCTGCGAGCTCGCGCTTCCAGCCGTCGCTCCTGGCCTTGGTGGCGAGCTCCGTGATCTTCTCCTCGGGGTGGTATTCTATGTAGACCGGCTTTCCGAGGGTGCGGTCGACCTTGTACAGCTTGCCGTCCTGGATGGCGTAGAGGCCGTCGCTGGTGGTGGTGTCGGATGATTTGGTTCCTTCTTGCAGCATCGACTCCAAGCCTGCCTTGAAGACCTGGCGGTAGAGCTCGCTGAGGTTTCCAGGCTGGACCTGCAGCTTGTCCGCCAGCTTGGAGGCCCGCTCGAAGAGCTCGTCGGACCTGAAGCGGATCTGTGTCTCCCTCGTTTCTTCCTTGGTCACTCCGCATATCTCCCGTGCTTCGTCGCCCTCTGGTGCAGATCCAGGGCCGCGGAATTGTTGAAGGGCGGGTGTCCGCACTCTTCCTTGTCGGTGCCGCTGCAGAGCAGTTGCAGAAGCCGCCGCGGTGCCTCCTCGGGCCTGCGCCAGAAACGGAGCTCCACCCTGCGGGTGTCGTCTGTGAAGTCCGCTTCGAAGTGGGTGTATCCCCGCTTCTGGTACTCGTAGATCTTCTTCGGGATGTCGATGATGAGGACCCATTCCTTGTTGATGGCGACCAAGCTATTCTTGGGCCTCCAAGCCGAAGGATTGAGAGAGAGAGACGCCGAATGACATCATGACACCCTGACTCTCTCGCTGGTTACGACCCGATGTCCGCACTGGTAGAGCGTCGTGGAGATTGTGACGCTGAACTGATGCGGGGGGTTGCCCATCGTCCTCCCCTGCATGGACCAGGACTTCACAACCCTGGCCTCCTGGCAGACCTCGGCGTGCTCTTCGGGGGTCAATTCTCGCTCACACTCTCGATGGAGAAGGACTCCACCTTGACGCCGTGTTTCTCTGCCTGCTCCTGCCAATCGCGTGAGATGTTCCAGTGCTCGGGAACGCTGTCGAGGTTGATCACTATCGTGCTTTTGATTCTGAGTTTCAAGCGGTCTCCACCTCGGAGCCGTCTGGGCGATGGAATTCGTCGACTGGTCGCAGATCGTCCTCCGCCTGTCTGATCTTCGCCTGTAGGGGGTAGGCCTTGTTGTGGTAGGCCGTGACTCCGAGGGCGCCGCGCCTGAAGTCCTGCTTGAGCACGTCCAGGCTGGCCTGCAGCTGCTGCAGGCGCTTCCTGTCGTTCTCGAGGGACTCGGCCTTGGAGGTCATATCCGAAGGGCCTCCCTCTGAAGCAGGCGCGGCTGTGTCGGCCTGTCGTTCATGACGATGGGGGTCATGCGGACCAGCCTGTGGCACCAGGGGCAGCGTCCGTACGACGGGACGACGTACTCCCCGCAGAGCCCGCACCACCGCTTCTCCCCGGCGTATCCAGGGTTCATCGCGGAGCGGCCTCCAGGTCCTGAATCAGGAAGAACGGGTTGGGCGCGATCACCCTGGCGCTGACGAAGGGGATGGTCTCGAGGTAGTCGATGATATGGTCCTTGCAGAGGTCCATCCAGGGGGCGGACGGGTCCATGAAGTTGTGGCAACGGACCACGGCCTCGGCCTGGCGGTTACCAGGGCCGAGGCTGCACCCGATCCAGTCGCAGAGGTCCTTCATGCCAAGGCCTCCACGTGCTTGTCAGGCTCGCGGCTCTTGACCCAGGCGAAGAAGTGTTCGAAGCAGAGGCCGAAGTCCGCGGTTTGCTCAGGGGTGCTCCATGCAAGCCTGACTACGGCCTTTCTTCTGTGCTTCCCGTGAGAGGGGGCGGCGCAGTACTTGTAAAAAATCGCCATGCTATGCGTTCACCCCCATTGTCTGCACCGCGGCTCTGATCTTCGCGAGCCTGATGTCAGCTGGCATCTTCCCGTAGACATCCTCGAGTATCTCGGTGGTCTTGTGCCCTGTCTGCCCCTTCACCACGGTGTAGTCGTAGTTGGTCTTCTCCAGCCAGTAGTGGGCGCAGCAATGTCGGAGTAAGTGGAAGGGATGGCTGTAGGCGTAGGGCTCTGTGACGCCGATCTCCCTGTACAGAAGCTTCAGCTTGGCCGTGAGCTCGTGCTCCGACTTCGTACGGTTCTCCTCGACGAAGAGGAGCTCGCGCCCCGCTGCTTTGGTGGCCGCGACCCTGGCCTTGATATCGGCGAAGGTCTTGGGGGTGTAGACTCCCTTGTCCCAATCGGAGATCCCGTGCCCCTCGGTCTTGGACTCGTGGACCCTGACCGTGGCATGGTCCGCGAAGAGTTCGAAGTCGTTGACCTTAGTCGCGAGCAGGGCTTTCTGCCTGGACCCGGTCTCGACTCCGAACTCGAAGAGGTCGCGGAGGAGGAGGTCGCCCTTGGCTTCGCAGAGCTCGATGCCCTTCTCGAACTGGCCGGGGAGCAACTTGACGTGGGCGTACTTCCCGTAGCTCCGCTTCTTCCCAGATGCGACGCCTCCCCTCCCTCGGGGCCACGCGACCTCGCCGACCGTTGATGTGAAGTCCCGGACGGCAAGGACGTAGCTGTTGTGATTGGTGGGGTACGTGATGGCGAACTCCTGCAGGAAGTATTCGGCGGTCTGGCGCCTGGACATCAGGACGCCGGTGTTGGGGTTGACGACGGGGGTGTAGATCTGCTCCGGCCTGACCCTGATCTTCTCGCAGAAGACGTACAGGAAGGACAGCGACGCCTTCCAGCTCTTCTTCGGCTTCCCCTCATTGCGGGTGAGCATGTCGCGGACCCAGGCGGCGACGGAGGGGATCTGCGCGAAGGCGTCCTTCTGCAGGTCGACGTACTGCTGCTTCGCGAGGACCTCGGCC
>DAHVIE010000025.1:0-13768 GCA_027322035.1 Nitrososphaerota archaeon
CCGGCATTTCTGCGACCTTCAACTCAGGGGGAGGCGCCACAGCCTCAGGAGGGTCGGGGACGGTCTCTTCAGGAACAATCTCCGGGCCGGTGATGGAGCCGTTTTGAGCGCGTCAGGCATAAGGTTCCAGTCGATGCTCCCATTCCCTCTCAGGGAGAACGCGGGCTCGTTCGAGGAGACGGTCGTCAGCGTGACGAACGGGAACAAGGCCCTCGCCGCCAACACGAGGACGAACCTCTTCACCCTCACGAACGTCTACACCTCGGTCTACCCTGACATCATGGCGGGGCTGGGGTTCCAAATAGAGAGCTCCGCTACAGGCAACATTACCCTATACCTCAACGTGAATGGGACGGACTTGAATTCGACGACCTTCAGTTTGCCCTCGGGGGGCTACTACCGCACGATCCTTACGGGCCTGAGCTCCTTGCCTGCGGGTTCGCAGCTCACCGTCAAGGTGGACGCCCTCTTCTCCGTAGCGGCCACGTTGACCTGGGAATATACGTTCATTGTACTTGCGACTATAATCATCGCGGTGATCGGTTCCAGTCTTGGGGGCGTCGGGAGCATAGCCAATTCCACCTTTTATTTCACGACGGCTCTTAAGAACGAGATAGATCGCATCCTCGTCTTGGGGGAGGCCGTGGTAGGAGGCGTGACCTCAACCAACTACACCGCGGGGCTGAACGTCAGGACGAAGGGAGGAGCTGTGATAGCGGCCATGAGCGCAACAGTCAGTGTTTATACTCCCACAGCAGAGAGCTTCTTCGCGTCGGGGCCTTCCATCAGTTTCATGCCCGTCCCTCCTGACAGGACTTCGACCTATTCGGTGAACACAGCAGATGGGATAAGCGACGGGTACTGGTTGATGTTCGCGGTGCAGAACATCGTCGTGCAGGAGACTTCCATCATAGTCCAATAGGCGCGGCGCCAGCAAAAGGTCTCTTGTTCGGGGGAGCGCGAGGGTTCGGCCCAGCAGTTTAGACGGATTCCGGGTGGTTTTCTATCCTACGTTTCGGCACTCTCTGGACGCTTAATGCATACGGGATAGCCTACGCTCCATCGTAGGTTAGGGATAGGTTAGGCCATTTTTCGAGGCTGCACGTCGGACAGCACGTCGGACAAAACTACGGTCGGTTTATATGCTGCACGTCGGACAAACTGTCTACAACTGTAGACACCGGAAACACTAGTGATGCTGGGGTCGCAGGGTAATTCCTAACGTGCAACAATTGGAAACTTTGACCGGCCACGTGCCACGGATGAATAAACTACACTTCAGAATCAGGCCAGTGAGTCCAACGGAGTCCTTTGGCTATGAGAGCTTTCCTGAGCCCTGGATGCTCGTGCACGAAAAACGCGTGGATGCACACACCTGAATTGTCCTCTTCACACATGGGAGTCGCTCTTTCCTCTCCTATAACTACGAACTTGACTTCGTACATTTTACCTTCTGATTTATCCTTAACAATGACGCTGTTCTCATCTCCCTTGTACTCAGTTGCGATGGCGAAGAATTGCCTGATCTCTTCGTAGGCTGATTGTCGCAGTATGACATCGTTGATGTAACCATTCACAGATTTGATTCCTTGGTCCAGCAGTTTGTGTTTCCTTTTCTCATAGGCACCTTCCAGCGCAGTCTTGTAGACCTGTCGGAGATGAAGGTTAGCCCACCCTGACATATCTCTTTGGCCCAAATGAACCAATATTAGCGTTATGGACGCCTGCTACTCTGATTGGAGCAATTAGAGCAATACATATAAGACAGACATTAGAGCAAATGGAGCAAGACATGGCCTTCAGGCATGTGTCAGTAGACGAAGCCACCTATCAAATCTTGGAGGAGCATAGGATGATGATTGGTGCGAAGTCAATTGCGAAGTCCGTGACCGCCCTTGCCAACGAGTGGAAAGAGCATCGGGAGGCGCAGTCCCTTTGATCTCTCAGGTCCTCGAATCCAAGCCAGCCTTCCACGTCCTCCCTCCTGCCAGGAAACGACTCGACCCGGCACAGGCCAAGGAGCTCGTCTACGGCCTCTTCACTCAGGGAGTGGTCAGCCCGACGCAGATCGCGAAGTCGATCGGGTGGACCGGCAAGAACGCCAGGATCACAGCATCAGACTATCTGAACAAGCTCGTGGAAGAAGGCCGCCTGAAGAAGGACCCCGACACAGGCCGCATCGTCAAGCCGGCCGATGTCCTCGCGAAGCAGCAGTACGTCGACCTGCAGAAGGACGCCTTCGCTCAGATCCCCTCCGTCGCCGCCTGGGTCCGCGACATGCTCACCCGCAACGAGGGGAAGCCGAAGAAGAGCTGGAAGGCGTCGCTGTCCTTCCTGTACGTCTTCTGTGAGAAGATCAGGGTCAGGCCGGAGCAGATCTACACCCCCGTCGTCAACCCCAACACCGGCGTCCTGATGTCCAGGCGCCAGACCGCCGAATACTTCCTGCAGGAGTTCGCCATCAAGTACCCCACCAACCACAACAGCTACGTCCTGGCCGTCCGGGACTTCGCCTCCACCGTTGGCGAGGTCGCCTGGCCCCGAGGGAGGGGAGGCGTCGCATCTGGGAAGAAGCGGAGCTACGGGAAGTACGCCCACGTCAAGTTGCTCCCCGGCCAGAGAGAGAAGGGCATCGAGCTCTGCGAAGCCAAGGGGGACCTGCTCCTCCGCGACCTCTTCGAGTTCGGGGTCGAGACCGGGTCCAGGCAGCAGGCTCTGCTCGCGACCAAGGTCAACGACTTCGAGCTCTTCGGGGACCACGCCACCGTCAGGGTACACGAGTCCAAGACCGAGGGGCACGGGATCTCCGATTGGGACAAGGGCGTCTACACCCCGAAGACCTTCGCCGACATCAAAGCCAGGGTCGAGGCCACCAAAGCAGCGGGGCGCGAGCTCCTCTTCGTCGAGGAGAACCGTACGAAGTCGGAGCACGAGCTCACGGCCAGGCTGAAGCTCCTGTACAGGGAGATCGGCGTCACAGAGCCCTACGCGTACAACCACCCCTTCCACTTCCTGCGTCACTGCTGCGCGCACTACTGGCTGGAGAAGACCAACTACGACTACACCGTGGTGAAGGGGCAGACAGGGCACAAGACCACCGAGATACTCGAGGATGTCTACGGGAAGATGCCCGCTGACATCAGGCTCGCGAAGATCAGAGCCGCGGTGCAGACAATGGGGGTGAACGCATAGCATGGAAATTCTGAGCATCACCCGGAAGGACCTCACCGAGAAGGACGGATGCCTGACCTACGACAAGGACCTCAACTTCGACGGGCACATCCACATCGAAGGCCACCTGGGCCTCGTCCGCTTCGCCTTCGGCGTCGCAGCGACCGGCCGGATATGGGCTCAAGCAGGCTCGGGCATCGAAGCAGGCTGGGGCATCGAAGCAGGCTGGGGCATCAAAGCAGGCGAGGGCATCAAAGCAGGCGAGGGCATCAAAGCAGGCGAGGGCATCAAAGCAGGCGAGGGCATCAAAGCAGGCGAGGGCATCGAAGCAGGCGAGGGCATCGAAGCAGGCGAGGGCATCGAAGCAGGCGAGGGCATCGAAGCAGGCTGGGGCATCGAAGCAGGCTGGGGCATCGAAGCAGGCGAGGGCATCGAAGCAGGCGAGGGCATCGAAGCAGGCGAGGGCATCGTCAGTTTACGAGGCGGGATCAGGGCGAAGCTCGTCAGCTGCCTCCGGGTCGCAGCAGGCTTCGACGTCAGCGAGAAGTGCACCATCTTCCCGGAGGGGAAAGCGTGAAGGACCTCTGCGACTGGATCGCGTGCAGCCTCGGCCCTGGTAACCGCCAGGCCGAGGCCGTGGTCCGGTGCCACAACTTCATGGACCTGTCCGCACCCTGGATGAACCTCTGCAGGGACCATCTCCTGGACTACCTCGAAACCACTCCGTTCGTCAGCGCCAAGGTGATCGCGCCCAATCCTCTCTTCCTGATCAGAGACCTGGAGGCACCACAGATTTGATGATGGATTACGGATCGCAGAAGCGATGGTGCGGCCGCTGCGGCATCGCGGTCGTCCCCATCCAGGACTACGTCGATTGGTACGGAAACAGGGTCACCGCGCCAGGCAGGGAGCTCTGCCCTGAGTGCCACCACGACACGAGGGGAGGACCTCACAACCCGGGCCTGGTCTCCCCCGTCCGAGCCAGGGAGGATGCGCGCAGGATATGACATCCAAGGCAGAATCAATCGAGAACGACAGGAAGCGCCTGCAGCAGCTGCAGGCCAGCCTCGACGTGCTCAAGCAGGACTTCGTCCGCGGCGCCATATCGGTAAGGACCTACCACAACAGAGCCTACCCGCTGCAGGCGAAGGTCAAGCAGGCAGAACAGGAGCTGGAGGTCATAGCTTGATCCCCGAGGAGCACGCCAAGACCTGTGGGAGTCCTGTACAGCTGACAAAGATATGGACCAGCACAGGGAAGGCTGTAGGGAAGCCTCCCAACCAATTTCGTGTCGCTAACGATTGGGGCATCTGCGTGAAGTGCGGCCAGAGGCTGTTCCTTGGAAGCAGGCACGTCCTACCATGAAGAATGACAACAGAATCGAAGGACGGATCAAACCTGACAAGGTCGAATGGGTGAAGAAGAAACTTGCTGACAAGTTCCAGGGTTCCGACACTGCGCTCATCGATTGGATGATCAACACATCGATGCAGCAAGAAGGAACCCCAGCCGACATCACCACCAGCGACGGGCAGCACATGATCAGGGACGGCCAGCTGTACGAGCTCCAATCGTTCAGGCCGGGAGGGCCTGGCGCATGGGTGAAGTTCGACCCCTCCAAGCTCAGGCAGAGGGCCCAGGGGGACACCTGGAAGCGCGAGCTCGCAGAGCGCAAGGACGCCAGGGAAACGGAGTCGCACCAGGCAGAGATGCTGATCAAGAAGGTCCAGGTCCTGAAGCTGCAGAAGCGCTACGCCCCGGAGACCGTCCCCCAGCGCTGCAAAGTCCCAGGATGCACCATGGCCGGGATCGTCTTCACCAACATGGCCGCCCTGAACAGCCATCTCTCGGAGTACCACCCCGACAGATACCCCGGAGGCAACCACGGGGTCACCTACTCGCAAGGCACCTGGTACCAGGGCGGCCAGCCGGCGCTGAGGTGGGACGGAGCGAGGGAATGACCCAGCTCATCCTCTTCACGACCCACGGACTGACCGTGGTCTTCGACAAGATCGGGACCTTCAACGCCGGGAAGAGGTTCACCGTCAAAGGCTGCGACAGTATGACCTTCGTGAAAGACGGAGAGACGAAGAGCCTCGACCTGAGGCAGAACCAGCCGACAGAGTTCTCCATCCCGGCGAGCCAGGTGGCCAGGGTGATCCTGCAGTGATGGCCGAACCCGTCAAGCCAAGGTGCGGGTGCAGCTGCCACACGAACGGGAGTCAGGCGCCCTGCGTCGTCTGCAAGTGGTGGCACCGGGAGTTCGGAGCTGGTTCGTGATGGACTACGAGTTCCAGCTGCACCCCCCGAAGGACCTGCTCGAAGGCGCAGATACCAGCTACGATGGCACGATGTTTTGGAAGGTTGAAGAGACTGCCTGGACGAAGAACCGCGTCTATTGGGGCTGGACGACGCCATGTCAAATCTGTGGCGGCGAACCGAGCGTTTGGACCCAGGAGAAGGGGTACAGATGCTGGGGGTGCTACGCGGCTTGACCTCCCCCTATGACAGCTGCAACTACTGCATCACTTGCCACCTGTGGTACTCGAAGTCTGTTCTCAGGTGCCCCAGATGTGACCAGAAGCTCAGGACCAGGCCGAGGTCGCTCCGCAGGAGAGCCATCTCCAGGCTCTGCACGTATTTTGGAACAAATATCCCCATCCCCATTGCTGCTGTCCATGCCAGAAGGAGCGTCACTGAACATGGACATCATGGAGATCTACCGGATGTCGTGTGCGAAGTGCAAGAAGAAGCTGGAAGCGATGGTCCGCAAAGAGGTACAGCGGGTCAGCGCCGACGAGACCGTGGCCAAGATCCTAGGGAAGAAGTGACCGCAGCTGTCGGACCAAGGGTCACCGGCCGCGTCTGCTGATTCCTCAGCTTCATCAAGGATCAGGTCCAAGATCAAGGACGTGGTCCTGCCGAGGCTTCAGCAGGAGAACAGGGATCCCAGCTCGAAGGAAGTCTACCCTGGCGAAGTGAAGGAGCTCGCCAAGGAGTTCTCGGTCGACTACAACACGGCGAAGAAGGCGTGGGACAAGGTCCTCAGGGACGCGGGGCAGAGCGCCCCGCAGGTCCGCGAATCCACCAGGCAGGTGGGCGAAGTCAGGGCCGTCTCGGCCAGCAGGCCAAAGACGCTCCCCCCTCCCGAAGCCGAGAAACAGCCCGAAGGGTCCCAAGTCCCTCCCGAAGAGAAGAAGAGGCTCGCCACCGAGGCCGTCGCGAAGCTCTTCGCAGGGATGCACAAGGGGACCTCAGAGTTCCTGTACAACCTGGCCGAAGCGGCGTGGGGAGTCAAGATCGCTAGGCCTGACGTCAGGGACGGGAAGGTAATCCCGATCACCGACGAAGCCAACCCCTACTTCTCAGCAGGGTCCATGTGGGCCGACGTGATCGAAGCGTACGACATCGAGATGTCGAAGGTCCTGGTCCTCCTGATGGCCACCGTCAACACGGGCCAGGTGATCGCGTCGCCACTGGTGATGGCCAGGGCCGAGGCCGGGCGGCTGAAGAAGGAGAAGGAGGAGGCCGAGAAGCAGGCCAAGGAGAAGGAAAGGCAGCCGACCACGGCGGGGATGCTAGCCGCATGACCCTCTGGGTTGAGACGCACGGAAGCGACCCCAAGTACGGGGTCCTCCAAGTCAGAGACGGAAGGTTCAGCTGCACAATCGGACTCGACGAGCTCGATAAGGCACTGAAGGACGCAGGCTTGGCCATCGGAGAGCTGAAGGGAGAAACAGAATGAACTGTGTCTGCTGCGGGACCTCAGAGCTCGTCCTCTACCAGGGCCAATACTTCTGTACGGTCTGCCTGGACGCCAGAGTCAGGGACCCGATCCAGCGCGAGAAGCTCGGCCTGCCGAAACTGGAGGCGAAGAAGAAGTGAAGCTCCCTGGACCGAGCGACCTGATGTTCAAGGCCCTGAAGAGCATGGCCGGCCCCCTGGGGGTCCCTGACGAATTCTTCGACCTGATCCCGAAGCTGAAGATTGAGGACGCGAGCTTCGACACGGACGAAGAGTCCCTCACCGTCTACGCCCAGGTGACCGTCAAGGACAAGGCAGCCCTGGACGCCATGGTGAAGTTCGCCAGCCTGGGACTGGACAAGATCAAGGAACTGAACGCATCCGAGGAATAGGGAAACCAACAGGGCTGATGTTTCGCGTGCTTGATTTCAAGTACGACCAATACGACGACAACATCGTCCTGGTGGGGCTGCCGAAGTCAGGGAAGACCCACGCCCTGAAGAAACTGATCATCCCCGCGCTGAAGGGAAACTCCTGGATCTGGTACCCCGAGCAGCGCGACGACAGGCTGCCTGACTTCGTCAGGTCCGAGGGGTGGCAGGTGGTCCGCGACATCGGCCAGCTGAAGTACGGCCGGGGCCTGATCTACCCCAGGGATCGCTCGATAGACGAGTTCGAGCGCTTCTGCGAGAGGGCGAACAACCTCTCCAACCTCACCCTGGTGGTGGACGAGGCTGAGTACTACGTCGGCAAATACAAGATCAGGTCCCCGAGCTTCGCCCAGATAGTCAACGGAGGCAGGCCGAGGGGCGTCTGCTGGGTCGTGATAGCCAGGAGGCCCCAGCAGCTTCACAACGACATCCTGCACGGAGCGACCCACGTCTTTTGCTTCGCCTTCGATCTCCCCGGCGATGTGGAGTTCATGTCGAAGTGGGTCGGCCCCCAGGTGTGGGGGTTCCTTCCCCCGGACCAGCGAAAGACGGCGTACAGGAGCCTCCCCACCCTCCCGCAGCACGCCTTCGTCTACTACAACAAGGACACGAACTACAGGGGGGTCGCCAGGCTCTGATCTGCCCTGAATGCCACAGGGTCTACCTGGACCCGGTCAAGTTCCACAGGCACCTGATACAGGAGCTCCGCAGAATCGAAGAAGAGTTCCGCGAGATCGTCAGGGAAAGGGGCCGGAAGCTGGCCATGTTCAGGCTGTTGTCGTTGAAAGCCAACAAGGGGGTGAGTCCGTGAGCGAAGTGGAGAAGAGCAGGGCCGAGCGCGAGGCCAAGGCCAAGGAGCTGTTCAACAGGTGGGCCGACGAGCGCGACGCCGCCAGGGACAAGGCCGAGGCAGAACGAAAGGCGAAGGAGGAAGCTGACCGCAAGGCCGCCGAGGAGAAGAAGCGGGAGGAGGAAGACGACGAGCTGGGGGTGTTCGGACTCTGACCAGGCACGAGAAGGCGAAGCCGAGACGGGCACCCCTCCGCTTCGCCTGCCCCTACTGCAACAGGCACAACTTCAGGTCAGTAAGAGGGTTGAACACTCACATCGGCATGGTCCATGACGGCCAGCCGAAGATCCGTCCCCGCCGCTGGGTCCCCGTCTACTGACAAAGGTCTCATACCCAAGCCCGTTCTCGCCTCACGTCAGCTTGACCACCTGAGCCCACTACTACCGTCCTCAGAGGTACCTCTTGCATGGAACACCTCGAGAAGGAAGCGTTGGCCTTCGTCCTGGCTGTCCTCGCCGTAGTCGTCGGCCTTGCCGTCTTCTACTTCGCGGGACTCGACCAGCAGATCGCGAAGGCGAAAGTGAACTCTGCCTAGGAGTTTTGGCTAGGAAATGAGCTCGATAATTCAGACGATCGACGGCTGGGACATCGGCGAATCCCTCGCAGAAGGGGGCGCTGTCTCGGTCATCGTGTACGCCATCGCAGGAGCGGTGGCGACTCTGCCAGCCAGCTTCATCACCCCGGTAGGGGCGAACGTGCTGACTGTGATCTCAGGAGCGCTGACCTTCGGGGCCATGCTCTTCAGGATCAGGAGGGCGAAGTCTGCCTCCGCGCCCGCGACGACCTCGGCACCAGCTGCTGCTCCAACAGGGGGTAGCGGGTGATGGGGTTCCGTCAGTTCATCAAGCCGAGGTCCACTGAGCTCTCCGGGTCTCAGTCGGCCACCCTGGCGAACGCCCCCGTCCAGGTCCCGACCGTCCAGCCCACGAAGTCCAACGGGCTGAACATAGTCGGGCTGAAGCTGAACCTCTCGGCGACCGTCACCCAGGCCACCGCGGCCCAGGCTTGGAGCGTAGAGGCTCTCCTCAAGGAGTTAAAGTTCGCGAGGGGGTCCGACGTGCTGATGGACATCAACGGGTCCGACCAGCTCGAGAAGGTCTTCCACATCTACACGGGCATGACCAAGGGCGCGACCTTCAACACCGGGAGTCCTACCTACTACAGCGACCCGGGCAGCGCTGGCGCCGTAGGCCAGAGCTCCGACACGCTCACGGTGTACATCCCTCTGCACTTCGTAGGGTCCGGGCTGCCCCTGTCGATCATCGCGACAGCCAACGCCTACACAGCCGCAGGCTCGAACACCACGGGAGGGTCCATATCCTTCCAGGTCACCTTCGCCTACAGCGACCTGCCGGTGGCTGACGACAGGATGAAGATCGTGGTCGCACCGACCTCGCTCAACGCATCTACCGACATCAACGTCGCCACGCAGTTCAGCGAGAACAAGCCCATGGATGAAGTCTGGGTCGAGCTGACGGCTGACAGCAGCCTCAACTACCAGACGTTCTCCGTAGGGCAGACAATCCTGTACGACCAGATCGACCCCACCACCCTCAGCGTGGAAGAGGCGCCCACACCAGGGCTCTACCACGTGGCCGGCTTCCTCAAGCAGATGATGAAGAGGGGGACCGTCTTCCCGACCCAGGGTGCGACGCAGAACGCGCCGAAGTTGATCAACAACTACTCGGCCAACCAGACGCCGACCTTCTACCTGGTACTGACACCGGCTGGACCCGGAGTCTCCGCCTCCGCAGCCTCCTCATCGGGAGGGGGCGCGTAGGCCATGGAGAAGAAGGTCCTCTACATAGTCCTGATCCTGGTAGCAGCGGCCATCGGGGTCGCAATCTACCTGGAGAAGGACGCCATAGCCGCCACCATCGGGGGAAGCTCCTCTTCCGGGAGCTCTGGCAGCGGCGGGTCGAGCTCTGGGTGCACCTACCCGGTAGACACCGCATCGAGCTCGGCCTGCATCACCCAGGCGTTCAAGGACTCGGGGTATTGGGGCCAGCTCACTTCAGCCCAGCAGGCAGCCGCCAGCAACGATCCGTCGACCTGGCTACAAGGGCACCCTTACCTGGTATCCGTGTATCCGGAGTACTTCACGCAGGCGTAGAGGGTTGACAAGATGTCACTCCCTACGACTGCGGTAGGCACGGCAGCGGGATACAGCCCAGCCGGCATCGTCAAGGCGATCATGCCCTACCTGGTGCTACTGATCATCGCGATCGTGGTCCTGGTCGTCGTGTTCGGGGTCAAGCCCACCATAGGAGGCCTGCAGCTGTAATGGGGAACGTCCCTTACGTCGTTACTGACGGCCAGGGGAACCCCCTGCCGAGCGTCCACATCCACCAGGAGACGGATCCAGGGACATGCACAGCGGCCCCCATCGACGGCTACACCGACTCGAACGGCAAGGTCACCCTGAACAACGGCTGCCCCTTCCAGGCCACGGGGACCTGGTCCGCACAACTGCCGGGATACGAAAGCAAGTCCGGCACCTGGGGCGTAGGCCCTCTTGGAGGGCTCACGTCGTCGGGCAAAGTCCAGGTGTCGATGTCGCAAGTGGCGACCGTGCCCGGGAACTGCCCCCTGGGATACGTCGAGGATCCGGCCACAGGCCAGTGCGTGCAGCAGACGCAGCCTAACCTCCTCGCCAGCCTGGTAACGACCATCCAGGACAACTGGCTGCTGATCACTGTCATGCTGGTCGTCGTCGCCCTGGTGGCTGCCATGCTGTGGAGGCCGAAGTCGTTCTCGTCTGCCGTGGGAGCTGTAGGAGGAGCTGTGCATTGAAGGCAGAGTATGCCCTGGTCCTCGGCCTCGTGCTCGGGGCGGTCGCCACGTGGGGAGTCCTGTACGTGATAGCAGTGCAGAAGAAGCAGCAGCTGCAGGTACAGGTCGCACAGCTGCAGGCCGCCGAGCCGGACAACTCGGCTCTGCCGATGCTACAGTCCATGATGAACCAGCCGACGTGCGCCTGCGGGGGTGTTCAGCCTTCATGATCACTTTCCACGGGGAACAGGTCTCGGAGGTCAGGCACAAGCCCATCGCTGCGCCCCTAGCGGCAGGGACCTTCACCTACAGAAACCTGTCCGGGGGGAGGCAGTGGATACAGCGCTTCACCATCTCGTACACCGGGACCGTCAGCATCTACGTCAAGGTCAACGGGTCCTACTGGTCTGCCGTCCAGCAGGGGACGCCCACAGGGGTGGGAGAGACCCCGGTCGCCATCCCGATGATCGACAAGATCGACTTCGCCGCCTTCAACGAGAACCAGGAGATAGAGCTAGAGGCGAACGCCACCATCGAAGTGCAGATTGCTTCGGGGACCGGGTCCATACAGCTGGCTTTCCTGCTCGCGGAGGGGATCCAATGATCCCGCCCCTGCAGATCGACGCTTCCGACGTGACGCTGATCCAGTACGAGATCGGGGGAGTGGCCGGGCTCGTGGGCATACTCCTGGGGACCAGCTTGCGGAACATGGCCCTCCTGAACCGCATCAAGTCCTTCCTGGAGAACCAGATGGGGGCGCGGCTCTGATGGGGACCGATACCGCCTTCTTCCTGTCGGGCCGGGCCCATGTCTATTACGGGGCTGTGCTGATCATCCTGGCCGCCGTAGGAGGGGCGACGCTCTCCAAGGGGTCGGAGGGGCTCATACTGGCCTTCGTCCTGATTGCGATCATGGCCGCAGGAATCTTCGTGGACGTCTGGGTCCACGGGTACAGGCACTAGGGCGAGAACTTGGATAAGCTCCAAACCCAGGAACTCGTGATAGGCCTCCTCGGGATCATAGGCCTGGTCGCGGTCCTCGTCTACCTGTACTGGGCTTCCAAGAATTCGGCGGGAAAGTCCTCGACCGAAGGACCTTCCACCAACTCGACAGGAGGCCCTCCGACCAACTCGACAGGAGGCCCTCCAACGGGACCAGCGCCTGCGAATTACATCCACTACACGGTAGGTTCTGTGCTTCTGTCTGACGATGGGGCTGCCCAGGGAGCGACTGTGAAGGTGTCAGCGCTCTTCATGGGTAACCCGCCGTATGTCTTGTACGAGGTGAGCGCCAGCGGCGAGTCAGGCGGCCCCGTAGGGGCAGTTCCTACGTTCAAATTCGGCCCTGTCTCGGCGGCTCAGGTGACTTCGTTCGGCAACAACCTTGCGCCAGCGTACGGCACAGTCACCGTCACCCTTCCCGGTTACCAGACTTGGACAGGCAATCTACGCGATGGTGGCACAGTAGTCCTGGACCCTGTCTGAGTGACTCAAATGTCTGTCAGTTACACAATCCCCAAAGTCCTGACCCTCCAATCGAATGATGAATATGTCTTCGAGCCCGATCCGTACGCCAGGTACAACATCAAGCTGTATCTGTACGCCGAGACCCTCGACAACACTGTCACTTTCTACGACTCGCAGGGAAACGCTCAGGATCCCGTCGTCGTCACTTCCGGCCTCGAAATAATCGCCAAGAACGCCAACTACCGCAAGGTGACATTCGCAGACCAGAACAACTACAACATCTACATGGTGCTGTCAAAGGCGGTCTACAGCTCCGACACGGATCTTACCTGTCTGCCTCCCAGCGTGGACCTATCCATCGCCCCACTCTCCATCAACGTCAATATCTCCTCTCAGACGATCTCCCAGCTGAACGTCAATGTAGCGACGTGGACCGCTGGGACTTTGGCTGTAAACATCTCAGCGCAGTCGGTGGGGAACCTGGCGGTCAACCTGGCTGCGATCACCACATCGGCAAACCTGAACGTCAACCTCGCAGCCCAGAGTGCCAACATCAATGTGGCACTCGCAGCAGCCTCGGTCACCCTTGACATCAACCTCAGCAGCGTCACGGCAGGGGTCACCCTCGATGTCTCCGTGCAGAACGCGAGCCTGACGGTGGTCGTGTCTGGCACTGCCGACGTGAACATCTCCTCGACCACAGGGAACATACCCGTGTCGATAGCTGCGAGCTCAGCGACCGTCACCGTCTCCGTCTCCGGTACAGCAGACGTGAACATATCCAGCCAGTCAGGGAACCTGAACGTGAACCTCGCAGCTTCCGCGATCACGCTTAGCGTCGATGTCACCAATTCCTCCCTCACTGTCTCGGTGTCGAACTCCAACATTGATGTCACGATTCAGAATTCCGTCCTGGATGTCCAGGGGAACGTGGCGATCACTATCGGGACCACCACCTACCAGTCCATCCCGATCAGCATCGTGGCCCAGCAGGTAGGGAACCTGACCGTCGACATCTCCGCGCAGTCGGTGGGGAACCTAGGGGTCAGCGTCGCCGCCTGGTCGGCAGGGACCATCGACGTGAACCTCGCTGCGAACAACGCAGGGAACATCACGGTCAACCTCGCCGCCATCTCTGCCACCACGAACCTGAACGTGAACCTGGCAGCGAGCTCGGCCACCGTCACTGTCAGCGTGTCAGGGACCGCAGACGTGAACATCAGTTCCACCACAGGGAACATACCCGTGTCGATAGCTGCGAGCTCTGCCACAGTCACCGTCTCCGTCTCCGGCACAGCAGACGTGAACATCAGCTCGCAGACCGGAGATCTGAA
>DAHVIE010000028.1:0-3510 GCA_027322035.1 Nitrososphaerota archaeon
ATCCTCGTAAACAGGCGCGAAACGGGGACGAAGCTCAGGGCATCCCCCAAGACCGTGAGGGTCCAGATCTACCTGAGCGACCTGATTGAGAGCGGGGATGAGGAGGGTGTAGTAGAAATCAGGACAGATGAGACCGGGGCAATACTCGACGTCCGCTCCCCGTACGAGATTGAGCGCCCCGACTGGCAGACCGTGAGGGTCTTCGCCGCGAGGCGGTGCTTCTACCTCTTCAAAGCGCGGAAGGAGGCTGCGAGCATAGCCAGGGCTGACAACACTTCGCCTTCACACGTCAACGTCGACGCCCTGATCAAGCGCTACCTCCCGTCGAAGTTCCCTGTCACAGCGACCCTCATGGAGACCGCCGACTGCCTCCGACAGGTAGAGGTGAGGTTCGCCTCACTGCTCAGGGAGATGATCGTCGACGCCCGGGGAAGGTCGCCAGAGAGCGTGGCTGCGACTGCCCTCTATCTCGCGGACATGGAGGTGTTCAGGTCCCTGTCTCCGGAGCAGAAAGGCCTCGTCTGGTCCCTGATTGTGCGCAGGGAGATGGACAGGGGTGGCTACCTCGGGACCAAGGGCCTTCTGTTAAAGGGGGAAGTGGGCTACGACGAGAGTGTCGTCCAAGACCAGGACCTCAAGCGTATCGGAGGTAGGATGAGTTGAAGCTCCTCAGAGGGAAGGAGCCCGAGGCGAGGAGCGAGGGGAAGCTTGTAGCGCTCCCGGTGAAGCTCTGCGAGCCGCACCCTGATCTTCAGACGCGGCTGAAGTACGACCAGGTGGACGCGCTCGCCGAGGACATCAGGGTCCACGGGCAGCTGCAGCCGGGAAGGGCGGTCGAGAGGCCCGACGGGTCCGGATACTGGATCTACATGGGGATAGGGCGGCTCCTGGCGATCAAGAAGCTCTTCGAGAAGGACGGCGAGCCCAAGAGCTACTATGCCCTCTTGGACGAGGGGCTTCCATTCGTCGAGCTGTTCTCGAGGTCCATGTCGGAGAACCTGAAGCGCAGGAATCTTTCGGTCCTTGAGGAGGTAAGGTCGTTCTACCTTGCCTCACGGAAGGCTGACGAGGACGATATCGTCGCTGCGTCTGCCAAGATTGGAGAAGAGCCTTCCGCAGTGAGGAAGAGGATAGAGCTGGCCAGGGCGCTGGGGGAGAAGCTGTCGCGCCTGTATGACGTAGAGACGAGGGCAGGGTCCTCGTTCCAGCTCGGTCACCTCGAGGCCCTGTCGAAGCTCGTTGACGAGAGGGCGTTCTACCAGGCGGCTGCGGCGGTGGCTTTTGCGCGGTTCAACGTGAAGGAGCTCCAGGCGGCCCTGCGGAACAACTCCATCGACAAGATCGCGGCGGGGTTGCCGCCGTGGTTCTACGAGCTTTTCCCCGAGTACGCGGCGAAGCCCGAGGAGAAGGGGGACGGCCCCGACGCCGGTGCCGTCCACAAGGCGGAGTTGCCGGAGCAGAAGAACGTGGTGGCCCATTTCGTCGCGGCCCCGCAGCAGCTGCCTCCGCCCTCGCCGGTCGAGAAGCCGCTGGAGGTTTCTACTACATCTTCCAACGCGTCTGCCTCCCAGCCCCCCACCGGGGTCACCTACAAGGAGCGCCTCCCCTTCGTGGAGTGCCCCCACTGCGGGGCCCAGAACCCCTTCGAGCTGAAGGAGGACGCGGAGCTGACCCTGATCAGGTTCCAGGGGTCGGCCGTGCCGAAGAAGGACGCCGCCTCCCCCGAGGGGTCGTTCCGGAGGAGCTGCATCTGCGTGAACGGGGAGTGCGGGAAGGAGTTCTGGCTCTGGGCCGCCCTGGCGGACGGCGAGCTGAGGGCCGAGGCGAGGCGGAAGGGCGAAGAGGGGTGGTTCCCCCTGCCGCAGAAGTCGCCCACGGTCGGCTCGGTGAGCTGGAGCGCGGAGAGGAAGGCGTGGATGGTGAAGGCTGACGGGCGCCTCTGCGTCTACGGCGAGGACGGCAGGTTCGCCGAAGCCTAGGGGCTGTTACCCGAAATTGGCGGTTCTCGAAGTTGTCAGATTCGGGTAACACGCGGGTCTGCCCGAAGTGCGGCCGGCGGGGCTACGGTCCCTACACGAAGCGCCAGAGGGGGGAGCACTACGCCCAGTACTTCGTCCACCCATACGAGGAGGACGGGGTGAGGCGCCTGAGATGGCACTTCATCCCGAAGGGGAGGAGGTCAGCGGAGAGGAGGGAGAGGCTGGCGCGCCTGCTGGCGAGCGACGGATGGCGGGGGACGGGATACTTCGCGGGCCTCCTAGGGGTCTCTGAAAGTACGGTCCGGCGGGATCTGGACGTCCTAGCGGCGGATGGACGGGTAGTACGCAAGAAGTACGGTGGATACTTGGCCGACCTCTCAGGGACCCTTCTGAAGGACAAGCCCTGGATTGCTTGGAGCTAGTGGCGGCTGTAGCACCCTATCGAGCTGTGGGCGCCCCCGGGGCTGCTTTTATCCTGCCTCGGCCGTTCTGGGCATGTCCCTGGATCCCACTGAGAGGTGCAACTTCTGCGGGAACGTGTACCTCCTTTGGAAGCTGGTCGACCACGAATCAATCTGCTCTCTGAGGCCAAAGAAACTGACCATTGCAGAAGCCGTCAGGATTGTGACGAAGTCTCATCCTCTCGCTTCGAAGGATAGAGCCCTTCTCCTCAGGCTCGTCTGGCAGGTTCTGGACGGCTACCGAACCGCTCCCCCCATGACCAAGCTTACCGACCCCCGGCTGGTCCTTGCGATGGCCCGGCCTGCAACGCGTTAATACCTCCTGCGGTCCGGCGGCGTTCCAATGTCCGAAGAGGACGAAGAGCTTGAGGATGACAACGATGACGAAGACGAAGACGAAGGCCTGAGCGACGACGAAACCGAAGAATAGGCACACCTGGCTCAACTCTAGGGCGCGTTTTAGCGGCCAGCCTCCCAACTAGTCGTTGAGAGTACTTCCGATTCTGCTGGTGCCCATCGTCTTCTCGACTTCGATGTACCTAGTCGGCATTCCGCACCAGGCGCCACAGGATCCCTGTGATTCCTACGGCGACTGCGTCTCGAGCTCGATTAGCTACATCCGCGCCAACCCGGACCACACGCTCTATCTCGGGGACAGCTTCCAAATCTCGGTCTCCATTGCCACCGGCCTGAACACGACCGGTCATTCGCTCTCTTGGTCGTATGACCAGTCAGAGTTCCGAAGGACAGGAGACTCGTTCAATGTCTCGGGAAGCGCAATAGGGGTCTACTCGGTCACAGCCTCAGCGACTTTTGTGGGATCTGTGACCGTAGGAAACACAACGCAGCCCTTCAACTCCACACTCACGACAAGCCAGCAGGTCGCGGTCGTCAGATACGACCCTAAGTTCACCGCATACGCCTACATGCTCTACGGCAACAGCACCGCTCCCAGCAGCCTGCAGAGGCCCTGGGTGCTGCTGGTCAGATACGACGGGAACCTCCCGGGATACTCTTTCGCCGGGGACGGGAACACAGCTGCCTTCAACGGCAGCAGGACCCTGGCGGAG
>DAHVIE010000009.1:0-39374 GCA_027322035.1 Nitrososphaerota archaeon
TACCATGTCTCCATCTTTGTAGGCCACTATAACCGCATCATCAGCATCAAACGTAGACATCTGGATTGCACTCCTCAAGAACCCCCATACGGCTCCATTGTCCTTCTTGAACATCACAGAATCCTTTCCTGAAATCGCAGTACACTCCTCCCCGTCGACAAGTATTCTCAGCGGCCGGCCTGCAGGCTGCCCGCCTGCGTGCTCCTCTGACATCTGCGCTATGGTCTCCCGACCCATTTCACGAGCATCGAGATATAACTCCCACCCTACGCGAGAAATCAGACGGTCTCCAGGTGCGGCCTGGATTTTCCTTGGGCGAAGAGGTTAGGCCGAGAGACCGTGCATCTCGGCGTCCAAAATCAGGTTCGTGAGGTGAGCCTGCGCCTCCCCCTGCTCACCAGCGATGGCTACATCATCAGGAACGCGCGCAAGCTCGGCGTCAAGGCCATCGACCTCGGCTCATGGAGCGGGGACGGCGTCGACATGACCCCCCAGTGACTCCTCTCCTTCGCGCTTGACTCCGAGGAGACCAGGGCAGGGGGCTCGCCCTCCCCCTGAGAACTGTTGCCTGGTCGGCGCCTAGGGGTGCAGCGGTGCCCTTCTTCCCGAATCCTTCGCTGCGGCCCTGCGCCAGCTGGGCCGGTCCAAGGTTAAGCTGTAGCGGCCACGGGAGCGGGGTCAAGCACAAAAACTCCCCTTCGATGGCTGCAAACCTGATGTCAGAGGGGGACGAGGGTCAAAGAGAGTACTTCGCGCTGTACGGGTTCGCGCTCGGGATTCCAAAGGAGTGGCGCGTGGAGTTCAACCCTAAGGGGACCCGCGCCAAGGGAGACGTCGTCTTCCACGCCCCCGACGCGACTAAGGTCTTCGTCTCCTGGGGACCGCTGGACGAGGCGAAGAAGCGCTTCAAGACTGTGGAGGACCAGAGGGACTGGGGTATCGCCAACCTTGCGAAGTCCCGAGGCATAAGCTCGGTGTCCACTACCGAGAAGAAGGAGTCCGTCATCTGCGGCCACAGGGCGCTGACTACCCGAATCGTGGCATCGGTAGGAGGGGGGCTTCTGACTCGGAAGCAACCGGACCAGGGCTCAGACTCCGTCTATCTCCACTGCCCTGAAAGTTCCAGGTACTACGTCATCTACAGCGTCCCCCAACCTTCGGGGGGAGCAACCGGGTTCTCGGCGCTGTTCGATTCGGTCGCTCAGTCGCTCGTATGCCATGGATTCGCCCCGCCCGTCCCCGCGTGAAGCCTTCGCCCCGGCCCTAGGCACAACCAGGTGCGCCTAGCCGGAGGTGAACATGTATGACTTTATCCTGTCCTTGTCCAGCTCGACGACCAGTCCCTTCAACACCCCCGTGTTATACTCGCTCCCTGGATTGAAGCAGGTCGTCCTGCCTATCTTCGTCTTCCCCAGCGCCTCGTGGATGTGACCATGGATCCCGATGAGCGGTTGGTGCCTTTCGATGCTTTCTCTCACGGCCGTGCTGCCGGCGGACGTCATCATGGTGTGCCCCGCGGAGGTCACCGGCTTCAGCTCGGCGTCCAACTGTGGCGCCTGGTCAATCACGGTGTTGATGGGAGGGACGTGGGTGTTGTAGATCGCCGTGCCCATGTTCTTCACCTTGGAGGCCATCCCTTCGATCTTCTGCCCGAGGACCTCCTCGTCCACTTCCCTGGGGCTGTTCCAGGGGGTGTGGTTGGCGTAACCCAGAGTGATCATTTCGTGCTCGCCGTCTATGTCCACCACCTTCTCCTCGGGGTTGACCACATAGGTGGAGGAGTTGAGGGCATCGTCTATCTCGAAGAAGTCGTCGTTGCCGGGAGAGACGTAACACTTCGTCCCAGACCCCTTCAGCCTCTCCTCGGCGAGTCTCATCCAGCCTGCCACGCTCTCCTTCATGAGGCTCTTGAAGAGCCGCTTCACGCGGTCGGGGTCCGCCGACAGCTCTTCCACGTCCTTCAGCTCTGCGAGGTACGGGTAGTACCCGCTGTTCTTGATTGTCGCGACCATTCCCTCCACCTCTTCCTTCGACTTCAGGACATATTGATCCCCGCCCCACTCGCACTTCCTGGTGCCGTCCGGCTGAGCCACTATGGGGACGATCATCTTCCCTGTGATGTCGCCCCCGAGCACCAGCGCGTCCACCTTGTAGAAGCGCCCGGCGTTGATGAATTTCCTGAAGCAGCGGTCAGACCCGTGGATGTCAGTGACGAAGTAGATCTTGGTCTTCAAGAACCAAACAGCGAGTGGCATGTCGTCGAAGATGGCATAAAAGGCTCAATGAGCTTCGCCGGCCTGGGCCTCCTTTCTCGAGTCCACCACTTCCTTGTCCGCCTCGGGGAGCAGGTACCACCTGACCTTCTCTCCCACCCTCGCCCTCATCTTCCACTTGAAGCTCTTGGGCGCCTCTTCGATCGCCCGTCTCAACTCGCCTATCCGCTCCTCCAGCAGCTCCTTCTGGCCGGGGGTCAGCCCGCCTTCTGCGACTGCCGTGGAGGCCTTGTCAAGGCTGGTCGTGAGGGTCTTGTATATGCCCCAGTCGTCGCCGCAAAGCCCGGCCAAGTGGTCGACGTTTACCGTGTCGCCGTCCGAGTGGCCGAGTTCGTGGTCGAGCAGGACGCTCAGGATGTCTTTCATGTCCTTCTCGTTGAGCTCCACGATTTGCAGCTTCGTTGCGAGCAGGTCCGCCAGGGGGATGGTCTGGGCGTCGACCTCCAGCCTGTCCTTCAGGTTGAACCTGTGGCACATCTCGAAGACGTCCAGGAAGATGTCCACCCTCCTGCTGTTCTCAAGGTCGTTGAAGATGAGCCTCCTGTCACCCTGCATGGCGTTGAACCTGTCCCTCCCGGTATATCCCAGCTCGCTGAAGAGCCTCTTGATCTCCCTCGCCTGCTTGGAATGCCCCACAAGGTCGACGTCCACATAGCTCCTCTGGAGGCTCCCGGTCCTCGAAGACGGGCAGCGCATGTAGAAAGCGGTCCCCCCGATGAGCCTCAGCACGACCCCCCGGCTCTCCGCCTCGTGCAGTATCCTCTCTGCCTCGGAGACTGGGCTAGATAGCGGCACTGTGGCTTCTGTCCTCCTCTCTGCTAATAATGGTTTCAATGGGGCCGGACCAGCGAGCCAACCCCTGTTGCCTCCGAGGTGGCATCGTCCGGCGCCAGCGGTTCATGTTCATAAGACGACCTGCCACCTCTGACGGCGCCGAATTGTACACAAAGCTCAGGAACTGCAAAATCATCGACTTCCCTTCTTCTGACGTTCGGGCGGTCGATATAGGGGTCAGGGACGGGGTCGTCAGCGAAGTCGGGAGCGTCCCTGACGCGAAGGCTGACAAGATTCTTGACGCCCACGGAGACTACGCCGTGCCTGCCCTGGTGGACCTGCACGCACACGTGTACCACCTGGGGACGAAGTTCGGGCTGGACCCCGACGAGATAGCTGGCCGCTCCGGGGTGGGGGTCATCGCCGACGCAGGGAGCGCAGGGGCAGGCAACTTCACGGGGTTCAGGGAATACGTGATCAAGCGCGCGAAGCCTACTGTCTACGCCTTCCTCAACATAGCCTATGCTGGGATTCCATTCTTCGGCATCCAGGGGAACGCCCAAATCGGGGACACGCCCGACATGGACGCAGACGACACCGAGGCGTGCGCCAGGTGCATAGAGGAGAACAGGGAGTGGATAGTGGGCATCAAGGTGAGGCTGGGGGAGAAGGTGACAGATTCGTTCGGAGTCGAGCCTCTCAGGGTGGCGAAGCGGTGCGCGAAGCGGCTCGGCGTCCCGGTCATGGTCCACTTCGGGAGCCCTAATCCCGAGATCGAGGAGGTGGCCGGGATGTTGGACAAGGGGGACATCCTGACCCACACATTCAGGCCCGAGCCGAACTCCATCGTCACCGAAGATGGGGTGCTGAAGGAAGTCAAGGACGCGAAGAAGCGGGGCGTGGTCGTCGACGTCGGCCACGGATTCGGTAGCTTCTCGTTCAGCGTGGCGAAGGCGGCCCTGGAGGACCGGTTCACCCCCGACACCATCAGCACGGACCTGCACGCGCTGTCATACCCGGAGCCTGCCCGCGACTTGGAGACGACCATGACCAAGCTCCTGAACCTCGGCATGCGCCTGACAGATGTGATCAAGGCCGTCACCTACACCCCGGCGATGGTAATAGGCAGGCCGAGGCATGCCTCCATCGAAGAGGGGCGTCCGGCCGACCTGGTGACGATCAGCCTGAAGAAGGCGCGGGTGGAGGTGAAGGACACGGCGGGCGAGAAGAAGGTGTTCGAGAGGGCTATAAGCTCCAACCTCAGGCTGAAAGGGAAAGAGGTGGCGAAGGTGTGACGCCTCCCCGACCGGCGCGGCGGGCCGAAAAGCGGTATTAACGCCTAGGCGGGCTCTCACTTCTACATGGCCAGGGCGGTCGCCACCTCCGACTCGCTGTCCGGGAGGAGGGCGTTGTTCCTCGAGAACGAATCCCTCAGGCTTGTCATCCAGGAGAGGGGTTCCGATGTTTCCGAGCTGATCTACAAGCCCCTAGGCGTAGACCTCATGTGGCACTCACCGTTGCGCTCCTTCCCCGCCGGCGGCCAGGCGCTCCCCGATTCCAACCTCGAAGATTCTTACTGCGGCGGGTGGCAGGACCTGCTCCCCTCGATAGGCCCCGGGCCTGCCGAGCTGCACGGAGCCAGGTTCGGTCAGCATGGGGAGACCGGGTTGCTTTCCTGGAAGATGAGGGTGGAGGAACACGAGGATTCGGCAAAGGCGGTCCTGAGCGCCGAAGGAGTCAGATACCCGTACCTGATAGAGAAGATGGTCACCGTCGGGGAGGGGGCAGCTGCGTTCGAGATAGAGGAAACGCTCACCAACAGGAGCTCGCAAGAGCTCGAGTTCTACTGGCTCCAGCACCCTGCCTTCGGCGAGCCGTTCCTTGCCCCGGGGTGCCGGCTCGAGCTCCCTGACGGGTGCAGAGGCAAGAGCCTGAAGGAGTTCAGTGCCAGGGGGAGGGTGGCCGAGGGGGACTTCGACTGGCCAGTCGCGCCCTCCAGGGGAGGGGGGACCGTCGACCTCTGCCGCATCCCGGCGAAGTCGGTTCGGGCGGAGGAGACCACCTTCGTAAGAGTCACTCAAGGCTGGTACACCTTCAGCAACCCGGAGCTGGGGCTGAGGATACGTTTCCAGTGGGACGAGTCCGTTTTTAAGTGGATTTGGTTCTGGCAGAACTACGGCGTCCCCGACTACCCGTATTTCGGGACTGCCTGGAACGTCGGTGTGGAGCTGGCGACCAGCCTGCCTACAATGATGGGCGAACAGGCAGAGAACGACGCCATCAGCCTTGGCGGGGGCAAGTCGGTCACCACAAGGATACATGTGAGCCTGGACGAGGCTCAGCGTCGATGACAAGACGGGTGCAGGCCGAACCTCCTTGAACTTCAAGATAAGCTACGACGTGGGGCCCGTGGGGGCCTGGTTCGACCTCGGCTACACCTTCGAGGTCGCCAAGAAGGCTGAGGAGGCTGGATTCGACGCCGTCTGGTTCGGAGACCACTTCCTGCCATGGTTCCACACCAACGCCCACTCCCCCCAGGCATGGATCTGGCTGGCCACGGCTGCCTCCAAGACGAAGTCCGTCCCCGTGGGGAGCGACGTCACGGTGCCCATGTTCAAGTACCATCCCCTGATCGTCGGGCAGGCGTTCTCCACTCTGGCGAGAATCAACCCGGGGAGGGTCCTTCTGGGGGTGGGCACTGGCGAGGCGATCAACGAGGCTCCATTCGTGAAGGGCTGGCCAGCATGGAAAGCGAGGGCGGAGATGCTGGCAGAGGCTGTCGACCTGATGAGGAAGTACTGGGCCGAAGACGACTACTTCGGCTTCCACGGGAAGTACTTCGACGTCGAGGCCGTCCACTGTTACGACAGACCGCCAGGAAACATCCCGATCTACTGGTCGGCCTACGGGCCGAAGTCAGCCAGCCTTGGCGGGCTGCACGGGGACCATGTGATGACCTCGGGAACCCCCGAGATGCTGAAGGCGACCATATTCCCTAGGTTCATCGAATCGGCGAAGTCCGCCGGGCACCGAGAGGAGGACGTGGAAACCTGCGTCTACGTCGACGGCGGCTACGGCGATCCCAAGAAGTTGGTCTCGAAGTACAGATTCAACGCTGGCTCCCTGGTCCCGGAGAACTTCGATGTGCGTGACCCGAGGAGGATAGAGGAGTCTGCGAAGAAGCTTACTGACGAGTGGCTCTTCGAACACGCTTGCCTCGTGTCCTCGCCAGACCGACTGATCGATGTGATAGAGTCGTACAGGAAGGCTGGCATGAACCACTTCCTGTTCGGAGACTGGGGCTACGACCCCTCTGCGACGATAGACGTCTTCAGAGAGAAGATACTTCCCTACTACGGCGTGGGGCAGAAGCGTTGAGGGCCCCTCTACCAGGAGAGCGGGTACTTCGACAGGGGCACCGGCCCTTCGTGGGTGACCAGGTAGTTGTCCTCCAGACACACCCCTGCTGTCCTCCTCAGGTAGATTCCAGGCTCCAGGGCGCAGACCATCCCTGCCTCGAGGACCTCATTGGAACCCGGTATGATGAATGGCGGCTCCCAGGCGTCCAGGCCCACGCAGTGGCCACCGTGGTGGGGGAAGTGACCGCCGTATCCGGAGTCGGTGATGGCGTGATCGATGACCCGGTAGACTTCGCTCGCCCTTGCGCCTGGCCTGAGCTCGTCCGCCCCCGCCTTCAATGCCTTCTTCACGGCCCTGTACGCTCTCTCCTGCTCTCTGGTGGGGCTCCCTCCGACCAAGAACGTCCTGCAGGTGTCCGCCCAGTAGCCCTTCGTCGTTGCCCAGAGGTCAAGCATCAGCGTGCGTCCCTTCCTCAGGAGTGCCCTCGTCGGCTCGCCACTCGAATTCGGGTCTTCGCTCCTGGCGCCAGCCTTGAAATCCCCGGAGAAGTACTGGAACCCTCCGGCCCTGAGCACCACTTCCTTCTGCACTGAAGCATAGACTTCGAGCTCCGACACCCCGGGGGAAGACACGGACTTTGCGACCTTGTAGGCATAGTCGACCAGCCTGCAGCTCTTCTCTATGAGACGGACCTCGTCGGGGTCCTTGAGGGCCCTCATCTTCTCTATGGGCTTGGAGAGGTCCACCAGTCTCGAGCCCGGGGATGCCCTGCGGACCGAGCCAAGGACCGCCTCTGGCGTGTGCCAGGACTCCACCCCCACCTTCTCCATCTCGCCCCCCTTTAGGACGTCATAGAGGAAGGACGCGGCGTAGTCATGGCGGGCGAGCATCCTGCTCGTGAGCGCATAATTCTCGAACGTCGTCACCCTCCCGTCGAACCCTGATGCCGATGCCTTCACAGTCTCGCCCGTCACGAGGACGTCCTCGCCGTTGCTCCTCAGCACAAGGTACGCCGGAACGAAATTGACCGAGGGCCGCACGAACCCGGAGAGGTAGTAGACCGTCTTGGGGTCGGACAGAACGGCGGCGCTGAGCCCAAATTCGTCCATCAGCGAGTGCAGCCTGTCGCGGCGGACGGTCGGACCTGACCTGCTCAAAGATCTCAGGTCACTGGTCTTTGGTCCCGTAGACCTGATAGTACCAGCCCTTCCTCGCCTTGCCTGTGAGGTCGAAGTAGACGTGCTTCAGGTAGGTGAACTCCTCCAGCGAGTATGCCGAGAGAGATGCACCATATCCGCTCTGCTTGTACCCCGCCCAGGGCATCTCTGATGGCACCGGGATGTGGTCGTTGACCCAGACGGTGCCGAACCTCAGGTCCTTCGCCGCGTTCATGGCCCTTGTAACGTCCTTCGTCCAGACAGAGGCCCCCAGGCCGTAGATCACGTCATTGCTCTCCTTGATGACTTCGTCGTAGTCCCTGAAGGACAAGAGTGCAAAGACAGGGCCGAATATCTCTTCCTTGATGATCGCCGAGGAACGGTTGTCCGTGAATACGACCGTCGGCTCTAGGTAGTACCCGCCCTCCTTGCCCTCGACCTTCGGCCTCTTCCCACCGAAGAGGATCTCGCCTCCTTCACTGACCCCCTTCTCGACGTACCCTTCGACCCTCTTCCTCTGAGAGTCGGAGACCAGGGGCCCCATGTCCGTGGTCGGCGCCGCAGGGCTCCCTATCTTCACCTTGGCGAGTCTGGACAGGAGCGCTTCCTTGTACCTGTCCAGCACCGACTCGTGGACATAGTACCGGGTCGCGTTGGCGCAGTCCTGACCGTTGTTTACCAGCCCGCCGACTATCGCCCCCTCCGCCGCGGCCGCCAGGTCCGCGTCGTCGAATATGATGAACGGGGCCTTCCCCCCAAGCTCCAGGGACACCTTCTTCACCGTTCCGGCTCCGAGCTCAGCCAGCCTCCTGCCCACCTCGGTGCTCCCCGTGAACGCTATCATGGACACGTCGGGGTGGCTCGCGAGCTCCTCGCCTACCTCGGAGCCAGAGCCTGTGACCACGTTGAAAGCTCCCTTCGGGACCCCCGCCTTCTCCATGATTGTGGCGAGTCTCAGCGTCGTAAGAGGCGTGTAGCTGGCAGGTTTCACCACGACAGTGTTCCCCATCGCCAGGGCCGGGACCGTCCTCCACACGCCCATCTGAAGGGGGTAGTTCCAAGGGGTGATCGCCGCTACCACCCCTATCGGTTCTCTCCGTATCCCACTGGTGCCATCCGCCACATATTCCCCCATGGCCTTCCCTTCGAGGACCCTGCAGGCACCCGCGAAGAATCTGATGTTGTCTATCGTATAGGGGAGGTCGTAGTTCAGGCTCTGCTTGATGGACTTGCCCGAGTTCAGGCTCTCCAGCTCCGCGAACTCCTGGATTCTCTGTTCCAGCTGGTCTGCGACCTTCAGGAGGACGCCGGCCCGATCCCCTGGAGAGAGCCTGCTCCAGGGCCCCTTCTCGAAGGCCCTCTTGGCGGCGTCCACGGCCTTCCCGACGTCGTCCTTCGATGCCCGCGGCACCTCGCCTATGGCCTGACCGGTGGACGGGTCCCTCACCTGAATCCTGCCTTGCCCGGAAGAGTCGACCCACTCTCCGTCGATGTACATCCTGAGATTGGCGTCGGGCTGCGGCAAGGAGAGGTCCGGTGCGTTCAGATTGGAGATGCTAGATAAGCGCTTGTTTGACTCTCTTCCTCAGCCTGATGAGATTGTCTATCTGGTGGTTGAGCGACATCCTGTGGCTCACCAGCGACTCTTTGAGGATGAACTCGTCCTCGTCCACTTGGTCGATGCACTCGTCGAACCGCAGCAGGCAAACCTTGAGGGAAGCCAAGCACTTGCCCATGATCCGATCCGCTTCCTCCAACTTGCGTTCCTGGGCGGAGTATGGCTTCGAGTCGAAGAAGGCGCCTTCGTAGCCGGTCTTCTTCAGGGTCGCCGCCACGCTCTTCACCTGCCTCGACGTGAGCTTCTCGGCCTCGATCAGCCGGGCGACCGTCTTCTGCTGCTGGGGCCTCAGGGCGAAGAGCTCCCTCGCCTGGGCCAGACTTACCACGCGCGTGGAGACTTTGGCAGCCACCGAAGAAGGCAGCTTTAGCAGCTGAAGGTACTGCGAGACGTACTGCTCGCTCTTCCCAATTTTTCTCGCGAGCTCTGTAATTCCCCCATACCCGGCGTCACTGGTGTATCTCTTGAACGCGAGGGCGCTCTCCATCGGGGAGAGTGTCTCATGCTGGACGTTCTCGGTCAGAGAGAGCTCGAATGCTTCCTTGTCGTCGATGTCGACTATCTGGACTGGGACCCTGGCCCACCTCAGCATCTTACAAGCGATGTATCTCCTGTGCCCCGCCACGACTTCGAATTTTCCCCCGTCGGGCCTCACTATTATCGGATGAAGGAGCCCCTTGTCCTCGATGGAGCGCATCAGCTCATCAACCTGCTCGATGGCACCCCGGAGAGGAGTCTTGGGCGGGCTGATCCTGCTCATCTCGAGGCTCTCCACAATGCCGGCCAGATGGTTGGTGCTCAACCCCATCATTTCGGGTTCCCGACGTTAAAAGCACTTTCTCATGGGCACGGTCGCTTTATGCATCCGACGCAGCCCTGAGGGTTCCTTTCGCCGTCTGGGTCCATCAGCCAACTCACCTTTATTATAATCACAACTCCCTTTGCTCTGCCATTGAGGATAGGTTGTTCTTCGCTCACTCTGATGAACTACTGGAAGGTTGCCTATCTAGGGAGGAACCGCCTCTCCGCCCAGGGGCCGAATTCGGACGGGTTCGTCAAGATCCTCACCTGGGCATCCGAACTCGGCTTCAGCTCTGCTGAGCTCTGGATTCAGAGCGGAGGCCACCTCTCCGCTCTCCTAAGCGAAGAGACCGCACCCTTGAAGCAGACCTGCTCCGACCTGGGAATCATGCCCGACTACCTGACCTGCGACTTCACCGCAAGCTGGTTCCTCGGGCAGCCAGAGGACTACCTAGAGAAGTACTTCGAGAGGATTTCCCTGTTCGCGCGGGGCCTGGGCATCCGGACAATCGCGACGGTGTCGCCCCCGCTTCCGGAGACGACGGCCACGCGCTCCCTGGTGTATCCGGGCGCCCCTCCCACCGACGTCAAGCTGCTTCAAGGTTTCGCATGGGATAGGGCCTGGAACAGGTACGTTGACAGAGTCAGGGTCGTGGCCAAGATTCTTCGACGGCATTCGCTCAACCTCGCGGTCGAGCCCAGGGCCAGGGAGATGCTCTCCAGCACGGACGCAGTCCTCAGGCTCATGGAGCGGGTGCCCGCGGAGAATCTGGGCGGGGTAATCGACACGAGCCATCTGCGAATCCTGAGAGAGGTCCCTGCGGTATCTGTCTACAAGCTGGGGCGGAGGCTCTTCGAATTCCAGGCGAGCGAGAACGACGGAATCACGGCGTATCACTGGGCCCCGGGCCAGGGCGAGGTCGACTGGGAGGAGACCTTCGAGGCCCTGGGAAGGACCGGGTTCAAGGGCGCCGTCTGCATTGACGTCACGGGGATCAACATGGAAAAGGAGATACTGGACGGGAAGGTGTACGTGGAGAAGCTCCTGAAACGCGTTAATCTGTGGTCAGGCGGTGGCAGACGGTTGAAGGTAGCCCGGGCGTAGCATTGGAATGGGCCAGGTTGTGTTTCCGAACGTGCTCCCGAGGGAGGGGCGTCAGGAGATGGTCCAGAGCGCACCGGAGCTTCTACGCCATGGCAACAAGGCTGGACGCGGCCTTGCCCTGAGGATCATCACGCGTTCCATAGCCGCCATCGATTCCTACGCCCTCACAAAGATGGCCGTCAGGCTGGCGGGGCACGAGTTGCTCGTTGCGGGCCAGAGGTACGACCTTGACAAGGTCGGAAGGATCTACTTGCTAGGAGCCGGCAAGGCTACGATGCCCATTGCTTCGGCTCTCGAGGAGACCCTCGGCTCGCGCATAGCCGGAGGGCAAATCGTGGTCAAGGAGGGTCAGCTGCGAAACCTGCGAAGGGTGACCGTCACAGAATCCAGTCATCCGCTACCAGGCAGCGAAGGACAGGATGCCGCCAGATCCATAGTCGAGATAGCCAGGGGAGCTACCGAGAAGGACCTCGTCTTCTGCCTCGTGACAGGTGGCGCCTCGGCGCTCCTTCCGCTCCCTGTCCGGGGCGTAGGCCTGGAAGACAAGGTCGCGGTCACCAAGCTGCTGCTGGACGTCGGGGCGGACATCAATGAGATAAACTGCGTCAGGAACCACATCTCCCAGATCAAGGGCGGGAAGCTGGCGGAGATGATCTACCCCGCCAGGACCATAAACCTCGTCGTGGTCGACGAGATAGATGGGAAGGTCTGGGGTCCGACCGTCCCTGACAACACAACGTTCGAGGAAGCTTTCAACATACTGGACAGGTATGGGCTTTGGGACAAGACCCCTGCTTCGGTGAGGAGCCACATCGAAAGGGGGCTCCGAGACAAGTCCCTTGAGACGCTGAAGGACAAGGACTTCGCGAAGTTCAGGATACAGAACGTCGTCCTGGCAGACAACGTGAAGCTGTGCGAAGCCGCCGAGCGGGAAGCAAGAAGGCTGAAGCTCAACACCATGATACTGACCACCACTGCGAGGGGAGAAAGCGCCACTATGGGGGCGGTCCTAGGAAGAATAGCGAAGGAGGTCGAGACCTCTCGCCGCCCGATAGAGCCACCCTGCGCCCTCATCCTAGGGGGGGAGACGACGGTGGCCCTCGGTCCAAAGCACGGAGAAGGGGGGCCGAGCCAGGAACTTGCGCTGGCGGCCGCCTGCGAGATAAGGGGGAGCAAGAAGATAGTTGTCGCTGCGATAGACACCGACGGCACTGACGGCCCGACGGTCGCTGCGGGAGGGCTCGTGGACGGGACGACTTTCGACAACATGGCCGAAGACGGGGTCGACCCGCTCCGCGCCTTGCGGCTCCACGATTCCTACCACGCCCTTGCGGCTTCGAACGACCTCATTGTCACCCGGTCCACGGGCACCAACGTCATGGACCTCAACGTCGTCCTGGTGACCCGATAGACTGCCGGTTAGAATCTTTTATTGACGTAACCTCGGGCGCAAGCCCATGAGAGCTTCAAGGATAGCCACCGTCGTCTCCAGGCAGGTCCTGGACTGCAGAGGAGACCCTACTGTGGAAGTAGACATAACGACTGACGAAGGCCACTTCGGCCGGGCCGATGTCCCCGTGGGGCGGAGCCGGGGAAGCAACGAAGCTTTCGAACTGCGCGACAAGGGACGAGCGTATTCAGGAAGGGGGGTCCTCAAGGCTGTCCGGAACGTCAACGAGACGATCGCACCCGCTCTGAAGGGCGTGCCGGTGACCGACCAGCAGAGGATAGACCAGCTCCTGATCGGCCTGGACGGCACCCCCGACAAGTCGAAGCTGGGAGGGAACGCCTTGGTGGGCGTTTCGCTGGCGGCCGCAAAATGTGCGTCGGCCGCGCTCGGAACGGCTCTCTACCGATACATTGGAGGTGCAGACGCGAACATCCTCCCAGTCCCCTTCTTCGACATGATCGAAGGGGGGAAGCTGGCTGCGTCGGGCCTGGGGGCCCAGGAGCACCAGGTGGTCCCCACGGGGGCAAAAAGCTTCAGCGACGCGATGAGGATAGGGATGGAGGTCTATCATGAACTTGGCGCGCTGCTCGAGAAGAAGTACGGCAGGCAGTCCACCAACCTGGGGGTGGAAGGCGGCTACGCGCCCTCCGAGATGAAGAATCCGACCCAAGCCTTCGACGTGGAGCTGAAGGCGATCAAGGAGCTGGGGTACGAAAAGGAGTGCGAGCTCGCCGCCGACATGGCGGCAACCCACTTCTACGACAAGAAGACGAAGAGGTACCGGTACATGGGGAAGGAACTCACCACGGCACAGATGATCGACTTCTACCAGGACCTCGTGAAATCCTACCCGGTCATTTCCATCGAGGACCCCCTCCAGGAGGAGGACTTCCGGGGCTTCCGCAATCTCACCCGAGCCGTGGATATCCAGATCATCGGGGACGACCTGTTCGTGACCAACCCCGCTCGGCTCAGGAAAGGGATTGAGATGGGCGCAGCGAACGCGCTACTGTTCAAGGTGAACCAGGTGGGGACCCTAACGGAGGCGCTCGGATGCGCGAGGCTCGCCTTCAGGAGCGGCTACGGTGTGCAGGTCTCGGAGCGGTCTGGGCAGACGGAAGACACCTGGCTGGCTGACCTGAGCGTAGGCCTCGGCTCGGGGCAGATCAAGACTGGGGTCAACAGGGGCGAGAGAATGGCCCAGTACAACCGGCTCTTCAGGATTGAAGAAGAGCTGGCCTCCCCGCGGTATGCAGGCAGGGACTTCAGGAAACCCACCCTGTGAGGGGGAGCTGCCGCCTGCGTCGACTCGCATTAGAGACGCCCGGGGGTGTCGCACCGGGCGAGTGCAAGGATATTAACTGCGGACCGGTCATCGCGTCGGCTTGGCTGAGAACGCCGTAGAGAAGCCGGCACCGAAGTCAGTCTTTGTGCGTGAAGCCACGGGCCTCCTGAAGGAGGCGTCGTTCTTTGACATCTTCCAGTTCAACGCCGTCTCTGTAACGGGAGTCTCCATCATAAGCGGAAGCGCGCTCCTCCTCCCGCTCATGACCTATGGCATCGGAATAGGGGAAGCGATAACGGTGGGATTTCTCCTCGCCTTGTTCGTGAATATGGTCTACTATATCCTGAGCGTGACGATTCCGCGGTCGGGGGGAGATTACGTCTACATCTCGAGGCTCCTTCATCCTTCGCTAGGCGTCCTCTCGGCCGGCCTCACGGGGATATTCGGCTCCTTGGTCCTCGCCTCGACGTTCGGCGCGACGGTGTGGGTTTCGGCTGGCGTAAGCCCGTTGCTGTCCATCGCCGGGATGGGTGGTCTTGCAAGCGCCGTGACGGACCCGACTTCCCTGACGATAGCAGGGATCTTCTCGACGATATTTTTCGGCGCCCTCCTGATATTCGGAAGAAACAAGGCGTTCTATCGACTCAACAACTTGCTCTATGCTGTGGCGATTATCGGGTTGCTGGTCGGTCTGGGGGCTCTGTTGAGCGTCGGGCACAGCGGCTTCGTCAAGCTCTTCGATAGCTTCGCCTCCACGTATTCTACAAACTCGACCAACCTTGCTAACCTTGCTAACTCTAACGGCTACGTGCAGCCAAGCAGTGGGACCTGGTCGATGCTTGTTGGGTCGGGCCTCCTCTTCACCTCGTTCTACTGGGCGACCCAGTCTGCCTACGTCGGTGGCGAGATAAGAAACACGAAGAGGAACCACTTCCTCGGGATGATCGGGGCAGCCTTGGTGTGGTTCGCAATCACACTCGTCGTAATCGTAACGCTCTACAATGTAGTCGGGCCGACCCTAATCTCCCAAGCGTCGTACCTCGACTACTTCAAATCCAGCCTGTGGTCGTTGCCTTCAATCTCCTTCTTCGCCCTGTACGCCAACATTGCAGCCAATAACATCTACGTCGCAGGTCTGATCAGTCTTGCCTTCATCTTCGGCTACATCACGGTCACAGGATGGTCGTTCATCGTGTTCTCCAGGGCGGTCTTCGCGCTGTCTTTCGACAGGATTCTTCCGTCAAAGCTCTCCGACATCAGCGACAGGTTCCACTCCCCCGTCAACGCATACATCGCCTTCGGGATACTGGCGACGATTTTCCTACTGCTGCTCAGCATCCCAAGCGCGGCGGTGACGATTTACACGTACGGCGTGGGCCTCAATGTGGTGTACATGATCAGCTTCATCTTGGCTTCGCTATCGCTCGTCGTCCTGCCTTTCAGGGACAAGGCGCTGTTCGAGTCGTCGTCTCCGATAAAGGCGAGAGTCGGGGGTCTGCCTGTCGTCTCACTGATTGGGGCGATTAGCATCCCGCTCCTACTCTTCTACGAATACGTCCTTCTGTCGAACCCAGTGTTCTTCGGGATCACTAACAGCTTCCTGGAGGTCATGGTCGCCACCATCATATTCTTCCTCGCGTTCTACTTCGTCGCGAAGGCGATCAGGAAGAGGCAGGGCATCGACGTGACCCTGGCCTACAACCAGATTCCACCAGAGTAACATAAGTTAATTTGGAAGTGCAAGGGCACGACTCTTCTATAGCGAAGGTGTAAGAGAGTGAGGATTCCAGATTTCGAACTCGAACGTTGGAAGGCCTGGAACATACCTCCTGGCGTGATTGACCTCACTGAGACAGGCATACCCGCGCCCTTGAAGCTGAGAGAGATCTTCCCTCAGGAAGCGATGGACGTGAAGCTCGACTATGCGTCGATATACGGGAACGACGCCCTTCGAGGCGAAGTCGCAGAGCTGTATTCGAACCTGGGGAAGGAGAACGTCCTCATCACAAGCTCTACATCCGAGAGCAACTTCATCGGGGTCAATATGCTGGTGAACAGCGGCGACGAAGTCCTTTCCGTCCAGCCAGCCTTCATGCAGATTCCTGGCCTCCTGGAGGCCAACGGCCTCAGGATAAGAGAGTACATGTTGAAGGAAGAGAACGGTTTCGAGTTGAACGTCGACGAGCTCAACGAATCAATGTCCAGCAAGGTCAAGGTAATCGCGATGAACTTCCCGAACAACCCAACCGGCCGGACGTTGAGCAAGGATCAGGTGAAGGGAATATCGGAGATCGCGAAGGACCACAAGGCGTGGATAGTGTGTGACGAAGTGTACAGAGGAATCGAGTTCGAAGGTCCCTTCTCCCCTTCCTTTGTCGAATATTACGACAAGGCGGTGTGCTCAAGCAGCCTGTCGAAGGTCTGGGGCGCTCCCGGGCTGCGGGTGGGGTGGATGGTGGGCCCCAAGGACATCGTTGAGAAAGGCTCCGCGTTGAAGGAATACACGACTCTGGGTGGCTCCGTCCTCTCCGAGTTCCTCGCTGCGAAGATGCTGGAGAAGGATTCGAGGGATCGCCTGGTGTCGAGAGGCAGAAAACAGGTCCATGAAAGCTTCGCCCTCTACTCGAAGTGGATGAGCACCCACAAGGGAGTGCTGTCTTGGAACCCGCCCAAGTTTGGGGTCATAACCCTGATCAAGCACAACCTCCCCTTGAGTTCCGACGCCTTCTGCACGAGGCTTCTGAAGGAGAAGTCTGTCGCGGTCATCCCATGCGACACCTGTTTCCCGAAGATCAAGAATGCGGACAGGTTCATGCGCCTGAGCTATTGCCATCCGCCAGATGTCCTGAAAGGGGCCCTTGCGAAGATAGACGACGTGATCAATGAGCTGGGGCCAAAGGTAGTCGCGGGCTAGGCATCCCGCACCGCCCCTCTGACGGGGTGTGCCCCAAAGTCATCCCGAGGTTCGCGGCCTCGCAGCATGCGTAACTGTCATTCGGAGGATCGCTCACGGAATTCACGAAGGGTCCGAAACTGTGACTGGCTGCCAATCCAATGGGGACCCGCCCGGCGCCAAGTAAACCAGCCTTGCGGCCGGCGCCCTGGGCTCTCTCCTGGGACGCTAGCCCGCTAGCAGCGAGTCGCGCGGGTATGTCTTCTTCGCCTTCTCGGCCGCCTCTCGGTCTATCTCGACGGTGACGAACGGCTTTGCCCTGCTGGTGGTGGCCAGCACCTGGCCGTCGGGGTCGACCACCCAGCCCATGCCGCCGAACTTCGCGACACCCCGGGTCCCTGTCCTGTTCGACGAGATATGGCAGGACCCCGACACAACCGCCGCGACCCTCTTTCCGGCGAGCCACTTGTCGGTGCCGAGGCCCATGCAGCGGGGAACGGCAATCAGCGCCACCCCAGCCCTACCGTATGACTGCGCGTTCTCCATTGACCAGAGGTCGCTGCACGTCATGAACCCCGCCTTCCAGCCCCCTGCCTCGAAGGGGGAGAACCTCCTCGGGCCCCTGCCATACCAGGACGCCTCGTAGAATCCAGGCTGGTCTGGGAGTAGCGCTTGCGGTGCGATGCGACGACGCCCGTCTCTGACCATGCGAACCCTTCGTTGAACCTCCTGCCCGACCCTACGGGCCTCGATTCCAGGATGAGGTCGGCGCCCAGCTCCGGGACCCTCTTCATCCACTCGCGGTGCTCTTTCACCACGTCCTTCGATTTCACGGCCAGGGTAGTCAAGGTCTTCGAGGGCAAGTACGTGGTCCTCGACCGTACCGTCTTCCCCCCCGAGGCGGCGGCCAGGAGCCTGACAAGGGGATCATAGGGAGCGCGAGCGTCGTCGACATCGAGAAGTACGGCGAGGTTGTCATCCACAAGGTCGAAGGGAAGGCTCCGAGGGCTGGCACCAGGGTCGAATGCCACGTGGACCAGAGGCGCAGGCGCAGGGTTACTCAGATTCACACCGCCACCCACATCCTCAACGGCTCATCCAGGCAGGTCCTAGGCCCTCCTGAGATGCTCCAGGTACATCCTTTCGCTCCCTTCCTCTAACATCATCGCGGCGATGAACAGGCCAACGCTCACCTCAATCATCTCCGAATCGCGGTCATACTCACTCGCTTCAGCCGCCATCCCTGACTCAGGACCAAGAGTCGTCCCTCCTGCCTATAATGCCCCATGTCATCCAATACCCCGGCGGAAGGGAGGAGAGACCGCGAAAGTGGGTCTCCCGTTTTATCCTGACGGAATGTTCTCCCACGGACTCTGCCGTGCCATGTGACAAGAAGGCCCTCAGCACCATCATAGCGACCATCCTGACCATCTCCCTCGCCGTGGTGGGTTCGGCGGTATACTACGTCGCTGTCACGTCGTACATGAGGCCCCAAGCAGGGCTCTCGCCCTCGCTTTCCATTACAGTCGGAGCGTCGGGCTTCACCACTGTCGACGCCCAGGTCGTCAACACCGGGGGGACGCCGTTCACCTCGCTGTCGATTTCTATAACAGGAGGCTTCTCCCAGCTTCAACTTGCGTATTCGTCTGTGATCTCCGGCGGCGGGGGAACGGCCACGATCACCGCCAGGGGGCTTTCAGGCGGACCGTACTCTGCGACCACCGCGGATACGGCTGTGTCGGGCGACCTCGTAGCCACCGCTGGCTCCTCCTACGCAGTCGTCATCGACGGCACCCTGAGCAACGGAGCGACGTACAGCCAGGCCTTCGGGGTCGAGGCGTCTCCTTGATGTTTTATTCAGGAACGCCGTCCTACAGGGATGAAGATATCCTGCGGTAGGGCCGGAGTCAGTGAGGTAATCGCCGCCCTTCTGCTGCTTTCCATCACAGTCGGGGTCTTCGGCGTCTTCTACACCTACTACGTCAGCGGCCTGAACTCGTCCGGCGGGAGCGTCGCCCAGGGGATCCAGGACTCCGCCAAGGCGACTGGCGAACTGATGAGCCTGGTGAGCTACCAGGTGCAGGGCAGCACCGTCACCCTCTACCTCTACAACTACGGCCTCCAGCCGATAACTCTGAGCCCGCCCCAGCAGGCATTCCTGGTCGCCTCGGGCTCCCAGGAGTCTGCCCAGAGCTTCACCCTCACCGACGCCTCCTCAGGAAGTCCCATCAGCACGATACAGACGCAGAAGCTCGCGGAGCTGACCCTGACATTCAGCAGCGTTCCCAACTCCTTCTATGTGGAGATCATGGACAGCATCGGGAAGAACTTCGAGTTCCAGCTTTCGTCCTAGTCCGCGTTAAAAGGCGCGCCCCCCTTCACGCTCGATGAACACCCAGGGCCACCGGAGGAAGGGCATAGCTTCCCTGCCTGTATCGATCTTCTTCGTCGCCCTCGTAGCCACCGCCATGGTCGGGGTGGGCACCCTGGCATCCGGGCAGTCGGGCCTCGCGACCAAGCAGGTCAGCGTCGAGAGCGCGTTGGCCGCGAGACAGCAGGAGCTTTCGGGGCTGTCAGCCTCGACCCAGACGGGAACCATCCTCGAACTCCACCAGGCTTCGGGGGTGGCGACCGACATCGTCTACGCGCTCCTGCAGGAGGGGAACGGCCAGGTCCTCTCAGAGCCCGTCAGCTACGTCGTGAAGCCGGGGCAGACCATGGCCGTCAACATCACCTCGCTGGCCGAGTCGTTTCTCGGAAGCTCCCTGCCGAGCCTGACAAGCGTCACCCTGGTGACAAGCCGGGGGCTCTACATCACCTCTCAGGTGCAGACGGTGCAGCAGACAAGGCAGGTAACCACCTACCAGCAGGAGCAGGTCCAGCAGACCGCCCAGCGCCTTGCCGGATACGAGGTCTCACAGGCTACGAGCGCCGTCACGGGATACGACGTGACGGAGACTGCGACGACTGGCCAGCTCGCAGGCTACGACGTGACCGCCCACTACCCGGTGACCACCCGGGTCCTCTCAGGCTACGACCTCTACTTGACAGTGGCCCGAACCGCCTACGCCTGCCCGCCCGGGTGGAGCGACGCCGGGAACGGCCTCTGCTCCTACTCCTACAGCTACACCACCACATACACCACGACAGAGACCGTCATGCACGGGTATGAGATCTGCGTCCCCATCGACGTCAGGACCGGAGCCTGCGTGTGGCGCTGCATCTGGCCCTTCTGCTGGACCTCGAGCGTGACAGTAGTCAACGTCGTCGTCCACTATGTGACCGTCTACACCGGCGCATCAGCTACCACCACATACACGCGGGAGTACGAGAGATTCTCTTCCAGCTGCCCCTCCTACGCCTACCAGCTCGGGATAACGTGCGACCCGGTGTACACAACTCAGACGATCTATCAGAGCGAGTCGCTCGGCCAGCTGTCGCACTGCCCGATGCCGAACTCCTACACTAGGACCTACTACTCCTGCTCGCCAGTGTATCACCAGCAGACGACCACTACCAACCTAGGTCAGCTTTCCTATTGCCCCTCCGGAAGCTCGGCCACCCAGTACTCCTGCACGCCGGTGTACCAGGCCCACACGGTCAGCCTTGGCCAGATGAGCTACTGCCCGTCCGGTTCGCAGTACTCCTGCTCGGCGGTCTACAGCACCTACACCTACTGGGTCACAGAAACAGTGCCTATCGTTACCACGGTCAGCTACGAGACTTTGTCGACCTTAGGGAGCAGCTGGTTAATTGGCGGATGATTAAAGTTCGCCGTTTGCTCTAGTGGACTCTCAACAAGCGTAAAGAGACCAACGTTGAAGAGGGCTAGAATCCCCAAAGAAATGGTCGCTCAGACGCGCCCAACGTCTTCAGGATGTTTCTCCGTTCCCACCGCTCCGAGCCATGCGAGATGCGACACCCAGGACGAGGAGAACTGCTGATACAACAAGGATTAACCAGTTGCTGACCAAGTAGACTTCATAGAAAGCCAAAGGCCTCGCAAAGGTGGTGGCAAACCAAGACATCTGAATGGGAAAGAAATGCCAAATGGACAGCTCGAAGACGATGAGAAAGGGGGCTGCAACGAAGACTATCGCTTCCGTCAAGGACTTCCCTAACCCCTCTTGAACCCTGTAGCCGAATGTCCCCAGAACTCCCGCGAGGAACGACAGAAACCCTACGACTCCTACTGCGTAGGGCAATCCCAAGAGACCAAGCCCAACGTCCGCCGTTGCAAGAATCCAAAAAATCGAGAAGCCCGCGAACGCAGTAGCGAGGCATGCTCTTTTCCAAGCTCTTGTCAGGGTGAGGCGGCTTCTCCATGCTCTCCAAGAGAAGGGAGCCTTCCATCGCCCCCAAAGCAGGACGACCGGGGCTAATAGCACCAGGGCCTCGGCAAGTTCGGAGTACGTTCGAAACGCATAGACTTGTGGCTGCACCGCAGTAACCGTGACGGAATCAATGCCGATCACCGAAATTATGTCGTACGCTTCCACCGCCAAGATTCCCGCTAGGAGGAACATGAGCAGGGCAACCAGCCATCTCCCGGCAGCGGCTCCCAGCGCCCGCATGCTGTTCCGAAACCATCTTGCTGTGACTTCTTAAGCGCCTCTTCAACAACTTGCTCATACTATTTCGTGCCCTCTGCAAGAGATACGCGAAGGACCCCCTCAGGAACTCCACCACACGTTCCCGAACGAAGTCACCACCCCGACGCTCTGGAAGGAGGGGCTGACCGAGAATGCCGAAGTCCCTCGGGGGGCGACTGTCACCACCTGACCCAGAGCCACGACCTGCTGCTGACTGCCGCTGTTCACGCCCATGTAATAGGAGATCGCGGCAGTCGCCGGGCCGTTGTTACGGACGGTGACCGTCCCGGAGCTCAAGCTCACGGACAGGCTCTCGTCAGCCTTCCCGCCGACGACCAGCTGAGCCTCCGCGGCCTGCCTTGCCATGGAATACTGGGCGGCCGTGAGGGCCATGAAGAGGCTGAACACTAACATTGCGAGGACTATGAAGAAGAGAGCACCGATGATCTCAGCCTGGGCCCTTCTGGACTTCCTAACCTTCATCTCGTGACTAGGCCGTTTCTCGCTAAAAGGAGGGGAGGGCCTGGCCGCGACCCAGACCCGCTCTCGGACTTCGCTACTCTGCGGTTACTGTGAGAACCTGGGTCTGGGTCGCCCCATTGGCGAACGTGGCTGTGATGGATATCGCAGTAGACGTGCCTGACGTGGCGGCGCTGCAGGTGAAACTGGTGCTTGTCCCGCCGCCCGGGGCGATCGGGGCTGCGGTGGGGTCGGGGTTCCATGCGGAAAGGGTGAACGTGCCGCAGTTGGCGCTGCTGTCTGAGGCTGCAAGCTTCGTGAGCGCGATGGAACCGGAATCTGTCACGGTGATTGTGCCGTAGCCGGTCCCCGAGCCGTTGGGGACGGCCAGGCTTGCGCTGACCTGGATCTGGTCGGTGTTCTGCGCCCTTGAAGCGGTGGTCGTGAAGTAGGTGTAGAGGACCCCGGCGGCGACTATGGTCATGGCGACGACGAGAATGGTTGCGATGATCGGAGAGATTGCTTTTCTTCGGTGTGTCTGAAGACTTGTCTTCATCCACGAGAGACGCACGGCCCACTTAAAACGAGGCGAGTGACTGCTGATGCCCAGCTCCCGAAATGACTTCGTTGAATCGCGCCTGCAGAAGCCTCCTGAACGTCGCACGAGTGGCTAGGATAGGTACAGTAAACCGGGATGGGTCGGTCCACATGGTCCCGATATGCTTCGCCTTCGACGGGAGGCGCCTGTTCAGCACGCTGCGAGCTGGGACGCATCGTCTCACCAACCTCAGCAGGAAGAGCCCTGTCTCGGTCCTCATCGACCGGTACGAGGAGAAGCCGGGCGAATGGACGGTGCTTCAGGGTGTCCTCTTGTATTGCGAGTCTACTATCCTGAACTACGACCACGACAGAAAGTCCTTCATGGAGGGGTGGCGGCTCCTCGTCGAGAAGTATCCTCAGTACAGGCGTTGGGCGAAGGCCGACATGAAGCCGACAGACCCTGAGAAGAGGAGGATAATCGAGCTTCTGCCGACCAAGGTCGTCTCGTGGGGCTTCGATTGAACGCTTCCATGACAAGATTATTCACCTGCTAGGCATGCAGACGAGTCAGAAGCCGAGGGAGAAGTTCGGAAGGTACTGCGTGAAGGCCACCGCCACCACCGCCAGGGCGAAGAGGACCGTCATGTTCAGGGTGTTCTTCGCAGTGAAGTCGGTGGCCCTGGTCATCGTGAATGCTATGGCGCCCGCTGCGACCACGGTGACGATGTCCACAGTGCTGTTCACGATGGCAAGCGAGGCGGCTCCCCCGCCGAAGAAGCCGGCACTGGAGGCGCCGAAGCTCCCGATGACCCCGCTGATGACTTTCACGACGAGGGGGATGGCCACCGGGACGGCGTACCCGAGCATCCTGTAGAGCCCCACCGACGAGGTGGCCTCCTTCTTCAGCCGGTTGTAGCCCGAGATGAAGTTGTAGAGGTCTTCGACGTTCGCCGGCGTCCCTCCGCCGCTCTCGGTGATCTGGTCGAGGATGTACATGGTCATCCTCCCCAGCCAGCTCCTCATGGCCACCTTCACCTCGCCCAGCCTCACGCCTAGGCTCATCTGTGCGGCCACCCTCTCCAGGATCGAGTCGAAGACTGGGTTGAACTTGGTCTTCGCGGCGGTCTCCAGCACCGCCTTCCTCATGTTGTACCCTATCTTCCTGTACTCCGCTATGCTGCGCAGGAAGTCGGGGAGCGCGGCCTCGGTCATCCTGACCTCCCTCATCTGCGCCCTGACGGGGAGCCCGTAGAGAGCGGCTCCCGCAGCCCCTCCCACTGCGACGACCAGCCAGACCTGGCCTGTGAACGACGCAGCCACGAGGCCGCCGGCGAGCCCGGCCAGCCCGAGCCTCGCGTCCCCTCCCAGTATGTCGTAGGTCCTCGGCTGGGCAGACCTCACCATGAAGTACATCACCAGAGCGATCATCGGGAGCGCCGCCACGCTGGCGTAGGCGATCTTGGCCACCATCTCCGGCGGCATCGTGATCGCCCCCACGACCAGAAGGAGGGGGAGGAGGACGAAGACTATGATCAGCATCTCTCCGATGGTCCCGACCTTCTCCGCGTAGCTCTGCCACCTGAACCTCATCGAGGCCAGGTACTCCCTGGTCCTGTCGGAGAGGTAGAGGACGACGTCCCCGCCCGACTTGAGGACTCCGGTGTAGCCGTAGAGGAAGTGCTTGAACGAGTCGTCGGGGTGGGTCGAAGCGAGGTCGTCCAGGGCGCCTGCGATGTCCCTCCCGAAGCCTATGCTCTTCTGGAGGAGCCTCGCCTCTACCTCCATGGCGGGGAGGATGCGCTTACCGACCGTCCCCCTGAAGGCGTCGACCAAAGACCGTCCCGAGGACTGCGTTATCGAAGCGAGGAGGGCGAAGAACGGCAGCTCGTCCCTGACGTTCGTCTTCCTCTCCGACACCCTGTTCTTGGCGCTCAGGGAGGGCGTGTAGAGGATTATCGCTGGTATCATCATCAAGGCGAGGAGCGTGGGGCTGACGAGGACGGAGAGGGCGAGAGAGACGGGGACGAAGACAGCAGCGAGCACCACAGAGTAGAACGAGTACTTCGCGGCGAAGGCGTAGGGGTCGAGCTGCATCCCTCCCCTCACCACGTCCCCCATGATGCCCCGCTCCACCCGTTCAGCGAGCCTGTTCAGCAGGGGGACGCTCCTCGCAATCCAGACGGCCCTGTCCTCCCTGACCCTCCTCACACGGATGATGCTTCCGCGGCCCAGGGCTTCGAGGACAGCCGCCAGCCTGACCTTGCTGTCGAAGTCCGCATGCAGCAGGAACAGGATGCCCGAGAACCCGACCAGCAGGACCGTCTCCCCGAGCGCGAGCCCGAGCGCAAGGCCGGAGTAGGCCCCCGAGAGAGGGGTGATGTCCCGGACCGAGAGCACGAGGACAACGGCCGAAGCGAGGGCGAGGACGCCGAAGTAGACCTTGCCCGCTGATGCCCTGAGCACGCCTCCGAAGGCCTGCCCGCCTTAAAACCGGGGTCGTCCTCCGTGAACGTGAAGCGCAGCCTTCCTGCCCTCGCCCTTATCGTCCTGATTTCACTGTCCACAACCTGCCTCGGCGTACGGATCTCCTACGCGGAAAGCCCCGACAGCCCGCTCCCCCCGGCCTCGATCGTGCTCGCCCCGGTCCCGGCCGAACTGCCTCCGGGAGGTTCCGGCGTGGTCGTCGTCCAGCTGGTGGACGCCAACGGTGACCCCTCTCCCGCGAGGGCGAACCTCACGGTCAGCCTCTTCTCATCCGATCCGTCGGTGGCGACCGTCTCAGGACAGGTGACTGTCCCCTTCGGCAAGTCCCACGCAGAAGCCCAGTTGAAAGCGGGAATCGAGGGCTCCGCCACCCTGACTGCGACTGCCGGCGGGTTCTCTTCAGGCTCCGCCAAGGTCTCCACATCGATCTTCAGCGACTACGCGCTCCAGCTCGTCCCCCTGAACAACCCTGTGGCGCCGGGGGACATGCTGCACGTTATGGTCGGGCTCCTTGCCGCGGGGGAACCCTACGAAGCACCGGCCGGCGCCCAAGTCTCCATAACAACTTCTCTGCCGGGAATCCCGCAGCAGACCGTCGAGGTCCAGCCGGGGGAGTCGTCCGCATACACCAACGTCCCGATACCTTCGGGCGGTTCCGTTCTGGCTTCGCCTTTCGTGACCGTGACAGCGGCAGCACCGGAGTTCACTGCCGCCCAGACTTCGGTCCTCCTGTCCCCGCAGGGTTCCACCGCCGAGGAGGCCCTGGTCGGGCCTCGAGGGGCGAACCTCACGGCCGGAAGCCACGGATTCCTCTCTGTCTCCCTCTTCAACGGCACCTTTGCGCCCGCGGCCGGGACCGCCACCCTCGGCCTCTTTACGAGCAACTCGAGCGTCGTAAGCCTCCCAGCCCCTCAGGTCTCCACCGGGGGCTCTGACAGCGCGACCTTCGAGGTATACGCGAACGCCACAGGGACCGCCGAGATCACCGCGCTGGCGCCGGGCCTGACCTCCGTCCCCCTGACCGTGACCGTGGTGGCGCCGTTCAAGCCGTCGCTGGGGCTGTCGCTCCCGCCGAAGGTCAGGGCCGGGGAGCAGTACAGCTTCGCAGTCGGCTTCTACTACGGAGGGGAGCCCGTCCCATACGGGCCCGTGCCTGTCTACGTGTCATCCTCTGACCTCAACATCACTGTCCCCCCGAGCGTCGAGGCCACGGCGCTGGGGTATGGAATCGGCACGCTCACCGCGGCGGGGACCGGCGTGGCCAACGTCACCGCGGTCATGGATGGCACGAGGGGTGCCGCCGGGACTGTCGCTTCGTCCTATTCTCCCGTCGTCGGGCCGGTGACGTACACGGTGACGGCGTCGTCCGACTCGGGGCAACTGGCGGGGGTGCCGGTCAACTTCACCTATGACGGCCGGGTCTCTGTCACGGCCACAGGACCCTCGGGGTCCTCAACGTTCGCCGCCTTCAACGACACCGTGACGACGGCGTCCGTCCCGTCCTCCATCGCAGTGGAAAACGCGACGTACTACTTCACCGGCTGGAGCAACGGCGTGAAGAGTGAGAACGCGTCCCTCCTCTCCTCGGTTCCCACCCTTCTCATCACGGCCCAGTACTTCAGGAGCGTAATCCCGACCGCATACTCCCTCCTCGCGCTTTCTGATGGGCAGGAGCCAGTCGTCGGGCTAAGATTCAACGTGAGTGATAGGGCCTCTGGAGAGAACCTCATGCTGACCACAAACAGCCAGGGCGAGGCCGACTTTATCCTCCCCAACGCCTCCTCCTTCATCGTTTCGGTGCCGGAACTCTACCAGCCTACGGGCCAGACGAGATACTCCCTCCTCAACTTCGATAACTCGGCCAGGAACACCGCCAACGTGACCACTACAACGGTCGAAGCCGTCTACGCGACGTATTACCGGTTCGAGGTCGCCAGCCCCATAGGGAACACCACCGGGTCGGGCTGGTATAGGAGCGGCTCGACCGCGGCATACTCCGTCGACGAGACGTCCTCAGGGGGGCCGCTCGTCTATCAGAGGTTCTCGGGGTGGTCCGGCAGCTTCTCCTCGAGACGGCCGAGCGGTTCGGCCGTCATCACCTCCCCCGAGTCCATCACGGCCCAGTGGAGCACAGACAACAGCCTACTCTTTGCCGCCGTCGGGGCCTCTTTAGCTGGGGCGGCGGTCGTAGGATTGTTCGTGTTTAGGCTGAGAAGGAAGTCAGCAACTTAGAGCCTATCCCAAAAATGAGCTGATGGCCAAGATTCCTTGGCTCGCTCGATGATACCCTTCTCGCCCCACCTCGTGATTAGAGGTGGACGGATATCACAAAGCAATTGGCAACGATTAGACACATCCCAGACGACGTCTGGTCAGAGATGGCACCGCTGCTGGGAGAGGAGAAGAAACCTGGAACCAGGGGGAGACCCCCGGTCCCGTTCAGGAAGGTGATGGACGGAATACTCTACGTGCTGAGGACCGGGCGTCAGTGGAAGGCACTCCCGAGAGAGTACGGTTCTGGTTCGACCGCCCACAGGAGGTTCCAGCAGTGGGTGAGGCAGGGGGTCTTCCAGAGGCCGTGGGGAGGCTCCTCGAGAGGTACGACGACGCGAAGGGGATCAAGTGGAAGTGGCAGTCCCTCGACTCCAGCTCCGTCAAGGCCCCCCTCGGGGGAGAAAGACCGGTCCCAACCCCACCGACAGGGGCAAGCTCGGCACCAAGAGGCATATCCTGACCGACCAGAGGGGGACGCCCCTCTCCGCCGTCATCACGGGAGCCAAGACACACGACATGAAGGCCGCATTCGAGATCCTGGACGGCGCCGCGACGAGGAGGCCTGCTCCTCGGCGCTACCACCCTCAGCACCTGTGCCTGGACAAGGGGTACGATTTCCCTGAAATCGAGGCAGGCGTGGTCGAGAGGCGGTACGTCCCGCACATGCGACACAGGGGAGAGATAGAGAATCCTGTCAAGCGGTAGAAGCCGAGGAGGTGGGTCGTGGAGAGGAGCGCATCCTGGCTCAACCGGTTCAGAAAGCTCCTCATCAGGTGGGAGAAGAAGGCGGAGAACTACCTCGGACTAGTACAACTGGCCTGCAGCATCACGGCCTACAGGAGAACAATATTGGGATGGGTTCTTGGTTGTTTGACAACTTGAGCATTGTATGCAATGGGGGCTAGGATGCTTGAAGTTACGCATGACCTACTTTAGGGCGATTTGTCGCTGAAGAGCCCTATAGAGAAGGGTAATCGCTTGGTACTCGCCAAATTGATTCGGACCCAATAATCTGTTAAGGTGCATATGCACCCAACTACGATACAAATTATTTGGCTCCCGAGTTATGCTCTTCCGAGCGAATAGATTCTTTGACTTGTTACCGACATCATTCATTCGCTTTCTCCTCGATTCCAAAATCCCGTGAGCCCTACCATATCCAACATCGAACTGACCCTCCTTCTTGTTGAGTAAGAACCCTAACAATCGTAGTCTGCTGTCGTAGCCTTCGTCAAATGAGCCCTTCATTTGATTGCTCTCCCGATAGTCTCGACAAAATAACTTTCGTTCCATAGGCGATAGTCCTAGGTCGACTAACATACGGTCAACGCTCAGCGCTGCCAAGACGATCCGGTCTAGTCGGCTGTTTTGTCTTAGGAGTCGTATCATTGGAACAGCCGCTAAACTATCTTTCATGAAGATTTCTTCTGCCAGCGAAAGGCCTTCTCTTCCTCCATAGCGTCCAATCTCTGGTTTGTAAGTCTCAATAGCGAAGTCATTGCACTTCTCACTCGCCACCAATTGTGCTGCCCAACGATATAATTCGGGCAAGAGAATACTCGCTGCCTTGGGGGATTTCGCCTTGAACCGAACCCGGATGTGAGCGCGGGGGTCTGAATACCTGACGAAAAACCATCCATCTACAAGGGATGATACCACCATACTTTGCGCGAAATCCCACAATGAATCTGCGATCACGTCTTCCTCGAGCCATTTGGTGCAGTACAGCTTGATGTACAGCCAATCTTTGGAGATTTCAAGTGCATTATCTCCAGTCGAGTGTCCGTCCCAGACGGATTCGGACGGACGGGGGATTTCCTGCCTCGTCCAGTTGGCGCTTCCAAGGACCAACGGAACACTGAATTCCGCGATGTGTCGCCCTGCCGGACCCTTGACCCAAACTTGATCCTCACCAAATGGTGCTTCCTCAAGAAAGAGGAAATCACCCTCGCTCAGCCTTCTGACTCCTTCAAGGAGCACATTTTGATCATCCGAATTCTCCAAGTCCAAGACGAGGGTCTGGTCCGCTCCGCGCAACAAGACCAGCCGAGGAACCCGCCAGTCACGCCGCCATTTCCTCAGATCTCTTTTGTTAGGAACTTTTGGGGGTTTTATAACCTCAGTAAGCGTTCTATCTATGCGCCACTGTGCCATCCGTAGAGTAATCCTTCCGTACCTGACTCTTGGAAGGAACGGCAAAGATTCTGCAGAACCCCAGTCGAAGCGGAGAAACGCCGGCAGACCGTCTTGCGTAATGTCTAGCAACAGACGGCATATGGGAGGAGCAAATTCGGAGTTAACCATGGTCGTACTTGAAAATGAAAGTCGCTCTTCACTCCATTTGCGTCTAACGTAAAACCTATCATTACGGACTCCAACAACAAGGTCTGCCAGATACACCGTCTTTGCCCAGTCCCTACTGGGCTTTGAGCCGACGGCCAACTCATATTCGCCCAAACGTGGTCTCGTGGCGACATTCGCGGCCCACAACTTTTTAGGTATGTAACCCACTTCAACCCGAACGGCAGGACGGATGATCTGCTGTTCATCGTGAACAATTTCGTTGACCAGACTGATGGCTTGGCGCCCAACCACGTGTGAGAACCTTGTGATACTACTTCCCGCACCGACATGGCCGATTGACGGTCCCAGAAGGACCTCGAACCGGCCTTTGTTTACATCATCTTCCGACCTCCCCGCCACGATTCCTATCAAATCCATCGAACATGGTGCGGTGTGAGAGGTTAGCACGTTTGTTGAAAGCTTGTCAACCATAGCTCCGTGATCGAGGTTTATGACCTTGGTTCCCCTGCGTATTGCGGACGTAGCGATTGCCAAGAGCGTTTGGTCCCGGGCCTTCCAAGCGCCGCCTTCAAATGAAGGCAGACCTGCTTTCTGATAGTCTGGTAGCCCTATACCGAGGTCCGGGTCTATCACTTCCAGCAGCGGGGCCTCTTCGTCCCCATACCTCTCGACGTAACGCCGTCGGTAGTTGATAATGGAAGGATTCCCGTTTGGATATGGAGACATCCGAAGTAACAACTCAGCGGCAACAGCGAACTCTCTGGCAATTTCACGAGAAATGGATTGCCTGTTCAGCAATAGTTCGGAGTCCACCTGAACAATATTGACTTTTGCCTGAGGCGAAAGGCGCATTGCCTGCCTGACTACTTTGTCGTAGGATCTTCCCTTCGCCCACAATTCACAGCGATCGAACTGCCGAATGAGCTCTAGCAACTTCTTGAGTTGGTCCAGTTCCTTCGGAACAGGTCTGATTTTGCTCAGGCGGGAAATCATGTAAGCTGAAGGATCCTGTCCTGATAGAGGTGGCCTAAGGTCAGTAGTTAGCACGGAGCATCTCAAAAGATCAAGAAGGAGTCGCTCACCCCTTTCTCTCGTACTATGAGGCATAGACATCAATAAACGCATTAATTCGTTCCATGTCGCTCCGAATCTGCTCTTTTCGAGGACGGCCTTCACGGGTTCAGTCGCTTTTAACGAAACAGAATTGGCTTCGCCTGAAAGATCAGGAGATGTTTCTGAAAGAGACACTCTTCCACCCTTTACCAAGACTGCGGGGTTGGCAACCAAATTCAGGTTATGAAGAATCATGGGCCGTGATTCAAGTTGCGCTATCAAACCGAAGAGCAGTTCAAAATCGGGTCTGCTGTGGGTACGAATCAGTTCCTGCCCGATTGAGATTGTTGTTTTGTCGGAAATCTCGACTGTCGCTACGCCAGCGAAAAGACCAAAAGGCGTCGGCCTTGTTGACATTCGCTTCAGATAGTTGACAAGTTTCATGTACACGTTCTCGGTCCACGGGTCACTATCCAAGGCACTAGAGAGTTGAGGACTTGCTAACCTGATTGCCGATCTGACTAGAGCGCGGTTACCAGCATCTCGCCGGCTGCGATTTACGGGGGTCCACTTGAATTTATGCTTCTCGAGTGACTGATAGAAGTCTAGTGGAAGAACAGGACACCGTACTATGGCCTTGCTCCGCGGTTCGTACGCGTTCCATAGAGACCGACCCTGAGCCAAATATTTCAAACCAAGTCACCTCATGACAGAAGAAATGCCCGATCCCAACCCGGAGCGACTCTCGTTGATGCGGCCAAAAGCACCAATGCGATTCCTGTTGCACCACTTAGCAGGCCCGGGTCATCTATACGTTGGCCACCATTTTCTATATCCCGGAAGCCGTAAGCTGAACCAGGTTCATACAACAATAGGAGTCGTCTTGCTAGCAAGCGTCCCTCGTCTCTGAAGAGCTTGCGGCCTGTATCGTTGAAGAACCGCATCGTTATCTGTAACAGGCCTGCAACGCCATGGCAGAAGATAGGAGACTCGATGTCTTGGGTCTTTATTGGCCTAGAATAGACTGCGATGATCGCTTCTAGCGCAATTTGTTGAAGGAATACGTCTTCGGTCGCCTCACCTGCTAACCACAGTCCCCTAGCAACGCCTGGCGAGCCATAACACCAACCTGCCCGAGCGCACTTTACGTTCTCAGAGAGTCTCAGTTTCTCTTCTTCGAAATGATTTTCTCTAGCACTGTCAAGTCTGATTCGCCTTGACAGCGACCAATAATATGGCCAATTGATTCCCCATTGGTCGGATGAATGGTGACTTATCAACCAGTTTGCGAGAGAACGAATTGACTGGGTCATGCCATGAACTCTTACTCCTTTGAGGAACGACAAAGAAAGAAGAGATAAAGGACCTACCACTCCGTGAGCGAGTCCACAATTGATCGTTCCGAAGGGATTCTGCCTTCGCTCTGTTTCCTGCAGAAACCCATTAGGTGTGTAGAAGCCTGAAACTCCACGCTTGGTCAGGTTGACCAGTAAGCTCACCACTCCGCGTAGGGCACTTTCGCCTTTCTGAGCATCTTGGTATCTCGCGAGTAAATACGCTCCAGTACCAGATAGACCAGAGATGACATCATATTCGTGGACCGGAATGCCTCCCCTTCTGGCGTCTATTGATTCAGTCAGAGTTCGTGTCCAGTCGTGAATGTAGGAATCGAGCGAGTCCAAGAGGGAGCGGTAGCGGGTGCCACGCCGTGATAATTCAAGAGCTGCAAATGCCAAGCCGCTTATACCTGAAAACAGACCCGGCCCAACGTCAGCGTCATGTTCTACTTTTTCGACTGCCAGTTTCAGGTAGTTGTATCCAGCCGCGTCCCACCCCATTTGAGGCAGTGTTTTATCGAGACTGGCACAAAGCAGAGCCATTCCCGAGGCGCCGTCAGCAAAACCGTATGGTGAGGGTCTCCGGTCAGACTTGTGAACATACAAACGCAACAAAGCGTCTGGACTAGGCAGTCTTTGTGCTACTTTGCCTGCTAACGAGTAGACCTTTTTGGAATAATCACTGGTTAATATCGGAGTCCAATTCCTCAACGGTAACTTCGCTTTTTACGAGCACGACTTCCCGCATGTGTGCGTTTGGCAGGGTCTTGTTTCGGATTCAGTCCCCATACCCCTAGGGTTTGGCGCTATCTTTCCCAATGGCGTCAGCGTGATATGAAGGTCGAAACCGTCATCACGCGGATGTCTTTGAGCCACGATTTCAACAATAAGTACGGTTGTTATAAAAGCCTATCTCCCCGATTTCCGCTAGAATCGAGTACAGTCTTCATTACATAGTTTCCGAAGTAGCAAGCGAGTTCCCCAAAGTTGTTTTATTCCTCATTTCACTTCTAACCCGTTGTCGGACATCAAGAACCCCATCCGCAGGGCGCTCTCCGGCTTCTCTCTGCACACCCTCGGCGACGAAAAAAGGTGGGGGAACTCGGTAGCCATCCCCGGAAAGGAGATTGAACGGTACGAGGTGGGCCCGGCGTCGGTGGTCATCGCCAACGAGGGGGACGTCGGAAGGTACACCGTCATCGAGCCTTCGCTCACGGAACGTGAAAGGGAGAGGCTGAGCCGGCTCCTCGACCACCTCTTCATGAGCATCTCCCCGGAGGACGCCACCGACCCCTCGAAGAGGCTCATACCCAACATGGTGGAAGCCGCCAGGAGCCTCGGCTTCCTGGACGAGGTGACCCGCTCCCTCCAGAAGTACGAGTACTACGTGAAGAGGGAGCTGAAGGGGTACGGGAGGCTCGACGTCCTGATGAACGACTTCAACATCGAGGACATCAAATGCACGGGCCACGGGAAGCCCGTGGTGGTGCTCCACAAGAACCACAGCGAGCTGGGGTGGATCAGGACAAACGTGGTCTTCCCCACCGAGGAGGACGCCCAGGAGTCCACCCAGAAGATGCTCCAGAGGTGCGGGACAATGGCGACCAACGCGATGCCGATAGTGGACGCGAGGACCCCCACCAACGACAGGATCGCTGTGAGGTGGTCGACTGACGTCTCGATGACTGGGACCGCCTTCACCGTTCGCAAGTTCCCGGCCGAGCCCATGCCGATAACGACACTCGTGGAGCTGAACACCGTCTCCCCGCTCATGGTCGCCTACCTCTGGCTGATGCTCGAGGCAAGGGGCTTCCTCATGGTGGTGGGCCCGACGTCTGCAGGGAAGACGACCTTCATGAACACACTCGCGTCCCTCATCAACCCGAACTCGGCGGTCTGCACCATCGAGGACAACCCGGAGATCAGGCTCTCCCACGAGGTCTGGGACCAGCTCACTTCGAGGCACAGCTACAGCATCGGCCAGACGAGCCTGGAGATCACGCTGCAGGACCTCGTGAAGCACTCGCTGAGGCTGACCCCCGACTTCGTCATAGTGGGGGAGGTAAGGGGGGAGGAGGTCGCGGCCCTGATCAACTCCGCGGCGTCGGGGCACGGGGCGCTGACGTCCATCCACAGCGACAGCGTCCAGAACGTCATGATCAGGATGAGCGCGCCCCCCATGCTAGTCCCCGCCGGGAACATGATGCTCATCTGGGCCTTCGCCGTGATGAACAGGGTGAGGAGGGAGCACGGGAGGGTGGCGAGGAGGGTCCTCTCCGTCACGGAGCTGGACCCGAAGCGGGGCGGCTTCGACCTGAAGGAGATGTTCACCTACGACATGGCGCAGGACGCATTCTCGCCATCCGCCCCGGAGGAACTGGTCAGGATGAAAACCGAGAGACTGCAGCAAGTGATGCGCCTCTTCGGCTGGGACGAGGGGCGGCTAGAGACCGAGATAGCGGAGAGGGCCAGGCACGTCGAGGCGATGGTGGCCAGCAAGCTCTTCACGCTGGGCGAGGTCGCAGAGTCGGTCAGGAAGTTCTACGTCAGGAAGTACGGGCTCTGACGGGCTTCTGGCTTCGTTATTAGCGGCTCTCACGTCTTCATCCAATGCGGGACTTCGACGACGCCCTCACCGAAGTCTGCAGGTCTGTCCTCCTGGAGGTCCTCGGTGAACGAGGAAGGCACTCCACCTCATGGTGGCTTGCCAGGTCAGGCGTCAGCCTGTCGGACTGCGCAAGGAAGCCCGAGGAGTTCGACGACGCATTGGTCGAGCTGTTCCAGCCCATGGGGGCCCTTATCCTCGAGGCCCGGATCCTATCAAGGTTCTACAGGAGCCAAGGGAAGAGGTACCAGAGGACGGACAGCCTGAGCTTTGCCGACGAAGTAGGCAGGGCGAGGTCCATGTTCGGAGCCGCACCTAGGGACTCGACTTCTGCCGAACGAAACCCAAGCCGCTTCAAGAAGGCCTGCGTGAAGGTGAAGAGGGCGAGGTCACTGGAGATGAAGAAAATTACATAGCCTTCACCCCCGACCAGCCTTTGTCCTGGTTACTCTGTGAAATCCTTAACCGTGTCGTACCCTTGATTGAGGGGTGAGGAGGCCGAACTGATTAATTTGAGACAAGATTCCCAGACGATAGGAAATCGGCACGAGGAAAAAGTCGAGCGTCTCCTCAGGAAAATGGGGCTTGAGGAGGGGACAGACTACGAGCGACATAAGGAATTCAAGACGAAAGATGGAATCAAACTCTTCGCGGACTTTTGGCTCCCCAAACGCACCCCCGGGATTATCATTGAATGCAAGACGTGGGGAGTGGCAGCTAAGAGTCCTGCTTCTTCAAGGAGAAGGAAACTCCAAGAGGCATTCTTCACATTATTTCAATTCCGCCACTTTGTCCGTCTGACGAAAGGTTCTCGTATGATTATCGTGACTGGCAAAGAGAATTTTGACTTGGGCGAAGAGAAGTTCCTTCGAGGGGAGTTAGAGAAGCTTTGCATTGTGAACATCAGCAAGAAAGACGAATTAAAGAAATTGCTTTCGTAGCTTCAGATTCATCCTGCTTTACATACTGGACCCGCTTGGGGCTCTGTCGTTAAATCGAATCTCATCGTCTCATGGTGTTTGCCTTGCATCTACGAAGTATGCCCTATCAACTACTTCGACCTCAACGAGCCTGAGCCGAGTTGCTGCACGGGTCGGCTTCCACGATTTCTATAACACGGTGGGGCTTATCTCCCTTGCACAATTGTACGACAGAATTGTGCGCGACTGTCCTATATAGGAAGTTGATTGGCGGCATGCTATACCCGAAGGCGGCCCGGACCGGTCCGTACTTCTATGCCGAAGAGGTGTCCAGGGTGGACGGGAAGCTCGTTTCGAAGTATCTTGGAATCGTGAAATCGAGTGAGGCGGATGTCATAGAAAGGAGAGAGGAGGGAGCGGACGACCACCACTCCAGCTAATCCAAGACGTTTCAGCAGAGGCTATTCCGAATTCAGGACGAGCTCGACAGACTCCGAGACCCTGTTCCTTGCGACCGGGAACTACTACGGCGTCCACCTAGAGAGGAACGTCCTCGCGCTCGACTGGTCTAGGCTTCGGTGCGAGAGCTGCGACTACGAGACCGAGGGAGGGTCGAATCAGGGGCCGGCGTTGGCCCGGACCCTCGCAGAGATCGCACTGGAGTGTCCCAAGTGTGGCAAGAGGTCGCTCGTGCCAAGGGCCTACGCGCCTGACCTCGTCGCCAGCAGGAAGCAGAGGGTTGTTATAGAAATCTACGGGGCGAAGTCCAGCGTGAAAGACGCGACCAAGATGGTGTTCTACAGGTCGAGCGGGTTCACCGCGGTGACGGTTCCGAACGGGGTGGCCGAAAATCCGGAATACTCCAAGCCGATATTCCAGCTGCTCGCCATCGTGTGCGGCTCAGACCACTCGGACAGATTATTCGCGCCGGAGCTCTCTTAGCAAGCCGGAAGCCAGGCCATTCTTCAGAGTCACAGGCTCCCCTGCCGAGGTCGCCCCCGCGCAAGGTCCGTCGGTTCGTAGCCGTTCCCGTCCTTCCTGAGGTACCCCGCCTCGGCCAAGTCCTTGAGGCGCCTGGAGACAGACCTGGCGCTGACCTTCACCCCCGACAGGCTCGCCTTCTTCGCAATGTCCTTCCTGCTCGTGAACCCGTGTTCCACGATGTAGGAGAGGATCGCCTCCTCGGTCCCGTTCAGGCGCGCATCAGGTCCGGGCCTCGCCGGCGGTCCAGCCTTCGGCTCTATCACGTTCAGGCTCTCGTACTCTATGACGTCGACCCTGTACTTCACCGGGTCTGCTGTAGGTTCAGCACCAAGTATCTCCGCGAGCTGCCTCGCATTGGCTTCAGACGTAACCACGAACCTGACCATGGCGTAGAACGCTTTGTTCTTGCGGTAGTTCTTCAGCGCCTGCTCCCTGCTCTTCTGGGGGGACATCTCCACCTCGACCGCGACGACCGAGGAGTAGTCCCAGGCGTAGGGGTTCGGGATCCTGAGCTCGTTCCCAGACTTGTCGGCCACGTCCATCAGCGCGGGCTTGAGCACCGCTATGTCCGGCCTCTCGTGCGCCGTCTCCCCCCGGTCCACCACGCAGTAGTACCCCATCGGCCAGTACTCCTCCTTCAGCAGCTTCTCTATCACCCGGACGTGCTTCGCGTCCCCCATCTTCGCCGGCCCTGGGCTGACCTCGAACCACTCCAGCGCCCTCGCCGTCAGGCTGTAGATTATCGTCCTCGCCCTGTCCATCTCGTCCCTGTTCCCCGGGCTCGGGGGGACCATCATCGGGTTCCCGTAGACGTCCTTCCCCTTCATCACGTACTCCTGCCTGTCGAAGGCCTGGGTCAGGTACCCCGTGTTGACAAGCTCGTTGAGCGCCTGCTGGACCGTCGACGTCTGCCACGAGTACTTCGCATAGAGCTCAGACCTGAGCCTGGAGAACTCCAGGGAGTAGGCGTCCGAGATGAGCTTGAGGTACCCGATGGTGAGTATCCTCCAGTGTATGGGCATGAACGGCACCCTCGAGCTGTCCCTGGGCTTCTCCCCCGTGCCGTTGATCTGCTCCCAGATGGTCTTGTAGACCAGGTCGGTCGCCTCCTGGGCGCCGCCGTACCTCTCCTCCATCTCGTTCTTCATGTAGCCGATCGCCTCTTTCATGCTGCAGAGCGGCTCGTGGACCTTGGGGAACCCGCCGTCCACGAGCAGGGGCCTGCCGAGGGCTTCCCCCTCGCGGGGCCTGAGTCTGGCTATGCAGCTGTAGTCGCGCAGCCTGATCAGGTCCTTCCTCACCCTTTCCGCCCTCTGCGGCGAGATCAGGTTGGCCATCTTCGAGGCGTCGTCCGGCCCGACCCTGAAGGAGAAGATGGTCCCGACGTTCCCGCTCACCGAGCTGAACAGGGGCCCCCGGATCTGCTGGATGTTCTGGTTGACCATCCAGAGGTAGAGGCCGTACTTCCTCGACTCAGACAGGATCGTGTCCAGGAGCTTCAGGTCGCTTATGTTCTGGAACTCGTCCATCGCGAGTATGACCGGCGTCCTCGCCGAAGGCTCCTCCCCCGCCGCCTCGAGTCTCGACGCCCTCTCCTCCATCGCGAAGTAGAACCGCATCACGACGGACGCGGAGAGGAGCCGCCGGAAGTCGTGGGGGAGGGACTTGGGGAGCCTGAATATCGTGAGTTTCCCCGGGGTCATCATCTCCTCGAAGTCGAGCTTGCTCGTCCTGGAGCAGAACGTCCTCGAGGTTATGGACTGCGGGGGGAGTGTGAAGTTGGAGATGCGGTTCACCACAGACGCGAACGCCTCCTTCGGGAGCTTGGAGATCGCCTCCATGGTGCTCTCGATTATCTCGTCCTCGATCTCCTTCGACTTCAGCATCATCGAGATCTCCTCCTTCGGCATCGAGATGAAATCGACGAGTATCCTGTAGAGGTCCTTGAAGGTCGGGCGGTCGTCGAGGGTGTAGAGGTAGTACAGGGCCCCCTTGAAGATCCACATCAGCCTCGGCGCGGTGGACGCGTCCGTGCTGAACACGTCGGAGAGGAGGACGGAGAGCTGCTCCACCTGCGTCTGAATCGTCTGCGTCCTGGCGGGTCCCTCCAGCCCCGGCGGGAGGGAAAGAGGGTTGAGGCCGAAAGACACGTAGTTCGGGTCGAGGAGGGTGACCCTTTCCCTCTCGGACTTCGGGATGCCACGGAAGAGGTCGATGGCGGCGTCGCCGTGGGGGTCGATGAGCACGAGGGCCACATCCCTCCTTTTCACGAAGAGCCTCCGCAGCCAGTAGAGCATCGCGTTCGTCTTCCCGGCCCCGGTCGAGCCGATGAAGAGGGAATGGAAGATCACGTCAGCGTCGTCGATGGCGCTTTGCACAATCCGGGAGGACCTTCGGGCTTATAACTGGCAGAGTCGCAACGAACCCCAAGTACTCGGTTCTGCCCTTTCAGGGACCCAGGCCGAGGGCTCTGGGCAGCTCCCTCAGAAAACCTGGTACCTTCTCGGCCGCCTCGAGGTTCAGTTCCCCATAGACCGAATCGAGCAGTTGGGCATACTCCCTCATGTCCTCAACCGTCTCCGACGAGAACACGAATTCGGTATGGCCGTTGCCATAGAGCAGTTCGAACGTCCTCACGGCGGTCGATGCGAGATGGTCGAGGGGCTGGATCGAGCCGTCCTCCAAGATTTTCTCCATCTCTGGGACGCTCGCCAGAGCCGCGAACCTGGAGGAGATGTCGCCCCGCTGACCCGAATCCGGTTCCGGGTCCTCTTCCGCGTCCTCGCGGACCTTGACGCGCGTGTACCCCTTCGTCGAGCTTCCGCCCGAAATGGAGTGCAAAGACTCGGCCGCCTCGCCCAGGGGTATGTGGACATAGGACCGCAGCCCCTCCGGGGTCACCAGGAAGGACGGCGGCTCGAGCCTGGACTTCGTGTAACGGTCCAGGTACTCCCCGATGTCGGTGACCATCCTCCTCTCGACGAGCTCGCGCAACATCCTGGGGTCCCGGTACTGGAAAACGGCGAGGCTGTCGTGCTCGTCGGTGCAATGGTCGAAGGGCAGGGCATCGACCGAAGCGCCTTCCTTGCTGGAGACCCACATCCCT
>DAHVIE010000045.1:0-2737 GCA_027322035.1 Nitrososphaerota archaeon
GGGAAGCCTGAGCCGCTCTTCTGGTCGGAGGTCCTCCCCGTCACGAACCAGGACATCGGGAGAACCCTCCGTCTGATGAATCATTCCCGAAGGGACCTCCTGGAGCTGGCGCGTGGGCTCGACAGTGGCGCTCTCCGCAGGCGTCCCAAGGGAGGGCCGAGAACCGTCGGGAACTGCCTCGAGCACATCGCCATCGCCTAGTGGTGGTACATCACCAGGCTGGACGCAGACCTCCCCACCGACTTCTCAAGAGACCGCATCGAACTCCTCCATTATAGGAGAGGTCTGGCAGAAAGGCAGCTGAAGAGGCTGACAAAGGACCAGAGGACGCTGATCTTCCAGCCTAGGAACGACCCCTCCCCCGTCTGCAACCTATGGACGGCCCGAAAGGTGCTCCGGCGGCTCGTCGACCACGAGAGGCTTCACACCGCCTACATCGAGAAGACGCTGGCCGGGCTGCTGGGTCATACGCACAGACCCTGAAGACGGTTCAGTGGACGATTGCGGTCGGACCGGAGGATGGGTGCACAGGCTGTTGCGAAGCTAGTATCGCCAGAACGGTTCGGGCCCGGCGTTATCTGAATCTTGCACATTTGGCCACACTCGAATTCTGGATATCCTGACCGTGCCTGGAAGCCCTCTTTTATCGTCTGAAACGCGACGCAGGTCTGCGTCTTCTCGATGCCCTTCATCATCCTCAGCTTGTCGACGACTAGGGTACCGATCTCCTCCACCGAGCCTGCCCTCACCTTGAGCGCTATGTCCCACTCGCCGGAAATCACAATCACCTCGTAGACCCCCGGGATCCTGGACATCTGTTCCGCAAGGCTCTGCTGAGAGACGTTCTCGGCGAACTTCAACTGGGCCTTGTTCCCCCTCTCCCTGTTCGCCATCCCTTGCGCCTTGGTCAGCTTGCCACCAGTAGGCGTAGATTGGATTCCACATGGGCGGCGGGGCTTCGAATTTGACCTATTGAGCCCTAGTCATTTCTCTCCAATCGGGTTGGGTGCTATAAACAGACAAGGCAATAATGAGCGATGCCGCATGTCAGGAACAGCAAGGGGTTGGTGCTGAGGGTCCCTAAGACGGCTCTTGAGTCGCGCGGGTTCCGCCCCGACGTCCGTGGGGGAAGGGAGCTGGTCGAACTGCTCGTCAGCAGGGGCAAGGCGAGCACGAGCCAAGAATGCGTCTTCGCTAACTATTATCCCAAGGACAGGCGTGCCGAGGTCTATCTCGGTAGACTGGGGAGCGACGGGTGCGGCCCGCTAGAGGTTACTAGAGCAAGGGGCTATTCCCTGTCCGCGTTTGTGGAGGACTTCAACGAGCACAAGTCCCTGCAATTAGCCAATGCGATGCTCGGATGCGAGGGCGAGCTGGCCTGGGTCGAGGTAGATGGGAGGGACGTTCCTCTTTCCGAGCCTCAGATGAACACCTTCGGGTCGATGGTCAACCTCAGAGGAAAGCTGGAGGAGGTTGGTCCGGAGGTCAAGTTCGAGTACGACGGCAGGTTGGCAATCGCGAGATTCAAAGGACGGCCGATGATCGAGTTCATGCAAGTCCAGGGGGACGAGTTGGAGATTGGATACGCCCAGAGCAAGGACGAGAAACACGTCTATAGGATGAATCTGAAAAGCGGCTGACCGTACATAGAGTTCATCGCGCAGTGTGAATTGGCTTCCTTGGGTGCTAAAAGCTCGTTCGCCCTATCATTGGAGAAGGCATGTGAAGCAGACTGCCGACGAAGAGGGACGGTCAGCCACCCAAGCTGATAGGTACGCCATCATAGCAGACGAAATCAGGGGTCTTTCTCAGGACGTGACCAAGTCATTACTCAATGTGTTGTCAGAGCTGGCCAAATCAAACCCTGGATCCGTATACATCGCGGCGAAGAGGCATGTCGAGAGGTATGGCTTCCTGCTGCTGGACGAAGGATATGTTGGAATCGCTGATGGGTTCGTTTTGGGGGCGAACGAAGAATACCTGATGTGCCCCGGCGACATAGTTGTCTATGCGATGATGCCAAAGCTCGCGACCGGCGACACGTTGCTAGGTTTCTATTTCAGCAAGAGCGGGTCGGTCGGGCTGTATCACTGCACGGTGTTGAGTTTTGATCCAAGGGGTGGTGTTGAGGTCCGGGACGCGAGCGATGGCAAGATCTATTGGGTGTCCCCAGAAAGAATCCTGGGGAAAATAGCAAAGGTCGTTCATTTCGGTGAAGCCGAATGGCACGAATTGATTAGTCACCTGATGAGCAAGGAGCAATTGGTGGAGAGCCTTACCAAGCATCTCAAGCGCGTGGAAGAGAGCGAGCGCCCTGACAAGTCGAAGCGCAACGACGAGTTGAAAAGGCGGTTGGCGATCTTGACTGCAGGTCAGCCGTAAAGCACCGCGCCTTCAGGATAGAGGAAATCTTTTGTTGCCGCGCATAGGGTTCATCGCGCCCCCGCCGGGAATAGCTCGGCCTGCGTATGACTGACGACGGCAGAGCGCAAACTATGTGAAATAGGGCTTGGGGACGCCTCCGGCTTGGCCGGGAAACGAGGAATCAAGTTCAGCGGGGAGTCCCTGGAGCTTGGACGCAGGTACATGTGGCGGAAGGAGTTCATTCCCTTGCTCTGCAAGTATCTCGACATTCGGCCCGGGCAGAAAGTCGTGGACGTGGGCTGCGGGACGGGTTTCATGACCCGGCTCGTCGCCAGAGCCCTCGAAGGGAAGGGCGAAGTCCTGGGCATCGACA
>DAHVIE010000052.1:0-173966 GCA_027322035.1 Nitrososphaerota archaeon
CGACTGGGGGGACGAAGGGCCCGGCGGCGACGAGCCATGGAGCGGCGACGAATATGAGCCAACTGACGATTACGGCGGACCTGAGGACAAGGGCTAGATCTGCTTACAACTTCTGCGACCGCTTCCTCTCGACCCTCTGCCCCAGCTAGGCCTCGTAGACGTCCGCCTCCACTCTGCCCTTCTGCCCCCTGGTCGCAGGGGGAAGGGGGTGGCCCTGTTGCACAGCATCAAAAGCTCAAAGGGCAAGGCTTCTCCGAGTGTTGCTCTTTTAAGACGCTTCAGGGGAACCGGAATCCGAACTAATTGTACCAGAAGAACTCGCTCCCGTACGTTCTAATCGCGGCATTCCTTTGCATAATCTATGCAACCATCGATGTAGTGCTGGATTGGGTCTCGGGTCCTGGGTTGATTCTGCCTTTGGCCGCGTTCGAATTTCTGACTCCTGCGCCTATGTTTGTGGTTTGGATTAGGTCAACGAAGATCAAGGTAATGGACTCCCTGGATCTCTAACGGAGCGAGCCAGGCGTCGACCCAAGCGCGGCAGATGGCTTCCCAGATGTTCGAGTCCCAGAAGTCGCAGCTGGAGATGTCGCTCCGTGAGGCCTGCGAGCCGAGGCTAGGGGAGGGGCTGGATTCGAAGGCGCTGGGGGTTACTCAGGCACAGGTGTAGGGCGTGTACGGGATGGGCCCGTTCGTGGCAGACAAGGCCGAGACGCTGTACGAGAAGGTGGATTCGCCGCCGGTAGCAGCCGATCTGACTGTAATGAGCAGATTCGCGGAGTCGATGATGGCCGACGCGGGTGAAATATGGAACGCCAGCCCGATGTCCTGACCCTGGGAAACCGCCTGCTGCCCGATCGCACATGGGCCGCTGTTGGCGGAGTCCATGGTTGAAGATGAGAGCTGGTAGCTCACCGGAAAGTAAATCGACGAGAGCCACTCGACGCCGAAGAAGAGTTCCGTTCCGTTGAACGACTCGGACAAGACTTCGGCGTAACCCCCGAACTGGTTCGAAGAAGACGCGGCTTGGGTCGCAGAATAGTTCGAAGGCGTTCCCGGCGGTTCTGCGCTGACGACCTTGGCACCCTCGATGAAGAGCCAATAGCCGCCGTTGAGGTTCAGTTCTTCTCCCTCGAACGTCCCTTCGACGGTCAGCGTCCAGTCGGGCCCAAAGCTCCCCGCTGTCACGCCTGCGTCGGAGGAGAAGTATGCGGAAAGGAACCCGTACCCGTTTGGGTCTTGAAGGGCAACGACGTACTCCTGAGCTCGGGAATCCCAAGCGACCCCGGTCCAGATTCCTGCCTGTTCGGTCACCCCCGTGGTCTCGATCAGCTTTCCCTTGTAGAGGGCGTCCTCAGAAGGACAATAAGGGGGGATCTGGCCGCTGCACCGGGCGTCCTGTGGATTGTCGTACGCGTTCACAAGCGTCTGAATTGGAACTACCATGGGCTCTCGTGGCTGCCTGCTCGAAAATGACAGCGCCGCTCCCACGGCTCCAAGAAGGAGTGCGGCAACGACCACGACCAGGATTGCCTTCGCCCTTTGGTAGACCAACTCGGGTCGGTCCTCCCGCCGTAGCTCGGGTCTCTTCATTTAACCAAAATGGACTCCGAATCTATAGTGTAAAGGCTCAAACGCTTTAGAATTGGTTTGGTGACCAGGAGTGCGGGACCGATCGGAATGGGTTCGCATCAGGGGCTTGCCGGCCAGCTTTCGGCGCTGTTTGTATTGTTGATCATAGTGATGGGCGGGGTGGTCGTCTTCCCGTTTCATCCCACCAATCCCGCTGGTGGCCGGCTCGGAGGCGCTAAGGTTACGGCCTTGCAGTTTGGGAACGCGACGACCTCGTCCTCCTTCACGCTCTACAACACCACCACTTCTTCGAGCACCACGCCGATTTCCACTACAAGCAGCAACACCACCACCATTCGTTCCACGCACACGAACTCGACGAGTTTCTCAACAACTACGAGTTTCCTCAACTCTACGACCACCACCAGTTCTACGAACTCCACCCTGGTTCAGAACGTCAGCGCGAAGTGGGACCCGTCCACGGACTTCTACAGTTTCCTGAACTATGGACTGTTCAACGATGGCGGAGATTGTTACGGGTTCTCGAGCACCGCAATCTTGTACTTCAGACACTACCAGCTTGGCGACCAGACTTATCCATACTATCCGGAGAGCACGGCTTCGGTCTCAGCGCTGCCCGGCCAGACCGGGTACTACACCGATTGCTTCCTCGGGTCGTGCTTCAAGTTTACGACCAGCGACACTCTGTCACAGTCAACATTTCCGCTCTACGTGCATGAAGCCTACGGGGGGTACCAACTCCCGTCAGATTGGTCTAACCCAACGAACGAGCAGGCTCAGGTCCTCCTTCTGGAGCAGGGCATCAGCAGTGGGGTTCCAGTTTTGCTTGCTCTTGGACCTGCTGATGGCCATGCAGTAATCGCGTGGAGCTACGAACGATTCTCGAACGGCAACCTAGTCATTGGCATTTCGGACCCCAACTACGGAAATGTTCCCCGAGACGCCTACCTTACGAACGGTCAGTTCTCATACGTCGGAACGGCTTCGTGGTCGACCTTCACCGTGGTTTCACCGGAGATGCTCCAGTGGGCCTGGCTGGCCCCAATCCAACTGAGCCAGACGGTGACGTCCACGAACCCGTACTACAACTTCGTCTTTTCAAGCGTCCCGATCACGATTGTTAGCGGCTCGGGCTCCGCCAACTTCACTTCCGCGGGAGACTCGCTCACATTCAGGTCGTCGATAGCCGGGGTCGTCGGATTCGAGGAAGGAGGCATTCAGGCCTACGCAATCCCGGAGGGAATGCCATACACCATACTGGACCCCGGGACGATTTCCTCGATGCTGGAGATCATAATTCCCCAGAACGCCACGTCCGTTGCGGGCTATCGACTGACGAGCGCGTCATCAGCACCTCTAAGCCTCTCGGTGGTGCCAACTATAGGTAAACTGAACGTGACGACGTCGAACTCAATCAACATCTCGGTGGCGCTCTTCTCGGCGACCGAGACGAGTCACTCCATCGTGAATGCTACGTCGATACCTGTTTCGTCGTCCCAGACTGCAGTGGTTTCGGTCCCCGACTGGAATGGGTTGAACACTCCATCCTCGGCGCCGAGTCTCCAAGTGTTCTCGCCTGGAAGCAGCCAGCCCGTCACTAGCTATACGCTCACCAACGGGCAGCAGGGCCTGACAAACGCGGGGGGTCTCTCGACGTTCTTGCTTCCTCTCATGGGCATCATTGTAGTTGTGGCCGCTAGCGCTGGATTAGTGGCGTACGCGAGGCGCAGAAGACAGGGGCAGAGAATAGTCACAGGACAGCCTACCTGAAGTGGGGCACTTATGAACAGAAGCTGGAGAGGGAAGTTCCTGGATGATATCATCGGGAATTTCATCGAAGAATACGCGAAGCATTCCCATTTGGATCCCACATATGGGGGAGCATACTACTGGAACGAGAGGGAGATTCAGTGGGCTCTCATGTCACACTTGCGTGATAGAATGGTGTCATATAGTTTCGGGTCTCGCTGGTGGGTTCATGCAGAAGGCTCGATCGTCCGCCCTTGGTTCGCTAGACGAAAAGAATGGCCCGCGCCCCGACGGGCCGATATCGTCCTGATTGATCATTCTGCGTCTCGAAGGTGGTACAAGAATTTTCACGATGGAAAAGAAACATACTATCCCGATTATGAAGCAATGATCGAGCTCAAACTCTTCTGGTCAGGTCAGGGTTCTGCTTACATCAAACCTTTCGTTGAAGCAGACGTTCGAAAGCTCAGAAGTTGCCTCACAGACGGCAAGACCAACGAAGCCTATCAAATCGTCCTTGATGGCCTGGACAGAAAGGGAATCCCGTACCTGAAAGGATCGTATCTTGAGCGATTAAAGAGAGGAACCAAGCTCCAAGTCTTTCATTGGCCTGACTCCGAAGAGCCCATTCAAGACGCCAAACAGGCCCCGTATCGGGTCTACTAGTTCGAAGCTAGAGAAGGGCGTAGTCAGGGCTCAGGCCATCGAGGATGGCTCACTCCATCACAGATGGCTCACTCCAAGACTTGAAGTAGGTGGCCGTAGTGGTGACATGACGATGAGGTTACAATGGGAGAAGTTCAAGGACTATTCGGCCGTCAGGGATGACGAAATGACAAGTTCTCCTGGGGTCTACGCATTGTGCAACAGGAGGGGTGTCCCCCTTTACATAGGACAATCGGTTGGAAAAGATGGCCTCAGGGGGAGATACAACGCGGGTGGATTGATTGATGCAGCCCTGAAGGGAAGTGGAAAGTGCATATTCTTCGCCATAGTTGACCTCGAAAGATGTCAGGAAGTCGAGGCCAAGCTAATCTGGGAAAACAGGGCGACCGTGATAAACAAGATTAGACTCCGATTCCCATTAGTTGGGGGGAAGGACTTCCGCATCATCCACGGGGGCGAGGCCCCACGGTTCGCGAGGCCTTCGTTGGGACCTTGAAGACTCATTCTGGCTGTCCCAAGTTAGTCTAATAATTCGTTGTTGAAGTGGTATTTCCCGACGGAGGCGCCATGAACCCTATGAGAGAGCCTCTAGCGCTTCCAGAAAGTACTCCGGGAATAGCCCCCTGTGCCTTCCTACGAACCATGGGAAGTTAGAGTCGAGCACATAGGTGACCGCGTGGTCGGTGTCGCTCCTTATGCTGCGCCCGTAGGTCTGGACCAGCCTCAGGGCCGTCTGCCAGTCGTACCAGCCCTGGTCCCTCTCCATTTTGACCCTCGTCCTCCTCTCTGATAAATCAGGATACGGTACCTTCACCAAAATCTGGAACCTGGACAATTCGTCCTTCAGGTCCACCCCCTGGTAGAGGCTCGGAGAGATAAGGACCGACTCGTCCCTGGAGCCGTGGGCCTGCAGAAGGGCCGACCGTGATGAGACGTTCTCCGTGCTCGACAGCCTTGCCCTGTTGTACTCCGAGACGTGGTCCATGATGTACCTCGCCTGCTGGTACGACGTGGTGTGAACCACCCCCTTCTCCCCGGCGTGGCGCAGCATCACCTCGTCGACGGCCCGGGCTATGGTCCCGAGGGACGCGTCCATGGTGGTCCTGCTCAGCTGGGCCACGCTGAGGGCGTGGATGGGCCTGTTCTCCACGGGGAAGGAAGACTCCTTCACCCTGACGAACGCCGCCTCCTCCTCGGGGATGCCGAGGGTCCTGCAGAAGACCTCCTTGGAGAAGACGGTGGCGGACATGAGCAGGACGGTCTCCCCGACGTCGAAGAGCAGCGAGGTGTAGGCGCCCACCTCCAGGGGCTGGAAGACGACCTCCTCTACCCCCGCCTCAGACTTCCTCACGGAGTTGACGACCCAGTTGGCCGGATCCGCCTCGAGCTCCTCGGAGAAGGCCTTCAGCGACCCGAGGACCCGCTTGCACGAGGCGACGGGGTCCTGCATCTCCCCGTCTGTGAGGTACGTGTTGACGAAAAGCCCCAGCGCCTCCCTGGCCTTCTTCAGCGGTCCCTCCCAGGCCGCCGCGTCCTCGACGCCCATGTCGGGGATCGTCACGGGCCCGTCGTCCTCCTCCACCCTGTAGCTCTCCAGCGTCGACCTCCTGAGGGAGAAGGAGCCGGCGCCCACCATCTGCTTCTCAAGGTCGTGGGCTTCGTCGCAGACGAGGAGCCTCCTCCTCCGGACGTCCTCGGTGTACCTGATCTCGTTGAGGAGGAAGGGGTAGTTAGCAACCATGACCGGGGCCCTGAACGCGTCCCACTTCTGTCCGTAGTAGGGGCACAGCTTACCGTCCTTGAGGCGTTCGCACTTCGCGTCCCTTCGGCAGGCGTGCAGGTTGTGCTCGTCGTACTCCTCGAAGCTCAGGTAGTGGGGGCACTCGGAGAGCTTCCAGTCGGCCTCGCACCTCCCCTTGCTGCAGGGAGGGTTCTTCCCATCGGAAGTGGGGACCAGGCAGGTGAAGTTCGACTTGCCCGTGACCACGGGAAAGCGGAAGTCGGCGGAGTACTGGTCCTGGAGCTGCTTCGTGGACGTAAGGAGGTAGGCGGAGCCCAGATGCCGGCACAGCGCGGCTGCGATGGCCGACTTTCCGAACCCGACTGGCGCCTCGAGGATGACGAACCTCTTCGGCTGCGAGATGGCCTCCTCGACCTGCTCGAGGACCTCCTTCTGGGAGGGCCTCGGGGTCGTGAAAGGGAAGCTGTCGAGCAGCGTCCTCTTCCTTGGCGCCTCCCCCTGCGACAGGCTGGCGCCGCACTTGGCGCAGAACCTGCCCGGGGTGCCGGGGACACGCTTGATTCTGGCGCCGCACTTGGGACAGAAGTTCATGGAGGAATTTGGTCTTAGACGGCTCGGCTGGTTGTATAAACCCGAGTCAAGGCTATCGCGTTTCTATAACAATCCGAGGGAGGGACGTAACCGAAAGTGAACGAGGTGAATGACTACTCTACAGCCGCCGGGGTGGTCGTGGGCTTCGTCTTGGTCTGGGCGGTGCTCCGCTCTAGGATGATGTCGCAGGTCGTGGTCCATTCGCAGAGGATGTTCGAGCAGCAACGGTCTCAACTGGAAGCGTCATTCAGGGAGGTCTATGAGTCGAAGCTGGGGGAGTGGAAGGCGACGGAACTCGCGAGGCGGGTGGAGAAAGAACGGGCGGACGCTGTGGACACTCCAGGGCGGTCCTGAAGGGGAAGATTGCAGAGCAGATAGCGCCATTGCTCCCGGGGTTCCTCGCGAAATACAACCCTGCAGATGCACGATTCATTGGCTCACCTATTGACTACCTCATATTCAGGAACATGAGCAAGGGCGATGATTCTGACGACCAGATTGATATCGTGCTCCTGGACGTCAAGACGGGAAAGGCGGGGCTGAACGGGGTGCAGAAGAAGATCGAAGCGGCCATCGCGGCAAAGAGGGTCAATTTCGACGTGCTGAGAATCGGCGAAAAGACATTATCAGACGCAAGTCATGAAGAGCCGAGCGCTCAGCAACTCAAACTCAGCGTGCTTCCTGTCAAGGATATTCCAGATTCAGATTCGACAAGGTAGGACCCGCAGGCGAGTTAAGGAGGAGGGCGGGAAGGATTACGGCCATCATGTGGTGACCCTGTGGGGGGAGGTCGTCGGGAGCAACTCCGAGAGGGTCGTCGCCGACTACTTCAGCCGCAGCGGCATCAGGTACGTCTACGAGCAGCCCGCCGTGAGCCGGTGGGGGTTCAGGAGGATAAGCAGGCCCGACTTCAACCTCCCGGACTACGGGGTCTACGTAGAGTACTGGGGTCTAGCGAATTTGCCAGATGGCCCAGCCAGATTGAGATACGAGAAGAGCAGGCGATGGAAGATGGAACAGTACAGCAGCAACGGAATCAAGATCGTCTCACTATATCCATGCGAGCTTGCAAACCTCGACACATTCTTTAGGTTCAAGCTGGACCAGTTGGTCGGCAACATACCGAGTTTTCGACTTGCGGCATGACTTCAAGAGGGGTAGTGTGGTGGAATGAATTCAGCTGTGATCCTTGGCCTGAAGACATAACCCACGAATTCCTGAGGTTCCGCGATGTTCCACGGACCCGCCATGAGCAAGAATTCGAAGTCGAACTTCCCTCGCGACTCCACCTCCCTCTCCAACAGAGCCTTCATATTCATGAACTCGGTCCCGAATGCCGAATCTCTGAAGTAGGTTATCAACACCCTTAGGGGTGCGGTTGTGTTGTCTAACAGCTTCTCGACTTCCCGCCCAATGGAACTCTCGCCCAGGGACTTCCCGTGCATGTCGCCTATGTTCTCATGCTCGATTGCAACTCTGTCCTGTTTGCCTCTACACCACCTCACATCAATTCTGACCGGGCTCCCAAAGTCAGTAATCACCTCGTAACCCTCTTCTCTGCCCCATCTCGATAAGACATGCTCGAAGTACCTGGTCCACTGCTTGTCCGAGTCGCCTCCTTCGTAGCCTTTGAACTGGCCGCCTTCATCGGTAGAGGTCCTATCGATGAAATTTCGATACCACTTCGCGGCGTCAGTGTTCAGAACATCGGAAACAAGCGGTCGCGTAGGTTGACCTGGAACCAACTTCATCCGGTACTCTCCCCGGCCGATTACCTCAATGGAAACTGTGTCGCCGATTCGAGCCCCATTCTGCTTGTACCAATCGGTCAAGCCCAGGAGCCTACGATGACGTGCCTGGAAGTTGATCTTCTTCGCTTCATCTGACGAGTCAAAGAATACTCGAATTGGAGTTGTTGTGGTGACTTTGGGGAATGAGTCGATGTGTTTCGCCGGAATATTCAAGAATCCGAATTCGAGCGGCGCCTTGGTCACCTTGCATTCGAGGGCCCTCTCCAAATTGCTGCGCCAATCAATGTTTCATTAGTAATACTTAGCCCTATTGGGTGGCGAACTCCTTCGAATCCAGTAGCTCCTTCAGTTTGTCTGTGGTATGAACCACACCTATCCCAGAATTCTCTGAATAGACTGCCCTGACCTCACCTGTCTGGCCACTGATTGCCACATCTTCGTACGGTCTATAACCGACCACTATCCCCGCGAACCTCAATGGTCTCTTGTAAAGAAACACCGGGCTACCACTGCTACCTGGGAAGACTTGGCCGTCGATAAGGAAGCCTTTGTCTTCGGTGTAGGCGACCATTCCCCGCCTGAGAACGATTGGGATGGGTGTATAGTATGGAAGTGAGCCGAAGATTACGTCATCTCCCAGATTAACCTCGCCTGAATTCATTGCGAATCTGAATGGCAGAAAGAAGCCGGTCTGCAACTTGAGAGACCTTCTAATAGGCAGGACAGCAAGGTCAATCTCAGGGTCTGGATGCGGAATCCACTGGCCACCCAATTCGGCTAGAGTTTCGCTCGGTCGCACTACCTTAGACCCGAGGCTGACCCCCAACTCTTCATCATCTTCGACCACATGCTTCGCAGTTACAACATATCTAGTTCCGTTGTATGACAAAAGAAATCCAAGGGCCGCAGCGCCTATCTTCTCTTTCCCATCCTTGTCCTTGGTCCCCTTTACGAACGGGACCATCATAAGAAGCGTAATTCGTAACGAAATAGTCACTTACACACCAACTTCCGCATACCGGTTCGTAAGGAGATCTCTCCTCCACTCCCGCTGGCAAACGGAGCAAAGATAATACTTGAACTGGCCTTTCTTTACGGTTCGACCATAGAACTTTCGCTTGAAGTAATATCCTTCGGATATCCTAGGATATCTCGAAACTACGAGCTTCCCTCCATCCCCACTTGGGCAATTGAGTCGTGGCATTCATTGTGGGATAGCAGACCTTGACTTATTTATCAGAGTGCTGACTAGGATTTCATCAGCTGGAAGCCGGACTCGATGTAGGAGTTTCCGTATTCCTCCAGACGCAAGTCGGTTTTCGGGTTTGATTCGGAGTACTCTAGCCTTAAGTCATGCAGAAGACTACCGTGCGTGAGTCAGACCTCCAATGCAGGCATCGACCGAATACAAGACTAGGAGAGACAAGATCGATGTCCTCCTGCGTCAAGCGGGCTGGGATGTCGACAATCAGACAAAGGTCTACACAGAAGTAGACACGAAGCAATCGGATTTCAAGAAGAGGATCTACAAGACCGTCAAGGATACTTTGAGAGACCCTGACATCGACGAAAAGGCATATGCAGACTATCTTCTGCTGGACGCTCACGGATCCCCATTAGCAGTCATAGAAGCAAAGAAGACCTCAAAGGATCCAATTCTCGGCCAGAAACAAGCAGAGGGCTATGCGGACGATATGAGACGACAGACAGGGAAAGACGTCTTCATTTTTCTGACCAATGGGTACGAAATCTGGTTCTGGAACAGGCCCTATGAAAATCCTCGCATGGTGAAGGGGTTCCACGGTATCGAGGCCCTGATGAGATTGAAGTACCAGAACGAGTTCAAGGAGAATTTCTCCGAAGCCCCGATCCAGAAAGAGATCATCGACAGGCCATACCAGATTGAGTCGGTCAAACGGGTCCTCGAGGGAATAGAGAAAGGTAAGCGAAAGTTCCTAATCGTTCAGGCGACCGGCACGGGCAAGACCAGGGTTGCAATGGCCCTGATTGACGTGCTGCTGAGAACAAACCGTGCCCAGAAGATTCTATTCCTTGCAGACAGGAAGGCCCTGCGGGACCAGGCATTCTCTGACGGATTCAAGGCCTACTTCCCGAACGAACTGAAGTCGAAGGTGTTCTCGGGGACCTTGAACAAGAATGCGAGACTCTACGCCTCCACGATCCAGACGTTCATGGACTGCTACCAGCAGTTCTCGATAGGTGACTTCGACTTGATCATCTCCGACGAGTGCCACAGGTCCATCTACAACAAGTGGAAGGACGTGTTCACATACTTCGACGCAGTCGAGGTCGGCCTTACAGCGACGCCCGCAGAGATCATAGAAAGGGACACGTTTCGTTTCTTTGACTGTTACAACAAGATTCCCACCTTCCTATACAGCTACGACGACGCTGTGAAGGAGAAGTGGCTGGTCCCGTACAAGGTCTACATCACTCAAACTCACTTCCAGATAGTCGGGATCAAGCCTGGAGACGTCCCTACCGAAGCTAGGAAGGAGCTTCTGGAAAAGGGAGTCGAGCCTGACGACGTCGACTTCGAAGGAACTGACATCGAGAAGAAGGTCGTGGTCATAGGGACCAATGAGGCTATCGTGAAGGAGTTCATGGAGAACTGCATCATGGACTCCACCGGGACACTGCCGGCCAAGTCCATCTTCTTCGCGATAACCAAGGAGCATGCCAAGCGGCTGTGGGAGGCCTTCGAGAAGCTGTATCCGGAATACAAAGGTAAGCTCGCGCGGATAATCGTCTCTGAAGACCAGAGAGCACAGGAGATTCTGACCGACTTCAAGAAGGAGAACTGGCCGAGGGTCGCCATATCTGTAGACATGCTCGACACTGGCGTGGACATGCCCGAGGTCTGCAACCTAGTCTTCGCGAAGCCGGTATTTTCGAAAATCAGGTTCTGGCAGATGCTCGGGAGAGGGACCAGAATCGACGCCACCTGCAAGCACAAGGAGTGGCTCCCGAACGGGAGGAAGGACGAGTTTCTCGTTTTCGACTGCTGGAACGTCTTCGACTGGTTCGACATGCACCCAGAGGGAAGGGAGGCAAAGCCTGCGGAGGCGGTTCCTGCAAAGGTATTCCTGCTCCGACTGCAGGAGCTGAGCTACTTCCAGAAGAAGAAGGACGAGAGAGCGAATGGAGTCAGGGCCAGAATCTTGGAAGACATGAAGTTACTCCCGGTAGATTCCATAACTGTCAAAGAGCACCTGAGGGACGTGGAGCTCGCGAAGTCAACGAAGCTGTGGGATAGGGTCGGAGTCGACCCGATTGAGTTCCTGAAGGCCAAGATCACGCCCCTTATGAGGTACCAGCAGAACGTTGAACCCAACGAAGCTTCATTTGTTCAGAAGTGCGAGCAGCTCAGCGTGGCGGCCCTCACTGGAAACGAACCCGAAATCGATAGGCTGAAGGAATCAATTGGTGAGACTCTGAATTACCTGCCGCTTACGATCAAAGAGGTGAAGAAGAAGGAAGAACTATTGGACAAGGTCCTCGCCAAGTCATTCTGGAGTAATGTCTCTTATGAGGATGCCCAGATGCTGATGAGGGAATTCTCCCCCCTCATGAAGTACAAGAGGACCGAACCCCGACCAAAGATAGTCCTCGACATAGACGACATCATCCAAAAGAGGGAGATAATCGAGTACGGCCCCATAACGTCGCCGAGGTCAGAATATGTCGAAGACTACAGACAGAAGGTAGAGAAGAAGATCAAGCAGTTGGCCGAGGAGCATCCGACGATTCAGAAGATCAAGCGAGACGAGGCGCTCACCGAGCAGGACCTCAAGAACCTGGAGAAGACGCTCAATAGTCCTGAGCTATTCATAACTGAAGAGAATTTGCAGAGGGTCTACAGGCAGAGCGAGGGATCGCTCACCGAGTTTATCAAGAAAATTCTTGGTCTTTATGAGTTCCCGAACCCGCATGAGAGGATTCAAGAGGCTTTCAAAACCTTCATGATTGAGAAGAATTACCTCAACGCCGACCAGGTCAATTTCCTCAGGACTATCCAAGGCTACTTCGCGAAGAAGCATCACGTAGAATACTCAGACTTGTTCGAACCGCCTTTCACAAACTTCGGCCCGAAGGCTCCAATCCCACTAATGAAGAAGGAGGACGTGGACGAAGTGTTGAGCTTATGCAACGTCTTGGAGGCACAGATATTCAAGCATGCTGAATCCTGAACTAAAGTCGAAGATCAACAAGCTCTGGGACGCGTTCTGGGCAGGGGGCCTAAGCAACCCACTTACCGCGATAGAGCAGATTTCGTATCTCATCTTCATGAAGCGACTAGACGATCTCGATACTCATCACGTGGACGCTGCGAAAGCAAGGAACCAAACGTACAGGTCTCTTTTCGAAGGTCGGGAGAACTGTCGGTGGTCGAAATGGAAGCACATGAATGCGGAAGCGATGTTCAAGCACATGAACGAGGTCGTTTTCCCATTCATCAAGAACCTGCACAACGGTGAGGAAGTACTCTATTCGAGATACATGAAAGATGCCACTTTCATGATTCCAAAGCCGTCCCTGCTCCAGGAGGCAGTCGTTCTAATTGACGAGATAGAGATTGGCGAAAGACCAGATATCCAAGGCGACATCTACGAGCATCTTCTTGGAGAGCTGAAGACCGCAGGGAAGAACGGGCAATTCAGGACACCAAGGCACATAATCAGGATGATGGTCGAACTCATCGACCCTGACATCGGCGACAAGATTTGTGATCCTGCTTGTGGAACTGGAGGGTTTCTAGTGGGCGCATACCAGCACATCCTGAAGAAGTACACCAGCCCAGAAATGGTCAAGATTGACGATGACGGGACGCCCCACGGACTGATTGGCGACAAGATAGTCAAGAAAGAGCATTGGAACATTCTATGGACCGAGACCTTCTACGGCTTCGACTTCGAAGTAACAATGATTCGCATCGCCCTGATGAACATGATTCTGCACGGAATCACCGAGCCGAACATCGAACAGAGGGACACCCTGTCCAAGGGGTTTGAGCAGACACCAGTCTACGATATTGTCTTCGCGAATCCACCCTTCGCTGGATACGTAGACAAGAGCGATATCAACGATAACTTCAGGATTGACACGACCAAGACAGAGCTCCTCTTCCTGGAACTCTTCTACAACTTACTCACGACGGGAGGCAGGGCTGCGGTAATCGTTCCAAACGGCGTGCTTTTTGGTTCTTCAAACGCTCACATCAAAGCGAGGAGACTCCTGCTTGAGAATTGTGACCTCCAGGGTGTAATATCAATGCCTTCAGGAGTCTTCCAACCATATTCGGGGGTTGGAACTGCGGTGCTGGTCTTCATCAAAGGTGGCCAAACCGAAAAGGTTTGGTTTTACGAGATGAAGGCTGACGGTTACAGTTTAGACCAGAAGCGCGATTTCATCGATGGTAAGGGAGACATCCCAGCCTTAATTGAGAAGTTTGAGAGAAGGGCTCAGTCAGATCACAGCGTTCTTGTCCCTATTGAGACAATCAAGAAGAACGATTACAATCTATCAATCTCCAGATACAAACAGGGTGAGCGTGAGAAAATTGAATCCGAAGAGCCGAATGTCCTAATCGAAAAGATAACGCAACTGGAAGAAGAGATTGCGAAGGAACTTGAGGAACTGAAATCGATGATATGAATGTCAAATGAGTGGATTAGTGAACCGCTAGCCGAAATCGCTGAGGTTTTGATGGGCCAATCGCCTCCTTCGTCTACATACAATGAGGAAGGAAAGGGGTTGCCATTCTTTCAAGGCAAGGCAGAATTCGGCGAAATCTATCCTGTTGCTGCAAAGTATTGCTCTAGGCCCCTAAGAGTTGCTGCATTGAACGATATACTGTTGAGTGTGAGGGCCCCAGTTGGTCCGGTAAACCTCAGTCCTTCACAATGCTGTATCGGGAGGGGGCTCTCCGCAATCCGCGGGAAACAGCCCAAGGTGGACCAGATGTATCTCTTCTATTACCTGCGTTCCATTGAAACGAGGCTGTCTGAACGGGGACAGGGAAGCACTTTCGGGGCCATCGGCCGAAAAGACCTCGAAAGAATTGAGGTCCCCCATCCAATTAGCCTTGATGTCCAGCATCGAATAGCTTCAGTCCTTCACAAAGCCCATGGCATTGCTCAGAAGCGCGAAGAAACCAACCAACTCACGAAAAAGACCATGGGGTCAGTTTTTCTGAAGATGTTTGGAGACCCCGATGTCAATCCGATTGGGTGGAAAATCAATGAGTTAGGGGAATTAACAACTTGTTTGGATCATCGACGAGTCCCAATAAAGGAATCAGAACGAGAAATCGGTGACACGCCATATTATGGTGCAAATGGTAGGGTAGGATGGATAAAGGGTTTCATTTTTGACGAGCCCCTTCTCTTGTTAGCAGAAGATGGCGGGAACTGGAGTAAATTTCAGAAATCAGCCTACCGAATCAGAGGAAAAAGTTGGGTCAATAATCACGCCCATGTTCTCAAGGAAAATGGCAGAGCCTGCCTTGAATTCTTGGAAAGTTGCCTCGACCTTAGCGATTTGACCAGGTATATCTCGGGTACAACAAGGGGCAAACTAACAAGGGGGATGATGGACAAGATCAAGATTCCTACCCCCCCAATTGATTTGCAAGAACGATTTGTGCGAATAGCAAAGAAACTCGAAGCGCTTCAACAGCTGCAGAAGGAGGACACGCAAGAAATCGACGAACTCTTTCACTCCCTGATGCACAAAGCTTTCTCAGGAAAGCTGGTGGAGTGAGAATGTCGGTGCTAAGGTGATTGTGCCTGCATGAACGGTTCGTTGGGTGTTGCGTCCTTTGTTCATGGATAGGAGGCCAGTGTCGCTCCCCGATGAATGCGGCATATCAGACTGCTCACCATTCGAGGGAGATTCACCCAGAAGATGAAGGATTCGTGGGTTATGTCAGGAGGGTCAAGGTCAGGAGGCTCAAGCCATCGAGTATTCCGACGAGGAAAGGCATGGCTCGACCCATTGCACCAGGAAGAACTCCGAGGATGGCCTACCAAATCAGATTCCTCGAAGGTGGCGATTCTAGGCGAACCACTTAAACTAGCAATTCGCGTGGTCAGACGTTGGGCGAAGGGGAGGTTCCAAAAGCCTCTCTGCCCCATCAAAAGTAAAAGGGACAGATTCGGCCGACCTCACAATCCGAGTTAAGCTTTCTTCGAGCCGGCTCTATTAACTCGGGCCGTCAAGACGGAGTTCACGCCTTATGACCTGAATTCTGAACGCACCGTCCACGTGGAAAGAAGAGCATGATTGTAAAGGAAGTTATCATCCCGGCCAAGATTGCCAATCCGCTATTTCCCAGACTGGCCACCAGAACGAATACGACGCCGAGGACCTGGCGGTTGATCAAATCGATGGGTAGGACATCTACGATTTCAAGCTCCAACTCTACCGCCGTGCGCCTGCCGATTAGAGCTTCCAAAGCATCGGCGTACGTCGACCCGTCAGGAGCAAATCGCTTCAGCGCTCTTGCGCTTCGCCGCCTTACCCGGATGGTCGTGAATCCGGCCTGTTCCGCCATTGAAACGTAGTACCACGGCTCTTTTTATAGGCATGTTGCTACATGTGTAGCAAGTGTCGCGGAAAGGAACGAGGATGGAACAAGCCGTTGAAGCCGCGCTGTCAGAGAAGCCTCTCCGCATGGTGGAAATCGCCAGGAAGCTGGGCGTTTCGAGGGCGGAAGTGATGCGGGGCCTTGGTGCCTTGCGTTCCAAGAATCGCGTCGCCGTGGAATTGATTGACGGCAAACCGCATTATGGCCTTAGAACGCTGGAGAATTCTCTCCAGGAGCTGGAGAAGAACAGGAGGATAATCCAGGGCGAATGGAGTGTCGTCCGAGTTCCTGACGAACTCTACGGTCTGGTTGTGGACCGATTCAAGAGGGGATGGGATACTTCGCATCTTGAGGCAGCCCTCGGCGGAAAGAGATACCAAGACATGACCCGTGCAGAGAAGATAGGCTACCATCTGGGATCTGCGTCCAACGAATTTCAGGTGATGGTCACAGAGTTGGTGGAGTCGAGGGTTCTCAACCAACTCACTGAAAGAGACAGGGCGCTCTTCAGGGGATACGTCGAGTGGATCAAGGGAAGGCGATACGGGGGTTTTGAGGGCCGGGAGGGGCAAGCCGCCGAGAAGATAGCGGACCGCGTAGCTGCTCTTACCCAGATTGAGATAGAGAGACTGGGGGCGAAGGATACCATGCTTCAGGTCCTTGGCGACCTTGTGGAGAATGTCCGGTTCGACGAGGCGTTACGAAGCGTCTTCCGAAGAGAAAATGGAATGACTGACGACCGGCTCAATGCCTTCGCTAAGGAGTTCCTGAAGATCTTCAATGACGACCGATATTACCTCATTTATCCGAACGGTCAGAGCAGGTTCCTAGGCCTGATCGACGGATTAGGAGTTGATTGGTCCAAGGTCGATCTCAGAATCAACTTACCTGATATGTTCATACATGTGGCCAACCTGATTCTGCTTGAGATTGACAGGAGAAAGGTCGACTTGGTGCCCTACCTGAAACCGCAACTGAAGAAAGCGTTGGAAATTCGTGAGATGTATGCTTCATATCGCGCCTCGAGAGAAAAGCAGGCTTGGGGAGCAGCTTGACGGGTGGTCAGCCGTCGAGCGAAGGGGAGGCTACAAAAGCTTCTCTGCCCCCGCCAGAAATGACGCGGTCAAATCCGGCCGACCCCGCGAATTCAGTTCTAGCCCTATGGTCGAGATTTTGCTTCATGCGGTTGCGACCCAGACAAATTTCACTAGAACGAAGGTAGCGAGGGGAGGATTTGAACGCACGGTCGGGTTCTGGCCCGATCTCCGCTCTGCGGGTCTCTCGGCTTGCGCCTATGAGCCCGCCGGGATGATCCTTACCCCCACAAGGGGTCTGGCTTCCCCACCTCGCTGCAGAAGTGGCTCTAATGGTTCGCCCTTAAATCTTCCCAGTGTTCACGCAGGAGTGGGGTAGGGCATGCACGCCGCCCTGTAGTATCTGCAGCAGGTGCACTTGGAGCAGCTCTCGTAATCCTTGTGCTTGCAGGCCTTGCAGATGCAGGACGCCATCATTTCGCCGCCTTCTTCCTAGATTCTTTAATCTTGTCTAGGATGAGCTTCTCCGGGTCCTCCCCGAGCTCATCCGCCAGGCCCCTCTTCAGCGCCAGGAGCCTCCCGACGTCGTGAGACTTCGCCGTGAATCTGCGGACCTCCTCCCCGAAGGGTCTGATGTTGTCTGCATCGACCATCTTGTCGGCGAAGCAGACGATCCTCTCCTCGAGGGTGCGCGGTACATAGTCGAAGTCCGGCAGGCCCAGCGTCTTCGCCTCTTCCGGTGAGATCCCCGCTCCTACGTGCCTCCTGACGATTTCGATGACCTTGTAGTCGACCCCCTCCTTCTCGAGCATCTCGGCTCCTTCGACTCCGTGCCTCACGGTCTGGATCCTGGTCCTGCCGATGTCATGGAGCAACGCGGCTGCAATGACGGAGCTCTCGTCCACAGCGTGCCCCCGTCGCTGGAACTCGTCTGTCACAATCTTAGCGGCCATCGCGACCGCCTGGCAGTGGTTGACTATGCGATGGTTGCTCCCGCACTTCGAGTGGATTGCCATGGCCCCCTCGACCGAGGGGATCACTTGGCCAGTTCCTCTTCGAGCTGATTGATTTTCCAGCGGAGGGCGTCCTTCAGCTCCGCGTTGTCCAGCCTGTTGAGTGGCTTCCCGCAGGTCGGGCACTTGAAGAAGTTCTCCATGGAGTCCTCGAACGTCCGCGTGAGGCAGGTGGGGGTCCCACAGTGGTAGAACTCGTGCATGTCCTCGTAATCCAGCCTCTGTTTCAGCCTGTTCAGCACCTTCCTCCTCTGGGTCTGGATGAATCCGTCCGTCTGGTCCCGCTGGGCCTTCCACCTGTAGACGAACCAGCCCCGCTTCGGGTCTCTCACCCTGACGCCGGTGATAAGACTCCGCCCGAACAGGTCGTAGAGGGCCTTCCTCACAGTCTTGATCTTCAGCCCCGTGGCTGAGGCGATTTCCTCGTCGGTGGCGTTCTCATTGTTGAGCAGCGCCCTGGCCACGCGGACATAGTCAGGTCCGCCGATCAGGCCGGCGACCTTCACGAACGTGTCCTCGTATTCTATCTTCAATTTTCTACAACTCGCTTGCCCCGGGGGGAAGGAAGGATTCTAAGCCTGCTTTTTTGAAACGCCCTCTTAAGCTCTTCTCCGCCCTGGATCTCGTGGAGGGCTATCGCAAGGGCCGCGACTTCGGAATGAGGCTGGGACGTCACGGCGACGTTGAAGTCAGCCTCGTGGTACACCTTGCCGGGGACCTTCGGCCCTCCCACGACGATCAGAACGTCGTCGAGCGTACGGAGCTCGGGGATGACGTCCTGGATGGGGATGCCGTACATGGTCAGGTGCACGATGCTCCGCCCTTCCTTCTTTGCGTCTCTGATCACCTTCCTCCAGGGCTCGCCCAGGACCGCCGCGAAGTCCCCGCCCCAGGTCCGGTTCACCTCCTCAAGAGTCCCTGTGACGTCCTTCTCCGCATCCTCCAGGTAGATTTTCTCGGCTCCGAAAGCCCTGGAGACCAGGCAGAGGTGGGTAAGAGTCCTGTCGTCGCGGACATACCTCTGGCCAATCCGGAGGACCCTGATGCTCTTGACCACTCCACCGCGCTCTCAGCGGGTGGCTACATGAATCATTCTCAGCCCTCCGAAGGAGGCTCGAAGGCGGGTCTCATCCGGAGCTTCAGGACCCTGGGCACGGGCACGGCCGCCCCGCTTCTGCCGTCCGCGGTCCGGTCCGCGGCCCGCTGCAACCCTGCCCGGTCCCTGCACCTTTATCGACCCAGGCGCCCTGGCGCCCCGCGTTGAGCCAGGTGCCAGACCTCCGCCGAATCTCCATAATGGTGGACTATCTTTTCGGCAGGGGCGTCAGCAGGGCTCTTCCGAAGGAGGGGTTCCGCCTGTTCTTCTCCAGACGGTCCGGCCGGGTCAAGCTGATTCAACACGAGGGGAAGATCTTCGCCACCGTGAAGCCGAACGGCGCTTTCGCCCTCTCAGTCTATGGGGCCCAGATGCTGGCGAAGAACGCTAGATTCAGCCGGAACTGCGTCCAGGTCTCCGACGGCGTCGTCGATTTCGTGAAGGGCGGGAAGTCCGTCTTCTGCAAGTTCGTGGAGAAGGCGGGGGAGAACATTCATCCGAAGAGCGAGGTCGCCATCACCGACGGCAGGGGGAGGGTCATCGGGGTGGGGACGGCGGTGCTAAGTGGGAGTGCGATGTCACAGTTTAAGAGCGGGGTAGCGGTGAAGGTCAGAGCAGGCCTCGAACGATGAAGATGGACAACAGGAACGCCCGCAGGATGATGGACCGGCTCGGGATCAACATGAAGGAGATTCCCAACGTGGAAGAGGTAGTCATCAAGACCCCCGACAGGGAGATGCACATCACCAACGCCTCGGTCTCGGAGGTCAACGCCCAGGGGCAGAGGGTGTTTCAGGTGATGGGGGAGGTGGAGGAGGTGGAGGTGGAGAGGAAGGCCTTCAGCGAAGAAGACATCCTTCTGGTCCAGCAGCAGACAGGCGCGACGAAAGAGCGGGCGGTCGCTGCCCTCGAAGAGACAGACGGCGAGGTCGCCAGGGCGATACTGAAGCTCACTTCGTAACAAATCCCTGTAACGTCTTCGGAGCGAGAGTCACAGCAGCCGTTCTGGCATCTAGGTTCATCTAGAACCGGTGCGTGATTCTTCCAGATGGTCGCAGTCGCTGCTGGTGAGCTGAGAAGGGGGATTTCTGTCGCCGCAGTCGCCGCGGTCGTCTGCGTAGTCGCGGTCGCCGGCGGGGTCGCGTACCTCTACTACCCATCGTTGAGCCCAGGCGGTGAAACGACCACAGCCGCAACGACTTCTCGGTACCAAGGGAACCCCACCACGTGCACGAAGACCCTCTCGCGGTCGACGGCTCCACTTCCCAGCAAGATGTCTGCGGGGCAGGGGGGATGGGACCCCTTCGCCGTCGCCAACGTCACGCTCAACTACTACATGGACTCCGCATACATCCGCATGGCATGGAACTACACCTACGACATCGTCCAGACAGGCTCGAACCCCGTCCTCGTATCGAACTACATCCAGACGCTCGGCCCGCTGAGCGTGTACGGCAACTGGACCACAGGATACACCCTGAACTTCACGCGGACGATGTCTTTCAACGTCACTGTCCAGTTCACCCAGCCGTCAACGTATCAGGTCGTCGGCTTCCGCTCCACCAACAGCACAATCCCTGCGAACGAGTTCCAGCGCCTGCAGTTCAACGTTACCCAGCAGAGGGCGACATCCATCACCCTCGCCGACGGCAGTGTCCGTGCATGCCTGAACCAACCCCCCTACCACTCGGCGTTCTATTACGTCGACTCCGCCTATGTCTTCCCGTCAGGCAACAAGACCTTCGGTGGTGACTATTTCGTATCAATCTACCAGACCGACGGGCCCGGGGTACTGAACGCGTTCGTCAACATGCAGAAGGGGGCTGTCGCAGCGACATACTCAGGATCATGGGGGTCTACAGAATGCTATTCGAACGGGGGCTGCTTCACCAGCCCGTGGACGTGACCATCGGCTGAATCCGGTTTCCAAGGGCTGAACGTTTAACTAGGGAAATCCGAAGCAGACAAAAAGCAGCTTTCCATGAGCTCCGCGATAGAACAGACGGTCAAGGCCCTCGTCGAATTCGAGGCGCAGCTTGTCAGCGCGAAGGCGGAGTTGGTCGAAGCGGGGAAGAGGGCGACGAAAGAGGCGGTCGACTGGGCAGAGGCAGCGAAGGCCTCGGCAATCTCGAAGGCCAAGGGAATCGCGGCGCAAAACGTCGCGAAAGCGAGAGAGCAGGCTGAATCCGAGGCCGAGAGCATCAGGAAGAAGGGGGACGCAGATCTGAAGGCGTTCGAGAACTCCATAGCAAAGAACAGGGACAGGGCGACCGAGCTGGTCTCTGCCAAGCTCCTGGGGGAGTCGCCATGAAAGTGGTCGCGGTAGGGGGAAAAGCCTTCGTCACAGGTTTCGTCCTTTCGGGGGTCAGCGGGGAGTACGTCTCTTCTGCGGCGTCAGCCCTGGAGAAGATCCAGTCGCTCTCCAAGGACTCGACGGTGGGGCTCATCATGGTGAGCGACGAGGTGTCCAAGCCGATATCGGACCAGCTGACTGCCCTCAGGTCAAAGAAGGCCATCCCGCTGATATACGAAGTGCCAGGTCCAGGGAGCAAGAAGGAGAAGGTCGAGTACAGGGCGATGCTCAGGGCGATCCTAGGAGTATGACTTGAGCAAAGCGGCGTCTGACACCCTCGAAAAGGTCTCCGGGGAGTTCGAGGCGGAGGTTCTGGCCGGCCTGGAAAATGGAAGGAAGGAGACCCTCGCCAAGGTCGAATCGGTCAGGAAGGACGCAGCCGAATCGGTCGTCAAGATAGTCGAGTCGAGCCTGAAGCAGGCGGAATCTGTCAAGAGACAGATCGTGGGGGCTGCCGAGCTCGAGGCCAGGAACACGATGCTCAGGTCCCTGGAGAAGGCGGTCAACGAAGCGATTGAACGGGCCACGAAGGAGATCTCGGCTTCAGGCGGGGACGGATACGAGCAGGCCCTGGAGAGACTGATACAGGAAGGGCTCGATGCAATCGGTCCCAACGCCCGCGTGAAGTGCGCCTCCAAGGACAGGAAGGCGGTCGCGTCGGCGGTCAGGAAGCTGTCCAAGGCGAATATCACGATGGAGGACGAACCGGTCGAGACCATCGGCGGGGTCGTCATGACCACCTCCGACGGCTCCGTCAGGTTCGACAACACCTTCGAGGCCAGGCTCGACCGGATGAGGCCAACTCTCAGGAAGGAGGTAGCGGCCCTCCTGACAGGGGCATGAAGTCTTCGACACACCTCGAAACATTATAAGCCGACAATTTTCGCCGGTCGACAGGTTCTGTTTTGCCGGTCAAAGGGAGGATCGAATGGATCTCAGGGCCCGCCGTCAAGGCCTCTGGCATGGCTGCCGCGAAGATGTACGAGGTGACCCAGGTCGGCGAGGAGAAGCTCGTCGGCGAAGTGATCAAGCTGACAGGGGACATCGCCTTTGTCCAGGTGTACGAGTCGACCAGCGGCCTCCGGCCTGGTGAACCGGTCCTGGGGACCGGTCAGCCGCTCTCGACGACCCTCGGCCCTGGGATGATCGGCACAATCTACGACGGGCTGCAGAGGCCCCTCGACGTCATAGCCAGCAAGGCCGGCCCCTTCATCACCAGGGGAGTCACCGCCAATTCAATCCCCCTCGACAAGCAGTGGGAGTTTGTCCCCGCAGTCAAGAAAGGGGACGACATCGAAGGCGGGACCATCCTAGGGTCGGTCCAGGAGACCCCCCTGATCGACCACAAGATCCTCGCTCCCCCTGTTACGCCGAAGTCCAGGGTGAAGGATGTCGTCAAGGGAGGAAAGTACAAGGTCGACGAGGTCGTCGTCGCAGCCGAGGACAAATCAGGGAAGAGGCAGGAGCTCATGCTCTACCACAGGTGGCCGGTCCGCACTCCCAGACCGATAAGGGAGAGGCTGGATCCTGAGATCCCCCTGCTCACCGGCCAGCGGGTGCTGGACTCCTTCTTCCCAATGTCGAAGGGAGGCACCGGCGCCATCCCGGGCGCCTTCGGGACAGGAAAGACCGTCACCCTTCACAGCGTGGCGAAATGGGCGGACGCCAAGGTCGTGTTCCACATCGGGTGCGGCGAGAGAGGAAACGAGATGACCGAAGTCCTCGTCGAGTTCCCCGAACTCATCGACCCGGAGAGCGGGCGCCCACTGATGGAGAGGACCATCCTCATCGCCAACGTCAGCAACATGCCCGTGGCCGCCAGAGAGGCCAGCATCTACACCGGCGTGACCATGGCAGAGTACTACAGAGACATGGGGTACGACACCGTGCTCGTCGCAGACTCCACCAGCAGGTGGGCAGAAGCGTTGAGGGAAATCTCCGGCAGGCTCGAAGAGATGCCGGCGGAAGAGGGGTACCCGTCGTATCTCGCATCCAGGCTGGCCGAATTCTACGAAAGGGCAGGAAGGGCCGACATCCTCGGGACCCCCCAGAGAACGGGTTCCATCACCCTGATCGGCGCCGTCTCCCCGGCGGGCGGGGACTTCACCGAGCCGGTCACGTCCCAGACCATACGCTTCGTCAAGAACTTCTGGGCGCTGGACGCCCGGCTTGCCTATTCGCGCCACTATCCCTCGATAAACTGGATGAGTTCCTATTCGGGTTACATCGAATCGGTCAGCAAGTGGTGGGCCGAGCGGATTGACAAGGACTGGCTCCAGGTCAGGGCCGACGCCTACGGCATCCTGCAGCGTGAGGACGCCCTCAAGGAAATAGTGCGCCTGCTCGGGCCCGAGGCCCTCCCAGACGAAGAGAAGCTGATACTCGACGTCGCCAGGATGATCCAGATAGGATTCCTGCAGCAGAACGCCTACGACGACGTCGACGCCTACTGCAGCCCCCAGAAGCAGTTCACAATGATGAAGATGTTCGTCCAATACCACCAGGAGGCGCTGAAGGCGCTCCGGAACGGAGTCCCGCTCTCCAAGATAAGGGGGATGCAGGTCATCGCCCCCATGCTCAGAGCGAAGTTCGCCATCAAGAGCGACGAGCTGGGGAAGCTGGAGGCCCTGTCCAAGCAGATGTTCGACGAGTTCAACTCCGTCTCTGGCGTGCAAGAGGTGTCGGCAGCATGAGCAAGTCGTCGTCGGGGCTGGAATACAGCAAGGTCGCCGAGATCAGAGGCCCTCTCCTCGTCGTCGACGGCGTCGACAGGGCAGCCTTTGACGAACTGGTGGAGATAGAGGACGACTCGGGGGCCAGGAGGCTTGCAAGGGTCCTGGAGACCGGGTTCGGCAAGGCAGTCGTCCAGGTCTTCGAAGGGACGTCTGGGCTCTCGGTCAGCGGGACAAGGGCCCGGTTCCTGGGGAAGACGATGGAGCTCCCAGTCTCCGACCAGCTGCTTGGAAGGGTTTTCGACGGCCTGGGACGCCCTCAGGACGGCCTTCCGGAACCGGTGGCGAAGGCGTTTCTCGACGTGAACGGCGCTCCGATCAATCCCGAAAGGAGGGAGTATCCGACCGATCTCATACAGACCGGGGTCTCGGTGATCGACGGCATGCTCACCTTGGTGAGGGGTCAAAAACTCCCCATCTTCTCTGGCGCAGGGATGCCTCACAACATGCTGGCGGCGCAGATCGCCAGGCAGGCGACCGTGGTCGGGGAGGGGGAAGAGTTCGCGGTGGTGTTCGCCGCGGTGGGGGTGTCTCACAGCGATGCGTCCTTCTTCCAGAGGACCCTGGCCGAGTCGGGGGCCATCAGGAGGAGCATCCTCTACCTGAACCTGGCCGACGACCCGGCCATCGAGAGGATCATCACTCCCAGGGTCGCTCTCACGGCAGCCGAGTACCTTGCCTTCGAGCTCGGCATGCACGTACTGGTGATCATAACCGACATCACCAACTATGCAGAAGCCCTGAGAGAGATATCAGCAGCCAGGGAGGAAGTCCCGGGCAGGAAGGGGTTCCCAGGCTACCTCTACACGGACCTTGCCACCAACTACGAGCGCGCTGGCAGGATTAAGGGGAAGAAGGGGAGCATCACCCAGATGCCCATCCTCTCCATGCCGAGCGACGACGTCACGCATCCGATCCCGGACCTCACGGGGTATATCACCGAGGGGCAGATCTTCCTTGGACGGGAGCTGTTCAGAAAGGGGATCTATCCGCCGGTGTACGTCCTGTCGAGCCTGAGCAGGCTCATGGGCCCCGCTCTGGGGTATGTTATCAAGCAGGGGAAGGCGCGCCCCGACCAGCATCAGGTGGGGAACCAACTCTACAACGCCTACGCCAGGGCGGTCGAGCTCCGGGCCCTCGCTGAGATCATAGGCAAGTCCGGCCTCACAAGCTCAGACCTGAGGTACCTCCAGTTCGGAGACGAATTTGAGCAGAAGTTCCTCAACCAGGGGTACGACGAGAACAGGACCTTCGAAGACACGCACCGCATAGCCTGGGAGGTCCTCTCTGTCCTCCCTGAGAGCGAGCTCACCAACATCAAGGAAGAGTTCATCAAACAGCACTACATCAAAGGGAAGTCGACCGGATAGGAAATGTCCGTAGCATCGGGCGGCAACGTACTCCCAACCAAGATCGAGCTGATCGGCACCCGGAGGAGGCTCCAGACAGCCGCGCGGGTGAAGAAGGTGCTGGACGACAAACGGGACGTCCTGCTGAAGCGGCTCGACGAGATGATCGAGCAGGCGACGGTGGCCAGGGACGAGATATCCCAGCCGCTCTCGGACGCCTATCTCGCGCTCTACGACGCGTATCTGAAGCTCGGGCCCCTCCGCCTGGAGGGGATCGCTGCCAACACCCCCCCGATGGTGGAGGCGGACGTCAGCGTCCGGCGAATCGTCGACGTCGACATCCCTTCGGTCAGACTCTCAGAGAAGGAGGTGGGGATGACCTATGGGTTCGCCGACAGCAACGTGGCGGTCGACAGGGCTTCCCGCCAGATAAGGAAGGTCCTCCCTTCCATCTTCAGGGCAGCCGAGTACGAGAACGCCATCTTCAGGCTCGCCAAGGAGCTCGAGAAGACCCAGAGGCTCCTCAACGCCCTGGAGTACATGATCATCCCACGCTACGAGACCTCCATCCGCTACATTCAAGCGACCCTCGAGGAGAGGGAAAGGGAGGAGTTCTCCAGGTTGAAGCACGTCAAGAAGATCCTTGAGAGGAAGGCGGCCCAATGAGCGAGGACCTGGTCGACGAACCGTTCAGGCAGGCGGCCCATAAGGTGGAGCAGGCATTCGACCAGGCCGCAGAAGAACTGAAGGCGAAAGTGCAGAAGGCCAAGGCCGAAGCGCTGAAGAAGGTCAGCGGCTGACTTCAGTCCGCGCCACTACCATCTTTATCACACGGAATATCACGAACATTCCCGCTACAAAGCCTACGGTGGAGAAGGCTATGGCGAAGATGCTCCTGGAGTACCCTAGGGCGTCGGCCACATAATAGCCCAGGTAGACTCCGCCCAGGATCAATGGGGTCAGTACCACTGCCGTGGTCAGTATGACAACGAGCAGACCTTTCTGGCCCTTCTTCAAACGAGCAGGGGGTCCGCCAAGGCGGTAAAATCATTGCGGGGCCGGGGGGGCCCGACCCTCCTGGCCTACTCGCACTTGGAGTACCCGCACGCGCTGCAGTGGTAGCAACCGTTCTCAAACACGAGGGTGTTCTCGTGGCAGTCTGGGCAGGTACCGCCGATCTTCTTCTCGCTGTCCTGATGAGGGAACCCCGCCTCCTTCACCACATGGTTCAGGGTCAGCAGTTCCAGGGCTTTGGCTATGGCGTCGGGGATCGACTGGAGTTGGGTCCCCTCGTCCCAGGACACATACTTCCCCTTGATCCCCTTCAGGGTGCCGATCACGTTCTTGATGTCCCCGCCATGCTGAAGGTACAGGCTGATGAGCCTCCCCAGGGCCGCCGCGTCCGCGTTCTCATCCGCGCCCGACTTGCCCAGTGTCACGAAGACCTCCTTGATCTGCCCCTCCACCAGATTGGCCGTGAGGTAGATGCTCCCCTGCGGGAGTTTCAGCTTGAGGGTCCTCCCCTCCATAACCTTGGGCCTCTCGAACGAGGCGGGTGCCCTGGGTGCCTCTACCTTCTTCGCTGCCTTCTCGGTCTCGAGGATCCCCTCCCTGCTCCCTTCCCTGTAGACTGTGATGCCTTTGCACCCCAGCTTCCAGGCGAGCATGTAGATCCTCTCGACCTCCTCCGAAGTTATGTCCTCCGGGAGGTTGACCGTGCTCGAGATGGCGGTGTCGATGTGCTTCTGGATGATCGCCTGCATCTTCACCCTCATCTCAGGCTGGATCTGGTGCGCGGTGACGAAGTAGTTCGGGAGCTGCTTCTCGTCTCCCGCCCCTGTCGCCGCCATGTACTCCTTCACGAGAGGGTGGAAGACCTTGAACTCCCCTTCGCTCAGGGACTTGCTCCTCCTCGTGTAGACGAGCGCGAAGACTGGCTCGACCCCGCTGCTTGTGCCTGCCAGTATCGACCCCGAGCCGACAGGCGGGATCGTCGTCACTGCGGCGTTCCTGATCCCCTGCGCCCTGATCTTCTCCTTCACCTTCCCGTCGAGCCTCGAGATGAAGGGCTGCGCCAGGTGCTTGTCCGCGTCGAAGGCTGGGAACGACCCCTTCTCCTTTGCCAGCTCCGTAGAGTAGTCGTAGAAGACGTTCTTGATCCTCTCGAAGAGGTGGTCGACGAACTCGATGGTCGAGTCGTCGTCGTACTTCAGCCCGAGCTTGATTAGCATGTCCCCGAGCCCGGTGATCCCTACCCCGATCCTCCTGCTGTGGAGAGACGCCTGCTTCTGCTGCGGGAGCGGGTGCCTCTCGGCGTTGTAGTCGAGGACGTTGTCGAGGAACCTCACCCCGTACTGGGCCGCCCTGGTGAGCGAGTCCCAGTCGATGTTGGCGCGGTCGGTGAAGGAGTCCTTGACGAAGGCGCTGAGGTTGACCGAGCCTAGGCAGCAGCACCCGTAGCTCTCCAAGGTCTGCTCGCTGCAGGGGTTGACCCCCTGCACCTCCATGCCGTTATACTCGGTGGTGGAGTCCCGCTTGATCGTGTCCCAGAAGAGGACCCCAGGTTCCGCCGACAGCCAGGCCCCCTTCACCAGAGACTTCCAGACGTCCCTCGCCCTGACGGTCCGGTTGACCTCGACCTTCTCATTCTTGAAGTGGAGGAGGAAGTCTCCGTCGGTCTCGACCGCTCTCATGAAGTCGTCCGAGATCTTCACGGAGATGTTGGCATAGTTCACCCGCCTCAGGTCTCTCTTGACCGTGATGAAGTCCATCACGTCCGGGTGGTCCACCCTGATGGTGATCATGAGAGCGCCCCTCCTCCCTGCCTGCCCGATGGTGCCGGTGGTGGTCGAAAGGAGCTCCATGAAAGAGACCGCGCCGGAGCTGTAGATCGCCGAGTTGTTCACCGGCGCCCCCCTGGGCCTCAGGACGGAGATGTCGGTCCCGACCCCCCCGCCGAAGCTGTATGTCCTGGCAGCTTCCTTGCACCAGTCGAATATCGCTTCAATCGAGTCTTCTCTTATCTTGAAGAAGTAGCAGTTGAGGAGGGTAGACTTCCTCGTCTGCCCGGCCCCGAAGAGGATCCTCCCGCCGGGGACAAACCTGTAGTTCTCAAGCAGCCAGTAGAACCTCGAGGCCCACTCCTTCCGCCTTTCATCATCCTTCTCGGGCGAGGCCAGCTCCCTCGCCACCCTGCGCCACATGTCCTCCGGGCGCTTCTCAACCTGCCTCCCGTCGGCATCCCTCAGCGCGTACTTCTCATAGAAAACCCTGGCGCGCAGTTCATCCCCTCCGAATGCCGCCATCGTCTCTGCCGGAAGCTTGACTTCCTTGCCCTTGTCTCCTACGTCCGGAGAATCGCGTGGCTGTTCAACTATTGACGTCATAACTGTAGCCTTGACCCCATCGCCCTAGCTATATATTTCAGCGCCGGCCGAATTTCAGTCAACCTTCACGATGCAACCATGTTCAACGGGGCGCCGCATGAGACGTCGCGCAGTGAACTGTTCTTGACCAAAAGTAAAGCCGATTCGCGGACGCTAGGCTGCCGTCGAATATTGCGTCATCGCGACTGACTTGCACCTTGGGCACCTCTGCGAGTTAAGCGGGAGCTTCGCGCCGCAGTTCCTGCAGACAGAGGTCGTCCTGTCCACCTTGAAGTACGGGAGCTTCGGAGTGGCGTTGAGTATCATGTTGTAGACCCCTCTCACATCTTCGGCCGAGCCGTCCAGGGTAACTGAAAGGCCCCCACGCAGCCCCCCCGAGAGCTTCGCGATGTAGTTCATCTTCTCCGCATTCTCGAGGTCCGCCAGGACCAGCCGGGGTGCCTGCGTGTAGGCCCCCTTCATCAGCTGCTGGAGGGTGGCCTTTCCGTACTTCTCAGAGTCCAAGGTCGCCATCCTCAGGGCTCCGTCCAGGTCGACCATGGCCACTCCGAGCCGGTCAATCTTGGTGGATTTGTCATCGGCCACCTGGGTAGCGGTCCCCACTATCTTTTCCGCCAGTTCAAAGCGGGAGGTGGTGGTGGGGTCCCGGATGAGGCTTGCCAGCGTCTCATCGAGGCCAACCAGGTTCATGATGAGGGGCATCGTCTCCGAGGTCACGGCGTCCGACCCCGACGCCAGTGACGGGAGGAGCCCTCGCTTCAGAGTCCTCTCGATCAGCCTCCTCCTGGTCGAAAGGGCGTCAGAAGCCACCCCTATGAGAAGAGCCAGCTTCGCCCTGAAGTAGGTCTCGTCCTGGTTCGAGTCGTAGGCAAGCCTCGGAAGGTTGAGGCTGAGGCCATGAAGGACGCTTATGTTGTCAGCCTGGTCCTCCTGGGATAGGATGTTGGTGTCGAGGCCGAGGAAGCTCCTCCTTTGGTCAGGCGAGAAGAACGCGATCCTGCCGCCGTTGAAGATTATCGATGCGGCATCCTTCAGGGTCTTGGTCTCGTCCACCCTGTTGGGCTTTGCGAGGAGGAGCCTCACGTCCGGCCTCGGCGTCTCTTCTACGTAACTCCTGTATGCTCCGAGGGAGGCATCGAGTATCTTGTCCATGACCTCTCTCCCGACGTCGTCGTGCCTGTAGGGGTTCAGGTCGATGCTGATGGCTGGCCCCGCGGCGCCAGCGACCGGGGAACCCACTGTCTCGAAGAACCTCAGCAGGAGCGACTCCAGTTCCCTCTTCCCCCTGGACTTGCAGTAGGGGCCGAGGAACTGCAGGAAGTTCCTGAGCGTTACCTCATCCGAGGCCTCACGGGAAAGCATCGACGCCATGCTGAGGACTATGTTCAGCGCCCTCTCGGCGTTCTCAGGGCTGGGGATCATCGAAGTGTTGGGGATCTTGCCCCTGGGGTTGAGCCCAGCTCTCCTCATGGAGAGCAGGTCTACGAAGACCGCGTCCGGAGTCAAGCCCCAGGACCCCGCGTTGGTGATATGGATGTCCCCCGAAAGATGGGCGTCGGCCACGTCCCTCGGCAGCTGCTCCAAGAGCAGGTACTCGGAGAACACCTGCTTCCCGGTCTGATGGATGAGGGACTCCACGTTCCCGCCGTCGTCCCCAGCCTTGCCGAGGAGCTGGGTGACGTCGTAGATGGGCATCCCCAGCCTCGTCAACTTGTGCCGGTATTCTTCCATGCTGTGCTCGACCAGAAGAGCGTTCACGATCTCGCGTATGAGCGGAGCGGTGAGATACTGGGTCTGGAACTTGTACAGCCTCGACTCCGTCTCGCTGGTGATCTTCTGGGCAAGTTCCACCGGCATCCCGGCCTCCTTCACGAGGGACTGGAGGATCTTGTTGGCGTTGAACTCCTCCATGGTCTGATGGGACGTCCTCACGTACAGCTTGCCGCTCTCGACCAGCGACTGCTCCTCGATCTGGCGGGTCAGGTTCAGTACCAGCCGCCCGAGGTTGGTGACCGTGTACTTCCTCTCCTGCCTGTTCAGCTGGATCAGGAGCTGCTTCACCAGCTTCCTGAGGTGGTAGGCAAACTTGCCAGACTCCTTCTTCGATTTGAACCCGGCCAGGGTCTTCAGGGCGCTGTAGGTCAGTGGCCCCTTGATGTTCAGGATGCGGAGAATCTCCAGCCTCTGCGGAGATGCAATTACACTGTAGATTGTCTTTACTCTCCGCGGAGCAGCCTGCAACCCGCCGGAGACGTCGCTGTCAAAGATACTTAACGCTATGCGAATCCGAATTCAGCAAGGAGAATGGGATGGGGTCGCCCGGATTTGAACTCGTTTGGGTTCACAATGAATTGGCATAACGCTCCATTTACGCGACTTCTGGGCATCAAAGAGCGGGGTCGGCCGGATACAACCCAGCGGGAACTGGCGGGGTCAATGATGGGGCGGAGGGTCCTGTGTGCACTAGGGTCCGCCTTGTTCTGGGAAGCATCTTCAACTTACCCGGTTAGTAATGTGCTGGCGGGTATAAATCCACCACTCAATTGTGTGCTTCCGAAGTTTGCCTGAAGGACGCAGCTCAATTGATGGTTTGAAGGGCATCCCCCACTGGATGTCCTCGGTGTCGCTGCCTATCGGCTCCGCTGAGAAGCCTCCCCTCGCTACCCTTGTTTTAGTGAAATTCGTCTGAATCCCAATCCTCAAGCGGAATCTGAACGGGAAGACCATTCTGTTTCACGGTCCCTACCCCCCAAGTGGTCCATCGGATGGTTTGGCACTAGGTTCTTGGGCTCTGTCTCGGGGCGGAGAGCCAAACCGCGAGTAGGATAGCACCCATGGGTGCGCTTTGCTTCGGGGATGAGTCGCTGTCGCAACGTTACGGAATCCCTCCCCCCGCATTCAAGGTCACGGTAGAAACCCACTGTTCCCAGAGTTCCGTCCGCTCCCTACGATGACTTGCGTAAAGAGCGGACAAACCCTAGCTAAGAGATTATGTCGATGACGCCGAAGGACAGGTCCCCTACGTATACCTCGCCGCTCGAGGCTGCAAACGCGATGCTGTAAGTCGGAATGTTCGTCGCTATCGTTCCGACTAGGGTGAAACTATTGCTAAAGACGAGGACTTCCTCGGGCTCCAAACCGATGGTCACGTAGAGAAGCCCGTCCTTGGAGTCGTAGGCGACCCCCACCATCATCGAGGGAGGGATGCCAGACGCGGTCTTGGGAAGATTGATCGTCTGGACCACCGCGTTGCTCTGAGCGTCGATCACTGAGATATTACCCTCGCACGCGACAAATATCTCCTGGTTCGGTCCGCCTGGCGAATTGACGGCGAAGGTGCTCCACTCAGACGGGTCCCCAATGGGAATCACTTTGAGGATTGTGTCCGTCCCAGGCTGGATGACCGTGACGTTCCCCAGGACGTTCCCGTAGGCTGACGTGTCACTCGTGATGTACAGAAGCTGGTTTGCTGAATCGTACATCATGTTGCCGAATACCATGTAATGAGGCAACACCAAGGTGCCCGCAGCTGTCTGAGTGGATGGGTCGATGGTCACCAGGTAGTCATTGCCCTGGAAGTCGCAGCAGTAGCCCGTGTACAAGACGTTGGCGTTGGAATCATAGGCGATGCCACTGGCCGTGCATTCGGAAAAGTAGTAGCTGCCGCACCCCTTGCCTGGGGGGGTAAAGTTTGGAAGCGCGGTGTTGGTGTTGGCATCGATGACCGTGATGTTGGCCGCGGCCGTAGACGGGGCGGTGCCATAGATGTATCCGTTGCTGGAGTCAAAGGTCATCTGGGTGGGAGCGGCTCCGTCGGCCAACTGGATATCGGCGACGACCCTGTTCGTGGTCGTGCTGACGACGAGGACGATGTCAGGGTCGAGGGGGTTCGCGGAGGAGTTCAACCCTGAGACGTATAGGTTCTCGTTGCTCGGATCGTATATCGTGTCCAGGATTGCAATGGTGGAATAGTTGCCCGTGAAGGTCGCGTCGGAGATCTCAGGGGCTCCTGCCTTCAGGGTGTTGTTGTATAGGATCAGTGACGAAACGACGCTCCCATATGGGCCATTAGACTGCGAGTTCGTGGAGCTCGAAACGGTCGAGCTGTAGGCCGTGGACGAGGAGGAGGACGAAGTAGACCCAATCGATGACTGGGCCCCTGTGCTGCTCGTTCCTGCCGTCGTCGTCGCCGAGCTCGGAGTGCCAGTGCCATGATTGGCAAACAGCATGAAGTATGTGAGAGCGCCCGCTCCTGCGACGAGGATTACCAGAATCAGGGCAATCACGGCCGCAGCCAAGCCGACGCGCGACATTTAGTGCTGCCATCCTCCTGACCGGGTGAAGCATGCTGAATCTGGTCTTCCATAGACGGTTGCTCGCTCGCGGCACCGTGAGGTTGGCGGGAGCTCATTCCAATCTGGCGCGTTCACGAGCACATGCCTCATTCTATCCCGCCTCTTGGATCCTACCCCTAGGTGAGGTCCTTCTCCGCACCAGGACAAAGATTCCTGCGACCAAAGCCACGACCAAAGCCACCGCCAAAGCACCCGCCAGGATATAGGTCAGGGGGACTCCCCCTGAAGGCGAAGTCGTGCCGGTTCGCGAAATAGTCGTGGTGTTAACCGACGTGGGGGCGAAGGCGACGGATACTTGCGCATTGCTCCCGTCTATGGTAACTTTCCCGGCTGCAGGCGAAGCAGCGTAGCCCGACCCTGGTTCGACGGAGTACGGATAGGTCCCATTGCCCGGGGTGCTGAAGACGACCCGGTTCGACGTCGACGACACTGTCGACCCGTTGAAATCCACCGCCCAGGACCCTCCTGAAGAGAGCCCCGACTCTGCGAACGTTACGGTGTAGCCGGCGGCCGGCAGTATGCCCTCGGCGGCACCGCCTGGAACACCGAGCGCCTGCACCTCTACAGTGAAAGGCGTGAGTTTCTCCGAGAAGTAAGAAACGTTCGATGAAAACAGGGTAGAGTTCACCGCATGCATTTGATAGACCGTGTTGTTGAGAGTTAATGTCGCTGCCGAGGCCGTCACTTTGGTCCCGTTACTGAGGTAAGGCGTCATCAATACTGTGTAGTTCCCGCCGACACCCTCTGTGGTGATCCTAGGCTCTAAAAAGATAGGCTGAATCAGCGTTCCGTTTTGTGAATAGTCGATTGCAATCGTCGTCAGAGTGCCCGTTTCGATCTCGCCGGAAAGGGCAGGGTGCACATAGGTGGGGGCGGTTGGGTAGACATCAACGGTGTACGGAACAGTGGCGTTGTTCGTACCCACGGTCCCCAGGACCAGGGTAAGGTTCTGTTTACCAAGGAAATACGTATAGTAGAAATCTTCGCCGCCTACGATGAAACCCGCACTGCTATTATAGACCATGGTGCCCGTCGTCGGATCGTATCCAAGGACCAGCGTCCCGTTGGCAGCGTAGTAAGAAGGAGCCTCAGAGACGCCGTTTGGGTCCGCGGCGAGGAGAGAGCCCACGGCGGCAACGGCGGTCGTAACGTCCCTAATGACTGTGAGCGTGTTGCAGGTGCCTTGTATCTTTGATTCGTCTGGGTTCAGGGAAGTGCAGAGAACCAGGTTTACGACGTTGAGGCCGAAATTGAAGAAGTCGGCGAGAGTCTTGATGACCTCGCCTACCGCCTGGACATCCCAGGCCAAGACCATGCTCCAGAGTTTGATGATGTCCAGCATCAGGGACACCGAGGCGGTTAAGACGGCTACTATCGCATTGAATAGCTGGGTGTCCTTCAAGATTAGGACGAAGTCCAGCAGAGTGGCCGCTGCGAGCTGCCCCGATGCGCCGATGTCCGAGATTGCGCCCAGGGTGATGTCACCGGTGAGGTCGGTGAGATACTTCAGCAGCGCAGACCAGAAGCCAACCGAACCTGTCCCGGTGTTGGAAACAGAGGTTATCCCCTCCCAACTCAAACTGCAGTTAGTTGGACTCGGCTTGATTAGACAGAGGAGCGCGGGACCAAGGATCCCGGCGATTCCTGAAAGCAGCTTGGCTCCATAGGTGGCGTAGTCAAGCCCAGAATTCACCTGTCCCACCGGGATACTATCGATATCAACGAGATTGACGCTACCCTCCCCCGGTACTCCGGGGAGCCCCATCACGAGGCTGAGAACACTGATGGGAAGGTGGACTAGCGTGACTGAGGCCGATAGGTAACCTGAAGGCGCACCTATCCCGAGGTCGTTGATTACGCTCTTGTTGTACTCCTGAGCTGAAACGCCGCTCGCTGGGTTGATGGTGTAAATAATCACGCTCTCCGTTTGAGAATTGGCGAAGAGGAGAGGCGCAGCGGCCGGGGCGAGAGCGCCACCGCTCACCGCCGTGACGACGCCAGCCATTGCCTGCGGAGAGATCGAGACCGTGTTAATGTTGAAGTTGGGGTCATTGGCCCACAAAGGCTCGGGCTGTGGAACGACGAGCAGGCTCACGAGGCAGTCCGAGACTTCCGCCGAATTTGCCGTGCACTCCCCCGGTGTGACGGTGTAGGCGCCGTTCCGGCCCCCCAAAGCGACGTTGCCAGTGGCTGTCGCGCAAGGGGTCCCCCAGAGCTTGACGCATTGGGCATCATCGGCGAGCAATCCTACCGGGAGGGAATCGTTGAGTTGATAGGTCGAGTACGGCAAGTAAAGGGTGTTCTCCACCCCATCCTTTAGGTAGAGAGTGTCCTTATCGAGTGTGGCCCAGATGTTGAATCCGCGGCAAATTGACTGTGCGAAGCTGGGAAGTAAGCTGCAGTCGAGGGAGAAGCTAAACGATACAGGAGTGGTCGGGAACACCAGGTAACTTATCCCCCTCCCGGTCCCGCCGCTAGAAGTCATGGAAGTCCAGGTCATACCCACCGTGGCGGTGCCGTTGTAGAAGCCGATGCCGTCGACGGTGCCCGACCCCATGGTGACGTTGACGAGGCCGGCCCCGACAGGCCTCTGCATCCCATATCCGTTTATCACTGTCGCGTAGTCGGTGCCGTTGAAGATGACGAACGCGTCTTCAGCCCCTGGCGTGGCGTCCCACGACAGGTACTTCTGCCAGGCATCCAAGTTCGGTGATGCTGTCATGGGCTCGGTGGTCGCAATGCCCACGGGGTTTCCAGCCACAGCCACCGACGGGCAGGATTGGCTGCAACTGTTCAGGTCCGGGGGCTGTATGCTGTTCCCCCCGCCTGATTGGTCTGACGGGACCACAGTTACGCTGTCGGACATCGAGTTGGCCACGAGAAGGTTGCTGGCTTCGTCGGTGACAAGGCCCATCGGCCCAGCGCCGACTGTTATGGACCCTTGCGATATCAGTCCGCCGAACAGGTAATTGAAGTAGTCCACAGAGGAACTGTCGTAATCAGAAACGTAAACTGCATCGCCGTAGGCCTCGACCGCCACCCCCGTGGGGTGGAAACTGAGAGGTTGGAAGCTGACCGTAGCCGTTACCTCGTTGGCGAGCTGGGCGGCACTGGAGTACTTCAGGGCGATTACAGCGATGTCCTCCGAGAGGAAGTCGGTGACGTACGCGACATCCTGGGTGCTGCTGAGCTTCTGGACGGCGATCCCCAGCGGGGCGCTCCCGACCGCCACCGATTTCAGCAGCACCCCGGTTGAGGCGTCTACGATCGAGACGTTGTTCGCACCTTCGTTCACCACGAGGACCAGGTTCAGCGGGCCGATGGTAGCGTTTGCGAGGGACACGGGGTTGGGGTCGCATGTGCACGATGGGAGGTCGGCGGCGGATCCGAGGGACTGGCTGGTCGCCGCATCGAAGACGAACAGGCCATTCACCGCGGGGTTGACGGCGAACAAGTCCCCGTAGGCGGTTATCACACCTTGGCCCACATTGAGCAGCATCGAAGAAAGCTTGACCGTGACGTCGTTCCCGCTAATCGAGACCACGCCGTCAGAAGGTTTGACGAAATACCCCGGAAGGCTGAGGGCGAAGGCGTAATTGCCGTCCGGGACGTAGAAAGCGGCAGTCCCGCTTGCGCGCTTTGCGGTACCGCACAGTGTCGAGAAACTCGGAGACCCCATGACACAGTTGGATGGATTCAAGGTGTCAAGGGAGGGGATTTCGTTGGCGCAATTCTTAGTGCCGCCGGGGACCAGCGTGTCAAGGCACTGGTTGATGGTGGCGGAGAGGCTCGCTCCATTCTGGGGGGGGTGTGCAAGCGCGAAGGAGAGCTTGAAAATCTGAGCGAAGACAACAGGGACGCCGTAACCCGTTTGGGGCAGCGCTACTGACCCTCCAAGGTAGACTTCCTGGCCCATGGTTGGATTGCCTGAGGTGGGGAGGTAGAACTGGGGTGAGTAAGCCTGGGGGAGGTAGTCGGGCGTCCCGTGGTAGAGTAGTTCGGGGACGGTATAGGAATAGGTATATCCTTCAGGCAGGACGAACGAGATCGGCGACGGGCTGTACGCAACCTGTGTGAACGACCTGGGCCGCGCGCCGCTGGTGCCTTGGCCCGAAAACGTCACAGTCACGTTCCATTTGATAGATGGACCCTCGAACCCAGGTTGGATACCCGTCTCTGTGAAGACCAGGTCCCGGGGGAGTCTCCCTGCAACGGTCGGGACACCTACGATGTATCCGCTCTCCATGGCGAAGTACATGACACCGTTCCACGAATCGTACACAGCCGAATCGGGGCCGCATTCGGTCCCGAGGAGAACCGGGACGGCGCAGACCGAGATCTCCTCGGCAGACCCGGTCAATGGATTGTAAACCACGATGCTGTTCCCACCAAACTGGGGCCTCGCCAGGCCGTAGATCTCATTGTTCCCCGGGTTGAAGAAAAGCTCATCCCCAAGGCCGCCTGTCAGATAGGTGGCGTTCCCCAGAGAGACACTGGACGTGTATTGGTCGGAAGTGCCGTTGATCACGAAGAGGGTGAGGGGGCTGGCGTTTGACTCCTCGGCGTAGAGCAGGTGGTTCGAGGAGTCGTACGCTGTGTTGTACGCCAGCTGGTTCGGGATGGTGATGTTACCCATCGGTTCCTCGGTGGCGGGGTCGATTACCGTGATGTTGTAGTAATTCGTGTTCGCGTACGATACGAAGAGTCTGTTGGAGTAGGAGTCGTACACCACGTCCGACGGGGCGCTTGGGAGGGTGATGTTGGCGACCAAGGCGTTGGTGGAAGTGTCCACGGCAAGGAGGGTCCCCGTGACGACATCGGTGATGTATAGATATCCGTTCGACGGGTCGAGGGCCATCCTCGGGCTATAGCCGCCCCCGTTCCCGCCCCCGTTCCCGATCCAGATCTTCCCGACATAGCTCAGACTCGATGCGTTGATGATGAGCGTCGAGTTCACGTATTCGCCGGTCACGTACAGGAGGTTGTTCGACGGGTCGAAGACCATCGCGGTGGAATAAGGGAGGTACGCGTTGATCTGGGGGGAGGTGATGTTCGCCACAACTTTACCGGACAGGTCATCAATCGCGCTGACGGTGGTGTTGCAGCAAGAGGGGAAGTCGGAAGAAACAGCGAAAACATAGCCGTTGTTGGGGTCGTACGCCATGGCCTGCTCGTCGCTCGCGTAGGCGTTCATGCACCCGAACGCCTGGTTAACGGTGGGGTTGTCCACGTAGGTCCGGAACTGCGCTGCCTGACCTGCGTACAGGGTATCGTTGCAGAGGCTCTGGCTCGGGTCCGAGCCATAGGAGAGAGCGGAGGGGATCGAAAGCGGGGGACTTGGGCTAGCGGTAGGCTCGGACTTCGAGCGGGAGTACCTGCTCCCCACCCCTCGCGATGTGGGGGTGCCCAAGTAAGTCGTGGACACCATCGGCTCCAGCCCAAGCTCCGGGATGAGCCCGCGCATTCGATATGCGAGGACGATGCTCCCGACCCTGACCGACTCGAACCCCGGCCTGAACAGAGGCGTAACCGACGCGCTCGCAGTCGCCCCTTTCAACTCAATCTGAATAGCTGGAGAAAAGGCAGATGAAATCAGGAGGAATGCTATTGGGAGGCTGATGGCTCGGACCCGGCCCGTCTCCCTCCTCGCCAGGTGATTCTTCGACCCTGAGTGGAAGCAGGACGAGACCTCTTTCCGACCTAGGTAGAAGGCGATTGTCAAGTTGGCCGCGAAAGCCGGGGCCGCGGAGTACACCCCACTTACGACCAGCAGACCATACACCGACGCGTTGGCGAAAGAGGCGAACAGAAAGACGGCCCACGACCAGCGCATCTCCTTCCACAAACCGACGGCCGTCGCCATCGTGACGAGAAAGACGAATGGAAGGAAGCCGCCCATGGAGAAGAAGAGCACGCCCGGCCCAACGATGCCGACGATTTCGAAGAGGGAGGTTGCCCCATTCCAACCCAGACTCCCAAGAAGAGCGAGGGAGCCTGAGAAGGACAGAAGGAAGGCACACAGCGTCAGAGCCTGCGGTCTCCCCAAAAGGAGTGGGCCGCTGGACAGATTCGTACCTCGTGTGCGGCTATCTTCTACCACGAGCGAATGCCCCCTGACACTCGACTATCCAGCCCCAGACTGGCTGAAACGGTTGTGAAGAAGGAAAGGACACAGCAAGGGGGGGCCTTCGGGGACCGAAGTTCCTCATTACGCCTATACCCTCGCCGCAATCCTGCTACTGGGGTTGTGGCTCGAAGACTTCAATCCTACGACGCGGGACAGGTAGGTTCGCCATCGAACGAAGCGCAGGTGAGCTGGTAGTCTTCGATGCCTGACCCGGACGCTGAAGTGGCCTCGAGGTGAAACTCCGCAAGTACCGTGATTTGATGCCCCTCGGGGGTCCCGTACTTCACAAGATAGCTTGTCGAAACGCCTCCCACGTTGGTGGTACCACTGTACGTCACGACCTGGAACTGAACATGTCCTATGGTTACAGTGACGCCCCCTCCTTGGGCCTGAAGAGAATTGTAGATTGATGCCCCGTCGGTGATGCCCGCGAAGAAAGACAAGAAGGCGCCACCAAATGCCTCCGCGGAGGCCCCAGTGTAGTTCTGCCCCTGCGTTGCCAGCGAGGTTACCGTGCCGCTCGAATTGATCACCAGGACCGTGGGGGGCTGCTCAGTTGGGGGGCTCCCTGACGACATTGTTACGTTGACCTCGTACTCTTTCGCACCATTTACGCTCGGCGTGCCTATTACCACGAATGTCGAGTTCAGATACTGAGAGCCGCTGGAGTCGTTGTTGTAGTACTCCACGGAAAAGGAGGAGAAGTTGCCGATGAGATCGTAGAAGTTCAGGGCCAAGTTGGTTGGTGTTCCGGAGTTCGAACTCGACTGGGTGGTCTGCGAAGTGGTTGGCGTCGCGCTTCGAGAGGTGGTTTGCTGGGAAGTCTGTGAGGGCGTCTGAGTGGAGGTCGTTGATGGCGAAGAAGCCGAACCGGCGGAAAGGAAATAGAAGCCGGCGGCGGCGCCCGCAACCGCAATGATGACAACAAGGCTGATAACGACAGCACTTAGACCACTTCTGCTCCGCTCGCGCCGTAGCATTTCGTCCTATGCCCTCGCCGCTCGCCCAGGAAGGTAATTTCGATTCGGGCGAGCTTTCACCGGCCGAAAGCCATTTGTTATTTGGACAAGACCCCGGACCAAGCCCTTATAGATTAGGGGGCCGTGAATTTAAAACCGCATGAAGCCGCCGTCTCCATTTAGGACAGATTTATAGCATAATTGTCCATTTTGAGAAGCGGCAGTCTCCAATTTGGTTAGCCTCGACATCAGGATAGTGAGGGAGCTATCGCAGGGGAAGAACGTGGGTCTGGTCTGGGGGGACACAGACCCGCCTAGGGGGAGACAGGCCGCAACCTGGGGGTCTCGAAGGAGACCGTCGGCGATAGGATATCCAAGATGAAGTCGGCCGGTTTCCTCATGCCCTTCCTCATCCTGGTCAACCCGGCCCTGCTGGGGGTGACCATGGGCGCCCTGATCGTTGACATCCCCCCGTCAGCCCCGAAGGGAAGGCTGCTGCAGGAGCTCTCTCTCGTGGACGGGATGCTCCTCATCGTGTCGCTTGTCGGCACGACCCTTGGCATGGTCTTCTGGTACGAGGACGAGGGTTCCCGCCGGAAGAAGGTCGAGTTGGTTTCGCGGGTCTGCTCCGCAACTGCTGCTGAATTTGCCTCCATCCCCTACCCGCCTTGCACGGTGGCGCTATCGAAGCTCGACTGGGAGATCGTCGAGGCCTTGCAACTAGGCGTCGGCAGATTCGGCTGCGAAGTCTCGGAGAAGCTCGGGATATCGGCAAAGACGCTGCAGACGAGGGTCGAGCGGATGATAGAAGGGCGGGCCGTCCCGAGGGTCATCTCCTTTGACGCCAGGCGGTTGCGGGGGGCGCCTGGGCTAACCTGATTGTCCACTCCACGTCGGGGGAAGGTGGAGCCGAGGCCGACAGAAACCTGACCAGAACCCTCGACGAGCACCTCTTCTTCTCTGGCCTCTGGAGTACTTACAGCGTCTACAGCCTGATTCTTCCGGGCATCGCCGAAGCGACGAAGGTCTTGGAGGAGACGAGGGCCATTAAGGGGGTCGGTGCCGTTCGGATCGAGCTCGCGGAGGACAGGATCGAGTTGTATGGTTCGTTTGGCTGTCAGGTTCGGAAGGGGCCGAGTAGTTTCCGGGAGGCGGGGACGAAGATGGTCACCCCGACTGGCAGGTGAGGCATCGGGTTGGATACGCTCGATATCCGCATCCTGAGGGAACTGGCCCAGCCTCAGCAGATTTTTCCATCCCGTCCCGGCGTGGACCTTTCCTACCGCCTGATGGCGAAGAAGCTGGGGGTTTCTTCCGGGACCGTGAGGGAAAGGCTCCGGAAGATGAAGTCGTCCGGTTTTGTGATGGAATCGAAGGTCCTCCCCCACCCAGGGTTGCTCGGCCTCCAGATGGGGGTCTACGCGATGGAGACCTCCCCTTCTCTCGAAAAGAGCGAGGTGACCGCGAAGCTCAGGCTCGTTGACGGGGTGGTCGTAGTCCAGAACCACCATGGGGCCTACGTCGGGCTAGTCTTCGTCTACGAAGACAAGAAGGGGCTTGAGAGGAAGCTGGAGCTCTTGAGAAGAATAGGGGGAGCAGCCAGTGGAATCTGCGGCAGCATGACGTTTCCGCCCTGCAACGTCCGCCTCAAGCCGGTGGACTGGGAGGTGATTTCCCGCCTGGTCAGGGGGGTCCCCGGAGCGCCGGCTCAGGTGGCCGGCGAAGTTGGCATATCAGTCAGGACCCTCAGAAGGAGATTGGTGAAAATGGTTCGTGCGGGAGTGGTCTTCACACAGCCGAATGTCAACTTCGGTGCCCTGCAGAACGCCGTCCCCGCCGACGCCACCGTGACGTACACCAGACAAGAGCTCAGGGCCGATGCGTGGAAGGGGATAATGCGGATGCTGGATGACTACCTGTTCTACTCGGGGGTCTGGGGAGAGATGGATGTTTACAGCATGATTCTCCCCAACCCCTATTTCGCAACGAGGCTTGCAGGAATGATCAGGCAGGTCGCAGGGGTGAAGACTGCGAGGGTCGACCTCGTCGACGAGCACCTGGACCAGATGGAAGTCTTTGCAGGCTACGTGGACAGGCATCTGGAGCGAGTCAGAACCTCCGTTCAATGAGCACAGAGCAAGGACCTTGAGAGGACAGAGGCCCTGGTGAAGGCAGGGGAATACGCAACGAAGAGCGAGTTCATCAGGTTCGCCGTAAAGCAGTTGCTCTACAGCGAAGGCAGAATGGGGAAGCTGGAAGCAGCCTCCTCGAAGCTCCAGAAGGGGACGAAGAGACGGAAACAGGTCGAGAGGGAGATCGAGGAAGTGAAGGCGGGAACCGGGAAGTCGCTCTCACACTAGATCCTCCCTTTCATATAGATTCAAGATCGGTCCGGCGTTAAGAACTCGTGAACCTTCGGACGCCCGCATGGCAAGCGCGCGCTAGCCGGGCCCCTCTGGTGCCCAATACTCGAAGATGCGCATTTCATATTTAACCTCCTCTCGCTGCTCTCGATGCTCGTTGGATTCAGCGGACGCTTCACGCGGCCGCGTCAGGTGCTTTCCGTGCGCACAGTCCCGGCCTGCCCGAGCTCCCCCCCAAGACGGGAGCGTACCCCACAGAGGCGTCTTCGTGGCCCCCAAAGATCTGCAGGCGCTCTGAGATCAGGCACGGCACGATGGCGTAGGCGGTGCCGGCTATCAGGTCAACGAGGTAGTGCTGGCCCAGGTACAGGGTCGAGAGGAGGATCCCCCCAGTCAGGAGGATCGCGGTCCATCCGATGCGATCGTCTACCTTCAGAAGGAAATACGCGCAGATGATCATGTAGGCGGCATGGAGGCTGGGAAAGGCGGCGAACTCGTTGGGCTCGAAGAGCGGCGCGATTGGAGTGAGGAACGCTGGGATGGAGCCGAGCCCCGAGGCTCTGACCAGGTTGCTGGCAGCCCCGCTGATCCACGGAGGGGCGGTGGGGATGAGAAGAAAAGTCACCAGCGCGGCGTAGGAGGTCAGAAGCATCGCGGTTACGAACTTCCCGAACGTGTGGCGGTTCCTGTACCAGATGAAGAAGGACGTCACGAAGACCACAGGCATGAGCAGCTGATAGAGGATGGCCATGAAATTGGTCATCGATGAGGAGAAGAGGGCGGACTGAATCCGGCCGGTCAGGTTGAACCCCCAGAGGTACTTGTCGAGGTCGAGGAGGGAAAAGACCCTCTTCGCGTTTGTGACCGTGTCTATGACCTCCGCCAGCGCTTCGTACGACATCGCTATCATGACGAGGGTGAGCCACGCCCTCCACCTCCTCCAACGGTGCCCCGCGGCCCCGACGATCGGGGTCAGAATGAGGAACACGATGCTCGTGGCGGAGGTGAACAGGTCGTCTGACAGGACCAGGGCGATGCAGAACACAACAGAGAACCCGAGGGGTAGTGCCAAGTATGACTGCCTGACCAGTCTGGCCTTGAAGGCAGGCCAGTCTCCTCGCATGACCCATGGATACCCTAGACCGGAAATAACTTTGACGCTTCCCGCATTCCGATGACGGCCGTTCGCTACCTATTTACGCCCCTCAACCGTGGCGCCACCGTTTGACCGGGGATTCGACCAGGTCTGTCCACGAGGCCGAGCCTCTTGACCCCCAGACGGGCTCCGTGACGACCCCCATCTACGAGACTTCGACGTTCGGATTCAAGAAGGCAGGGGATGTTCCCATCGCGGTCGGAGGCTTCGGGGAGAAGGGGTACACCTACTCCAGATGGGAGAACCCGACTGTGGTCAATCTAGAAAGGAAGCTCGCCGCGTTCGAGCACGGGGCGGAGGGAGCTGCCTTTTCGTCAGGGATGGCTGCGATCTCGACCTCCGTCTTCGCCTTCCTGAAGAAGGGGGCCCATGTGCTCGGCATCCGCGACCTCTACGGAGGGACCTACGCGTTGCTGCACGACATCCTCCCAGAGATCGGGTTCGATACCGACCTTGTCGACACCTCGGATTTCGGAGCCCTCGAACGGGGGGTGAAGAAGAACACCGGAATCGTCTACGTCGAGAGCCCCACCAACCCCACGCTGAAGGTGGTCGACATCGCGAGGGCGGCGAGGGTCGCCCGCAAGAACGGCGCGGTCCTGATGGTCGACAACACTTTCGCGTCCCCCGTCAACCAGAATCCGCTCGACCTCGGAGCGGACATCGTCCTCCACAGCGTGACGAAGTACATCAACGGCCACGCTGACCTAATCGCAGGGGCGGCCGTGGCCAGCAAGGCGGCGACACGCAAGATTAAGATGATGAGGAGGGACTTCGGCGGGACGCTGGACCCCTTCCCGGCCTGGCTGATCCTCCGCGGGATGAAGACCATGGCGATCAGGGTGAGGCAGCAGAACTCCTCGGCCATGGCGCTCGCGGAATTCCTCTCGACCCACAGGAAGGTGAAGGCGGTGCACTATCCTGGGCTCAAGACCCACCCGCAGCACGCCCTGGCGAAGAAGCAGATGAAGGGGTTCGGCGGGATGCTCAGCTTCGAAATCAGGGGAACGACCGGGGATGCCATGAGGTTCACGGAGTCGTGCAGGGTGGCGACCCTCGCCGCCAGCCTCGGAGGGGTTGAGACCCTGGTGTCGCAGCCTTACAACATGACCCACGCCCAGATGTCGGCGAAGGAGAGGGCTGTGACGGGGATCCCTGAGACGCTCGTCAGGGTCTCGGTCGGGGTCGAGGACGTGGAAGACCTGGTCGCCGACTTCAAGCAAGCACTAGCGGCCGTGTAGCCCCGGCCTCGAGCCATCCGGTGACCTGGGTGGGCTTCCCAGTGTCCTCCAGGCCGTACCTGATCAGAGGCTTGGTGAGGTGCCTGTTGGCTCTCGGGGAGGAGATATAGGTCCCCTTCGGAAGCCCCCTCTGTCCTTTCTGGTGGGCCAGCAGCTGGAGCTTCTCCAGGTTCAGGATGGGCTGGTGCAGCGAGGTCCCGCGTCGGACTCCCCCGAACGCTCTGACCGTGTCTCCGCGCCTGAGGAGTTTGGCCGCCCTTCTGAGGTCCCCCGTAGGTTCGTAGGCGGCCGTCAGGCGCACCCTCCCCCCTGCCCGCAACGTGACATACACATGGCCCCCCGGACCGGTGTCGACCCCTTCGACAGTCCCGTCCGTCCACCCGGAGGAGAACGCCTTCCAGCGCAGCTTCCCCCGGAGGTGCGCGTCGGTGTGCTGATTGGAGAGGTAGACCATGTGGCCCTCGAGAGGCTCATGATAGCTGAGCATGCCGAACGCCCTGATCACCATCTGAGGCGAGTCGCCCCTCACGCCTGCGAACACCGGGTCCGGACCGTGGGGAGCCACGAGGACCTTCCGTTTCTGATAGTCATAGTTGTTGAAGGTATGAGGGAAGGTCTTCGCGTCCATCTCCGTGACGGTGCCGCTTCCGACCGCGCGCGTCGTCCCCCAGAACTCTCTCCGCCTGTAGGCGATCAGTTCGTATGTGTGGTCGAAGCCCGGGGTGAAACCGATGCTGCTCGCCGCCCCCACTATCCCCATCCCATTGCCGAGTTCGAACGACCGTGCGCCCACGCTCTTGAGGAAGCGGCGCACGCTGTGGGGGTTCACGACCCCAGCCAGGGCCCTCTGGTAGAGCGGCTCGAACCTCAGGGCCTTGGAGACCCCCTCGAGAGCCACCATCCCGGAGTTCGCGCCTCCTGCGACGTCCGAGAGCTCCTCGACCTTCTTGCGGACCCCCTCGAAGGCCGCGTCCGGATCGGGAGCTTCGATCTCGAGGCACACGGCGGCGTTCCCGCGCGTCTTGAACGGGATGTTCGGGTTTAGCCTGACCAGCCTCGGATAGGGAAGGACCTTGATTTCAGGCTGGAGATCGGCCGCAATCCGGTAGGCCAGGTAGGTGGTGCACCACCCCCGGGACGAGTCGGTGTCGTCGATGCCCACGAGCATCCGCATGGGTGCCGCCCAGCCGTCCGCGTTATTTTAGGGTAGGAGAGGGTTAGGCTTCGACGACGATCATGGTGAGGGTGCTCCTCACCTTGTCGAGGCGGCGTATGTGCCAGGTGATGGTCTCCTTGACCTTCTCCATGGTGTCGGCTTCGACGCGGGCGACGATGTCATAGACTCCGTACACCACGTAGACCTCCTTGACGTTGGGAATCTCCCTGAGCCTCTTCAGGAGGTCCTCTTCAGCCCCGAGGTCAGCGTTCACGAGCACAAAGGCTTGGGGGATTTCAGTTCACTTCCACTCCCTCTTGTATCTGGGCATGCTGTAATAACCCTTGCTCCTTATGGAACTGTCAAGATAGCGGCTCACCGTCAGAGTGGTCAACCTTCGGCCGATACAGAGCCACATTGACGCTCGAGGGTTTCCGGATGATGCGAATCAAACATTTCGACCAAGGCACTCGGATCTGTGATTTAACAAGAGAGTATCCTCAATGTGCTCGTGAGACCATCCGCCGTGTCCTCGGGAGGGGCCGCGGATATGTCGGCGTCAAGGGCATCGGCCGCGTCGACACCACCGACACCACCATAAGGGACCCGAAACCGGCCCGGAATTGAGACAGGATGCTAGGAGTTTTCGCCCTCGAGATGAGGCAGGACGACCCCACGAAGTGCACCGCCCGGAAGATGGTGAACATGGACCTGGCGAAGGGAGTCAGCAGGAAGTTCCACGCCTCGGACAAGGTGATAGTCCTCAACCCCTGGGCCCACCGGATGCTCTCCCCTCCGGACAGGGTGGCGAAGTCGGTCCTCGTGGTCGACGCGTCGTGGAACCTGGCCCAGGAGGTGTTCTTCAGGAGGCTCGGGGGGAAGCACCGGAGGCTACCGGCCCTGCTGGCTGCGAACCCGACCAACTACGCGAGGCCCGGGGTCCTCAGCTCGCTGGAGGCCGTGGCTGCGACGATGTACATCCTGGGGGAGGTGGAAGAGGCCCGGCGCTATCTGAGCATCTACAAGTGGGGCCCGACCTTCCTGACCCTGAACCAGGAGCCGCTCGAGGCGTACCGCAGGTCGAAGACGGAGGGGAAGGTCTTGCAGGCCGAGCGGGAGTACTTCCCGCAGCTCTTCTTGGAGTCTCGGGTTCAGTAAATCGTCAGGCAGCCGGGGTACTTCGTGGGGTCCTCCCTCCGGCCCCTGACTGCCTCGGCCCTGGTCTTGGCCTTCAGACGGCGCGTAGCATGGCGGCAGTAGCCGCAACCGTTGGGGGAGAGGCTCTCGACCGCGTGCTCCACCATCAGGTGGTGGACGGTCTTGGTGGAGCATGACAGGAGCTTGGCGATGCTGGAGAAGGTCCGGGTGGGGACCCGGGCCGACATCCCCTTGTGCAGGGTGACCACGAGATAGTGCTCGTCGGCGTGGCTCTCCGCCGCGGGTGCAACCAGGTCCTTCAGGGTCTGACCCGACAGGAGCGACAGGGCCACCCGGTCTATGACCTCCTGGGTCATCATTATCTTGATGGCCATGGGGTTGGCCTTGAGCAAGGCCTCCGAGTTCACCGTTGTTGCCGTAATTGCAAAGGTGGTGAATGAATCCGGTGGATGCCTGCATCCTAGGTAGAGGCAAAACGGTTAAACGGGGCGGGTGCGGATTCGTTCCGACGCGAGCCGGTGGACGGGCCACGGGGATCTCCTGGGGAAGTTCCTCCCTCGCAGCAGGACGCACGGCGCCAGGAGGCGCGACCAGAGATGGTCGGCTCCAGAACAGAAACGAGACCCGGCCCACCAGGGGCGATGATGGGGAGACCTTGAGGTCGGTGGGACGCGGGATGAAACGGCTGACCCGTGCGGAGCAAGGCCAAACGTGGCCGATGAAACGCCTGCAGGAGGCCAGGGTAGGCCGCTGAGCGGAATCCCGTCTAGAACAGAAGGAGGACTACGGCCGGCACACGTCGAGCGCGATCCCGGTGGGAGGAGGAAACTCCTCGCATCGGGGCTTTTGATCGTTCTCCCTGCCCGCTCATAGGTTAATGTGGGGGTCCTGTTCGGAGACCTTGGATGTTCGTCTGCAAGAACGACCTGGAGTGTCCGGAGAACAAGGACTTTGACGAGCACTACCACTCGTTCGAGAAGTGCAGCGTCTGCGGGAAGATGACCACCTGCGCCGAATGCCTCTGCGGGGCCAGCCGGATTTGAACCGTCAGTCTTGGCGAGGCTGGACCATTCGGAAGCTTACTACTCGATCTAGGGCAGGAGACAAGGTTGACCGGCACCTATCAGGGTGGCGTTGACATTGCCGGTGCCGGCCACGCAATGGAAAGCAAGGAGCGATTGCGAGACTATCACATACGTCTCGTGGTGACAGGGTTGAAGGCGACGGATTGGGGCCAACCTGGAAGCGAATGCATGTTCAACAGTCGTCCGGATAGCCCGTCGTAGACGAGTACGTGGTCACAGTTGTAGGGAGCCAGGATGACCTGATCCTGTTCTGGGTCCACAGCCATGCCGGCGAAGGCGCTGCAGGTGTCAGAATTGGACTTCAAGGTCGCAGCCCCATAGGGACTCGGTGCCACGAGTTGGCCGCCACCTGCTGCGTAAAGGAAACCTGTCTTCCGGTCTATCGCTGCCGTCGCGGAACTCAGGCCCGTCACTTTCATCAGCGTGGCGCTTGTCCCATTCACAACGGATAGGAGAGAACTGCAGACCAGTCCCCGTGGTATGCATCCCACGCCGTAAATGAGGTTAATCTGTGGGTCGACCAGTACTTCGCTGATTTCATGGCCCGCGGAGATGTTGGCCACGGCCTTTCCGCAAGCGGGAGTGCTTTCCGAGGCAGGAGAACGGTCTAGGGCTCTCCTCGTCCCTGTGCCAAGGCCGGCCGTCTTGTTCGATCATGGCGAAGCACCTCCTCCCGGGGACCCGACTCACTGCCGCATTTCTGATATCGTCGATGCCCCGTTCCTCTTTTCTACCCTGAAGATGTGGTCCGCCATGGACTCCAGCTCACGCTCGTGGGAGACGAGGATGACCTGTCGGGAGTCAAGCTCGTCCAGGAGCCCCCTCATCTTGAAGACCTGCTCCTTGCTGAAACCATCGGTCGGCTCGTCCAGTATGACCAATTCGGGCCCCGAGGAGACCGTCTCCTTCACCACCGAGTTGAGCGCGAACCTGTAGGCGAGAGCCATGCTCGTCCGTTCGCCCCCGCTCAGGGCCTCGAAGGCCTGCTCGAACCCTTCTCTTTCGAAGACAGGGGAGAAGTCCTCCTTCACCCTGACGACCATGTCAGGGTCGTCGACCAATGAACTGAAGAAGCGCTGGAAGTGGTCGTTGAACCTGGCCGCGGCCTGGGAGAGGGTCTGCCTCTCAATCAACTCCACAGTCGGCCTGAAGTACTCGGCGAGCCAGTTCTGGTAGGTGGCCAGGCGGCGCGACTCCTGCAACGAAGCTTCCTTCTTCTTCACCTCGGCCTCAAGGCGTTCCAGCTCCCTGGAGGAGTCAGCAAGCTCTGTCTTCGCCCGGGTCAGCTCCAGAGCCGCGGCCTTTTCGTCACCCCTCGCGCTGTTCAGCTTGGACTCGAGCTCGGCTACCTCTCTGGACAGTGCGCTCGTCTCCTTCATCTTGGTCGTAACCTCCTGTAGCTCAGAGAGCGCCTTGGACAGCCTCATGTTATCCTGCTGCAGCTTCTTCCGGCCTGAGGAGAGCTCCTTCTCCAGTTTCGACCTTTCCTTTGAAGCCCTCTGGAATTCCTTCTCTTCCTCTTCGTAGGCCTTGACCGACTCCAGTTGTCCAGTCAATCTGTCGACTTCCCCTTCCGAAGAGGAAATCTGTTCCTTCAGCTTCGCCAGCTCGCGTTCAGAGTGCTCGGTCTTGACATGAAAGTCCCCAGAGATCCTCTGACCGCAGAGAGGGCACACCCCCTTCCCGACCAGTTCGCGGGTCTTCTCGATGTCCTCTTCAAGGACTCGCCGAGAGTCTCTGAGATGTGTGAGGGTCTCCCTGGCCTGGTTCAGCGTCGTCTCTGCCTCCTTCGAGCCCGCTCCGGGGCGGGTGCTGGCCTCGAACTTCTTCAATATCGGCTCGATCTCGTGGGCCAGCTGCGACTCGAGCCCTCTGACTTTCGCTTCGCCGTCCGCCATTTCCTCCTTGAGGTCGGCGATATCTTCCTCCAACCTGGGGATCCTTGCCTGGGCCCTCCCCAGGTCATCGCGGTCGCGGAGAGACTCCCTCCACTTGGCATCGAGGGTTCGGACCAGCGCCGCCGCCGCTTCTTCCCTCTGCTTGAGCCGGGGGATGTCGGCTTCAAGGCGAGCAATGGCCCTTGATGCCTCCTCCGCCTCGTCCTTCTTCTCCTCCAGGTCTTCAGCCACCTTCCTGCGGCCGAACGCAGCCTCCCTCACCTTCTTCTCGACGGTCTCAGAGTTCTCTGCGGCGACCTGGTAGCTCTGGGCTCCAAGGACCCGACGGATGACTTGGAGGCGTTCCTCGGAGTTCTGGATGAGAATCTCCTTCATCTGTTCCTGAGGCGTGAAAACCGCATAGCGGTATACCAGGCTCTCTGCCTTGGGATGAGTGGGCTCGTTGAACCCAAGGATTGAGACGACCCTCTCCTTGAGGTCGCTGGGCGAGAGTCGTTCCCACTCCCCGTCTGTCGATATGCGGCATTCGTCCTGGACGACGTCCTTGCCCCTGACTTTCAGGCTCCGCTCGATGGTGTACTCGGTCCCGTCCGCCTCGAAGGTGACGGACACTCTTCCGTCTTTTCTTCCTTCATTGAGCAGGTATGACCCCTTGAGGTCGCTGAGGCCGAAGAGCGCGAACTCCAAGGCATAGAGAAGAGACGACTTGCCGGACCCGATGTCTCCTTCGATGAGGACAACCCCTTCGGGGAAGTCCAAGGTCGTCTCCCCTTCTCCGCTGTAGCTCCTGATGTTCCTCAGAGCGAGCCTGCGGACCAGCATCACCCGTCCTCCTCCAGGCCGAGGACAGCGAAGCCTGCCCTGTAGGTCCGCTCTTCGAAAGCGCCCTTGGTCTCGTTCTCCCTCTTCCCCTCCTTCAGCGTTCTGAGGAGGTCGACGGCCAAGGAGACACCCTTCTCACCTCTCAACTTCGGCTCCTCCGACTTTACCCGCGAGATCTCCTTCTCGAAGAGCTGCCGTTCGGTGATGTGGACCGGAATCGGAGGCCCCGCCTGCTTCACCTGCTCCTTCGAGGTCAGGCGGCTGTTGTTGGAGAGGACGACCAAGGGCGCAGAGGCCGTCAGCCGCTTCCTCACCGCAGCGAAGTCGATGTCGGAGGTCTTCCCCTCCGAAAGCTCCCCATCTACCGTAAGGAGAATCACCTTTCCTTCCGCGTCTGTCCCGGACGCCAGGTCGGCCAGCTCCTTCGCAGCCTGGGAAGACGACTTCCCGTGGGCGGAGTAGTAGATCTCAACGACATCGCATACTCTCATCGGGACGAACTCGACCTTGGAGACGCTCTCGTCGAAGTCGACGATGTAGAACCCCCTTTCCTCGCCCTTCGCGAGCTGCAGGAGTTCCGAGTAGTCGGTGGCAAAGAGAGGACCTGGAAAGGCGACGTTCGCGTGCTCTGGCAGGGACTTCAACTGGTGGCTGTGTATGTGTCCTCCTGCGTAGTAGTCGAAGCCCGCCGGAAGGGAGGAAAGCGACATGGCCTCCATCTTCTCCAGGGTCGGGGGCTTGAGTTCCTCTATGGCTCCATGGAAGACGAATATCTTGAACCCCGGCTCCGCTTCGAGCTTCGCCTTGTCCAGGAGCGCATAGGCGTCCCGGTCGATGGAGAGCTTCTTCCCTGATATGCCGCAGATCTTCGCTCCTGAGGGGTCCTGGACGAAGGAGAGGGTGACCCTGCCTTCGGAGCTCGACATCTTCTCCGCCTTCGTGAACATCCCTGCCCCGTCCAGGACGTCCACTATGGACGAGTAGTTCGGGCTGAAGTCGTGGGAACCGTAGATGGCGAAGAGTCTGATGCCGGAGTCGATCGCCTGTTTCATCTTCTCGGCCGCCCGCCTGACCGACGAAAGGTCCGGGATGTTCGAGTCGAATATATCCCCCGCCAGGATGATGAACGACACCTTCTCGGAGATGCAGCGGTCGATGGCCTTCTCGAAGGCTTCAAGGACTAGGGCACGGAGCTCGGGCTGGCGGAAGGCTCCGATGTGGATGTCCGACATGTGGGCGAACTTCGGCATCTGGGGCGAGCAGCAGGTCGTGGTATATTTGGCGTCGGCTGGACTTTGGGGGAGGACTACCACGGGATTTAAGTGCGGACGAGGGGCTCGGCCCCGTCGAGTTGCCCAGGCGCATAACGTGGCTTTCCAACGTCATGGCAGCTTCGGCGACCGGCCTGGAGGAGGACGTAGCCAGGTCCATCGAGGTCGTCGAAAGCCCTCCCGCCTGGATGTGCCTCACGTGCCGGGGCGCCAAGCTGTTGTGCGGCAAGCCCAGGTGCCCCATCATAGTGAAGGCCCAGTCGATGGCGAAGCAGGGGCCCTCCCTGGCGACGAATGAAATCCTTGGTTCATCCCCGCCCGGAGTCTTTGTGGGGAGGCTGGGGTACCCGAAGGTCTCGATCGGGCCGATGGTCCCTCCCCAGTTCGGGGACACCGCAGTCCTCGACACCCCCGAAGAGTGGCTGGGGAGGCCCATCGACCAGATAGTGGATTACCGCTACTCTCTCGTCCGCGGGAACTCGAGGGCAAGCGTTGAGGACGCCAGGGAGCCAGGGAGGCTGCTCAGCTCCCTCCAGGAGCTGGCGATGGCAGCGAAGCCTGTGGACACCGAGCTGAAGCTCACCAAGGCCCCGAGAAGAATCCTGACCCTGAGCGAGGACACCCAGCCCTACGGCCCGTCAGGTCCGCTCGACAGGTTCAGAATCGACAATCCGTCGGTGGACAGGAGGGTTCAGACCGCCCACTATGACAGAGACCTCGAGGCCGCAGGAGCCGTCTCCGAGCTGTTCCGGAAGGGCGTGTTGGTCACCCGGATACAGAAGGCGTTCTCCCTCGGGATGTTCGGAGTCGGCCCCAGGAGGAGGATAGTCCCCACCCGCTGGAGCATCACCGCGGTCGACAGCTCCATCAGCCTCGACCTCATCGATAGGATAAAGCACAGGCCGACGATCGACGAATACAGGGTCTACAGCTTCGGGGTCTACGACAACCAGTACGTGGCAGTCCTCCTCCCGGAACCGTGGAGGTTCGAATGGATAGAAGCCTGGTTCCCCAACACGACCTGGAACCAGTTCACTACGGAGCCGTACATGATCGGGGACTACGAGGAATACTTCGGGAGGACCAAGTACGCCCGCGTCGGCGGATGCTATTACTCGACGAGGCTGGCGGTGGGGGAAGCACTGGAGAGAGAGCGGAGACAGGCGGCCGCGATAGTCCTTCGCGAGACATACCCTGGGTTCATCATGCCCCTGGGAGTGTGGAACGTGCGGGAGAGCATCAGGGAACTCTTCAGGCGCCCCCATGAAAGGCACGAGACATTCAGGGGCGCGATGGACTCGGCGCTCTCTAGGATGAGGATCTCGAAGAGCAGATGGATGAGGGAGAGCGTCCTAATCTCGAGGGAGCTCACCCAGACCAAGATCAGCGCATACTGAAGCGGTTGAATCTTAAAGCAGGCGCAAAGAGCGGGAGGAGAGGATGACCAAGAAGCTATTCTGGGACGATATGTATGTCAGGGAGTTCGACGCCGAAGTGGAGCTCGTCGAAGGCAACAGGGTGGTCTTGGACCAGACCGCGTTCAACCCCAGGGGGGGAGGCCTGGTCTCGGACACGGGCAGAATCAACGGCATGCGGGTCATCGAAGCGACGAAAGAAGGGGACAGCGTGTATCACATGCTCGAGACCCCGGCCGAACTGAGGGTTGGGGACAGGGTCCATGGGGTCCTCGACTGGGAGAGGAGGTACAGGATAATGAAGATGCACACGTCGGCCCACATCCTCAGCTCCGTTGTCAACAGGGAGACAGGGGCGCTGATCACAGGCAACCAGATCAGCCCAGACGAGTCGCGAGTGGACTTCAACCTGGAGGATTTCAGCAAAGACCGTATATCAGACTACGTCGGCAAGACGAATGACGCCGTTGCCAGGGGATTGGAGGTGAAGACCTTCTTCATGAAGAGAGAGGAGGCCCTGGCAAAGCCCGGGTTCGTGAAGCTCGCCAACGCCATGCCCCCTTCACTGGAAGTCCTCAGGATAGTCCAGATAGGAGATGTCGACACCCAGGCAGATGGCGGAGTGCACGTCAAGAACACTCGGGAGATAGGGAAGGTCGTCGCCCTGAAGACCGAGAACAAGGGAAAGAACAACAGAAGGCTCTACTTCACAGTGGAGCAGCGAGAGGCAGGAGCCGCTGAGCGCTTACCTTCTTCGTGAGACCCACATCGGCATCCGCTTTGCCGTACAGTTGCCACAGTAGGTCTTCATCGCCCTGCTTGTTTCGTCGAAGATAGTGGTTGAGTGAGACATGCACACCATCGCCCCGCACTCCGCGCACGAAGCGACCGCGTGACCCTTGCATACCGAGCATCTTGCCATTCGTTCACCCCCAATTTTCTCGCGTCTAACTGGCAACGCCCAAGACTGCGTCGAGCTGACAGGAGTTCGGGGCCTCGGGCGGCTGCGGCTAGGACGCGGTTTCTGCTGAGGCCCGGCCGTTAATAAAGAGGAGGTTCATATTGGGAGCTTGACTTCTCCGGGAAAGACCGGAATCCCTTTGAGCTCGAGGGATTTCCCGAACTCCCGGGCCCTGTCCACGGGCACGAAGGTACTCATGGCCTTGGAGTTCCCCTCTCCGTCACAGATGACCAGCGCGGCGGTGCCGCCCTTCCCCGGAACGACCTTGTGGAGCATCTCCTCTCCCACGGGGGTCCAGTCGGCGACTCCCAGCTTCAGGAATAGCATCGGGTAGCAAGGTCCTGCGACGTCCTGGAGCGTAGAGACGGCGAGGTTCACCCTCTTCCTCCCTTCCTGTATCGCTTCGAAGTAGTCCAGTCTCCTAACCTCCCAGATACAGCAGCGCGAAGACCCCGGCCAGGGCCAGCGCCACCCCTGCCATCTGGTTCGGCTCCAGCCTCTCTTTCAGGAAGAAGAGCCCGTAGGACGCCGCCACGGCCCCTCCCATCCCTCCTATGGCAGCCACTATGGGGAGGGCGCCGCTGGCCGAGAGGATCCCATAGGTGAACGTCAGGAACCCGGCGGCTTCCAAGAAGCCCATAACGAAGATATTCCTCGAGAAGGCCATGCGAGACGGCCTCACGTCCTGCTTCAGCATGGGGGCAAGCACAAAGCCGGCCGAAGTGGCGACGACCCTGAGTATGATCACAGGTATGGCCAGGCTGACCAGGGGAGCGGCATAACCTATCAGCACGTAGACCCCCCCAAAGATGGCGGATGAGCCCAGGGCCGAGCCAACCCCGGAAGTGAAGTTGGCCGACCCCCGCCCGGCGACGAGGGATCTGAGCTCTGAGAACCGAGTGGAGAGGAGGACGACCCCGACGATGACCCCGCCTATGGCAAGGACTTCGCCGGATGAGATCACAGTGCCGAGGACCACGACGGAGAGGGCCGCGGTGATGGCCGGGTAGGTGTACGCTATCGGGGCGACGACCGAAACGACTCCCCGGTGGAAGGCGCGATAGAGGAGGATGAAAGCGGCCAGGTTCAGCAACCCTGCGAGGACGAGGGCCATGACCGGCGCTGCAGCCAAGACAGGGACTGGGTCGACAAGCGGGACCAGGGCTAGCACGATCACGAGGGTTACCACGTGCGAATAGAGGACCGTCCTGTAGTACCCCAGCTTCTCGGATTGGCTTCTGGAGAGATAGTCGGCGGTCCCCCAGCAAAATGCGGCGACCAGACCTGCTGCAATTGGGACGTAGACCAACGGGGGTGGCCAGCCCTCGATGGTTCGGATTTAAGAGGCGTCCTGAAGGGCGTGACCACGCCTTGAAGGTTGACGCCGAGGTCGCAGTGAATTCTCCCTCAGAGGCCGCCGCGCTGGCCCGGAGGGCCGAAGCCTTCGGGTTCGACTGCTTCTGGTGCAACGAGACCAAGCACGACCCGTTCATACAGCTCGCCCTGGCGGCTGGCAGCACAAAGCGGATAGCCCTGGGGACCTCGATTGCGCTGGCGTTCACCAGGAGCCCTACTACTCTGGCATACACGGCGTGGGACCTCCAGAGCCTTTCGCGTGGGAGGATGATCCTGGGGCTGGGGAGCCAGGTGAAAGGTCACATCGAGAGGAGGTTCGGGATGAAGTGGGAGCCTCCAGCCCCCAAGATGAAGGAGGAGATTCTGGCCCTCAGGTCGGTCTGGGGGAGCTGGCAGGACGGAGGGAGACTCGACTTCCAGGGGCGGTTCATCAAACTGGACCTGATGACCCCCTTCTTCAGCCCGGGCCCGATAGGGAATCCGCAGATACCGGTCTATGTCGCCGCCGTGAACCCGGGGATGTGCAGGGTGGCAGGAGCCGTTGCCGATGGAATCCACATCCACCCCCTTCATACCGTGAGATACCTGAGGGAAGTGGTCATCCCTTCGGCCGACCAGGGCCGGACGAAATCGGGGAGGAAGAGAGATTCGTTTACGTTCGCGGCGTCCGTGTTTGCTGCCCCAGGGGAGACCGAATCGGAAAGGAAGAAGATCAGGGAGACGATGAGGGCCCAGGTGGCGTTCTACGCCTCGACCCGGAGCTACAGGAGAGTCATGGACCTGCACGGATGGGGGGACGTGTGCGACCGCCTCCACGCCCTTTCGTCAAAGGGAGAATGGCAGAAGATGGCGTCAGAGGTTCCAGACCAGATGCTGGAAGCGTTCGTCGTGGAAGGGAGCTGGAAAGAGATGGGAAGCGCCCTAAGTGAGAGGTACGGCGGGCTGGTGGATAGGGTCAGGCTCTACATCCCCTTCGATGGGAGACCTGAGTGGAGGAGCTTCGTCCGGAGCTTCAGAGCCTGACAGCAGCTAGGGGACACCCCTCGCTTCACCCTTCAGCGACCGTTCGGCCGAAGCGCAGACCTGCCGGGGGACAATCTTTTTGTAGCGGAAACGTGCGTTTTCCTCGGATTCCATGTCTACCGAGCAAGTTGACCTTAGGGAAGTGCAGAAGCAGATATCGAAGGTCGTCGACCCGGAGATAGGGATGCCGATAGCGGAGATGAACCTCATTGACAAACTCGATGTCAAGGACGGCCAGGTAGACATAGAGTACCACGCCACCACGCCGTACTGCCCACCGGTCTTCGCGCTGAAAATCTCCCAAGACCTGAGAGACGGCATTGCCCAGGTGAAGGGAGTGAAGTCGGTCAAGATTCTCGTTACTGGGCACTATTTCGCCGACGCCATCAACAGGCAGGTCAACAAGCCGTCGGCGGAGTCACCCCCGTCAACCGAGCAGGCTCAGAACCAGTAGCTAGAGGAGAGTGAGGGCCGCCGACAGGGCCCCAAGCTTCGCCGTGGTTTCGTCTTTCGCGCCGCACACCACGACGGCGTCGCCGTCCTTCGGGCCGAGTCGCTCTTTCAGGGTTGTCCAGACCTTGCTCGGGAACTCCTTCTCTGAATCTGAGGAGCCTCCTGGGACGGTGAACTTGCCGTCTTTGACCACGAAGGTCGTTGCGCCCAGCGCGTTGAGCCTGATGACCGAATCACGCTGTTCCAGGCCGCTTTGCACCGCCGGCCCTCCGCCCCTTGCTACTATGCCAACCTGGCACGCCCCGATCGCGAGTTTCGAGCCCTCCAGCAGGGCGAAGGGGGAGAGCCGGGAGCGGAGAGATTCGTAGACCCGCTTCCCTGCGTCGGTCAGATAGCACCCGGAGGCGTTGGACTTCGCGTATCCGCCTTCACGGAGCTTCTTGAGCACCGTCCGCACAGGCCCTTCCTTCAATCCGCAGCGCGCCGCCAGAGCCTGCCTCCCGACGGTCCCGCTCTCGCCGATAGTCATGAACGCCAGCACCAGATGCGGCTTCCCGAAGGACGGGGAAGGCCCCCGTACCGGCCGCTCCGCAATCTCAAGCAGCCGGGATAGAGACTGCATCACTTCAGCCGCGGATGCCGCACATATAATTCGTTCCGCCCGAAAGCGAACTGATTCCCCTCACCCCGGGAATATGTCTGCAAAGTAGAAGCCGTCCCTGAGTACCACTTCACCTTTCCTCACTTCGATATCCTTCTCGAAGATGGGACCTCCGTAGACGAGGGTGTGGAACTCGCCGTTCTCGCCGCATGGGTCCACAGTCGCAGGGAGGTCGGACAGCAGCGACTCGTCGAACTCCCTCCCACAGAAGGCGGGGTCGAGGGCCCTGGGGTCGACCGTGCAGAGAATGGCGCTGAATCCCTCTTTGATGAAGTATGACGCCAGCTCTCTGGTGTCTCTTTTCCAGTTCGGGAAGACTGCTTTCATCTTCATCGCCGACAGCCTGTCTTCTCTATACTTCCTGATGTCCTCAAGGAAGAGGTCTCCGAAGATGACGGTGCGAACCCTCTTGCGATAGTGGTGAGACAGAGCCTTCGAGAGCTGAGACTCGTACTCGACGTTGGCCGCGCCCTTGCTTATCCACACTTCCTCAACTGGCACCCCGATCCGTGACGCCTGTATGTCCAGCAGAGCCTTCCGGACGCCGTGCATGCTGATCCTGTTGAAGTCTTTCGTCAGGGTGGTGAGGAGGGAGACCACCTCGAAATCCTTGGACTTCTGCACCTCATAGAGAGCAAGAGCGCTGTCCTTTCCTCCGCTCCAAGAAAGGAGGGCCCTGGGTGAGGGCATGTCCCCACCGCAGCTCCCGCTCGGGCTTTAAGCCGTGCTCGGGTAATCCCAGGAGGTCAGCCGATGGCGAATAGAGACTGAGGTCCCCTAAAACGGACGCCTCTCGGACCAGCCAACCTGATGTGTCTGCGCCTGTTCATGGGTGCTGTGACGGCCCGGGCGACAGTTGAACAGTGGAATCAAGGATTGCTGACCAAAGGCTCAACATGGTTGACGGTGCCAGGACTCCTTAAGTGCGTGAGGGACCCCGGTTGGCAGGAATGGATGCAGAGTCCCAGATGAAGGCTTTTGTCGTAGCCCTCATCTTGGATTCGAAGACCGAGGAGGCGATTGGGGTCCTCTCGCGCTGGTACAGGGTCTCCGTGCCACGCCTTGGTGTCGGCGTGTTCGAAGGGAGGTCGAAGGGGGTGGCTGCAGTCTATTCCCAGGGAAGGAAGGAGATACTCGCCGCCAGGCGCGAGTTCCTCTACGACCCCTTTGTGATGATCCACGAGTTCTACCATCACCTGCGGTCGACCAGCGGGAGACACAGAGGGACCGAGAAGCAGGCCGACAAGTTCGCCCTGGATTTCATCGCGGCCTACAGACAGGCGGCAACCCCCAGTCAGTAGCGGCAGGTCAGGCTGCCGACCAGATGTCGTCGTCGTTGCTGAGCTGGACGAACCCGCACCGTTCGCAGCGGGTCCCTCTTATGGTGACTTTCGACTCGCGTCCGACCTGACGTTCGTACTCGAGCATCTGGCCGGCATGACAGCGCTCGCAGATCAACCCCCTGCGCGAGCCAGGTCGAGGGTATTAAGATAGGTCGTCAGGCAAAGGTTTAGTTGCCTTGAGCCGTCGAGAGGCTGATGGGACATTGAAGCGACTGCCCTTCAGCACCCCTCCCGCAGGCCCCGAGCGGTGCATCTTCTGCCAGATCGTCTCGAGGAGGTCCCCTTCGAGCGTCGTCTACGAGGACGACAAGTACATCGGCTTTCTGGACATCCACCCCTTCTCCAAGGGGCACACCCTGATCTGCCCGAAGGAGCACGGAGAGACCATCTGGGACATGAAAGAGGGAGACATCGCCCAGCTCTTCCAGGTCGCCTCCAAAGTCTCCAAGGCGGTGGTCGCCGCGGTGGCGGCCGATGGCTTCCGCTTTGTGCAGAACAACGGCGAGGCAGCGAACCAGGTGGTCGCCCACGTGCACGTCCACGTGATTCCTGTCAAGATGGAGGACAAGGGAAGGTTCACTGACAGGAAGCATTTCACTCCCGATGAGATGGACGCCACGGCCGAGGCCATCAGGGCCCAGCTCGAGCAGGCCCAGTCCACACGCTAGGGGACGAAGACGGAAATCGAGGTTATGGCAGAGCTGGTATCCGAGCCGGTGATCAGGTAGACCGTGTACACCCCCGGGCCGTAGGTCTTCACGAACTGCCGGAGAGAGAAGGCGATGTCGACCCCCGAAGGAGAGAACTTCCAGTTGTCTGCGCACACCGTGATCCCCGTGGTGAACTGGGCGCACCTTCCGAGGAAAGCAGGGGGGAGCACTCCCCCGATCAGGGTCCCTGGCGTGTATTCGTGGGGACCGCTGTCGAGCTGTCCGGTGGTCTCCGGAGCGGGGGTACTGTCGAATCCGATGTAGATTGAGCCGGGAGCGGCCACCGACTGGATCAGGGTGCCGGTCATCGTGACATAGTAGGGGTTCGCCGCCGAAGCCGCCGTCGCCGTGAAGTTGAGGTTGACGTAGTCGCTCTCGAACTCTTCGTCGAAGTAGAGGGTGGTTCCGCTGTAGGCGACCCCGATGGACACGATGTTGTGGAGTGGGTTCAGGATGTTGTACCTGTGCCCGTTGCTGCAGCACGAGCTGTCGTTGTAGACCATGGAGCTTTCGAGCTGCCTGATGGCTTCCTCGGCTGCCGAGGTGGAGGCGAAGTGGTTGGCTGAGTAGGAGATGAAGGCCACGTTCTCGAAGTCGGCGCCACGCCCTCCCAGGAGCGAGTACCGCATGTACGGCTTGTACCCTTGGGTGTCGAAGTGGCTGAAGTGGCTGAAGTAGCCATAGTAGAGCATCGAGTCCGCGTGTTGCTGTGCGGCCTGATTGTATCCCAGGCTGACCGGCCCGGTCCCGTTGGCCGCCCGGTCCGCGTTGATCCGCTGCAGGGCGTACGAAGCGAGGGTGCAGTAGTCAGGCGGATAGGCGATGTCGGCCGAGCCGTTCTTGATGTCAGGGGGAGCGATGCTCTTCACGGAGACGACGCTCGAACACTGCGCCGAAGCGGCCGCGGTACTCACCTGGCTGGTGGCGATCACCCCCGGCCCCGTCGCGGCCTGCTCGGAGAGGATGGAGTACCCCTGCTTCAGTGCCGAAGAAAGGTAGGGCGCGGCGACCAGGAATGCGGCCATCAGCAGGAGAGCCGCCATGATTAGCCCCGCGGCTCTGCGACCGCGACCGGCGGCGGGCTGGGCCGCAGGACCGACGTTGGGGGGGACTGAACGCCTGCCTCCGCTGACTCTCAAACTGGCGGCAGTCCCACCGGCTCGATATTAAGCAGATTGGAATTAAAACGCGTTCAACGGCGTTGAAAGAAGAACCGGGGCATGGTTGTGGATGCCCACAACCATGACCTGTCGCTGTGGAAGGAGAAGGCTACGCCGTTAGGCCGTCGCTTTCCTCTGTTGTGAGGACGCCCGCAGGGATTTCCGGGAAGCTCTCGTTCATCCGCTGTTCTGCCACGACCGCCGCCTCCTCGAGGACCTTCTGGGCATCTTCGTTGGCTGCGTCGAAGTTCAGCGAGAACCCTCCCGTGGTGCTCGCGTCGATGAGCACGCTGCTGAGCAGGGTCGAGATTTCGCTGATCTCCTTGTCTGCCTCCGGGAGCGCCATCTTGAGGCTCTCCTTCATCCCCTTGATCACGGACACAGCTGGGGCGAGCGTGCTTGCTATCTCGCCGATGTCTGTGATGGTGCCGAGCCTCAGGGAGATCTGCTCCATGGCGAGCTGGGCCTGGGTGACCATCTTGCCCATCTTCCTGATCTCTGCGAGCTCGTTGGCGTAGACCGTAGCGTGCTGCGTGTCGTGCTTTGCGAGGGACGAGACGACGCTCTTGAATATGGTGGAATCGCGCTGCTTGATCCTGTTGACCGTGCCGTCGAGCTGTGTAATGAGGAGCCTAATCTGACGGTTCGCCTCTTCTATCTGGGACTTCAATGGAATTGGTGTCCGGACTGAATCTCTGAGCTTGTCTGCGAAGCCAGGGCCCTGGTCCTTCTTCTGCCATTTGGATACGAAGCTCATTGCCAGGACGTGACGGGCTCCGATTTCCAATATACCGGAGGCTCTAATCCGGGTGCCAGTTTGAAGAATAATATTTGACAGCTGGTTCCGCGGGCGCGGGGTCGGCTTGAGAACCCAGGGGGACGTCGTCTTTCTTACTGCCCAGGAGATGGCAGAGCTCGACAGGAGTGCGATCGAGGAATTCGGAATCGACGAGCTCGTCCTCATGGAGAACGCGGGCCTCGCCGTGGCAAACGCGGCAAGGCGGTTGCTGGGCGGGGACACGGCTGGAAAGAAGATCGGGGTCCTGGTGGGAAAGGGGAACAACGGAGGGGACGGTCTCGTCGCGGCCAGGCATCTGCAGAACTGGGGCGCGCAGGTCAGCCTGGTCTTGGCCGGGGATAGGGCCGACCTCAAGGCTCTTCCGGCCAAGCACCTGGAGATAGTCGAGAAGATGGGCGCTCTTCCTGTGGGTCCCGAGTCGGGGCTGAGGGGGGCGCATCTCCTTGTCGACGCACTGCTCGGCTACAACCTCAAAGGGGATCCGAAGGAGCCGCTCGCGGGGTTGATCCGCCGGGCGAACGCTTCGAAGACGAAGATCCTGGCCGTCGACATCCCGTCCGGGCTCGACGCGACGACAGGCGACCCGGGGGAGCCTTGCATCGCCGCCGACACCACCGTGACCCTGGGCCTCCCAAAGGTGGGGTTCCTTAGCCCTGGGGCGAGGAAGTATGTGGGCAGGCTCTACCTGGCGGACATCTCGTTCCCCAACCTGCTTTACGCCAGGTACGCCCAGAAAGCAGGCCTTTTCGGCCGGGACACCCTGGTGGCAATCTGGTAGACTAGCCCGAAGGGCTGACCGCGCCGGTTCGTCAAGCTTTTGAACCAATCCACCGCCAGCGGTCATCCATGAAGAGCCAGGCCGACGAAATGAGATGCCCCAAATGCGGCCGCCTCGACCTGAAGGAGACGGGCCAGGGGGTCACCTGCCGGGTCTGCGGCTACACGCTCTCCCCCGGCGAGAACGACCGATTCAGGCTTTACAAATTGCTGAAGGAAGAGGCGAAGGCCGGCAAGAAGCGGTAGGCGAGCCACCGGGACCAGAACAGTTTAACCGCCTGCCTCGGGCGCACGCGCCGATGTCCGTCAAGGTCAGGGTGAGCCCAGTCTCCCGTACCGCAGCGATCCTGATCATCGCCATTGGCGTCTTCGTTCTCGCCGCGGGGCTGGTGACCGGGGCGATCGCCAGCGACATTGCCGGAGGCACCTTCGTGGTGCTGGGGGTGCTCCTCTTGTACATCCTGTACAGGTTCACGAAGAAGCTCGGGCGGGAGATAGGCGAGATGGAGCAGGGTCAGATTGCAGGCGCCTGAACGGGCCGGAACCTCTGACTGAGGTTCCGTTCCCATATCCTTACGGCGAGGAAACCTCCTATGGTACCGCTTACGGCACCGACGGCCAATACCGGCAGATACACCTCCACGACCGGCGCCGTCGTGCCGAAACCCAAGGCGATGAATGCGAAGGTTGCTACCATCCCCGTGATGATCGTACTCAAGCTCAAGGAGGCTATCAGTCTCTTCGGACGAACCTTGCCTTCAGAGGTCACCCTGAACATGCTGCTGAACGCGTCCACGAGGACCCCATACAACAGGGCCACGCCCAACGCGAATGGGCCAAACGAGAGCTGCAACGGAGTCTCAATCAACCCATTGATGAGACCTGTATAGGTCGCGCCACCGGGCCCAAGAAGTATGAAACTGAGCGAAAGGAGTATGGCTTCGAAGACGATCAGAGAGTCGGCGATTTCGAACGGAAGAGCGCCGTATACGATGCCGATTACCACGCCGAAAAGAGTAGCCGTAATCAGTTTCTTGGAATCGACCAAGTCAGTAGGCTGGAGGAGTTCCACAAGTGTATTTAACGGTAGTTATAGTGTATCGGAGAATCCAGGAAAAACATATCGCGTCCCAGGCAAAGCTGGCGCCCGTGGGCCGGGTATTCAGCGAGGTCCTTGGGTACGAAGTGTTGGTCCCCGACTCTCCCCAGAGGATAGTCAGCTTCAGCCCGGCAGCCACCGAGACCCTGTTCCTTCTTGGGCTGGGGGAGAAGGTTGCAGCGGTCAGTGCGTTCTGCGCGAGACCTGAAGCGGCTAGAGCGAAGCGCCGAATCGGGAGCTACAACTCGGTGCGGGACGACGCCTTGGCTGAACTGCGCCCGGACCTGGTCCTCACAGTCACAGGGTATCAGCGGGAGTTCGCCCTCAGACTTTCGAAGAAGTACCCTGTCTATCCGCTCGAACTCCCTGTGTCCGTGGCAGGGATCGTCGACTTCGTGAACAAGGTGGGGCTGGTGACTGGCGCCGCTGAACCGGCCAGAGAGCTCGCTGGAAGCTTGCTTCGAAGGGTAGGAGGACTGGGCAGGACCTCCGACCTTAGGAGCTACGTGGAGATTGATCTCGGAGGACCGGTAAGTTTCGGGTCCTTCAGCTACATCACTGACGCCTTCAGGCTGCTTGGGAGCCCGCAGATCTATGAAAAGGAGAGGAGCGAGTGGCTCAAGCCCGACCTGGACTGGGTAGCTGCCCAGGGCCCGGACGTGATCGTGTACGAGCCGAAGATGTACTCCAGCTTCAGTGCTGGAGATGTCGTGTCGCTGCTCGCCTCCAGGGGGTGGGAGGGACTCAGGGCCGTAGGACTGGGGAACGTGTTCGTCACGCCTGGACCTCTTGACTTCCTGGCTCATCATGGCCCATCGTTTATCACGGAAGCGCTCCCATGGCTGGAGGGAAGGCTGAAGTCAGCGAAGGAGAGAATTGGCACTTAGTCAAGAGGTCCGGCACGGAGGGTCATTCCCCAGACGGAGCAGATGGGACGTCATAGTGGTGGGGTGCGGGGTGATGGGGGCTGCATCCAGCTACAACCTCGCCAGGAGAGGGCTCAGGGTCCTGAACATCGAGAGGTTCGGCGTCAATCACACCTTCGGCTCGTCTCACGGCAGGACAAGAATCATCCGACTTGCGTACTATGAAGACCCGCGCTACGTCCCTCTTCTGCGGCGGGCCTACGACTCCTGGAGAGAGCTCGAGTCGAAGTCAGGAAAGAGACTCCTCCGAGTGACCGGCGGGCTGATGATAGGAAAGCCGAACGGCGAGCTCGTGAAGGGGGTGCTGAAGAGCGCCAAGGCCCATGGTATCGCACACGAGCGTCTGACGGCCTCCGAAGCCGAAAAGCGGTTCGGCGCCTTCACTCTCGGAGAGGAATACGATGCCGTCTATGAAGAAACGGCCGGGGTGCTCTCCGCCGAGGAGTGCGTCAGGGCGTTCGTCGGGCTGGGGAGCGAGGCAGGGTGCGAGTACCGTTTCGCAGAGCAGGTCCAGAAATGGAAGAGCACGGCGGAAGGGGTCGAAGTGGAAACCCCGGCAGGGACTCAGACGGCCGCACAGCTAGTCTTCTGTGCCGGCCCATGGAATGGAGGGCTGCTCCCAGGGCTCATCCCCCTGCAGGTAGAGAGGCAGGTCCCGCTGTGGTTCTCGTCGGGCGGGAAGGACCGCTTTTCGCCTTCGAAGATGCCGGTCTTCATCATGGAAGAGGACGCGAACCAGTTCTACTATGGCCTCCCCGACGTGGGGCACGGAGTGAAGGTGGCGCGGACTCATGGCGGTGAGTCAAGCGACCCGGATAAGGTCAGGCGGGAAGTCTCCGAAGAAGACATCGCTCCGGTGAGGGGCTTCGTCTCTCGCAGGCTGAGGGATCTGGAGGGGACACCCATCGCCTCGACCACCTGCCTCTACACCAACACCCCGGACCTGAACTTCGCCGTGGGGCTGCACCCTGCTGACCGGAAGGTCGTGGTCGTGAGCGCGTGCTCCGGTCACGGGTTCAAGTTCGCAAGCGTCCTCGGCGAGGTGGCTGCCGACTTCGCGACCCGTGGAACCACGTCGTACGACCTTGGGTTCCTCGACCCCGCCAGGTTCAAGCCAAAAGCTTGAAGCGGTAGTCCCGCCTGGCTCCAGCCTCAGATAGGAGCCCGTTCGCGGTGTCCCTCGCGACCATCTTCCTCGACCTTGATTGGGGTTCGCCGTAGCCGCCTCCCCCGGCGGTCATGACTTCGACGACATCCCCCGTCGCCAGGGCGAGGGTCGACTTCGTTGGGACCTCGGTCGCCTTCCCGCTCTTCAGGACGACAACCCTGGTCGGAGCACCCGGCCCGCCTCCGCCGAGCCCCCACGGCCTGTGCCGCCTTCTGTCGGCCAGGACTGTGAAGGTCGTCCTGTCTGAAAGAGCCTCGAACGCCCTGACGAGCCCCGAACCACCACGATGCGTTCCCGCCCCGGAGCTGTCGGGCCTGAATTCGTAGCGGACGACCCTCAGCGGGAAGCTCCGCTCTATGGCTTCGATGGGGGTGTTCATGGTGTTGGTCATGTTTGCCTGTATGCCGTCTATCCCGTCTCTGCTCCTGCTCCCTCCCAGGCCCACCCCGATGGTCTCATAGAACGCCCAGGCGCCCCCGCCCGCCTCCCCGCCGATCATCACATTGTTCATTGAGCCGCCGGCGGCCGCAGGGACCATCCCCCTGACCGCCCGTGAGACGGCCCGGAAGATGACGTCCGCGTTCCGCTGGCTGGTCTCGACGTTCCCTCCCCCCACCGGGTGAGGGCGGGTCGGATTCAGAATGGTGCCGGAAGGGGCATCAATCTTCAGGGAGGCGAAGGCGCCGTGGTTGGCCTGTATGTCGTCCCCGAGGAGGCACCGGAAGACGAAGTGGACCCCAGAAATCGTCACGCCCAAGACGGCGTTGAGGGGATAGTCGACCTCCCTGGAGGTCCCTGCGTAGCTCACGTCGACCCCGGAGGCCGAGACGGTCACCCTCGCTTTCAGGGTCAGGTCCTCCCCCTCACGGCCTTCGAGGAAGTCAGAAGCCTCGTAGGAGCCTCGGCGGAACTTCGAGAGCCTTGCCTTTGTCAGAGCCTCTGAGTGCCTGAAGGACCGGACCGAGGAGAGCTCGAAGGCGTCTATCCCATACTTGTCGATGACGTCCCTGACCCGCCTGACCCCCGTGACGTTGGCTGCGACCTGGGCCTTCAGATCCCCCTTCCGCTCGGTGGGAGTCCTTGAGGCTGAAGCGAGGGCATTCACGACCGCCTCGTCAAAGGTGCCTCCCTTCCACAGGACTGATGGCTCCAAGACGAACCCCTCGTCCTCGAGGGTCCTCGCATTCATCGAGATGCTCCCCGGGGTGGCCCCTCCGACATCGGCGTGGTGCGCCTTGTTGGCTGCGAAGGCGACCAGGGAGCCCCGGTGGTAGATGGGGGCCACGAGCGTTACGTCGTTAAGGTGCGTCCCCGTCAGGTAGGGGTCGTTGGAGACCACCATGGTGCCTTCCTCCAGAGCGAGGCCTTCCCTGGCGCAGTAGTCGATGATGTTCTTCATCCCCCACGGAAGGGAGCCGAGATGGACTGGGATGTGCTCTGCCTGGGCGAGGAGCCTCCCTTCTCCGTCGAAGACCGCGGCCGAATGGTCCATCCTCTCTTTGATGTTCGGGGAATAGGCGGAGTTGCGGAGGGCGATCCCCATCTCCTCGCTGGCGTAGAGGAGGGAGCTGCCGATGATCTGCAGGGTCACGTCGCCGCGTTTCATCTGGTAACCCTCGTCCCGTAGCCCTCGGCAGTCCAGGTCCACCCGGAGTTCACCACGAGAGTCGAGTCATACTCCTCGATTATGCTGGGGCCGCGTCCAGACTCGCCGGGCGCGAGGGCCTCGCGGGTGACCACCCTGGCCGTGACCATCTTGCCGCCGATCCAGGCTTTTCTCTCTGTGGGGCGCTTGGGTCGTGCGCCCCGGCCGGACCGGAGGGGGGCGATAGACGGCCTCCTGACCGAGGCCCGGACCCTGATGTTGACCACCTCCATGCTGTCAGGGAGAGAGTAACCGTAGAGCTCCGCATGCCGAGCGTCGAACTGCCTTCGGATGGACTCGTCGCCGACGAACGGAAGAAGTAGTTCGTGGGACTGGCCGAGGTACCGGCACTCTACGAATCGGGTGGCCTCGGAGTGTCTGAATCCTTCCCTCCGCAGCTGCCTGGCGGCTGCGTTCTCGAGCTCCCTGAACCTCCCTTTAAGGCGAGGTTCCGTCTCCAGAACCGGCTCTGTGAAGGTCCTGGTGAGCTCTCCCGCCAGCAGGCCGTAGGCCGAGAAGAGGCCGGCGTGGACCGGGACGACGATTTCGCTGACTCCCATCCCTTCGGCGAGGTCGCAGGCCTGCAGCGGGCCGCCTCCTCCGAAGGCGAACATCGTGAAGTCCTCAGGACGGTGCCCCCTTTCGACCGTCACCATCGATATGGCCTTCGACATGTCGAAGTTCACGAGCCTGATGATGCCGGAGGCGACTTCCTGTGGACGAAGGTCAAGCCTCCTTGAGAGTTTTCGCAACGAACGCAGTGCGAGGCCGCGATGAATCTTCATCGCACCCCCCAGGAGAAAACGAGGGTTGAGCCTGCCGAGGGCAACGTTGGCGTCGGTCACTGTGGGCTCGGTCCCGCCGAACCCGTAACAGGCGGGGCCAGGACTGGAACCCGCGCTGCGGGGGCCGACCTTGAGCTCGCCAGCTTCGTCGGCCCAGGCGACTGTTCCGCCCCCCGCACTGACCTCGGCGAGGTCGATGAACTCCCCCCTTACCGGGTAGCCGCTCCCTCTGATGGATCTCCCGCTGTGGGTGCTGCCGGCAGCTTCGAACTCGTTGGTGATTTCAGGCTCGCCGTCGATGACCGTCCCCGCCTTGGCGGTGGTCCCACCCATGTCGAAGGTCAGGACCCTCGGCATTGACAGCCTGCGCGCGAGGAGCTTGGACGCGACCACCCCGGCGGCCGGCCCCGATTCGATGGCGACGACTGGATGGGACGACGCGAAGGCAATCGTGCTCGCCCCGCCGTCGGAGTTCATGACGTAGACAGGGGCGAGGATCCGGGAGCGGCGGAGGGAAGCCGAGAGAGACGACAGATACCCCGACATGAGCGGCGAAAGCGCCGCGTTGACCACCGTGGTCGATGTCCGCTCGTATTCCCTGTACTCCCGGTCGACCTCGCTGGAAAGACTGATGTGCCCCCTGAACCGTTTCCTCAGGAGGGCCCTTCTCACTCCATCCTCGTGGATGGGGTTGAGGTAGGAGTTGAGGAAACAGACGGCGACTGACTCGTACTCCCCATCGGAGACCTTCTCAGCCAAGGAGGCCGCGTCTCTCGGGTCGAGCGGAGCGACCAACGAACCGTCCGCGCCCACCCTGCACCTGACCGTTAGCCTGTCGCGCCGTTCCACCAGGGGAGCGGGCCTCCTGGTGTCGAGCGAGTAGACTTCGGGCCTCCTCTGCCTTCCTATCTCCAGTATGTCCCTGAAACCTTCGTTGGTGATGAGCGCCGTCCGGGCAAGCCCTGAATGAGTGATCAGAGCGTTGGTGGCGAGGGTGGTCGCGTGGGAGATGAGCCTCGCGCGCCTTGCTCCCTTCCCCATTCTTCGCAGTCCCCGCAAGACGGCGCTGGCGGGGGCGGCCGTAGTCGGGAGCTTCAGAACGGTCAGCCCGTCCGGGCCGCCGACTATGATGTCGGTGAAAGTCCCCCCCACGTCCACCCCGATGACAGAGTCGCTCAGTTTCGCTGGCATCGCCAGAGGCCCTGGGCCCGTTCCTTTGTGTTTATACCAACTTGCCTGTCTGGAGTGCAGGCTTGTTCAGAGAGTATGGGGGGATCCCCCGGCAGGCGAAGCTGCTGATCTACCTCAGTTTCATCCCGAACATGGTCATCGGGTTCATCTATTCCGACCTCTCCTACTTCCTCCCGAAGATCCAGGGGATTGCCCCGACCTTGACGGGGTGGGTCATCGGGACCATGGGGCTGACCCTCGTGGCGGAGAGCATCCCCCTCGGGATAGTGGCTGACCGGTACGGGAGGAGGAACATGCTCCTCGTCGGCAACGTCTGCGCCAGCCTGAGTCTGATCGGGTTCGCCCTGACGTCGAACTTTGCCCTCCTCATCCTGGTCGCCGTGGTCGAAGGGACCGGGGAAGCTTCGTTCGCGGTGTCGGTTTCTGCTCTCATCGCCGACCACGCCGGGGACCAGAAACGGACGCTCGCGTTTTCCCTCCTGTCGTTCCTTGGCTGGATAGCCTCCGGGATTGGAGGGTTCGTGATAGCGACAGTGGCGAGCCTCCAGAGTCTCGGGGTGAGCGCAGGAGAGGCGCACGTCATCCTGTACATCGCCATGGGGCTCATCAGTCTTGCAGTCACACCATTCCTCCTGTTGGTGAAGGAAGGGACGAGCTTCAACAGGCTGAAGGGGATACTGCCGAGGAAGTCCGGACGGATAATTCGGCAGTACCTGGTGTACAGCATGCTGATCGCGGTCGGGGCGGGGCTGTTCGTCCCATCCATGGGCTACTGGTTCTCGGCGGCCTACGGCGTGAGCGACGTCATCAGCGTCCCTGTCCTGGGGGTGACGTCGCTCATCACGGCCTTCGTGGTGTTCATGTCCCCCAGGCTCGCCAAAAGGTTCGGACTGGTCAGGGCGACCGTGATGACCGAAGCCAGCTCGACGGTCTTCATGGTCCTGATCCCCTCCTCCCCCACCTTCGGCGTGGCTGCGTCCATCTACGTGGTGAGGGTTCTCCTCATGAACCTCTCCAACCCCCTGACCCAGTCGCTCATCATGGGGTTGGTCTCCCCTGACGAACGCGGGATGGCGTCGGGGATAACCGCGGCCCTGTGGCGCCTCCCCAACTCGCTCTCGACCACCGCGGGGCTCGCCCTCTTCGCTGCAGGGTACCTTGCCCTACCGTTCTACATAGCGACGGTGCTCTACGTCGTGGGGATAGCCATCTTCTGGTTCGTGTTCAAGGACGCGAGGCTCCCAGAGGAGGCCCAGGGGCTCCCTCAGGCCCCGACCCAGTCGTCCAGCCTCAAGGGACCAGAGGTCGAGCGCTGAATGTCGGCGACCCGGACACCTATCAGCCGGACAGGTTTCCCCTTCGTTTCGAACTCGTCTAGGAGCCTGTCCACCGCCTCCCTTAGGGGCCCCTCGTCGTCGGTGTGGCTGACCAGGGTCTTCTCTCTGGTATGGGTCTCGAACCCCCGGAACCTGATCTTGACTCCCGCCACCCTGTAGGAGTAGCCTCCCGACTTCACCCTCCTCATCAGCTCGGACGCCCCATCGGCCGCTTCCTCCCTGACCCGCCGGAAGTCCTTGACGTCGTCCGTGAACGTCCTTTCGACGCTAAGCGACTTCGGCATCTCCTGCTGCCTCACCTCGACGTTCTCCTCCCCGTGGATGACCCCCCAGAGCCAGACCCCGTTCTTCCCGAACCAGGTGACGAGCTGCTTGCCGTCGAGCTCCTGCAGCTGGCCTATGGTGGATATCCCCTTCTCGCTCAGGAAGTCCCCCGTCTTCCTGCCGATTCCCGGGACGACGCCGACAGGGAGGGGGGCCAGGAAGTCAGCGACTTTGTCGAACGGGACGACCGTCAGGCCGTCCGGCTTGTTGTGGTCGGATGCGATCTTGGCTGACGACTTGTTGGGCGCGACCCCGATCGAGCAGGTAAGGCCGCGCCTCTCCAGGACCGCCTTCTTGATCTCCTTCGCGAGCCGGGTGGCCGATCCCTCGTCCCGCGCCCTGCTGGTGACATCAAGGTACGCCTCGTCTATGCTCCCCTGCTCGAACCTGTCGGCGAAGCCACGGAGGGTAGCCATCACCTCCTCGGAGACCCGCTCGTAGAGCCCCCAGTTCGGGGGGATGTACGTCGCCTGGGGACAGAGCCGGTAGGCCTGCGAGATGGGCATCCCCGATCTGAGGCCGAACTTCCTCGCCTCGTAGGAGCAGGTGATGACGACCCCCCTCCCCTTGCCGCCCTCGGGGTCTGCCCCCACCACCACGGGGAGCCCCCTGAGCTCCGGACGCTCCCTCCTCTCAGCAGAGACATAGAAGGCGTCGAGGTCCACGTGGAGAATCGTCTTGCGCTCTGACTGCATCATCCAGGAACTACCCGAAGAGGGTCTGCTGCCGAGGACCTTGGGCTTTCCAGTCGAGCTCCATGAGGCCCAGGAGACGCCTGAACTCGTTGGCCGATTCAGGGCTGAAACCTGCGAAATGGTTGTTGAAGAAGACATACCCTGATTCGAACTTGCCTGCGTTCCCCTTCACCGCCCCGGCCCACCTCTTCATGTCCGCGGACCTGTCCTTCTGGACCCCGGTGAACTCTGTGATCTCCCTGTCCCCGACCATCCTGAGGTAGACAAAGTCGGCCGTGACCTCGGGAGGAGACTCGACGTATTGGTTGAGGGTCCAAATCATCGCGATGTTGTTCTTCCTCAGGAGGGAGTAGACCTCGGGGGTGAACCAGGACTTGTGGCGGAACTCGACGGCGTGCTTGAATTCGGGGCTCAGCTGCGAGATGAACTCCTTCATGGCTCCTTCATGCGTGCTGAGCTTCACCGAAGGCGGGAGCTGTATCGCAATGGGACCGAGCTTGTCCTTCAGCTTGCTCAGGACGCTGTAGAAGTAGACCAGGGTGGATTCGGAGTCCTTGAGCTTGTTCTCATGGGTGATCTTCTTCGGGAGTTTGGGGGAGAACAGGAAGCCATCCGGGGTGTTGCTTCTCCACTGGTTCACCATGAACTGGTTGGGGATTCTGTAGAAGCTAGAGTCGATTTCGACGCAGTTGAACACCTTGGAGTAGTAAGGGAGGTAATCCTTGGCGGCGAGCCCTTTCGGGTAGAATACCCCCTCCCAGTCCTTGTACGACCAGCCGCTGCACCCTATCCGGAGCTTCTCGAGATCCATGCCAGATGAGACCGTTTCTAGACTTGGCAATGGTTCGCCATATTTATTTAGATGGAGTGGGGGTCGATTTTTCGTACGCCGTTGTCTCAGGGGAACCCGGATATCAGGCAGCAGGTGGACGCCAACAGGGGCATCGCGAAGAAGCTCGAACTCCTCATCCCCGGGCTGAGAGGATACAGGAGCAAGGAGGACCTCAGGGTATCCGACGAGCTGCTGAGGAACCAGGTAGCCGACAGGCTGGACCACGTGAGAGACAACCTGCAGCAGCTTCGGAAACAGGTGGCCGCAGGGAACGACTTCACCAACCTCACCAGCGTGGGTTCGCTGATGTCGCAGGTCCAGGCCCTGAGCGGAGAGGTGCGGCACGCCGGCCAGGGATACGCCGGGTGGGTGGCGCCGATTCAGATAAACGAGGACAGGCTGAACAAGCTCTACAGCTACGATTACTCTTTTGTGAGCGCCGTCTTTCAGCTCGACCAGGCGACTTCCCCGGGGACCCTCACCTACGACGGGGGCGCCCCGAATTCCATACAGACCGCGCTGAACGGGTTTGTCCGGTCTGTGGCCGACATCAGGCAGAAGTGGTCGCTGAGGATGGAAACGATAGAGGGCATAGCCCTCGGGGAGTGATTGCGATGGTCTTCGGAAAGAAGAGCGGCGGAGAGATTCCCGCGACAGGGGGGAGCGTGTTCGGGTCCACGACCTTCGCCTGGCCCGACGACCAGAAGGTCAACAGCGCCCTGTGGAAGGCTCCAAGGCAGATCAGGCTGAACGACAACGTTGTGGTCCGCGAGGACGAAATCGCGGTGTTCTACAGAGACGGGAAGGCGCTGACATACTTCGACCAGCCGAACAGGTACGCCCTGACGGATTTCAACGCCCCGGTGGTCGGCAAGCTGCTGAAGTTCTTCACCGGGGTCACTCAGTGGGCCGAGGTATACTACATCCCCAAGAGGTATTTGGACGGGAAGTTCGGGAGCACCCAGCCTTATCAGTTCACAGACCCCACGTTCGGGATAATCAACCTCAGGGTGTTCGGGGAGTACAGGTGGAAGATATCGTCCCCCGAGCTGTTCATCAACCAGTTTGTCGGAACGTTCAGCGTAGAGACCACCGGAGACGTCGAGGACAGGATGAAGGAGCAGATCGTCATCCTGGTCTACAACGCGCTCGGGAAGATGAAGCAGCAGGGACTGAAGGTCACGGATCTTGCTGCCAACCTGACCACCGTAGAGCAGGAGGTCCTTGCGACGGGCCCGGACCACCTGGGGCAGTACGGCGTCGAGATCAACAAGATTTCCGGCCTGACCATCAGCCTCCCTGACGAGGTGCAGAAGGCCATCGACACGAGGTCGGAGATGCAGGTTCTCGGGGTCAATTACATGCAGTACCAGACGGGCAAGGCCATCGACGATGCCGCGAAGAACCCCAGCGGAGGGGCAGGGGTCTTCGCCGGTCTGGGGGCGGGAATCGGCGTCGGCGGAGCGATAGGGGGCCAGATGGCCCAGGGGATGGGCCAGGCGATGAATCAAAGGAGCTGCCCGAACTGCGGATCGCTCATCCCTGCTACTGTGAAGTTCTGTCCAAACTGCGGTGCCTCGCTTCCAGCGCAAGGTGGCCCGCCCGCACCGGCCGGAGCCAGCAAGTTCTGCCCCAACTGCGGGACCGCCGTGGCCGCCGGGGTTAAATTCTGCAACAACTGCGGGGCCAAGCTGTAGGTGACGTTGATGTTCTGCCCAAAGTGCGGCGCGCAGCTCCCTGAAGACGCCGGCTTCTGTTACAAGTGCGGGACGAGGGTGGGCGGAGGGGCGCCCCAGCAGCAGGCCAAGCAGAGCCAAGATGTGCTGGCCCCGACAGGAGCGAAGTCGCTGAAGTGCCCGAGCTGCGGGGCTCCGATCTCTCCGAAGTTCGGGGAGATGTTCATCACCTGTGAATACTGCGGGAGCAGCGTCTCGCTCGGGAACCAGGGGTGGAAGAGCATCGATAAGCACACGATGCTCCCGGTGAAGCTGTCGCAGCAGGACGACGTCATGAAGGAGATTCACGGCCTCATGGACAGGGGGCTCCTCCACAGGCACCTCCAGGAGTCGTCCACCATGGAGGAGGTGAGCCTGGCGATGGTCCCCTACTGGCTCGTCCCGGTATCGGCGAGGACTTCGGTTACTGCCGTGGATGCAGGAGCAGAAGTTGGGCAGATAGCGACCACTGCTGCGCTGGCGGGGATACTCGGCGGAGCCATGGGCGGAAACAGCAGAGGCTTCGGAGGAGGGGGGCTGCTCGGAGGGATGATGCTCGGGACCATGATGGGCGGGGGAGGGTTCGGCGGAGGCCAGGGGACCATGAGGGCGTACCAGATGGACAGCGACTACAACTTCCCCATAGTCGGACTCAAGGCCCTGACCGACTACCAGCCGAAGAACTATCAGTTCAACCTCGAGGATAGGGTGCTCTTCGACGAGACGAAGGTGAAGGGGATCAAAGTCCTCAACGGGGACGTAGGTGATGAAGTGGCCAAGACCCAGGCCAAGACGCTCGTGGACCAGCTGCAGTCAGACAAGGCGCATGCCGCCCACCACATGATACAGCAGCTGTCTACGCAGTCGGACGTGGGCGAGGCGGAGCTTCTCCACGCCCCGGTATGGTTCGCCAGATACACCCACAAGAACGGGAAGATAGTACTGGTGCTCGACGCGAACTCCGGCGGAGTCATCAACAGCATCGGCCTGTAGGGCGCTCAACCCAGAAATACCAACCCCTCCGACGTGAGGCCATGGCGATGAGCAAGCAAGGGGTCCCCGTGGTCGTACCGACGGACGTCTGGCAGAACCTCATGGAGGTAAGGGCACAGCTCGACTCCGAGTGCCCCGGAGCCCCCACCCCCATCGAGGAGCTCCTCCGCGAGGTGGTCGGGCACTACAGACGGTGCGACAGGACCGTGGACGAGGCTACCGAATTCTGCAAGCGGGCCCAGGCGTGGAAGAGGCTTCGCTGATATCGGGAACCGCGAAGACGACGACCGGTGAGCGCTAGCGCTGCTGCAGCGGACGAAACTCAAAGCCGCACTTCACGCAGACCCTCATCCCCGGGGTCTCGGAGATGACCTGCCTTGTCCCGCACCTGGGACACTCGACGGTGACGCTGGGGTGCTTCATGGAGCTCGCATGCTGCGACCGGACCTTGTCTATGGCGTCGCTGTAGGCATCGCGCCTGTACCCTGGTGCCATGCCGGGGGCGCGATACACCCCGACTGAAAAGGATGACCTACTTGACTTCTTCCAGCGTGAAGGTGAACCTGGCTCCGGCGAACTCGCCTGTGCTTACCCTCTCCCAGGCGACGTTGTAGGTCTTCGTGACGTTGGCTCCGATTATGCTGATGCGCTTCGGGACATCGGCGAAGAGCTTCTCAACCTTCGCGGGGTCTTTGGTGAATATCAGGCTCCGGCGTCGCTTCATGAGGTACTTGACGGCCACGTTCTGGTGGGCGTGCCCCTCGACGGGGACCTTCTCTGTCCCCGTGTCGATTGTGAACGCTCGCTTTGCCATTCTTGTATCAACGGGATGCCCCATTCGAGGTAAATAGCTTCGGTGTCAACGCGAATACACCAGTCGCTCGAAGCTTTGAGAGGGAATAGGCGCGCCCCAGGACCGGGAAGAGGCGGCCGACCGAGGGGTTCCGGAACTACGGGGCAACAAGAAGGGCGGGTTCGGGGAGCGCCCCCCGCCTTACCAGCGAGAAGAGCCTTCTGAACGGGCCATAGTTCGAAGTGTCCACGACCTCAAGGTCCAAGCCAAGCCTGGACGACACCGTTCGGCCCTCCTTGATGGCCTTCGCATGCGCCTCGTCGAGCCTGGAGCCGAACAGGGCGACCCTGTTTGTGCTGTAACCCAGCAAGACACCGGAAGGGGCGTACATGGGATTCGTCACCATTGCGATCCCAACGACGACCCGGCGCGTCTTCACGACGACTCTGACCTTGCCGTTGGGGCTCATCGTTCCTTTCCCACCTCGACGACGTAGAAGTCTGCCCCCCAGGGAGCAGCCACTATCTTGAGAAGCGCCCTGCCATCTCTGATCTTGTCTGCAACCTCCCTGCCGCTCCCCGCCACTTCAATCGGGACCCCCTCGGCCAATAAGATAGGCCCGGGGACCCTCGGACTCGGTTCCAGTTCAGTTGTTCTTTTCATAACGACCGTCACAGGGTTAGATGGTTAGGTATTTAACTCTTAACTAGGAAAGTGGGATTTGGTAGTTAGGTTAATATAATACGGAAGAGACCGCGAAAGTGATGGCGAGACCTGCGACCGTCCCCGGCATAGAGCTAGGCCTGGACTTCTCCAATACCGTCGACTGGAGGAACGGGGACAAGAGAGAGGACAACCTCAAGACGTACGAGTCCCTCGTTGGATGGAGCGCGAAGGAGGGGATCATCTCCCTAGACGAAGCCCCGTCAATCTTGAGGAAGGCGAAGGAGGAACACATGGAAGACGTCTCTCTCAAAAGAGCGATTCAGCTGAGGGAGACGATCTACAGGATCTTTTCCTCGGTGGCCCACGGCAGGCATCCCGACGACAGGGACCTCACCACCCTGAACAAGTTCCTGTCTGACTATCCGGTGAGTTCTAGCATCGTCAGAACGGGGCAAGAATACAGTTGGGTGATGGCGCCGGGAGGTGGCGCGGAGGCGAGGATGCTCTGGCCGATTGCAAAATCGGCGGCGGATCTTCTCACCTCGGACCAGCTCACAAGGATAACCGAGTGCGCCAACGAAGAAGATGGGTGCGGGTGGGTATTCCTGGACAAGACCAGGAGCGGTACCAAGAAGTGGTGCAGCTCGACGGGGTGCGGCAACCGGGCCAAGGTCAGAGCCTGGTACGACAGGCACGAAAGAGCCTAGCCAGGAGTCTTTCAGAGTCTCTTGATGTTCGTGACAAGGAGCCTGAACTGGAGGGTCTTCCCCGCCATGGGATGGTTTCCAGCCCTCCCGTAGGCCTTCTCTGGCGGGAGTGTTATCTCCTTCGTCTCAGTTACCTTCATGCCGATGAGCGCCTCTTCGAAGCCGTTGATCACCTGGTGCCTCCCCAGGACGACCTGAAGGGGTTTGTAGTCGCGCGCAGGGCTGAAAATGCCGGCCTTCTCCGCCTCTGCCTTCATGCTGGTGTCGAACACCTTCCCCCCGGGGAACTTGCCTACATAGTGGACAGACACGGTATCGCCGTTTTGTGCGGTGACTTCGCTCAAGACGTGGAGCCTCGGATAATCTATTAGTTAAGGAAAGCCGCCTCTCGCTGTCTTCGTCTGCTCATCAGAGTCAGACGCGGCCTTTCTTCCACGCTCCGTTCCGGCGTCGAGTCGCAAGCAAGGGCGGAAACGCATTCGTGCTTCGGTCCGCCATCGGGGCTTGAACACTTCGCCGTCCGGGTCCGGTGCTAAGCATGGAGCTCCACACCTCGCTCGGACGAAGAAGGGTTCTCCTCCCTCCTTCGTGCCTCCGCACTCCTGCGCCCCCACTGCGCCTGCGCTTCTCCGCCTTCCCGAAGCGCGGTCGTCGGACCGCACCGGGCTCTGGCGAGCACAAGACTCCGCTTCTGACTCGGGAGCAGCCCTTAATATTCTCAGACTCGCGCGGTACCTCGCGCGCTTCCGAGGTCGACTTGGCCTGCGCCCTGGCCATTGGCGGAGCCAACAGCGAGAGAGCTGACAGAGCAATGGTTCGCGAACCTGTTATCCTAGCTTGACTCTTGTTGCTGACAAACGACAGATTTTTTGTAGACCACCGTATCATGACGCGAGAGAAAGAGGTCTGTTCGCGACCGGAGTCCTTGACTTGCGCTGAGGCGCGTCTGCAAACCGCGACCCCGGGGTGCACTGTCCCCAAGCCCAAGGGTCATATCAGGAGCCGGAACCGACGTCCACGTGGAGTCTCAGGTTCACAGGTCGATGAAGGCCATCGTCAGGAGCGAGCTCATTCGGGAGGACTACTCCGTGATCGAAGAGCCCCTCTTTCCTCCAGGAGACAGAGTGTCATGGTCGGCCTACAGGCCCGACCTTCTTGGCTACCGGTCTGGTGGGGGCATCGAAGAGTTGGTCCTGGTCGAGTGTGAGACCCGCCCCAACATGCGCCGGCTGCTGTCAAAGCAGTACAGGACGGTGTCGTTCCAGACCTATCTCTTCAGGCGGGGCTCATTGCGCAAGATACTGGCGGTTCCGCAGGGGAAGCTGGGTTCGGTCGACATGAAGATCAGAGACGAATGGGAGGTGTGGGTCGTGGGGTCGAGCTCGCCGTTGGAAAGGTTCGCGCGGGTAGGATGACCTACCTCTTGCCCTCTTCGACGTAGACCGCGTCGTACCTGTCCTTTTTGGGGATGATGCACAGGAACTCGGCTGTTTCTCCTCCTGTGTTGTCGTACCAGTGAAGGGTCCCCTGCGGGATGAATATCGAGTCTCCCGCCTTCACCACGTGGACCTTGGAACCTATCCCGACCTTATATCTCCCTCTCAAGACGTACTGCTCGTGCTCCACGTCCGGGTGGAAGTGCTTCGGTATGCTCCCTCCGGGCCCTATCGTGAACTTCCGCATCTCGAAATTGGGTGCCCCGTCATGCCTGTCCAGAAGCCACCGGATCTGGGTCTTGACGGCCCTCTCCACCCTCTGGGGTTTTACGCTGCCTGACTTCTTCACCGGCATGGCTGACGGTCGTGCGCCCGCCCCGCTTTAAGATGACTGCCCGCCTAGCCGTGCGCCCTGCCGAAGAAGCCGGAAAGCGCTTCGAGGCCCTCTTTTACCGTTGCCTCTGCGGCCGTGAAGCAGAGCCTGAAGGAGCGCGGGGACCCGAAGAAGTCGCCGGGCGAGACGAGCACCCCCGTTGACTCGAGTATCTTCCGAGCCATGGGGACAGAGGCCGGCCCCTTCTCGTAGTGGACGAGGCAAAATGGGGCGACCCCCAGCTCCGCCGAGACTCCTCTCGTCTCGCCCAGGAACCTGCGGACGAGTCTAGAGTTGTTCGCACATACCCGGCGGGCCCGTTCGACGAAGTCCGTCCGCCTCTTGAGGACCTGGGCCGCGATCCAGAGAGAATACTCAGAGTCGTGGCCGCTAACCGCCCACTTGGCGTAACGCAACTGGCGCGCTTTCTTGGCGTCGGCCAGAATCCACCCGACCCTGAGGCGCCCAAGGCCGAAGAATTTCGTCATGGTGCCTGACGTGACGACTCCGCCGGACCCGTCGAAGCAGGTCCCGGGACTTCCCGAGAAGTTGAATTCCTTGTAGGTTTCGTTGATGTAGACGGCCTTCCCTCCCCGCTTCGAAGATCTGACGAGGTCGCCGGCGGCCCCTGCGTCGAGGCCGATCCCGGTCGGGTTGTTCGGGTCCGTCAGGCCCAGCATCGCCCCGGCTAGCCTGGGGTGCCCCGACAATCGCTGGACCTTCACCCCCAGGGAGCGAGGCACGGTGAACATGGCAGGATAGTTGGGGAGGGGGACCAAGAGCCTCCCGCCGGCCCCGAAGACCGAGTACACCATGAATATCGCTTCGGTCCCCCCTGCGGTCACCACCACGTTCCCGGGCTCCACGCGGTAGAGCCTGGCAATTTCTTCAGCACAAACCCTCTCGTGCAGGTCCTTTTCGGACCCGAAGTGCTCGAAGGAGGTGTCGATGCCCATTTCCTTGAGTGGAGGCTCCGTCAGCCCGCTCGAAGTGAGGTTGAACTTCGCTGCCGGTCCGAGGCTCAGGATCCAGTCGAACAGTTCATCCCGGATGGGGAGCAACGTATGATCAGCGAAAGCGGGCAGTCTAGTTAAGGTAGATGGCGGGGCCAGGAGGGCAGAGTCAGTACCCGCTCTTCAGGAGCCCTGCGTAGTCGAAGACCATCACCCCGTCGCTGTTGTCGAGCGCGTACCTGAACTGCTGCTGATAGTCGGCCTTGCTGGATGTCGCGAAGACGCCTACTGAAGCGATGATGCCGTGCCTGACGTACTGTTGCAGCGACGGGCCGTAGGTCTCGAGGACCAGCAGGTCGGGCTTCAGCGGGGGTTCCATGTCCGTCGTTGTCACCGCGGTCTGGCAGTGGCAGGAACCGAGGTCGGCCAGCAGGCTCTCCTGGGCCCCCAGGCCCAGAGCGGACATGTCCAGGCTGATGCCGTCCTCCCCGACCCCCAGGACTGTGCTTGGGAACGCCTGGGTCGCGTTGGTGAAATAGAGGGCGAAGAAGATCTCGAGGCCCCGGAAGTGCGTCTGGTTTACGAAGTAGCCCAGTTGGCTCCTGCTGAAGAGAAGCACACCTCCACGGTAGACCTGAAAGAAGACCGTGTTGAACCCCTGGGAAGAGGCGAAGCCGAGCATCGCACTGAAGTTCGACTCGTCGACGAGGCCGTTCCCCTGGTTCACATAGAGGATTATCGGCTTCGGCCTGGCACCCTGGGTGGACAGGAGGTACCCTCCGACAACCACCACGACCACCGCAGCTACAGCCAGGCAGGCGGCGGCCCGCCGCTTGCTGCGTCTGCTCCTCCTTGACACCAGCCGCGTTGCGGTCCCATCGAATTTAAGGTGGCCGCGGGGGCGGACGTGCCGCAGCCGCCAACCCATCAGCCAAATATCCCCCTCCGGCTCCCATAGGCGGGGATTCGCTCGATCTTCAAAGACAGGGCTGAAGCAGGGAAGAGGCTTGCCGAAGCGCTGAAGGGCTTCCGCGGGAAGGGTGTGGTGGTCCTCGGCATTCCCCGAGGCGGGGTCGTCGTCGCGAATGAGGTCGCAGAAGCCCTCGGAGCCCAGCTGGACATAGTGGTCACCAGGAAGATCGAGGCGCCTGGTGAACCCGAGTTCGCCCTGGGGGCGGTGACGCAGGAAGGAGACGTGATCATGGACAGGCAGGCAGCCGAGTCTCTTGGTGCCAGCAGGGAGTACCTTGATGACCAGATCAGGAAGAAGAAGGAAGAGGTCAACGACAGGATGCAGAGGCTCAGGGCCGACGCGCCGTATCCTTCCTTGGAAGGGAAGGTTGTCCTGATCGTCGACGACGGGATTGCCACCGGGAGTTCGGTCAGCGCTGCGGTCCTGTCGGTCAGGAAGAGGAAGCCCAAGGAGATTGTGGTCGCGGTCCCCGTTGCGCCGAAGGACGCCATAGAGACACTCACTGAAGATGGGACGAAGGTGGTCTGCCTGGGAACCCCAGGGCCGTTCCTTGCGATCGGTGAGTTCTATCGAGACTTCGGTCAGGTGGAGGACATGGAAGTCAAGAGGATCCTCGACCGGAGCTCTGCCAGGCGCCGATAGCCGCAGTGTTCAAGGCTTAAACCCGACTTTGGGAGCGGCTTACCGATGCCAGAGCCCCTCAGCGGCAGGGTGGCTTTGGCCCGGGCCCTTTTCCGCATCGGAGCACTCAGGTTCGGGAGGTTCACCGTCGCCGGCGGCGAGAGCAGCTCGTACTACCTTGACCTCGGGGTGGTGCCCAGCGATGCCGAAGCCTACCAGCTGGCCTTGGCCGCCTGCCTCGCCGCCGTGAAGCAGATCGGCGTGGGCGCCTTTGACGTCGTCGCTGGCGTAGCCACCGCTGGGGTGACCGTTTCGTCTCCGGTGGCCTACGTCCTCAAGAAACCCATGGTCTACGCGCGCAGAGAGGAGGAGAGGCACGGCGCCTGGAAGCTCGAAGGGGCGGTCCGGCCGGGGTGGCGGGCGCTGGTGATCGACGGCCTGGTCACGACAGGGGAGAGCATGGTCTCGGCGGTCGAAGCGCTGAGGAGGTCGGGGTGCACGGTGGAGGATGCCCTCGTGCTCGTGGACAGGCTGGAGGGCGGAAAGGAGAGCCTGGCGCGCTCTGGGGTGAAGCTCAGCGCGTTTGTCGATGTGAAGGAGCTGGTGGAGACCTTGTTCCAGGAGAAGAAAGTGACCAAGACGGACTACCAAGCCGCGCTCAGGCAGCTTGAGGGTGGCAGGGCTCGCGCATAGTTGCAACCGCTGCGGAAGAGAAGTCTGCAGCCGAACGGTCCTGCCCTTCCAACCTCTCTGGCACGTGTGGGTGCTGGGTGGCCGGGGCACTGAAAGCGCTTGCGGGGGCGGTCACCGGGTCGGTTGGCCCCGTTCGCCCGCATAGTAGTCCCAAATCTTCCTCTGGGCTTCCTTGACGTAGTTCATCTCCGAAGCGGAAAGCTTCGGGTCGTTGGCCCTGGAAAAGGGCCTCCGCAGGGAGGGAGGAAGGCCGTCGTCGCAGAAGAACCCTCCGCCCGGGAACCCCGTGTCCTTCCGGACGATGATGGCGGCAAACCCGGGCGCCCCGTTGGCATACTCCACCCTGTCCACATCGACGATGGCGTCGAACAGAGGGCGCCCTCTCGAGATACCCAGGAGCTTCACCAATTCCCCGTAGGTCAGGGTTCCCCGTGCCTTTGCGGCTCTGATGAGCTGCTCCCTCAGAGTCTCGATTCCGGGCGCCGATGGCAACTGACTCGGGCCTCGCTTGATGACCGGTCCGGCGGTGCAGTATCTTCCTATCAGGTCATCGATTCGCCGAGAGAGTTCGTCTCTGATCCCCCGCAGCTCCTCCATGGATTTGCCTGTCGCACCCGGCAGGGGCCAGTCTTCTCCCTTCCTCTCAGCCCCGATGGGGCACCGGTCAAGGCAGCCGAAGGTGACCACCCTGGAGGCCCTCGCGACCTGGTCCGGGGTCACAAGTCTCGGCGTCCGAGGGGTGAAGGTGACGCCGACCTCCTTCAGGAGCCCCTTGACATTCGGGTTCACTTCCCGGCCGGGGCTCACCCCGGCGCTCTCCGCGCGCCACCCCGGAGGCGCCTTCGAGTTGAAGAGCTCCTCAGAAAGGACGCTTCTGAACGTGTTCTCCACGCAGACGAAGAAGACTGTTTGCGTGGGCGCGTCCTGCGCCTCCCACGATTTAATGGCTGCGCGGGAGTCTAGGACTCCAGACTCTTCGCTACCCTGAATTGGTCCCCGACGATCGCCCTCATGTTGAGCAGGCCGAGGGGCCTTCCGTGGTCCGTGACGAAGACCGTCCTGATTCTGTGCTTCGCCATCAGCTGAACCCCTTCGGCGAGCGGCGCGTCAGCCTCGATGGATATCATCGGGGTCGTCATTATCTTCCTCACAGGGATGGTCGAAGATACCAGGTCGTCGGCAGCGACGCGGTAGAGGACGTCCCGCTCTGTGAGAATCCCCTTCGGCTCCCCGTTGATCAGGATGAGGATGTTGCCGGTCCCCTTCTCCCGCATCATCTGGGCGGCCATCAGGACTGACTCGTTCGCGTCAATCATGAGCGGGTCGGTCTTCACGAAGTTTCTCACCGTCGGGGCTTTGGACTCAGAGGCCTCGATCCAGAACGTCAGGGAATAGTGGCAGTTGGGGCACTCCTCTGGCGTGTTCTCCCCTTCGAAGATGTTGCCACACCTATAGCATTCCCACCTGGTCAACTCACTTCAATAGGCGTCTGTGGTATATTAAGAAGGCGGGGCCGTTCCCGTCGGCCTGGGAGGGGGAGGGGCCGGTGCGCCCTCGGCGGGCCTCAGTGCTATCAGCTTCCTGGCCTTCTGCTGGCACTGTGCCGCCGTGTCTGTGTAGTACTTCCAGGCGGTGTAGTTCTCCTCGACCTTTGAGAGGAGCAGGAGGATGTCGGCAGCCTGAAGGTAGCGGGAGATGGCAGTCTCCGGGTCTCCCGACTTCTCGTCGTTGGCCGCGTCGGCCATGAGCTGGCCCGCGTACCACCGGAGCTTCTGGGCGCGGGTCATGGGAGCCTTTGCGGCTGGCTGCATGTCCCTCACTGGGCCGGGGATGGCAATAGGGTAGATGGGTCGAGATTGGTTGACGGTTGTGAGAAGAGGACCGAAGCGCAGTCAGCCGAAATGTACGGCCGTGCCTACCGCTATCCCGTTGGCCGCTGCGAAACCTGCCTTGGCTTCGATGACGTAGTTTGCCGGGGCATCCGGCCTGTAGACGGTGCAGATGCTGCTGTCGAAGCAGGGCTGAGCCGAGGTGACGAGGTAGACCACGGTCCCATTGTCCCCGTTGGCCATTATCCAAATCATGTCGAGGCTCGCGTTGGTCTGGTACATCCAGAAGGGCTGGGCAACCGGTTGAGGGAAGGCGAACAGCTCCGTCGTCGTGTTGGTGATTCTGGTGTTCATCAGCCCCTCCTGTCTCTCCTGCGGGGTCGTCGCGATGTAGGTGAACGTGTACGTCCGCCCGTTGACCGTGAATGACGCGGGGACAGGGGAGGTGACCGTACCGGGGACGGCGCTCAGCGCGTAGAGCGTATACCCCACCAAAAGAGCCACGAACGCCACCACGACGACGGCTACAGCCCTCCCCGAGAGCAGCAATGGGGGAGCCTTCGCAGTGGTGATATTTCTGCCGTTTTAGCAGGGAGGCATATATCTCCCCACGGCTTCCTAGAACCATGGACCGTGCAGATGTGTCAAGCCTGTTCGCTCCTCTGGTCCCGGTGGGGACCGTCGAGGCGGTCAGGCAGGAATACCAGGTATTCAGGACCGCCGGAGGAGACTTTTTGGTCTTCAGCCCCAGCAACAGGGGGTCGCTGTCGTTTCACATGACGCACGTCCCGGCCGTGAAGGTCCAGGCGCTTTCCAAGGTGGTCGGCAGAGAAGAGGTCACATCGGGGTCGCTGCTGAAGGACGGAAGGCTTGAGGACGCATTCGGCTCAGAAGACAAGGTCGCGATGAGGTTCGACCTTCTGATAGCGCTCTACGTCCTCGTGGCTCAGGGGAGCGTGGAGATGAAGAAAGAGGGGAGGAACCTGGTCTTCCGGAGACGGAAGGTTGACGCCTAGGCCGTCACGGGGCGCGAGTCGCCCAATGACAACGGAACGGGATTTCCCCACGCGCTTGTTTTTTAAAGAAGCGTGGAGAGAAGTGGGTTGAACGATTTGCGGAGCACAGACGTTCGCGGCGCTGAGGACGAGGAGGGTTCCGCGGTAGCCCCGAGGGACGCCGAGGTGGTGCGGATGATAGAAGAGGAAGAGCTCTCCGTGTTCACCTTCGACGGGCTCAGGAGGATCACGGGCACGCACCCGGAGACACTCTCGAGATCCCTAGAGCGTCTCGAAGAGGACGGGTGGGTGGTGAGATCCCCTGAGGGCTACAGCGTAACGGAGAAGGCGAAAGGGTCATTCGTGTTGAAGCCGGCCCTCAACGCCGCCAGGAGGGTCCCCATCCTCCACACATTCCTTCCCTACGAAGCTAGCGCGGGCATAATCATGACCGCACTGAAGGGAAGATGGTTCGACAGCATGAGGTGGGTGGGGATGTCCGATAGCGAAGAAGGGCTGGTCATGAAATGGATCACCGACGACGGTTCGGCCCTGATAGGAGCGAGATTCTCTGCAGGACAGCTAGACGTGGACGCGAAGGTCGCCAAGGAAGCAGACCTGCCAAAGGCAGTCCGCGCAGCCCATCAGCTGATGGGGAGGATTTCGAAACTGTATGTCAGCCCAAGGCCCGGGGCGAAGCTGGCAGCGACACGGATAGGGTACTTCGCCCCGTATGCCATGTGAGCGGTCACTCTCGAACCCGCTCAACAAGTAGCCCCCATTCCATGGCGCAGTCAGGTGATTTCGACAAGATGACAGGAACAGAAGGGATGCAGCTCTTGCAGTCGTTTTCAGTCGCTGTAACTGAGCTGGCTGACCGCGTTTCACCCTCGGTGGTGAACGTGAACGCAGGAAGGAGAGGAGGGACGGGGCTGGTCTGGTCCGAAGACGGCTTGGTCGTGACCGCGAGCCACGTCGTCGGGCACGCTCCGGCGCCGGCTGTAACTCTGCAGGACGGGAGGGAGATGAAGGCTAGAGTATTGGGGAGAGACCCCTATGCAGACATAGCCCTGCTCAAAATCGATGCGTCCGGGCTAGCCCCCGTTGAGCTGGGGAGTGCCGAAGGCATCAAGGTCGGACAGTTTGTCCTGGCCCTGGCCAACGCCTTCGGGCGCAGGGTGTCGGCGACGTCTGGGATAATCACAAGCCTCCGGAGGAGCATGAGGGGCTTCTGGGGGATTATGATCGAAGACGCCGTGGTCTCGGACGCCAAGTTGAACCCTGGGTACTCAGGCGGTCCTCTGGTGGACGCGGCCGGGAAGCTGCTCGGCATGAACGTCGCCTACTTCGCAGGAAGGGGGGTGGCGGTGTCGGTCGACTCCCTGAAAGAGATGGTCGGGAGAATCTCCAGGGACGGCGGCGCAAAGAAGGGGTTCCTCGGCGTCGTGGTCGAGCCCATCGAGCTCCCCGAGGACGTCGCGAAGTCGGAGGAGGCTGGCCAGGACGAGGGGCTCCTCGTGCGGTCCGTCGAAGCCGGCTCTCCTGCCAAGGCAGCAGGGGTCGCCGTCGGGGACGTCATCCTGAAACTGGGAGACTACCGGGCGAGCGACGAATACGCACTCCATAGGGCTCTGTCGCAGGGGGTGGTCGGTAAGCAGCTCCGGCTGCTCGTCCTTAGGACCGAGAAGGTCACGGAGCTCATGGTGACGCCCGCGGAGGCCGAGCAGTAGATGCTCGGTCGACCTCAGGCCTCCTTCCCTCGAGAGCCCTCCTTCCCTCAGCCCGGAGGCCCCAGGGAACCGCTCCCACCGATCAGGCCCCCGCCCTAGCCCTTTTCTTCCTTGGGCGGGGGGGTTGGCGGCGAAGCCATTGAGCGAAGTCAGGGGGAAGACCCTCCACGGCGAGATTTCCATCGACCAGATCGCCCAGATCCAGCCTGGGATGTCGGCTCTGATGAAAGAGGTGGGTGACCGGTTCACCAAGACCTACTATGCGGCGAAGGGAGGGAACTGGAAGATGGCCGCCCACCAGCTCAATCAGCTGAGGGGTGCGTTCAGGACCGCGAAGGTCACCCGCCCCAAGTATGCGGACGACCTGGAAGCCTATGACAAAGAGTACCTTCAGCCAATCTTCAAGGCGATTCATGACCAGGACTGGAGGGGGTTCGAGACGGCGTTCGAGAAGGGAGAGGAAGGCTCCGACGCCTATCACGACAAGCGCGGGTACCCTTACATCAGATACGTCCTCCCGCGGGACCCTCCTTCTGACCTGTACCTGGGCCCGCCGGAGAAGTTCAGAAGGAAATAGCCAGCCCTACAGCCTGTCGACCAGCTTCATCATTTCCGAGTAGTGGTGCTCGATGATGGCAGCTCCCTGGGCGCCCATCATGCTCTCGGCGTTCGCCCTGCACTGTGAGATGGCGGTCAGGATCCCCTCCTTGGTTGGGGACACGTAGCTCACTCCGCACTGCGAGAAGACCCCCTCGACGAACCCCTTCACCTGCTCCCTGAGCTGCTCATCAGTCACCGGCTGGTGCATCAGCTCCGCGAACTCGCTGTTTGCGCTCTCGAAGCACTTCAGCAGCTCATCTCTGACGAAGGCAGGAGTTATCCTCCCGTCAGGCACTTCAGGCGCAGTGTAGGCGGACTTCATAACGTATGTGATAATAACATATGTTATATAAACCCCCCTGACGGTGGAATCCCAGAATGCAGAGCGCTTCGGTCGATACCGGGCTCCTTGCCAGATTCGACGCGGAGGTACTCGCCAAGGTCCCCCACGTCGAGGAAGGAAGAGTGGTCCAGCCCACCCCCCTGGTCGACGTCACCGACGAGCTGATCGAGTGCGGGAAGGCGGAGTACGGGCTCGGCATCTCAAAAACAGGGGTCCGAGTCTTCGCGAAGTTCGATTCCAAGGTCGAGGGAGGGTCGGTCAAGGTGAGGCCGGCGGTAGCCATCGTCAGGGATGCGATAGCCACGGGGAGGCTCGTCAAGGGTCAGACTGTGTTCGAAGCGACTTCGGGGAACTTCGGCCTCGCGTTGGCCGGAATCGGGAGGTTGGGGCTCGACGTCGTCGCCCTAGTATCGAGGAGACTGCAGCAGGGAGTCATCGACCAGCTGCAGAGAGACGGCGTCAAGCTCGTGAACCTCGACGTCGACGTCTGCCCGGCACCCGGACTGAAGGGAGCGGCGGACGCCCTGACGGCCAAGAGCGTTGCCGCGAGCGTAGGGCAGCAGCTGAAGCAGTTGGGGTTCGACGCCGTGCCCTTCGACGGGGTGAGGGAAGAGGCAGAAGGACTGCTGGCTAGACAGGACGCCATTGGGCTGGCGAAGCTGCTTGCACGAGCCTACGGAGGGTTCTGCCCGGAGCAGTACGACAACGACCGCAACGTGGAGGTGCACAGGACCGTCACCGGACCCGAGTTAGAAGAGCAGCTTAGGCAGGCGGGTTCTTCCCTCAGGGAGGCGGACTTCGTCTGCACCTTCGGGACGGGGGGGACGGCTCTCGGAGTCGGGAACTACATCTATTCGAAGCACGGCAGGAAGGGGGTCAGGGTCGTCTTCCCTCTCGCGGGGCAGGACGTCGCGGGGATCAGGACGAAGGAGAAGGCGATGGGACTGAAGTTCTACGAGCCTGAGGCATACGTCGGAGAGCACGAAGTCGACTTCGAAGAGGCCAGCAGGGTCTTCGAGTTCTTCAACAGGAAGGGGTACGACATCGGCGAAAGCGGGGCGCTCGCTTTGTACGCCTGCATGGAGCTCGTCAACTATGGAGCAGGGAAGAACTTCGTCGTCATGGTCGCCGACGGAGCGTCGAAGTACATCTCGGAGGTCAAGGCGGTAGCCCGGAAAGGAAAGAGGGACCAGGTAAGGCTCGAAGAGGCCGCCTCCGTGATAGGGGAGTACGGCAGCGTCGTGTGGGCCCACAATATGTTCGTCCCCAGGGAAGAGGGGGTCAGGGTCATCGCCTCTTCTCTCGGCTGCCCGGAGGATGCAATAAGGGTGGCCGACGTCAGGGACGTGCAGGCTGTGCTCAACGGCGGAGAGCCATCTGAGGAGTTCGAGCGCCTCCTTCCCGCCGACGACAGGCCCATGCTCATCGTCTGCCTGGGGGGGAACACCTCGTTGATGCTGGCGAAGGTTCTGGAGAGGAAAGGGGTAGCCGCGGAAAGCCTGGTGGGGGGGATAACCGGACTCCCGGCCTCGAGGGGGAAGCAGCCCTTCGACCTCGTCCAGATGGCTCGGCCCTAGCTCACACCGGAGTGCCGCAGTTTCCGCAGTACTTCTCTCCCGAGATCATGCTGAAGCCGCACTTCCTGCAGTAGCCCGTGGCGGGAGTGGGGGGAGCCGCCTGCTGAGGATATGGGGGTACCCCTGCCTGAGGAGCGGCGAAGGGCGACTGGTACCTGACCAGGTTCTCGCGTATCAGGCCATACGCCCTCTCCGCCTCCGAGTTCGGCAGATCACTCAATGCTAGCGGCTCTCCGCCGAACCTGAGCGTGCACTTCACCACCGAACGGAGGATCCCCTTGTCCATTATCACGTTTGAGACGTCCCTGTAGTTGAAGTCTGTGTAGTCCCTCTTCAGCCCGAGGGCATGCGGGTGCCTGAGGATGATCCTCTTGTTCGTGATGACAACGGAATCTATGTTAATCTTGGGGTGATAGATCTTCTGCCTGATGTAGAGCTGGACCTGCTCGCTGGGCCCCATGATGCTCTTCAGGTCGTCAGGGAAAGACTGCATGGTGTCAACTCGGCGCGGACGTCTCCAACCCTGTGACAGTGGGCCTGAGATTCCCCGACGTGCTGATGGCGGTCATGTCCGCTGATATGTCGAGGACGACAGCGGTGGTCTTGCCGGACGCGACCGTGAAGTGGAATGGGACTTTGATTTCGCCGCTGGGGACTGTGAGGGTCTCGTTGGTCCCGCTGACTGTCGCAACCGCGTTGGTGACTGAGAACCTAATCATGGTGTAGTTCCCTGCTGGGACGCTGTTCTTGCCAAGCATTCTGGTCACGTTGGTGAGCTCCAGGAGGTCGAACGTGGTCGAGTTCACTCTGTAAGAAGTACTAGAGTTACCGGACCCCTGGAGGGTCAGGTCTGTTATCGTTAGGTAGATGTGCGTGACGCTCCCAGTAGAGGGCGCGTCCGTGACCCCTACCACGAGGTATCCGCTAGGGGACATTAGGAACAGTGCCGCGACGACCCCTAAAGCAACTACGACGACCACAACTGCCGCTGCCATCGCAACCGACGCCTTCAAGGCGCAGCCTCATACGGATTGGACGTTATATTATACAACGATTTTGAACGGGTCTTCGCGAGCCCCCTGCTCGCGCTAGCCGGGCGAGAAAAGAAGAGAATGCCTGGGTGGGGCTACATCGGTCCGCGGTATTCCATGTATGTCGCCCGGAAGAGCATCAGCCCCACTGCGTCGAGCAATGCGCTCCCTCCCGAGAAGCTGCCGCCGAACAGGTAGCCGATGACGATGAGGTCGCCGAGGATGGCCAGGCCCGAGAGGATCATTATCCACTGGTCGGCCATCTTCTTGTTGGTCCTTCGGAACATCCAGAGGAGGAGGTAGATTACGGCCAGGATCACCGCTCCGGCGGAGTAGAAGGTTCCCGGGCCGTAGCCGTTCGCGAGTTCGAAGATACCTACGTATAGGAAGAGGATTACGTTGGCAACGAGCCAGAATGTGATGTCGTTGTATGGGGGCATCATCTTCTCCATGGAAGCCATCGCCCCCTGCACCACCCGGATGGGGAAAGGCTTGTGTTCAGAAGCGGTCATGTTTGCGGCGTCTGCTTCCGTGATTTGTTATTTAAGCCAGAGAAGAAACGGCGTCAGGCCCTGCGACTGATTGCTACCTTTGCTTGAGCCTGGGCCCTACGAGTACCCTCTTTGGCTTGGGGCCGAGTGAAAGCACCGTCTTCTCGTAGTCCGACCAGCTCACCCCCAGCTTCTGGGCCACCATCATTTCGACCATTGTCGCGAATTCATGCTCGCTCCTGTAGGGTGCCTTGGGGTGGTCCCCTGGTTCCGCGTCGAACGGGTGAAGGTTCATCCTCCTCTCGGCCTCGAAGTTGACGTCGAAGGCGACCACCTCGTTGTCTGTGATGCCATGCATCTTGCAGAGCTCGTACTCGATCATCTCGTGCAACGCCACCAGGAACACATACCGCTGGTCCTTCATCCTGCTTACCCTGATCTGGGCGGGTTTTCCCGGAATCCAGTCCCCGACGGTCTCATACCTCTGTTTCCTATGAGGGACCTGGGAGATGCTGAAGAGGGGCTTCGCGTCCTTCCGGGTGACGAGGCTCCGTGGCCGCAGGACCCCGCGGGATGCCCTGGGAAGGGAGTTCCCCGGACGCATCGGGGCTCGGAAGCCTCTGGAAGACAAGGTGATGGGCCCGCCTCGCCGGGCCTCCCTAAGGGATAGGCTGTCAAATCGGCGCTCCTTTTTGGTTAACCAAAGTTCGCCAGCCCCCTCAACACCGTCTCTCAGGGCCGACATCGTTGAACGTCGATAAGGTCGACGGAAGCACTTCGCTGATTGACTAACGAGCCTAAGTAGGGGTCGCGCCAGGTTGTGAAAGGACAAGTCCCCCTTCGCTACTTCGATTGTGGAACCCGGGCATCTGAGCGCCCGCTGCAGCGCTTGAGCTAGGCTTTCCTGAATTCGAGCGCTGCGGAGTTGATGCAGTACCGCAGCCCTGTCGGCCGGGGTCCGTCGTCGAACACGTGCCCGAGGTGAACGCCGCAGTTCCCGCAGCTCACTTCCGTCCTTACCATGCCGAAGGTGCGGTCAGTGTCCTTTCTTATCGTGCCCTCGGACACCGGCTGAAAGAAGCTCGGCCACCCAGTCCCGGACTCGAACTTCGTGTCGGATGTGAAGAGCGGAGTCCCGCAGACGACGCATTCGTAGGTCCCCCTTTCGTGGTTGTCCCAGTACCTGCCGGTGAACGGGGCCTCGGTCCCCCTGTTGAAACAGACGTTCACCGATTCGCTGTTGAGCCTGGCCTTCAGCTTCTCTCTTTCTTCCTGCGTGAGCATTTGTGAATAGTTGTCTGTGCCTTGGGTATAAGATTTCGTCAGAGTTGGGTCCGGCCAAGTCGTTCGGCACAGGTCTTATGTACGAATTAGCGGACGTGCGGGCGTTGGGCCCCGATCAGATCATCCTTACCCCTGACGAACTCCCGACGAAATGGTACAACATAGCCCCCGAAATCCCCGGCGGCCTGCCTCCTCCCAAGGAGCCCGGAGACGGCGAGTCGAGGATGGAAGCACTTCAGAGGAGACTGGTGAAGGAGTGCCTGAGACAGGAAGTATCGACATCTCGCTGGATCGACATCCCCTAGGAAGTGAGGCAGCTCTACATCCATGCCGGGAGGCCGCGCCCGTTGTATCGGGCGAAGAGGCTGGAAGAGAGGCTCGGGCTGACGAAGGTCAGGATCTACTACAAGCGGGAGGACCTGAGCCCGACCGGCTCGCATAAGGTCAACACCGCCGTCGCACAGGCATACTATGCAGCCAAGGAGGGCAAGGAGGTACTGGTGACCGAGACCGGGGCAGGGCAGTGGGGGACGGCGCTCGCTTACGCAGCATCGCTCCTGGGCCTGAAGACGGTGGTCTTCTGGGTCAGAGCTGTTCTTGACTGGAAGACAGAAAGGAAGCTCCTAATGCAGATGTACGGCGCAAAGGTCTACGCGTCGCCCAGCGACCAGACGGCTTTCGGCAGGGAGCTGCTCACCATCGACCCGAAACACCCCGGGTCCCTCGGAATCGCGGTGTCGGAAGGGCTGGAGTATACCGACCTCGGTGAGGACAGGGTCTACTGCCTCGGCTCGGTCCTCAACCACGTGCTCATCCATCAGTCGGTCATCGGGCTCGAATCAATCAGGCAGTTCGAGAAGGTCGGGGATTCTCCCGACCTGGTCATAGGATGCCTTGGAGGAGGCTCCAACTTCGGTGGAATCGCCCTGCCGTTCCTGGGAGAAGTCCTGCAGGGGAGGAGAGAGTGCGAATTCCTAGCCGCACAGTCGGAGGCGGCGCCAAACCTGCTGAAAGGCGAGTACAGATACGACTACGGGGACACGGCTGGGCACACTCCTCTGATGATGATGTACACGCTCGGCCATGATACGTCCATGACTCCGATAAAGTCGGACGGGCTCCGCTATCATGCGGCAGCCCCGATAATCAGCGCCCTCAGGAGCAAGGGGTACATCAGGGCCGTAGCTTACCCCAGCGACGAGATTGCGGTCTTTGAAGCGGCGCAGGTGTTCCTGGAGACCGAGGGGTGGCTGATCGCCGGGGAGTCGGCCCACGCGGTCAGGGCGGCCATCGATGAGGCGAAGAAGGCGGAAGCGGCCGGGGAGAAGAAGTGCATCCTTACAAACATCAGCGGGCATGGCTTCTTGGACCTCGACGCCTACAGGTCGAAAGTCAGCTTCGGCTGACCAGCCCGGATAGTTTTAAGAGAACCCTCCGCAGCTGACATGCACAAGTTTTGGCCAAGTTCCCCACATCGCAGCAGGGCTGGAAGGATCAGACAGGAGCCATAATGGCGGTCGAGCTCTCGAAGCTCTTCGTCGGGAAGGTCAACGTCCGCAGGAGCCCGGGGGACGTCGGAGACCTCGTTGAATCGGTGAAAGAGAAGGGGATACTCGAGCCGGTCCTCGCCAGGCCCATTGGAGGTAGGTATGAGCTGGTCGTGGGGTCGAGGAGGTTCGAGGCCGCTAAGATAGCAGGGCTGAAGAAGATTCCCGCAGTCGTGAGACCCATGACTGACGAGGAGGCGATTATCGTCTCCCTGGTGGAGAACATACAGAGGCGGGACATCGAGCCCGAAGAAGAGTATGACGCCATTGTCGCCCTCAGAAGAGCGAACCCTCGCGCCTACGGCTCGTCAGACCAGGTCGCCAAGGCGCTGGGCAAGTCTAGGCGTTATGTGGACGACAGGATTAGCGCCGTCGAGGCGGTCCGCAACATCAGGAAGGAGTCGGGGGCGGACATAGCGGTGAAGCATGCGCCCCTCCCCAGGGAGAGGAGCAAGGGGGTCCTCCCGGTCAAGCATGCGACTTTCCTGCACAGGGCTGAGGAGGCGCCTACGGTGCAAGAACTCCCGAAGAGGGAGAGGGCCACTCAGCTGAGGGAGCTGGCAGAAACGATAGCCCCGCTGCCCACCCCGGAGGCGGAGAGCGTCGTGAGCCACTTCGTCATGGCGCCCCAGCGGCCAGTGGAGGACATCAAGAAAGAGGTGTCGTATCTCCACGCCGTCAAGCTCGAGATTCTCCTGGACCCTCGGGTGGCCGATGGCCTGCGCCGGGCGGCTGAAGAGAGGAACACGACCATGGAGGCGGTCGCAACGCTCGCCATCCACTCCTGGCTGAGGCAGCAGAAGTACGCCTGATGTCGGGTCAGTCCCGTTTCCTCCCTTAAATCAGACCGGATAGACCGCTGAGGCAGCTTTGCCGCGCACCGCGACCCTCCCCTACGGCTCCTGGAAGTCTCCGATCACGGCGAAGATGCTGGCCGAGGCGGCTTCCACCCCCAGCGAGATAACGGTCGACGGGGACGCCGTCTACTGGGTCGAGCTCCGACCCGAACAGGGGGGGAGGTACGGGCTCTGGAGACTCGATGGGAAGGCAGAGGAGCTCGTCAGGGAGCCATTCAACGTGAGGACCAGGGTCCATGAATACGGTGGAGGTTCGTATCTTGTCCAGGGCGGCACGGTCTATTTCTCGAACTTCAAGGACCAACTGGTCTACAGGCTCTCTCCCGGGAAGGGGCCCGTACCCATCAGCACACCCGGCCTGAGATATGCAGACTACGTGGCTGATGAGGGAAGGAATCGGCTGGTCGGCGTCTGCGAGGATCATACCGCAGGGGCAAAGCTTCCCGTCAACACGATAGCTGCCGTGGGCATGGAAGGAGCCCCCGCGCAGACCCTCGTGTCTGGGAACGACTTCTATTCCTCTCCCAGAATCGACCCCTCAGGGAGGAAACTGGCCTGGGTGACGTGGAACTTTCCGGAGATGCCTTGGGACGGGACGGAGCTCTGGACGGGGGAGTTCGCCAGCGACGGCTCGATAACAGGGAAGACGCTCATCGCCGGTGGCAGGGAGGAGTCGGTAATCAACCCGGAGTGGTCCCCGGACGGAGCCCTGCACTTCCTCTCGGACAGGAGCGGATTCTGGAACATATACAGATGGGAGGGGAGGCTCGAACGCCTCGCGGCGATGGACGCGGACATCGGGAGACCTCAGTGGGGATTCGGGATGTCATCCTACGCCTTTTATGGCGAGGGGAGGACGGTGTTCTCTTTCTGCAAGGAGGGGGCCTGGCGCCTAGGAGCCGTGGAGCCCTCGACGGGCCGGGTGAAGCAGCTCAAGACTCCCTATTCTCACATCAGCTCTCTGAGGTCTTCCGGGGGCTTCGTATACTTCGTCGGCGGGTCGGCGAGCGAGCCCCTGTCCGTAGTCCGGCTCCGGATGGCGGACATGAAGGTAGAAGTCCTCCGGAGACCGAAGACCCCCTCCCTCAGCGGCTTCCTTTCGAAGCCAAGACATGTCGCGTTCGCCACGACCGGAGGGAGGAAGGCCTATGCCCTCCTTTACCTCCCTGCCAACAGGAGGTCCAGAGGACCGAGAGGGGAGAGACCCCCGCTCATCGTGCAGAGCCACGGAGGACCGACGTCGCAGGCGGGGACGTACCTGGACCTCGCAGTCCAGTACTGGACGTCCAGGGGCTTCGCGTTCCTCGACGTGAACTACGGCGGGAGCAGCGGCTACGGGAGAGAGTACAGGCGGAGGTTGAATGGCAAGTGGGGAATCGTGGACGTCGACGACTGCTGCAACGGGGCGAAGGCGATGACAAGGAGGGGCCTGGTCGACGGCAGAAGGCTGATCGTCAGGGGCGGGAGCGCGGGCGGTTACACCACCCTGTGCGCCCTGGCGTTCAGGAAGACGTTCAGGGCAGGGGCAAGCTACTTCGGGGTGAGCGACGCCGAAGCGCTCGCCAAGGACACGCACAAGTTCGAGTCGAGATATCTCGACAGCATGATCGCGCCGTATCCTGCTGGAAAGGACGTCTATTACGAGCGGTCCCCCATCCACTTCGTCGACAGGATCTCGAGCCCGGTGATCTTCTTCCAGGGCTTGGAGGATGTCATCGTCCCTCCCACCCAGGCCGAGCTGATGGTTGACTCGTTGAAGAAGAGAGGGATTCCGGTGGCCTACCTCGCGTTCGAGGGGGAGCAACACGGATTCAGGAAAGCGAGCACAATCATTCGCGCCCGAGAAGCCGAACTGTACTTCTACTCCAGGGTCTTCGGGTTCCCCACCCCTGCAGATGAGCCGGCAGTGGAGATTTGGAACGTGGACTCCGAAAAGTCGTCAGTCAGCTAGCGGCTTCTGCGGCCTCGCTCCACTTGGCGGCGAGCTCGTCCCTCACCGGCTTGTAGACGCTTCTGAAGAAGTCCTCGGCCGACAGCAGGGTGTCCTTGTCAAAGCCTTTGACGTAAGCCAGGGCCTCTTTCCAGGCGGCCGCGTAGATCTTTCCGAACCTGGCCTTGACCCGCTTGTCGAACTCTTCCCTGGTCTGCACTCTACCGCCAATTGTGAAGAGCAGAACGCCGTCCTTCTCAGTCTTGAACGCCATGTCGTCCCCAAGAAAGTAGGTGTCTGACGCCCTCGGACCCTTCATGCCAGCACCTGACCCGGAGCCTGAGCCTCCCTTGAACCCCCTCTTCGCCGCGGCGATGAATATCGATCTGTTGAGGCCCCATGAACATGCAGACTCGAGCGGGAGGCCCAGGGTGTAGGCCCTGGCGGCTTGTAGGATGGACATCGCTTGGAACCGACCCACGGCCAATGTATCTATGGCCTCAAGCGGGTTTCATCGAATACCATTTGATGCTGCACCCGAACGGCCTGGTGTCCGGTACCTGCACCGCCCTGCCTGCCACGAGGTCGTCGAGGGCGTTCCTGAGATCGTTCGTTGCCACCTTCGACTCCTCCTTGGAGTCGTCGATCCTCCCTCTGTACCGGAGCTTTCGGTTTCTGTCGAAGGCGAACACGTGCGGAGTGCAGACCCCTCCGTATGCCTCCACCACCTTCTGCGATTCGTCCCTGAGATAGGGGAAGTTGAACCCCTTTTCTCTGGCGCGCTTCACCATTTCTGGGAAGCTGTCTTCGGGGTAGGCCTTGTCATCGTTCGAATTGATGGCTACGAACTGGACCCCTTTCGCCGCGTAGTCTCTCTGGATGGAGACCATCCTGTCCTCGTAGGCCTTCACGTAGGGGCAGTGGTTGCACGAGAAGATCACCACGAGCACAGGCTTGTCCTTGAACGAACCGAGGGAGTGGCTCTTCCCGTCAACGCCAGGAAGGTTGAAGTCCGGTGCAGGGGCGCCGAGGCCGAGGGTTGGTACAATCATGCAATGGGTCGGCCCCTGGCGCTGTATATCATTGTCGCTGGGGGATTTCTCAGCGCGCCATCTTGTCGAGGGGGTTGCCATACCTCTCGAGGAAGGCTATCTCTGAAAGGGGCAATCGGTCCTTCCGCCCAAGGACCTTCTTCTTGGGGAAACCGAACCCGACCACCACGGTCGAATTGAGGTTCTCGGGTATCCCGAAGTCCCTCCGCATCTCAGGTTGTTTCATCCCGGTGTAGATCCTCGAAGTGACCCCGTTGTCCCATGCAGTCAGCTGCATGTCTTGGACGGCACGCCCTGCGTCCAGCAGGTGGAAGTTCTTGGTGGGGTCGGTGCAGACGATGACCGCGAAGTTGGTGTTGGCCACCCAGGGCCCGGTGGTGCTGTCGCCGGCGAGCTTCGCGAGATTCTTTGGGTCCTGGACCAAGATGAAGCGCCAGTGCTGGGAGTTCACCCCGCTCTGGGTCAATCTTGCGGCTTCGAGCACGGCCCTCTTGACGTCCGGACCGACGGGCTTCGCCGAGAACTCCCTGGAGTCCAGCTTCGTCTTGACCGCTTCGGTTACGTTCACTTCAATCACCCGCGCCCAGGTCAGGCTTGTTATTGAGGATGCCGTCTATGCGCCCCATGGTGTCCCCCGTCAGTGCGGACACAAACTCGAGAGACTTCATGTTCTCTTCCACCTGTTCAGGGCGGGTGGCCCCGGTGATCACGGTGCTGACGTTCTGGTTCTTGCGGGCCCAGGCGAGGGCGAGCTGGGCCATGGTGCACCCGAGCTCCCTGGCGATGGGCTCGAGGGCCTTCACTTTGGCTATGTTGTCGGGGGTGAGTATCTCATCCCTCATCCAGCCGTAGCCCTGAATCGACCCTCTCGAGCCGGGCGGAATCCCACTGTTGTACTTCCCGCTCAGGAGGCCGGATGCAAGCGGGCTCCAGGTCGTTGTCCCGAGCCCTATCCCACGGTATAGCGGGAGGTACTCCTTCTCGACCCTTTCGCGGTGAAGCATGTTGTACTCCGGCTGCTCCATCTGCGGCGGGGTCATGCCAAGCTCCTTCGCGATGGCGTATGCGTGCATGATGTCTGCTGCGGTCCATTCCGATGTCCCCCAGTACAGGATAAGGCCCTGGTGGACGAGGTCGTCCATCGCCCGGACGGTCTCTTCAATCGGGGTCTCGGGGTCGGGGCGATGGCAGAAGAAGAGGTCGAGGTAGTCGAGTTGGAGGCGCTTCAGGGACCTCCGGCACGCCTCGTAGACGTGCTTCCGCGAGAGGCCCCGGTCGTTCGGACCTTCGCCGCCATGAAAGACCTTGCTGGAGACGACGATGTCTGTTCTCTTCCAGCCCATCTTCTTGATTACGTTCCCCATGACGATTTCAGCGTTTCCGCGGGCGTAGGCTTCCGCGTTGTCGAAGAAGTTGACGCCCAGGTCGAAGGCCTTGGCCATGCACTTCTGGGCCGCATCCTCGCCCACCTGTCCGCCGTAGGTCACCCATGCCCCCAGAGAGAGCTCACTGAGCCTGATCCCTGCACTGCCGAGCCTGTTGTATCTCATGCTGAACGAGGCGGGCGCCAAATCGGGTGTATTAATCTGGCGTGAAGCCTTGGTCAGGAAAAAGGAGGGGGAGCGCGGCTGCCCGCGCTGTCCCTATGCAGAAACGGATACGAGCATTCGCGCCGCGAACTCCGATGACCCGCCCTTCAGGTCGACCCGAAGTATGGCGAAGCTGGTGCTGCCGAACTTGCCGAGGTCCCTGCCACCGAAGAGGAACTGGGCTGTCCCCGACTGCCCCTGGCCCACCATGCGGATCCCGTAGGGGCCGAGCTCTGCGGAGCCGCTGGAGACGGTGTATGTGGTACCGTTGATGACGAAGCTCCCTCCCGTTACGGAGAGCGAGTAGCCGCCTGCAAGAGCCCCGGTGACTTGGAGGGTAATCGTCCCTGAAGCGGTCCCGTTGACCTCCCTGTCGCCGACTTCCCAGTAGCCGCCTGCGACGCTGGTCAAGGTGACTGTCTGTCCGGTAGAGAGTTGGATCTTGTCCAGGGTGGCGTAGCGCGGGTGTTGCAGCATCTGTTGGACGTTGGACGCGCTCGGAGCACCTGAGGCCGCCATCGCCGGATAGGCGACGAGCACGGCCGTCAGGGCGAAGACCCCGACCGCGGACGCGATTGCCATCTTCTTCGTGTTCATCTGCGTTCAACCGCTCAATGGGCCCGTTCGTATATAGCGGGGCGGAAAGGTCGGTCTGGACTTTCAGTCCTTACGCCGGGTCCGAAAGGTTAAAGCCGCGATAGGGGGGTCGGACCTCGCCGAATGCCTTCAGGCACGGTCATTACTTTCTCACTTAACACCCTCAGCGCCATAGTCGCTCTTCTCACGAGCTACTATGCCTACAGATCGAACAGGCTCGTCGGGAACTCTGTGCTGACCGCCATAAGCATCGGCTTCATGCTCCTGGGCATCGGCCTCGCAGCCGACGCGGGGACTTCCCTTCTGACTGGGAAGCTGTTGGTCCAGGTCCCTGCGGACAGGCTGCTCACGGTGCTCGCCTCTTTTTCATACCTCACCGTTCAGATGGTGGCGTACCTGGTGATTGCGGTCGGCTACGGCCGCGCGGCCTATGGCAGTACGGCGAAGGTCGCAGCCCCCACTGTGTTTGCGGGCTGGGCCGCGAGTCTCTATGGCTTCTCGGTGCTGAGCTACTTCGTAGTGCTCGTCCTCCTGGCTTTCGTCGTCTTCCAAGGGTTCCTCCTGCGGGCCGGAAAGAACCATGGGATGTCCGCCATCGTCCTGCTGGCCTTCGGTCTCGTCCTGGTTGCTCACCTGCTGCTCTTGGTTTCAGCGCTGACCCTCGGGACAGGACTTTTCCTATTGGGCACCGGCGTCCAGTTCTTGGGATTCCTCGCGCTTCTGGTGTTCGTAGTAAGGAGCGAAGTGGTTGTCCCAAAGTGAGAAGCAGAGGAGCGTCCTCAGGATCAACCTGGACATCCTCAACGCGGTCAGCGCCGAGGGCGAAGCCAAGCCCACGCACATACTCTACAAGGCGAACCTCTCCCACGAGCGGATGGTGAAGTACCTCGACGATCTCACCGGCAAGGGGCTCCTGCAGATGAGGCAGGACGGGGAGAACAGGACCTACAGCCTCACCCCCAAGGGAGTCGGTTTCCTCCTTGAAATGAGGCGGGCCGAGGCGTTCGTGCAGGGATTCGGGCTGGCAATCTGAACCTGTCTGTGCCGCCTCTTCCGCATCAGCCGCGGCTAGGCCTTATGTAGCATACCCGGACCGAAACGACCGTTGGACTCCAGAACGAAGCTCCTCCTGGCGCTACCTGCAATCGCGGCGTTCGTCCTGGCCTTGATCTATTTTCGGCTCTTCACCAGTCCGGTGGTCATTGTTGTCATCTTCGTGCTCTACGTCGCCGTGAGCATCTGGAACCGGCGCAAGTTCAACAGGCAGAAGAACCGCTGAGCCGCGGACATTCGGACCAGTCTGACAGTACGGGGGAGGAGCCGTTCTCCCAGCCGGAGACGGTGCCGGCCCGAAACGAAGCGGCTCCCACCAGGCTTCTAGAATAGTCCGCCGGTGCTGTAGTAGGCGGTCAGCGTCGCAGACGTTGTCGGCGTTACCGTACGGCCCGGGTTGGTTGACCCGTCGCCCCAGTACGCGAAGACGTAGTTGTTCCAGTTCGACATGCTGATGGTGTAGGCAACGCCCACCGTCGCTGCTCCAACGAAGAGGGCAATGTAGACTGTGGCTAGAAGTCTTTCAGATTTGTCTTCTGGTATTTTCACATTGAGAGTCGCCATAGAACTCTAAAGTGGGGAAGAAGGCGTCCTCTGTGTAGGGACTCCTCAAAAGGAAATTACCGGCGGGAAGGGTGGACGGAAGAAGGAATTATCGCGGAAGATGGATTGTGCGTTCGGTTCGCCCGCACCGGAAGACCGGCGGGAGGTGCAGCTATGGCAGGGCGAGCCTGTCGAACGGAACAATCAGAGCCAGTTCCTTCTCTCGCGCCCTGAAGTCCGGACAGACCTCTGCGAGCCTCTTCTTGAAGGCTCTTGAATGGTCGAAGTGGACCAGGTGGGTCAGCTCGTGGAGGACCACATATTCCCTGAGCCTTTCTGGAAGGGCGGCAAGCTGCCAGCTAAAAGAGAGCCTCCCTCCTCGGGTGCAGTACCCCCATTTGCCGACTTCTCTCACGTCGACCCGGCTGGCCCTCACCCCGAGCTTCGGCGAGAGTTCAGCGACCTTTTTCACCGCATAGGCGGAACTCTCGGCCAGGAACCATCGACGCACCAGTTCCTTCAGCCGCTCAGACCCGCTGGCGGAGAGGGTTATCGTCCCCTTCGACGGCTCGGGGCGGATAGAATCCTCCGGGCTGCGCAGAAAGACAACCCTCAGCATCTTGCCGTCGAACATCACCTGCTCTCCTCCCAGCACGTTCGTTACCCTGGATAGCCTATCGTATTCGCGCCGGAGCCAGGTTGACCTTTCCTTCACCATCCTCGCGACGTCCACCTTCCTTCCCCGTGGAAGGACCACTTCTAGGGTCAGATCGTCCCTGAACCTGAAGTAGGTGTACCTGCGACTCCTTCCGTTTACCAACGTGTATTCAATCCGGTCCGGCCCCAGGTCGATGAACGGCAACCATTTCCGCGTCCTCTTCGAGGTAGTTAACAATGAGCGAGCAAGGGCTGGTCGTGTCTCGGTAGCCGCGGCATCGGTATCTCTCTACTCGGCCCTTCGTGGTGTTGGACCGCACTCCTCGTTGGCTTCGCTGACCTCATGGAGGTCTGGTTCCTTCTCCGCTCACATCGCGCCCCTGGCCGGCAGTCGTCCGACTGTGTTCAGGCCCTGGAGGCCTGAATCAGGTAACGCGACCCCTGCTTTCCAGACCGCACGACTCGGAAGCCCCCGACGGACTCCAGCCGTCCCTGAAGCTGTTCCCTTGTCAGCATCCCCATGTGTTCCCCGATTGCCTTCCCGAAGAACCTGAAGAGGCTCCCAAGCTTAGAGCCGGGTTCGACCTCGAGCACGATGAACGAGCCGCCGGGCTTGAGAACCCGTGCGACTTCGTAGAGGGCTCTGTCGAGGTCGGAAAAGTGGTGGAGGGCCATCGTGGAATACACTTTGTCGAAAAAGGAGTCGGTGAAGGGGAGACTTTCTGCGCTGGCCACCGAGCTCCTGATGGCAGGGAATTCTTTCTTCATCGACTCGGCTCGTTTTTCGTTCGGATCCACGGCGTAGACCTCTGCTCCTCCTGAAGCCTTCATTACCCGGTCTGCGACCCTTCCACTTCCCGCCCCGACGTCGAGTATACGTTCCCCACTGGAAGGAGCGAGGACTTCTAGGAGAAGGTCGGTATTCATTGAAGAATCCGCTCGGATGCGCTATTTAAGACGGCGAGATTTTCCCTGGCGTGAGGAAGAGATGAGGCTGTTCGGCCGAAACAAGGCTCCCAAGGTGTATGTTGATGCAAAGGTCCTGAACATGCACGACCCCTCGCTCCCGCGACAGGCTTTCGTGGGGTATGTAGTGGAAGGAGGTGGCAGGCAGAACGTCAAGGAAGCGGAGGCCACAGAGAGCGATGACGCCGAGGTCCTAGCGATACTCTTCGCCATAGAGGAGTTGAAGGGCTCACTGAGCAGGTTCACGATTGTGTGTGACCACGAGTCGGTGGTGTCGGAGGCCAATAGGGGGGTGGTGAAGAACCCCAGTGACTTCATGCAGAGACTCCGAGAGAATCTGCGGGAAAACAGGTCCATCAGACTCGAGGCCCTGAAGGCGAACCCGGCCCACGGCGTGGTCACGGAATACGTCAACAGGATGAGTTCAAGGCCCTAGTGTTAAATTGAGAAGAGATGACGGTGTTGCTTGCGAATGAGTAGGGCCCAGGGCCCCGGCCCCGGACTAGAAATCAAGGGGAACACACTGCGCGTCTACCTCTACATCCTCCAGCATGGGCCATGCGAGCTCAAAGACGTCCAGGGTGGTCTGGAGTTCTCCACGGCCTCCCTTGCGTCCTACCATCTCCGGAGGCTGATTGACGCGGGGTACGCGACCCAAGACTCCTACGGCCGCTACCTAGCGATGAAGGACACGACAAAGCAGTTGCTCGAAGGGTACGTGAAGGTGGGAACCCTTGTGGTCCCGCAACTCCTCTTCATCTCGGTTCTTTTCACGGCGCTGTTGGGGTACTTCTCTTTCATGGCCCTCAATGTCGCATCCTATCTCCCCTTTCTAGTGGGGTCGTCTCTGGCGCTGATCGTCGTGGTCTGGTTTGAGACGGTCGGGGTCTGGCGCAGGCTTGCCTCCTGGAAGTGACTGTCTTTCAGCGGGGGCCATTCAAGTCGGTTGAACGGGCCATCGAAGACGAGGGACCAGGCATTCAACGGCCTAGCAATATCCACAGACATGTGATGGGGAGGGCGTAAATGTCCGTAAGAAGACAAGCACTGAAATACACGGTAGCAGCGCTGGCTGTAGCAGCGGCCATCATACTTTCATCCACATTCTATCTCAATCAGTCCATCGGAACTGGAGTGCAGGGGGGGACTCAGGCCAGTCTTGCGATACAGCTGACCGACCCTCCGACGGTACCAAGGGGGACCAGCTCCCTCAATCTCACCTATTCCTCCATCTCGCTCCTCGTCGGAGAGCCGGCTAGCGGCGGGCAGCAGACTACCAGGACAGTCACAGTTACCAACTCAGCGACCCTCGACCTGCTTAGGCTGCAAAACATATCTCAGACCATAGCGCTGGCAAGCCTGCCGAGCGGGACTGTTGTCTACTCGTTCAATCTGACAGTCACAGGCATCAGCATCGACGTCAACGGGACAAAGTCACCCGTGACTCTGGCGACCGGGGGGAGCGCCCTGTCGGTGACTCTGCCGACGCCGTCCGCCATCCAGGGGTCCAACATAGCCCTCTTGAGGCTCAGCCCGGTGATTGTCAGCACCCCCGGCGGGTACCAGATGATTCCATCCGCGGTCGGGATTGTCAGGTCCGAGAGACAGGGAGAAAGCCAGAGGCAGGTGGGTTCGCAGCAGACGCTGACGCTCCAGGACGAGAACCAGCTGCGGCAGGCACAGGGGAACCTGACCGCCAACCTCACAGCCCTTTCGGTGGCGGGCAACAGTAGCACCGTCACGGTCCAGGTCGAGAACACAGGCAACTCCTCGGTCGTCCTGAACGCCATCGCAATCCATGGGAACTTCAGCGCCGTGGGGAACCCTTGTGGTTCATACGGCACGACTGAAACGCAGACCCAGACTGAGGGCGAGGACCGTGCGACTTCCACGACCACCACCACAACTTTCACCAGGGGAGAGTGTGAAATGGAGCACATGAATGAGGTTGTGTTCGTACCGGTAAATTCGACGGTATCGGGCACTTCTTGCGTCGCTCTGAAGATGAACTTGGTGAATTACAGCATGGATGAGAACGGGTACCACGGTCTGACCCTGGCAAAGGGACAGTGCGTCACTCTCACCTTCTCAGGCGAGATAGCCTTCGGCAACGCGAACTTCGTGCTCGTCCCGTCGACCGCTGTGGGTCAGACGTACGGCATCCACGTCATAGCCTCCGAAGGCGCCAACAACGAGCTGTCCTGCCAACTCCCTCTCACGTCCAGCAGCTGCAGCGCAGTGCGTCAGGAAGACCAGTAATTCGCGGCAGGTCCGCGAGTCACGCCCATTGTTTCTGATGAGAAGCGTACGGTATGTTCTGAAAGTATCTGACCAGCGAGACTCCTCTCCGGTCCACTTTCAGATTCACCTGCCACCGTTCTACCCCGGCCTCCTCGGCTGCCCGGACGGCCGCCAGGATTCTCTCGTTTGACCCGTCTGGGGGCGGGGGGGTGAACGGCTCGGCATCGTAGAGGAAGCAGAGGACGATCTTCGCTTTCATTCCGTGGGAGAGCGAATCCTTCAGCTCCCCCATGTGGCGAATCAGCCTCTCGAATGAGTCAAACCTGCTGGGCTTGGTCCTTGGGATTTCGGCGGGGGCAGGAAGCATGATCAGAGGCGTCTTGACCTCAATATACGTGTCCCCGACCAGGAAATCGATCCTCGACTTTCCGAGTTTCACCTCCCTCTTCACCTCCCCTTCTGCCAGGCGTCTGAGGGCGCCATTCCTCAGGAAGTGTTCGAAGTACCTGTTCGCCGCCGTCTGGTTGATTCCGATCCAGCTGCTCCCCTTGGGCGAAGTCGATATCGCTTCCACTGTATGGCTGGTCTTCCGGAGCTCCGAGTCTGAAGTCGAATAGAGACACGGCAGACCGGCCAGCTTCAGGTCCCCGAGCCTCCCGGTGGTGGGGCAGTGGCACCTGAGGGTCTTCCCTCTGGTTTTCACGAGCATGATGAACCTGTTCGGCCTCGACAGAATCCTGCCCTCGTCCAGAGGGGAAGGGAACCTGTAGGGGGCAGACTCCGTATCGCTTCGGGTCGCAGCCGGACGGGCGGAGGTATAATCCTTTGGAGGTGGAGGACCACCCCTGCTGTTATTAGACCCGGCACGTCGAACAGGGCGTTGGAAGGCCTCATCAAAGGCCTGTCGGAAGAGGTGGAGAGTCAGCCGGGGGCCCTCGAAGAGTTCGACCGCCTGGAGATTCCGAAGGCCAGGCGGGGTTCGATCTTCGTAGGCGCGGGAGATTCATTCGCTGCGGCGCAGTTGGGGTTCTTCGCCTCCGACTGCCGCCACATCGCCCTCGACCCCTACGTCCTCGCGAGCGCCCCGGAGATCGCCGAGGGGAAGGAGGTGTATTTCGTCTCGGTCTCGGGGCGGACAAGGTCGAACGCCCAGGCGGCCAGGAGGGTAGGACAGTACGCGAAGCGAACCACTGCGCTTACCGCCGTCGCCCACAGCCCGCTGGCGCGGTTCACAGACCGCATGATCCTGCTCCCCATGACCTACTTGCCCAGGACCCCCGGGGTGCTCTCTTTCACCCTGTCCGCCCTCGCGGTCATGAGGATTTCAGGGGCCGAAGGCAGGTGCGACTTCAGAAGAGCGCTCAGCAAGGCGAGCTACGGAGACGCTGCCTTCGCAGGGGGGAACGGCACCACCTACTTCCTTGGCAACTCTCTGGCCTTCCCTGTTGCTCTCTATGCCGCCGCCAAGACCTACGAGATTCTCGGAGCGAAGGCCCACGCCGAACTTCTGGAGGAGTTCAACCATCTTGAACTGTTTTCGATGGACGGGTCGGACGCCGTGAACAGCTTCTCCTGCTTCGACCCATCCGGCATGGCGGCCAAGCTGAGCAGAGCCCTCGCCAATCGCAGGTCTTCTGTCATCCGAGAATGGGGGAGGACCCCCATCGAGACGCTCTTCCACGCTATCTTCCAGGTTCAGCTTTCGGTGCTTGGTGAGGCACGAAGGAGAAGGATTGCCGGCCCCAGGTTCCTATCTCGACGCGGCTCGCTCGCCGCAAGCGACAGGATGATTTACTAGGTGCGAACCGCTCCCATCCCGGATGTAGTCATGTCTCACGTCTTGGACTGCGCCGACGTGCCTAGTCGTGGTACTTTTTCTCCCCGGCCCGGACCGGTGCTGCCAGCCAGTTCTCCTGGGGCGGAAGAGGGCAGATGTAGTCCTCCGAGTAGGCGCAGTATGGGTTGTAGGCGTAGTTGAAGTCCAAGGCGTAGTTGTCATCGTGCTCCACCTCCAGGTCGAGGTAACGCGCTGCTCCGTAGCTTTCCTTCCCCGAGGTGCCGTCGCGGAAGGGGACGAATATGTTCGGGTCATCCCTCTCCGCCGATTGGAACACGTGCACCCTGACTGGCCTGCCGTCGAGAGAGACTTCGAAATAGCCTACCCTGTTGAAGAGCTGCCTGGTTCCTTTGCTGGTCGTCATCATGACCGAAGCGGGGTCGGAGTACCGCTGGAGCCTCGCTTCGAAGCGGAAGGATGGGTCCGGGTCGAAGTACCTGAGCCCGGTGAAGCCCTTCCGCTGTCCGGATGAAAGAGGGGAGTCGTCGCTTGCCCTGAAGAATTCGTCCTTCTCCTTCCTGAGCCGGGTCAGAGCCCGTTCCCAGGTCTCTCTGTCCTCTAGATCCATACTCGGCTTCGGGTGGCGCCCGGAATAGAACCTTTTCCCGGAGCGGCGGCAAAGCTGAAAAATCCATCCGCCAAAGCGGCGCCGTTCGACCTTGGCAAAGAATCCTGTCGTCAGCGAAATACTGAAGCAGTATGTCCAGATCTGGGCGCTGGGCCATTCATCGGCGGTTCTGGGGTGGGACACGGAGACCCACATGCCCCAGAGCGGCGCGAGGCCGAGAGGGATTGCACTCGGGCAGCTCGCAGTGATGTCTCAGAAGGCGACCATAGAGCTGGACGGTCTCGTTCGGAAGGCGGAAAAGGCCAGGGACCTGGACGACATGGAAAGAGGGGTCGTCAGGGTCATGCGCAGGAACCTTGACTACTACTTGAAGGTCCCTCCAGAGCTGGTCGAAGAGCTGCAGAGGGTGACAACTGAAGCGACCGTCGTATGGAGGGAGGCGCGCAAGAAATCCGAGTTCAGGCTATTCAGGCCGCATCTGGAGAAGATAGTCGGGCTCCAGAGGAAGGTGGCCGACAAGCTGGGGTACGAGAAGCACCCCTACAATGCGCTTCTGAACCAGTTCGAGGAGGGGTTCACCGTCCGCGATGCCGACGCGGTTTATGCCGAGCTGATCCCAGAGTCGAAGAAACTGCTGGCGAAAGTCGCCAAGTCAGGGGCGTTCCCTTCGAGGCACCCTCTGGAGTCGGTCAAATATGACACGGCCTCGATGGAGGTCGTCAACCAGGGGGTCGTCGGAATGCTGAAGATGCCCGCCGACAGGTTCAGGATGGACGTCTCGACGCACCCGTTCACGGTAGGGATAGCCGGCGACGACGTAAGGATCACGACGAGATATGAAGGGGTCGACTTCAAGGCGACCTTCTACTCGACCATCCACGAAAGCGGCCATGCCATCTACAACCTAGGCATGGGGGAGAAGCTGGCCTACACGCCCCTGGAGACAGGCGCGTCATACGGCATACACGAGTCGCAGTCGAGGTTCTGGGAGAACGTTGTCGGGAGGAGCCGGGAGTTCGTGAAGTTCGCAGACCCGCTCCTGAGGAAGAACCTTCCCTTCATCAAGGGGTACGACGACGAAAGCCTCTACAGATACTTCAACACCGTGAAGAAGAGTTTCATCAGGGTCGATGCCGACGAACTGACATACAACCTCCACACGGCGCTGAGATACGAGGTCGAGAAGAAGGTCATCGCCGGAGACGTCGAGGTCTCCGAAATCCCTGCGCTCTGGAACGACACCTTCGACGACTTCCTGGGAATGAGGCCGAAGAACGACGCCGAAGGGGTCCTCCAGGACGTCCACTGGAGCAACGGCTCCTTCGGCTACTTCGCGACCTATACCCTCGGTAACATCGTCGCCGCGATGATCTGGCACAGGATGAAGGATGGCGGGGTCATCAGAGAGGCGCTTCAGAAGAAAGATGTCCTTCAACTGAAAGAATGGCTGGGGACGAACATCCACAGGTACGGGGCGATGTACGCCCCGAAAGCTCTCCAGGAGAAGGTGTTCGGGGAGGCGTACAACCCCGAGAGGCTCCTGTCCTACTTCAACCAGAAGTTCTTGGAGTAGGCGCGGAAACAGCCGACGCGAGATTGTGCCCCGCTGGCGTGATGCTGGTCACTGCGATGGTGCCCACCATTGCGCTCACCTTCTTCGCTACCAGGTCCGTGTTGAAGGTCACCGAGGATGGGGCGCCGAGGCACATCGCGTTCATCCTTTCAGGGCGGGGTGCGGTCGGGATTGTGATCGCGTTGGTCGCCCTCAGACGGGGCTGATGGCTGGACAGCCTACTCTCTGGTGGTGATAGGCACCGTCGTCGTGTCGATAGTCGTGTCGACGATGGCCGGATGGAGCCGACAGTAAATTTAAATAGGTATATCACTTAAGGTGATATACTGAAGGTGACAGAAGATGGCAGACAAGACAAGAAAAGAGAAATCCCGCAGAGACGAGGAATCGGACTCGACAGCCCTGGCCCTCCCAGAGTTCGGTCTGTCGAGGATCTTCGAAGACTTCATGCGGCCGTTCGGTGAGTTCATGCATCCGCTCTTCCCTGACTCCATGCGCCCCTTCTGGGGCGAGTTCGCTGGGAAGGAGCCTTCGATCGACCTCCAGGACAGGGGAGACCACTACGTCCTGACTGTTGAGCTCCCCGGCTTCGAAAAGGACGACGTCGAAGTCAGGATCAGCTCCGACGGTCTGGAGCTGAAGGGCGAGAAGAAGACAGACAAGGAAAGCAAGAGCAGAGAGAGCACGCAGTTGCAGAGCACCAGATCCTACGTCAGGAGGTACCTGATGCTCCCCGAGGAAGTCGTCTCCGAGAAGGTCAGCGGGACCATGAAGAATGGGGTCCTTGAGCTGAAGCTCCCAAAGAAGGAGCCCAAAGCCATAGACCAGTCCAAGAGGGTGGACCTCAAGTAGGGGGCCTCCCCTACTTCCTTTTTGTTAAAGTGACCAGGGATGGAAAGCGAAGAACTCGACACGATTCTCCAGGTTGTAGAGAATCCAATCCGAAGGAAAATCATCAAGAGGCTCAGCCGGGAGCCCGCCTACGAGCTCCAGCTGTCGAAGGAGCTCGGGCTCGGCCAGTCCCTCGTAGCAAAGCACCTCAGGGTAATGAAGGAAGCCGGTCTCGTCGCCTTCGCATCTGAGAAGAGCGAAAGCGGACCGCCGAGGAGGAGATATTCTTTGGTGAAGGGCATATCGATTACAATGGACCTCGGCCCGAACCTGTTCATCGAAAAGGGGACAGCAATCGAACCAAGACCGAAGGGGAGGCGTTCTGAGCTCGCCGGGCGCCTCAGGAAGCGTGTGGAGGAAGCGGCCGAGGACATCGATGACGCCAAGAAGCTCTCAAGCCTTTCGGAGGTCTTGAGCGACGTCGACGACAGGATGGATGAGATTGAGGACGAGCGGACTGAGCTCCTGGGGGTGAGGAACCTGGCCATGCACGAGGCTGCAAGGGTTGCCAGCAGGTTCGAGAGGTTGGACACCCGGAAGGTCTTGCTCCACGTCCTCGACGAGCACGAAAGAGAGGTTGACCGGATCTCGGAGGCTCTCAACCTCAGGGAGTTCTCTGTGAGGTCCATCCTGGAGGAGCTTGAAGACTACCTCGAATGATGCCGGCGCACGCCGGCTGTATCCCTAAATCCAGCCATGCCTGACGTCCAATCGAATGAGCTTCGACGATGAAATACGGCAGATCAACCAGAAGAGATACGAAGAGATGCTGAAGGTAGCGTCTCAGCCCGTGGGAACAACGCCCCAGCCTAAGCCCGTTGAGATGACCGACGCGAACTTCGGCGAAGTCGTCTCCAGCCACCCCGTGGTGGTGGTAGACTTCTGGGCCCCGTGGTGCGGCCCCTGCAGGGTCGTGTCGCCGGTGCTCGAGCAGCTCGCGTCGGAGATGGCCGGGAAGGCTATGTTTGGGAAGCTGAACGTAGACGACAATCCAGCGACATCCCAGCAGTTCGGGATTCAGGGGATACCGACCATAATGGTGTTCAAGGACGGCCAGCCCGTGGACGGTCTGGTCGGCGCCGCTCCGAAGCAGATGATCGAGGCGAGGATAAGGCCATACCTTCAGGGCGGGAAGAAGGGTGCCCCCTACAGTTAGGGCCTAGCCCTTCTCTTTCGCTGTGACGTAGGCCAACCTCGCGTAGGGTCGGACTGCCTGCAGTATCTTGAGCTCGGCCTTTCGCAGGTGCTCCTCATAGGTGGACCGCTTCATCCCCTGCTTGGACGCGATTTCGTCTATGGTCGCCCCCTTCGGCATCCCGTAGTACCCCATCTGCATTGCCATCATGAATGCGGCCAGCTGCTTCTTCGTCAAGGCCCCCAGGAACTCGTCCACGGGGACGGTTATGGCCCCCTTGGCAGACTCCCTCGGTATCACCGACCTGCTTTCGACGACCAGCTTGGAGACCTTCGAGAGGCTGGTCATGGCGTCGTCCAGGGTGTCCTTCGTGAAGGCGAGGACCCTGCAGTACTCCTGGCCGCCCCTATAGTTTACGGGCATCACGGGGATGCACCCGGCCCATTCAATCAGAGCGACGGTCGAGTTGTCGGTGGCGCACTTGCACCCTATCACAGCCTCGAGGTTCTTGGGCGAATAACGGTTGAACCGTATCAGCCGGGCGCCCAGGCTCTTCAGCATCTTCCGGAGTGCGGGCTCCAGCCTCTCGGCGTCTTCTTCCTTCGGCGCCTGGAACTCCAAGATGTCCACCTGGAGGTTGCACCATCTCTGGATGCTCACTGCAGGGAAGAGCTTCGAGAGGCCGCAGAACGGGAGGGAATGGTCCAGCTTCAGGGAGACGTCGAACACGGGCCAAGGACCATGATAGATGTTCTAAACCGTTTCTGTGGGATGCCGGCGGGTGCCGGCGGGCGGTGAGCTAGACGAGGTCGAATTCGACAAGCCAGAGCTCGTCGCTCGCCTTGAAGCCCTGCTTGGACCAGTGGGTTTTCACTTCGGTGGATGAAGACGCGCCGTCTCTGCGGGCGAGCCTGTCGTCGATGCTGCCTAGCCTTATCCTCCTCAGCCCGGTGACCCTGATCTTCGCGAACTTCGACGGCGGGTATCCCATCCGGGCGGCGTCGTACTCTTCGCCGACCTTCACTCTCGCGTTTGGCCACTTGCGGAAGGTCACCGTCTTCTTCCCGGCTAGAATCCGCTCCGCTGATTTTGCCCCGAACGTGATGAGGGCCATTTCTAGTCGTTCCCCATGGCGGTGAGCGCCGGGGCCAGATGCGGGATGTCTGGCGTCAAGAACTGCGTTTGCTGGTATGTGGGATTCTGTTAAACTTGACTGTAGTTCAATCGCTGGAAGGCGGTTAGGTGCCTAAGCTCTGCGGGAAGGTTACAACGCCCCTGTCCGATGGGAGAGTAGCCTCTCCAGGGCAACGTCGTTGTGAGAGGACCAGGTTGGCGCGTGACCTCCTGGTGAGGTCGATGTTCGCCAGATTCCGTGCGGCGCAGGTACTAGGATAATGTGGGCAATCACCGGGTTCGTCCCCCGAGCCGGAGGCGTCGGGTCGCCCTAGACCGGACTTCCGGATTCCCGCTACCTTAGTCTGGCCAAGTCGCCTTCTGATGGGAATAGCTCTTCGTACGAGGGAACCTCAGCTCCCAAGACCGCCGCGCTGTCGATATCCGCCTCGTACCACAGCAGGTCGGGGTCGATATGCCTGGACTCCAGGCCTGCGAGGATCATTCTGAGCCATGGCACCGGTATCCAGTGGTCCCCATAGCGCCCCCTGTTCTCAATGGCGGTCCTGACGATGTCTTTGTAGTAGTCCGTGAGACTCTCGTCGCCCCGGAAATATCCTGGGGCGGTCTGGGCGGAGGCAAGCAGGACAGCGGCATCGGTATGGAGTTCCGAGGACTCTCCGACCTCTGGCCCGAACTCTCGGTCGGTGTCCCAGGCGTCTTCTTCGATTGAATTCGTGAACCTACGCCTTATCGCGCTAATCATCGCCTGAGGTATGTCCTGTATGATTATTGAAACGACATTTTTGAAAGGGAAAGAGGCGGCCGTTCAGTTGCGTTGAACGGTGCCTTACCAGAGGGCGCCGCCGACGGCGAACAGAAACCAGGAGATGAACGAGAGCTGAGAGATTGGGACGGCCATGGAGGCTGTCTGAATCCAAGTCGCCAGGTCTAGGACTGATGCGGTCAGGCCCGTGAACAACGAGTCAATGGGCGCCTGCTCTGTATATAGGCGGGTGGAAGCGAGCGTCTGGACGGAAAGTCCCTATGAGTAGTAGGGCACCTGTCCAACATCCGTGACTTCTTCGGACTCGATAACATATCCCCCGCTTGCGTTGAAGCCCTGAACGCTCAGCAGATACGTCCTGCCAGGGGAGACGACGGCCGCGGCGGAGAGTGTGAAGTTCACGATGCGGTTCATGCCGGGTCCGAATGGTCCCTGTACGACCCCGGCGGAAACGTTGCCCACGTAGAGGTGGACGCTGCTCAGGGCGGCGTTCCCTGAAACGTTCAATTCAAGCGTGAGAAAAGCCGGATTGGCAATCCCCAACTGGTCCGTCGTGTTCTGAGTCCGAAGGCTGGTTGACACTATCGAGAAGTGAGGGCATGATGAGTCGTTCGGCGAACAGGTAGCCTGCAGCGTCGGCAGGGACCGTATCTGGTTTCCCACCGAAGCCGCCTCGTAGTTCAGCACCACCGCCACGCCGATGACCAGCGCCGTGCAGAGAGTGAAGACCACCAGGCTCTTGGCGTACACGACGGCGCGGTCTGCACCGCTGGGATATCTTCCTTGCGAAATCCCGAAGGGGCTAGGTGAGTACCTTCAACAGGACGTCTCGGGAGACATTCCCGCCCGATACCACCACCACGACCCGCTCTCCAAGGCCACCCCTGTGAGAGAGAAGAGGAGCGAGGGGGGCAGCCCCCGAAGGTTCCGCTATGATTCTGGCCGCCTTCGCCATGACCCTGGTCGCGTTGAAGATCTCGTCTTCTGAAACTGTGAACGCCCCGTCGACGTAACGGGAGCACGCATCGAATGTGAGGTCTCCGAGGGCCGACGGTATCAAGCCATCGGCAATCGATGCTGGCGAAGGGACGCTCACCACCTTCTTCGCGCGAAGGGCACCTGTGAGCTTGGGGGCGCCTTCAGGCTCGACCCCGAATATCTTCAGCCTCGGGTTCTGGCTCTTGAGCGCAATCGAGATCCCAGAAATCAGACCGCCCCCACCGACAGGGACTAGCACGGAGTCGAAGTCGTTCAGTTGCTGGGAGATTTCCAGCCCGCATGTCCCCTGACCGGCAACGACGTCTCGGTCGTTGAACGGGTGGACGAATGCCGAGTCGGTCGCGCCTGCAATCTTTCTCGCCTCGGCCTCCCGCTCGTTGCTGAACCTGCCCACCTTCACCACTTCGGCCCCATATTCCGCTATCGCCTCGGCCTTCTCTTTGATGATGGTCTCGGGTACCACCACAGTACACCTTTTGCCGAGCATCCTAGAACTGTAGGCCACCGCGATGCCGTGGTTCCCGGACGAGGCAGCGACCACTGCCCTCTCCTTGACCTGGGCAATCTTGTTGTATGCGCCCCTTATCTTGAATACCTTGATCGGCTGGAAGCACTCGAGTTTGAGGAAGACTTCGCGGCCACAGATTTTGGAGAGGGCAGGAGACTCGACGAGGGGTGTCCTGCTGGCCACCCCTGCTATCCTCCTCTCCGCGCCTTCGATGTCCTTCAGGCCAGGAATCGCCATTCCCATCGAGGGTCTACCCGCCTCTAGAAAAGAGGATTCATGACGGCCCGCCGAGGCTCATGGAAGGGACCGGGATGCAGGCTGCCTGCTACTCACATCCGCCCGTGAGGAGAGAACTTGGGTGAGGCTCGTCGTTCCTGACAAATGGGACGGCCAGCTAGCCCCGAATGGCTGAGCTGACCTTCTGTGCAACTTCTGGCGGGACCGTCTGCATGCCGTGCGCGGCCTTCGCGTGGACAGATGCGATCTGCATCACCTCGTCCTTGGAGGGAACTCCTTTCACTTCGAAGCCGCACTGCATGTCGATGTCCTTGCACTTGAATTCGTAACCTGCCATCTTCTTGTCATGGATTGTCACTCGCAGTCAAGTAAAAGACTACGGCCGGCGCTGCCGGTGAGCGTCAGGAGCGCCCGCGAATGGACCCGGCGGTCTTCCGCCGGCGCCGGGGGCCTTCATAATCGAATTCGTTTCTACCCATACTAACCTGTTTCTGCACCTCGGGCAGGCTATCGCCCGGAGTTCCTCATCCCGCCTGATGAGCCTCACCGGCTGGTCATCCCACTTTGGGCACTTCACAAGGTGGCGCCCCTCCATCTTGGACAGTATCGTGGAGTTCCTGTTGTCGGTGACCGGTAGGAAGTATCCCTCGTCGGCGTTGGCGGTCCCCCGCCCCCTGCAGAGCTCCGACACAACATTATGGGCATCTAGGCCTAGGATGACGCTGGTCCTGCGCCTGATCTCCCGGGGTTGATCGAAAGCGATTATGGGGCATTGAGCACACCACCTAGTCTGGCCGCAGCCATGCCCCTGAAATCTCTGGATGGATTTTGAACCAACACTGTTGAACGGAATTTCGGGAGGAGAGCCCTGCGGCCTTCCACTTGTCGGTCAGAGGATCAGCCGCATCTCGTGAGTGGGCATGAAGCCGACCTCTTCATACAGATGCCTCCCGTGATCCGAAGAATGGAGCACCACCCTTTCATGGTGATGTACCCTGCTCCACTTCACCGCACGCTTTACGATCTCCTTCGCCACTCCCTGCATCCTGAAGCCCTTCACCGTGTACATCGACATGAGGTACGGCACGACGTGCAGTGGGTTATTGGGCCTGGGGACCTCCTCTCTGAGCCAGATGCACCCGCTCCCCGCCACCCTCCCGTCCGGAGCCCTGGCGATGAACCCGATGAGCTCGCCGCTCGCGAGCTTCGCCTTGATCCACCGACGGGTGTATGCCTCCGACCGGTCTATCTTCCTCTTGAACTCGGGGCGGAGCTCATGCCACATGCTCAGTCGATGTTCGACGAGCAGCTCGAGGTCGTCAGGCTTGGCGCGTATAATCTTGAACCCCAAGGGCTCACCTCCCCGTGCGGAGGACCATCTGGGTTGCGGTCCCTCTTGCAACGTCCTTGCCCTCGTGGTTCTTCAGGACGACTTCGGTCATCGCCACTGTCCTTCCGCGATGAACCACTTTCGCCTCCGCCCTAAGCACCCCCTCGACAACCGGGCGGAGGAAGTTCATTTTCACCTCCAAGGTCGTGAACGACTCGCCGTCGGCGAGGGTGGTCATGGTGGCAATGCCTATGCAGGCGTCAGCGAGGTCCGTCATGACCCCTCCATGGAGAGTCCCCATGGGGTTGTGGAATCTGCGGTCAGCGTTCAGGGTTATCGTCGCGGTCCCGTCTCCGCACTTCACCAGGTGCATGCCGATGGTCTTCAGAGTCGGAGGCGCTTTGGATTCGTCGGCCAGGGCCTCGCTGAATTTCTTGTTCAGGCTGGTCGGGCGCCGGACCGGCCCAGATGTTAAACTTGGTGTCGCGCTCACTTCCGAGGGACCGCGGAAGATTGAAAGAAGGCTTGTGGCGTCCCCGTGGCGTCCGCCCATGAGGATGTCGATCACAGAGGTTATCGGAGTCACCAAGAAGTTCCTCAAGGAGGACGCGGGCTACGAGAGAGTGAAGGTCTCTTCGGTGGTGGCCATGGAGACGGACTCGAAGTGGAAGGTCATCGCCGAGATCTCCGGGATAGGCGCTGAGAAGAAGGAAGTCCTCGTGGACGACAGAGATGGGAACATAATCGCCTACAAGCAGGCCTGAGCTTCGGCGGTCAGAGCAATATCACGGCTATGTATGAAATGAGCTGGGCGATCAGCATCACCACGTGCTCCTCCTCGTCGTCATAATAGACGAAGGCCTCGTTGCCGAGGATGAGCCCGGCGAAGAGCCCCATGCCGATGAAGAACGCGTACGGCAGGAGAGACGAGTTCCCCGCCAGATAGAGGCCGAGCGCGGAAAAGTAGGCCAAGGAGGAGAGGAGTTCCCATGACATGATCACTGCGAAGAGCGCCCCTATGGTGGACGCGCTAGAGCGGTGCCTTTTCGCGACCCTCTCCATGAGCTCAAGGTTCTTGCTCGAGGACCTGAAGAGCCTCCCCCGGTATCCGTGGTTGGTCAGCCAGTCCACCACGTTTCCAACCCCCGCCATTCCAAAGTAGACCCCCCAGAACAGGAGAAGACCGGCAGATACCAGGTTCATGCTACACGTGGCAGGGGAGAGCGGTGCCCTTTATAGCGGAATCTGAGATTGGCTCTTTCAGGCCGGACTACCGAACCGCCCTTTCTTCTGCGATCCTCGACGCTTCGGGATGCTCCGCGTTCCGGAGGAGCGCTTCTCCCTTCGGGGCGAGCTTGTAGAGACCTGACCCTTCCTCCGTGTATACCAGCCCCGTCTTGGTCATGAAGTCTGCGTATTCCTCGAGCTGAGCGAACGAGAGGTCGGCGCCGTACATCATCCTAAGCTTCCTCCCGTCTCCGGCGGCGAATACGTGGAGGATGGCTTCAAGGATTTCTGCCCTGCTTCTGTCGCTCAAACAACGGTGGCACGCGGCGGCGGATTTGAATGGCGTCAGCGAGTTGTTGGTAAGGGTTTTCGGAAGGGAGCCTACGTTTCTCCCTTCCTTCTGCTAGGGCCGCCGTGTGTAGTCAAGACTGACTCTCAGATGAACATTCGTTGGCTCAGATTCTCAAAAGCGGGACCGACGCAAGAAGCGCAACAGATGATCGAAGCGAGCGACAGCAACTTTGGAGGCGAGATGAAGCACCGTCTCGTGGACGAGTTCGTGCTCTCCTACATCAACGGTTCCCTGAAGCCGAACTTCGCTGAGAAGAACCCCATGAGCGGAAGAGACGTGGAGTTCCTGATGGACGGACCCCAGCTCGACAGGACGAAGAAGACCGACATCTGGTACTACTCGAGCGCGGTGGGGACCGGGTATCAGTACAGGGTGGTGTACAGGGACAGGAGGTTCTCCGACCTCGACCGTCTGGTCCACCTGTACTCCGGAACGCTCCCGGTCACCGAAGAGGACAGGCCTGTCGTCGAGCAGAAGCTGTACGAGCTCATCATGCTGATGATCAAAGAGGGGAGGCTCCCGAAGACGTTCCAGGTCAAGTCTGCGAAGGAGGCAGAGAACGAGAAGCTCGCAGCGCTGGTGGAGGAGCTCGGGCGGTCCCTGGACGAACTCGGAAAGCGGGTCAGAAAGCTCGAGGAGCAGCTCGCCGTACAGAACGAAGTCAAGCTAGGAGACGAGCAGCAGACTCTGGCCTAGCCGTCAATTCTCGGTCGGGGGCCAATGGCGGCCCAGGTCAGGAAGTTGTTCAAGGCTGCCGTGTCGAAGTAGGTGGTGACCGATTCGAGTCTTCCGTCCTTCATCTTCCAGAACTCTGCGACGTCGCAGTTCATCGTCCTTCCCTTGGGAGACAAACCGCGGTCGTATGGGTTTCGCCAATATTAGCGGAGGGACCAGGGTGGGCCGGGCGAGGAGACAGGGGAGTGTGAAAGTGAGGAGCCGGCCAGCCACAGACTGGTAGCCGGCGGCTATGGCGACCAGCAGGCGGCCTTGGCGTTGTCATACCAGGCATTGCAGTTGTGAACGACAGCGTTAGAGACGAGATAGCTCTGGTCTCGCGTGGCTATGTTGTACACTCTTCCCACATAGAAATGTCTACTGACTTTTTGAATCGGAATGATGAAGTATGCGTCCCTTATCTTGACCCGCCTGTGTTGGGAACTAGGGCAGAGCACCCCTCTGTAGATGAGTTTTCGATCATAATGTACCCTGTCTGTCCAACCTTCTTCAATCCCGCAGAACTGTCCCAGCCTGGCCCAAGCCAGCTGAATCTGTTCCGCCAGAACCTTGGACACTGTATTGAAGATGACTCGGTTTCTCTTGTTCACATGCCCATCACCTGAGAGGTATCCCGCGAGAAATGATTGTAGAATTCGGGTATCTCTATTGTATAGAATGAATTCTGGAATCTTCTTGTTCTTGACCCCAGCGCCGCAATGCTTCTGGAGAAACTCGCCAAGCGGTGCTGAGCTGAATGCGACTCGAATTGCGTTCCTGGAGCGACGTCTAATCGTCGCCTTGTAACCCATTGAAGATGCGAATGCTACGACCCTCCTAGCAAATGCCATCTCCTTTCTATGAAGAGTCAAGATTATTGTCCTCCCATAGACGCAACCCTCTGCGACGTACAGCCCCACAAACCAGGCACTCACGCTCGATAGTCTGAACGCCCTAGAATAGGTCCGGGCCCCTCTGTGACACCATTGGGTCTTGCGAAGAGGGAATAGACTTCGGTCCATTCGTCCGATGATTCTTGGAAGGACAAGATAGTCTCCTTGGAGGAATGCATGTTTTTCCAGCACATCACCTGCATTCTTCCAAACTGGCGATGAATATTCGACAGGTCCCTTCCTTTCAGCGGTGCCCCTGACGACAAGAACGGGATGATTGGGCGTTAGTTTGAGGGGCAACAACCCCGTCCCCTTGACTTCGACCAGATCTCCATTATAGTGACGCTCGAACGTCTTAACCACGCTCTCGAGCCCTGTTCTCCCAACGACGGAGTCTCCGACTTCGTACTGGGAGATTTGCTTGTTATCTCCCAAGACAAGCTCGCTGGGGGGCAGACAATACTCTCCCGTGGTTACTCGCTCACATTTGAAATTCTCATCGCAGAAATCACAGAGCTCTTCGCTTCCTATCACCCACCCGGTCCCTGGGTTCATGTCAGTCTTGAGCTCGGTTAACTCCTCGGAGAGTCCCATGGTCAGGGTGTCGAAGGGACTCGAAGTGCACTGATTGCAACCGGAGGCGCAGGGGAATGGCTCGACGGTGTAGAAGTGAGTACCATCGGTGTTATGGAAATCGCAAAAAGCTTGACAGGATGCAGAACCGCCGAGGGTGACTGTGGTCCCCGGTGGGAAGAATATGTTGTAAGCGCCCTGCTGTCCGAGTTCCGGAATCAGTCCCAACTTTATCCAGGAAGCGATCTGGGGACCAATCTGGGAGTCGTCGATGGTTGACGGAGGGTCGGCTGTGATGATTTTGCTCGGGAGGACGGTCCCCTGCCCTACGTTGTACTCGGAAAGCCCGCCGGAATAACTCTTGTCGGCCTCGATATCCATGACGGCCTTGTCTACGCCTTTGGGGGCGAACGGTATCGTCTTCCCCTGCCAATAGCTCCCCCAGTAGATGTTCTGCCATCTGTAGCCCGACTTCCAGAGGGGCCCGCCGTTGTACACAGCCAGACTGCCCCCCTTGACCTCCTTTGCCGGGAGCATCTGCGCGTGGCCGCAGGGGGAAGCGATGTGCCAGACTCCAGAGGCCAACTTGCTGCCGGAAGATGCCCTCACGCCCACATGGTCGAAAGCCGAGACAGGTCTTCCGCAGACGGGGCAGTCGCGTCGCCCCCTGCACTGTTCGCAGGTTCGCTTCATACTTTCAGGCTCCTGTTAGGAAACCGGCCTTGAACCATATTGGTCGTGCGTGCAAATGTCCAAGTTTTCGAAGTGGTTTCAATGTGCGAGCCTAGTCAAATAGGTGCAAATGGGCGTGGCACCTGAGTGAAGTCGAACGCCTCGGGGAAGCCGTTGGCGGCCGCGTCCCTTGTGCTCAGGGGAGACAGGCCATAGCGTGTCTCGACGAACTTCAGAATCGAAGTGTGGTCGTTGACGGTGCTGTCGACGAAGCCTGCCTTCGTATATGGCGAGATGACCAAGCATGGGACCCTGAAGCCGTACCCGTACTTGTCGACCTGTGGCGGAGGGACGTGATCGAAGAAGCCTCCATAGTCGTCCCAGGTGACGAAGATGGCCGCTGATGGCCAGTAGGGACTGGTTCCTACAACGTTGACGATGTAGTCCGCGACGGAGTTCTCTCCCGTCTGTATGTCTGATGGAGGGTGCTCGTCCCCTCCCGGGGCCCCGATTACCCACGACACCTGGCTGAGCTGGCCTGCCTTGACGTCGGCCGTGATGCTGGCAGCCTCCTTGAAGTTTCCCATTGTTTTCGGGGAGTTCTTGATGTAGGAGAAGCTTTCGTACCAGGACGGATAGTCGGCATAGACCTTCCAGGTCACGCCCGCGGCGTCGAGCTCCTGGAAGACTGGAGGGAAGGGGAGGTTCCTCGGGACGTTGTCGTCCAGAAGCCCTCCGGCTGTACCCGCCACCAAGAAGAGATGGTTGGGGGCGCTTTCGCTCATGACCGATGTGAAGTACCTGTCGCACAGGACGTATTCTTCCGCAGCCTTCCAGTAGCGGCCGAGGTCCGTCCCGTCATAGTAGCCCATCACCTCGGCGTTCCCTTCCATGTAGACGAACCCATCCATCTTTCCCGAGTCGTAGTCAGCGTGAGCAGACTTCCAGTTGTGGCTCGTGTCGACTGGTGTGAGGTTGGTGTCGTGGTAGGGGCTCACGCAGGTCGAGGAGCCGGGGGCGTCAGGGAGGCAGTACGCCTTCCCGGCCGTCCCGTCAGCGCCGGGGTACGTCCCGAAGTAGTTGTCGAAGGTGTGGTTCTCCTGAAGAACGATGATGATGTTTCCTATGGCGGAGACGCCCGGGCCGGCTGCGCCCCGCCTTGGAAGAGTCGCTTGGGTCAAGCCTGACTTCTCCTGTCAACCGAAGGTAAGAGTGATGGTGAACGCAGCCTCAGGCGGCAGGGTGGCGATTTCGGCGGAGACGCTCCAACTCTGGAGCCCCAGATGGGCGGAGAAGGCGGTGAGCATACTGACCAGATGTTCTGCAATCCACCCCAGCACCTTCTGGATAGCGCCCTGGGCGTCGGCCGAGAGGCGGGAGAAGACCTTCAGGACTCCTCCTATCGACATGGAATGGGACTGGAGCGACGACACCAACGTTGTTCTAATGTTTGCGCGGGCCGCAGCGTCGACTGCTTCGGGCTTCGTGTCCCCGAAGGCGGCCCTCAACGAGGCTTCAAGCCCCCTTACTAGAGACACCGACCGCTGGAGGTCGGGCAGGTGCCTGCGGAGCTTCCTGGCGTCTCCTCCCTGTGAAAACTTGTTCCAGGCATCCTTCAATTCGTCTGGCACCTCCCCTCCGGCGACACTCAAGATGAATATTGGAAGAATTCGAGGGCTAAAAAGAATTCATTCGGTTCATTCACAGGAAAGAGGAGAGGCGTCCCGGGAAAAGGGGCGCACGCCCCTGTCCCTTCCCGGAGGCGCTCTTCATGTGGGAGTAGCCATCGGCCGCGATGGTCCGTGCTTCTCAGCGAGCCACTGCCGCGGCGAGAGCCTCCCCTCGGTGGGGAGCCCTGATTCGACCCACTCTCTCATTCCGCCCTCGTAGGCCTTCGCGTTGTACCCCTGCTTCGCCAGGAACTCGGCCGACTCTCTGGAGGCGTTGCAGGTGTAGCTGGAGCAGCGGGTGGTGATTTCCTTGCTCCTTTCGAGCTCCCTTCACTTCCCTGCCTGGAGCTCACTCTGAGGAACAGATATGGAGCCCTTGATGTGGACCTTGTCGCAGGCTTCGGGCTCAAGGACGTTCACTGCGACCACGCCTGGAGAGCCCAGCTTGGTCGTGAGCTCGTTCTTCGAGATTGTCTTCGTTTCGTGCCGGCGGGAGCTTTTCCGAGATTGATGATTTTTGGAAACGATTTTCCAGATTCACCGGGCGCGCCTAGCTCTGGTCGCGACCGAACTCTTCGAGGAAGCCCTTCATCTTCCAGAAGACATCTAGGAACTCGAGCCCCCTTGGAGTAACTCCGTAGTAGGCTCCGTCTTCATCTTGTGACCTGACCGTGAGTCCGAATTTGCAGAGCCTTTCGACGATCAGCTTCAGCCTGTCGACTGGGACCCCGACTCCATAGGAGAGTTTGGTGACCCTCGCGCCCTCGGGGTAGTGGGTGATGACCTCCAGGACCTCGGCGTACAGGTCGGTCTTCGACCTCTTCGAGTCCCTACGGCCCATGGTTGGGTGCTCTCACCGGTCCCATCCTAGAATGGCGCGTCGAGAAGCCTGTCAACTTTCTTCGAGGGCTTTTCGAGGTGGACTCCCTCTGAAATGTCGGCTTCTTTCGAGTAGTTGACCTCGTCCGCCATGCTCCCCGGCTGCATGTGCACAATCTCGCCGTAGATCCTCTTGGCCTGCGAGTACCTCTCGACTCTTACGTTCTTTCCGTACACGTCGTCCACCCTGGTCGGGTGCCCCAGCGTGTGTAAAGTCGACATGGTAGCCCAGAACCCCCCGAACACCACGCCCTTTCCAATCTCGACAGACTCGCCAACGATGGGGCCGTTGACGCGGGACCCTGCTCCCACCACGACTTCCTTGGCTTTCAATCCGCGCGAGGTCCACACCTGGCCGCCCACCTCGGCCCTCCCTGACGATGCGACACTGTCGGCCATGAGCCGTCCTCCCACCGCAAGGTCACCACACTTGATCTGGCCCTTCGACTCGGCAGACCCGAGCACCTCGAACTTCTCAGTGACGTTGAGCGAACCGTTCACGTCGAGCCTCCCGTTGACTTTCAGGCTTGACACTTTGAGGTCTCCCCGGGCCTTTGCAACCCCGTTGACTTCCAAGACCCTGCAGAGGGCATCTCCTTCGAATTCAACTCTCCCGGAGGCCGTCAGGCTCTCGCCGCTGCTCCCGGGGGGAAGGGTGAGGTGGCCGTAGACCTGGACTGTGCCGTAGCTCAGCTTGCCCGAGGTCCGGAAGTGTCCCCGCACCTTGATGTCCCCTCTGATTGTGCCTCCCGCGATTTCGGCGTGGCCGCCGACTCGCAGGTTGGAGATGTCGACGCTCTCGGTGACGGCCATGTGGCCCCCGACGTCAACGTCGTCCGCCCTGAGGTTCCCCTTGGTCTGCATGTGGCCGCCCACGCGCACCACCTTCGAGGTTACCCCCGTCGACTCGAGGTGGCCGCCGACATCGACCCTTTCCGCAGTGACGGTCCCATGTACTTCCGCCGAAGCATCGATTTCCACATCCCCGTGGGCAAGGAGATTCCCCCTGACCACTACGTTCCCGCTGGGGCCAAACCCCGTCCCTTCCACCCTCATCTTTCCGCACTCGAAGTCACACCCGATGGTGACCGGGCCTTCGAAGTAGGCGGTTCCGCTCACGGTCACCCTCCTGCCGGATTCAGCCATGATCGTCGCTTTGCGGCCGACCCTCAGGTCTCCCGTGACGTTCCCGAGCTTCGCCGTCGAATCGGCCTCCACCATATGGTCTGGCATGTCCTATCTCGCCCTCAACGCGTTTCTCGCCATTGTGATGCCCAGGAGGGCGAAGATTACGCCGAACACGGCCAGTCCGGCCACGTCCCAGACGAACGCCTGGGACTGTGAAGCATTGAGAGTGCTGTTCACGATGAGCAGCCTCGTGGCATCGCTGGCCAGCGTGATAGGGTTTGCCTGGGCGACAGGCTTCAGCCAGCCTGGGAAGAAGCTGAGCGGGAAGAACGCTGAGCTGGTGAACATGAACGGGAATGTGAGAAAGTTGACAGCCGCGAAGAAACTGTCGGTGCTCTTCACCGAAATCGCTATCCCTGTGAAGAAGGTCGCGAAGACTGCCGTCAGGAGCGCCACGACGGCGAAGACCCCCAGCAGGTTGACCGCGCCGAACCCTGCTCCCAGCTTGAGCCCGTTCGGGATGAGGAGAGCGAGGACGAACGTTATCGGAGCAGCCGCCATCCCCCTGGCGACGTTCTGAATCACCCCGCCGAAGTAGATGGAAGTTCGGGGGATGGGGAACGCTCTGAGCATGTCGAGGTAGCCGTTGATTCTGTCGAACACGAGGTCCACGCCCATGAAGCTCATCCCGGTGAGGGCGACGATGCTAATCACTCCCGGGGTCAGGTATGTGATGTAGTTGGACGCGCCACCGAACGCCTGCTGCAGCGGCCCTAGGGAACCCCCTGTTGAGGAAGCGAAGGCGTTGGCCGGGTTGAACGAATTCCCGAAGAGTGCCAGCCAGAAGAGGGCCTGGATTGAAGTAACCATGACTGCGAAGGGGTTTCTTGCCCACTTCGTCAGTGACCTTCTGCCGAGGGCCAGAGTCTCGCTGATCATCTGCTCTCCCTCACGTGGATGTCAGCAAACTTGTCGGCGCGGCCGTTCCCCTCCTCGGCGTCTCTCATGGACCTGCCGGTCACCTCGAGGAAGACTTGGTCCAGGGTGGGCTTGGAGAACGACGTCCCTGTTATCTTGAGGCCCCTCGATGAAACGCTCGTTATGATCTGAGGGAGGGCAGACTCCGCCCTGGGGATCTTCAGGCGATAGGAGTCGCCGGCGCGGGTCACCTCCGTGACAGTCGGGAAGGAGTTGAGGAACCCCGTCAGGTCTTGGGCACCATCTTCCAAAGTGATGGTCAGTACGTCTCCGCGCAGACTGTCCTTCAGTTCTCCGGGGGTCCCTGCGATCTTGATCGACCCGCGATCCATGATGGCGACGACGTCAGAGAGCCTGTCCGCCTCTTCCAGATAGTGTGTGGTCATGAATATCGCGACCCCCTGCTCTCCGTTGAGGTAGGAGATGTAGTCCCATATCTTGGTCCTGGTCTGGATGTCCAGCCCCACCGTGGGCTCGTCCAGGAAGAGGACCTTGGGCGTGTGGACGAGGGCGGCGACAAGCTGGAGCCTTCGTTTCATCCCACCCGAGTAGGTCCCGACTCGCTTGTCGGCGTACCCTTCCAGCTCGACCAGCTGCAGAAGGTCCGCGGCGCGCTTCTTGGCCGTCGAGTCAGGGACATGCTGGAGCTTTGCGGCTAGCAGCAGGTTCTCGATTCCCTTCAGCTCGTTGTCCAGCGTGACCTCTTGAGGCACGACCCCGATTATCCCTCGGACCGCCTTTGGGTCCTTTCTCACGTCGTGGCCGCCGACGGCCGCTGTCCCTTCGGTGATCGCCGTCAGGGTGGTGAGCATCTGGATCGTGGTGGTCTTCCCGGCTCCGTTGGGGCCGAGTAGGCTGAAGACCTCCCCTTCGCCGACGGAGAATGACGCTCGGTCGACGACCCTGGTCGAAGGGTCGTAGGCCTTGGTCAGGCCGTCGACTTCGATTATCCTGCTCATTTTTCCGACAGATAGGACGACATGGAGACAGGATATAACGTCAGTGCACTTTCAGTAGTCACCGGATGTTAGTTTCCAGGAAGCCTGTTGCGCGAGCGTTCTTGATTTAATAGATGAGTCTTGACGCGCTATCCCAATGGTCAAGATTCAGCGCCTCAAAGGGGAACTGGCCCGCACCATCAGGAGGCTGTATGACGGGGGGTTGGTCTCCGGCGTTGGCGGGAACGCCAGCGTCATCCTCCCATCGAGGAAGGAGATTCTGATTACCCCCGCGGGGTACTTCAAGGGCGGCGTCGCCGAGGGGGACATCGTCAGGGTGAGCATTGAAGGGAAGCTGGTCGGGAAGGGAAAGCCGTCGAGTGAGCTCGCCACCCACCTAACGGCCTACAGGCTCAGGAGCGACGTCAACGCGATCGTCCACGGGCACCCTCCGACCGCGGTCGCCCTCATCACTGCGGGGATATCCATCCCCTCCATGACCCCCGAGCACGCGATCATGATCAAGAATCTCGAGGTGTTCGACTTCGCTGTTCCCGGGGAAGCCGGAGCGAAGACTGTGAAGGAATCTCTGAAGCGGTGCGACGTCGTGGGGATAAGGAACCACGGCTTCTTCTCGCTCGGGGAAGACCTGCATACGGCGGCTTCACGGCTTGAAGTGCTGGAAGAGAGCGCCAGAATCTACCTCGCTGGACGACAGGTCGGAGGAGTGCCAGGCCTGCAGGAAGAGGACTTGAGGAGGGTCAGAGCCGCGTACAGTCACGAATGACGACGACCCGCAGAACCTCCCTACGGACTGGAGGTTCAGTCAGCCTATAGGCCGAGTGGCAGGCCGTGAACCAAGTCGCCTGGAATGAATGTTCGGTAAGTGTGTTAAAGAGTAGTTCATGGAGAAGAATCCCGGATGCTGAAGGCGACCCTCCTAACCAGGTACCACGTCCTGGCCATCTCAGGGGCCTTCCTTTTCGGGGTGTTCCTGATGGTCGACGACGAGCTGTTCACCTACATGAGCCTCGGGGTCCCCAGGTACGAGTTCCCTCTCCTGGGGTATTTCGCGCTGTGGGACGCATGGGCGCTGGACTTCGACTTCGTCGTGGTCAGCGTGATGCTGATGCTCGTGGGGATCTACAAGAGCAGAACCTGGGCAACTAAAACGTGTTTTCTGCGTTCGGCATGTCGGGCATGACCATCTGGGTGATGTCCCAGTACTCGACGATCTTGTCCCCTCTCCCGAAGCGGAAGAGGTGGACCTGCCTCAGGCCGCCGGCGCCCGGATTGGACCCTGAGCCCAATAGTTCCGTGTGGACCGCGACCATGTCTCCGTCGGCGAGAATCCTCCTTATTCTGAAGGTTGGGTCAGGCTACTTCGGAGCCTCCCGTTGGGCCGTGGACATCGATTCGAACAGGTCTTCCATGCCGCCCCTGACATAGGGGTTGTGCTGCCTGCAATCGGAGGCGAAGAGACTGAGCCCGTCCCTCTGCTTCCCCTGCGTGACCAACCTGAAGAAGTCGCGGACAATCTTCTTCCTGCCCGCAGACCGCGCCGCCCGCTTCCTGGGGTCACTCTTTCTTGGCATCCTCTGCCATCTTCCTCTTGGCCAGCTCCGGATTCTGGATGTAGAGTATCATCGCGTTGGCGTGGCCGTGGCCCAGGCCGCAATCAGTCTTGAGCCACTTCAGCAGGTCCGCGTACTTCGTCAGCCCCTTCCCCCTCGCCATCCTGCGGTAGTCCTCCGGCTTCTTGCCGGTCTTCGCGTAGATGTTGTCGATGTACGCCTTGTAGGTCATCGGCGGCGCCCCGTCTTAGGGCGGTTCATCTTTCGTGCTGCCCGACGCACGGAGCGAATCACGTTGACATAGCCTGTGCATCGGCAGATGTTCCCCGAAATCGCGTTCCTGATTTCGTCATCGGTCGGGTCACTGTTCTTTTCCAGCAGAGCATCGGCCGACATCAGCATCCCCGGCGTGCAGAAGCCGCACTGTAGCCCGTGCTCCGCGAGGAAGGCTTCCTGTATGGGGTGGAGCCTCCCCTCTTGCGCCAGCCCCTCCACGGTCAGTATCTCTCTGCCGTCGGCCTGGACAGCAAGGACGGTGCAGGACTTGGCGGTCCTCCCATCCATCACCACGGTGCAGGCGCCGCAGTTGGTGGTATCGCACCCCGAGTGAGTCCCCGTTAGCCCGAGGTTCTCTCGCAGGAAGTGCACCAACAGGAGACGGGGCTCCACGTCCGCCTCGTGCGGCACCCCGTTCACCGACACCGTTATGTGGCGCTTCTCGGCCATCTACTTTGCGCCTCCCTTCGCCTGCTCGTAGGCGCGCTTCAATCCTCTGGCGACCAGAAGCCTGACCAGATTTCGTTTGTACTCCGCCGTCCCCCTGATGTCGGATGCAGGGTCGGATGCCTCCGCGGCCAAGTTGGCCGCACTCTTCACGGCCTCCCGGTCGGTCGCCTTCCGCCCCACGAGAGCCTCTTCCGCCTTCGCCGCCTTGATCGCTTTGGGTCCGACGGCCGTCAGCCCTATGCCTGCGCTGACGCACTCCCCCTTGGGGTTCAGCCGCAGGAAGACCGCGACCCCTGCGGTGGCGAAGTCAGCCACCTTCTGCTCGACCTTCAGGTAGGCGCCTCCCGAGTGGGGGGGAGGCACTGGTACCCTCAACTCGGTAAGAATCTCATCGTGGCCGAGGGCCACGGTGAAGGTGTCCAAGAAGAAGTCCCGCGCCGCCATCGTCCTTGAGCCTGAAGGGCCCAAGATCGCGAACTGGGCGTCCAGAGCGAGCATCACGGCCGGCAGGTCGTTCGCAGGGTCTCCGTGGGAGACGTTGCCACCCACGGTGCCGAGGTTCCTTACCGTGGGGTCGGCGATGACCGCCGAAGCATCGTGGATCATCGGATATTTCCTGCCCAGGAGAGGGGAAGCCTCTACGTCAGCCATGCGGGTAAGCGCCCCCATTCGGAGGAACCCTCCAGACTCCTTGATGTATTCCAGGCCTGGAATTCTCCCGATGTCGATGAGGAGGGACGGTGCAGCCACTCTGAGCTTAAGAAGCGGGAGGAGGCTCTGGCCTCCGGCGATGATTTTCGCCCCCTCCCCCCGGCTCTTCAGCAGGCCGACGGCCTCTGGGAGGCTCTTCGGCGCTTCATAGTCGAAAGCGGGTGGAAGCAACGGTGGAAGTCCCATACCCTCGCTTTATATTATTGCAGTGGGCGGCGTTTCGGGATTGCACTTCGAAGGTGTCTTCACAGTTGCATCCCCGAAGAAGAAGGTCTTTGCTGTGGTCACCGACCCGAACCAGGTGGCCCGATGCATGCCGGACCTGCGGAGGCTGGAAGTGAAGTCGAAAGATGAATTCGTCGCCGTTGTCGGGACGGGGATCTCGCTGGTCAAGGGGAACATCTCGCTTCACTTCAGGACCGTTGAGAAGACCCCTTCTGGCAGGACCAGAATGGTGGCGCACGGCGACGGACTCGGAAGTGCCATCGACGTGGAGATGGTGACGGAGTTGACCGACGGCAGTGGGGGAGGGACCGCGATGAAGTGGACCGCCGAAGCCAAGGTCAGCGGAAAGCTCGCGTCGCTCGGCCAGGGACTCATCAAGTCTCAGTCCGAGAGGATAATCAGGCAGCTGTTCGACTGCCTTCGCAGCAGGCTCGAGTAGACGGCCTCAGCCCAAGGGAACGGCCCAAAGCTGCTCGCTCTCGATTGGGAGGCTCGCGAACTTCTTGCCGAGAACCAGCTCCAGCGCCCTCGTCGCGGCCGGGGGCACCCCGATGGTCGGGCTCTCCCCCACCCCCTTCGCCCCGTGCGGGAGGGAGGATGGGTGGGATGCTGTCTTGATTACGAATCTGGGCATCTCGGTGGAGTGCGGCACTCCCGAGTCGGCCATGGTCGCTGTGAGCAGTTGGCCGTCCTCGTTGTAGAGCGCTCCCTCATACAGCACTTCTCCCAGAGCCTGCGCTGATCCTCCCGTTATCTGGCTCTCGATCATTATCGGGTTCAGGGCCCTGCCGACGTCGTAGTAGGAGACGATTTCTTCGATGGCGCCGATCCCTTCATCGTTGACCGTGGCTGTAACGAGGTTCGCGCCGAAGGAGTTCAGGCCTCCTTCCGGCTTGAAGAAGACTTCCGCCTCGTAGTCCCCCTCCAGCAAGCGTGATGAGGAGTACGATCTGCCCAGCTTCTTCTTCGCCATGGCCTTGACCTTCCGGCTCGCTTCGACCGCAGCCGCTCCCCCCAGCATGGCGGTCCTGCTCCCCCAGGACCCGACCCCGCCGGAGAGCGAACTCGTGTCTCCGAGTTGGAAGTCGATGAGGTCCTCCTTGACCCCGAGCTCCTTGCCCACCAGGTGCCTTACGAAGACGTCATGTCCCTGACCGTGGGAGCTTCCTCCCAGCCAGACCTTCACCCTGCCTTTGCTGACCGCGACCTTCCCGGACTCGCCGCCATAGGCTGCGGGGACGAGGACGAACCATGACAGGCCTAGGGTCTCCTTCCTCTTCCTGGCAGAATACTTGAACGCCCTGAGAGCTTCCTTGAGAAAGGGTCTGGAAGGGCCGATTTTGAGCCCGGTGGGGGAGGTCCACTGCTTGGAGGTCGCGTTCCTGAGCCTTATCGCCGCCGGGTCCATTCTGAGCTCGTCTGCAAGCCTGTCCATGATCCTCTCCATGAAGAAGGCAGCCTCGGGGCGCCCTGCCCCCCGATAGGGCCCCCTGGTCACCCTGTTGGTCATCACGATTTTGGAGGTGATGTGGGCTTGCGGGACCGAGTAGGGCCCGGTAAGCTGGAACCCAATCCACCCTGTTGACCAAGAGCCCTCCGTCGGGTAGGCGCCGGTGTCGACCAGGATGTCCCCCTTCAGCCCCCTTACCCTCCCGCTCCTGTCTGCGTACACCTTCATCTTGGCGCGGACGCCGCGCCCCTGGTCCGTGGCCATCAGGTGCTCATACCTGCTCTCTACCCACTTCACCGGGCGCCTGAGCTTCATCGTTGCATAGGCCGCGGCTACGTACTCGGGAAAAATCCCGCCCTTGGAGCCGAAGGCTCCCCCGGTGTCCATCTGCACCACCCTCACCATGTCCTTCTTCAGATGCATCGACTCGACGAACCCCTCCTTCCAAGAGAAGACAGACTGGGTCGAGCCGTAGATCGTGAGCACCGACCCGTCGTAGACCGCCACGACCCCCCTGGTTTCGAGGGGGTTGGGGGTGACCCGAGACATCCTGAAGGTCCCCTCGACTTCGACCGCCCCGCTTGGTTTGAAGTCCTTGCCGACCGTGCCTTCATCAGCGAGGTTGGATTTGGTGTTGGGGTGAATCGGTTCCGATTCAAGCGACTTCTCGGGGTCCATGACCGGCTTCAGAGGCTCGTACTGGACGTCCACCTCGTCTGCCCTGTCTTCGGCCTGGTACCTGTCTTCCCCCAGGACGGCGGCGACCGGTTGGCCGACATAGTTGACATATTCCGTGGCCAGGGCCGGGAAGCGGATGCCCCCCCTGCCGCCTGCGTCCTCTCCAACGGCAGCCATGTCAGCCTTGAGCTCGTTGCCGTTTATTCCGCCGCTGACGGATAGCACCCGGGCGCGCGCGTAGGGACTCCGGACGAAGTGCATATGCAGCATCCCCTCCATCTTGATGTCGTCTACGTACCTCCCCCTGCCGAGAACGAAACGCCTCTCCTGCTCTTCTTCGGATCGAGCCTCCGCTGTCAAGATGGCGTCTCCTCGCCCTGCCTGGAGATAAGGATTAGTCGAGACGCCCCAGGTCTCGCCACCTGCCTTGGGTGATTCGGCTCAAGGTGCGCGCCGACCGCCACGGCCTGCGAGTCTCCCGGGCGTGAAAAAGGAGAAATCGGGTCGGATGAGGGCGAACACGGTTGCCCAAGCCCATGGAAATCGTGGTCTTCGGAAGGGAAGGCTGCCACCTGTGCGACGCCGTCGAAGCCGAGATCAGGTCGTTGGAAGAGTTCAGGGACGCCCTGACCGCCGTCGACATCGAGAAGGACCCGACCCTGCACGCGAAGTACTGGATGAGGATTCCTGTGGTCACCATCGGCGGCAGGGAGGTTTTCGAAGCGAGCATGATGGACCTGGAAGGCAGGTGGCGGAGGCGGCTGCCGGCGCTGCTGAAGGGGTAACCCCGCAGGGCGCTTCGTCTCATGAAGGCCGGTGCAGGCGGGCGTTTCGAGCCCCAGAACACGCGTTCTGTTGACTAGGATTAACTCGCCTCCCCTTCTGAGGAGTCCTGAAAGAGTGATGCCAACCTTCAATGAAGGAACCATTCCAAGGACAGCCAGAAGCGCATCCATACTGATTGCCCTGTTGCTCATCGGGGCCTCCGTCCCTGCAGCAACCCTGGTGGCGTCTTCGGGCGCCTCGGCGGCCCTCAACAGCGTTCAGGTCACCATCCAGACCACCGAGGACCTCCCCTACCAATACTCCCTGGCGGCCTACAACACGAGTGGGTACCAGGTCGCCAGCTTCTATGGCAGCTACCCCGAGGCGGGGTTCGGGCTCCCAAGCGGGACCTACCTGATCACCGCGTCGGCATACTATCAGCAGTATGACGTCTGCTATCTGTGCCCGCTCGAAGTGGGAGTCAACTCGTCCGCCACCTCTGTCGCCATTCCGGTGCGGTACTACCCCCCGGCCTCTGAATACGGGTTCGCGGTCGTGAAGGTGATCGGCCAGAGCCAGATAGCCATAGACACCAAGAACAGCACCGACTTCCCGCTGGTCAGGGTTCCGATCCACGTCGCGTACTTCAACGGGACGGCGGCCGTCGGCGCCTCTGTCTCCGCGTATGTGGTCGGGATGCAATACGCGTACGCGCAGAATTGGATGAGCTACGGCCAGACAGGGTCGGACGGAAACGTCACCCTGGCGATGCCTGCGGCCCCCCTCGAAGTGGAAGCCCACCTCTCGGTCCCCGTCCAGCTCCCGAAGGGCGTGGGCACGGTCCCGGTCGAAGTGGGAGGCCAGCAGGTCAACGTGACCGTCTACTGGCAGCCGGCCCAGGTGGAACTGTCCGGCCAGGCCCTGATCCTGCCGCCCCAGAGCGGCGCAGACATCACGCTGAAGGCGCAGCAGTACCCCTACAGCATGCCGTACCCGGTCTACAGCGGCACCGGGCCCGCACAGAGCGGGGTGACCACGGTCACCACGACTAGCACATCTGCAGGACCTTCGCAGCAGGGGGCGGCCCCGTCACAGCCTGGCAGAATAGCGCCCTTCACCCCCACCAGTGCACAGCTCTCTTCACCCGCGCAGGCCGCAGCTGGCCCCGCGTCCGACCCTCTCGTTGTGCTCCCGTTGGCGCTGGCGGCAGGAGCGGCCGCAGCGGTCGCCCTCATCGCAGCCATGATAGGCAGGAGGAAGCAGGCTGTCCAAAGCGCTCGCCCCTGACGCGGGCGGGCCCCACTCTGTTTTTCTTGGTTCGAACTAGATTAGGGGGAGCGATCATAAGCCGACAGGCTTCGAAAGTGCAGGATGTCGAATCCGGTCGTCGGGCTCGACCGAGTCCAGCATTATTGAGTTGAACGCAGGCGTATAGACGCCGGCCAACGACGCCAGGGTGAGGGGGAAGACGTCGAGCGAGTACGAGCCGATGGCGAAATAGACGGACGCGCTGGCGACCGACACCCAGCTGAAGAGGACGACGACCTTCCTCCTACTCCAGACGTGGGCGATGTATCCTCCCAAGAGGAGGGCTAGAATCGTTACACCGGTGCCGTAGGCCACGAGGAGGCCGATAACAAATGGGGACGCGCCAAGGGATGCGAAGTAGACTGACTGATAGGGACTCGGCATGGCCGAGCCGACGGACCACAGCGCTGAGGTGGACGTCAGAATCCGTGCGTTGGTGGGGAGGTGCAGGAACTTGCGAGCGCCCCGGTGGTGCTCAATTTGAAAGGAGCCTTTCCGCGTATCCGGCGAAGGAGGACAGCTCAGCCTGGGCCGAGGACTCGGCCTCGGCCCTCCCTTGGGTCTTCAGGATCCACCCCCAATGCCCCTTGAATTTCACGTCCATCGACGCTGTCACCTTCGTCCCTCCTTCGACCTCTTCGAAGCTGACGACGCTCCTGATCCAGGTGAACCTTGTCTCTGCTTCCGATTCGACCCTCTCCGGAGGGGAGAGCTTCATTTCCGTGGAGACCTCTCTCCCATTCGAGGTGATCTCAAGATGGACGGTGTTCCCTTCTTTCTTCGCGACCGTCACCGCCTTCGTCTTCTTCGACCACCTTGGCATGGCCTCGAAGTCGGCGTAGGCAGAGTAAGCTCTGTCCCTGGGAACACCGATGAAAATGGAGGCTTCGGCGTGCACACGAAGGCGCCGCTCCGACAGTCATTAAGGAGTTCCCGTCGGGCGCGGCTGACGCCAGCCGCGAGCCTGATGTGGCGCCCCGACCACGGCGCTCCCCCGGGAGGATGAGACACGGACAACCTTAACTATCGTCAGGCCCCCGAGAGTCTGTGCCTCGCATAGAGCTCTACGAAGGTGCGCAAAAGCTGGCGGACATAGGCCTCCCGGAGAAGAAGTTCAAGACTGGCTCGGTGGGTTACTGGGCCAGCCAGAAGATCGAGATCAACGGGAAGAGGTATCAGGGCCAGTTCCAGCTTGTTGAGGTGGGCTCCAAGAACAGAGCTGGCGACGAGAAGTAGGTCCTCGGCCGCAGGAGAAAGAGCGAAACGCGTTAGGGGGTCTCCCAGACTGTGACAGCCGCTCGGCTACTGTGAAGGGGGACGGGCCTTCGATTGGCGCCTCGCCCACCACACCAGCACGATTGTGGCCGGGATTCCGAAGATGACCGCGACCCAGGCGATTATGGCTATCATCGACCCCACAACGTAGTTCAGGCTGAACGTCGCGATGGGGGCGTCCCAGTTGCCGTCCAGGTAGACCTTCAGGCAGAACCCTAGGAAGAGGAGAAATGAGACTCCCCCGCCGCGTCTGCCTCCCCTGCCAGAGCGGCAGAACAGCCGCGCTCTCCTTTCTCCTGCGGAGAGCCCTGTCCACCACCGCCACGCCAAAGCTATTCCAATGACGACTGGGACGCCTGCGAGCAACAGCTCCCAGAAGACGGCGTAGATGATGAAGGTCAGGGGGTGCCCTACTGTCCAGAGGCCCAGCGCACTGGGGACCAGGCCCGACGACTGGGCGTTTCCCGCGAACCACCAGAAGACGTACCCCCCCCAGGCCGAGGCGAGGACCATCGCCACGCCGAAGACGACAGCCGCCCCCAGTGCCTCCTGAGGAATTCCCTCCATTCGGAGCCGTCCGCATTCATGGGATGAATTCCCTCCCCCGAGTTAGGTAACCGTTTGCCCTCATGGGTTTGGCGGTCGACCGACCCTTCTGTGAACCGGCTGGAGTTCCACCCCGGTCGGAAAGACAGTCGGGACAGACGCAGTCGTGGGCCGCCTTGGCGATCTCCTCCCTCCTCTGCGTCGAGACCCCGACGTATGTGCACCAGCACCCTGGACCCTTCGTGCACGTGAATTCATTCCCGCACAGTTCGCACTTCTTCCGCATTCACTAGACCGGGCGAAGGCGAGAGGAATCTTAAGGGTTCGCGAAGGATCCACCCTGGCCGGCACCGGCTAGGCCCGGGCGCGGGAGTGCGGGGCGACGAGTGGGACTGAGAGCCTCCTCTCAATCTGCGGCCTGTGGAAGTTGTTCATCGAGCAGAAGGGGACTACCCTGACTCCGTATCGTTCGTCCGGAACGAGGTAATGGATCGTGCACTTGCGGACCCTCTGGAAGTCGAAGTTGTAGGCGTCCATGAAATGCATGTCTCCTATCATCAGGACCTTCCTCATGAAGTCCCCGGTCCCCTTGTAGTTACCCTTGAGAAGGATGGGAGAGATGAGGTCCCTCTTGAGCCTGCCGTCGGTGTGCCTGAGCATCCCGTAGACCCCGCGAAGGGTCCCGACGAGACGCCCGCTCCTGCTAGCCTTGTCGAGCGACCGATAGAGCTTCTCCGGGTCCATGTGCCTTGTGATAGGGTCGAAGGCGACCTGCCCGTCCTTCTTGCTGACGTAGACCAGGGTCGCCCTTCCGCACTGTGAGTGATTGGAGAACCTGTCATAGTGGTCGTTACTGCCTCTGACGAGCTCGATGAAACCTGCGAGCGGAGCCTCAGCAGGAATGGGGAAGAAGTCATCGGCCCGGATCTGGCCGCCGGTCTGCTTCTCGACCCCGTTGACGACGTCTGCGTTCGTTATCCTCACCTCTCTGACCTTGCTCCTGTCCATCCTCCCGGCCATGGAGACAGGCTGGAAGTTGACGCATCTGATGACGTCGGAGTTCTCCCCCGCGTACCTGACGATGTCCCCCATCTGGCCGTCGTTCACGCCACGCTGGAGCGTCACCACCAGCACGATGCTTTCGAAGCCTACCTTCCTCGCGTTGTCGGCCACGTTCATCTGCCGTTCCGTATAGTATTCGGCCAGCTTTCGCATCCCCTCCTCGGACATCATCCTCCCGTCGTCGTCGGACTGTGGGACCCTCCCCGCGAGCCTGGCGTCTGGGGTCAGCCCATCGAACTGGAGGTAAAGGGTCGAGACCCCTGCGTCCATGAGGGCCCTGAGGTAAGCCGGGCCCTTTTCCGGGTCCCCGATCTTCAGGCCGTTGGTGTTCACTTCGATGTGGTTGATGCCGTGGCGCTTGGCCATCCTGATAATATCAGGAAGGTCGTCTCTCATCGTCGGCTCCCCTCCAGACAGCTGGAGTGCGTGGATGCCCTTCGGGAAGTTCACCTTCGTCGCCGCCCCGAGCATCTTGTCAATCTGCTCGATGGTTGGCTCGTACAGGTAACCCGCCGCCCCGGCGTTGGCGAAGCAGACTGGGCACCTCATGTTGCACCTGTTGGTCACGTCGATGATCGCCAGGACGGTCTTCGACTCGTGGTCGAAGCAGAGGCCGCAGCGGGTCGGGCATTCGCCCTCGGTGTAGGAGATGGGGTTCTGCACCCCCGTCCCATTCTGTGCGAACGCGTCCGCCCCCAGGTATTCATTCGCGTCGGTCGAGAGTAGGTCCTGGAACTCGCCGTGCCGCGCGCAGTGCTTGGTCATCCAGACCTCGTTCCTGGCGCGGTCGATCCAGATCTTTGCCTCTATCTTCCTCCAGTCTCCCTGCTTTGTGTCTTCGGGGCAGACGGACTCCGTGGAGCGGTAAAGCTCCATTGCCCCGACGGCCGGGTCTAGCTATTTACCGGTTCTCCCTATCGGCGTCCGGCTCTGTGCCCTAGAATCGTCTAGACGATCCTGTTCTCGAGGTGCCCGATTCCCTTGGCCTGCACCCTCACGACGTCCCCCTTCTCCAGTGTCCTCTTCCGGGCCACCCCCACCCCCGCCGGCGTGCCCGTCGAGATGATGTCGCCGGGCTCGAGGGTCACTCTGCTCGAGGCATGTTCGATGATCTTCGGCACGTCGAAGACCATGTCAGAGGGGTCTGCTGATTGTACCTTCAAGCCATTGAGGAACGTCTCGATGCGCAGGTGGGCGAAATCCCCAGCCTCGTCCTTGGTCACCACCCACGGGCCCACTGGCGTCGAGCGGTCCATCGCCTTGCATGAAAACCAGTCCAGCATGACCCCGTTCCCCTGCGGGACCCGGAACAGGCTCCTTGCTGACATGTCGTTGAGCAGGGTGTATCCCAGGACGCGGTCCCAGGCCTCGGACCGCCTGACGTTCTTGGTCCGCTTCCCGATCACGACGGCGATCTCCCCTTCGTAGTCCATTATCTCGCTGGTGGTGAACCGGGGGATCTCGGCGTACGGCCCCGTCAGGCTCGAGCAGAACTTCGTGAAGAGGATGGGCTCCTTCGTCTGGGAGGCGCGCTGCTCGTCGATGTGGCTGTGATAGTTGATCGCCATGCAGAGAATCTTCGAAGTCCTGCTGACCGGTGGGAGGAGGTCGGAACTGTCGACCTTTGTTCCCCCTGCAGGAACCCGGACGTTGTCCGCGTCTGCCAGCATGTCATCGAATGCGTCATAGGAAGGCGACAGGTCGACGACCCGACCGCCGGAATGGACCCCCACCCCTTCCGCGTGATTGGGCTTCGAGAAACGGACGAACTTCATGCAGCACTGGACCAGAAGTTCCGTTAAAAGAGTTGGGCGCGCTCGTTCAACGCGGCTTCCTGGCGACGATCCGGATGGGGTTGCCGTCGGGGTCGAGGACCCACGCCCCACGTAGGGTCTTGAAAGCGTGCGGTGCCCTCGGAGGCTTGACACCCCTCTCCGTCAGGCTCGCGAAAGCCCTGTCCGCGTCGTCGGTTCATAGGCGGACTTCGGTCCTGGGCGGGCCTCCGCCTGAGGCGAAGCCGTGGATCTCCCTGGCCGAATCGCTCGTGCCGACCCCAGCGTCAGGTTTCCCAATCGAAGTCCGACCTTGATGGGGACTCCTTCCTTGGGAGTTCTGAACGTCTCCTTGAAGCCAAAGTCCCGATAGATACCTGCAGATACCTCTGCGTCCTTCACGTACAGATTGACCTGCGGGTCATTGAACGCCGGAACGTGCTCGGCCATCTGGCCGTGTGCACCAGAGCCCGTTATGGGTTTTGGGAGCCCTCGCAGGGGACGGCCCCGGCTGCTTCCCCGTCAGCCAATCAGCTTGGATTTTCGTCGGCCGCTGCAAGTCTGAGGACGCGGACAGCCCTAGAGCCGAGCGCAAGTTCAGCTCCGCCGCCGTATCTTCTCCCGTCCTCGTCTTCGCACCTCAGTGTGAACCTGAAGGTCTTGGGGTCATTGATCCTTGAGAAGGAATGCAGCCCGACTTCGGCGGTCTCCATCGTGTTGATGTCAAACGGACCGTACCACTCCTTGCTCTCGGGCGAGAAGACCATCACGTGACAGGCCCTTCCCCCCATATTGGTGAACATGAGCTCCGAGCTCCGCCAGTCGGCCGGGGCGTTCTTGGCTGCCGACCTCACGAACACCTGCAGTGAGGGCATGACGTTCTCGGCCCGCCTGGCGTCGGCCTCATCCATTATCCGGGTCACTTCTGCGGCCACGTCCTTCACCACCGCCATGTACGGGGCCCCCTCCAGCTCGAGCATGGAGACCCTGGTCTCCTTCTTGCTCCGCTTGAGGACCAGCCACTCCCCCTCCTGCAGCACCGCGCTCTCAGTCCCCGGGAACCACTCGGTCAGGTGCTTGGGGTTGAGTGTCACGGTCTTGGAGAGGGTTTTCTGGACACCGCTGACGTACTCGGCGAGCCTCTTCCTGGTTTCCTTTTCGAGCTTCACGGTGTCGGCGTAGCGCAGGAACTCGTCACCGAGCTCCGACGCCTCCTTGGGGTCCCACCCCGATTCGGCTGCCTGCAAATCTGCTCAGCCTTCATTTCGGGCCAGCCGAAATTACTACATTATGGAGCCGAACTTCAGGTCCCCGCGCTTCAGACCAGTGTTTCCGGTGATTGGTCGACTCTGGGCCGGTCTGCCCACGCGAATCCCCTCATTCTGGCGGGGGGTATAACTGGCGGTCAGGCGCAGGGTGTCCCGTTGGGCCAGAAGGTTCGGCGCCATTCACCCCTGAAAGAGGCGCTCTCAGCGCACGTCGGCGCGAACCGGGTTCCCGGGCTCGTAGCCCTGGTAGACCATGGGGGCGAGACGCGCGTAGAAGTCCTCGGTTCGCGGTCATACGGCGGACCGAGAATCGGGCGGGACAGCATCTTCAGAATCTCGTCGATGGGCAAGCCTGTTGCCGCGGCCGCCGTGATGGTCCTGGTTGACGAAGGAAAGGTGGAACTGTCAGAGCCGGTCGACCGGTTCCTCCCCGAGCTTTCGGACCGCCGAGTCCTGAGGGCAATCGATGGCTCTCTGGAGGACACCGTCCCCGCGAAACGTCCCATAACCGTCAAGGACCTCCTGACCTTCACCATGGGGACGGGGATTGTCTTCGCTCATCCGGGGGCTTATCCAATACAGAGGGCCATGGAAGACCTTCGCCTCGCTCAAGGGATCCCGGCCCCTCAGGTGCCGCCTGCCCCGGACGAATGGATCCGCCGCCTGGGCTCGCTCCCCCTGGTGTATCAGCCCGGCGAACGGTGGATGTACAACACCGGCGCCGACGTCGCCGGGGTCCTCGTTAGGCGGGTTTCCGGCAAGCCTTTCGAGCGGTTCCTGGACGAAAGGCTCTTCAGACCGCTCGGGATGAAGGATACGGCGTTCAGCGTCCCGCAGTCGAAGATGGACAGGTTCGTGGACAGCTACTGGACCAACCCGGCAAGCGGGAAGACAGAGCTCTTCGACGCGGCCAGGACAGGGCAATGGAGCGGCCCCCCGGCTTTCCCCTCCGGGGCGGGGGGGCTCGTGTCGACGGCCGACGACTTCCACGCCTTTGCGACCATGCTCATGGAGATGGGGAGCCATGGAGGGAGGCGAGTCCTGAGCGAAGAGTCTGTGAAGGAGATGACCAGGGACCAGCTCACCCCGGTACAGAAGGCACGTTCGGGGTCCGTCTCCGGATTCTTCGACCGCTTCGGGTGGGGTCTCTGCATGTCGGTAGTCACAGGGAGAGACCCGTTGAAGTCGGTGGGGACATATGGATGGGACGGGGGGCTGGGAACTCCCTGGTTCAACGACCCCAAGAAGGAATTGATTGCCATCCTGATGTCGCAGCGGGCGCAGGAGTCTCCCGCGCCCCCTCCTGTCTACATCGACTTCTGGAAGGCAGCGTACTCGATGGCGTAATGGTCTGACTCGCTAAGGAATTTTGGTCTTATTGGTTTCCTGAAGTTGATTTCGATACAGATACGCGGTGCCCTCGAAGCTCATCCCGGCGAGAGGGTGAAGCTCCTCCAAGTCGTGGTCTGCTCCCACTGCAACTGGAAATGGACTCCGGCCAGAGGGTGGCCGGACCACTGCCCGCATTGCGGCGCCGGACCCTGGAGAGCCACCCGGGCATAGCCGCCCCGAGGCCGCCGGGTCGGACCTGATTCGCCATGGGTCAGGTCAGTTCTCTCACCATGACTATCGCGTCTTCTCCGTCCGGGTAGTATCGGCTCCTGACTTCGCCAGTCTTCTCGAAGGAGAACTCTTCGTACATCCGGATCGCAGCCCTGTTTCCAGCCCGGACTTCGAGAAACAGGCCCCGGACGTCTGGCCCCATGCGCCTGATCAGCTCCTGCAGGAGGGCCGCTCCGACTCCCAACCGCCTGCTCTTCGGCGACACGGCTATGGAGATGATGTGCCCACGCGCACCCTGAGTTTCAGCGACGGCGTAGCCCACGACGCCCCCGTCCTCGGCGACTATGAACCCCTCTCCCACCCAGCGCCTCAGCAGTCGGAACGTCAGTCTGTTGTAGGGGTCAGGAAACGAATCGTTCTCGATTGCCATCACCTGGTCGAGGTCACTTCGCCCGAACGTCCTGACTGTGAGCGGCAAGGGCGGTCTCTTCCACGCTTGGGCGAGGTGGCAGATTAGGGTTCGGCCTTCCCATAACGAATTAACTGCGGCTGAAGACATCCCACCGTCTCGTAGTCAGGAAACCATGAGCGCCAGGAAGGTACAGGTCGCGAAGAGCTTCCCGCCCGGCTTCTTCGACGGGCTGACCCTGCCGCCAATGGTAATGCGCCCCGGTGACGTGCTGTCCGTCCAGCCCGACCAGAGCGAGACCTAGCCCGCTTTCGTGCTCGCCGTCAACGTGAAAGGGGAGCGTGGTTGGGTCCCCCGGCGCTTTCTCCGTCCCCAGGGAGCAAAGGCGGTTGCCACACGACGCTATGACACGACCACCCTGAACCCGTCCGTGGGGGAGGTACCCACCTTGATCGAGGAAGACCTCGAGAGCGGGTGGCTCTGGTGCAGAGACAGGAGCGGGAACCTGGGATGGTTCGCCATCAATCATCTTGTGCCGCCCGGCATACCAGACCGTTAGCCGACTCTCCGCGCAGAGGGCTGCTTCCGTCTGGGGGATCGACCCTTCTTCTCCACCAGATCCTTGAGGCCTGACAGCATCGCCGCCCAGTTCTTTTCCGAGTGAACCCGAGCCTCCTCGGTGGGGTTGTTGTCTTGTGTCAGAGAGACACTGGTGCGTCCGCCGTCGTCCGTCAGTACGACTCGTATCTTGTGGTAGTTCTCTGGGACGTCGGGGAGTCCCGACAGCGGGCTGAAATGGCTGTAGCTGAAGGACCTGGGGCGCTTCATCTCGAGGATTTTTCCTCTGTCTATGTACGGCCTCCCGTTCCAGACCCCCCTCCATTCGATGACGGCCCCATCCTTTCATTCTGAGACGACCTCCGTCCCGAACATGTAGGACTTGGTCTTTTCAGGGTTCACGAGGGCGTCCCATACTTCTGTGGGTGGGGCGCTGACAATAGTCTGCGCCGATGCGACGAGTCCCCGGTTCAACGGCTCTCGTCGCTTCCAGGGCATCGGCAATTAAATTCGTCTGCTGCAAGGGCGGCTCGCTGCGCCTTCGCCGCGAATATTGCCTCTTTCCGCCTCTAACACCCCTTATCTCCCGGCAGCTAGGATGTCTGTGCGCCGGCTGTTTGACTCGCAAACTCTCTTTCGTCCATGCCGCCGCAGTAGGACTGGGGAACATAATAGGCGCGGGGATCTTCGTGATGGCAGGTTCGGCGATAGGGGCTGCCGGTCCGGCTGCGCTCGTAGCCTTCGCCGTGACCGCTCTGCTCGCCATCACCGTGGGCCTGAACACCGCTGAGCTCTCTTCCAGGTTCCCCAACTTGGAGGGAGGAGTCTACAGCTTCGCCAGGGCAACGATGGGTGACAGCGTGGGGTTCCTCGTCGGCTGGTTCCGGCTGATAGCGTACGCCGTGAGCGGAGCGGCGGTGGCCCTGGGGTTCTCCTCCTATCTCGTCAGCGTCGGGGCGCCCCAGGCAATCTACTTCCCGGCTGCGGCCGTTCTGATCGTGGCGCTCGCGCTGGTCGAGGCAAGGGGGATCAGGCTGGCGTCGGAGATGGAAGTGGGACTTGTCATCGTCAAGATCGTTGGTCTGGCTGTGTTCCTCGCGGCTGTACTTGCCCTTGCCGGCTTCGCTCCAGGGAACTTCTCGCCGCTCTTCCCGACGGGGGGACTCGGGGTCCTGGTCGCAGCGAACATAGCCTTCTTCGCGTACTCGGGGTTCAACACCATAGCGACGTTGACCCCCGACGTGGAGGATGGGGAAAGAACGGTCCCGCGGGCCATCATAGCGTCAATCGCGATCAGCACCGTGCTCTACGTCCTGGTCGTGTTCGCGCTCCTGTCGGCGCTCAGCTGGACGGCCTACGGTTCGGCTTCTGACCCGCTGTCGGTCGCCCTCGGTTCCCTCAAGGCGCCCGCCGCAGTGTCCTTCGCCGTGGACGTGGCGGCGCTTGCGGCCACCTTCGCCGTCACCCTTTCCATGATCATTGCCGGGGCGCGGACAGCGAAGCAGATGGGGGAGGACGCCCTGCTGCCGAAATGGCTCGGCCGCGGTTCGAAGGTGCCTGCTGTCTTGGTGGCAGGGGTGATGGTGGCTTCCCTCGGCCTTGGCAATGTCGAGAGCATCGCCCTCGTGGCCAACTTCGGCGTCATCATATCCTACATGCTGACCGGCGTGCAGGTGGCCATTGCCAGGAGAAGCCGGATCGCGCCGAAGTTCTCCTCCCCCGGATACCCCTCGGTGCAGGCGTTTTCCGTGGTCCTCTCCGGAGCCATGCTCCTGGGGCTCGGGACGCAGTCGCTCCTCCTGGGGACGCTCACGCTCTTCGCCGGGTTGGTGGTGCACGCGGTCTTCACCCACCTCCGCTCTTTCCAGCCAGCGGGGTAGCTCTCGAAATTGTCATAAGACCCCGGAGGACGGCGACCCCGTTGCTCCAGGGGAAACTGGTCTACCCGAGGGGTATCGAGAGAGAAGACCTGAGCATCCTCCACCAGCTGGAGAACGACGAGGAGGTGATGGGGTGGGCGCGGTTCAGGCCGGACCACACCAGAAGCAGAGAGGAACTGGAGAGGCGCTATGAAGACGAGCTGAGGGGGAACAGCCCGACGAGGCGGACGTTCGCAATCGTCTACCGGAGGACGGCCAAGGTGGCCGGGTGCTGCTCAATCAGATGGTGGCGGCCCTTCGCCACCAGCGCAGAAATCGGGCTGGCGCTGGCCAAGGACTCGAGGGGGAAAGGGATAGGCACGGAGGTCACGGGGCTCCTGACCGAGCTGGCGTTCGACCAGTACAACATGCACCGGGTCGAGCTCTTCACGCGGGCGGACAACAAGGGGATGATCAGGTCGGCGGAGAAGAACGGCCTCAAGGTCGAGGGGAGGATGAGGGAGGCGCTCTATTTCGATGGCAGGTTCCACGACGACGTACAGATGGCCATCCTCAGAGAAGAGTTCAGGAAGAGCGCCTAGCTCGGCGGTGGAGAGATACGAATGCGCATGGCTCTTTTTTCGCGCAGCCGCTCCCGCGGGCCTAGAAGCCCGGAGCCGTCGGCCGAATCGACGGCTTTTGTCCGCACGGCCCCGCGCGTCTCCGTGGAGGGCGGGTTCCGGCCGTTTCGAGCAAACCGCACGCTGCTTGTCCTCTCGATCTATCAGCTCCTCTCCAACAACCGGTCCAGCCTCTTCACGGTCTACTTCGTCCTCTTCGTGGTGGACAGGGAAGGCGCAACTGTGTCTGCGGGCCTGGCGGCATTCTCCGCAGCCTATGTGGTCTCCAGCCTCGTCGGCCCGGTGGCGGGGCGGCTTTCGGACAGGCTCGGCCGGAGGCGGCCGCTGATAATCTTCGCCGAAGCAGGGTCCCTGCCATTCTTCGTGCTGATTCCCCTTGTGCCCGGCTTCCTTCTGGTCGCTTTGTTCTTCGTGCTTGCGGAGACAATACTCTCTTTCGGCTCTACCGCGCTTCAGGCCTTCGTCGCTGACATAACGGCGGAAAAGGAGAGAGGGAGGAGCTACGGCCTCCTGAGCGCGATGGGGTCGGCAGGCGCCGTGGCCGGGACCCTGGCGGCAGGGGTCGTAGCTGAGATCTTCGGATTGGAGGCCGTCTTCTACATGGTCGGGTTCCTGATGGCCGGGACCATCCTGCTAGTGGTGTTCGCCGTGCCGGAGGCGAAGCTCCCCGCGGCCGCCGGAAAGAAGCCCCTGCGAGAAATGAAGGGTCTCGCTGTGTTCTCGGTCGCGACGTCGATGCGCACGCTTGGGACAGGGGCGGTGACGGCGTTCTTCGGGGCATATGCCGCGATTCTGGGCGCGAACAACTTCGAGGTGAGCCTGGTGGCGATCGCGGGGCTCGGCACTACGGCGCTGGTTGCGACGCGCCTCGGAAGAACCGTGGACAGCGTCGGCGAGGTCCTGGGCTACATCTACGGGACGGTCACGGTCCTGGCCGCCCTCCTCGTCTACGCACTGTCCTCGGCCTGGATAGAGCTCATCCCGGCCAGAATAGTCTACGCGGGCGGCTTCGCTCTCCTCAGCCCCGCGATGCTGAGTTGGGTCACGAAGGCGGCGCCGGGAAACAGGAGGGCGGAGTACCTTGGCTTCTTTTCGCTGATCAACTCCACGCTCTGGAGCTTCGGCCCGATTCCGGGAGGCGCAGTGGAAGCATACTACGGACCGCTGGGGCTCTTCGGCTTCGCCCTGGCGATGACGCTGGTGTCGCTGGCCATGGTCTATGCCCTTTACTTCAGGGGCGCGGTCGCAGGACAGGTCCCGAAGGGGGTCCAGCCTGATTTTTCCACAGGGGCCGGCCCGGCATTGCAGGTCTTCACGAGTCACCTGCCACGTTAGAGTTCCAGCGCGTCGACGGGCCGGGTCTGTCGGAACCGCCCGCCTCTCCCTGCGGTCCCGCGGGTCGCGCCGGCCACCTTCACAAGGACACAAGGGTCGACCCTGACGACTCGGACCGAGTCGAACTACGGCCATGGCGGCCCACCATGCCCTTACCAGATCAGGTCGTGGCCTCGTAGAGACTCTCGGAAAGGAGTCTGCCGTCGTAGGCGAAGTCCCGGGTGCGGAGCGCCTCGAAATACGCCGGGTGGACGGACCAGTCGAGGCTCGTGCCGTGCATCGGATGAATCATCCTGGACCCCAGTCGCTCCAGTCTGGGAAGGACCATCACGGGCTTCTCGCTCGCGAAGAGCCCTGACTCCCTGTACCGCTAGATCATGATTTCGACGCCCTGGGGGTCGTTGGTGACAGGGTTGCCGTCGACGTAGTTGATGAAGAGGTCGGCCGGGAAGAGCACGTTTTGGGTCTCCTCGAAGGCCATCATGCTGTCCCAGTGGTGAACGTAGGAGGTCATGACGAATCGCAGCTTCTTCTCTCCCAGCGACAGCCGGTCTCCCTCCCAGACGGGGATGTGCGGCTTGGGGAGTTCGAACCACCCCGTGAGCCCGATTCGGGAGCTGAGGCGGCTGCAGACCAGCTTGGCGTTGGGGTATCTGAAGAACTCCATCCCTCCCCATTCGTCGCTCTCGAAGTGGCACAGCACGACGTACTCCAGCTCCTCCGGTCGGACGGCCTCAAGAAGCCTCTTCTCCACCGCATTGAACATCCAGGCGGGCCCTGTATGGATGAGGGCAGATTTCCTGTCCTTGGTCAGAAACTGGTTGGATGCGAGGTTGATGGGTTCGCAATAGCCGGAGATCTGTAGATGCCGTCCTGGACCTCGTCGACTCTGACGTCGCTCTCCTTTATGCTCGGGTAGGACGTGGAGACCGGAGGCTCATCCATCGGTTTCACCGTCCCACCCTCGCGAGACAGGCGTGTGCTCCTCGGAATCCTGTTGGCCTGCTCAACCGCCGGCGAAAGGACCTGTGGATGGCACCTCTGTTCTGACCGGCGTAGATTGACGTGGACGGCGTCAGATAGCCACCCGCGTCATTTGTTCCTTTTTCTGACTTGGGCGTATTTACCAAGATGAACCTCCTAGAGACCTGCTGGCAGTGGACCGAGTTCGTTGCGCCCTCTCGGGGCCCTCAGATTCGCGTAAGCTGCTATGGTTTTGCCGTGTCTGTGGAGCCCAGCTGACGAATCGACGCAACACCGGCAGAAGGAGGCGAAGCTAGGCCACCTCCGCGACCAGACTGTCGGGAGATCAGAGAGAGGGCCGAGCTGGTGGTGTAAATCCCTATGACCGCGGAGAGGAACACAAGCACCGATGCCGAACCGAAGGGGAGGTCATTAGAGAACGTCCCGATTCCGACCGCAGAAAAGAAGAGCGAAAAGAGCAAAGACAGGACCCAGATTCGGAGAATCAAGCCGACTACGCCCTTGAGGTCCTAGGCTCGGGGTGGTCCGACGCGCGTCCGCGAGAGCTCATTTCCGGGCGAGTTTCCGGCCCCCTGATAATAACCAGAATGGACTACGAATCTAGTGCCCAAAACAATGGGCGACCGCTCTCCTCCGTTGGCCTTCGGAATGTACTTCCTCAGGACGGGGGAGGGTCCGTAGGTTCGTTGCTTCAGCTCTGTCCGCAATTCTTCGACAAACTTGGCCCTAGCGGATGGTTCGCGCAGGGCAATCCCGCACATCCCATCCACGCCTGAGGTTCTTGAGCCAGCGTTGTCTAGGACTGCTTTCAGAGCCTGATTGAGCCACTCTCTTTTCCAGAGTAGCGGGTAGAGGTTGTGGAATTGCTTGTTCTTCCGTCTTGTTGCTGTAATTGCGAGTCCACTCTGGATGTTGAGAACGGCTCTGCCTTCGTCCTTGCGGACTACTGGACTCGGGGATTGCTCTCCGAGCTTATTGTTTGAGTCCATTCTCTCACCTCCTTTTTTTGGTTTCGTTACGTGGACTGAATCCATCTGTTGCACAGTTCGGACTTCGGATTTCGGGCTAGAGTCCTTCCCCACAGGTCGGTAATTAGCCGACGTTCCGGGTACTATGACTCCTCGGAGCCAAGCCAGCCATATCAGGCGTAGCTGCCCTAGCGTCCCGTCCATCGACGGTGCAGGCTGGGTTGGGTCTCACGTTCTGCAAGGGGCACTTTTTCGGATGGATTTAGGCACCCACCAGTTGTCGGGAGAGCCTCGGCACGCAGGCCGATTCTCGCCTTCCTACAGACGGGGATTTGTCACGCCGCGAATACACAAACGGCGTGGTGGTTCTCCATGTCGCGCGCGCCTCGTCCTATCCTAGTGTCCTCGCGCGACGCGTCGCCTACCTGTTGTGGGTTCCTTATCGTTGCCATGTCCGTCCTCAGGTCGCCGACTCGGACGACTAGGCTTCGTCCTTATTGGCTGTCTATGTCCGGGGCTAGCCCCATGCCGGTCTCTGCTCAGAGCCCGACACGCCGGACGGCTTTCACCTTCGGGAGTCCTGACCTCGCGGTCGAGGACGCCCAGCCCTACCTACTGCCTTCGCAGTCCTTTGGGCATTGTTCCTTGCAGCGGGCCTTTTACTACTTCTCAGTAGCTCAGGCTTTCGTGACGCGCTGAATCCGCGACGCCATCGGTTCCGGAGCGGCCATCGTGCCCTGGGCCTCCTCCGAGGTCGAGAAGACGACCATCTTGCCTCCCGGGGCGAGCGTTCGCGCGACCTCCTTGAACGCCTTCACCGGATTTTGAGGGAATCCCAATACTTCTGTCATGGCAGCACGGGCGAATGTCGAGTCTCCAAAGGGGAGCGAGTCGGCAGCAGACTCTCTGACTTCGAGCCTCCCCTCCCTGATCGCCTTTGCGTTCGCCCTCCTCGTAAGCTGTACCACCTCCGGACTGTTATCTACACCTGCGGCTGTGCACCCGGCCTTCAGGACATCGTGCAACAGCGCCCCGCCGCCGCACCCAACTTCCATGAACCTGTCATCCGGGGTGAGAGCGAGCTCCTCCAGGATGGCACCGAAGTTGGGTCTGTGGTGGGTCGGGTCGCGGTAGCCTCTCCGAGCCTCCGCCCCCGTCGGTCGCCTGGCCGTCCTGTCGGTCAGCAAATCCCCGAAGTTGGAGGGAGACAGGGCGCCGATGAGGCGGGCGACCAGTTGATCAGCGAACCAGCCCAACGGCTCCCCGACACCGACCAGAAATGGTGACTCGGCCGCTGCACTCTGCCGTCACCTGAGTCCCTTGTGCCAAGGGCCGGAATCCAAAATCAATCTTGGTGTCAGACTGCTCCCATCCGTGATAGCTGATGGCGAAGGCGACCTGCTCCCATTTTCTCCACGCGGTCACGTGCCCCCATCTCTCTGCCTCCCTGTGAGATCACTCCGCCGGCTCTAGGTTCGAATTCCATTCCAAGCCGATGTAGGGCAGCAACGAGCTCGTCAGTGAATGCTTGGAAGGCTACCTTCTGTCTCATCGGCGTCTTGGTCTTGACTAGGATCTCCGCCTTTCGGCCGCTCAATGCTTGTCAGGTCCAGGTCTAGTTAACCGTAGTCGTGACCGCCGATGAATTTCTCGCTACGCATGGTGCCTGTGCATCCGCGGGGACAGACTCATCCGAGCTTCAGTAGCCTGGCGGCATTTCCACCCAGGATGGCCGCTTCCCCGTCGCCGTCGATCTGCAGCCCCTCCACCCGTTGGACGCACTTCTCCAGGTCCCCAATCTGGTGCGGGTAGTCGCTCCCCATCACCATCTTCTCCGGCCCCCAGAAGGCCAAGGACGACTTGAGGACGTCGGCATCGTAGCAGACGGTGTCGAGCCATATCCGCCTGAAGTACTCCGAGGGGGGCCTGGGGATGCGCACCCTGGTCTCCGGGTAGGCCCTGTAGGCTGCCTCTATCCTCCCGCGCAGGTAGGGGAAGACCCCTCCGGTGTGCGTCGCCACCAGCTTGAACCCCGGGAGCCGCTCCAGGACCCCGCTGAAGACCAGCCTCAGGAAGGCGAGGCTGGTGTCCACCCCGAAGCCCATGATGGGGACGAGCCGGTAGTCTTCCATCCCCACGGTGTTGACGGGTGAAGTCGGATGGATGAAGATGGGGACGTCGAGTTTGACCGCCGTCTCGTACACCTTCATGAACCGATCGTCATCGATCGGTGACCCCGCGGCGTTGGAGAAGATCATGGCTCCGCGTAGGCCCCGGTCTTTCACCGCCCTCTCGAGCTCCTCCGCCGCGGCCTGCGGGTCCTGCATTGGGAGCGTAGCGAGGGCGGCGAACTTGTCCGGGAGCCGCTCCATGATGTCGCCGTAGGCGTCGTTGGTCAGCCTTGCCAGCCTGGTGCCCAGGTCTGGTTCCTCCCGGTCGACCCCCGGGGTGGTGAGCGTGATCACCTGCATGTCGACCCCGCATTTCGTCATCGCCCCGACCCGGTCGTCGAGGTTGACGTGGCCGCCTACCACCACGTTGTAGTCCCCGGCGTACTTCAGGAGGACTTCTCCCCGTGGGCCGGTCTCCAGAGTAGCGTGGCCCCGGGAGTTTTTCAGCCCGTCGAGGTACGCCTTGGGGTAAAAGTGGCTGTGGAAGTCAATGATCAGGCGGGTTCGAAAGTTGAGAGGCCCGGCTCGGTATAAGAATTCACTGCTCCCCGGCCGAGGAGGTCCTCATACTGCGTTCTCACAGCAGCTTCAGAGTCAGCTGGACCGCGAAAGCCCACATCAGCACCCCGAACCCGACCTTGACCCATTCGGTGCGAGTCCTCACCATGAACCTGGCGCCAATGGTCCCTCCGATGGCAACTGCGAGGAGCGTGGGCAAGATCAGGCCGTAGTCCAGGTGTCCGAACGCGGAGTGGCCCAGGACCCCGAACAGGGAGGAGAAGATCACGACGAAACCAGCGGTCCCCGCCGACTGCTTTGTGGGTACCCCGTATGCAAAGATGAGGAAGGGGACGATGAGGATCCCTCCCCCGACCCCGAGAAGGCCTGACAGGACCCCGACTCCGAGGCTGAAGAGCACTACGATTACGTAGGTTGATGACGTGGGGGTTCTCTCTCCGGTCTCGGCTTTTGCCGCGTTCTCCCAGTGCGTGTAGACCATCCGGCCACCCGCGCCGACCAGGAACACCACGAAGAGCCACAGGAGGAGGCGCGAATCAACGAAGTTGCTCCACGCCCCGCCGAAGAAGGAACCCACCACGATTCCTGGGATGAAGGCGGAAGCGAGCCTGAGGCTGACGAGCTTCTCGCGGTAGTAGACGATGGTCGCAAACAGGGCCGTCACCAGATTGAGCACCAGAGAAGTCGAAGTGGAGATGAGAGTCGCGTATCCGAGCAGGAAGAGCGTCGGAGTGTAGACGGAGCCTCCCCCCTGTCCGAACATCGAGAAGACCACGGAGATGAGGAAGGCCGACACCACCGCGGCCACGAGGAAGTCCGTACGTCCCGCGCCTCTACTGGATGCCTTTCAGGGGGTCGAGGCGGGACTCGGCGTATCCTGAGCAGGGAATGCAGAGGGTCTTCCCGTCCACTGACCGTGCGTACCGTTCGAAGACATACTCTCCGCAACGGGTGCACTTCACTTTGGCAAAGGACCCCCTGGGCCTGCCGAAAGCGAAGTCCTGCAGCCGCTCAACCTTGAACATCTGCTCCTCCGTCGCCCCGAGCACGGCTTCCACAGCCCTCTGCGTCACCCCGACGGGGATGTCGGAAGGCTCGACCCCCCGCTTCCTATAGGAGAAGAACTCCTGCTTTCCGAGCTCGTCCTGGAAGTCTGAGCGGAGGTAGACTCGCACAGCCCGCTTGCCTGGAGCGAAGAGGACCATTGCCATCTTCCCGTAGCCAAGCCTCTCCATCATCAGTTTGCCATAGGTACACCCCGTGGCCGACATCACTCCGTCGGCCATGCACGTCTGCGGGTGTCCCACCCCGATCTCAACCAGGGCGAAGACCCCGTGGTCTTTGGCGCGCCCGACTCCAAGCTCCCGCATGGCCGCCAGGCCCATCCTGTACCCGATGGGCATGAAGGGACAGCGGTGCCCGTGGAACTCCCACGTCCAGTCGGGCAGAATGACGTCAGTTGCGATCATGGGTCAAGTCCAAAACGGCGACCCGGAACCTGGCTATTTATCGCAGGAAGACGGTTCTCAGTCCTGAGAATCACTTATGATATATTAATATATGTGAATTCGTTTGCCATACACCGTGAAGCGCCGGAGCTCCTCGTTACAGCGGCTCATAGAACTCAACATCTGCCAGCCTTCGGACATCAGGCAGGCGAGGGCAGAAGCGGAGAGGCTCTCCGCCCCGGACTTCTCTGCAAAGCTGCGGCGGGCTGAGAAGCTGGTCGGAGCCATCGGGGACTCGAACAGGATGAAGATCCTGTTGCTCCTGTCAAAGCGTGAGATGTGCGTCTGCGAGCTGGAGTCGGCGCTGGGGCTGCCGCAGCCAACGGTGTCCCATCACCTAGGGCTCCTAGAGCAGGCCGACCTGCTCAGGAGGAGCAAGAAGGGGAGGTTTGTCTTCTACGAAGTTCTCGACTCCCCTGTGCTGGACCTTCTCAAGAACCTGACGTCCTAGGAAGGTGGCGACCCTCGACAGCCAGACCCAGAGGCCGCCTGTCCTTTCTTAACAGGTTCCTCACTCTGTGGATATTCCTGGCCATGGCGGTCGGGGTCTCTGCCGGCTACGCCTTCCCCGACCTCGCGAACCTGCTGAACTCGCTGAGCGTCGGTACCACGTCGATCCCGATAGCCATCGGTCTGATCTGGATGATGTACCCTCCGCTTGCCCGGGTCAGATACGAAGACCTGAGGAAGATCGTGCATGAAAGCGGCTCCAAGACGATGCTCTCCGCGTCGCTTGTCCTGAACTGGCTGGTGGGACCTCTGCTCATGTTCGCACTCGCCTGGGTCTTCCTGGCTGGCTACCCCGAGCTGAGGAACGGGCTGATCGTCATCGGACTCGCCAGGTGCATCGCCATGGTGATCGTGTGGAACGGCCTCGCCGAGGGGGACAGCGAGTGGGCCGCAATCCTCGTGGCACTCAACTCCGTCTTCCAAATCGTCTTCTACAGCGTCCTGGCTTACTTCTACGTCACGGTTGCCAGCTCCTGGATTGCGGGACAGGGCACCGTCGTGAACATCTCGCTTCTGGCCGTAGCTCAGTCGGTCGCAATCTACCTGGGCATCCCGTTCTTCGGGGGCATGGCCACGAGGTTCTACTTCCTGAGGCGGAAGGGCAGGGATTGGTATGAGAAGACACTGATCCCCAGGCTTGCTCCGACATCTCTCGTGGCCCTGCTCTTCACCATCATCGTCATGTTCTCACTCAAGGGAGCGGTAATCGTGAGCATCCCGTATGATGTCTTCCTGGTCGCGGTCCCGCTCCTCGTCTACTTCGTCACCATGTTCTTTGTATCCTTCGCCCTGGGGGCGTACTCGAAGCTGGACTATCCGAGGACGACCACGCTCGCGTTCACCGCAGCCAGCAACAACTTCGAGCTCGCGATTGCTGTCGCGGTTTCGGTCTTCGGTCTCGCATCCGCAGAAGCCTTCGCCACCGTGATCGGACCCCTGATCGAGGTACCCGTGATGATCAGCCTCGTGAACGTCGCCTTCTGGTTGCAGAAGAGGTACTTCCGCATGGCCATCCCCCGCGAGAAGGTGGTTCCATTCGGCGCAGGCGGGGCTCTTGAAAGGAGAGCAGGACCGGAGATCAGCTGAGCGGGGGACGCCCATGAACAAGGACCCCAACCAAGTTCGCGTGCTCTTTGTGTGCGTTGAGAACGCGGGCCGGAGCCAGATGGCCGAGGCCTTCGCCCTGAGGAGGGGGCTCAAGGCTGCGAGCGCAGGGACCGTGCCCGCCGGATTGGTAAACCCGATGGTGGTGGCAGCGATGGCCGAGAAGGCGTTCAGCATCGCAGCCAGCAAGCCGAAGATGCTCACAACGGAGATGATTGAACAGGCGGACATCGTTGTCACCATGGGGTGCTCGGTCGAGGAGGTCTGCCCCAGGCCCATGCTCGCCAAGATGCAGAGGAAACTGATCGACTGGAGCCTCGAGGACCCCAAGGGGAAATCACTCCCCGAGGTGAGGAGAATCAGGGATGAGATTGAGAGATTGGTCGAGGACCTCTCTCTGTCGATGAAGAAGAGGGCATGAACCGTCTGGCGGCCAGCCGGTAGACGCGTGGTGCCGAACTAGGTCGGACGCCCGCAGCCGCACATGGCATTCGTCGGCCGGTCTCCCTAGCCCGGCGTGGCGAGAGGGGCGCCGCAGCTCGGGCAGTTCGTCATCCCCGGAGCGAGAGTGATCATGCCTCCGTGGTAGGCGCACTTGACCATGATTATCGGGTTCGCCGGAGCGCTCACGACCACCTGCGGAGGGGCCGGCAGTATGCTGGGAGTCACCTCTCTGGTCACGTCCGGACGTCCTTTCACGTTCGCCACCGCCTTCAGGCTGTAGATGATTGCCCGTTCCCCCTGGATGGCAGGTACCTTGGCATGGTCACCTCGAACGGGTACTCGAGGCCGTTCCCCTTCTGAGCGTCGAAAGCCTGAGAGATTATCACGTTCTGCGAGTAGCGGGTGTCCTTCTTCTCGGCCGTCCTTCGGATATTCTGGTTGCCCTCCCGTACCCACATTTCCTCTGTGTACTTTTCCCAGACGCGGAGTTCCATGCGCACGTGTTCCACCTGGAAGTTCTCTTCAGGCACGAGGACGGCTTTGCCCTTGATGGGGGCCCCCTCGGTCACCGAGATGTTTTCTACGCTCAGGCTCATCTGCGCCTTCAGGGGGAGCGGGCGCTTGAAGAAGCTCATGGACAGCCGAGGCCTCGGGAACGCGCTATAACCGTTGTCGGGCGATCGGCCATCCGAGGCCGACTGAAGCCAGCAACCAGTTTCGCCCGTCGTGCTCCGCCGAGAAACCCCCCAGAACCAGAGTTTCCACTACGCGCGACTGCCAGTCCGCATGGTGTCATGATTTCAGACAGGACTTGGCTGAAGCGAGACCTGAGCGTTCTCATTGATGGAGAGGAACGCGACCGCCATGAGGATGAAAGCGATGGGGATGATGATGAACCCGACCACGAGTATCGTGGTGGCGGCTCCGATGAGAAAGAGGAACCCTGCCGTCCCGAACATCCCAATGTTGAGTGCCTTCCCGATCTTGCTGTAGCCTCTCCGCAGGAACACGCCGGACACCGTGAGGAGAACCCACACCACTACTATCCCAAGGAGGGCCCACATGATTAACCCGACCCAGTCGCCCGTCGGTATCGTGGACGGGTTGAAGTTGGAGCCGAAGTCTGCAAAGTTCAGGTTGTTGAGACCCATGAACCGGAAGAAGCTTGCGACGAGGACGAAGAAGCCCACGACGACGCCGACGATGGTGACGACTATCGAGATAACCACGTCGTTGAAAATCGACGAATCCTTGACGATCTCTGAAACATACTTCACGGCGAAGAGCACCAGGACGAGACCTGCTATGCAGAGCAGCCAGCCGATGCTTGGAACAGGCAGGAGGAGAGCGAGAATCGAACCTACTCCACCGTAAGTCTTCGCTTGGCCGAGCGTGGCCATTTATCCACGCCATCCCTGCGTCTGTATTTAGGGCGAAGAGACGTTTCCCATGGCTGAAAAACGAGTGAAGGTGCGCGCGGGGACTCCCGGCGGGGCTGGCCGACTACCCGAGGGTTCACCGCCACAGTGCCCCGTCTGAGGGCGTAGACGGTCCGGCTTCTCGGAGCTTCAGCCTTGGGAATCCTGGCTGTCAGAGTCGGACGAGCTCGTCGCTACGACGAAGGTCAATTCCGACTTGGACTCTTCCGCCGGAGGCTCCTGGGCGGGGGCTGGCTTGGCCGGAACGGCCGCGGTCGGATTTGCTTCTGCAAATACCTCCGTCTTCAGCTCCGCGAGCTTGGTCCCGACTTCGCGTATCTCTGGGGCTTCCTCCCCCGAAGGCTGCGGCACAACAGGCGTAACCTCGGCCACCGCTTCAGGCGCGACAGGGGTGGGGGCTGTGGGAATCACAGGCCTCACGGTCGGCGCCGGCTCGGCCGGGGAAGGCTCTTCGGGCTCGGTCGGCCCGGATTGCGCTGGTAGCTCCTCTTCTGCGAGCGGTCCGCCGCCAGTCACCTCTTCGGCTAGTTGGACCACCTTGGAGACGAGCTCGTCGTATGTCGATTGAGGGACTTGCTCTTCGAGCGCGGCCTTGAGCTCCCTGACCGTGGCTTCGCTTGACTCCAGCTGCTCCCTGGGCACCATGGATGAAATCGCGGCCTCGAGTTCCTGCACCTTCTCCTTCAGAGCCTCGTGGTCTGAAGATGGGACCATGCCACCCAGCCGCCTTGTCGCCTCTTCGTAGCGCCGCTGAAGCGCAGCGTACTCCCCCTTGGCGACCATCCCGCCGACCTGCTCTTCGAGCTCCTTCGCCTTCGAGAGGCTCTGCTGGTGCACGGCCGCCGGGACCGTCCCCTGTGAGATCTTGAAGAGGAGGGAGTCCATCGTCCTTCCCTGGGCTTCCACCGTCTTTGCCAGGGCAGCGAATTGAGCTCCCACGTCTGCGACCTGCTTGCCGAGGCCGACGTTCCTCTGAAGTTCTGCCTTGGTCCGGGTGAGCTCCTTCTCCTGATCAGACAGCTTCCTCTCCTGGTCGGAGATGGTCTTCTCCATGCCTGTGATTTTGTCCTCGAATTCTAGCACTATCTCATGGTGCTCCTTCTTCGTGATCGTCTGGCGCAGTTGCGCCTCAAGCGCCTTGCACCTCTGCGCGAGCTTCTTCGCGTCCTCTGCCGGGTTCTCTGCCTTGCTCAAGTTCCCCATATGCACCCGGTCTGCTCGAGCGCCGAAACGACTCTAATTCTGGGAAGTCAAGAATGCTAAACCCTCTGATAAAGCGAAGGCAATCCTATCGCCCGGAAAGGGCGTTCGTCTTGCGGGGAAGCACTTCTGTGTTTGTCCGGCGCTTTACTTTCCGCCTGAACTGTTTAGGCACGCATTCAAGTGCGTGCGAAGAGCCCACCCAGGGTATGACAGCTTCAAGATCGAGGAACCTTGAGGAGCCTTTCCTTGCGCCGATCGAAGAGCCGAAGGACCCTGTTCTGAGACAGATCTTCGCTGCGCAGAAAGCGTACCTTGGAAAAGTGATCACCCCGTCGAAGGTGCACAGCGCCCGTCTCCCGCCGGCCTTCGCCCAGTTCTACGGCAAGATCGGCGAGCTGGACAGGGAGCTTGGTCTCTCTCCCGAGATGGCCCTCCTCATAAGGGGGCAGGTCGCGCGCCTCAACGTCTGCCTCTTCTGCATGGACAGCGAGAGAGCGGCGGCCATCCAGAGATCAATGAACCAGGCCAAGTTCGACGCCCTAGACGAGTACGACGTCAGCCCGGTTTTCACAGATGCGGAAAGGGCCGCGCTGGATTACGTGACCCGTCTTACCAAGGACAAGAAGGTGGACCCGGGGGTCTTCGACCGCGTGGCGAGGTATTACTCGGAACGGGAGATATGTGAGATGGTGTATCTGGTCGCCAGCGAGCACGTCTACAACATGACCAACATCGGCCTGAACATTCACTCGGACATGCTGTGCGACCTCGCGAAGAAGAGAAGGTACGAACAAACCGAGAAAGCCTGAACTCGCGTGAACGACGAACCTTGACGTTCACTTCCATGCCTGAGGGTCCACCGCGCCCGGCCAAGGAGACAGCATACTGCGCCGAGGTGAAGGCGGTGGAGGGTCAGGACGATTTTCTAATCGCGAAATAAGTCAGCGCCACAGCAGCGGCGAAGAGCACCGCTGCAAAGAAGCTGACCGGGAACTCCGGGATTCCGGTTTCACCTGACGTGCTCGAATTTGGGGTCGTGGACGCAGAAGTCACGCTCGTAGTGCTGCTGGCAGACTGGGAAGATTCGGTGGCTGCAGTTGATGCGATCGTTGAGGAAGCGCTGCTCGAAGTCGTGGAAAGAGCCGACGTGGTGGACGACATGGTCGTGGTCGCCCCGGAATACGCCGGCGAGAGGGCGTAGCCCATCGAACCCGGCAGAGTGTAGTAGCTTGCGACCTGGTCTACCTGGTGGGCTCCTGACAGTTGATACAGAGCATACAGGTTGAGGGTCGAGGGGTGGCGGACGGCATCGAAACTCCCGCTGAAGTGGTTCATCAGATCGGACGACTGCGCTGTGTGCCACAGGCCGAGACGGCGTCCGAGCTCGTGCTCCGCGATATCCTGCATGGCCACGTCAAGTTCCATCGGGTTACCTGAAGGGTCCTCCGCCATGGTCTCCTTTCCTCCCACCCCTATGACGACGTCGTTCCTGAAGCGCACCCCTTCCCTGCGCATGCGAGTGACCATCCCGGAGATATCCTCGACTTCGCGCGAAATGGCTCCACCCGCCAGGTTCCTGGGACCTCCCGTCGGGCATCGGCCGACCCCCTCCTGCCGAGGGGTTGGGCTTGCTCAGGACGGGGCGAAGCTCGCCGCGCTCCAGCATGGCGAAGTTCGGGCCCGGATGCATCACTTCTTTGAGTCCGAGGCGGGCGATGCAGAATGCGATGGACTTGCCGACGTCAATGACTATGTAACGGACTTGCACCTTCGGCATTGGGAGCCCTTCAGCCATTTCAGGGCTAAGATCGCTTTCTCCACAATTGGGGTTCACTGCGCCCCCGCCCGTTGTCCGCCACGGCCCCGGACGCCTGGAATCGTCCCTGACGAGACGAGTATCGAGAGCCCGATCACCACCGCCCCTACCCACTGGACGGAGCTCAGGCTCTCCCCCAGCAAGAGAAACGAAAGCCCGACCCCCACGACGATCTCGACCAGGAGGAGGACTGCCGACTGGGAGGCCCCGGTGTAGGATAACCCCCTGGTGTACATAGCCAGCGCCACCACGGTGCACGGGATGCCGAGCCAGAGCAGGGCCAGCAGCCCCCAGGGCTGTATGAAGCCCACAGCCGAAGGCGGGCCGCCCACGAATACCACGGGAGCTGATTCGATGGTCATCACGACCATCAGGGCGAAGGAGCTTGAAAGCGAGGAGATATGGAGTTTCTTGCTCATGACGATGAAGACGGTGTACCCCAGCGCCGAACCGATGAGGAGGAGGTCCCCCAGAGCGGTCCCTCCAGAAGCAAGGCTCGACGAGTAGACGAGGACGACGCCGAAGACCCCCACGACGACCCCGGCCAGGGCTCCGGCGTTGGGCCGCTCTTTCAACACGAAATAAGCCACGACTGGGGTGAAGATGACGAAGAGGTTTGACAGAAGCGATGCCAGCGACGCCCCGGCCATATCCTGACCGACGAACTGAGAGAGGAACCCGGCCGTGTAGACGGCCCCCAGGGCCCACATCCACGGCTTCCTAAGTTCGGGCCATACCCTGGCTGACCTGTAGAAGATCCCGATGAGCAGGACTGCTACGCTCGCGACCAGGAACCGCTCGAAGAGCAGCATGTAGGGGTTGACGTAATGCAGCCCCATGGATATGGCGACGAAGCTTGTCCCCCAGATTAGCCCAGCCCCGGTGGTCAGCACAACACCGTTCGGCCCGTGTCCGGAAGTCAGTGGGACTTCTCTCCGGTAGCGGGACACCCCTCCCATCCTTCGAAAGACTCAGGCTCGATTAAGTTCTCCACGGCGCCACTCGGGTCATCGTGGCTTCAGAGGGTATGAAAGACTGTCGCGTTGAGGTGTCGCGAGTCGCAACGGTGTTCGTGTCTTCGTCGGCTTCCCGCAGTGAGTCAGCGCTAGTGCATCTTTGGCCTGTTTAACCTTACCGCTTCGAGGACGAGCGCCTTCAGCGCTGCCTCGTCCACGCTGTCGCCTTCATGGGAGTCGATGGCACGGACCGTTTTGCTGTCCAGGCGGGTGTTGAAGAGCGTCTTCGGATCATTAATCTGCGCGCCTTTGGGGAAGGTGAGCCTCACAGCGTTCTTGAGAGTGTTCCCCATGCAGATGATTCCGTCGTGAGACCAGACCGGGACCCCCATGGGGTTGCTCGGCTTCTTCCACTTCACTTCCTCGACCACGCCGGGGTCGGCCTTCTGAATCACAGCCCGCAGCTGGGACAGCCTATCGCCCCGCCAGCTGCCTGCCTTCCTGACTATGGCATCGATCTGCTGCGAGGGCGACTTTCCTTTCTGGGAAGGACTCGACCTCTCACCCCGCCGCCCTTTTCACAAGTGCACCAATCCGTGCCTCTTCGGCGGAAGTCAGCTCCTTCAGGGCGAAAGCGACCGGCCACATGGCGCCTTCATCGAGCTTTGCTTTGTCGCTGAAGCCGAGGGTCGCGTACCTCGTCTTGAACTTCCCCGCATCCTGGAAGAAGCAGATGACCTTGCCGTCCTTGTTGGCGTAGGCGGGCATCCCGTACCATGTTCTAGGAGTCAGTGATGGGGCGCTCGTCTTGATAATCGTGTGGACCCTCTTTGCCATGGCGCGGTCCGGCTCAGGCATACCGGCGATTTTCGCGAGCGCAGCTGTCTCTCCGTCCGCTTCGCCCCCCCTCCTCTCCTTCACGTACTCCCTCATCGCGGCTTTTTCCTCGTCTGTGAACCCCGCGGACTTGCGGGCTTGCGCGGACTTGGGCTTCATTATTGGACCCGGGAGCCTTGGCAGGTCCTGCTACTTATCAAGCCTTGCCTGAACAGTCTAGGCAAAGAACTGTGGTTGGTACTCTGAATAGGGGCGAGGTCTGCCTCTCACAGCGATGCCGCGCGTTTGGCCGAGGGGTCTAGGGAAGCAGTTTCTCTCTGCTGATCAACCGGCCCGACGCGAAGTACGCGCCCCCCGACATGAAGACTATGGCCGCAGCGAGCAGGAGGTCCACGAGAAAAGCCGACGAAGGGACTATGAAGGGCAGGATGTATGAGGGCATGACCGTGAAGACCCCTATGGCCATGCCGAGGGGCTGGTTCGAGCCTACTCTCTGCTTCTGGAGGGAGCTGAAGGACATCATGAGGAGCGTGCCGAAGGCGACGGCCGGGAGTGAGATGGCGACCACTAGGCCCGAGACTTCCAACGTCATCACCCCGCCCCCTGCGAACACGCCTGCGGCGATGTCGAGGACCACTTCGAAGGAGACGACGGCAACTGAGAGAATCAGGGCCGCCTTGAGATACTGCCTGTATACGTCCCTCTGGTTCATCCCCAGCGAAAGGAAATACTCGAGGACCCCGTTGTTCTTGTCGTACACGAAGAGGAGAAGCACGGGCGTGGCGAAGATGAGAGCTGCGAAGGCCTGGAGCGGGACTGCGATGAAAGGGAGCCCGGACGAAACGATGTCGCTGGCTGCGCTCGTCGAGTTTGCTGGAACTCCAGTCATGGCGACGTTCCCAACCAACCCCGGCAGGCTCGAGAGCACCAACCCGACTACGGCCATGAGCACTCCCATGATCGGATAGGTCTTCGACAGGGAGACGCTCCGCTTGGCGATTATCATGCCCCTGTAGTTCGTCATCTGGCTTCGCCGGTCCCCCCTCCGCTTCGGAGAGCTTCTGTCTGGTTCTCCGGAGAGTCGAAGAGATCCTGCAGAGGATTGCCGAGCTCTCTCATCTCCGTGATTATGACACCCCTTTCGACGAGCTCCTTCAGCAGAAGCCCAGCCTCTTCGGGGCTGTCGAAGCTCATGACATAGTACCCTCCTTCGCCCATTCTGGCTCTCACCATCTTGGAGATGTCGGTCTTTGTCCTGAACCCGACGCGATACTCCTTCGATTTGATGTCGGAAATCTTCCCGTAGTAGCCTATGACGCCGTCACGCACCAGGATCAGGTTCGTGCCCACATCCCTCGCCTCGTACAGGTTGTGGGAGGAGTAGAGCACAATCCTGTCCTTCGATAGCTCGAGCAGGATGTCACGTATCTCCTTCGAGACTGCAGGGTCCACGTTGGAGGTCGGCTCGTCCAAGAGGTAGATGTCCCTCTCAGTGAGGAACACCTTTGCGATGGAGACGCGTTTCTTCTGGCCTTGGGAGAGGTCTGAGACCTTCTTGTCCTTCAGCTGCTCCAGCTGCAGAAGGGCGACGGCCTCGTCCGCGCTCCCTCCCTCGATCTTGGCGTAGAAGTCGAGGGCCTTCCAGACCGTCATCTCTTCTGGTACGGCGTTGTAGTGGGACAGGTAGTTTATCCTCTTCCGTGCACCCTTCGACCTGACCAGGTCTTCACCGTCGAAGAGGAGGCTCCCGGAATAGGGCTCAAGTATCCCCGCTATGGTCCTGAAGAGGGTCGTCTTCCCTGCTCCGTTCGGGCCGAGGACGACGTAGATTGCCGACTCCTGTGCCTTGAACGTGATGTCGTGTAGAACGGGGGTGCCGTCATACCCTGAAGTCACCCCTGCTAGTTCGAGCGTGTGCAATCCGCGTCCCCTCTGCTCCCAGGCCCTTCGCGGTGGTTATATGGATGGGGGAAGCGCTTTCCGCATATGAAATTGTCCAAGATGCTGGACCCTGCCGCCACCGCACTTGTGTCGGATCTCAGGACCCAGATGATATTGAGGGAACTGGTGGCGTCAGAGTACTCCGTGACCGAGCTCTCTAGGAAGCTGAACGTCCCGCCTGTGACGGTTTGGAAGAAGATACAGAAGCTTCTGGCAGCAGAGCTGGTCGGGCTCTCCTCAGTCAAGAAGGCGAGGAACTTGGAAAGGAAGATGTATCGGGCGACAGCATTCAACTACTATCCGGCCCAGTTCCTGCCACCCGCCCCAAAGAACCCCCAGCTACTGAGAGTCTACGGGACCTTTTCGGAGATTCAGAAGATGTTCATGGCCGCTCAGGCGAAGGACTTCGAGGTCCCCACGAATGAAAATCCGGTCGACTTCGCGCTCTGGCGGGGGCTCCGCGCATTCGTGGACGTCGGCAAGAACCCAGAGTTCCAGAGGAGGCTCGCCGAGCTCGAAGTAGAACTTGGGAGATATGAGCGAAGCCGGCGCTGACCGCCATCAGCGCTCGCGGGGGTGGGCCGCCGACATTCGCGAGCAGTGAGCTGCCAGCCGTTCAACGTAATAACCCCAGGCAAGGAATCGCGATGCGAGTCCCCGCCGAACCCCGAATGGACGAGGGTGACCAGGGTCTTCCCGTCGGAAGCTTCCTCCAAGGTCCAGGTGAGCTGCGACGGCGCCTCGCCCGCCGCGTCCCGGCTCGAAGCAAAGGTGTAGGCGAACCTTCTGCCGGGGACGAATTCGACGATCCTCCTCCTGGCGGTGGTCTCGGTCTTGTTGACTGCAGAGTAGAAACTGAACTCGAACTCGCCACCCACCCTGACGTCAATCTTCGCCGCCTTCAGCATCCACTGAACGAGCTCTTCCTCGTCAGTCAGCGTCCTGAAGACTGCCGACGCGGGAGCGTCGACCAGGACCGCCTTGGTCATCTCACTGGCCACTCTGCTTCAGCATCCTGCTGACTCGCTTCACCTGCCCGTCAGAGGTAATTCAGGAGCGGCCCAACGGCGCTACCAGATTTGTTTCGCCGCCGGCTGCAACAGGGCGAACTTGTTGCCGTCCGGGTCGGCGAAGTGTGCTTCGGTCCCCCAGGGCCATTCCGTGGGTCTAGCCTCGTCGAACTTGACCCCCCGAGACTTCGTCTCTTCGAAGTCCTTCTTGCAGTCGGCGGTCTGGAAGGTCCATTGGGTTCCTTCCCCACCCCGCACTTGAATTTGGCCTCCCTTCTGATCTGGGAAGGAGCCTCCCGGGAAGAGGCTGATCTCTATGTCCTGCCCTTTCGGTGCGACAGTCAGCCATCTGACGCCCGTCGGGCCTGAATAGTCGGACCGCTTTTCAAGCCCCAGCGCTTTGGTGTAAAAATCCAGCGCCTTGTTCTGGTCCTTGACGACCAGCGTGACTACCATCAGCTTCTCGACCATGGTCTCCGTAGAGCCAAGCGTCGATATTTGAACCGCGGCCTAAAGAGTTCAGGCAAAAATGAAGCGATGAATAAATAGCGACGACGCCCCCCACGGACCAGAAGAAATCCCTAATGGACGAACTTGACATCAGGATCTTCAGGGCTCTGCAGGCGGAGATGGCGGTGGCCCCCTCCGGCACGCAGGTGAAGTCGTCTCTCAGGTCCATCGCCGCGCGCATTGGTGCGGACGACATGACGGTGAGTTATCGGTACAAGAAGCTGGAGGAGTCCGGCTCGATGTCGGGCTGGCAGCTGATCGTCAACCCCACCTTCTTCGGCTCCAGGATGATGGATGTAGCCGTGGACGTGCAGCCGGAGTCCGCCAAGGCGGATATGATCAGGAAGCTCAAGCTAGTCCACGAGGTCCTGGCGCTGTTCGACTTCTATGGGCGAGCCCTGAGGATGATTGTCGTGTACAACGGGGAGGATTCACGCTCTCGGACAATCGAGCTAATCTCGCGCATCACGAACGCCGAGATGATGACCCAGACTCGTTGGGCGCTCCCCCAAAGCAGGACCGAGCGCCTGACGGAGACGGACGCGGCAATCATCCGTGCGCTGTCGCATGACGCCCGAAGGAGCTTCGTCGAAGTGGCAAAGGAACAGCGTCTCTCCCCCAGGACCGTCAGCAACCGCGTCGGGAAACTGCGGGCGGAGAACACGATATTCGCGCTCCCCATCATCAACATGGGAGGGATCCCAGGGCTCATCCCGGTTTACCTCTCTTACACCTACTCCAAGGACGGGGTCAAGGGCGCGGTCGATCGGGCGATGCTCTCCCACTTCGAAGCAGGGTACATCTTCGCCCAGTTCTCGGACTCTCCCGGCGGGTGGATTCTACTGAGCGCCCCGGCGACGAAAGACGTCAAGGGGTACCTAGAATGGGCGAGGGCGCAGCCCGGCGTTGCCGGCGCAAGAGCCGACATACTCACGGAGACCATGATGTTCCCCGAGAAGCTGATCGAGCTCCTGACCCCTAGGAAAGAAACTGCGGAGATACGAAGGAAGTCGCCCAGCTAGGGACGTCCATGGCCGCGCTTTCCGACCCCCCATGCCCGGCAGCTGGCCGTTAGGCGATGACGGGATGTCTGGAAACCCGGGTCTCCTGCGCAACGGCCGATACCTGGTCTACAACGCCGAACACGCCTTCGCCAGTTTCGGCTACAGCCTCTACACCATCACGATACCCGCGTTCTCCTGCGTCTTCTCCGGCAGCATCCTCTTCACCGGGCTGACACTCTTTGTCGAGTACGGCATCTACTCGGTCACCTTCTTGGCCGGCCCGATCGTGGACAGGGTCGTGGACAAGCGGCGCGTACTCATCACTTCAGCGGCGATCGCTGCGCTGGCTCTGCCTCAGGGCGACGCTCAGTTTTTCTATGCGCAGGCGTCTCCTGCCATCGGCATGCGCTTCGAAGAGACAAGAGAGTTTGAAGGGGATGCCTCTGAAGTCTGGAAGAGGGCGTCCGCCATCAGCGAGATCCCCAAGTACTGGCATGGGACGCGGACCCTCGAGGTGGTGAGCGAAAGCGGCGGCGCCGCGCATGTGAAGATCAAGTTCGCCTTCGGTGGGTCCGGGGAGGCGGACGTCATAGCGGACGGAGAGAAGCGGATGCTCACCATCGACTACACGTCGGGACCGTTCACAGGGAAGCAGACCGTAGAGGTGGGCGACGGCCAGGTGATCGCGAAGTGGGACGTGAAGTTCAAGGGGGTCTTTCGCGTGGCATCAAGGTGGAACGAAGGTCACTTCAGGTCCGGGACAGTGCACGCGTTAGAGAGGCTGACTGCACCGGGGAGCCAGGCCTAGCCGCGTTTCCTGGTTCTTGCTACTTTCGTCCTGCAGTTTCGGGCTCCCCTCTCCCATAATTTTGCATTCAAATCGCTGCTAGGCGTTATATCGCCACTGCGTCGCGGGTGTCCTCCATGTGGTTGGAGATTATAGTCGGAGGGGGCCTTGTCACCTTCTCCAACGCAGGCGTGCACCTGAACAGATGGGGGAAGGACCCTCGCCTCGAGTGGGCGTCCAGGGTCGAGGCTGAAGCGCAGAGAACCAGCGGGAAGACCGAAGGGGTGGAATTCCTCGACGATGAGGGGGACCTCCGGATTCATCTCCACAGGGACGCGGTCCCTTCGGTGATAAGGGCGATAGACAAGATGGAGCCCTCGATGCCCCAGGACGTGGTCGGGTTCTTCCAGCGGATCAGCTATCTGCTGGAGAACAGCGATGAGTTGGGCGCTACTGTAAGGGACCTCGGCCTTGTCCGGTAGTGATTTCGGTCAAGTACCCGAGCCTCGAGCAGTTCGTCCCGCTTAGGATAGAGCGGAGAGTGAAGGTCACGTGTCAGGTTCAGGAGAACCCGAGGGGCGTCTCAGTATGACACCTGCGGTGGAGAGCACTACACCAAACATGACTGCCATGGCCGCAAGCGAGAAAACCCCGAGGGCCGGATTTTCAATCAGATTCTTCAAGCCGAACAAGATGAAAATCGCCCCGAAGGACAGAATCAGATAGGCCCCTACGGCGCAGGAGTCCAACCCGTTTCTGCGGGAGTCCTTTCACATATATATGCCATCGCCTCTGATTGGCTGGTGCCCGCGTCGTGGAAGTCCGGATCGCCATCGTCTTCGACATTTTCGTAGTTTTCTTCTCTCTGGGAGCCGTATGAGTCGTTGTGGGTCAGGCGGGGTCGCAGTTCCCGACTGGATACGACGCGTTCGACATTTCCAGCATGGTCGGGGGATACATCGGCGGACAGCAGGTCAATCCACCCAGCTATCAGCAGTCCAACTTCGTTGCTTTCACCCAGGCTGTCCTCCCCCCTCTGATAGTGGGGAATCTGGAACTTGATACGGCGATTGTCGCAATCCCTGCCCCCTCCTCCTAGCATTCTTTTCCCTCGCCCGTTGGCGACTCTGGCTCCCCGCGGGAATCTCAGGGGTTGTTGGTGGCGCGCTTTGGACCGTGGCAGTCCCAACGATCGCCAAGCAAGCTGCTGGCAGGTTGGCCGCGTGGCAGGGGTTCAACGGAGTGGGAACCCAGGTCTCGGTAGGCTCCTCGCTGGGCCCGGACATCGCCATGGCTGGTGGTGCCCTCCTGCTAATCACGTACTTCATGACCATGAAGGAGAAGCTCGATCCTCCTCTGAACTCGGACTTGCCGAATCCTCCGTCAACCTGAGAAGTTCTCCCTCCTCGGGGTTTGCAGCCATAGGCGGCCTGGGGACTTGTCGCCCGAGGAGGACGGAAATGTCTCGCGGTTTGAAGGTAATTCGGCGAACATGACCTCAGGTCCATTACGCCTCCCCACTGGGAACAATCCTAGCCCCTGCCAGGACTCCGTTTCTTCTCACCAGAGCGCGTTAATCGCATAAATCCCACTTGGTAGACGCTGCACTGATGGCCTCCGAACTCGCATATGTGTTCTGGCACTGGCCGCGCTCGGATGTGTCGATCAGGTCTTATGAGAGAAAGCTTGGTTCATTCCAGTCTGCCCTGATGTCGAGTAAGCCACTCGGGCTGACCGCCGCCCTGAGCTATCGTGTGGACTCCCTTCCGTGGGGACCCAAAGGAAGACCCCTGTATGAGGACTGGTACGCTGTCGAAGGTTTCGCCGACCTCGGCGTGCTCAACGACGCCGCGGTTGCCGAGGGGGTCAAGGGGTTTCACGATGCTGTCGCCAGAGACTACATGAAAGGCGCCGGCGGACTCTTCAAGCTGATACATGGAGGCCTTCCGCTCCGCGAGGCCAGGTACGCCACCTGGATTGAGAAGCCGGTCGGGCCGCCCTACAAGTCGTACTATGAGGAGTTGGCCGAGAGGATAGGGAACAAGCGGACCGACCTGTGGCGGAGGCAGATGGTCCTCGGGCCGTCGGCACAGTTCTGCATACACAGCCGCGAGGCTGTCGATTTCCCCAAGACCCTTCGGCCATTCACCTCGAAGGTCAAGGTGGCGGTTTCCAGTTGAGGCGGTCTGTGGGTCGAGACTGATTTCACTACCGGGCTCCTGCCGGGAGTAGCTCGCTGCGTTGGACTGCAACCTGTCATGCCAGAGGCAGGCGGCTAGTCCGTTGCTCCAAGCGCCTTCAGATCAAGCCGCCAGATGTTGACGCGCAGGAACTTTCCGCTCTCGGGCGGGTATTCGGACTCGGTTTCCCCGGCAAGGGCGAACCCGAGCTTTCTGCATATGGCGTTCGACTGGTGGTTGTTCACTGAGGGAGACGCGAATAGGAATCTGCGATTCAGCTTGGCGACATGATTCGCCAGTAGCCTGGTTGCGGCGGTTGCGATTCCCTTCCCCTGGAATTCAGGCAGGACGAACCAGCCCGCCTCCCATCCGTTTTGTCCGTCTTCATCCCTCTCCCAGTATCCGACGTTACCTACGGGGGCGTTCTCTGGGCCCATGGTAATGGTGTACATGCATCCAGCACTTGGGTCCGCCGACAGGGCGAGGAACAATTTGTGGCGCTTCCTCAGCGTTTCCGGGCTCTCCGGCCCGTTGAGATGCACCATCTGGTTTGGGTCTCCGAGAGTCCTCTCTAGGACCCACATGTCGCCTTCGGCATAGGGACGGATTGAGACTTCCTCAGTCATGGTACCCAATTCGAAGGATGTGTACCGTCAGATAAAGAGTTTCGTCGCGCACAGGGTTTCGTTGCGTTTCAGACGGTCTGGAAAGCGCCCCAGAAGGCTGCTTCGAGTCGAACTCGTTACCGTCTGGGTCCGCGAACTCGCAAATCCACTCTCCCCAGTCCATTCTTTTCGGCGGCGTAAGGAACTTGACGCCCTTTCTTCTGAGCCGTTCGTACTCTGAGTTGATGTCTGGAGTGAGAAACGTGATCCCGGTCGATCCCGGCTCGCACAGGTGGACGCGCGTTCTGGGCCTCCCTGGTCCCAACTCAATCCAATGACCCGGATTATCCACGGTCCCTTGCACCCCCGGGTCGGGGTCGGACACCGGTGGGCCGATGTAGGCGACTTTCAGGCCGAGCACATCGACATACCATCGAAGAGCCTTCTTCTTGTCGGCCACCACGATGGTTACAGTGTCGATACCGTCGATGGTCATTGATATTGAGGATGGGCGGGAGCCGGAAAACCTTGGGTCTGATGGCTGGAGTGCCGTTGTGGAGACCAGGCGACGTCAAGATAGTGCATGGGGTTCGTTGCGCCCCGCCGAAACCTAGGGGGCCAAGGGGCCTCGGTGGACGAAGTTTTCCCGGCTGAAAACTTGTGCAACCGGTCAAATCCATCTCCATGTGGTTTGCAAACAGACGACTCGGGCGCAGGAACTGACAACGCAGACTCGAATCGCACGTCGACTCGCCGCTCTCGGCACCCCCGGCCCCCAATCAGGGAACGGTTTCAGGGCAGGAAGTTGGCAGGGACCCGCATGCGCACTAGGCAGTACGCTACGAATGGTACTGTTGCTCTTCGAGTCTACGTGCTCTGCATGTGCCCCATGCTGTGCTGGGCGAGCTCCTGCCTGATGCTCTCGAGGGCCCTAAGCACCTCCTTGTTCATCGCCTGGTAGTGGTTCAGGAGGTGATATTCCCTCTGATCCTTGGGGAAGGTCTGGCCGCAGTGAGGACAGAAGTCGTTGTTCGTCTGCTTCGGCTTCGACTTCGGCACGGCACAACTCGTGCACGTGACGATTTATCCTTTTGAGAGGTGGGTTTCTGGCAGCTCTCTTCCGTCGAGCGAAGGGTCACGAAAATCGATGGCGACTCGTCCCGCGGAAGAATGCCTTGTCTAGGCACGGCCGCAAGTCGCGTGCTCGGCTAGACGAGCTTCTGCATCACGATGTTGTTCTGGCCGAACGGCGCGACTGTCTTGAATCCTTCCTTCTTGAACAACTCGCAGTAGTACTGCTCGGCTATGGATGAGACCGGGACAAACGACGCGCCTGCCTCGCGGCGGAGGAAAGGAACCGTGCCTGACGACGGTCGCGACCGTCGCCGTGTGACTTTATAGTCGCAGACCTGGGGCTCTCCTCGTATGTCGCCCAATGACAGAGAGGGAGATGTCCTGAAGAAACTGGACCTGCGGGTGAAGGAGATCATGAGGCCGAACCCTCCCACGGTACCTGCGAGCGCCACGGTCCTGGAGGCGGCCAAGGTGATGGAGAAGCAGGACTCCTCGTTCGTCTTCGTGAAGTCGAAGAAGGGGATCGTCGGCGTAGTCACCGAGCGGGACATCACGAGGAGGGTCGTCGGGAAAGGGGCGTCCCCTGCCGCGACCAAGGTCGAGACCGTGATGACCTCACCCATGATCGTGGTGTCTCCCGAAGCGAAGGTCGAAGACGCACTCAACGTCATGGCATCCAAGAAGGTGAGGATGCTCCCGGTCATGGACGACAAGGCAGGGCTGGCGGGGCTCGTGTCCGTCTCGGACATAGCGAAGGCTCTCGCCGAGAAGTCGGGCTACACCTCTTCGCTGATAACCGCCATGACAAAGGAGAACCCGCCCCGGAGCGGAATCTACGGCTGACCTGTTCCTCTCCTGATCTGAGAGCGGCCGTACGCGCTCAGTGGGTGTCCGGAGACGGAGTCAAGGGGACCTGGAACTCCTTCTCTTCCCACATGTCGTAGGCGGTCGCCGAAGAGGAAGCCTGGGTGATGATGGCCAGGGCGGTCGCCACGTGCATGAAGCCGACGGCTCCGAAGTATGTTGACCCCCACGAAAGCATGACCCCAGCCGCCAGGGCCAGTCCGAGGACCCCCTGAAAGATGGCGAGATACCATGTGGTCTTCGTTATGCGCTTTATCCTAGATGGGCAGGAGGTACGTCTGACGCCCCTGTAGACCGCGAACGCCAGCCCCAGGATTGCCACCGCAACTACGACGTGGACCACGAGGTCCACAGCGTCGCCCAGGGGCGAGAAGAGGATGAACACGATCTGAAAGAAAGCGACCCAGATTATCGCATACATCGCCTTCCAGTTGTCCATGGACCGTGAGCTGAGAGAGTTGTGATTTAAGGCTGAGACGGCTCCCTCCCTGGATTCAGGGACCATCGCGCCTCTCCCTGGTAGCCGACTCGAAACGGTAGGTCGTCAGGAGCCCTGGACGACTGTCAATCGCTTCGCTCTAACGCTATGGTCCGAGCAGTACCCCGTTCTTCGACACTTCGGGTTCGGTGCACTGGCTGCGGTCGAAACAGCATGCAGTCCGCTTTCCTGACTTAGGTTTTGAGAGAGTCTTTCCGATCCGTATGCCGCATGTTTCCTGGTTCCTGGTCGCGATTATCCAACGGATCCAGTCCCATCGCGCGTTTGGCGTGATGCCCGTCCAAAGGTCGTATGCTTGTCTGTCGACCGCGAGGGCCTTCTTCAGGTCCTCCGGCACCCTGGGCTCCGGCCATTTCTTGACCGGTTCAATCGCCAGCGTCGCCGTGCCACCGGCGTCAATCCTGATGCCTTTGCGTATGGCGTTGTCCACTTTGAGCCAATGGCTTCTCTTTCCGTCAGGTTCGAGCGGCGCCTGAAAGCGGAAACCGTTGATGGTTCCCCTGGCCATCACCATGCCTCGATGGAAGCTTCGCGCTCGCGCCCTTCGGGAGCCTGAGAAGCGTCAAGGAGCCGATCTTGACCAGTCTGGCTTCGAAGCGGACTTCCGACATGTTCCCTCCTCCGTGTCAGTCCTCGTAATATTCGTTGGCGCGGGAGCTGTTCGCCTGGGTTCCCCGCTTTCCTGCTGGTTGAGTCATGCGAATTCCTTCGGACTGCCGTTCTTGAACACGCGCCTAAGAGATTCAGGCGAAGGTGAAGCCCGCTAGGAGGAGCCCACGCGGTTTACTTTTCCTTACCCCGAATTCAAAAGTTTCACGCACCGGACGATATCTTACGGCGTGCCGGATCAGAGCCGCAATGGCACTCATAAACAGTGCCGACGAAGCGGAGAGCGTAGCCAGTGAGTGGCTCAAACAGCGATACCCACGGCGGCTTGCGAAGGCCAGCATCAGTCATGTAATGCTTGAAGGGGGGACGTGGACGGTCAAGGCCAATCTAGAAATCAGAGGCGACCTGTTTGGGCGGAAGAAGAGCACGCTCATGCTGAGGATTGACCCTGAGTCGATGAACGTAGTCGGATACTCCGACGTGACAGTAACTGGAAAAGCCTAGCGAGAGGACTTCCGGGTTACAGTAGGTGCTCGCATTCGCGGTGCACAGAGTTCACCGCGGCCCGCCTGGTCCACCCTTAAATGTGAAACATTGATTGGGGTCTTCCAGTGGTCGGCAGGCCGACCTCTGCCTTCTTCTTCTCCGCAGTCGGCGGTGCCATAACACTGGTCGTTGCGCTGACCGCCATCCGTTCTTGGTTCGTGCTCCATTCGGAGTTGGGTGCAGGATTTGGCTATTCATCGTTGGCTCTTGGCAGCGTGCCATCGGCAGAGGCCATGGTCCTGTTCATCATAGGTGCGTTCTGCGGCATCTCGATAATCGTTGGAGCTTTCCTGCAGTATTCAGGCGGGAAGCGCAAGGTGCGGCTGGGCTCCACTTTGGTACTCGTCGCTTCAGTCGTAAGCATACCTACGACTTTCTTTGGAGGGGTATTTGGCGGCGTTCTGTCAATCACCGGCGTTGTCCTTGGCTTTGCCTGGAAACCACTGAGAGAGGCTTCATCCGGTGAGCCGGGGTCATGGATGATCGCCCCGAGTCCACTTTCGCCAAGCCTCTCCCGTGTATCGTCCGAGCCGACCGACTTGAGTTAGTTCCGCACAAATCTGCGGCTTGGACGAAGGTCTCCGAACGGGAGTATGAGAAGGCCAGGGCGCACATGAGAGCCACGCCCTCCCGGCCTTAACCTCAGGTGGAACGGTGGCTAAACTCAATCATAGACGCGTGGGAAGCAAGGAGGAGAACCGCCAGACGGAAGGCAACCAGAAGCGCGAACAGAAGTGAGTGATAGAGACGAGGTCCAGGCGCCGCTCCGGCGGCTTGAGCCCGTCTTGGTGAGAAGAGTGGCGTTATCTTCCAGGTCATCCCCAGAGACTCTCCCGGACGAGATTCTGCTCCTCGAAAGCGTCGCCGTGCCTAACGAAAGGCTCCGATAAGCATCCATCCAGCTCCTTGACAAAGCCGCACTCCCCTGGAGGGAGTCACATAGGCTACAGAGACCCTGTCGAAGCGAGGGAGTGGCGAAAGGCGAACCTCGAAATCGTAAGAAGTCGAAGGAAGAAACTGGGTGAACTCGTGGAGTGGGACCGCTGGTGACACAGCTCGAAAGGCCGTACGTCGCCGTGTATAGGGTTCATTGCGCCTCCGCCGGGAAGGACTCATCCTGCGTTGCGCTATAGGTGCCAGACCGGCTGAACAAGTCGCCGAAGCTTCTTGCGTACACCGCTGGTCCTTCAACGCGATCTTCTATCGCTGCGCTCCAAGGCCCGCTCCTCCAGCTTGCGCCGGAGGTTAAGGCCTAAGGCCAACTCTTCTCGGGAGTGGCTTCCCGCTTAGATGCTTTCAGCGGTTATCCACGATTGCTTAGCTGCCCGGCGACGCCCTCTCGGACGACCGGTACGCCAGAGGCAACGCCCCGCTGTTCCTCTCGTACTGGGCAGGGCTTCCC
>DAHVIE010000054.1:0-2208 GCA_027322035.1 Nitrososphaerota archaeon
GCTGCAGAGCACCTATGCCCAACTGACGAGTTTTTGGACTTGACACCCATCCAGATATGCAACTCGCCAATGCGCTTACACTGTCCAGCATCCAGGTGAGCCGGAAGAGATTCGTCAAGTTTCCACGGCCAAAAGCCAGGCCCAAACCTGTGGCCTAACAAGGGTTCGGGTCTGACGTGGTTCGGACGTTTGGCCTAATCCACTCTGTGAGAGGTCAATGAGAGTGGCTGGTTCAGGCCACGACGACGGCCCTCAAGTCACTCATCCCGGGGATGCGGCAAGGCGACCCTTCAACCTGACTATGGTAATGCCCACAAGCTCTCCCTTCCTCGTCCTCAAGACGACGCCTTCCTGGGGTTCGATCGAGTCGTCGGCCGCCCTCGGCTTCCCGACCGAGATGTACAGGACGTCCTCCTTCCTGTCATAGTCGATATCCAGCTTCTCGGGTTTCAGCACTACACTTTCCATTTTACCTCGCCCTTTATCCTCTTCAAATCCGAAGTGAAGTAAGCTGTTATTATAGCCTTCACGCCCTCCTTTTCGCGATAGACAACCACCAGATACTTGCCACCCAGATGTGTCTCCTCTATCCACTTGATGGCCTTCTTCTCGCCCTTGATGCCTCTGACTACCAATCCCGGGTTTGCAACCGCGCCCAAGACAGCGTCCTTGTATCGGGACACCTCTGGATGCCGCTCTCGGATATGTCTCCATGTTCCTCCCGAAAGGGTCATCCCTTGCACCGCTCTAAGGTTCAGCCAGATTTTATCTGATTCTACCCTCGCGAAGGGGGTGTGGGGAGACAGCTCCGAAAGTGTTCAGGAAGAACCCAACCACCTCACTCGTCGATACTTCCGGCCCAGACCCTTGGCCTCTGTGACAAGGGTCTGAATCGGCACAGGTCCATGGCACCCTGCATGACCTGGGCCTCTCCTACAAGAGGCCGAAACTGGACGTGGGATCGAACAGCCCCTCGTTCGCGCGAAAGAAGAGGGAGATCAGACGCTACGAGCGGGTGGCTCCAGCCCTCGCAAAAGGGGGTTCTCGTAGCGTTCGAGGACGAGATGTAGCTCTCGCTCTACTCGAAGGTCGCGGCTGGGTGGATGTCGCGAGTGGAGCATAGGAGGGTCCTCGCGCCTAGGTACAATCGGAGGGGGAGCACGTTCATCACGCTCTTCTGGCCGAAGGAGAACTCGTTCATCTTCAACACCTATCCGAAGAGGAGGAGCATGGAGTACAAGCTCCACCTCTCCAACATCACCCAGCACGCGAAGAGGCGGAAAACGAAGAGGGTGATACTCTTCGCCGACCACACCCTTGCCACAAGACGAAGAACGTGAAGAGGTTCATACGCGAGCGCCCCATGCTGAAGGCGAGATTGCTCCCGAAGAGGACGCCGAACCTCAACCCCGTGGAGAGGCTCGTGAACAAGCCCAAGTCCGCCGTCTGCACAAACCGCCCCCTACTCAGGTATAGACGATGCGACCATGGCAGGGCGCAGATTCCTCACGAAATACAAACGGACTTTCCGAACTGGACTTAGCTGCGGGGAGGCCCATAAGAGTAGTCCTGGAAGATTTCTATAACGCCGCAGGCCGAACCAGCACGTAAAAGCCTGTCTGGAGGTCGGAGAGGGTGGCACTGGCGCCTTCATTCCCGAACTTCCAGGCTGCTGGGTCTTCGCCAGGAATGAGGAGCGGGCGCTGGCCAAGGCGAAGTCAGCGGCATCAAACTGGTACGCCTGGGCGAAACGCCATGGGGAACCGGTCGCTCCTCCCACCAAAATCAAGGTCGAACCCTCCGAGGTGCTGCGCGTAAGCTACAACCCCGTCGAAGCGGGGAAGCCTGAGCCGCTCTTCTGGTCGGAGGTCCTCCCCGTCACGAACTAGGACATCGGGAGAACCCTCCGTCTGATGAATCATTCCCGAAGGGACCTCCTGGAGCTGTGCAGGAACCTGGATAACAGCAGCTCCACCGGAAGCCGAATGGGGGGCCAAGGACCATTGGGAAGTGTCTTAGGCACATAGCCAGCGTCGAATGGTGGTACATCACAAGGCTGGACATAGGCCTCCCCACGGACTTTCCGAGGGACCTCTTCGACCTCCTCCAGTACACAAGGGACCTGGCCGAAAGGGAGCTGAAGAGGCTGACAAAGGAGCAGCGGACACGAATCTTCCAGCCCCATAGCGACCCCTCTCCAGTCTGCAA
>DAHVIE010000061.1:0-6821 GCA_027322035.1 Nitrososphaerota archaeon
AGGAAGACGAAGCGCCCCCCGAGACGAGATAGGTGACAATGAACGGGAAAGCGATTCCGATGACGACCGCTATCACCGCGGACTCGATCTTCTGCATCGCGGTTCCTAGCGCCATACCTGAACAGGCGGTGACAGGTTATAACGAGTGAATTACTGGTGAATGCTTGGCTTCCGCGTCTTCAGAATCCCGCTCGCAATCAGCCACACGACTCCGGCTATGCCGAAGGCTGCCACCGTTGTCTCAGGAACGAGAGTTGTCAAGGGAGCCGTAGCCTTGGCGACACCTAGGTCGACCGTGGTCTTCGCCCCCCAGACGTTTGCGAAGACAGCCCTCACGTCCTGACCGGTGGCGGGGTATGTGATAGAGAAGAAACTGGTGAGCCCCTGAGGCAAAGGTGACGGATAAGCAGCCGAGTTCAGGGTCGACTCGTTCTCTATCGCACCACCGCCCTGAATCATCTGGACGCTCGATATCCCGCCGCTCCATGGCTCCACGTAGAATGACGCCCGGTACTCGCTCGGACTGATCCTCTGCACTCCCAGAAGGTTCACGCCTCCTCCCTGCAAGTTCACGTACACTGTGAGGTTTTCTCCTATGGGCCAGAACCCGTATTCCTGCGAAGCGAACGCCGACGGCGTTTGGGGCTCGGTAGTGTTCCCCGCGACCCACCCGGACTGGCCATCGTTCACCAGCTCCAAGAATGCCGTAGGATAATCAATTGTAGTAGAGATTGGGAGAAAGGCCAGGTTGCCCTGTATCATGTTGTACGAACAGAGCGGGATCGTGGCGTTCGCGTAGAAGACAGTGCCGTTCAGCGAGTTCGGGACGGACATGATTGTGCTGTCCACGAGAGTCGGGGTGAAGTCGAAGGTGCCGGTCGACATGGTGCCCCCCGCCGTCAGGGAGATCTGGGGGGGGACAAGGCTGGTCTGGTTCAGGACCAGGCTCAGTACGCCCGTACCGGTGAAGGTCATGGACTGGTTGGTGGGGTAGAGGTCCTCCTTGAAAGCCCGGAGCGCCGCGTGGTCGCTGCCGAAGACCTGCTCAAAGTTGCCGGTCAGCCAGTCGTCAAGCGGAGACGGGTTTTGGATTGTGAGCGATATGGGCGTACTTGGCACCGGGTAGCCGCTCGAATCCACCGAGACGATGTTCAGCCTTCCGCTCCAGAGGAACGGTACCAGCCAGTAGGGCTGCTTCAGGGTGCATGCGTCCTCCTGCTGCCAGCACCCGACCATTGTGACGTTCTGATAGACGAATCCCCGAGCCAGCAGGGAAGAGAGGCTCGAGGGAGTGGCCTGGAAAACGTACTTCTCTATTCGGTTGCCGTAGGAGAGCGGGGCGGAGTCTCCCTGGTTGAGCCAATCATACTGCGCCGTCCCCGTGCCATTGATCGCGTGGAAGTCGAGCACGCCGCTGATCGTGGAGGGCTGGTAACTGATGGTCGTGAAGTGGAAGCTGTCGAAATAGGCCCTCTCCGCCAGGTTCCTGCTGCCGTTAAAGGCGGCTGTGTTCCCGTCCCCGCCGAAAGAGTATCCCGGGAGGTTCCCGTCGTATCTGACCAGCAGCACCCAGGGCCTCTGCAGGCTGCTGGGAGCGGTGCTGTTGCCGTAGAGCATGTAGGCGTATGCGGTGAACTCGGGATCGTACCTGACGACCGCGACCTCCTGACTTGCCGTGAGGGTGGAGTTGAATGGCTGCGTGCTGTTACTTACGGTCACGGACCCCACAAAAGTCGCTGAGGCTGTGACTGAGTAAACCCCTATTGCGCTTCCCGAAACATTGAACGAGCTTCCTGTCCTTCGGAACTCAGTTTGGTCATACGACCAAGAGAGGGAATGAGTGGTCGTGTTCGGGCCGGTGGTAATGGAGACCGAGATTTGGAAACTGTCCCCGAGATAGAGTGTGTGGTCCGAGTTGGCGCTGATATAGCTGATCGAGCTCGAGACGCAGTCGCCGTAGGAGTCGCAGGGATCCTGTGACGTCTGATGCGGACTGCCGACCAAGTACATCGAAGTCGACAAGATGATGGGCACCAGCAGAATCGGAAGTATTCTCAACGACTAGCCGGGAGGCTTGCCGCTAAAACGCGCCGAAGGGCGGAAGTCAGAGGCGCCTATTCTTCGGTTTCGTCGTCGCCCAAGCCTTCTTCGTCTTCGTCCTCGTTGTCGTCTTCCAGCTCTTCGTCTTCCTCGGACATTCGCGCCGCCCCGAACTTCTCATGAAGTATTAGCGCGTTCGGCGGCCCACGCCAGGCTAGAACGAATCGCATGAGACAAGTTCCTGACCGACACCTCCGTCACCCCCCCGGCATCTCCTATGCTCTTCTGGGTCTGCTGGCCCTCCGCTCGTATGGGATGCAGCTCCGAGTATGCCACGTAGAGCGATGCCGCCGCGAAGACAGCTGGAGCTCTCCCGGCGAACGCCCTGGCTGCTTTCAGTGTCGAAATAATCTCGACGGCACGGCGCTCGACCGTCGGCTCCAAACCCGCTTTGCGTGCTATGTCGGGGACGAAAGCGATTGGGTCTGGTGGGCGGACCCTGAGGTCCTCGTCGAGGAGCATCCTCCTGTATTCTCTGGCGATGTCGCTGGCCCTGACCCCCGTCGCAGCTGACACGTCCTTGAGCGTCTTCGGGACCCCGAGCAGTCGGCATGAAGCGTAGACAGCCGCGGCCCTGAGCACATCGAATGGGCGTCCTGGGTGCTCTTTCGCCTTGAAGTAAAGCTGGACAGCGGCCCACTCGAGCCTCGGGCTGGTCACCCCAAGCGCCCCCGCGATGCTGCGGATCTCTCCTGGCGGTTCGGTTGGCACAGGTCGCATGAGGTAGTGGTGGGCGCGTGATAATAACGGGTGGACGCGTCAGCGCTTCTTCCTTCTGCGCTGGAGAGACGCACTGAAGATTAGCCGCGGGTCTGTCAGGCGGGCAAAGGGCTGCTCGGTCCGGTATGCGTCCCTAAGCTGCCACACCAGCCTCACGAGGAGGGCGGGGTCCTTCGACGACTCGGGCCTGTACGCGATTGCCATCTGGATGGCCTTCTGCACGGAGAGCTTCCTGGGCCTCATCGAACAGACGAACTCGTGCGAAGCCAGCTTCTCCGTGTAGTAGGAAGCGCCGCAAAAGAAGCATTTGGATGTCGGCCCGAGGGACATGCCTGAAGACGCCCGCGGCCGATTAAAGCCCTCTGTAGCATAGCAGAACCTCGGTCATGGTAGCACTTTCGGGACCCTCCCTGCCCTGCCATCCCCGGCATTTTCGCCCCCGCCTTAAATCCCGACCACCAAAGTTGCAGCTTTCATGAAGTGGAGGGTCACAGCCGGGGAACTGGCGGAAATCACAGGGGTCAGCGAGAACAGCATTAGAAGGCTCGCAGGTGAGCTTCGGGAGATGCTGCGCGAGGTGGAGATCGAGCTTGAGCAGTGACGGCGGCTACCCCTATGCCGGAGAGGACGACGAGTATGAGTACTATGTCATCCATGACGGGCTTGGGATCTCGCATTTCCTGAGGCAGAAGAAGGGCGTCCACCCCTCGATCAAGTGCAACAACTGCGAGTAACTAGGTCCACGCTATCCAGGGCTTCTCCTTCAGGAGGGTTCCTGAGGGGTCTGCGATGTATCCACCGTAGTTCTGGTGGATGATCCGCTCTTCCTTACGAAGCGCATCCAGGTCCCGCCTGATCGTGTGTTCAGAGACGCCCAGCAAGGAAGCGAAGTGCCTCATCCCCTGCCATCCCTCTTTCTTGATGAGCCGCACCAGCTTCTCGCGCCTCCAGTAAGGTTCTCGCTTGGGGACGTAATGCCAGACCGTCCGGCTTCGACCGTTTTCTATTACAATATGCCTATAATAGATGCCGTAGTGGTTGCCTTTCCCTACACGCCTGCGGTACGGCCCTGCTCCTCGTTTGCCACAGTTTGGACACAGAACGCCAGCTCTCACCGTACTGGCGGAAAACGAGGTCCTGAATCTGTCGTCAGGTGTATCTAATTTTGGCAACATTGAAAGTTTCCATTGTTAGATACTCGCAAACTTCCCGTCCTCGCCGTAGGCGTACGCCTTCCCGCTTCCCTCCTCCTTAACGACCCAGGAGCCCCGCGACTTATCCCAGGTGACCGATCCGACAACAGGCGACCCTGAGGGGACCCTGAACCATCCCTCCTCGTCCCTCCTCTTGGTCTCGGCCCTCAGCTCATCGTTCACCCATGCCGCCCACACCCAGAACTCCTCCCCGCACACAGGATTGAGGCAAGTACGAACTGTCCGGCACGACCCCTCGGGCGCGACCGCCTCCTTCTCCGGCACGGCTGCCCCCCTGAACCTGATCAGGGTAAGCTCCGAGTCCTCCTTAAGCTCGAAAGGGGTCATGGCTCCGCAGTAGGGACACGCGGCGAAGTTCAGACTCTCCTTGTAGGGTACCCCGGCAGGGGGCTGGGAAGCAGCGGTTGGTTCGGTCTTTGTTGTAGAAATGGCGTCAGCTTGCTTGGTCCTATTAGGAATGGCAGCGTCATTTGCTCCTTGCGAGGAAGGCGTTGGCAAGTCGGGCTTGCTCTTCTCCCTAGGGTCAATCGGGGCCATGATCACGTGCTGCACCACGTTCATGTCCGTCGGGAGGCTCGGCTTCTCCTCTTTCCTCGCGTACTCCGGGAAGAGCTCCCCGAACCATTCCGGGAGGCCAGAGACCATCTTGTCAATCGACTTGTTCTTCAGGGAGTTTTGGAACTCCTTCACGTTGAACCCTGCGTTGGCAGCGCCGGCCGCGAACTCGTATAGCTCCTTCTCGTCGCCGATCTTCGATAGGACATCCAGGTGCCCCAACTGGAATGAGAAACCGGCCCGCCCCCTTCTCTCGACCTCATACAGCCTCCCCAGCTTGTCCCCTAGGATTCTTGCCAGCTCTATCCTCTTCCTCACCATCGACGGCTCTTCGCCTATCTTGGCTGACGCCGCGACGATCTCGTCCTCGTCGGCCTTCTGCGAGGCGAGATAGAACGACCTCACCTCTTCCAGCACCGAGAGGTTCCTGCGCTTCAGGTTCTCGGACATCGACCTAGAGAACAGCTCTACGAACGGCAGGCCTTCGTCCAGCAGGGCATAGTAACTCTTGGGCTCGCCGTCCTTTTCGAAGAGTTCCTTGACCGCAAGAAGCCTCCCTATCCCCATGTAGACGAAATAGCCTGTTCCGTCAGGCCTCTCCACTGCCCTCCCTGGTTGCAACTGCCCGTGGACCTTGATATCCTCTGCGAGGGCATCCACCTGATCGTACTTCAGGCGCGTCTGCAGGTCGGGGTGGGGTTCACACAACTTCGTTGGCAGGGCGACCAATCTCCCCTCGCTCTTCGGCTCCGGGGCCTTCGGTTTGTCCCTGAGGAGCTTCAGCTCACGACGCCTCCGATCCGCCTAAGGTCCCCCTTCTGGACGACACTCTCGTCGTAGCCGACTTCGCTTCTTAACAGAAGACCCTTGGTGCCGATGTAGCCCCCCTTCGCGAGCCCCATCCTGACGATGTACGACCAGGCGAGGCTCTTCTCCGCGGGAGGGATGGTCCCGAAGGTGTCCATGTCGGCGAGGTAGAGGGCCGAGGCGGCCACGCTCTCCGGAGCTCTTCCGTGGGCGTCAGCGATCATCTCCCTGAGGAGCGAAGCGAATTTCACCTCGACCTTCCTCAGGCACCCCGCGTTGTCCATGAGGGTCGCTGTGATCGGGAACTTCGAGGGCTGGAAGCGCTTCAGCAGGGCCTCCACGTTCGTCTCCAGGGTGGTCCCTCGCACTTCCCCTGTGGTGGAGATCGTCGCCTCCTTCCGCGCCTTGAAGAGGTAGAAGCACCTCCTCCCGGCATTGACCCTCACGGTCTGCCAGTCCGGGCGCTCGCTTTCGTATGGGGAGCTGATGTCTATGATCGAGCCGTTCCCGCTCACCCGGATTTCCACAACACCGCCCGCCAAGAGGTCGGACAGGTAGATGGGCACCCTCACGGTCTTCGGGGAAGTGGAGACCTTTGCACCTCTCTCGCACCCGTTCACCAAAACCCTGATGCCTGACGGGTCTTCCGAGGAGACAGTGACCTGGACCGACTCCATCCGGATTCCGAATCCCGCTCTTGCCAGGGCGCCCTGAATCTCCTCCACAGGCCTGCCGATGCCGCGGCATTGGCCCAGGAAGGCCAGGGCGACTGTTTTCTCGAGGGGCAGCCGTCGTTCGTTTTCTTTCCTGGCCCGTCTCCAGATGGCAACAGCCTCCCTCTCGACCCCCTCCATGATCCTGGTTCTCACCTCCCGTGAGACGTCGAGCTGCTCGGCCGCGGCCGAGGCCTTGTCGTGGACCATCTTTTCGACGACATCAACGTGTATCCCCCGTGCGATGTTGTGCTCCTTAACAGACGCAGCATGGTCGATTATCCTCGAGAGCCCCGACCTTGAGGGAGCCGAGTCGCCGAAGGGAGTTGGAGCGACCGGACCGAGTGCTCCCTGCGCCCATTCCTCGTCGTCTGATCCCTCACCCCAGCAGCGGGGACAGTACGCGCCGCGGTAGGGGGTTCCGCACCGGTTACAGAGTGTGCCGCATTTCTGGCATTTCCCGTCGATCAGAGGATAGAGGCGGCAGTAGGGGCAAGGCTGGACCGAGCCGGCCTGACTTTGGTGCTCTCTGGGCGGTGGCGCGAGCATTCATGCAGTGCGACCTTCCGGAGGTATTTGGTAACTCGTCCGTATGATTTGAGCGTGGGCCGTGCTCAGACTATCCGTATGCCCGCTCTGTGAGAATCGAGTTCACATGCGGGGGGACATGAGAAATTGAGATTCTGTCACGCCTTCATCTGCAGAACCGCTG
>DAHVIE010000076.1:0-8230 GCA_027322035.1 Nitrososphaerota archaeon
GGCCCTTGCCCTCCCCCTCGACAGGGCCCTGGCCTGGTACGGCTCCACGGGGAGCAACTGCAGCCTGACCGAGTGGGCCGTGCCGTAGACCCGGGTGAGGAAAGCGGTCTCCATGGCGCCGCCGAGCCTCGTTATGTTGAACGTCTGGACGAACTGGGACTGGGCGTCCATCACATGGCGGCTGCTCACGTGCGAGATCTCGATAGAGGGCACCCCCAGGACCCTCACGAACTTGTTGGTGCCTAGGAGGCCCCCGAGGAGTTCGTCGATTTGGGAATCTGACGTGACGAAGAAGCGCATGTAAGGGACTTCGTACGAGGCCCCGAGAGCCGCCACCCTGCGCACGTCCTTCACAGCTTCGAAGGTGACTGGGTCGGCAAGCGAATTGAGGAACGAGGCGAACTGGTCGAGGACGCGCGCCTGCTCCTTCTCGGGGAGGTTCCCCAAGTTAACGGATCTAAGCTCGTAGATGTAAGATGCCTTCTGGCGCATGCAATCCGAGCATGTGTCTAGACTTAACGGCTGTGCTCCCTCGACTCCAGCAGGTTGACGCCCTTCGCGCTCACGACGACCTTGAATGTCGAAAGGGGCTTGTCCGAGCCTTTGAGCCCTAGAGCACCGTCCTGAACCCCGAGGTCCTTCGGCTGGGGCCTGTAGATGAGGCGGTAGGACCCGTTCTCAGGGGTCACGGGCGCCTGGTCCCTGGACTCTCCTCCGATGAGCAGGCGGACCGTGCTGGGCGCGTCGACCCTGACCGTCCCTGTGAAGCTGAAGGGGGTCGGGTCCTTGAAGTCGTCAACGAGAATCTGGTGTGTCTCGACTGGAGGCTCGGATAGCTTGCGTACGCCCGACTTGGCTGGCTTGACCCTGGCCCCGGCCCTGCCATTGGTTATCCAGAAGAAGAGCTGAAGCTCCAAGGGAACTGCCTTCACCCGCCTCTGGACCAGCCCGAAGTAGCCGACGAGGACAATCAGCCCGAACACTATGAGGCGCCCTGCGAAGGAAACGCCGTCGACGGAAAACCCAACAGGGAACGATGCCAGGAAGGCGAAAGTGCTGATTACGGCCAGGGTGCCGAGCTGCCTCGCAGAAATCGAGCTCCCCCCGAGCTGGAAGAGTCCCTTCTCCCACCATAACTCTTCGCGCCACCAGGTGGATTCGGACACATCGACGGACAACTTCGCGCCTAAAAAGGGGTTCGAATCCCACTTGGCCTGCCAGAAATCTTCTCGCCCTCTGCCACTCTTTCTGATCCAGCCCGGTACTCATTGCATCATACATTACTTGCTAGCGCGCGGTAGTGAGCGCTTAAGACTGAACGTCCCACCCGTCTAACCGTGCGACCATACAAAGGCTGGCCATATAGGACTCGCCTGAAGCACGCGCTTGTCTTTTCAGGGTTACTTCTTACAATCACTTACCTGTTCATTCGAATCGGGTTCTTGCCTTTGTATGTAATCGGATTCATAGCATCCGGCTTCTTGTTCATCCCCGCACTGATTCGAGACGTTCCAATCTCAAAGAACCTAGCTCTCCACCATCCGCCAGAGTTCTCTCTCCTCTTTTTCGTAGGATACATCGGGGGTGGCTTAGCTTATCTTAATCCAGGAGCCTTACTTTTCGTCTTCATCTGGTTACTTCCGGTTACCCTCATTTTGTTTCTGGGGTTGATGCTCGTGGTCCACTGGAAGTGGTTCCCACAGCCATGGAGAAGGACCGCCATAGAGGTGTTGATTTTCTGGGCTTTTGTCGCTGGCGGGGCGTTCGTCGGACTAGGACTCCATTAGGCCATGTGGCGTCCGTTTTCCTAAGGGTATTGCACAGGCCTGCGTTAAAAGCGGAGATTCCCTCAGAGTCTGATGGAAAGCACGCGCGCCCTGAAAGTCGTCCGGGAATCCAGCGGCAGCCTGCTGCTCACCCTCACGGACGAGCTGAAGCTCATCGGGGCGATTGCAGGGCAGAAGGTGGCCGTCTCGGCGGATCCGCGCAGAATCCAGATAACCAAGGTGGAGGCCTGAGAGGGTGGCACAGGACCGGCATAGCAACGCGCAGCAGAAGATCAGGCGGCACCTGATGATCATCGGCATGGCCCTCCTGTCGCCCGTCCTGCTCTGGTTCGTCACCTGGATGGCCGCCACCGCGTCGAGCGCAACGCCTCCGCCGTTCGCCTACGGGTTCGGCTACACCGACAGCGGGGCTCCGAACTACATCGCGACCCTCTGGCCGGGGGGCCCACAGATGCCGGACACCTTCGTGAAGTTCTTCAACCTGGGCATCGGCTTTGTTGTGTTCCTGGTGTCAGGGATAGCGGGGTTCACCATGGTAGGCGCCATCGGGGACCTCATCGGAGGGGACGAAGGCTAGGGCGGGGCCCCACGTCCTGTTTTTAGGGCGAGGAGTCCGGTTTCACCGTGAGAATAGGGTCGACCTTCCGGACAATCACGGTCGGATATAGGAACCTTGCCCGGATTGTGGCAGTCAGTTTCGTCTTTCTTGCCCTGTTCGCCCCGTTCCTCGTAAACGCGGCCTCGCCTCCTCCCGCATCTTGGAGCCTCGTCATCTCCGGGGTCAAGTGTCCTTCGGATAACGCTCTGCTTTCTTCCACCTACTACTTCAGCGCAGCCGTCGGCATAGTGAGCCCGCCAGCCTCGAACGCCCAGCTCATCCTGTCGGGCAAGGTGACGTGGTTCGACGCGAACCTCAAACCAATCACGAGCGCGTCCCCAACCTTCAGTCCCAACAACTTCGCCTGGGGCACCAACGAATCCGGGGCCTACGACATCGACGCCCGGTTTGGATATTCTCTCCCCACGGCCCAGTCATGTGCAGGCTGGGTCGCCCTCTCGGTCAACGGGGTCCAGCAGGCCAACATGACTCTCAACGCCGGCCAGAACGACGCCACTTTCCAGCTGCTGGTGGCGCTCCCGCTGTTCAATGACACCGCTTTCGGCACGACGGCCCATTGTCCCACGTCCCTGAACCCATGCCAGGTCCCTCTCGGGGGCTTCTACGACTTTGTCGCAGGGATTTCGTTGGGACTGGCCGTCGTTGGCTTCATGATTTCGTATGCTTCCAGTTCCATGAAGGGGAAGGACCGCATCCCATTCGTCGACCTTGCGATTGCCATCTTCTTCATACTCGCCTTCCCGTACATCTACAACCAGGTCGCCACCCTGATCGACTACCTTGACATGGCCCTCATCTCCGGGCCCGGGAACAACTTCGCCACGTACGCCGGCAGGATAAGCTCGATCTGGGCGGCCACCGGCGCCACGGCCCAGTCCGGGCTCTGGGGGTTCCTGTCCGAGCCGCTGATGCAGCTGGCGGCATGGGTCGTCGACTTCATCGTCTACATAGGGTCCTTCATCCTCGGAACCATCAGGATACTGCTCGTGGCGGTCATGGTGGTCGCGTTCCCCATCTCCCTCGCCCTGAAGGAGGTCCCCTTCGCCCACAAGCTCGGCCAGATGGTCGAGGACACGCTCTACGGCCTGATGCTCGCGTCGGTGATGTCGTCGGTCGTCCTGGGGCTAGCGGCCTACCTCATCGGCGCCGGCGGGGGCACAGCGGGGACGCTCTTCCAGGGGAGCGACACCTGGTTCGCGGCCATCTCCCTGCTGGCGGCGCTGCTTCTTCCGACTGTCTTCGCCCCTCTCACGGGCGTGATGTTCCAGACGGGGATGCAGGCGGCGATGGCCGCGGGGACCGCGGCCGTGCTGGCCGGGACCGGGGGGACCATGGGGGCGGTGGGAGGGGTGCAGTCCATGGGCCAGGTCGCCGGTTTTTCTGGCGGGCTCACAGGTTCGGTCGGGAGGAGCACCGGGTCGATAGGTAGCAGGCTCGCATCATGCATGCAGCACGGAACCATGGGTACTGTCGGATTCGGAGCACTGCAGGGGCTGAAGGGGGCAGGGGCTGGGCTGGCGATGGGGATGTTTACCGGGATGGGGATGAGGCCTGTCGGGTTCTTCGCCAGGAGCGGGATGAAGTCGCCGGGCCAGATAGTGCGGGAGCACACGCACGCGGCGCAGGCAACGCAGTTTGCGCAGATGCAACAGGAGGCAGAGACTGTCGCACCCGACCTTGTCAAACACGCTTCAACCGTCATCGACGGTGGACTTGCGGGAGAGACAATAGACTTCTCACACATTGCAAATTTGAATGGACAACACTACAGAATGACGGAATGGAAAGACCCCGAAACCGGGGGCCCCGACTACAACGCTGCCTCAAAGTGGCGCGATTCCATGCTAGACCTTTCTGCTAATAGGGGAAAACTAGGCTACGAGCTTGCTTCTCACAAACTGATTTCACCTGAAATGGCAACAAACGACCTGATGATGGAAAGCATCGGAAGACAACTCCACGATCGCCTGTCGGTGATTGACCCGAAGACAGAAGCGGGGGTTAGGGCCCTTCAGAATCTGAAGAACACCATAGACGCAAATCAGTTTAGCTTCTCCGGCGATGATCAGCGCTAGCTAGATCATCAGCGCCATACAGATAAGCCCTGGTGCAAATTCGTCTGAATCTGGTCGAAACTGGCTGGGTCTCGACCGAATCCGTACTGACTTCACAACATCTCCATCTCTATAGGCCAAGACTACTGTCTTCCCATCCTTATCGCCAGTCCGCATTTGGATGGAGTTCCGCATGATTCCCCACACCTTGCCATTGTCATTTTTGAACATCACAGATTCCTTTGTGGAGAACGCTGTGCATTCCTCCCCGTCAACAAGTATCCTCAGCGGCCGGTCTGCAGGCTGCCCGCCTGTGTGCTCTTCGGACATCCGCGCTATTGTCTCCCGACTCATTTCATGAGCATCGACATATAACTCCCACCCTGCTTGGACAACCAGGTGGCCGGATTCTAAGTCCGGTTGGTCAATGAAGCGGGGAAGACGATTGGCTTCGGCGACAGGTGGCGCACCCACCGGGTGAGGGAGGGTCCCGGCGGCCCGATTCTTGGCCAAAGGCATCTCGGGATAACGATAGCCTGCGTAGACGACGCGGGCAGAATCCTCGTCGCGCACAGGAGGCACAAGATATTCGACAAGGTCTGGACGCATTCGTCTAACTCTTCGTCATTCTTGATGAGAGCCATATTCGCCCTCTTTGCAGCGATGTTCTTCGTCAGGCGTTGGCGCCAGTCTATCAGGTCTATGAACAGTTGGTCAATAACTGGCGAAACAGGGACCCGCTTCTGCTTCTTCCCCCACTCTTCGGCCGTATTGTCGAGCTCTCTCGTCCCAAACGCGTCCCGGCTCAGCAACCATAGCTTCTCGAATCCGGAAACGAACTCGTTCACTCTGAGCGAGAAGAACCTCTTTTCCCAGACACTCTTAGACTTCCATTCAGCATTGTAGACCTCCAGTTGCTTGAAGTTGGTCAGGACTGCCCAGGTGGTCGACTTCAACCAAGAATATGTGACGGATTGTTTCGCATGGGTGGCGTCGAGAGGTTCCTTGACCGCCTTGGCTTCTAGAAAGAACTTCGGGATGCCCTCGATCCTGAACCCGTAGTCGACCCTCTTTTTCGAGATGGTCTCCTCCGCACTCACCTCTCGGGAGTCCTCGACGTTCCAGTTCAGGGCCCTGAAGAGTGGCAGTATGAAGTCCTTCTTGGTTTCTTCCTCGTCAAACTCGTCCACCTTAGCCCCGTATGACTGGTACTTGCTGACTAGCTTCTCGACCTCTGAAAGGGCCTCCGCCTTGGTCAGCATCCGGCACTGTCTTTCAACAAAGCAGATTTATCCCTTGGCGCCAGTCTCAATCCCGTAAGCCCCTAAACACGCGCTTAAGTTTGACCTCCTCCAATTCTCCTTCAAGATGACTTCCGACGACGGGATCATAGGACTGATTATCGGGTCGCCGTTGCCCGTGTACCAGAACCTTCAGCCCGCCCAGCAGCAGACCGTCCAGAACATCCAGAACCTGGGGAGTCAGGCGATAACCCTAGCTGATCCTACCCTCGTTGAAGTCGTGGTGGCAATCATAGCTGCGATTGGAGGGTTTGCTGGTCTCATCATCCTCCTGGAACGCAGGTAGTACCTTCTCGCGGCTTTCTCAGCCGGGAAGACACCTTCGGTTTCTTCCTAACTTCAGGTCTCGGCTAGCTTCTCCGCGGTCTGTGTGGATTCCAATCTTTGGTGCCCGTTAAGATTTGATGGAACTGGACGTGTGATTCGATGGCCGTCTCACCTTATCCTGACTACAAAGTGAAGAGTTGCATCCATCTTCTCGTTCTCGCTCTTCACGTGCTTGATTATGTCTTTCTGTTTCTTACTGCTGTAATCTTTCCGACCGCAGCCATAGAGTTTAACATCTCCCTTTGAGTTGACAACTTCATCAACTGGGTAGTGCCGGTAGTGCCTAGAGAGCAACTTGCTGTTTTCTTTGATCGCGTGTTCGTTGAAACCATCATAATTCGCGCTTTCATAGTCGTTCTGGCTACAACGGAATAGCCTGACCCCTTCATTCACGTTCCGTCCGCCTCGTGAACCCAAACGAGTGATGAATTGCTCGTAATGTGCTGTACATGAGTGTACAAACTTTTCCAAGTCCGGATTTGAGGAATCGAACCGGTAATAACTCATGGAGTTGGGGTGACTAGAACACGATCCTCCCATTTGACGCAGTTCGCAATCCTTCCAGAAAGTGTATCCGCAGTGTTTGCAACTCCAAGCAATGGGTATTGATTTAGTCTCGAGTTCTCGCTGAGGCGTAGGAGGCTTGTCTGGGTGAATGCGGTCGTACTTGTTTATCCAAACGAATTCGCTACTGGTACGCTTGTCGAATACTTCCATTGCCAAGTATTTCTTGCAAGCTGGACACTGGCCGAGCATCCCAGTTCACTTGCTAATTTCTTACAATCTTTTTGATTTAAAGTTTAGTTTTTCTGTCGTCTGGAATGTCATGCCGGACGCTCTCGAAAAAACAGGAGAAAACGGAAGGAAATGCGACGAGAGAACTATCTGGTTTGACCGAATCCTAGTTAGCGAGGATATGGGCGGCCATAATATAGGTTCAAACTTGGATGGCGATTTCAATCTGGTTTCCGAAGAGAATCCGATGAGAAATCCGCCGTGTAGCCCGTGTCTATACTAATGGCATGGCAATATGGCGGTATGGCAAGGGCGTTTTATGGGAGATTCTGGGTTCTCTCGGTTTCTCCTTGCGCTACGAAGACTTTGATCTTCATAGCTTGGTCCGGAGGTAGCTGGCCGACGAGCTCCTGCACCTTGGCTTCGCTTTCCTTCTTCACCCAAACGTGAAGCTCATTGAAGGGGTCTACTTCTTTGAAATGACGCATGAGCTGGTCGGCATAGGTGTTCACGTGGCTCTGGCTCTCCACCTCCACTGCGATGGCCTTCTGGTTGAGGTAGTCGAAAGCGGCGCAGTCCGGTTTCCTTTCCATGTCGAGGTCCTGCCTGCATGTCGTGAAGAACTGCCCATGCGAGACGTAGTAGTCCCTAGCGGCCCTGGCTTGACAAGCTCCGAGAAGTCGACGGTTAAGTGTCTGATCGCGAACAGCTTCTTGAGGTAGGCATCAGTCGCAAACCGTTCTATCTTGGTCTGGACGTTGTCAGGCGATACCCACCCCTATAGGGCATACGGCAGATTCGAAGTGGAAACCCTCGTCCAAGCCGCCAAGAGGTGCGCCATGGACGACTTGGGCGTGAGTATCGCCAGATGGACCAAGGCGCTGACCCTCAGCTACTCCGCCAGGGACCCTCGCAACCCGAGGTACTGTGAAAACGAACTACTGCACATCATGGTGGCAAAGTATGGCGGCCCTCTCCACATGAACTCCAAGAACGCCTACGAACTGTGGTGGGTCGAATTGGCCGACGTGTCGAAGGATTCATCGGACTTCTCGAAGAAGGACCCAATCGACCGCAAGTACGCTCCCTGGGTCCACTCGCTCTTCGCGCTTCCGTCTGCCGAATTCACTAGGGCGTTCTCGACCAGATAATCGCTCGAAGCCGATCTCAGTGCGGTCAAAGTCTTCCTTAGGTCAAGAGGTTAGTTCGAGGAATAGTGCATCTCGGCGTCCATAATCAGGCTCGTGAGGTGAGCCTGGGCCCTCCTGAGATGCTCCAGGTACATCCTTTCGTTCCCTTCCTCTAACATCATCGCGGCGATGAACAGGCCAACGCTCACCTCAATCATCTCCGACTCGCGGTCATACTCACTCGCTTCGGCTGCCATCCCTGACTCCGGACCAAGAA
>DAHVIE010000095.1:0-12366 GCA_027322035.1 Nitrososphaerota archaeon
GAACCCAGGGCTCATCAACATGGCGAACGGAGTGCTCATGGGGCTGATAGTGATCACCCCCGTCGCGGGATTCGTCAGCCCGGGGAGCGCCATGATACTCGGGGCCCTCTGCGGTCCCATATTCTATGCCGCAGAAGTGTATTTCGCCAAACGCAAGTGGCTTGCCGACCCTGTGGGGCTGCTGCCGGGCCACTTGGTGGGCGGTCTGTTCGGGGTGCTCATGATAGCGTTCTTTACCCAGAGCGACTTCGCCGCGGCATCGGGGACTTCCCTCCCGAACGGGATATTGTTCGGAGGAGGCACCGCTGCCCTGCTGCAGCTCGGGATCGAAGCCTTCGGTATAGTTGCGGTGTTCGCCACCGTGTTTCTCCTCTCTTTCATAGTGATGAAAGCGGCCAGCGCGCTCTTCCGCGGGATTCTGGTCCACGAGACTCGAGGTTAGAGTATAACCACCCCGCGTTCAAACGGCCGATTGATCTGCTCCCGCCTCGCCCTGTGCAGCATTTCGGGGTTGCCCTCATAGCAGCGAGACAGGGCCTGCGAAAGCGTTCTTGCGGTGAACTCCCCCTCCCCGAAGGTCTCCGATATCCGTCTCAGCTGGGCGCGGAAGTCGAGAGCGACCGTTTACTGGTGTGTTGCACGATTTGACTCCGTAATCGAATGATTTTGGTTTGAGTGTGCCCCTGCGGGGGCCCGCCCAGGACCTGCTCGACTGGAAAAACTCCTTCCCGGGGCTCCCCATCTTCTTCTGCATCTCTTTGACCGTCATTGTCTCGCCGTCGACCGTGACCCTCGCTCCGCCCTTCTCTCCCCTCGACTTTGGCTTGTCCTTGCCGGCACCAGGCTCTGTGACGTCAGATTCTAACAGCGCTGTTGACTGGGGTGGCGTTCTTTGGCTCCGCCTCGGCCAAGGTGGGCTCTCACCCGAAAAAGGAGCCCAAAATGAGCCCTCACCTCCGGCGACATACCGGCTAGACAAATCCCGCCTCGGCGGGGTGGATTTCCAGCACAAATCCACCCACCCAGCCTCCCACCTCGGCGGAACGACCGTCAAACCGGCTTCAGGACTGGTGGTGGTCGGAGCGTGGATTCGAGCAGATGAAATCTCCCCTCGGTCTGGTGGTGGCCGTTTCCGATTGGTGGTGGTGCGGTGGTGGGGACGGCTCTACCTCTGGAAGGTGAAGAAGGGTCACCTGAAGATACACTTCGCCGTGGACGTGAAGACTAGGCAGGAGGTGTCAATGGACGTGTCGTCGGAGAAGGTCGGGGACGGGAGGAGGCTGAAGAGGCTGGTGAGGAAGGCGGAGGAGAGCGTCAGGGTGAGGAAGGAGGGTCCTCGCCGACGGGGCCTACGACTCGAAGGCGAACTTCAACTTCCTCGCCAAGGAGGGGATCAGGCCAGTCATCAGGGTGGCCAAGACCTCGGTGCCGAGGTGCGACGGGAGCTATGCGAGGAAGAAGGCGGTCATAGAGCAGCAGGCGCTCAGGCCGAAGGCGTGGTCGAGGACACACAGGTTCGGGTACGGGTGGAGGGTCGAGGGGGCCTTCTCTGTCATCAAACGCATCTTCGGGGAGTACGTCACCGCCAGGAAGTTCGTGAACATGGCCAAGGAGGTGGCGATGAAGGCGTCCATCTACAACGGGTTCGTCGCGACGGCGTAGGCCGGTCTCACTGCCCCAGCAGAGGTCATCTCAGACACTACGTTCGTGCAACGGAGCACCATTTACGATATCTAATTGAATATCCTAGACCGCTTATAGCACCCCTGCTCCCTCGGAGGATTTGTAGACGATTCAGAGAGAAGGATGCCACTTCAAGTTCACATGGAAGAAGGCTTGGCTACCACCCGTCAGGAGAGCCCATGCGGCGGGGCATCCCCCGGTTGACCTCTCCCACCGGGCCGGCCCTTGCAGAACAAACGTCGTAGAGCGCGGACTCGGTCCGCGCCTGTCCGCATCCACGGAGGAGAGCGTTGGCATGCGAGGTTAAATACACATACATGCACATATAGTCGCATGGGCCACAAGACGATAACCGTCTCCGACGAGGCCTACGATGCCCTCGCGAAGTCTCGGCTGACGAACGAGTCTTTCACCAAGGTCATACTCCGCCTGACCACCGGCAAGGGGAGCGCCAGGATGCTCTTGCAGCACCTGAGCTCGTCGGGCCCAGACGAAGAGCTCGCCCTCCGGGTAGAAGCAGCGATGAAGAGAACGAGGAGGGCGCGTCTCAGGCCCGCCGAAGCATAGCCAGGGTCGGACCTTGGTCTGCCTCGACACGTCTGTCCTGATCGCGCTGATAAGGAAAGACCGCGCCGCTGTTGGGGCCCTGGAGGCCGAGGCGGAAAAGGGAGGGGTGGTCTCCACGACGCCCGTGAACCTGTGCGAGCTGTACGCAGGCGCCGCCGGGGCGAGGGAACCGGAGAGGGAGCTTTCGAGGGTGGATGAGCTCGTCGCCCGCCTGGTCGTGCTCGAGTTCGGGGCCGGAGCCGCAAGGAGGTATGGCGAACTCGCACGCGCAGAAGCGCTTCGGAAGGGACCCATTGGCGACTTTGACATGATCATAGCTTCGATAGCGCTGCAGCACAAGGAAAGGCTGGCGACGCGGAACGTCAAGCACTTCGGGAGGGTGCCGGGGCTTGAGGTAGAAGAGTGGTAGGCGATACTCGGCAGCGACCACTGGGTTTCCATCGCAGCAGCCCGGGGTGCCTCGCCGTTGTCCAGAGCATGTCCATTTAGGACATGACCTTGTTCGAAGCGTCGACTCCTTGTTCAGTCCTATCTGCCATGGCGCTGTTAGGCACATCGCCATTCGACAGATATTCCCTCCTCCAAAGGGGCCAAGAGGCGTTCGCACTCGCGGGGAACGGTTGCCCGCAAAGCCGTCTTCCACGACAGGCTATCGCCGGCGATGCGAGCCTGTTCCTGTCGTAGTCCACGGCGCACGTTTTGCATCGGCTTACCTTCCAAGTTGGGTGCTCTAGTCTTCCACCGCATACGGGACCGTAGCGACCGATGCCCTACGACCCCGGGCCCTGGCTCGGATGGGCCTGTGTCGCGGGCTTTCAAACCCCTTGGAGCCGCATACGGGAGGAGTATCTTGACCTCGCCAGCAGGTACGCTGACACTACGACCGTCACGAACACGACCACCGCCACAACCTGCAGCGGGAATTCTGGGATTGCCCCGCCTCCGCCGCCGGACGACGAGCCCGTCAGAGAGGTTTGGGTCGAGGTGGTTTCGGCCGGAGCGGCACTGGTGGCCGTGCTTGCCACCGCAATGGAAGTCGTCGTGCTTGAAATGGCGTTCAGTTGGACGTTGAGTTGCAGCCCGGCGAATGCTGGAACCGCTACTTCGAATGACCGGGTAGAAAAGCCGTGGTCTGAAAATGTCACGTTGTATGATCCGGCGAACTCTGGGACGGAGAAACTTCCGTTGACCGTGGGCACCGGGGCCCCGTCGACTGTGACACTGGCTGTACTTGGAGCCACGCTCCCCTCGACCAGCCCCGTCGAGTTGAAGTCGAACATGGCATACTTCGAACTCAGTATCACGTAGTTCACGCCAGGAGGCGCCGTTATCTCGTACCCCGACAAGACGAGCCTGTTGGCGGACAGCGAATCGATGGAATCAACGAGTTGGAAGTTACGAAGGCTTGTCCTATCGAGTTCGGTTATCGCGCCAGATGCTGGGTTGTAGGCGAACAGTGCTGGGGTGTTGCTTGACAGGTTTTGGCCCGAGGCGAGAAAATCGACGCCGTTCCAGGAAATCGTGTAGAGTGCTACATCCGCTGGGAACAGATTTGAAACGTCAGTTATGCCGCTTGCCGGGCTGAAGACAGCCTCGAACCCGCCACCTGTCAGCCCGTCTATCCCGCCCAGGAATGCGACGCTGCCGCTGGAAGCTATGCTCTGGAAAGTCGGAAGGGCTAAGGGGCTATGGGCCAGCGACTGCACGCCTTCCGGTACCGTCTCCGAGTAATCCTGGAAAGTGCCTGAGGTGAGATTGAGCACGCCAATCCGGCTCGGATTCGTCACCAAGATCTCCTCGTTGAACCCGGCCAGATAGGCGCCATAGTACCCGTCGTAAGTCGGGGACCCTATGAAGCTGTTCGGGACGAGCTGGGTTAGATTGCTCAACTCGAACCCTTTCAAGAGCCCGATATAGTAGACTCCCTGGCCCGAGCCCATCACTACTGCGCTTCCGTTCGTCGTGGTGTCAAGGGCAGTGATGCTGCCGCGGTAGGCATCCTGAAGCCTGGGCGGAAGGATGCTTGTCAGGTTGGAGAGCGCTCCATCAGTCAGGTTGTAGAAGAACATCTCCGCGCCGACGCCGGTCAGTCCCCCGAGGAGAAAGCCGTCCTTGTAGGCAGTCGCGGAGTCCACGAGCACGTTCCATCCAGGCCCTCGTACGAACGCATCGGTGTTCAGATTGAGCAGACCAAATGACCCGCCCCCTGCCAGCAGCTCATAGTCACCATTGTGGGCCAGCGCCTCGGTCCAGAAAGGTCCATTCTGTATCAAGCCGGTGATGTTCGTGTAGCGGCTTTCCACCATTGGCGAGAACTGTATGCGGAGCGTGACCGGGAGGAAGCTTGCGTTGATCTCCCCCTCCTGCGGCGAAGGGACGAGCAAAGAGTAATCCGTCGACGAGTTGCCCACGACGTAGCTCTCGACCCCCTGGGGGATTTCAAGAGTCGAACTTCCTGCCAGTTTGAACCCGTTCTGTCCGACTTCGACGTTGTAAGATTCTCCTCCCAGCCCGCTGGCTACGATGTTCAGGGTCGTCGTGTTGAGACCGAAGTTGACAAAATAGACAGAGCCGGCTGTCGCGTTGAGCACAGCGTAGGAGTCTACCCCGTTTCTTGATACAAGGATGTTGTTCGGCCCTTGTCTTAGAGGAAGACGGAAGTACCCCCCAACTGCGATCGTCTCATTCCCATCTACCACCAAGGTGGAATGGGTCGGGACGTAGCCCGTGAGCTGGGGGGCATTCTGCTGCGTTCCTGGGCTGAACAATTCCGGGTTATACCATACCCCTGCGCCATAGGTGGAGAGGAGCGCAGAACCGTTCTGCAAAAATGATATGCCGGTTATCACCCTGGTGGGCAAGTTGAGCGTCCGGTCCTGCCACGTTCGGCCCAGGTCTCCTGAGACGTAGAGACCATCGTCCGTAGTGTAGATCAAGTATGCAGCACCGGCGACCTTGTGGAAAAAGACCAGAGGTGCCGCAGCGAATATAGCCGAAGTGTGGAAACCAAGGTCTGTGAAATTAAGCCCGGCGTCTGTACTCAGCATGAGCCGCCCATAGTCTTGCGACGGCGGCCATAAAACGGCCGCAACTATCGAATCATTCAAGGGGTCGACCGCGAGAGCGTTGAAGACCAACGTGTTGATCCTAGTCCACGCACTCCCTCCGTCTGTCGAACGGAAGAGGCCGGGCGTGTTTGAATAGCCACCCCAAACCGAAGCGTAGAGGACGTTCTGGTCGACTGGGTCTGTTGTGACTGCTATGTCCCCCCGCGGCGAATTCGGCAGCAGATTCCACGATTTGCCCCAGTCGTTGCTCCAGTAAATCCCATTTGTGGTGGCCAGATAGATGCTCCTGTTTGCGAACGCGACCGACATCGCATTGTCAGCCAAGATATGAATCTGCGACCAGTTACCAGCTGGCATAAAGAAAGACGCGCCGCCGTCGTCGGACACCCTGAAGCCACCGAAGCCCTGCGCGACGATTACGACCGAGTCATTGTAGGGGTCCACCTCCGTCGACCCCTCCTCACTCAGGCCTTGGAGTGCGCTTACCCATGTCTTTCCGAAGTCGTTGGAAACCTCGGGCCCCCAGTCCTGCACCGTCGTGAATATCCTGCTCCCGGTCGAGGACACGCTGTAGATGAGACTCGCGGACCTGTTGTTGAGCGGAGTCCACGTATACCCGGCGTTGTAGGTTACAGCCAAGCCTTGGTCGCTGCCGAGGTACATGATGCTGCCATTAGCTGGGTCGATGGTCAACACCCTGTTGTCATGACCGACCATCCCGGCATACGGTCCCGACGAAACCAAAGGTGAGAACATCGCCCCAGAATCGTTTGACCTGTCCACGTACCCCGGACCGACGACGTACATGACGTCGCCGTTGAGCGGGTCGTAGGTAATGTATTGGGGAGCCTCTGAAATCCCTGCGGTGACCCCCGCCTTGGAAAATACGGCGACTTCAATGCCGACTGCGCTGTCGTTGACAGGGTTCCAGGTTACACCGTCGTCATCGGACTTGAATAGGCTCGGGAAGGACGTATACCCATGGTGAACCAACGCCCACATCTGCGACTGGTTCGACGGGTCGGTCAGGACCTGGCTTACCGTCTGATAGCCGGGGAAGCTGCCAACCACGACGTAACTCTTCCCTCCGTCAGCAGATCGAAGTATCTGTACCGACCCAGGTTGGTACAGACCGACGAAAATAGTGGACCCGGCGGCCTGCACATCGAGGGTGGTTACAAAACCTGAGAAGCGGCTTACCACTGTCCAGGTCGTTCCGAAGTCGTGCGACACAAGAACGGCATTATATGCCGCCGCGTAAAGAGCCCCGGAAACATAGGCAAGAAGGTTGCCTCCCACGGTATACGTTTCCTGCCATGTCGTTCCACCATTGACGGACTTGTAGATTCCACCTCCTATACTTTTGGTGACCCCTCCCGTCGCGACCACCAAGACATCGGGGTTGGTGGGGGAGACCACAATCGAGTTTACTTCAGTGGAACCCAACCCGACGTCCTCCGTCGCCCAATCCTTCCCCCCGTCGGTGGATCTGAAAACCCCTCCGTAGCCGTTCACGTCGGAAACTGCCCCCGGGCTGCTACTTGGTCCCCCCCTTCCGGACGCGGCGTAGATGATGCTCATATTGACAGGGCTGAAGCCTATCGCTGGGATTGTTCCCGATACGAATTGTTCTGAAGCATTGTATGTCGCTTCGGGGCTAACATTCGAGGGGCCAAGGCTTTCCCACCCTGAAGCCAGCAACACCGTGGATGCGCTCTGTATCTGGTCAATTGAAGAACCGATTTGAGATGAGTCTACGACAACCTGGGTGATTGTCTGAGCCTGGACCAGGGGCTGGAACTCCAGGTAAAACAGTGTCGTGTTGTAGTCGGGAGCGACGAAATCTCCAGAACCGTTGATCTGGACCACGTCAGTCGCAAGTTGTCTTTGCTCAAAGCTCACCGCTTGCGAAGCGACGTCGTCTGTCACCCCTTCGAACATTAGGACTGAACCGTCATAGGAATACACTTGGGAGAGGTTGCTGAAGGAAGACCCGTTGATCAGATAGACAGGTATGTACACGACAGTACGGAAACTGGTACTGACATTCCCCAATTTGATTTCAAACGGGGGCTTGTAAGCTAGTGCTGACGCGTCCGACGAGCGAGACCCGCCCTGTGCTGAAGGAGCCACCATGAATGGCGGGCCCGTTAGAAGGACAATTACAATCAAAGCGGCGAGTGCCTTGGCCAGCGTCTGAAAGCGCCTCAACTTGCTATTGACGCGAATAACGGAATCCCAAGCCTTTTAACGTTCAATCATGGAACCGAAACATCCGGCCGTGCTGGGCTCGTGCATCTCGCGCTCCATGGCACCACCCACCTCCTTCTGTGCTGGCTTATGCAGTAGCTCGACCGCGACCCCCTCGATGGGGCCTGGGCGGGTAGCCTGGCGGGACCCCGAGGACGATCGACTTCAGGCCGTTCTTCGCTAACGCGTCCCAGACAGTGTCGGCGTGCACGTGGGTCGAGTTCACGATGTAGCCGTCGCTGTATGCCCCCGGCTTGCGGTGGCGGAAGCCGTAGATGCCGAGCTTCCCCGGCTTCTTCCCGGTCATCATCACCATCCAGGCGGGGACGGTGATCGGCGGGTCGCAGGTCCTGAGGTCGCCATGGAGGCCCTGCTTGTAGAGGCGGCTGAAGTTCGTGAGCCTGTCCAGGAGCCTGTCGAAGAGGAACGAAGACGCCCAGAGTCCGACCAGATGCCTGCTATATCTCCCGCCAAGGCTTCACGGCCCCTCCACGCGGTGCCTGAGCCGAGACGGCGTTGGTGAGAGTGACACTAGAGCAGCCCTAGAAACCGCTCCCTGTCTAGACCAGCTTCGGCCAGGATCTCCATGAGAAGACCCTTTCCGACGGGGTCGTGCTTTGGGAGCGTGACTCTCCTCCCATCCGGTCCACGCAACAGGATATGACTGAGTGAATGCCTGGTTGGGACGAACCCGGCACTGCTCTGCGCTTTGAGAACTTTCCTCTAGGATACGCCGAGGATTCTGGAACGGGTCTACAACTAGAAGGTGACCTGGACAAGGCGGGCCTTCTTGGAACTGGCTCCGGCTTCCACGTCCTCCATGTAGAGCTGTATCGCGTCCTTGACCTTCTTCAGGGCGTCGTCTTCCGTCCTGCCCTCGCTCAGACAACCAGGGAGCTCGGCGACCAGCGCCACGTACCCCTCCCGGCCCTGTCGTTCCAGGAACACATGATACTTCCTTGGTTCCATTGCGCGATAAAGGGCCCCTCCGGTATCTATGCCCCGTGCCAGCGGCGGACGATGATGACAGGGGCGGAATGAAGCTGGCCATGAGATTTCATTCCACGAAGGGGCTATTGCTCTCCAGGATGACCTTCGCCACCTCGGGGCGCATGGACTCCCTGGGCGGAGCCTGGCCGGACTGGAACATCTTCCTCAGGGCAGTGCCGCTGAAGGTCAGGCGGTCCCCCTCGGTGTGCGGGCAGACGCTCTCCTTGGCTATCCCCTCGCACCTCTTGCGGTAGTAGAACTCCCTCATGGGGACCATCTCGATGCCGGGGCCGGCGCCAGCCATACGCCGGCTAGGGGCCCAACCGGACCGGCGACGAGTGGACTGGATGTGGGCAAAGGCATCCCTAGTGGGTCGATTCTCAGTCTTGCCCACAACTGATAAATACGGGCTGAGCCTCTCTGAGTCTCATGTCGGTGGTGGAGGTCGACGAAAGGGGGCGCTTCACCATCCCGAAGGAAATGAGGGTGGACGCAGACAGGGCCCTCATTATCCCGCTGGGGGAGTCGTACATGGTGGTCCCGATCCCGAAGGTGCCGCTCGAGTTCGACATCAAAGATTCCGGCGCCTCGGCCAAGGCGAAGGCGGAGAAGAGGTTGTCCGATGAAGCAAGAGCCCGGGAAAAGAGGCGGCAACGTGATAATCGAGTCTGACATCCTGGTCGCGCATTCGAAGAAGAGCGACTGGCTGAAAGGGGTGGCAGACCCCCTCTTCAAGAAGATGGAAGAGGGCAAGACGGCGATGAAGACCTCATCTGCAGCGCTCCTGGAGCTCTACTATGTCCTTGAGGACGCGGGCTATGGGAAGGAAGCGATACTGGCGAAGCAGGCCGAGCTGGCCTCCATCAGGGGCCTCACAATAATGCCCCTCACGTCAGAGGTGATCCTCGCCGCCCAGTCCGTGATGAGGACGTTCAGGGTGCCTGGCCTCTTCGACGCCATCTACGCCGCCACGGCCCTGAACCAGGACGACGAGCGGAAGATACTCTCAACAGACGAAGTATACGACAGGGTGGCGGGGATAACACGGGTGGACCCGCGCACCTACCGACCCTGAGGAGCGCCCGCGCCCCCTCCGCGGCGTGGCGACCCGCAGGGCGATCTTTTGGGCGCACTCATGGCCAATGTGGGGGCGTTCCCTGGTCTGGAAGGCGGTGATGTCGTCCCAGCCCTTCTCTTTGAAAAGAACGCGCGTCCCCTTTGGGGGAGGAGGGTGACGTCGTCGAACCTCGTCTCCCGTTTTGCCAACCGGACCAGCTTCCCGGACGCGACAGAATCAGGCGAGGGCCTTGGCAAGGAAGCCGTTGCTAATCCTCTGGAGGCACTGGCGCACGAAACAGAGCGAGAGGAAGCCGGCCTGCCGTCGTAACGGCGACTCGGCTGAATGCGGCGCCAGGCGGCCGGTTCCACCTGAGCAGAGAGTCGTAAGAGAGGTGCGGCGGAGGCGCAATTGCCCCCATGCGCGGCGAAGCTTCACCAAATCAGTCATAGACCGACTTTCTGTGCTCGAACCTGAGCAGCACGAGCCTGTCCCCTTGAACCGCGTAGATCAACCGATAGGGAGCGATACGGGCCGTCCACTCGTCTTTTAGTCCATACCTGAGAGGCTTACCAATCTCCGGGTCCTCCGCAATCTTCCTGATCTGTTTGCTCAGCCTTTCCTTGACCAGTCCGTCGCGCAGTTTCCTGACGTCGCGTTCAAACTTCTGGGTGTAGACGATTTCTTTGACTACTACCATTCTTTCAGCTCATTGAAGAAAGCCTCCTTCGACAGGACACCATACCTTCCTTCCTCGATGTCCTTCCAGGCCTCCTCAACCAGCTTCATGCTCTTCAAATCTTGGGCCGACAAGCCGGATTCGACCTTCTTCAGGATGATCACATCTCTGTCGGCCGCCACGGCGAACACGCTCCCCTCCTTGATGTTTAGCATCTTTCTGATTCTTGTGGGGATCACCACCTGCCCCTTCGAACTCGCCTTTGTGAATTCCATCTCTTCAATCTGCCGCCCCATATGGGTAAGATATTCTTACACATACTTAAGTATTCGGTTCCCCATCCCGGTGCGCCTGGCTCCGCCCTCCCTCAGCCACCGGAGGAAGGACCTCGCCGCGTCCCTGGAGTCACGCCTCGCGAACAGCATCTCCACGATGTCCTTCCTGGAGGCGTCCTCGAGGCTCACGGCCAGCAGACTGATTTTGCGAAAAGCAGCCCCCCGCTGGATAAACTTTCGTTGCTGATCGGCCGGCTCGGCCTCGGCGCCGTTACTGAATTCGTCGCCTATGATCGTGCACCCTGGCATCACCACTCTTTGCTTTCGTAGGACGACTCGCAGACTCGCGGCGGGTCGGATGCGGCATTCGTGATATCAAGGGCCCACAGCGGCCTCGGACCTCGAACCAGGCGTCCGTGGTTGCTTTTTCCATATCTTCCCGAGCCTGCGAAGGCCCGAAACGAGCTCCTCGGCGCGCGACTCCGGGGCCGCGTCTGAGGCGTCGATGGCGAGGTCTGGTCCGGTGGGCTCTACGTCCGTTCCCGATGACCCAAAGCCAGACGGCAGTGCTGACGCTGACCTTGCAGATGGGGAAGCCCACAGGCTTTAGCCGTGGGTAGCGTACAATACAAACATCGTAGAGCGCGGACTCGACCCACGCCTACCTGCATCCACTGAGGGGGGCCTTTGGAGGTCTTGTCCATCCGTAATGGACAATTTCACGTATGTTGTCTATCCTGTCTTGCTATACGGGAAACAGATTCGAGCGCCAGGTTCTGGAGAGGGACCCGGCGACGTAGCCGATGAGCGGAAGCAGGAGTCCGAACGAGGGAGACCCCATAGCTTGGCCAGCCGGCCCAGCCCTTCGATGAGCTTCCTGACACTCGCCTCGTCCCCGTCGTGCACCTCGACCCTCCTCCCGTGCCGCTCCCTGAGCTCGTTCTCAAGGAGCCTGGATAGGGTAGATTTGCCCGAGGCCGGGAGCCCTGTCATCCATACGACGAACCCCTCCTTGGGGCCCTCCGCCTTCATCGGCACGTCTCCACCACCCCAGGGATGACACGGCCGGCGCCACCTACGCCGCCACGGCCCTGAACCAGGACGGCGAGCGGAAGATACTCTCGGCAGACGAAGTATACGACAGGGTGGCGGGGATAACACGGGTGGACCAGCGCACGTGCAAACCCTGAGGAGTGCCCGCGCGGCCAGGGCAAACGGCCTGCGGGGGACAGAGCCGGGCGCCTGAGCTTCCACCTCCATGCCGAAACCACAACCCCAGCGTCCGTATGGACCGACTCGATCCTAGAGTTCTTAATGAGGCCGAGACTCGCATCAGCGGTCTAGAGCCCGAACTTCTGGGCCGTCTGATAGTAGAACTCGGCCAGGTTCGCGTCTGAGAGTTCAAGGACCGCGCCGGAAACCTCGCCCCGCTACCACTCCGCCTGCACGACGCCCCTGATCGACTCGTCCGTGGTTATCACCTGGGAGCCCGACTCCTCGGCCAGGGCGGCTATCAGGGAGTCGAAGTAGTCCATACCCTTCCCCTGGAGCTCCACCGCCGACCGGAGCGACGACGGCGTGTTGGAGACGACCTTCGCGGCCGGGATCGCTCCTTCCAGCGCTCCCCAGGACGTCCCCCTCTCGGATTCGGTGTACCCCCTGACCTTCATCACCAGATCCGCTTCGACGAGGGACGTGACAGGCACGAACACGTCTTCATCCCGGCCGACCCTCTCCAGATGGTGGACCGAGCGCCTGTGCTCCCCGTCCTTCGGGTTCAGGAACCCGATGAGGGCG
>DAHVIE010000100.1:0-2613 GCA_027322035.1 Nitrososphaerota archaeon
CCATCATCTCAGTCCTCGACCGTCTCCCGAGGGCGTCGCCCTTGGGCGAAGGGTAGTACGAGAATAGCTCGGGCGAGTCCGGGCCGTCGAGGTTCTGCAAAGCAGACTGAGAGAACTGGTTGCCGATTTAACGGAGGATGAGGGCTGTAGACCGTTGCGTCAAGTTGGCATGGCACCACCGAACAGGCGCCTAGCCTCCGCAATCTCGTCTGCGAAGACGAGTGTGCTCCCCCTTTCGTACCTTGCACCCCGGCTCCTGTAGAACCTTGACAGGATCCGGGCCTCGAGAATCAGTGCCCCCATGGGCTGGAACAGCTCGACCAGGGCGTCGTCGAACTCCTGGGGCTTCCTTGCGCAGTCCGCCATGCTGACGCCAGACCTGGCAAGCCACCATGAGGTGGAGTGCCTTCCCCGTTCGCCGAGGACCTCCAGGAGGACAGACCTGCAGACTTCGGTGAGGGCGTCGTCGAAGTCCCGCATTGGATGAAGACGTGAGAGCCGCTAATAACGAAGCCTGGAACCCGTCAGAGCCCGTACTTCCTGACGTAGAACTTCCTGACCGACTCTGCGACTTCGCCCAGCGTGAAGAGCTTGCTGGCCACCATCGTCTCGACGTATCTGGCCCTCTCCCCTATCTCCGTCTCGAGCCGCCCCTCGTCCCAGCCGAAGAGGCGCATCACCTGCTGCAGTCTCTCGGTCTTCATCCCGACCAGCTCTTCCGGGGCGGACGGCGAGAATGTGTCCTGGGCCATGTCGTAGGTGAACATCTCCTTCAGGTCGAAGCCGCCCTGCTTTGGGTCCAGCTCCGTGACGGAGAGGACCCTCCTCACCACCCTCCCGTGCTCCCTCCTCACCCTGTTCATCACGGCGAACGCCCAGATGAGCATCATGTTCCCGGCGGGGACGAGCATGGGGGGTGCGCTCATCCTGATCATGACATTCTGGACGCTGTCGCTGTGGATGGACGTCAGCGCTCCGTGCCCCGACGCCGCAGAGTTGATCAGGGCCGCGACCTCCTCCCCCCTTACCTCCCCCACTATGACGAAGTCAGGGGTCAGCCTTAGCGAGTGCTTCACGAGGTCCTGCAGCGTAATCTCAAGGCTGGTCTGGCCGATGCTGTAGCTGTGCCTCGACGTGAGCTGGTCCCAGACCTCGTGGGAGAGCCTGATCTCCGGGTTGTCCTCGATGGTGCAGACCGCGGAGTTCGGGTTGATGAGGGAGGCGAGGGTGTTCATGAAGGTCGTCTTCCCGGCAGACGTCGGGCCCACCACCATGAGGAAGCCCCTGGCCTCGAGCATCAGCCAGAGGTAGGCGACCATGAGCGGGGAGACGGTGTTCAGCTCCACGAGGGTGGTTATCGGCATGGGCTCGGCGGGGAACTTCCTCACGGTGAAGGCGGTCCCGGTCATCGAGACGTCCGTCGACCACCTCACGGCGATCCTGTCGTTCGTGGGGGTCCTCGCGTCCACTATCGGCATGGCGTTTGTCGCCATTGTCCCGCACCTCTGGAGCATCTTCTGGGTGGACTCCTGGGCGTCCTCCTCGGTGGGGAAGACCACGTTGGTCCTGATCCACCCCAGCTCGCTGTGGCTCTTGTGGAGCACCACCACGGGCTTCCCGTGGCCGGTGCACTTGATGTCCTCGATGTTGAAGTCGTTCATCAGGACGTCGAGCCTCCCGTATCCCTTCAGTTCCCTCTTCACGTAGTATTCGTACTTCTGAAGGGAGCGGGTCACCTCGTCGAGGAACCCAAGGCTCCTAGCGGCTTCGACCATGTTGGGTATGAGCCTCTTCGAAGGGTCGGTGGCGTCCTCCGGGGAGATGCTCATGAAAAGGTGGTCGAGGAGCCGGCTCAGCCTCTCCCTTTCACGCTCAGTGAGCGCAGGTTCGATGACGGTGTACCTTCCGACGTCCTCCTCGTTGGCGATGACTACCGACGCCGGGCCCACCTCGTACCGCTCGATTTCCTTTCCGGGGATGGCTATCGAGTTCCCCCATCTTTGTTCGTCGCCGAGGGTGTGCAGAGAGAAGCCGGAGAGTGCTCGTCGAACAGGGTCTTCTTTGGCGGACAACGGGCTTGAAGCCGTCGTGCGAATAAAACGGCGGGTCATGTTGAACTTAGGTGATTCAAAACCCTGTTGCAAGTCGGGTGATTCAGTTCCAACCGATGGCTATGAAGTTACCCAAAACCGTCGTCAAGATATAGGCGGCAAGCAAAGTCAAGACGGAGTCTAGAAGGAGGAGGCTCAAGACAACCTTGAGTGCCCGTTGTTCATCTCTCCTTTCTACCGCTCTAATCGCGCGATAGGCGAAAATGAACAGTACAATCAGTAAGCCCTTGATTACTACTGCACCGACATACTCGTTTCCTACGATAGTCATGAACAGTGAAGCCATGCCATTCTGTTCTGGCATGCCTCGCGAGAAGCCGATGAACGTGGTCACCAAGTCAAGAATGTTGATGACCACGTTGAAGGCGGCCAGAATTAAACCGAAATTCGCCAGCCATGACTTCAAGGCCGAGGCGCCCTTTGTCAATGGCGACTTGGTCAAGGAGCGACCTTCTAAGCAGTTCGAGCCGTTTGTCTCGACCTTCGATCCCGACCCGCAACG
>DAHVIE010000016.1:0-7450 GCA_027322035.1 Nitrososphaerota archaeon
GTTGACCACGAAGACACCAGAGAGCCCGTCGAGGTATCTCTTGCCGTGGACGTCTTCGTACCAGACCCCCTGCGCGCTCTTCATCACGAGCGGGTCCTTCGCGAAGTCTTTCATCTGCATGAAATCGAGGAAGAGGTGCTCCGCCGCCCCTCCGTCCGAGTCGCGAATGGCCAAAGTCCGTCTCTCCTTGAGTTCGCGGCGTCTCAGGTATAAGTTTGCACCGGACGCGGGAGGGTCCTCTGCGGTAGCGACGGATTTGAAAATCCTTATAATCGGAAGGTGTTGATTTCATTCCCTACCCTATCATGGTGACCAGGAAGGCTGCCTACGCGCTTCTCTTCGGTGTTCTCCTCGCCGTGATGTCGGGGCTCGCCCCGGCTGTGGTACCTGCGGCATCGAGTTCAGGGTCCAGTTATTCACAGTCTGGGACGCTCATCCTCGCGGAGCCCAACTGCATCGACAGCTTTACGCAGTTCCTGACCGCCTGCAACCCTCCTTGGTACTACCTGCAGGACATGTTCCCTGACAATGGGGTGCCTACAGCTTTGGGGCTGGTGCACGTCGCGGTCCAGTCGTACTGGACGAGCACGAACGGGACCATTTGGTACTTCCGGGTGACCCCCGGGATGACCTGGTCAGACGGGGTCCAGGCCAACGCGACAGACCTCTCCTGGTCTATCCAGCAGATGTACTCCAGTTTTTCGTGGGGTGCGGGGAGCCTTGTCCCATACGCGTCTCTGTTGCGGGGGACTCCACAGCAGGCTGTTGTCCCGGTGAACTCCAGTGTCGTGGAGGTCAAGCTTACGCGACCGTTCAGCTTACTCGGCTCGATCATCGGGTCCGAGAACACACCGAACTTTACACCGTACCACATATGGAAGAATTGGATTAACGCTACGACGGCTCCCGGCAACCTCTTTGGCACCTTAGTCGGCGTGGGGCCTTACTACGTCTCGAATTACCATCAGGGCGACCAGCAGCTAGTCATGCTCCCCAACCCATACCCGACCCCTTGGGGGAGCCCGGCCAACGGCGGGCACCCATACTTCAAACAGATTGTCACTGAGCTCGTCCCCTCCAGCGCGAGCCTCGCGGACCTGCTCCTGTCAGGGCAGATTGACGCGGCCCCAGTGGCCCCGTCGGACGTGGCAGGCCTGTTGAGCAATCAGAACATCAAGATTGCGACTGCTTCTGGGACGGGGCTCTGGTACATCGAGTTCCCGGCGACCCACTACCCGTACAACATGACGGCGTTCAGGCACGCGCTTGCGTACGCCATCAACACCCAGACACTGGTCAAGAGCGCGCTTGCAGGATACGGCACGACAGCCAACGCGGCGTTCATTCCTTCCACCTCCCCGGAGTTCAACTCTAGCGTACCCACCTACTCGTACAACATGTCGACCGCCCAGCAACTACTTACGAGCATCGGCTTCAAGATGGGGTCGGGCGGGTTCTACACCCTTCCTAACGGGACTGCGTTCCAGCCTCCTATCTATGTCCCCGCCGAGCAGACTCCGATCGTGCTCGCCGGCACCCTCGTGGTCCAGGAACTGCAGCAAGCGGGCATCGACGCGCAACTGAGACCGATCGCGGGGGCGACCATGGCTTCGGTATGGTACAAAGGGGTGAACATGTACTTCGAGAACCAGAACTTCGGGTACCCGAACAGCGAGCTCCTGACAGACGGGAGCTTCTACTCGTACTTCCTCGCTTCAGGGCCCGAGCCTGGGCAGCAGCCGTTCGCCAGCGCGAGCACCGGCAGCGAATACAACAGCACGGTGGCGGCACTCGAGGCCTCCACTAACCCACAGCAGACTACGACCTATGAGAAAAACATACAGGGCCTGCTCGCGAGCTACCTTCCCTCGATACCTCTCTTCTACCCCGACTTCATCTGGGCGTACAACTCCCAGAAAGTGGCGGGGTGGCCGCAGTCGCCCGGATCGTTCGAGCTTCCTGGTTTGGTCTGGAACCTTACAGCCCTGGCTACGATAAGGCCAGCCAACCTGAGCACCGCGGCCACAACCACCGTGGCGAGCTCTACCCCAACCTCGAGCTCGACGGACTCGTACCTTGTGGCCGGCGCGGCGGCGGTGGTCGTGGTAGCGGTGGTGGCCGCGGTAGCGGCGACGGTCCTGCGTAAGAAACCTAAAACCTGATGCGACCGTGAACAGAGGCTACGTCCTCAGACGGGGGTTCTATGCCTTCATCACCTTCCTCATCGTGCTCGTCCTCAATTTTGCCATACCAAGGGTGATGCCTGGGAGCCCGGTCCAGTACTTCGCCAACCCGAGGATCCTTCCTTCGCTCGAAGCCAAGCTCCTCACGGAGAGGTTCGGGCTCGACAAGCCGATATGGACCCAGTTCCTGCTCTATCTCGTCGGGGTGTTCCACTGGCCCCCTGATCTGGGGGTCTCCTACACGTTCTACCCTGCTCCCGTATGGACGGTCATAATGACGTACCTCCCCTGGACGCTCCTGCTCGTGGGGACGGCCACGGTGGCGACGGCTGTCATAGGGATAGTGATTGGCATCCTGATTGGCTCGAAGCAGGGCTCTAAGACAGACACGGTGGTGACTTCCGCCTCGCTTTTCCTCTGGACGATGCCCTTCTTCTGGCTCGGGACGATACTCTTGTGGCTCTTCAGCATCTATTTCCATGTCTTCCCTGCTGGCGGAGCCGCGTCGCCGTTTCTCTCCAAGATGCCGCTCTTGGACCAGATAGGCAACATAGCTGAGCACGCCTTCCTCCCGGGGCTCACCCTGACACTCGCGGCGTTCGCAGGGTACAGCCTGATGATGCGCAACACATTGGTTGAGGAGTTGACGCAGGATTACGTGACCGTGGCCGTCGCAAAGGGCCTGTCCCACAGGGCCGTTCTCTTCAAGCACGCCGCGCGGAACGCCATGCTCCCCATGATAACACTCATCGGGCTCAACCTCGGTTACGTCGTGAGCGGGGCCCTCTTGGTCGAGGTTGTATTCTCCTACCCGGGGGTAGGGTACCTGACATACCAGGCGGTCCTCGCGCATGACTATCCCCTCCTGCAGGGGCTCTTCTTCGTCCTCTCGATGGCTGTGATCATAGCCAACTTCTTCGCCGACATCATCTACTCCTTGGTCGACCCGAGGGTGAAGTAAGGGACGGACACAGCCACTGCTACCTCGGCGCTCCGGCGTGGGTTGACTGAGAACAAGCGGGTGACCTCGGGGGTGCTCATAATCGGCATATTCGTGTTCATGGCAGTCTTCGCGCCGTGGCTCACGCCGTACAAGCCCCAGGTGGTCTCGGGCTCGCCCTACTCGCCTCCCAGCTTCCAGCACTGGATGGGGACCGACGACCTCGGCTACGACGTGATGAGCCAGGTAATTTACGGCGCCCGGATAAGCCTGACTGTCGGGTTCACTGTCGCCCTCGCTGCGACTTCGATTGGCTCCCTCATAGGCCTCCTCTCGGGGTTCTACAGGGGGGTGGTCGACGAAGCGCTGATGAGGTTCACAGACGTAATACTTGTGCTTCCTTCGCTCCCGCTGGCGATTATACTGGCTGCTTACCTCGGGCCGAGTGTGATCACAATCATCGAGGTCCTGACCCTCACGAGCTGGCCGCTGGTGGCGAGAGTGATCAGGTCCCAGACCCTATCGCTGCGGGAGAGGCCCTTCGTTGACGCAGCGAGGGTCGCGGGGGCGAGCGACGCTCGGATAATGTTCAAAGTGATAATCCCCAACCTCCTGAGTCTCATCGCCGCGAACGCAGTCCTGGCCATAACTGGGGCTGTGGTTGGCGAAGCGGGGCTCGACTTCATCGGGATGGGCAACCCCAGTGTCGTGAGCTGGGGGACCATGCTCTACTGGTCGCAGAACCTCGGGGCGGTCCTAAGAGGGGCGTGGTGGTGGATACTCGCCCCGGGGCTCTGCATAGCCTTCGTCGGACTGGGCGCCGTCCTGATCAGCATTGGGGTGGAGAACATATTCAACCCCCGGCTCCGAGGGCGGTAACCCGGGATGCCCCTGCTAGAGCTGAAGAACCTCTCCGTGGCCTACAGGCTCCAGAAAGGGTATCTGATGGCGGTCGACCAGGTCTCGATGGAGGTCAACGAGGGCGAGGTCCTCGGGATAGCGGGGGAGTCAGGGTGCGGGAAGTCGACGGTAGCGCTGTCAGTCCTGAGGATACTCCCGAAGTCGGCCAGGGTGACCGGTGCTGTAGCCTTCGGAGGGGAGGACGTGTTGACCATGGGTGACGAGCGGGTCCGGGCGTACAGGTGGAAGCACGTGGCCCTCGTCCCCCAGGGGTCCATGAACGCGTTCGACCCGGTGATATCGGTGGGTGCCCAGATAGTCGAGGCGATCAGGCTCCACGAAAGCGCGGGGAAGGAGGAGGCGTGGAGGAGAGCGAGGGAGCTCTTCGGCCTGGTCGGCATACCGAAGGAAAGGGTGACGAACTACCCGCACGAGCTCAGCGGCGGGATGAAGCAGCGCGCCGCGATAGCAATGGCCCTCTCGCTTAGTCCCAAACTCGTCATACTCGACGAGCCCACCACCGCCCTGGACGTGGTGGTCCAGAAGCAGATTCTCTCGCTCCTGGCCAGGCTGCAGCGCGAGCTTGGCGTTTCATTCATGTTCATCACGCACGACCTCTCGGTCCTGGCCGAAGTGGCGACGAGGGTGGCAGTGATGTACGCCGGCAAGCTCGTGGAGGTCGGCCCCGCCGATGTGATGTTCCGCTCCCCCTCGCACCCCTACACTCAGGCGCTGATGCGCGCGATACCAAACGTGCACGGCGACATAAGTCAGGTGAAGTCCATACTGGGGACCCCGCCAGACCTGACCTCCTTGCCGAAGGGGTGCAGGTTCAGCCCGCGTTGCCCTCACAGCTTCGGCCGGTGCACTGTTGAAGAGCCGAGGCTATTGCCATCGACAACCGGGTCCATGGCTGCATGCCACCTTGTCGGAGGGTGAAATGGAGCAGGGTGGCGGCGGCCGGCCGCTGGTCGAGGTCAGGAACCTGTCTGTCGGGTTCTCCGCCTCGATGGGGTTCTTCAAGAAGAGGACCGTGTCTGCCATCGATGATCTCTCTCTCGCAGCGTGGGAGGGGGAGTCGCTCGGAGTGGTGGGGGAGAGTGGAAGCGGGAAGACTACGCTCGCCCGCGTCCTCGTGAAGCTCCTCAGACCGCACTCCGGAGAAGTCCTCTTCAAGGGGGAGGACGTGCTCACGCAGACGAGGAAGGAAGAGAGGGTGTACAGGCGGAAGGTGCAGATGGTCTTCCAGGACCCGTACGAGTCGCTCAACCCCCGGTCGACGGTGTGGGATGCGGTCGAGGAGCCTCTCCTGATACACCACGTCGCAGGCGACAGACACTCCAGGGGGGAAATGGTTGAAAGGCTGGTCGCCATGGTTGGGTTGGACCCAGGGGCCGTGAAACACAAGTACCCCCACCAGCTGAGCGGAGGGGAGAGGCAGCGGGTGTCGATCGCCCGCGCCCTGGCGGTCAGCCCGGACCTACTCATCGCCGACGAACCCGTCTCCATGCTCGACGTCTCCATGCGCATCGGAATCCTCGACCTGATGCTCGAGCTCAAGCGCAAGCTAGGGCTGACGCTCATCTTCATCACGCACGACCTTGGTGTGGCGCGGTACTTCTGCGACCGAATAGCGGTCATGTACCAGGGGAAGCTGATGGAGGTGGCGCGGACAGAGGAGCTCCTCGAGCGCCCTCTACATCCATACACCAAGCTCCTCCTCGATTCCGTCCCCGTGCCAGGGGGCGCCGGACCGGCGCCCCCCGAGGCGGTGGATGCGGACCCCAGGCCTGCGCCTGCTGGGTGCAAGTTCAGCCCGCGTTGCCCCTATGCCAGGGACAGGTGTCGAGGGTCCGCTCCGGACCTGACCGAGGTCAGCAGGAGCAGATACGCGGCGTGCTACTACCCGCTCACTTCCTGACCTCCCGGCGGGGCGAAAAAGGTGATTAACGGCTGTCGGTCAGCCCCGGTGATGTCGCGTTGTCCAAGGTCAAGGTGAGCGTGATTGGCGCCGGGAGTGCCAACTTCTCCCTCGAGCTTGTGAAGGACATCTGCCTGATGCCTTCGCTTGCGGGGAGCACCGTCAGTTTCATGGATATCGACCAGAGGAGGCTGGACGCGGTCCACACCCTGGCGTCTAGGTATGCCAGGGAGATGAAGATGGACCTCAAGCTCGAGAAGACGACGACCAGGAGGAGTTCCCTGAAGGACGCGGATTTCGTTGTGAACCTCGCGCTCGTCGTCGGACACAAGGGATACACGAAAGTCTGGGACATGGCGCGGAAGCGAGACTACAGGTTCGGAGGGAGTTACCACATCATGCACGACGAGGGCTTCTGGGTCAACTTCTACCAGCTCAGGCTCTTCGAGTCGATCGTCGAGGACGTGCTCGAGGTCTGTCCCAATGCCTGGTACATACAGTTGGCCAATCCCGTCCTCGCAGCGACGACGTACCTCTGCAGGAAGTACCCCAAGCTGAAGTACGTCGGGCTCTGCGAGGGGCCCCGCGCCATCTACGACATGGCTAGCATTTTCGGCCTCGACCCGGACAGGATAAGCTTCGAAATACCGGGGGTGAACCACACGGTCTGGCTGACGCGCTTCTTCCACGAAGGGAAGGACGCCTACCCGGTGCTCGACTCCTGGGCGAAGAAGAACTCCCGCGCCTATTGGAAGACGCACACCCCGAGCAACATCCTCGGCCCTGTAGCGTTCGACCTCTACGAGAAGTTCGGGGTGTTCCCAATCGGGGATACATGCACTCCCGGGGGCGGGACCTGGCCGTGGTGGTACCACACGGATGAGAAGCTGGAGCGGAAGTGGGGGGAAGACCCAGAGTGGTGGTGGAGGGACTACCTAGGGGACCTCGAGCGCCGGGGCCCGGCGCTCGACAAGCTACTGGACGGGAAGACCTCGCTTACGGAGGCTATTCCACCCAAGAAGTCCAGGCAGTTCACCGTACCGCTCATCGAGTCCATAGCGTGCGACGTGCCCCGGGTCCTCCCGGTGAATGTCCTGAACACCGGCGGCCTCCTGCCTGGCGTCCCCAGCGATTTCGAGGTCGAGGTCTCGGGGCTCGTTACTGCCAACGGGGTCCAGGGGCAGAGGTCGTCAGGCCTCCCCTCCAACCTCGTCGGATACATACTCAGGGACAGGGTCGCACCTGTGGAGACAGAGCTCGAGGCGTACCAAAAGGGGGACAGGGACAAGCTGCTGGAGCTCCTTATGATGGACCCGTGGACGAAGTCGGAGGGACAGGCCAGCGGGCTGATGAAGGACGTGTTCGCGGACAGGTCCTTCCCTGAGATGGCGAAGCATTACACCTGAGCGGGCGTCAGGAGAGCCCGAGGGGGGAGCTCGAAAGCTTCTCCGGGCCCCCTTCCCTCACGACGTAGATGTCCTCGATCCTCATCCCTCCGGGCTTCGG
>DAHVIE010000019.1:0-5877 GCA_027322035.1 Nitrososphaerota archaeon
GAGTTCAGAATCCTGGACGCCATGTCGAGGAGGGTGAGTAATCCAGTCTCTATCCGCCAGCTAACTTCAGAGATGGAAGAGTCTGGTCCCGCCTATTACCCTAACATCTACCGCGCACTAGCATCGCTCGAGAAAGAAGGCATCGTTACGATGGAGAAGCAAGGGAAGGCGTCCATCCCCGCCCTCAACTTCGCGAACTATCTCCTCCTTGACACCCTGACCGAGATGGAACTCCAGAAGAAGCGGGAGTTCCTGCGGAAGTGGCCCGATACCTGGGGACTGTTCGAGAGTCTGGAAAGGGAGCTCGGGGACTTGGCCTCCGTCGGGTCGATCCTCCTCCTCGACCCTGAGCGCAACGCGAAGCTGAATAGGGCGGAGCCGCTGGTCCTCATGGAAGAGAAGGAAACGGCCCAGGAATCGAAGGCGCAGAAAGTCACCCATGAGATAGGGACACGGCTCAATGTGAGGGTGGAACCACTCGTAGTGGCCGGCAGCGAGCTGATCGAGCGGCTGAGATCCCCTGAGAGGAACCCGTTCAAGGAGATGATCCCGGACATGGTGGTTCTCCACATGCCTCAAGAGTTCTGGAGGCTGATCCGGAACGCAGTGGTTCAAGGAGTTCGTATCAGGTTCGACCTCGACAGGACCAACCCTTCCAAGATAAGCGAGAAGGATCTGGTCCATAACTTTGCGAAGTTGGGGTACAAGGAGTTCGGGTCAGAAGCAGACGGGGGGCAGGATTTTTCAGTAGAATATATCATCTCTTCAGTACTCCTGGGCGAGGACAAGAGACGGATTGCAGCTGTCCCCGTGCTCCTTGCGAAGAACAAGGTAGACTACTCCCTCCTTGTCTTTCTCTCCCAGAAGTACGGTTTCGCCGAAAAGCTTCTCGGGGCCCTGGTTGCCCTGATCAAAGTAGCACCGTCCAGGGAGAGCGAGCGCGCCGTGGCAGCCATGAGTGGCGGTGGAGTCATCCCTGCCAAGATGGATGAGCCGCATGTCAGGAAGGCCCTGCGCCTATACGGCATCAGAGGCAGGTAGTTTGGCGGTAAGCTTGCGCCGGCTCTTGAGCGCCTACGGAGCACTTTCACACTCCTCTCATGCTTCAAACCTATTAATGGCAAAGTCACAACCTTGCAACCGATGGAGATTATCAAAGGAAAGAGCATCTCCACTCTTACTCCCGAAGAGCTTCTAGGCCCGCTAAACGATGTCGAGGCGCGATACGCGCCCCCGCGGCTCTATGTGGCTGGGGTCGTGCAAACCCCGTTGCCCAGGCCCCGTGTTGCGGTCGTGGGGTCCCGAAAGGCCTCTGGCGCCGGGCTGGAGGCTGCAACCCAGATAGCGCGGATCCTTGCACGAAACCAGGTTGTGGTGGTCAGTGGGCTTGCCGAGGGGATTGACACGGCAGCCCACAGAGCGACCATTGAGGAGAATGGATACACCGTCGCGGTCCTTGGGACCCCGTTGAATCGCGTCTACCCGGCGAAGAACTTCGAACTTCAGGACAAAATCATGCGGGAGTATTGCGCGGTCTCCCAATTCCTGAACGGACATCCGACCCAGCCTAGGGACTTCGTTATTAGGGATAGGACGATGGCTCTCGTCTGCAACGCTTCGATCATCGTCGAGGCAGGGGAGACGAGCGGTTCTCTGGCGCAGGGGTGGGAGGCTCTGAGGCTCGGGCGGCCTCTCTACATCTGGAAATTGGTCCTGGAGAAGCGGTCTCTGAGTTGGCCGAAGAAGATGATGGAGTATGGAGCTGTCGCGCTCGAAGATCCCAAGGATATCCTAGGGTTCCTACCGCCTCGCGAGAGGATTGTCAGTGTGGCTCAATGAGAAATGAGCCTACGCCTGTCTGAGCTCCAGTACGGTTCCCTCCTCTCGTACTCCCCGAACGGTGGAACGCCAAAGGACCTCCACTCTCAAGGAGTGATGACCCTCCTCAAGACCGATAGCTTCCTGCAACCGCCCCCTGTCCTGATGTCGCATTGGGTGGCGCAACAGGTGCGACAGAACATCAACTCCATGCCTTTTGCCACCCTTTTCCAGCCCACCCCGGTCCTCGTCCCCGTTCCGAGCAGTTCGTTGATGAGAGCTGGAACCCTTTGGGTCCCACAGAGGCTTGCGGCGGCCCTTGCCGATCAGGGACTAGGCCAAGTAGTCTCGTGCCTGGTTCGCACCCAGGCTGTTCCCAAGGCAGCGCAAAGTCCAGCGAGACTGAGGCCAACCGCACGAAGACACTACGAAACGTTGGAAGTCCAAGGTCGTCTGTCAGAACCCGAAAGCGTTCTGCTGATTGACGACATAATCACTCGTGGCGCGACGCTGCTTGGTGCTGCGAATCGGCTCGCGGATGCGTTTCCCAATGCCCAGATCAGCCTTTGCGGCGATGCGGACCGTGAGCAACCCTGACGAGTTCCAGAGGGAGTACGACCCGCAGATGGGGAATGTTCGTCTCAGGGAAGACGGAAGTGCGTTACGTAGGCCATGACTTGGCCGTCGGCACTAGCGAAAGAGGACCCGCGGCACGCCTATGCGTGCTCAAATCGCCCGTTATGGCAGTATTACCTACCATATGGAATGTTTTTCTACCAGTACCCCTGACCTGCGAAATTGTGTCCCTCCACGACTACCTGACCGAGGTCCTGGGGAGCAAGGCCAGCATCAAAGTGCTCAAGACTTTGGTCCGCTACAGGGGGAAGGTGTTCACCATAAGGGACTTGGCGAGGACGGCTGGCCTGTCGCACCCCGAAGTCGCCCTTGTGGCCAGGACCCTGGAAAAGAGAGGGGTCGTGAGGCTCCAACCTGTTGGGAGGGCCCAGCAGGTCATCCTGAACGAAGAGAGCTACGTGCTGAACTCGATAGTCTGGCCAGCGATAAAAGCCGAGGAAGACACCCTCGGTGCGATCTTGTCCACGATCAGGCCGTTCTTTGAGGATAAGTCGATCAGATCGGTGGCCGTCTTCGGGAGCGCCGCGAAGGGACTCGAGGGGAAGCAGAGCGACATCGACATATTCATCGTAGCGGGTGACAGAGAGCTCGCCAGCGAGCGCGTTGCAGACGCCTCCGCCGAAACTGCTTCGAAGTTCGGATTCGGGCTGTCACCCTTGATCATGGACGAAGCCACGTTCGCCAGAAAGAAGAACAAGGATTTGGGCAGGTCAATCCTCGAGTCCTACAGGATGGTCCGGGGCAAAGACCTGAGGAAGATAGGAGATGTCCAAGCCCGTCAATAGGAGCCTATACATGAACTACCTGCAGAAGGCAGAGGAGACGCTCGACGTCGCGGAGTACGCCGCGAAACAGTCGAAGAACAACGCCGCGGTGACGGCGTCTGTCCATTGTGGATGAGGCTCGCCTCAGGCAGACGCTACGCCTTTACGGAATCGGTGCCCGGTAGACTTGGTTAGCTCGACGAGCTTCTGGGGTTCCTGGAAGAAACATAGAAGGTCATTGAGCGATGCGTAATGCTCGTCGATGTCGGCGGATAGTTATGGTCCTGTAAGAGTTGGGAGACCCGCTATCGAAGAGACCACGTTAAGACTCCTCTCACAGATGCGAAAACCAGTGCAAGGTTCATTGTGCCCCCGTAGAGAATACCTTATCCCAAGTTGGGCCATGGTGGACCGGCGATAAGCGGCTCCTAGGGGGAACCTGGGCGCGGAGATGTATCGATGGTGCTGCCGCATCTGCTGCAGAAGTTACCAGGTGGTGCGACCGGTGTCCCACACCTGGCGCAGTACCGAGCTTTCCCAGGAACAGGATGCGGTTTTGCCGGCAAGTCGAACCCGACGAGTTCTCGAAACCTGGTCCTGAAAATCCAGTCCAAGTTGTCGAGGTTATCAGGGTAAAGGCTGATGTACCTAATCTTGTTCTTGCGATACTCTCTCATCTTGAACCTCATTGTGCGCCTGTATTTCTTGCTGACCTTCGCCAGCCCCCAAAACTCCACGTAGATTTTGTAATCTGGAAGGAAGAAGTCGGGGTGGGCAAATGTACGCTTGAAGATCAATGCGTCGGTTTGGGCGCCCCATTCGTAGAGGTAGCGGATTCCGTTTTGGGCGAAGTAATCAGCAATCCTCTGCTCGGACCTGCTCCTGACGTCCTCACCATGCATCGTTTTGGAAGGGGTGCCGTACTGCTTCTCTTGGTTGCTGGAGAGGAGCCTAGAGAGATCCCTGAGCAGGCCCATGCCCGTAAATCGAGGGCTGGGCTTTTAACAAAGATAGACCCGGAGTCTATGATAGTCCTAGGCGTGGGGGGTTCCGGAGAGTGAAGTAGAGGGTCATACGTTGTCGTAAAGTGCCTTCACCCTTTCAATCATGGCGTCGTAATCAAAATCTCTCTTGAAGACAAGGCGAGCAAGCCCGCTCCTCTTGTTGGCGTTCAGCTTCATGGTGTCGAGTTGCCTCCGGCACTCACGGATGTGTTCCTTGGTCTTCAGGACGTGGCCCCTTACAGCGTGTTTCTCTGCCCGCTGGGCGAACAGGTTTCTGACCAGCTTCCAGTCGAGGCCGCGGTTGCTTTCAGTTATCCGAAGGGCGTCGTAGGCGTCGAAGTGGTTCCTCTTCCCGCGTCTCAAATCGCCTATTATGAAGAGCTTCGATGCCAGCTGCTCTTCCAGGCCAACATGTTTGATGGTGAGCGGTTCCAGCCCAAGCAACCTCAGGTTCATGATCGTGGCCATCTCGTTCTCTTCAGGTGCCTGGAATATCCTGCATCTCTTGCACAGCTCAATCTTCGGCCTCTCTTCAATCGTGTAGCCGACGCGACGGAGGACGTCCCTGTAGGTCAGTTCTAGGAAGAGGAGTCGGTCATCGTTCTTCGCCAGGTCAACCCGGACGTCGCACCTTCTCAAACCGGCATATCTCGTCAGGTACGTCCTGATTTCGTCGACGTCCCCGAAGCTGTAGCCAGCCACGGAATTGGGGTCGTAGTCGGCGTCAAAGGAGAACCTGTGATCCAGCAGGGGCACATGATTCCTGACCGACATGCCTCCCTTGAGGACCAGCCTCCTGTCGTAGTAGCCATTCTTCATCCGGGCGACGCTGTATATCATGTCTAGGGCGCATATCTCCGAGTAGATCTTCTGAACAGACTCTCCGTCCGCGAAGTACTCCTTGTACTCGTCCTTCACCAGGTCCCTGGGGTCGGTGCCGATGACGGCGTCGTCGGCTATGTTGAAGAAGATCCCCATGGCAGCTACCTCGGCAGCCTCGCTTTCGCGTTGAACGGGAGCCTGTCGGCCCAGACGACCCTGGCCGAAGGATTGGCGACCAAGACCTCGACGTTCTTCTGATATTCGAGAAAATACCTTACCCCGTTAACGATAGATTCCCAGAAGCCAAGGTAGGGGGCCCACGTCGCAATGACCATGTCTGCCCTGCCGATTGGCCGTCCGACCTCGTGGTGAAGGGCAAAGTAGGCCCTCGGCCCGTCAATGTATGCCGGTACCGCCCGGAAGAGAACCGAGATGTCACCGGTAACGTTGACGTGTGTCTTGCAGGCGTCTAGATATCCAGACAACCACGTCTTCGCGCTTCCCGAAGACGATATTTCCATACCGTTCCTTTGAAGCAGACCTGTCTTGAGGAGTCTAGAAGCTGCGTGATAGGCGCTGCTTCTGCTCAGAGCAAGCGCTCTTGACAGGTCTCCGAGACGCCTCGACCCAAGCACGGAAGCCAGGAATATCTTGAATGGTACTTCGTCACAGAGTATCTCTCTTTCCTTCTGGCCGACCACCTGCGGCAACTCGGCCAGCCAGACGTTGGGTGCGTTCTCTACGAACTTTCCGTTCGAGTCCAGAATCCCTTCTTCCATTAGCAGCTTCTTTACCGCGTAGAACTGGGTGCTGTACTTCGCGTATCCCAGCTC
>DAHVIE010000030.1:0-2802 GCA_027322035.1 Nitrososphaerota archaeon
CGCCCGTTATCAGCAACGCGCCTCCACCCCTTCGTTGACCGACTCGGGCTGGCTCTTCCTCAACACGCCGCTCCCGTACCTGGGGGCGATGTACTTTCTTGCGTACCGCCACGACCTCGGAAGGATCGCAAGGCCCTTCCATGACATTTCGAACAACTCCGAGTGGTACGCCGTCTTCAAACGTCTCGACCTGGCCGGCACCGACCTGAAGTCTCCCAAGAGACCTCTCCTGGGAGGCACCCGGAACCTCGTCCTGGCAGCTGCCTCGTTTGCGGTCTACGCCCTCTCGGTCTTCGCCTCATTCCTTCTGACCTGGTATTTCCTCTGCGCGATCCAGGCGGCGGTGGCCGTCCCGTTGTTCGTGCTGCTCATCACGAACCGGACCGGGCCCTTCCCCTTCAGGCCCTACAGGGACGTCCTCCCCTATCCTCGCCTCGGGACCAGAATACGAGACCTCGGCGGAAGCAAGGAGTCGAAGCCCGACCATCCCGACGAACCGGCGGTTTCTACAACCGGAGCGAAGCCATGAGCGAGAAGAAGGGCGCAACGGAGGAGGTGCGCTTCTTCAACGTCTCCCTCATCAACGCCACCCCGATGTCGCTCCCGAAGTTCCCCCAGCCGCAGCGCCTCATGGGGGAACTGGTCCACTCCATCGAGGCCGCTAGCCCCATATTCGCCTGGGTCCAGTTCCTGTTCAAGAGGGTGAACCTCTCACCGACCCTCGTCGCCCTCAAGAACGCGATGCACGTCGCAGCGGAGCAGATCAAGACCCCGAAGCGGAGCTGGATAGACGACAGCGAGTCCGACAGGCCTGAGCTGTACCGCGACTGGTACAGGCGCTCCGGGGAGAGGATCAAGAGGATCGACGCGATAGCCAACGTGCCCCACGTCCTGTTCGCGATCCAGGGGATGTGGGTCGGCGACCCTCGACAGCTTTCGACGCTCCCGTTCAAGGACTGCTACGACGAGCTCGACCGCCTGGGGACATTCGTCTACCGCAACCCCTGGATGCTCGTCGAACTGGTCGAAAGGAGGATGGTCGAAGACGTCTCCTCCTACATCATGAGCTACGCCGGCTCCCGCCTCGAGCCCCCGTCGTTCCTGACAACCCAGGAGGAGCTCCCGTACTATCTCCACCTTCCCGTGACCGCGACGGAAGGCTTCCTGGATTCCCTCGGCAAAAGGAGCTCGTACTCCCCCGACATCCGGCCCGGGCATGTTGAGGGGGGCGACGAGAGCGGAGGGTCGCATGCCCCTGCCGTCTCCTCGCGGGTGAAGGTCCTGTGGCTCGCCAAGGTGCCGAAGATCGAAGAGCCCTTGGAAGACGAGCGGCTGGAGAGGCTCTCGCTGTTGCCCTCGACGACAGTGAGAGGCTTGGAGGTCCTCTTCAGCGGGGGCGCGGCCCAGATACTCCTTTCTTCTAGGACCGAGAGGGACGCGAAGGAGTACCTCGGCGTGATGGAGTCGGTGTACGGTACCCTGGATGTAGTAGAAATGCCTCCCGTGCCTGCCTACCTTAAGGAGATTCCGAAGCTGGTGGGACTCAGCCAAGCTCCGGCGCAAACAGCCTCTAGGGATGGCCTGACCATGCGACGGGAGGTACGCTGTATAAGCGGGACGGTTCGACCCCTGTCCTCGTGAGAAGGGCTGAGCGGATTAGTTTAAGCACGCTGGCAGACGAATCCCATCTTATCAGGGTGAAAGAGATTGGGCCTAAATTCGTCGAGCTAATCACTCACCCCGCACTTCTGGACAAAGCCAAGGACGTCGAGTCTGCGCTGAAATCTACCGGTATTACCGCAGGAACCTTGCACGGACCCACTGGCCCCGATACCGACATAGCCCGACCCGACCCAAAAGGACGGGAGAAGGCCCTTAGGCTGCACGAGGAATATCTGCGACTTTCAGAGTCGCTCGGCGACAAGTACTACGTTATTCACCCTGGCATCGATGTCTATCTCGACCAGGTTGGCGGAAGGTGGGACGACGCGAAGAAGGTAATCAAGTTCGAAAGAAACGAGGGCGAGCTCGCAAGATTGTGGCGAATCAATGCCGAATCGCTCGCGTTCTTGGGCGACTTCGCATCTAAACTCAAAGTGAAAATCGCACTGGAGACGGGTCCGACAAATCTCATCACAATCTCCGAGACACTGAAAATCATAGAGGGCGCCGGGAGGGACAACATCGGGGTATGCGTGGACGCGGGCCATGTCAACGTGGGAGGGGTGGTACGGCCCGAGGACGCAATCAGGGAAGCGGGAGAGCTGCTGTGGGCACTCCACCTTCATGACAATAACGGGGAGGGCGACTCACATCTGCCTCCCGGCGAGGGAAGCATGGACTGGCCCCGCGTCGTCCGAGCGCTCGAAGATGTGTCCTATCGGGGGACCTACAATGTCGAACTCGCGTATCTTGATTGGAAGACTGATGGTGCTTGGAAAAAGGCGAAAGAATCGGTTTCTTTCCTAACCGCGGTTCTTGGCTAGTAATCAACCTATTGTTGAGAGCTCTAATCTCCGATACTGCGAAATCTCGGGAGTGAACAGCCTCTCCGGGCGGCCTGCCCCGCAGATTACCGCAAGCAGCTGGAAGACTGGCTTCGACCATTCGGCGTCGTCTGCCATGGCGTTCGGCACGGTGACGGCCGTGAACCCGTTCGCCCTGTAGAACTCCATCTTGGAGGCGTCTTTCACGCTGGACTTCTCGCCATAGATTTCTATTACGAGCTTCATTTGGCGGCTCGCCACCAGATCAGGTAAGTAGGCCTTGGGGAGAAGCGACGTCTTCCCGCAAGAGGGGCAC
>DAHVIE010000023.1:0-5075 GCA_027322035.1 Nitrososphaerota archaeon
CGGCATGTCGGTCGCCCTGATAGGGCAAGCACAAACCTGTGGCTTCCGCTACCCTGGGAGGAGGACGCCCACTAAGGAGGGTGCTCCTCCCCTGCTTGACCTGTTGCAGGGAGTCGACCGAGCTCGGTGCGCCTGGGCAACCAGGAGATCGCTCTTGACGAGCGCCCCTTCTCGTCACGGCCGGGTCAGCGGGCGCCTGGCATCACTGTGGGGGGGACCTCGAAAACGAACCTGAGGTCCGCCTGCGGGTCCAGCCCGTACATGCGCCGGAGTGTCTCTGCGTCGATCCGGCAGGTGACCACCTTCGTCCCAAGGTCGACCCTGCAGCGGGGGAGGTCCACGACGAGGGAGGGCTGAGCCTCTTCTTCCATGACCGATGAGCGAACGTGGGCCCAGTAAAGCAGGCGGGTCGAAGCCGTTTGACAACACGCTTGGAGCCCCTGCCAAAGGGAGGCGTCCTCCGTCGATATGCGCCGCCTGATCGTCGCCACCCTCACCCCCCAGAAGGGCTGTTTTGGGGGTCAAAAAGGGGGTGAGGGTAGGGGTGAGGGTCCTCCTCAGGGGGGTGAGGGTGGGGGGTGGTCCCCGAACGAAAAGGGGGTGAGGGGGGGTGAGGGTACCCCCAGGGTCCACGGTCAGGCGCGAGCGCCAAGACCGCGATTTCCGGTCAAAAGAGGGGTGAGGGTGGGGGTGAGGGTGGGGGTGAGGGTTCCCATTTTCGTTCGGAGGGTGGGGGTGAGGGTCTCTTTCAGGGGGCGAAACACCCACCGAACCGCTGCCGGTTTCGGTGCTTATCCCGGTGCCCCCCTGAGCGTGGGGAGGGGGAGCGAACCGGGCCCCGACTTTACCCACCCATTTTCGCTACCGTGGAGACGGGCCGCGAACCCGGCCCCGAACGTACCCCTTATTTTCGCCACCGTGGGGAGAGGCACCGACTGTACCGGAGGTGCATTTGAGCACCGAAAATGCCGCCTTCCGCTTCCCCGCGTTCCCTATAGTAGGTGCAAAGGCCGTCAGAGGAGTGCGAACTCCCAGGCGGGGATCGCCTCCGCCCCTTCGACCGTTCCGCGTTCCATCGTGACGAGCAGCTTCCGCTTGACCCTCCCGCCGAACTTCCTGCCGAAGAGCCTGAGCTGCCTCGCGTCGGTCCCTCTTTCCTTCACCTCGACGGCCGTGAGGCCCTCCCCGTCCGCGAGGACGAAGTCCACCTCGAACCCGTCCCTGTAGAAGAACCTCGCATCAGTCTTCATGAGCACGAAGTTTTCGAGGAGCTTCGATGCCTTCTCCTCCCCGGAGGCCAGGTTGGGCGTACCGAGATAGACCTTCTTCGCCTTCCGGGCGCTTGCGATGGGGCTCCCCCGGTAGTTGTAGACTGACCTCGTGAGAAGGCCGTATTCCAGGTATCCGAAGTAGTCGGAGACCGTCCGCTGGTCCCTACCGAGGTCCTTCGAGACCTCTCTGTAGCTTGTTATCGCCCCCGGATTCGCAGCCACGATGTCGAAGAGCGCCCTCAGAAGCTCGATGTCCCGGAGTCCGAACTCCGACGGCAGGTCCCTGTAGATCACCCTCTCGACTATGCCGTCCCTGATATAGCTCCTGGCGCGCTCTTCGTCCTCCTCGCCGACGAGCTCGGGGAATGAGCCGTATCTGAGATACCTATGGAAGAGCGGGGCCAGCTCCCTGTCCCAGAGCCTGGGGTCTTTCTTGATGGCTTCCACGGGCTTCCCTGAAAGCTCAAGGAACTCCTCGAACGAGAGCGGCTCGACCAGAAGAGAGAACATCCTCCCGGCCATGCTCTCCCTCGACCTCCTGCGGAGCTGGACTGACGCGGACCCGGTCAGGACGAACTTCACGCCGGGGTAAAGGTCGTAATGCAGCTTGACTTTGTTCTCCCAGTCGTCCGCCTTCTGGATCTCGTCGAAGAATACGAAGATGCGGCCGGATGATGACTCGAAGGTCCTGTTCAACACCTCCCTCTGGTACGCCTCAAGGACGGCGTCGACGCTCGAGGAGGCTTCGTCGAACGAAAAATAGAGGATGTTCTTGGGGCTCGTCCCCCCTCTGAGGAGCCTGTCGATCAGCTGGTAGGTCAGGACAGTCTTGCCCATCCTCCTCATCCCCCAGATGAGGGTCGCCTGCCGCCTTTCGAGCTCCTTCTCCGCCGCGTGGTACGCCTTCCTTTTGAATCGCTCGAGCAGCGCCTCCCTCACCCTCCCTGTCGTCCACCAGGGGTTGAACCGGGTGAGCTCCGAGAGTTCCATTCCATAGCAATCTAATGCTATGACTACTTAAGATTTATGACATTCTGATGTCATACTCTTGACACGCCCGTTCGTCTGAACTCACAGAAGGGACCGTATGCAGGCTCGTGTGTCCGAACCCTCCTCTCTGGGCGGCGATTCGAAGATCGGGGACAGTCTGAAGGCGTGGTGGACCGACGACCCCAGGATGCCGCTGGACATGGTGCAACGGCGCGCGTTCGACGGCAAAGGGTTGACGGAGCCCTGTGTGAAGGACTACCTCCTCCGGAGGCGCTCGCTCCCGTTCGTCATACTGGGGGGAGGAGATGGGGCTCCTCATCCACCAGGCTTCGAGCGACGTCAGATGACAAAGGACGATCCGCGGGAGCGAGCTCCCTCCGCCTTCGCCGACCCGCACGGCTGAGGAGCATGGGGTCACCATAGCCGGCGCATGAGATGGTCAGATTCTGAACAAGACAGCCTTCGACATCGCAGCGTCCTTCAGCCCGGAGTCGGTGGTCAGGAGGACCTCGGCGCTCGACTCCAGCGCAGCAAGGGCGAAGCAGTCAGCGAGGGACAGCGCCGGCCGCCTGAGCTTCCACCTTCCTGCAGACAACACAGCCCCTTCATCCGTGGGGACTGACTCGATCCTAGAGTTCCTAATGAGGCCCAGCCTCGCGTCCGCGGTCTGCACCCCGAACTTCTGGCCTGTCCGGTAGTAGAACTCGGCCAGGTCCACGTCTGAGACCGCGCCTGACGCCCTCCCTGAGGACACCCTGTCGAAGTACGGCTTCACCTCCGGGCTCCCTGCGAAGTAGAGGGCGAACACTCCGGCGTCGAAGAGATAGCTACGGGCGCTCGGAGTCGACTTCGCCTCGCCTGTCCTTGGATATCCCTCTGGCCACGTCCTTCATCCCTTCCCCGTCGACCCCGAACGCATCTTCGAGGGAAGCGGTGGGCTTCACAACCAACTTATCCCCCTCATCGGATATTACGACCAGCCTCGTTATCCTCAGCCTCTTTCTGTACTCGGCTGGTATCACAACTTGTCCTTTACTCGAGACCTTTGCGACCACGGCCATTGGGTGCGGAGTGGTAATACAAAGCTATATGTTTTACTGAACGGTCAGTAAAACTAAGATTGGTTTGTGACATGAGCAGGATTGCGCGTGTGGCGGTCATCCAGTGACACTCAAGCTCGTAGCCCGTCCCTTGGCCAGGCCGTGGATGCCGACTGCTATGCCGAGAATTAGGAAGACGTTGACGACGTAGAACCAGGGGCCGAGGACCCACGAAGGTATTACGAAATCGATGACTAGGAGGATGAAGACCATGAAGCCCAGGCCCCCCCATCGTTGTACTGCTGGGCCGCCTTCGCCTTCTCGTACTCCCTCTCCTCCTCGCGGTTGGCCGCTTCCTAGACACAGGAGCACTGTACGGCACCTTGGACGGGTCGGATGAGCACCACCTGGACGCCGCATCGCCCGTCTGCCAGGCGTTGAAGGGCAGGTGGGGGAGGATGTACACAGGCAACTACATGGAAGTCGAAGCCGCTCTCCTTCTTGGCTCCAGGCTCGGCCCTTCCGCGACCAGGGCCGTCCCCACCTTCCTTTCCAAGAGCGGGTTCTAGGATCTGCTCGTCGACGACCGCCACGAGCAGCTCCCTGCCTGGCACGATCCCGAATCTGTCTCTTGCTTCTTTGGGTATCACCATCTGTCCCTTGGTCGAGGCCTTCACAACCCTCTCGGCTTCCATGTCCCTGGTCGTCGGTTGCAAGCAGTCGCAGTCTTACTTTCCTTGCTTCGCTTGAGAAGCCAGCACCCGATGCTCTGCTGACCCATCGGAAGATGGCCGGGGCCTACCAGGCCTCGACTTCGAGCCCCTTGAAGCGCGAGAAGTGGTCTGCGTTCCTCGTGACCACGCAAAGCCCCTTGGAGACCGCCACCGCCGCTATCATGGCGTCCCTGAAATCCAATGACCTCCCCCTTCCGGCGAGGGAGGCAAGCTCCTCCCCCGCCCTTTCGGAGGACCCCTTGTCGAAGGGGAGTGTGTCGAGCCGCTGGAGGAGCCTCTCGACTTCCTTTGTGTTCTTGCGTCTCTCCCGCGACCTGTTGGCCCCGTAGAAGAGCTCGAATGAGTTGACGGAGGTCGTGGAGTGCCTCCCCTCCGCGTCCAGCTGCTCCAGCTTCCTTCTCGCCTGGGGGTCGCCCCGGAGGACGGCTATCAGGAAGTCACTGTCGAGGCATTTCACTTTCGATCTTCTCCTGCGCTGCGCGCCACCCTCTGGAGAGTTCGTCAGCTATCATGGCAGCTTCTTCGTCTGAGACGTCCCATGCACCGAAGCACTCGGAGAGCCTCCCCCTAGAGCGGGCAAGGCGAAGGATCGCCTCGGTAAAGCTTTCGTCCTTCCTCTTTTCTCTCCGGAGGGCCTCGTAGGCCTCGTCCGTGATGGAGATGTTCTTGGTCGCCATGCCTGTGGGTGTGGGTGCACATACACAGATAAGCGCTTCCCGGCAGCGACGGATACATCACGAGGAACGCCTCCAGGCTCGGCGTCGAGGTCGTCGACCTCTCGCGCTGGGGCGGCCGGGAGTGAGGCCGCCCGTCACAGACTCGGCGTGGATGATGGCGATGACAGGGAAGGACCCGGGGAAGCTCCGAATCTACGGGTTCAGGCGACGCAAGCCCGGGGGCCGCAGCGACGGCTGCAAAAGCGAGCTCGGCCCACGTGGACGCCGAGGATGTCACCCCGTCACGGTGAAAGCCCCATGAGCACAGAGGTCGAGGGGGTCAGATGCAGATGCGGCGGCAAGCTCCAAGAGCGCGCCTCTGAG
>DAHVIE010000056.1:0-2258 GCA_027322035.1 Nitrososphaerota archaeon
CGTCGGCGCCAAGAAGACGACAGTCATCACGTGGGATTACAGCGACGAACAGAGCGGAGTAGGATTCACGCCTCTTTGGTACTGGTTGCTGGATTAAATAGAAAAGCGCACGCCCAGCGTTCTGAAGCTGGGTCCAGGCGCTGTATGGCACAATTGAAGAAGTTCTCTTTGCGCAGGCCGCGCGTCTCCCTGGCGCTCATCAGGACGACGTGAGCCGCAGCTCCCTCGTCTGACCGGTTCCCGTATGTGGCCCTCATAATCACCACGCTCGACCTCGGGGCCCTCTAGGTCCTTCGCGCAGATATAGCCCGAGTCTCCACATTATCTAGAAGCGCCGACCCATATTAACAGTGATTGGCATCCCTATGTTTTGTTCGGTCTATGGGTGATTTGGAAGGCCGTTCGGAGTCGGGTGATAGTTCTCTAATCCGGTTCTGGTAATTCTGTCTGACATAGAGGGTGCTGTTAACTGGACTGACGCATCATAATTTGGGGATTAGCGACCTAATCCTGCTACTGCGCTGTGAACGGATCTAGCCAAGAAGAAATCCTAGCTTTGACCTCTGGGGTGTAAATGAAGACGGTCAGTTCAAGTCCTTTGTCAACGCCGTCCATTCCATAGCCCCGAGGCTCATCCTTTATCACGCGGAGCGTTCGAATCACGGTATTCTTCGCATACCCACTTCCGAAAAGTATCATCGTGTGCGCGGGATTGGATTCAATCCTAGTGCAAACCATCGTGGCGGTAGCCTTGGGATTGTCTGCCTCCTTGACGAATATGACCAAGTCCTCAACTTGGGCAAGGAAGTGTTCAAGCCATTTCCTCACCTCGGTTGGGTCTCTGTAAATCTGGACTAGTCTATTCAGAAGCTCACTCGTGATTCCAGCCTGAGTGACTTGCGCGACATGAAGACCAGCAGTCCCAAATTTTCTTTTGATCTTGCTCCTTAAGTCAAGAACCCTGTCTTGTTCCTCGGCAATCTCTTTCAATGCGATGCCCATCTGAATCTGCAGAGCATACGGGCCCTCAGGAATCCATTTCACCAGTAATTCATATTCCGCTGAGTGGCGTTCCCGTTTGACCAAGTCAATGTTTCTCGGACTCTCGATAAAAGCGAGTTTCCGATTCAAGAATTGCTTGGCTAGACTCTTGACTTTCTCTTCAGTCCATTCTATTCCTGCCGCTGTCGCTCCATGAGCGGCCTCCCTTATGGGGTGGTCGCCGGACAATCTTAGACTTCGCCGTGTTCCTCGATGTAAGAAGCTATGCTCAGGGGATTATCATCTAGAACGATTGTGCTACCTGAGAACAGGGCCATGTTTTCGACCCGAACGGGCTGTTCGATGTATTCGTCTATGACGACTTTCCCCTCTCTCGTGACATAGCCTTCGTTATTCGCATCCAACCCGAGCAGTTTCAAGAGTAGGGTCTTCGCAGCCTGAGGCATGTCACTGATAGGCACCAGTTCCAACTTTCAGCCCCTACTCGCGACCATGACTGCCCGCGTATAAGCTCGTTTCCGAACCAGTAAAGCCGCAAGGTCAAGATTCGCTGTCGGAATCGTCAGCCCGAAGGACGGCGTGGCTCTCATCACCCTTACCATGTGCCTCGTCTTATAAGCGTCCCTATGCTAGTAATACGTCTTATGGTGGAGAACCAAGGAGGATGTGTCATCCCCCGTGCGCAGGGAGGGGGAGCGCCCAGTCGAGCTTAAGAGCCTTTACGAGCCTCTCGTACCACGAAGGGTCCCTCCCGCCGGAGTATCTCTCCTCCGGGCTGCACCCGATGGTCCTGACCCTCAACCCGTTGTTGTGCCAGTGGACGTAGGTGCGGACGCACTCGTCGATCGAACCCCTGTCGGTGCTCCTCCCCAGCCTGTGGATGAGGAACGAACGCCTTCAGCCCCTTCTGGAACGCGGACAGCTTCCCCAGCGTCTGGTGGTGGTGGACCGACGACCAGATGTGCTTCCATGTGATCCGGCTCTCGCAGTACCTCCTCATGGCGGAGTTCATCCTGCAGAACTGCCGCCCGTTGTCCGTGAGGAGGTTCTCGAAGACACCAGGGTGGAGACGCGTCATCCACTCCACGACCGCATCGCCGGTCGCGTCCGCGATCCGCCCGGCGTGTTTCAAGAAATCCTTGAGCATCGTCAGGAATAACTAGGTTGTAAATGAATTCTTTTGATTATCCGCATCCGGGTGGTCAGAACAACGACGACAGCTCGAGGTACGACTTCACGAAAGACTTCATCATCTG
>DAHVIE010000085.1:0-31991 GCA_027322035.1 Nitrososphaerota archaeon
GTTCTTCAGGCGCGAGATGTCCGCGGCCAAGAGGGACGGCTCATGGTTCAGGCTGGGGAGCGTCGAGCGGGGGGTCTACTCCCTCGCCATGAGGCTCGACGTGAAGCTCGAGAGCGCCATGCTCCTCAGGGCCCTCGTCGGTGCCCTGAAGAAGCTCAAGGAGATGGGGGACGGGGCCTACGCCTCCCTGATGGACGGGATGCGGCTCGCCTGGGCGTTCTCGGACGCGGCCGTGTCCTGGGGGAACGAGGCGGCGAAGGGGTGGAGGAGCGACGCGAGCTATGCGTCTTTCCTCGGCAGGTTCCTGGTAGGGAGGAAGTGGCCTTGAGTGCTCTTCTCGCGCACCCAAGTCTGGCTGATGCAGGTTCATTCCCGGGTAGATGGCACCGGCACCACAGTTAGGGGTTAGGAAATCAAGACGCTAGTCACCGAGGCAGGGTTCATCGGGAGCCACGTCGTCGACAACCTCAGCGAGGGGCACCTGGAGAACGTCGCCCACCTGAAGGACGACAGGCGGTTCAGGTTCGCGAAACCTGCCAGAAGAACCTATATAGATATCTGTATACAGATACGCATATGACTTCGAAAAATCTGGCGATCAAGGAGGACGTCTATGACAAGCTCTTGGAGGCGAAGAAGGGGGCCGAGAGCTTCAGCGACGTCATACAGAGGCTCTTGGAGGGGAAGAGCGAGCTCATGTCTTACGCGGGCATCTTCTCCCAGGACAAGGAGTTCGACCAGGTCGCGCGGGACATCGAAGAGGCAAGGAAGAAGACGGTCCTGAGAACGTGATAGCGATAGACACATCGGTCGCAGTCGACTTCCTGCGGGGGGACCAGAGGGCTGTGTCGGCTGTCGAGTCGGCCCTGAAGGGCTCTGGCTCCGTCGGGATCTCCACGGTGTCGATGTTCGAGATCCTGCATCCCATCCATCACCGCAAGCTGACGAGGCACGAGAAGGAGGTCCGGGGCTTCTTCCGCCAGCTGCGGGTCCTCCCCCTCGACGCCGAAGGGGCGGAGGAGGCGGCAAAGGTGATGGGCGGGCTCCTGAGGGTGGGGAGGCAGGTCAACGCTTTGGACGTGCTGATAGCCGGGGCGGCCGTGGCCAGCGCGGCCGACAAGATCATCTCGTCTGACGGTGACTACGAAGAGATAGCGAAGGTGTCAGGCCTGAAGGTCGAGGTCCTGAAGTGAAATCTTCGAAACTGAAGCCGAAGGTGGTCGCCATGTCATGCCTGGGGAAGCCCGAGTGACAAAGCGCGCACTGGTGACAGGCGGCGCGGGCTTCATCGGGAGCCACGTCGTCGACAGGCTGCTGGAGGAGGGGTACGAGGTCACCGCCGTGGACAACCTCAGCGAGGGGCACCTGGAGAACATCGCCCACCTGAAAAACGAGAAGCGGTTCAGGTTCGTCAAGCTCGACCTCAAGGACAGGGGCGCCACCATGAAGGCTGTGAAGGGGAACGACGTCGTCTTCCACATGGCAGCCCAGGCCAACATACGGAAGAGCATCGTCGACCACAGGGGGGACCTCGAGAACAACGTCGTGACGATGATCAACCTGCTTGACGGGATGGTCGAGCACAAGGTCAACGAGATGGTCTTCGCGAGCAGCAGCGCGATTTATGGCGAGGCGACCGTCGTCCCCACCCCGGAGGACTACATGCCCGTCCAGACCTCATTATATGGTGCCTCAAAATTAGGTGCAGAAGCGTGGAGCCAAGCCTATTCGCAGTTCGCCCCAATCAAGGTCTGGTCGTTCAGGTTCGCCAACGTCGTCGGGGAGAGGTGCAGGCGCGGGGTCATCTGGGACTTCGTCCACAAGCTGCAGAGGAACCCGAAGGAGCTGGAGATACTTGGGAACGGGAAGCAGAGCAAGGAGTACCTCCACGTGAAGGACTGCGTCGAGGGGATGATGACGGGGTGGAGGAAGTCCAAGGGGCCGGTCGAGGCGTTCAACCTGGGGCAGCCGAGGCAGACCCTGGTGGACGAGGTGGCAGACCTGGTGATAGTGGAGATGAACCTGGACGGGGTGAAGAGGAGGTACACAGGCGGGGAGCGCGGGTGGATAGGGGACAACAAGCTGGTCGAGCTCTCTCTGGAGAAGATGAAGAAGCTGGGATGGGAGCCCAAGGTCTCGCCTGAAGAAGCGATCAGGAGAACGGCAAAGTGGACACTGGCCAACAGTTGACGGGAGGGGGAGTTGTCTCGGTTTCCGTAACATCTGTAACTTCTGTAACACGACTGAGATGGTTCTCATGCTGCATGACCGGGGCTGGCCCACGATGACTCAGCCAGTGGTCTCCACCGACGTGAAGGCGGCGGCGATGAGGGATCCTCTGACCGCGCGAGCGCTCGGTTCTGGCAACGGCAGCACGAAAAGGGTAATTTGCCGTCATCACCGAAGGGTAGGGTAGCTTGAGCAGCGACGCAGTGAAGCCCCAGCAGGAGCCTCGGGGCGCCCCCGTGAGCCGCGAGGCAGTAGTCGCCGACTTGGTCAAGACCAAGGTGCTAGTTGAGCCCGGGGAGCGGTTCAAGATAACCGGCGCCATGAGGGACCAGGTGACTGTGGTGATACCCACACTCGACGAGGAGGAGGCCATAGGGCCTTTGATAGAAGAGGTCAAGGCCGCGGGGTATGGGAAGATTCTTGTGGTCGACGGGTACTCGAAGGACAGGACGGCGGAGATAGCCAGGCAGAAGGGGGCACAGGTGGTCGGGCAGCACGGGAAGGGGAAGACGGGCGCTGTGCTCGTGGCGAGAGATATCGTCGACACCCCCTACTTCATCCTGATGGACGGGGACTACTCCTACGACCCCAAGGACATCGACAGGTTCGTAGTGCACGCTGACGGGTACGACCACATCATAGGCTACAGGTCGAAGGGGAACCCGAACATCTCCAGGACGCACCGCCTGGGGAACTGGATACTCACCAAGACGTTCAACATCTTGATGGGGAGCAACGTGCCTGACGTGGCCTGCGGCATGTATCTGATGCGGACCGCGAAGGTAAGGCGCCTCCTCTTCGACAGGCACGGCTTCGAGGTGGACCAGGAGATCGCGGCCCAGATGCTCGTCGAGGGGAAGGTGACCTACGTGCCCATCAACTATCGTGCCAGGGTGGGGAAGGCTAAGGCTCCCACGTGGAGGCAGGGGTTCAGGGCGCTCTTCGCGATAGCGGGGATTGCCAGAAGGTACAACCCAGTCGTGCTCTTCGGACTGGCGGCAGCTGTGGCGGTGATACCTGCCATCGGTCTGCTGGGATATGCGGCGTATCTTCTCCTCTTCCTGGGCAGATACCACGGAGGTTATCTCCTCGGGAGCCTCATGCTATTTGTGATTGGAGGTCAGGGGTTGACGGTGGCCACCATCGGATACATGCTTAGAAGAATGGAGAGGAAGATCACAAGCACAGGTTTAGAAATGTCGCGAGCATGAAGACTGTTGTAACCGGCGCGGCCGGGTTCATCGGTGCAAACCTGGTCAGAGCCCTGCTAAAAGAAGGGAGGGATGTGCGTGCCGCTGACAACGTTTCAAGGGGGTCAGAGAAGAACCTCAGTGGCTTGGTCCTGGAAGTCGTCCACGCTGACCTTAGGGATTGGAACCAAACCAGAACCGCGATAGAAGGCGCAGATGTGCTCTATCACCTCGCGGCCAAGGTCGGTAGCATCGACTTTCTCCACGGATCCAATCTGGCGGAGCTCAACGCTCTCCAGTCCAATCTTGCCATTGACGCGAACGTCTTAAGGGCTGCCAAGGAATCCGGCGTCTCGAAGATTGTATACGCATCAAGCGTGGCTGTCTATCCCATAAAGGAACAGACCAAGCTCAACGCTAGGTTCAGGGAAGAGGACACCGAGCCCATCGACCCGGAGGGCGGGTATGGTTGGGCCAAACTCGTGGGGGAAATCCAGCTCGCCATGATGGGGATTAAGGCTGCGGCAGCCAGGATTTTCAACGCCTACGGCGAGTTCAGCGAGTACGGCAAGACCGCACAGGTGGTCCCTGCCCTGGTAAGGAAGGCAATCAACTACCCACGGGAAGAGTTCGTGGTCTGGGGCGACGGGTCGCAGACAAGGAACCTCGTATACATCGGTGACGTCGTCGAAGCTCTTATCAAGATGGAGAGAAAGGCATCCAACCCCCCGCTAATCCTGAACATAGGGAACGAACGGACCGTGACCGTAACCGAGCTCGCCAATATTGTCGTGAAGACGAGCAAGAAGAAGATCGACGTTCGGTTCGACCCGTCGAAGCCTATGGGTCCGCTAAGCCGGATACCTGATATCACAAAGGCAAAGGAGACCATTGGCTGGTCCCCCAGGGTCTCGCTCGAAGACGGCATCAGATTGACCTACGACTGGATGTCGAACTGGATGAAGGCTGTTTCGGACCTTCGAGCTGCATGAGCATCAGTGTCGGCGACGTTGGATTCGGAAGGATGATGCTTCTTCACTTTGGGTTCGTAAACGCCCATGAGGCAGTGAACCCGTCACGGTGTGCATAGGTGATTCACTCGCTTCTGAAGAGGATTTGGCCGAAGCTCCTCAGGGACGTCCATTTCTATCGCAACATCAGTAAGATGTTGAGGAAGCAGCATTTGGACGCTATCTTTGTGACTACCCCAATCGTTACACTAGCACCACAGCATCAAAGAAAGCGTAGTCAGCACTTTCGCCCTCAGGGACTTCTTCAGGCACGAGATGCACGCCGCGAAGAGGACCGGCTTCTGGTTCAGTCTAAGTCGTCTCTAGCGAGGAGGTCTACTCCCTCAACCGCGGTGATGGATAGGATGAGGCCCGCCTGAGCGCTCTCGGAGACCGCTATATCATGCCAGAACCCATCCGCGACGGAGCGGATGTGTGACGCGAGCCGTGCTTCGTTCTTTGGCAGATTCTTGGTCACGAGGGCACGGCCTTGAACGCTTTCAGACTCTCGACGAGCGACCTCATGGCGTGTGATTCATTGTGAGCAGGACATCGATTTCGATAGTGAGCACATCATACTCCATGTCCAGGGTTCGAGATGTCTTTTCTCTTCTCGAGAGCATAAAGAACCAATCATGTGAATCTATAGAAGTAGTCTTTGTAGTCGAGCGAACCGCCGAGCTACTTGAAAGGATCCGTATGTTTATCGAGGAAATCGGCCTTCAAAACACGAAATTGCTTTTCAATGACGGTGAGCGTGGGCTATCCTCTTCTAGGAACCTTGCCCTGAGGGAAGTCAAAGGTGAAGTAGTCGCCTTTGTCGACGACGATGTAATACTTCCGAAGGACTGGGCGAAACTCATGGTTCACGCATATGAACTCGACTCCACCGTTGTGGGCGTGGCGGGGCCCGCATTGCCTGCTTGGGAGGACGTCCAAATGCGGTGGTTTCCGCATGAATTCGAGTGGATTATCAGTTGCACTGGTTGGGTGACTCCGAATGTGAGGCAATCAATCAGAAATGTCTGGGGCGCAAATTTCTCATTCAAGAGGGATGTATTTCAGAAATGTGGAACATTCAGCACCAGACATGGGTTTCCAAAGGGCACATACGAGGGATTCTTGGGCGAAGATAACGAATTTTCGATGAGGGCAGTCCAAATGACAAAGGGACTAATTGTCTACGAGCCGGGGGTTTGGGTAGCACATAGAATTCACAAGGGGAAGCTGACCTGGAGGTTCATCCTGCGAAGATCCTTCTGGATGGGCTATTCTCGGCGCCTTCTCAAAAAGAGTTATGTGACGACATCTGACAATATTCTGTCCCCCGAATCCAAGCTGGTTAGGGAAGTCTTGGTGAGCTTCTTCCCAGACACACTCAAGAGAATCGTTCATTCGCCAAGAGATTCGTTGAAAAGACTAATCCTGGCTCTATTCACGCTCCTTTCAGTCAGCCTTGGTTATGCATATGGCTTCTCCGCAAAAGTCCAGCCCTAGGGTCGGATTGCCCTTTTCAGCTCGGCTTATTAAATGGCAGATCAGAGGTTGTAAATCTCGTTGAGCAGGATTTCCGCTGCCACCGTATTCGAAAAGATCCCTGAAACCATGTCGTTAAGCACACTCAGCCTGGTTCGGGTGATAATAAAGCGTACGAGGGGCAACTCAAATGGGGCAGTTCGTCTGATCCATCAGCTAGATGCCGCTGAAAGACTCCTGAAGTACTCTCTCGCAATCCGGCACCGCGAATTGAAGAGATTGGTGATCTTTGTGACCGATTCATGCCACAGCAAATGCCTCCATTGCGGAATCTGGAGAATAAAGAACCCAGTATTCCTTCCTTTTTCCACTTTCCAGCGCGTTGTTAACGAGATTGATAATTCTGTCGATATAATTCTTACCGGTGGTGAAGCCCTTGAGCATCCCCAGATTGAGAAAATGATATCTCTGTTGATCTCTCAGAAGAAGTCCTTCACGCTCCTTTCGAACGGGAATTATCCTGACAAATTGATTCGAATAGTCAGGAAATATCACATGCGTGAGATTATCTTGTCGTGCGATGGTTTGGCCGAGACTTACAGACGGATGAGGGGAGTCGACTGGTTCCCGAATATACAGAGGATTGCAACGGAACTCAGAGGAGAGTGCCAGATTGCTCTGACTTACGTTGTCAGTTTTTGGAACAGCAGAAGGGATCTCATTGATGTGACAAACTTCTCAATAGAAAATGGCACAAGCCTCACCGTTGGTTTGCATGGCGACTGCGCTTCGCTAAGCAGCAAGCTCCCGCCGAAACTGAAGAAACTATACCAGGTTAGCGATCTGATAAGAGATAACCTTGCCCGGCGCTACTACTCTCTCTACTCCTCATGGCTTGAAGGTAAAGTCTTTCTTCCCTGTTTCAGCGTTCGATACACAGGCACCGTGTACGCAGATGAAAAGTTTGGAATCTGTGAGGCCAAGGACATCATAGTAGGAAATCTCCACGAAAGGGGAATGAAAGAGATATGGGATGACCCCATGACAAGGAAGATTCAAGACAATCTATTGAGATGCAATGGATGTTGGCTTACACACTACCGGAGGAACGACGTAGTTGTATCCGAGCTCATGGCCAAGATTGTGCCAACCTCAGTTCTCAACAGACTCGTTGGGGATTTCGACTGGGAAAAGGTGTCCGGACCCATCTCGTTGCCTTCTGCCTCAGAAAGCAACGAGTTGATTGATTTAGAGGTTAGGAGTTGACAGGCGCGCTAGAAAGAGCACTGATGATGCCCAGTAAGCGCAACACTATATCGTGCCACTCATAGCAGTTTGCAAGATTTCTTGAGCCCTTATGTTAAGTCAGCGTGGTCCCGCTCCGAGTAATTGGCAATGAAGCGAGTGTATATCGTTACAGGTTTTGACCTGAGTAATCCATTAGCAACCTCACAGCGTATAAATTCATGGATTAACAAGATATCCGAGGCTGGCCATGAAACCGTGGTCATAGCTCCAAGTCCTGCCAAAGGAATACACGAGAAAGTGGTTGGCCATAATGTTAGGTTCGCGTACCACGGCAGGAATCTTTCAATCTCTACAAATTCGTTCCTGGCTCAGTTTCTTCGTGCGGTAAGTTTGGTGCGGTTTCTAAAGCAACAATTGAGGCAGAGGGGAGGTTATGTACAGTTTGAGGGGGGGTCCCTGGGGGGCATTGCAGGTTTCCTGGGATTCTCAGGGTATGTGCTGGATTTGCCCGATCTTGATTTCGCTCGCCAAGTTTTCGCAAATCCGTTACTCGAACGAATTTACCGGACAATAACAGAGAACCTGCAAAAAATGGGGGCGAGGAAGGCCGGCGCGGTCCTCAGCGTATCCCTCTCTATGAAGAACTATCTGATCGAGATGTGGAATGTAAATGGCAACAAAATCCGCGTCGTGCCGAATGGATACTCCGACGAACAAGTGAGTAGAGACGGTACTTGTATCCGACGTGGTCAAGTGATTTATGCGGGATACATCGGTGAGTACATTGATGCAGAGAGCTTGTTGCGCACAGCCGAAGCTATTTCCCCATCTGGGGGGACCTTGGTCTTGGCTGGGGACGGACCATCGCTCCAATATTTGAAGTCAGAGGCTCAAAGGAGGAAACTAGGCAACATCACCTTCGCCGGCATAGTCTCATTGTCTGAAGCAACACGACTGGTTTCGGAATCTTTGATTGCAGTACTGCCTCTACGTGATACCCTGCACTCCCGCACCTGCTGCCCCACAAAGTTATCACAGTATGCAATATTAGCCAAAGCGATTGTGACCACGAGGGTGAGTGATGACGCATTGATGCTTGAGGCGAATTCCGCAGCTATGGTGGTAGGTCCAAATCAAGCGAGTGCTTTTGCTGAAGCCGTCAAGGAGCTCTTGATGAATCCCACGTTAGGGAAAACTCTCGGTGAAAGGGCCTGTCGACTTTTTGAACGAAGGGGATGGAACGGGTTAGCAGAGTCTGTCGTGACCTTGTACTCATGAACGCATCAGAATAAAATTGAATTGCCGTCGGTGCCCTTACTGATGCGTAAACCCACAATTCTATCCGGGAAGAGGACCTGCGCCAACTTCAAACTGGATGAGCCGTTTCCTTTCAGCCGGCCAAGACACCCATTCCGGGCCCCGCGACTTTAAAATCGCCATTTTGCGCCATAAGGCAAGTATCCCTACTTTGTTGCACTTGGAGTCCAAGCAGGGGACTATCCCAAGATCAGAAGAATGTAGAGGCGCGTTGGAAAACCCAAAAAGTGCAAAGAGGCGCGTGCTCATCTTCGCATACCAATCCAAGCCCTATTGGTTTTTCAAACACCTCGCGGAATTCGATTTGACAGTGGACGGCGCCCCCATTCCACAAGGAGTGGCCCAACGAGTGATTCTTGATACGATAATCCGAATTACTCGTTCGTGGAAAAGTTGGTTCAGTTACGATTTCATCATCTCTGTCGGGTTCCTAAGGGGAAGCCTGGTTTCCATAGCTTTGAAGATTCATGCGAAGTTCGGTTTCCGTACGCCTGAACATGTGGTTATCAGTATAGGCGGCGCGTTATGGCCAAGGCAATTCCAGTCTATCGTGGGGAGGTTGATGCGCGATAGTGTCTTCGTCTGCTTTACCAGTGCGGAAAGAAATATCCTGATGCGCCAATTTGGCCTAGAACGGGTCTCCTTTGTACCGTATGGAGTTGATGTTAACTATTGGGCTCCTTCCGCGTGCCATAGGGAATATGTGTTCTCAGGCGGTATGTCGTCAAGAGACTACTCCACATTCTTTACGGCTGTTCGTTCAATTCACTTCAGATTCATTGTAGCCGCTGGCAAGGATCCATTAACTGGCAGGATGGGATTCAAGCGGGAAGAGATTCCTCCTAATGCGGAAGTTTACTATGACGTGTCCACTAGTAAGTTCCGGGAACTGTTATCTAATTGCCTGTTTGTCGTGCTCCCTCTCAGGGAGACCGAACACTCCTCCGGCCACACTGTGCTCGTGCAGGCCTCTGCATGTGGAAAAGCAGTCATCTCCAGTCGGGTTGTGGGGACGATAGACTACTTGGAGGAGGGGAAAACTGGCTTCTTTGTCAAGCCTGGTGATCATCGAGAACTCAGTGAAACAATACGATATCTCCTGAATCACAGGGAAACTTGTGCCGTGGTCGGAACAAACGCTAGGATTCTCGCTTCTGAAAAGTTCAGCGAGATAGCGCTCGCCAATTCGTTCTCAACGATAATTCGTCAGATAGAATCTCACAAGGACTGCGAGGGAAGATTTCCAAGACGAAGACGTCAAGTTCGAGGCAAGGCCCAATAATCATAAGCCACCAACATACAAACGCTTCTGCTCGTGTCGTGACAGGTAGATTGGTTAGAGGTCCAATATGATCGTAGACTCCTATCGTCGCCTACGAAGAGTGGTTTCTGCTGTGGACAACTGGTATGATTTACTCCTATACCATCTTGGTCTCCATCCTCGCCCTATTGTGCGTTTCAGGCTTGGTCCTCGCATCCTATATGACCCACAGACGTTTGGGGTCGAGATTTTCCTAGAACAGCCATATTCCTGCGTCAACGCGAAGGGAAAAACGGTAGTGGACATAGGCGCCTTCATTGGGGACTCGGCACTCTACTTCCTCATGGTGCAAAAAGCAGACATTGTTTACGCTTTCGAACCATTCCCCTACTCGTACGAGATTGCCCGTAAGAACGTCGAGTTGAACAAGGCTGAAAACATCTTACTTTTCAATGAAGCAGTTGGAGCCGAAGAGTCGGAAATCACGTTAAATCCCCAACTTAGGAGCGACGCCGGTAGCGTGTTGGCAAGCGCGCCAGGAATCCCTGTAAGGATTAGATCCCTCGAGTCCATTGTCAATGATTTTGGCATCCAGAATGCCATAATGAAAGTTGATTGCGAAGGATGTGAGTACGAGATTTTCAGGCGCGTTAATCGCCGCACAATGGAAGCCTTTGATGAAATTGTGCTTGAGTATCACCGAGGATGTGATGACCTGGCGCATAGGCTAGAAGATTTCGGTTATACAGTCGCTTTGCTCTATGACCACATGTCCCCTGAAATGCTGGGGCGGCAAAGAAGCGAATCAGGCTTCTTGGTTGCAAGACGCGTTCTGCAACCAGCATCCCTTACAACTAGGCGATCCGAATGAACAAGATATTAGGATTCGCATTATTGGGTCTTGTAGGATTCGCGGCGTTCGCCGTTTTCCTCTCTCCCGTTCACATGGCGCCGAAGTTTGGGGCATCACAATCACTAATCGACTTGAACCGCCCTGTTACTTTCGGGATCACCTTCTATCTTTTTGCCGCTCTCTCGCTATTCACGGGATTCTACTTGGCGAAGGAAAAATCGCGCTTCACTTTGGTGCCAATCATTATTTACTCGCTGATCTTCTTAGGCTTCTGGACCTTCAGATCTCCGCTTCCATTGACCACCGAAGCACCTACCAATATGGGGCTGTTGAAGGACATTTTGGGCACTGGGCAGTTGAATCTTTCCTTGGGGTATCTACAATATCCCTATATTTTCCTGTTCGCGAGTGCGCTGAATTCGGTTACGGGAGCGTCTCTGCTAAACACTGTTGTGACGATGGAGGTCATCAGGCTCGTCGTTTTCGCGACCCTGTTTTACTTGGTTCCGATTAATCTGGGATATAGTAGGGTCGTGGGTGCGATGTCTGCGTTCTTGGCTACGCAATGCGATGTCATGCTCACTCGGATGCCAGCATTTCATGCGGAAGTCTTTGGCCTTGTTTTCTTCCTGTTCGGCATGCTAGTCGTGGTGAGGCGGGGGTGGTCGAAATCATCTTACACGGCATTCATGCTGATAGCATTAGCAGCGTCAATGAGTTACGCCCTCAGCGCCGCTATGCTCTTCGCCGCAGTCGGTGGGCTGGCCATTTGGGAAAGAACAAATAGGAACGAACACCGAAAAATCAGTTTCCACATGCTGATTACATTGTCTATCGTCTTCGCTGGGTGGAACCTCCTTGCGGCAACTCAGATTCCAAATGCGCTCTCCACTTTTCAGTATGAAATTACGCAACTCTTTAACTTTGGACACTATTACTTCTTGTCTACAAACATAACCACCAATACGCTGACTGGTCCAGTTTGGATTAGTTATAGCACCCTTGTGTCGTTAGGGGTTCTCTTCGGGATTCCGCTATTATTCGTAGCTAGAGATTTTGTTACCAAATCCGCTGGACGTGCAGACTTCCTTGTCGTTTCTTTGTTGTTTGCCATCCTTCCACTGTTCGTGCTTCAGGGTGGGGCAGAGGCAGAGCGAATCCTTTACTATGTCGCTCCTTTTTCGGCTCCCATTCTTGTTGGAAAATTGGTTTGGGGAAGACATCGGGTAGGTTGGGTTCACATTCTAATCTTTGTGATTATCACTCTCTCATTCCCTAATTTCCTTGCGTACAATGTACAGGCCAACTCGAATGCGAATTATCCCCAAGGGTTGGTCGCAGGTCAATATCTAGTTTCTTTCGCGCCAGAAAATACTTTGCCGCTATATCTCGGATCGGGAGTCATTGGTGTGCCTGGGTCGTTTACCAACTCCCATCAAACAGTCACGCCGGATTTCGCCCTCGTTATGAGTGAGAATCTTCAACCTACGATTAGTTCGAGCTTGGACGATTTCAAAAGTCAAACTGGATCACTCCTTGCAATATCACCCTCGTTTTATCTCAGCATTGATTTTGTCTATGGTGTCAATGAAAGCAAGTCTGTATCAAGCTTCATCAATTCCGTGTCAGAAGGAGAAAATATGGTGTATGATAACGGGTACACCCAGCTCTACCTCTCCTAAAGCATGCAAGGTCGGGAAGGTCCAAAGCATTGAACCTTAGCCGAACCGTGCAAACTCCGCCCAGTTCGGCGCATCAGCGATTCAACCGTCCAGCATAGAACGGTTACAGGGAGAAGATTCACATATCGACAAAGGCAAATCCAGCTGCGCCTGTAAGATTTGCGAGTAGCACTTTGATTGCCTTGAAGTTAAAATGGCTGCGAACTTAGCGCGGGAAGGCTGAAAACAATCTTGAAGACATTGGTCACCAGTGTGGGAGGATACGTTGGCTCACAGCTTGAGAAGTTCTTCACGCATGATCGGCACAAAATTGCCTGCTTGGGCCAGTTCCTTTCGGCTTCAATCTTTGACTTTCAAGTTTACGCCATTGGCCATCCGGGCTGTTATCTCAGTCGAACTAGCGGTATTGGGAGTTGGAGGAGGATTCTTCATGGAAACATACGCTAAATCTACGTTCGAGGCTGAAGGGCTGAAAGGCGAGATTGTTCAACAGAATCACGGCAAGTCCCGCCGGGGTGTCCCTCGTGGGTTACACTTCCAAATGGAGCCATTCACCCAAGGCAAACTCGTCAGGTGTACGCGCGGCGAGATTCTCGATGTTGCGGTGGACCTAGGGGGGGACTCTTCGACTTTCGGTAGATCGGTATCTGTCACTCTCTCTGGATCGAACAAGCAGGTGTTTTACATTCCTCGTGGGTTTGCGCATGGGTTCTTGGCAATCAGCGATTTAGTGGAGGTGGAATACAGCGTCGACAATGTCTATGCACCGGATTACGAAAGCGGCATAATCTGGAACGACCATGAATTGGCTATCAAGTGGCCCATGGATAATCCTATTCTATCTGAGAAGGACAGAACTTGGCCTAGATTGAGCCAACTAAAGCTGGGCTGAAATGGCTATTGCTCGAAAGGCCTCTTGCCTAATGGGAGTTAGCTAGGGGGCGTTCTGTTTGAGAATTTTAGTAACAGGGGGCGCAGGGTACATAGGCTCTACTCTAGTACGGTCCCTACTCGAAGAGGCCCACAGCGTCACCTGTCTCGACCGGTTCTTCTTTGGGAGGGAGTATCTCCAGACGTTGTCCAAGGAGTATCCGCTCACTCTTGCTAGAGGCGACATCAGATGGTTCGACGGTAGTATCCTTAGAGGCTTCGATGCTGTCGTCGACATGGCTGCACTCTCGAATGACCCTGCGGGCGAACTCGATCAGTGGAAGACAATCGAGATAAACTACTTGGGAAGATCTCGGGTGGCCCGGCTCGCGAGACAAGCGGGTGTCCAAAGATATCTGTTCGTTTCCTCATGTAGTGTCTACGGTTTCCAACCGGGGATTCTTACCGAGGAGTCGCCCACGAATCCTCTAACAACTTACGCTAAGGCGAACCTGCTGGGTGAACAAGATAATCTGCCCCTGGCTTCAAATGACTTTGCTTCTACAGTATTAAGACTCGCAACCGCATACGGCCTCTCACGTAGAATGAGATTCGACATCGCAATCAACGGAATGGTTCTGGGAGGTGTGAAAAACAAAAATATACCAGTGATGAAGGATGGAACCCAGTGGAGACCTTTCGTTCATGTCGAGGACATAGCCACTGCCGTATCCAAGGTTCTCACTTCAGACAAGGAAAAAGTGAGCGGTGAGATTTTCAACATAGGCTCAGATTCGCAGAATTATCAGATCAGGGATTTGGCTGAACTCGTGGCGAACTCGCTCTCAGAAAAACCACAAATCGAATGGTATGGAACTCCCGACACTCGCTCATACCGGGTGAACTTCCAGAAGGCCGCCAGGACTCTTGGGTTCAAGCCGAAGCACACGCCAGCAGACGCCGCAGTGGAAATCGAAAAAGCACTGACCGAAGGAGGGTTGGTCGACACTATGAAGACAAGAACTGTAGAATGGTACAAGCACTTGCTCAACGACCCTAGTGCGGCAGCCGAAGTCGCTATGAACGGGTTCGTCCTCTAGACCATGGTATCGGTGTGTCCCTTCGCATGAAAGTTTTCGTCACGGGAATAAGTGGCCAAGTCGGGGCAAAGCTGGCGACTGAAGCTGCATCAAACGGATTCGAAGTCTTCGGGGGCCATATGTCTAGGCCTTGGTTGGGGGGGCCGAAGGCCAGTGTCCTATTTGATAAGACGGACAGAGACGCGGTACTCAAGACCATATCCGAAATCAGGCCGGACGTAGTGATTGATACGGGCGCTCTTCACAATGTCGACTACTGCGAGGCGCATCCAAAGGAGGCAATGGCGGTCAATGCTGCAGGGACCCTGAATCTGGTTCATGCATGTGAAGCGACAGGTTCTAGACTCGTCTTTGTTTCTACGGATTTCGTGTTCGGCGGGACGAATGCGCCGTACGATGAGGACTCGACGCCGGAGCCGCTTAGTTACTATGCGCAAAGCAAACTACAGGGAGAGAGATATGCCCTGTCAGTCACTGGGAACGTCGTCGTGAGGCCATCTGTGATTTACAGTTGGATTCCTGCGTCTGGAATACCTCTGACCTCTACGTCAGGAAAACCGATGAACTTCGCCGCATGGCTGGTTTCTCAACTGAGTGCAAAGAAATCCGTCGAAATCGTTGACGACCAAATCGCGTCTCCGACGCTCGCAGACGACTTGGCACGGGCGATTCTCGCGATTGTACGGAGTCGCAAAGGTGGTCTCTTTCACACCGCTGGCAGAACGCCCTTGAGCAGGTATGCATTCTCTGTAGAAGTAGCTAGGAAGCTTGGTCTAAACGAAAATCTGATACGCCCTATTGCTTCGGCGAAGCTAAATCAGGTCGCAAGGAGGCCCAGCAACAGCAGCCTCATCTCCGACAAGATAAGAAGAGAGGTCGGATATAGTATGATGCCTCTAGGCGATGCATTGAACCTCTTCGAGCGGCAGGCGACATCAGGGCAGACTCCATGAAAGGAGTCCTCCTCCACGGCGGTTCAGGGACCAGGCTCAGGCCTCTGACCTACAGCGGGCCTAAGCAGCTTATTCCCATCGCCAACAAGCCGGTCTCGCAGTATGCCCTCGAAGACCTCATCTCGTGCGGGGTCAGCGAAGTGGCGATAGTCCTCGGCCAGACCTTCCCGGAGCTGGTGCGTTCCTACTACGGCGATGGCTCGAAGTTCGGCGTTGAGATAACCTACGTCCAGCAGGACGAGCCGAAGGGGATAGCTCATGCAATCGGCCTCTGCGAGGGGTTCGTGGACGATGACGACTTCACGGTATACCTGGGGGACAACATGCTCCAACACGGGATAGGACAGCACCTCGTACGTTTCCGGACAGAGCACCACGACGCGATGGTCCTTCTCAAGGAGGTCGACGACCCTTCCCGTTACGGGGTGGCGCAGTTGGATGGGAGCGGCAAGCTAGTCAGGCTCGTGGAGAAGCCGAAGGAGCCTCCGAGCCGATACGCGGTGATAGGGATCTACTTTCTCCGCCCATCGATTTTCCAGTCCATCAAGTCACTGAAACCGAGTTGGAGGGGCGAGTTGGAGGTGACCGACGCTATCCAGGGAATGATAGACCGAGGACTGAGGGTGGGCTACTCCCACGTTGGGGGATGGTGGTTCGACACCGGGAAGAAGGACGACATCCTCGACGTCAACGCCCTGGTCTTGGACGAGAGGGCGACGTCAGATATGGCCGGAGAAGCGATAGGCTCGAAGCTGTCAGGAAGGGTCCAGGTGGCCAAGGGGACCAAGATCGTTAACAGCACTATCCGCGGGCCAGTCTCGATAGCTGAGGGCTGCCTCATAGAAAACTCGACTATAGGGCCCCACACCAGCATAGGGGGATCATCAATCGTGAAGGACAGCAGCATCGAGTACTGCATCTTGCTAGAAGGCTCCGAAGTCAACGGCGTCGAGAGGCTCGAAGACAGCCTGATTGGAAAGCACTCTAAGGTCAGCCAGAAGGCACAGAACAGGCGGACGCTGAAGGTCCACCTAGGCGACTACTCAGAGGTAGTCCTGTAGAAAGGGGGAAAGCGAGACGCCGTTCAAGTTCACGAAGCTAAAGATTGATGACGTCATCCTCGTCGAGCCAACAGTCTTCGGCGACGGAAGGGGTTTCTTCATGGAGACATTCAAGCGATCGGAATTCGAGAGAGCGGAAATCGAGTTCACCCCTGTCCAGGCGAACCACTCGAAGTCTGCCAGAGGCGTCCTCAGAGGCCTTCACTTCCAGACGGAGCCGCACTCCCAGGCCAAGCTCGTGAGGGCCCTCCGCGGGAGCATATTCGACGTCGCAGTCGACATCAGGAAGAGCTCGCAGCAGTTCGGGAGGTGGGTCGGGGTCGTGTTGTCAGCAGAGAACAGGCACATGCTCTTCGTTCCCAGAGGCTTCGCCCACGGGTTCCTCTCTCTCGATGACGGCGCGGAGGTGGAATACTTGGTCGACAACGAGTATCACAAGGAAAGCGAGGGGGGCGTCATATGGAACGACCCAAAGATAGGGGTGGAATGGCCCATCAAGAGCCCAGCCCTCTCAGAAAAGGACACCAAGTGGCCCGTGCTCGACAGGGCTCACTTGTTCCCCTGACAAGGGCAACAGGACGCACCTCAGCCGCCCTCGCGGGCCAAACCCTATGGCCCCGTATCTCAGGAAGCGGGGCTTCACGCTCGCTTCAGGGACGCAGACTCCCCCTTCGCGTGTAGTTCTCGGCTAGCTTGACACGTACGAATTGTTGTCCCGCAAGTCCTTTGTCTCCGCACCCACGGTTTAGTCTCCCTTACCCAGTGAAGATTCCGATTCGCTAGCTGGATGCAGCTTCCTGGACCTTCGCTTCCGTTCATGCCGCAATGGCTCCCAAGATTCCCCTCTGTAAATGTACTCAGCCGTGATCGGTCGGTACTTCACTTGACCGAACTCGTCGAGCTCAGGCTTTCCTCCCATAATGACTGGCTCGAAGCCTGCCAAGCGGTGCGTGACCGCTCCCTCCTCCGGCTTTAGCGGCTCCCATTCGACGCCGTTCCATATCTCTGCCTCATCAGGGTTGGATGGCTGTGTGAAGGGAACGGACCTGCCTCCTCTCCACGTCGCATAGGTCTTCGTGATGCGATACGCAAGACGCCCGTCCTGGTCGGTCACCTTCTCCCCGTCCCGATACATCGGTTCCCTGAAAATCACCTCGGAGCTCGGATTCTCGTTAGGCGCCCGGGACCATGAGGCTTGGCCAACTCCGCCGGGCAGCATCGCGTTATTCATCAACCAAAGGTACTGGTAGAACCGCTTCTGACTCTTCTCGTGTTGCAGGTCTTGACGTGCTTCCATCATCCCTGCACCAAAGGACAGAAGAGCGAGCTCTGAATCGGTAAGGTCTCCCCTCCGGTTAGCCAGGAAGTCGATGGTGCTTCGGGTCCTTTCGTTGGGCTGATAGAGGTAGACGGGCTCATGTAGCTGAGCGTCTTCTATCCTGCTCCGAGCGATGAGCCCGCGATCAGCGTACCTCTTCAAGTTCATCCTGACGGCCCTCGGGTCTAATCCCGCTCCAGCCGTTTCCAGGAACGCGATTACATCACGGGATGTGACGGGAGTTACCAAGGGGCCGCTGGTGTGTAGGAGTGCACGAAGGATCGGCAGTTTAGCAGAGTTCTTCGGCGGCCTTGCCATGCCAGTCCAGAGTCACACATATGTGTGACTCTTATACTTACGTCAATCGTGCAGTCTATCCGAAATCAGAGCAGATGGGTCAGAAGGTCTACTTCAGGGAAGAGGATTCCGAGCGACCGATCGAGCCCGAGGGCGGCTACGGCTGGGCGAAGTACATCGCCGAGAGGCAGCTGGCCGTCTTCCCCGGCGTCAAAGTCGGCGTCGCGAGGATCTTCCACGCCTACGGCCCCAACATATACCTGAAGGAGGACAGGAGCCAGGTCATCGGCTCGCTCATCAGGAAGGCCGTCAGGTACCCCAGGGAAGGCTTCGTCGTTTGGGGGGACGGGACCCAGCGGAGGGCCTTCCTCTACATCGACGACTTCCTGGACGGCCTGTTCAGGCTGGACAGATACGTCGAGACCAAGGGGAACCTCACCGTCAACCTGGGCTCAACCGAGGAGACGACGGTCAAGGACCTCGCGGAGAAGATCATCGACATCTCCGGGAAACGGATCACCCCGAAGTACGACACGACCAAGCCGGTGGGTGTCCTCCGCAGGCTCCCCGACCTCAGCCGGGCCGAGAAGACACGCGGCTGGAAGTCAAGGACTGATACCGCCTATGGCCTTGCGAGGACGTCCGAGTGGGCAGAGCGTAGGTTAGCGGCTGTGAATCCTGCCTCGAGCTAATCCTCAACAGACAGCGGGGTTCGAATCAGGCCAACTCAGCGGTGCGCCTCACAGGACGAAATCCCTGTTATGGAAGCCGATGTCCACCGCTGACAGGCCTTTGAGGAGGCCCGCGAGGCGGACGAGTTCAGTGCAGAGAGGTTGTGACGCCCTTCCTTGGCCGCTCTGGGGGCAAGGCAGGACACGAAGCGGGACATTCGGCCGCCATGGTGGTGCCCGCACACGCCGTGTCCGCGGTGGTCCCAGCGACAAGCGCCCAGACGCTTATGAGGCGACCGGGTCTCTCAGGTTTGACCCCGGGTCATAGTCCGCCCCTCAGGGGCCTTATCAGCGGACTCGAGGCGAGGAGGAAGGACTTGTCAGACTTGGCGCAATGGTCTCTCCCGGAGGGCCCCGCTTTCAAGACGGTCGTCGTCATCGGAAAGCCCGGAAGGTATGGGTGGAGCAGGCGCCTCCGGCGGGGCGCCAACTGCATCGTAGCGCGGTGGGAGGGGGGCGACCGCATATCATACTCGGAGCTGGAGTCTTACCTCGGCGAGCTCGTGAAGGGGGGCGTCATAACCGGAGCTCAGAGGGAGGAGTTCTACGGCTCGGTCAGGAAGCTAGACGAAAGGAGGGGCGGGGCTGGAGACCTGCGGAGCATCAGGGCGTTCGGCAAGGCTCTTTCGATGAGGGTGGTCCTAAGGGGACGCGAGGCCCCCCGCAGGGGAGTCAAGCCCGGGTCCTACTCAATGACGTACTGGCAGGCATGCCGGCTGGCAAGGCACATCGAGAGCCGCTCAGCGGCGGTCGAGGTCCACGTCATGAAGGACGATGAAGAGGACCTTCGGTTCTTGTCGAGGGGCGGGGGGCCGGTGTCGCGCCCGGGGGCCTATGTCGTAAGGGCCAGCCCGGTGGGAGAGGTCGGCCGGAGGGTGCCCCACAGCATGGGCTCTCCTGACGGATGGTAGCCAGCCTTCTTCCGTGTGAACCTGAAGCGGCATTCTTCTCTCTGATTTGTCCCCCAATCTCCCGAGGAAGCAGAGGTGGCATAAGCGATCTAGGATATCCGATTAGTGTAGAGGAGTTCGTCGACCTTCTCTAGATGCGACGGCCGTCCCTCGTCGGGCCAGTTTCGCTGGCCGTTTCCTTCAAGGCGCGCCTCCGTCGGAACCTCCAAGCCCAGGATAAGTACGACAGGGCGGGCATGTCCTAGAAGAGCATAGGTTCAGTTTCAGAGAGGTGTCCCCTTCGAATCCTTGGCTGGATGGAGGGCTTCTTATGCTACATGCCATCTAACTCGCTTTTAGGAGACAGGGAGGTGATGCGACGTCGTGATCAAGATAGGGTTTGAGGACCTTTCAAGGCACGGGTATTAATTCGTCGGCGGATCGGGGACTGGAAAGACCACTCTGGCTAGGATAATCGCGAAGGGGCTTGAACAGGCCAACAGGACAGGGAAGTTCCCCAACTCCTTCATCTACGTCGACGTGAAGGGTGATGACGCCTGGAGGTTCCTCGCCCAGGCAGACGAGCTAGACCCCGCGAAGCTGACCTTCCTGGACCCGAACGAGACGGGCTTCAGCGTCAACCCCTTCGAGCTCCCGCCCCACGACGAAGGGGACGAGGAGAAGGTCAGGTCGGTGTACACCGGCTTCGTCATGAAGGTCATCGAGGAGTGGTACGGCGCCGACCCTGTCAAGGCCCCGAGGATGCTCAGGATCTTCAGGTCCCTCATCTCCTTCCTCTACAACGTCACCGACGCCCCGACTTTCGTGGACCTCCACAGCCTTGTGGTCGGGCTCCAGTCCGGAGACGACGATGTCTTGAAGCAGATGGCCGAAGTCCTGGACAGGGCCGATTTCGACTCCCTGAAGAAGGAACTGGGCGCCATCGCCGACATGAAGTCGGACGCCTTCGACCCAGTCCTCACCCGCCTCTCCGAGTTCGCCGTCGACCCCTACCTCAGGCGCCTCTTCGGGGCCGTGAGGCACTCGTCCGTCGACTTCGCCGAGCTGCTGGAGCCAGGGAGGCAGACCATCGTGAGGATACCGTCCCACGAGGTCGGGCTGCACATAGGGCCGCTCATCCAGTCGGTCGTGCTGCTCAAGCTCTGGTTCGCCGTCCTTTGGAGGGCTACCCGCACGAGGGAGGAGGAGCGGACACCGCTGATACTATGGTGTCTACCTCATAGCTCGAAAGTCCTTGCGGAAGACGGAAGAGAGCACGAAATTGGTGAGGTTGTCGAAAGAAGGATCCCTCTGAAAGTGTGGTCCTACAACATCGAGACCGGCATGAATGAGTTGAAGCGAATAACGGGATACCACAAGCTTCCGCTGAGCGAACCCCTGGTCGAAGTGACGACCAGGAGCAAACGGCTCATCTGCACCGCTAGTCACCGGGTCTACACCCGGGCAGGATACAAGACAGCAGCTTCACTAAAACGCGGGTTGGTCCTTTTAACGATTGAAGCGGATAATAAGCGAGGATGCCTCCAGAGTGACAAAACGCTATCCTCCCCTAATGCTCTCGGAAGTACAAAAGTCCGCCGTGTTCGGCACAATACTAGGGGACGGGTGCCTCTACGTACCCGAGTCCGAATGGAACGAGCAGGGGAGGCTGATACTGAGCCACTCGTTAGAGCAGAAAGAGTTCTTCATGTACAAATACTCCATGCTCCGGCCTTACATGGGTTCGGTCAGCGTAATCAAGAACGGCGGGTGGGGGGGCTTCCTGATCCGGTCGTCCTCTCTGACTCACCCCTATTGGACGGAATTGTATCACTTGGTGTACAAGAATCGAAGGAAGGCGGTATCACTTGCTTGGCTAGAGGAGATTTCTCATCCCATCGGGCTCGCAGTCTGGTACATGGACGACGGAGGCCGAACTGGCGGAACTCGTGGCCTTGGAAAGACGGTACAGATAGCTACGAACGACTTCACGTTCGAGGAGAACGCTTTACTGGTCAACTGGCTACACAAGAGATGGGGTGTCAGCGGTCACGTGGCCCCGGATATCAGGCACGGCCAGTGGTTCATCATGCTAGATCATGCTGGCAGAGACAGGTTGTTCGACCTCATTCGGCTGTTTGTACCTCCCTCCATGCTCTACAAGCTCCTGGACCCTGTACCAATTGCAACCTGCGGGTCGTGCGGAAGACAGTTTGTGCCGAGCAGGTTTCAAGCGGCGATTATGAGGAATGGATTGAAGGTGATGTGTTCGCCGGAGTGCAAAGTGGAGAGATTGAGGAAGATGGCCAGGCTGCGCTGGAAACACAAGGAGGACAAACGCGATACGTCTACGACATTGACGTAGAGGGGAACCACAACTTCTTCGCAGACGGGATTCTGGTCCACAACTGTGACGAGTTCCAAGACCTCCAGAGGCTCCAGGCCATCCAGACCATCCTCTCTCAGGCGCGGTCGCAGGGGCTCTGCCTCATCCTGAGCCACCAGACGACCGCGCAGCTCGACGACACCCTGCTCAAGATCGTGATCTCGAATTGCGCGGTCCAAGCGGCCGGAAGGGTCTCTGGGGACGACGCTGCGAGGTTGGCGAGAGCTTGGGACCCTCAATACAAGAGGGAAATCGAGCAAGCTCTGGTCACTCAACCTGATTTCACATGGACATTCAGATTGAGGGCGGGGCCGGGGGAGGAGCAGAGCCCGCCCGTGCAAGAGAAGCTTCTGAAGCCGCCGGAAGAGAGGCACTCGGAGGCAGAGATCAGGGAGTTCTGCGCGAAGATGAAGGAGCTCTACGGCGCAGACAGGACGGAGAGGTCGGTCTTCGACAAGAAGAACGAAGAGAAGCCAGAATGGACGAAGTTCCTCCTTCCCGGCCAGCCGGTCCCAACGAAGGAAGTTTGGTGGTTGCTAATCACCGAAGAGGCGCCTCCCCGACTGCGAACACCTTCACTCTAGGCTGGTCCTCAGCGCGAAGCGCGTTCCTCAGTTCCATGATCTTCTCGGCCGCGTCCTGGTGGGCCCAGAAGTGCACCTCGTCGAAGGGGGAGACCTCCAGCATGTGCTGCTTTACCTGTTCGACGTGGTCGTGGAAGACGTGCTCCGAGCTCTCGATCTCCACAGCTGCTGAGAGTTGGTGTTCGTAGTCGTAGGCAACGCAGTCCACCTTCCTCTTCAAACCGGCATCCTGCCTGCCGAGGGCGAAGAACAACCCCCTCGAGAGGTAGTAGTCGCGGGCCGCCACCGCCAACCTCTGAGCTTCAGGTCCGCCTATGGAGGCGTACCCCTCGGGGGTCGAAGGCGGGAGCACCCTCCTCCCCCCGTCCGTCAGCTCCCAACGGGCGGTCCCGGTCGCGTTCGGCCGACGGACCTTCACCCACCCTTTCTCCCTCATCATGTCGAGGAGCTCTGAGACTTCGCCTCGGTCGATGCCCGTCCTCTCTGCCAGCTCTTTGATTGCGCTCATGTCCGTAGGTCAAAAGCGGCTCCGCGACAGCGCGCTCGATTCTCCGCAAATCGGTGTGCCGAATCCGGGCGTATGCTCTGTCTCAGTCCCTGCAGCGCCCCCGCCAACGCCACAGTCGGCTCAGACACTAACAAATCGAACAATCCCAACTAACCGTCGCCCTTCCATGAGACGTCTTGGGGAGTGACAAGGGACGAACTACGACGCCAAGAAAGGACTTCTGGCCCGCACGAACCTTATGCTACACGGTAGGGACCGCGCGTGGTCTCGCTTTTACTTTACATGGTCACTGCGAACCTGGTGCCCGTCTATCTGGCTCCGCCCATCCTGGTCTTCCTCTCTATGATCATGCGGGGGACGCTCTCCTTCCACCATCTCGGCAGCTCCAGGCGGCTGCCAAGGAGGATGACGCGGGAGGACTGGCTGGCGGTCTACGGCTTCCTGGGGACCGCCCTGGAGAGCTCCAACGGACCACATGAGACCAGGCCCGTGAGGCCCTGGAGACTGAAGTGGGCAGGGATCATGCTCGCCGCGTCAGCGGCACTTCTGCTCGTCCCTCTTCCACTGGACCTGCCCCTCTCCTTCGCCCAGGCCAGCTGGAACGTCTTCCCCGTCGTCCAGGCGGCTCTTGCCGGCGCGGCCCTCGCCGCCTCCCTCATGCTGGCGTTCGATCGCCCGAAACGATGGCTCCTCTACAGCAGCCCCCGTGCTAGATATCTGTACATCGATTGGGCCTCCCTGAAGGCCGCCCCGACGAAGGAGGGGAAGAGATGACCGCCGCCGAGCAAGACTGGTTCCTGCAGCCCATCTCGGTCCCTCTGCAGAAGGAGCCGCTGGAACAGGCATCGGTGCAGGCGGCAGCCGACGCCATCGTCTCCAACCACCCCCGGTCTTTCGAGCTGTTCTGGGACGGCTCCGAGTCGGAGCTCTGCTTCGGCTCCTCCGCCTCTTGGGACTTGGATCTGGCGGTCAAGCTCTACCGGCAGCACATCAAGGTCGGCCTCCCGCCCGCGACTGGAGTGGCAACAGCCACTTCGAGGGACGGAAAGTCATATCCAGTGCCGCCTTGGCTGTCGAAGCTCGACCCCTCCAGCACGCGCTTCTTCTTCGTCGGCAACGAGCAGGGGCACTGCTTCGCCGTCTACGACACCAGGAAGACCGGCCAGCTCATGACCTCGCTCCTCATCACCCTCCAGAGGAGCAGGTTCGCCTGGGTCCAGTTCGAATGGTTCGAGGCCGGGCTTCACGACCAGCTTGGCGACCTGATGTCCACCCTCTCCAACAGATACGACATCATCTCCGGGCCCTATGTGAGCCCATATGCGGCCCTGACTCAAGAGAACCCCGAGCCGACCGAACATCCGGGGAAGGGAGGGGAGTTCTTCGCATACTTCCCGAGGCTGAAGGACCACATCGAGGCGAAGTCAAGCTCTAGGCTCGTCGCCATGGTCGTCCGCGGGGTCGTGGACTTCGGCAAAGAGGGGACGGACCAGCTCCCCTTCGGCATGGTCGAGGACGCCGGGGAGGTGAGGAGGGGGCGCTGGCTCGGCCCTTCGCCCGCCTCGTCTCTCGGAGGGGACTCGAAGCTGGGGGACAGCCTGAAGGCGTGGTGGACGGACGACCCTAGGATGCTCGTCGACATGGTCCAGCGCCGGGCGCTCGACGTCAAGACACCGATGGACTCCTACGTCAAGGACTATCTGTTCTGGAAGCACTCGCTCCCCTTCGTCATCCTCGGGAGGGAGGAGGTGGGGCTCCTCGTACACCCGCCCTCGGGCGACCTGCGCGGGGTGAAGACGACCCGGGGGAGCGGACTCCCTCAGCCGTCGTCGAGGCGCATGGCGGAGAAGCAGGGAATACAGGTCGCCGGGACGCCGGAATGAAGGCAATCGCAGGACGGCAGCCCATCAGTCCTCGAACAACTGGTGGGCCCCCACCAGCAGGCAGAGGATGACGAAGCCGTTGAACACGTAGTCCCAGGGGCCGAGGACGTAGGACGGGATTAACGCGTCAAGGCCGACGAGGCAGATGAGAGAGCCTATGATCGTGTTTACTGCCCCGCCTCTCTGCTCCCACTTTTCCGCCTCCAGGGCCCTCGCCTCACGCGCCGCCTCCTCCTGCCGCTCGCGGTAGCGGCGGACCTCCCACGGGTCGTCGTACCTCCCCGGCCCCAGCGCGTCGTACAGGGCCCTCTCCTCGTCGTCGGACAGCACTGCGTAGGCCTCGCTTATCTCTGCGAACTTCACTGCAGCCTCCCCATCCTTGCTCCTGTCTGGGTGATACCGGAGGGCCAACTTCCTGAAGGCATCCGCGATCTCCGCCTTGGAAGCGCCTTTGCTCACCCCTAGGATTTCGTAGAAGTTCTTCGACCCCGGCGCGCTGTCCCATCCGTTGGTCCGCGACGGTTGGACAGAGGTCGTTTGCATCTCCCCAGACTCGGGGCAGGAGGCCAAATAAACGACGACTGTCTTGGCGTCGAAACGAGAGGAGGGGAGAGTGAAAGTGTCTCTTCATGCTACAAAAGCGGCCACGACCGCTGACATTCCTCCGAGCCGCTCTTCTCGGCGCCCTTCACCAAAGAGTCGGGAAGCCGGAGAGCTTCAAGTCCTTGTCGGGGGTTATAATCGCAGACGCCCCCCTTGAGGACGCGATGGAATAGATCATCCTGTCGTGCAGCTCAGGCACCGTGCAGTCGAGGAACTTCTCCCAGGCAGCCGGGTCCATCGCGGCCGCAGCCAGATAAGACGAAGCGGCGATCTCCCTCATCAGCTCCCTGATGTCTGACTTCGGGTCCCTGGTCTTGAGACGGCCCTTCAGGGCGACATAGGCGAATTCACCGATGACGACTTCAGGGATCAGGATTACCGCCGCACCCGCTTCGGCTTCGCGGAAGGCGCCCTCGGCCCTGCTGGGGAGGTCGTCTTCCAGGTAGCGGGCGAGTGCGACCGTGTCAGCCACGTACAGCTTCATGTCGTCAGCCTAGAGGGTCCACTTTTCGCGCAGCTCCCTGACATCTCTGTCCAGCCCGTTCAGGTCCATCCTCCCCCTGAACCTTCCCCTCAGCCCCGCGGGCCGGTGCCTCACCAAGACGCCCTCCGCCTCCTCGACCAAGACAACTTCCTCGCCTTCCAGCAGGTGATAATGCTCTCTCATCTCTTTCGGGAGGGTTATCTGTCCTTTCGGGCCTACTACGCTCTGTTTAGCCATCGGCAGTTCGGACCTACCTTTCGTATAAAAACCCTACCAATTGTAAGGCCGCCAGCCGCGTGGCCCGAGTCCTCCTGCCCGAGGAGACGAGCCGCTGGTCCAGGAGGTGTCAACTTCCTGAAGGCATCCGCGATCTCCGCCTTGGAAGCGCCTTTGCTCACCCCTAGGATTTCGTAGGGGCCATTCAGGTCGCCTGAGGCATCCCGCCCGTCCTTGCTCGAGGAGGGCTGCACGGCGGTGGTCTCCATCTCTCCGAGTCCAGGAAGTCTTGCAGGATAAGCTGCCCCGAACTTGGTGCCCTATCGTGAGGAGGGGTCGGTGAAAGCGTCTTCTTATGCTACGCCAGCCTTTGTAGCATAAGAACCGCCCAGACCCATTCACTTTCAGACACCCTTGCATCAGGGTCTCCGTCGATCTTGTGGGCCCTTAAATTTGGATGCAACGTCTTGTAGCATAAGGAGGATGGATCACCTTGCGGAGCAGTTGCATAGCGCCCGAAGCCGAGACCGCCTCCAAGAGCAAAGTAGTGCCGGAGAACGCGACCGTCCGGATGCTGACAATCAACTGTGGGAGATGCAGCGCGGCTCATGGCCCCTACAGGTACGCAGAGTGGCGCGAGGGAAACAGGGTGGTCACGAAATACCTAGGCCGGATGGAGTCAACCGGAAAGGAAGATGTAGCATCCGACCGAATCTCGTCTGACTCGCAGACCCCGCTCTCTTTCAGGCGGGATGGGGCCCAGCCCGCCCCTCCTCGACGAGGCCCAAACCTGAAAGGGCGATGAGCAGCAGTTGATCCCTGAGCCTGTCGTAGGCCCTCGCAGGGAGGCTCCTCATCTTGAGGCGCACCCAGCAGAGGACCTCCAGGAAGCTGTCCCTGCCAAGAGACACACCCTCCCCTGCCACGCGTGAACACTCCTCGTTCATGGACCTGAGGTAGTTCTCCTCAAGTTTCATGACGAAGCGCCTCCTGGTCAGCCTCCTGACCTCCGGGCGCCCGAACGCCGAGAGGTAGTCGAAGTGCTCCCCCCTCAACCCTGTCGCCACCATCCAGCGTCCCCTTGCAATCGTCCTCCTGAAAGGCGGATAGCTGTCGACGAACGCTCTCAGCCTCTCGTCTTCCCCGAAGAGCCCCTCGTAGTCGACCGAGTCCACGAAGAGCCGCATGAGCAGCTCGGCGTAGTCCTTTTCGTCCGCGTTGGGCCTGAAAGCGGGCTGAAGGATGTCTCTGTAAGCCGGGAGCATCCCGAACGTCCCCACCATCCTGAGGGCCCCCTTGACTACGGACTCCCTCGGGGCGAGGTCGTTGTGTACGAAGTCCCTGAAGAACCAACCCGTCTCGTACAGGCCCTTCTCCCCCGCCGCGCGCTCCTCCAGCTCCGCCCTGTCTCTGGAGAGTTCGAGCTCCAGCGCGTCCTGCCCCTTCTCCGTCAGGGAGAGGTACCTTCGGAACGGGAGCTTCTCTTCCCTCTCCTCTCGGACGTAGCCCCCGGCGACCAGCTGCTCGACCCTGGTGTGGAGAGTCTGCCTCGCCGCCTGGCCCGACTCTTCGATCTCAGAGATCATCATCCTCCCCGGACCCAGCTGAGCGAGTATCCCCTTCTCTAGCTCGTCCACGGCAAAGCAGGTGCGAGATGGGTATTTCAATGCTCGCTAGATGTTAGCACGCTATCGACTAGCGGGCTTAAATACCACGTTCGCTAAGGATTAGCGAGCACAAGATGGTCAGAGGCGGGCAGAACGACGGAAGCGTCCGTGGCGGACCGGCGAGACTCAGGTTCGCTGACCTCAGGGGCGAACTTGTCGGCAAGCGCATCGCCGTCAGGGCGCACATCTCAGGTGAATCCGGGGTCAAGGCGGTCTTCGCGAGCTTCAGGGCTGTCTGTACTCGGTGCGGAAAGGCAAAGGACTGCGACGCGTCCGCCGACCCTGGACGCCTCTATGCCCTCATGGTCGGAGAGACAACCGCGCAGGTTCAGCGAGGTGCGGAAGAGCCCTGCGGGGACAGTGGCATGCCTCACAATTGGGCCGTGACCCGGTCGACGGGTCCCCCGTTGACCTACCAGGGCGTCCTGCTGCGAGACACCTCAGCCCTCGACGAGCCGTCCTCCGGGCCGACCTCCGGCTCCCTCCTGGGCGGGTACGTGCTAGGGAGGGCTCCTCAGAACAAGGACGTGGAGCTCGAGGGGACGCTCGTCGTCAACCCGCGGAACTCGAACATCGAGCTGCTCGTCGACGCCGTCAGGCAGGACTTCCCGTCGGTCGACTCGTTCGACCTGACCCCGGACGATGTGGAGGCCCTCCGGAGCTACTTCTCGCCCTACTCCGAGTCTCTGAAGTCCCTGGAGTTCCTGGCGTCGAAGTGCAACCCCCGCATCGCCGGGCGGGACCAGGCGAAGCTCGCAGTCCTCCTCGCCTACCTCTCCCCAACCTGGATCGACGTGAGCGGCCAGCTCAGGCCCGGGACGGTCCGGGCGATGCTCTTCGGGGACCCCCGTCAGGGGAAGGGCTCGGTCGAGGACTACCTCCGCCAGAAGCTCGGCCTGGGGAAGCACGCCATCGGGGAGACGAGCAGCCGCACCGGCATCACCTACGCCATAGACTCGGAGCGGGGGATGGTCGTCTGGGGGGTCATGGTCGAGGCGGACCGAGGACTGGTGGTGCTCGAGGCGCTCCACAAGTTTCCGGCAGAGGATCTGGCCACGATGAGGGAGACCCTTGCCAAGCTCTACGTCGAGGTGAGGAGGAGCTTCTCTGCGAGGGCCTGGGCGCGCACCCGGGTCGTGGCCGACAGCAACGCACGGCAGGAGATGGGGCTCTACCCCTACCCGTGCATGGCCCTGAGGGAGCTACCCTGCTTCAAGGACCAGGCCGACCTCACCCGATGGGACCTCGCCATCCCCTTCAGGGCGGGGGAGGTGGACCCAGACAGGATCGCCGACGCCACCCTGCACGGCGTCGACGACCCCGAGTTCCTTTCGAACCTCAAATCCCTCGTCCTGTGGGCCTGGTCAAGGAACCCCTCCTGCGTAAGGTTCGACGACGACGCCATGGAAGAGGCCAAGGCCGCCTACAAGGACCTGCTGGCGAGGTACTCGGTCCCCGAAGTCCCAGTGGTGAACGAGGACTCCCTCCTCTCCCTCCTGAGGATATCCGCCGCTTTCGCAGCACTCGCCTTCAGCACCACGGACGGCGTCACCCTAGAGGTGAATGAGGCGCACATCAGGCTCGCGAGGGATTTCCTGGAGGAGGTCCTCGAATTGCTCGAGGTCGAGGACTACAGGGTCATGCACGGCGAGATCTCTGTCACGGAGGAGGACAGAAGGGAGTACTCCGCCTTCATGCGCAGGAGCGAGCTGGCCTCCAAGGTCATCGAAGCGCTCGCCAAGGGACCGAGGAACAGCCCTTACCTCGCCGAAGACATCGGCCACGAGGCCCCCTCCATCAGGAGAGTCTGCGCAGAGCTCAAAGCCATGGGGGTGGTAGAGAAGACCTCCCCCGGCTACAGGCTGACGAAGAAGGGGGTCCAGCTCTGGAGGGAATCCCATGTTACAGACGTTACAGAGGTTACAGGAAAGAGGGAACCCCCTCCCCAGAGGCCCTCCGCGGCCGACACCATTCCTGCAGCAAGGAAGCCGTCCATAACCCTGCTTACAGACGACGGAAGTAGGCCATGAAATCCGGGCATCCTGCGACAGTCAGGAGGGTCGGCCGACCGCCTCGCCTCCAGTCAACGGTGGTGATGGTGCTGCAGGGGCACCCCCGGCTCCAGGGCCATCCGTCAGATCTTGCCAGATTCATCCGAGAGACCGACCCCTCCTTCGAGGGGGTGAAGGGGAGCAACGTCTCCATCGCCTACTCCAAGCTCCGCCGCCGCTTCGGTGACTTCTTCGACCCGAAGGACCTCCACGCCGACCAGTATCACGTCGAAGAGTTCGTCCTGGCTGACGACGGGGAGAGGGTCTGCCCAGTGTGCGGGACCACTTCTGGGTACCAAATGCCCCACTCATCCACTCCCTTGGGCGAGGGGCTGAAGGGCCAGAACTCCTTCGTCAACCCCCTCCATCGCGTCTTCCGCACCAGTCCCATCCGGATGAAGGGGACGACCTACGGCATGATCTCGAAGGCTGCGATGGTGCGCGCCGAGTTCGGGAACGGCGTGGAGGGGAGACTGATAGAAAAGGGGCTCGTGATATTCGAGGAGCTGTGCAAGTCCAACCGCAGGGACGAGCTCCCGCAGGAGGTCACGTCCCAGATGGCCAGAATGGTCGAGGCCGAGTGCAAGACCAGGGCCAAAGGCCTCAAGGAGGCAGGCTTCGACGGCGCCAAGGAGGCAGTCATCACCTCCTGCATGAAGGCCATGGAGGAGTTCCCGCACCACCAGCAGACGCTGAAAAGGATGGTCCTCGCCGTGTCCGCCAACTTCCCCGACCTACTCGCAAAGGCAGGAGGCCGACGAGGGAAGAGCAAGTCCAGCTTCGATTTCGAGGAAGAGGAACGGACCTTCAGGCAGGTGGAGAAGGAGGAGTGGCAGGAGCTACATCCTAGGGACCTGACCAACGCATGACAGGATGTTTGGATGCTCTGCCGCGCTCTGGAAGAGGATCGGCATCGCGAGGATCTTCCACGCCTACGGCCCCAACATCTACCTGAAGGAGGACAGGAGCCAGGTCATCGGCTCCCTCATCAGGAAGGCCATCAGATACCCCGAGGAACACTTCGTTATGTGGGGGGACGGGACCCAGAGGCGGGCCTTCCTCTACGTCGACGACTTCCTGGACGGCCTGTTCAGGCTGGACGAATACGTCGAGACCAAGGGGAACCTCACCGTCAACCTGGGCTCAACCGAGGAGACGACCATCAAGGACCTCGCTGAAAAGATCATCGATATCTCAGGCAAGCGGATCACCCCGAAGTACGACACCACCAAGCCGGTTGGGGTCCTCCGCAGGCTCCCCGACCTCACCCGGGCCGAGAAGACCCTCGGTTGGAAACCAAAGACGAAGCTGGCCGACGGGCTGGCGAAGACGTACGAGTGGGCTGAGCGCAGTATAGCGTCTTGGTCATGACGCCTGCCTGCCGTCAAGGCCCGGCGGGTTGCGTGTCAGATAGGGGCAACCCCATGGTGCACCTCGACTTAACGAAGCCTTTGGGGGAGAGGCCGAAGGTTGCAGCCAACGGGGCCCATAGCAAGGAGCGCCGGGTGAGCGATGGAAGACCAGAAGAGATGGATCCAAAAGGCGTTCCTGCGCCCAGGTCACCGCTTTGGCGCCGGGCCGCGTCCTCCCCTCTCTGCTTCAAGCGATGGTACCTCCGGCGAAACACCCACACCCTGCCTGGGCCCCCGCTGCGCCGGGGTCCCGCTGACGGCTTTGTTCGTCCCCTCTCTGAAGCCAAACCTGGCGCACGCGAATTGTGTCGGCGGGAACCCTTCCGTGTTCGACCGTTCAGCGCGGAGGTAGCCTTGCGAGAATCATGCAGGTGTTTTGTGGCACGTTCGCGCCCCCTGTTTCAGCCTTCATTCCCAGGTCCTTCCCCTCTTGCGGCATCTGTCCCCCGGCCGTCGTAATCGCCCCAAGGGCCGAAACGTCGGATCCAGGACAGCGCTGCGGGCCCTTTCCGTCCCTGGACATCCGCGGAAAGGGGCCCCCTGGGCTACTCAGGGGGTCCATGCCGTCCTATACTAGGGGTCGGTTTTCGGCACCCTCACCCCCCTTTTTGGCCTAAAAATGGGCTCTTTGTGGGGTGAGGGTAGGGGTGAGGGTCCTCTCCCGGGGGGTGAGGGTGAGGGGTGCTTCCCGAACGAAAGGGGGGTGAGGGG
>DAHVIE010000015.1:0-4647 GCA_027322035.1 Nitrososphaerota archaeon
GGGGCTGGGATCTACGTCGAGAGTCCGGAAGGGACGAGACGGCAGGAAGCCGCCTCCTGCCCGTCTGCAGTTCGCGGCCGTGCTTGGCCTTCTCCCCCGCTTCAAGTCAGGGGGCCTGAGCGTGTCGGTGAACGGGGCCCCAATGGTGCGGCTAGATTCCGAATCCAGGGTGCTCAGCATAGAGGCCGACGGGATAAAGCAGAGCGGCATCAGGCTGGGGAAGATGCTCGGCCTCGGAAGGGGGCGGGGCGGCGTGGGGACGCTGCTCGTGGAGTCGGAGGGGATGGCGAGGAGGCTCTCTGAGATGGGCTGGACGCTCACGCTCTACGACAAGGACCAGAGACTGCTGAGCATGGGGAACAGGGCGTCGAGGCTCACAGGCCACATGACGGCGAATCCCCTGAAACTGGGGAGACTGCTGGAAACCCTACGGTAAAGGAAGACCTGACCGGCAGCGACCAAGAGCAAGAAGGAGGGACAGGGCCGCCTTGGCCCTTACTTCTGTGACATCAGCGCGACGTTCTTCTCGGCCGAGGCCCTCTTCTCGTCCTCTGTCAGCTCTCTCATGTGGACGCTGACGCTCAGGACGCCGTTCAGCTCGCAGCCGAGCTGCGAGCCCAGCAGGTTCATTTTCGCGTGCTGAAAGTTGATGTCCAGCTGGGAGTGCTTGTCGCTCAACGCCTCGATGAGTCCTTCGAAGAGTCCCTTCTCTATGTCTTCAGCTTCCCTCGATTCGTTCATGGCCGTGCCATCGGCTGGCCGCGATATATCCGTTTAAAGCGCGAGGACGGGCCGCGTCCGCAGGCAGGCAAGCCGGTTCGCGCGCCGCCGCGCGGCGAGGGGGGACCGTGGCAGGCCCTCCGGACGGATCGGGTCAGTAGTCCCGGTTCGAGAGATAATCGCAGAGCTCGAAGAGCCTGCTCCGCGCCTCCGACCGCCTGACGGAGCCGAGGAGCCTCTCCGCCTCCCCCATGTACCGCAGCGCCCTCTTCTGGCAATACTCGGCGGAACCGTATCTCCGCACTATCTGCCTCATCCACGAGACCATCGAGGCGATCTCCAAGCTCCCCAAGGACGCCTTCATGCCGGTCACCAACAGGATATCCAACTTCGTCCTCCCCCCGTCGTCTATCACCTTCAGGACCTTCTGCAGCAGGGAGTCCACCATCGACCTCGAGAAGAGGATGGAGCCGGGGATGCTCACCATCTTCAGGATCCCCTCCAGCCTCCCTAGCGAGTTCAGGCGGATCTTCGCCTCTGCCGTGGTGATGAAGATGTGCTTCGTCAGCCTGAAGCGCGTCAAGAGGCCGGAGAGGGCGGGGGAGGAGCCGGTCGCCAGGACGCCTGTGATACTCGCCGCCGACGAGTTCCGCGACATAGCCCAGCTGAGGATCCTCAGGACCATCCTCTCCCAGTCGCGCAAGTACGGGCTCCACCTCTGGATGGTCGCCCAGACCCTCTCCGAGATCCCCGACGACCTGATGGGTTCCATCCAGTCCGACGTGGGCTCGGTCCTCGCCTTCAGGAGCAGCCCGGACGACTCCAGGAAGCTGGCCAAGCTCCTCTATCCCCAGAAGACTGAGGCTGTGGACTCTCTCATCCCGAGCCTGGAAGACTACGCGGCCGTGGTAAGGAAGAGGCCTGTCGGGGGGAAGCCGACGGAGCCCCCCTTCAGAGTGACCTTCCCAAGACTGAAGCTCCCGGGGAGCTTCGCGGAGGCGATGGAATACCTCAAGGAGGACATGGAAGACCTCTACGGCGGCGCCGTCGGGGACAACACCCTCAAGTACGAAAAGGACCTTGCAGAGGCGAAGAAGCAGCGGGGTGAGTGCCCCCTCGGGGGACCTATCTACTGGATGCCCCTGGCCTACCTCCACCGCATCGGGACCAAGATCGCCTTCCGCCACATGGCCAAGATATTCGAGGAGAGGTGCCACTGGGACAGGAACGTCCTCCAGGTCGGCCTGAACTTCCTCGCCGACAGGGGATATGTCAGTGGGAAGCCAGAAGGTGGCCAGCTCTACATGGGGAAGGACCCCGACACAGGGGAGCCGATGTGGAAGGAGCCCGAGACAGAGGCCGAGAAGATGCAGGCCAGGCAGGTCTTCTACTCGATAACCCAGGCCGCCGAGGACGACTTCTTCAGGTTCGACGTGGCCAAGTGGAGGAAGAACGGGAGGGTAGGCGGCCCCCTGCACGTGAAGACGATGCTCCAGCTCCTCGAGAAGTACTGGGAGAAGGGGTACTGGTGCGCCTTCGACCGAGGAGACAGAGCAGGTCCGTTCCCGGACATCCTGTACATCGAGCCCAAGATCGAGTACAAGCAGGGGAAGGAGGGGATGGTCTACGCCCGGGTCAAGCCTGACGAGTGGGATGAGGAGAGCAGGACCGCCATCGAGATCGAGATAACCCCTGCGAAGAACCCCGCCCAGCTAAAGGACAACTGGCAGAAGAACGTGTCCAGATACAGGAAGGTGACCTTCGTCGTGGTCTCCCTAAACCAGGTCCCCCAGGTCCGGAACTTCTTGCAGGACAAGGACAGGCTTACCTTCGACGTGGTTCACGAGCCCATGGGGCTCTCAGAGGAGGAGTTGAACAAAATCATCCAGGCAGGGGATGGTGAACAGGAGCCCGAGGCGAAAATGGAGCAGGTCGTCTCACCTCCGATTTCTACTACAGGTAACGCCCCGGTCCAGCCGTCTGGCCCCGAAGGCGAAGAGCTGCACCTCCTCGCGTTGATGCTCGAGTTGGGATATCAGAACAAGAGGGCCATGGCCCTGTACCTCGGGGTGTCGGAGAGGACGACGGCCCGCCTCCTTGCACACCTCCACGACCTCAAACTGATCTTCCGCCAGGGAAAGGGCTACGCACTGACGCAGGAGGGTCGGCAGCTGGCCCAGGGGTGGAAACCCGCGCCCGATGGCGCTGAACCCCAGACCAGGCTGAGCTGATGTCGCACACTCTTACAGACCTGTCATCCTTCGCTGAGCCTTCTCAAGGAACTCTTTTTCGATTTGCGGTTGCAATTTTCGTATTCTTTTGAGCGTGAATTCAACGCTGTATTTGCCAAGACCATTCAGACACATCTCGACCAAATCGCTATCGTCAGGGAATTTCGTCATCCTGTCCTTGTATTGTATGATCTCTATCTTGCCTTGCCTCTCCAAATCCAAGAGAAAGGCCTTGGCATCGGCGACCTTGGTTTCTTCAAGGATTCTTACTGGCCTTGACGAAATGAACTCGTGCTCGCTTACCCTTTCGTCTTTCTGAAAATCACTTGGGGATAGGACGTATACGGAGCCCCTTACCCCTGAATACCATCTATCCAAGATTCCATACTTTCTCTCGCAGAAGTATTGGTCCTTTCCGCCCATTGTCCAACTTGCTTCAAAGGAATTTCTCCCTCTCCCCAAGAAGATTACGGCGCTAGAAAGGCTGTCGGTACCATAGACATACTTCTTCCCGTAACCTGATTCATTTGGTTCAAGCATCCTCAGGCCCTGTTGGTGCGAACCGTGGTAGAGAAACTCCAAGCGACCTGTTTCATCCTGCCCTATCTTTTTCGTCTTCAATCCGATTGAATCTAACAATCCGAGAGAACCCGTGTAATGAACCTATCCCGATTTCGAGGAGGCGCTCGGCGGGGTTTAGCAAGAAGGTCCTGCTGTCCTGGGGATCACGCCGGAAATGCTAGATTGATGCCGCTAGTCACCTGGGCTGGACATCTTTCGTCCCGAATCTGGCATCCTTGCCCCCGTTCTTGGCACCCTTCCACTGATTTGGCATCCTTCGGGCAAGAAATTTGGCACCCTTTGACCCTCGTTGGCATCCTTCGGCTTCGATCTTGGCACCCTTCGCCTGTGGTCCGGGACACATCAAGCAACAAGAGTGGCGTAGGGAGAGTTACAACTCGGCCAGCTTTCCCGCGTTAAATACTCACAGCCACCTTGACGCTGCTAAACCCATTTTAGCAAACCCCCCTTAACAAACGAAGCAGAGGCCCGTTCCAGTACGGAGCGAGCCTGAAGAGCACCATCAGCGGTGCCGATAGACATTCATCTCACAACGCCTGCCCCTTTTTGTCGCGACAAAGCCATCCAGCCCGGGGTCTGCCTTCGTTTAGCCGTCTCTCCTGAACTGCCCGTCAAGGGACGTAAAACCACTCGCAGGCGCCGGCGAACCGCGGCGTGAAGTTCTGGCGGTGGAGGTCGCTCCGCCCAGCTCTCTGACGTCTGGGATCCAATAGTTATCCCGGACCAAACCCAGAGAAACAACAGAGGTCGTCCTGCTCGTATTTTCGCTGCCCTAGCGGCGAGCATCGACGCTCTGGCATGGGCGGAGAAGGACGCCACCTTCCGCTTCACGAACCCGGTCTCCGGCCCGTCTACGGGCGACGGCCAGCCCCAACTCTCGGGGCCAGCCCAGGGCAAACCAACCAAGGAGGTCGATGCAAATGGAGAGACTCGAACAGGTCGAAAGGTGTCGGGAATGCCGCGGCCACATCGCCCGGGCCGGAGACGAATACGTCTGCACCACGTGCGGGAGGGTGGACAGGAAGGTGGAGGAGGAGAAGTACCACCTCGAGTTCCACATCCAGGCGCCAAGCCAGCTCTCAGACACCAGGCTCGGCTCCTACATAGGCGACCG
>DAHVIE010000037.1:0-4323 GCA_027322035.1 Nitrososphaerota archaeon
GGACGGCCTTCACGTTCGACGGGCACTTCAAGCAGGCCGGGTTCGCGACGGTCCCCTAGGCGGTTCCCCGCACCCTCAGGCGCTGCGCGAACCGGTCCGGGGCGCATTGGCGAAGGCGTCCCTTCGTCCCTCGCTCGTCCCATTCCTAGAGATCTGTACCATCTCGTGCGCAGCCTTCCTATACCGCTCCCAGTACCAGTTCCTTAGGAGGACCCGGACGATGGACAGGGTGGCGAGGACGGTGGCTTTCTTCGGGCTCGAACGTCGCAACGAAGCCGAACTCCTCGATGGATCTCCTCCTGTGGTCGAGCCGTTTCCCCGCTGCAAATAGGATGTCCTCGAACAGGGCCACCCTTCTCTCCTCCTGGGTGAGGCAGGAGGGACGCTCTATCAGCGCGACGTCGTACCCCTCGGCGTATCCTTCGTGAAGGCAGATTCGGGGGTCAAGCACCTTCATCTCGACACGGCAGTCTTCGCACATCGGCGGCTCCAAGCCCGGGTCCTTCCACGCCGGGAAATCCATGGGCGATCAGCGGCGCTCCCCGCCTATCAGGGCGGAAAGACAATAACCGGTGACAAGGCGGTAAACAGGATTCATCCTACTAATCAGTCACATGAGCGTCCATAATGTCTGACGCAGCGGTCCCACATCGTCTCTTTCTTCCTCGTCCTCGGGAGGCAATCGAACGCTGGAGCCTCCCCGTATCCCAGCGCCTTCCTGGCTATGACGAACGCAGCGAGCTGGTGCCTGTCGAACCCTCCGAACCTCTTCCCGTACTTCGCCAGGGGGCCGAAGATGTAAGGCCCGAACCAGTAGTGGAAAGGGAGCCCGAAGTACTGCCCGGACCCGGAGTACAGAGCCGAGGAGAACGCCAGAGTGACGAGGCTGTCTGTGAGGATAATCATCCCCGCGATGGAAGACATCAGGATAGCCGCGGTCACCACCTCGCTCCCGTTCCCGTCCCCGGGCCCCTCCACCTCCTCACCCCCGCAGAGGAGGGCGCGACGGACGACGGTAGGAGACGCGGAACCTGGTTCCCGAAGCACGAGCTCTGGCTGGAAGCTCACTCCGCAGGGATCTATGAACGACGGCAGAAGCGGTTACGGTCTCCCAAACTCATTCGGACGGTGAAGTAAGCAGCAACGACGACGAAAGCGACGACCGCCACGAGCACGCCTTGGTAGGGGAATTCAGGCACGCCGGCACTCGAAGCCGTAGCCGTACTCGACAGGTGTGTCGAGGTCCCCCCCGTGTTCGCAGCCGACGCCGCTGTCGAAGTGGTGTTCGCTGCGGTGACGCTTGAATTGGCCGATGTCGTGGTGGCGAGGGTCACATTAAGGTGGATGCTGATGTCAGTTGTCTCCGCAGGCGAAAGAGACGCGACGTAGGCCTGCGATTGACCTCGGTAGGTAACGTTGAAGTTGTAAGTCCCTGGTCTGAGGAAGAGCTGTGAGTGCCCATCATAGGTCTCCAAGGGAGAGCCATCCATCGTTACAGAGGACGCGGCAGGATAGACTTGTACATTGACTGTAGCTGGCAGCGACGACACGCTGAAATCGCTTAGCTTCAATATCCCTTCGCCATATGTCGCTATGTACAAGCTGCCAGCCACGAGTTGGACTCCGGTGACGTCACCGGCTTCCAAGTTGTAGGTTATCGGAACCCAGGTCTGCCCAAGGTCAGACGTCAGATAAAGGCCCATCGTGGAGTCTCCGAAGCCGAGGAGGGGGTACCCGGTGGAGTTCAGGAACTGCACAAACCAAGGGGGCTCGCCGCCGCTGATCAGGTTGGTCGGAGTATAAGTCGCCCCGTGGTCCTTGCTGACGAAGACATGACCATTCGAACACCCCTCAGTCGAGACGACAGAAATGCTCGTGTTTCCTGGATCGACCGATACGGAGTAGGTAATGCATGGGATGGCTGAGACCTGAGACCAGACTCCGCCTTGGAAGCGATAGAGGCCATGGCTTGTGCCTACAAAGTATGACTGCGGACCGTCCATGGCGATAGAAGTGACCTCCGACGGGGACCCATTCCAGTAGCTCCACGAGGAACCGTAGTAGCTTCCGATGTAGACTCCCCCCTGAGTACCGACGAAGACCTCGGACGTATTGTAAGGGTTGGCGTACATCTGGTAGACCGTCGGATAGGGACCGACGTCGTTGACAAGGCTGACGGCGTGGAACGAATGACCCATATCGTCGGAAACCATTAAGGTCGTCGGCGCGCCGCCGAACCCAATATTGGAAGTCAGCGCGTAGGCCCACGAGGAGTTGTAGGGGTTCACGTACACGGGCGTGTCTTCGCCGCTGAGGGGCGAATCGATGCTTCCAGTCCAGACGGCCCCGCCATCAAGAGAGAGCATGCTGTTGTAGTCCTGTAGTCCCAAGGCGATGAAACTGCCGTCAAGGCTGAGAGAGAGGCTTGTCACAAGGTTGTCAGACAGGTTCCCGTTGACAGAGTTCCAAGTCTTCCCGGAGTCCAGGCTCTCGTATACCCCTTCGTCCGAACCTAGGACCAAGACGCTGTCGTTCAGGGGGTCCACCACCAGGGCCATGTTGTCCGTCCCCTGCGCTGTCTGGGTGAATTGAGTCCCCCCGTCGGTAGAGTAACCTAGGTAGCCCTCCCCGAATGCCCACGCCCTAGATTGGTTCGAGGGGTCCAAAACGACCGCCCGCATTATTCCCAAGAGTCCCTGCCCGCTCAAGGAGGCGACAGGCTCGAATTGAGCACCCCCATCGTGCGAGACGAACTCGATGCTGTCTGAGATGTAGACTGTGGAAGAGTTCCACGGCGATGCGCTGATGGTACCGAAGCTGGAGGGGGGAAAATATTCCATCTTGGTCCAGGTCCGGCCGAGGTCGAGGGACTTGTAGAGGTAGCCGTTCTTGGCTGAGTAAGCGTAGATGGTATCTCCGGAAACCGAAAGCGCACCAATGTCAGGTTGAGAAAAGATGGTCTTCCACGTCATTCCCATGTCGCCGCTCTCGACCACGCCGTCTGAGGTCGCGGCCAGCAGGCTCTTGTTGGCGGTTTCGGTTATATCTCTGGTCTGCCCGAACTGACCCACGTTGTACCAGTATCCTCCCCCGTCGTCCGTGCGGTAGATGCCGCCGCTCGGGTATTCAAAACCGACCAGTAGAATGTTGGGGCTGGACTGGTCCAGGTAGATTGAGCTTACAATCCCTAACGGAAGCCCCAGGTCGACCGGAACCCAGCTCGCGCCTCCGTTGACGGTCTTGTATACCCCTCCGTAGCTCTGGGGGCAGCTGTTAGCGTATCCCGAGCACGACCCCGTTGCCTGGTAGATGACGTTCGGATCTGAGTTTAGCAGCGCTATCTCTCCCGAATGACCGGAGGCGTACTGAATGACTCCCCCTGAGCCAACCCCTTTCACGTCGACGGTAGTCCCTTGTAGATTGGGAAAGAACGCTGGGCCGAGGGGGACCCAGGGGCCGTTTGTGGAGCCTAGTAGGGAGGGAGGCTTCAAGTTGGCATGTACGGTAAGGCTTGTCGAATTGAGTTCCACTGTCTTGTAGAAGAACTGCATGTACGGATTCTGGACGTAGATGTTGTAGGTGCCGTAGGGTGCGTCTGTCAACGAGAAGATCCCCGAGGTGAGCGGCTCGATAGTGCCGTTGATAATCAGGGTGGAATCTGCGGCTGGGGTCACTGCTACTGTAAGCACGCCATCCCCGGGAGCCGAGCCTTCCACGGCCCTGATTTTAGCGGGAGGAGACGCGAGTAGGAGCAGTGCCAAGACGCATACGACCCCGGCCAGTCGCACTCTAAAGCATCGACGCCGTTGTTTATTAAATTGTTCTCTCATGCAGTCGACGGTATGCCATCCGTTGTTTGATTCGGTCATCTATCCTTCCCGTTCATCCCGCCGCAACCGCACTGTTTTGTGCCAAGTCTGGCTCCAACAGTGAAGGTGGGTCTCCCGCCGGCTCACCCGTCATCATCCTCGAGTAGCTGAACACGCCATTCCCGTGGGCGAAGCTCTCCTCCGGATCCCCGTGCCTGAATGTGCAGAGAGAGTGATAGCGTCCTTCGACTCGGACTTCGACGGCGTGGAAGGCGTGACAAGGCTGCGGTGACGGAAGACTCTACGCGTCCCTCGCTCGTCCCGTTCCTAGGAGGTCGTACTGTCCCGTGCGGCTTCCCCGCGGGTCGCCGCTCCGACGGCCTGGGCTTTCGGCCCCTGCGCGGTCGTCGAGGTTGAGGGTCCGCTTCATGGGGTGAAACGCTTGGGCCGACGCCCGTCCCTACGCAGGCCGCGCGCCCAGCACCAGCGCCTCAGCACCAAAGAAGGCGTGGCC